>NZ_WBMS02000068.1 GCF_008923205.2 Actinomadura physcomitrii | reverse complement strand
CACTGGCAGAACTGGCGAGACCGGCACCGAGCACGAGCCCGCTGGCACCACCAACGAACCCGCCTCCGCCGACCACTCGAACACGCATACCCGCAGCTCACCTAACGAAATGCGGCTGCCGTACTAGTGACGCTGTCAAGTCCCCATAACATCGCTGCAATGCCTCAACCGAGGCCTCGGCGACTGGTGGTCACTCGGTCACGAGGGACTGTCTGAAAGTCGGCTCCGTCCCGTAGTCGGTGGTGACGCTGGGTTGAGTCACCGCGAGGAGGATGCGGTGGCGGAGAAGGTCGAAGCCTGCGTGTCCGTGCATCTGCCTCCTGAGTCGTTCGGTGTGGGGGGAGGCGTCGGTGTCGCGGTAGAGCACGACCGACCGGCCGTGCTCGGGGTGGTGGCGGACCACCCAAGCCAGGTCTTTTCGCGTCGGGTCGGTGGTGAAGGCGACCCAGCCGCCGTCGGTGCAGGTGTCGTGGCGGCCCCATATGCCCTGCTTGTGGCGGCCGATCTTCTCGATCTGCTCGCCGTTGTGGACCGGGATGTGGGTGTCGTCGACGAACGGCAAGTCGGCGCAACGAACACAGCAGCCGTCGGCTTCTGGAGACGGTAACCAGCCCGGACGCCGTCTCATTTAAGAGTGTCCGGTGATTTGTACGGTGAGAGGGGGTTATCCGTACACTTCCTTGGTTGTGACCGCATTCCTCACGGGCTACGCCCGCTGCTCGATCCGACACCCAGGACCTCACCGCACAGCGAGAGCGCCTGATCGGCCTTGGCGTTCCCGAAGACCGGATCTATCTCGACCGCGGGCTGACCCGGCACCCACCGCAACCGTCCGAGCCTGGACCAGGCGCTCGCCTCCGTGCGCGCCGGTGACGCCCTCGTGGTACCCAAACTCGACCGCCTCGCCCGCTCCGTCCCCGACGCCCGCGACATCGGCGACTCCCTCGTCGCGCGCAGTGGCCGGCTCTCCCTTGGCGGCAGCCTCTACGCTCTGGCCGACCCCAGGAGCAAGATGTTCTTCAGCATCCTGGCCACCTTTGCCGAGTTCGAGGTGGATCTCCTGCGGCTGCGAACCCGGGAGAGAATGGCCGTCGCCAGGGCGAAGGGCAAACTGAAGGGCAAGCAGCTCAAGCTGACGGCCCGGCAGCAGGCCCATCTGGTCGAGTAGCACGCCACCGGCGAGCACTCCATCGCCGACCTCGCCGAGTTGTTCTCCGTCAGGCAGGCGACGGTGCACCGCGTGTTGGAACGCCCCGCCGCGGCGACCCCACCGGGAACCAGCGCGTGACCGCCGCGCAAGCACGCGACGCCGGCGACGACACCCTCGACGGCGCCTGGTGGGCCGAGGACTCCGAGCGCTGGGACCTCCTGCGGTTCGAAGCAACCCACGACGAGGCCGGCCTGCCCGAGGATCGGTGGTGGAAGGACCGCCGGGACGTCCTGGACACGCTCATCCTTGCCCCAAGCCCGGTGGACCACGACTTCGCCCGCTTCCTGCTGGACCAGGAGACACAGTTCCACCGCCACTGCTGGGGCTTCAGCCACAGCATCGAAATCGCCGCGCTCCTGCTCGCCGAGCACCACCAGCCCGACGACGTCTGGCACATATGGCGGGCGATCACCACCAGCTTCGACACCTAGTGCGGCCTCCCACACCGACTGCTGCTCGCCGGAGGAGGAACGGCCCGCACCGTCGCCCACATCGCCGACTCCGGCCACGAACAGCGCGACAACCTGCTGCAGCACCTGCGCGAGATCCCGGAGGCGACCCATGACGACGTCACCGTGCTCATCGCCGAACGCCGCCGGTACTACTTCGACGCCCTCCGCAAGCCGGACGCAACCGCCCGCACTACCGCCTGAACTCACAGGTCGACGGCGTCGGCAGCGCCATTGGGGGCTTGTACCAGATCCGTCAACGGCACCCCGACTTCACCGATCCCGCCCAGCAGCCGACCGTGCACCCACGTCGTCCAGGTGCTGGCCGAGGCCGGGTACCACATCGAGCCGCACCCCTACGACGCCGAACTGCTGACGGTCCAGCGCCCCTGGTCGGGCAGACCCCGCCGCGCCAGCCCGCAGAGAGCGGGGGCGGCGCTGCGTCGAGTGCGGCGAGCCCCTGATCCCGGTCGAGGCCGCCGCCTCCCGCGCCCACCACTGGCACGGACGGTGCGCCGACTGCCAGGCCGAGCACATGGCCCGGATCGCCGAGCAACCACCGAGGGCACGACCAGCACTGAGCGGCACCGGAGTGAGCGGACCGGAACTCGGAAGGGACCAGATGGCTGCGGCCGCGGAGGTGTCACGGGCGGTCTCGCAGGTGAGTGTGGTGTTCAGCGCAGTGGGGCTGTCGGTGCAGGCCGAGGTGCGCGGAGAGTTGGACGTGGTGACCGCTCCGGCGGTGCTGAACCAGATTGGCAGGGCTACCTGCAGGTCTTCGTGGATCTCCCTGCGCAGGTCCTGCGAGACCATGTACTCGGCGACGAACACGCTCTTGACCGCGCGGCCCGCCTCTTCGATCGCCTAGTACACCAACTCCCAGTCGTTGTCCAACAGCGTCCACCCAGCGATCAGATCTTCCGGCTCCCACTCGCGACGCTTCCCGCCGGCCCGGCCGATCCCTCGAGAAAAGAGCAACGCGATCAAACGGGTCACCCCCCTACGCCCTGGTACGGCCGATTCGTGACGACCACGACCCGCAACCGTCACATAGCCCATCACTACTAATCAGCCTTAGCGGGTCGGCCTGGCGTTGTTCGGCAGACTCGTGTCTGACAGCCGCCAGCGGGTGAGCACTCATAGCTACTGGACCTTGAGTCCTGCCCAAAGATCGTCCCCCCGCTGGCCGGCCGGGAGAGTTGATCGCTGCTGGGGTATCGTGCCCGTCCGTCTGGGCGTGAGCACTGCTTGATCAGTTCGCCGATAGTTCTCCCGCAGGCTGCTGAGAAGTGATCGCGATCGAGGATCGGGGGTCGGTGTTGCGCCTGTTCATCGGGGACGACTGGGCCGAACAGCATCACGACGTCGAGCTGATGGACGCCGCTGGTCGCGTCCTGGCCAAGGCCCGCCTGCCCGAAGGGATGGACGGAATGGCACGGCCGCACGAGATGGTCGCCGCGCAGTTCGGTGACGCCTTCGACGAGGTCGAGGTGGTCGTAGGAATCGAGACCGACCGCGGTCCCTGCGTGCGGGCGCTAGTTGCCGCCGGATATGCCGTGCTGGCGGTCAACCCGCTGCAGGCCGCGCGGTATCGCAATCGGCTGAGTGTCGGGCGCCAAGAGCGACGCGGCCGATGCGCACATGCTGGCCGACATGGTCCGCACCGCCTCCCACCAGCTGCGTCCCGTCACTGGCGACAGCGACCAGACCGAAGCCATCAAAGTGGTGACCCGGGCACACAAGACACTGATCTGGAAGCGGACCCGGCACACTCAGCGGTTGCGGCACGCGCTGTGCGACTTCTTCCCGGCCGCCCTGGCCGCCCTTGAGGACCTTGCCACGCCCGACAGCCTGGAACTGCTGACCAAGGCCGCCGACCCGCAGATGGCGGTAAAACTGACCAGATCACCGCCGCGCTCAAGCGCGTCCGGCGCCGCAACATCGCCGACAGGGCCGTCGCGATCCAGGCCGCGCTGCGCACCAAGCACCTGGGACAGCCGCAGCGGTGACCGCTGCCTACGCCGCCACCGTCCACTCGGCGGTCGCCGTCCTGAAGGTACTCGGTGAGCAGATCAAAGCCCTGCAAGGGCAGGTGGAGGAGCATCTTGGGCGGCACCCGGCCGCTGAGAACCTGTTGTCCCAGCCCGGCCTGGGAAAGATCTTGGCCGCTCGGGTGCTTGCCGAGTTCGGCGACGATCCGCACCGCTACGCCTCCGCCAAGGCACGCAGGAACTACGCTGGCACCAGTCCTTTCACGCGGGCCTCGGGCAAGAAGAAGGTCGCGCTCGCCCGCTACGAGCACAACGATCGGCTCGTCGACGCCCCTGGACTCCCAGGCCTTCACCGCCCTGCAGACTTCGCCTGGCGCCCGCGCCTACTACGAGCGCCTTCGACCCCGCGACGTCTATCATCACGCCGCGCTGCGCCAGGTCGCCAAGGGCCTCGTCGGTATCCTGCACGGCTGCCTGAAAACCGGTACCCTCTACAACGAAGCGACCGCCTGGTCATATCACCTCAAACCCCTGGCAGCTTGACACCTAAGCACCTGGGATGTCTTTGGGGCCCGGGTCAGCTTCGGAAGCAGGACGCTTACACGTCCGGCATCTTGGCGAGGAGCCACCGGACGCTGTTGTCGCCGCCCAGTTGCGGGGCGTGCGTGATGGCCTTGTCGCACAGGTCGATGAGGTGCTGCAGTTTCCCGGTCTCGGGCAGTTCGACGTACTGGAACGTCGGCGCCATCTGCAGTTTCTCGTCGCCGCCGAACGGATCGGGCCCGAGCGGCGAGGTGACCATGATCTCGGCGATGTTGGCCAGGAGCCCCTGCATCGCGGAGACGAACATGCGCTCCAGTTTCCACCGCTCGCTGGAGGCACCCGGACGGACGTCCGCGCCGGAGGTCTCGTAGAGGACGTCGATCAGGTGGAGCACGTAGCAGTACGCCGCGTTGAAGAGCTTGCTGAGGGCGTCGGCGGTCTCGTTCTCCTCGTTCATGAAGAACTGGGGATCGTCGGGGACGTTCCAGATCGGCCCGATGGGCTCGATGCCGTCGGCGATCCGCTGGAATTTGGTGTAGTGCGGCAGCTCTTCGAGCCTGGCCTTGGGGTTGACCGGGTCGATCGGCACGGTGTGCTGGCCGGTCTTGGCGCCCTCGCCCTGCTCGACGATGATTTTCAGGGCCTTCTCGGCGGTCGCGTAGTCCTCGATGAGCATGGGGGAACCGCCGCCGTCCTTGTTCCAGTAAAGGTTGTCCCGTAATGGTGGAGGCGTGGGGCCGGGCGTGCTGCGGGTGACGTGCCGCTCCAAGCCGGATCAGCCAGCTATCGCCAGGTTGTGCATGAGGGCGATGCCGCGGGTGGCGTGCTGGACGCCGTCGTGTTTGCGGCGGCAGTTGCGCAGGATGTTCCACCACTTCATGTGCGCGAAGGCGTGTTCGATGCGGGCGCGCACCCGTTTGTGGACGGTGTTGAGTTTGTGGACGGTGTTGAGATCGTGCTGCCAGGCGGGCAGCTCGCCGCCGTCGCGGGGCCGCCGGTAGGGCATGATGACCTGCCGGTTTCCCTGGTAACCGCCGTAGGCCATCACATGCGCACCCCGGCACGCGGTATTGGCACCTGAATCGCGGAACGCGGTGCAGTCGTTGTGATTGCCCGGGACCGGACGTCCGACCGCGACCGCCAGCCGGGTGTTGGCGTCGATGACGACCTGCATGTTCACCGAGTACCGGTAGTTCTTGGACGAGGCGGTGACCGTCCGGTCGTGGACGGGAACCAGCGTCCCGTCCACGATCAGCACCGTGTCCGGATTGTGCCGGCGGGCGGCCGGGGCCAGTGCGAGCAGCGGCGCCAGGTGATCCACGACGCGGTGCGCGGCGGACTTGGACACCCCGAACAGCAACGCGACCTGCCGCAGCGTCAGGTTGGTGCGGTAGTACACAACGATCAGCAGCACCCAGTCGGCCAACGGCCGACTACACCGCCGCCCGGTCCCGGTCTGCTCACCGCCCCGACCTGCAACGACCCGCACCAGGCGGCGGGACTGCCGCACCGACAGGCCGGTGAACACCGGCACCCACTCGTCCCGATCGGCCCTGATCACCCGCTCCACCATCAAGATCAACGATCTTGATCCGCCTGACGTTACGGGACAGCCTTTAGGAGGCAAGGACAACTAGCCGGTAGACCGCGAGGCCGGCGAAGCCGTTCTGCGGGCGCTGCCGGGGATGGCCAAATCCGCTCAGCAGGACCGGGCGTTTGGGCAGCATCCTCAAGAGTACCGGCATACGGCTTGACCTGCGCGGACGAGGATTTCGGCAAGCACAGCCCCACCCGCACCTGTCAGCGTGGGCTCTTACCTACAACTCGCCCCGCTGCATCCGAAGAAGGTCGCCCCGCCCGATTCCGAGCAGGTGACGGGCCACCCCGAGCCCCTCATGCCCGTAGGCCAAGTGCACCAGTGCAGTGTCCAATGCCTCCAGACTCTGTCCCGTCAGCCCTTCGGACACTTCTCGTCTCCGGATCTGTTCGATGGCCTCTATCGCCATGCCCACGATGGTCCACATCGGATCCAGCGCATCCGTGACCCTTTCCACCGTCTTCCCAGCCTCAGCCAGAGCCAATCCGTCGACGCCGCTCACCGACGACCACGCCGCTTGCGCCTGCTCCTCCAGCGCATGCAGCGCCCGCTGGATCTCGCCGGTCGCTGTGTTCTGCATCGAAACCGCCACGATCGTCCCTCCGATGTTGCTCAACGTTTCGAGATCAAGCCCTGACCCAAGCTCCTTGGACCGACCTTCCGCAGGTACAGGTCTCGGTGGTTCGCCTCCACTTCTCCGTCGTCTTACCGTCCCGCGACTGTCGATAGTCATAGATCGTCGTCCGCACCCAATGGCAGAAGTGCCCTTGGCTGCTCGGCTGGTCGAAATCGAGAACCATGCTCTGTCCTTGCTGTCGTTGTCGTTCGCCTCGCACATGCCGAGACGCCCCGCTCTACGTTGGGCTGTTGAGGACTGTCCGGCGCTGGGGCCGACGCGCCGCCTCCAGGAAAATCGCCTCGCATCCGGGCGCCCTGCAGCGCCAAGCGTGCCGCAGGTGCGGGTAACGGTGACCGAGCATGAGCTGCACGCGGCACGGTGTCGCCGTTGTGGGGCGGTGACCAGGGCGGATGCCCCGCGTGGGTGTATGATCCGGCCTGTTATGGCCCGAATGCGACCGCGTTGGCGGCTCACCTTTCGGCTCAGCACCACAGCCCCGTCGGCCGGGTGGCTGAGATCCTCACCGATGTCTGTCGAATCGAGGTATCGACGGGGTGGGCCACCACGGCGTCCGAGCGTGCCGAAGCCGCGGTCGCCGAGGCGGTCGACGTGATCGAAGAGGCGATCGTGGGGGTGCCCGTGGCGCACTTTGATGAGAGCGTGACCCGCGTAAAGGGGCCCGCAACCAGTGCATGCACACCGCGGCCACTGCCACCTTGACCGCCTATCACATCGATTCCCATGGCCATGGTGTGGAAGCGGTCAAGGCGCTCGGGATCCTGCCGCGCTTCACCGGGGTCGCCGTCCACGATGCCTACGCCGGATATGACGGCTTCGCCGGGTGTGCGCACACGCTGTGTAACGCCCATGCGGTACGGGAGCCGGCCGCGATCGCCGAGTTCGACGCCGTCGCCCGCGACGGCTGGGCGGCCGAGATGATCGGCCTGCTCGGCGAGGCTCACCGCTGGTCCAGCGCCTGGCACCGCAAAGGACACACCCCGCTGGCCGTAGACGTGCCCCGTGGTGATGTCTACCACATAAACGCCATGGGGCGTCGCGGGATCCGTTGCCACCACCGTCCCGCCATAAATGAGTCCAGTCCGGGACGATCAGCGACCTCGGGGTAATCTATTGCGACGTTCGTCCGTCGGCGTACTTGCCCACGCTGGAGCTGCGGGTCGCCGACGCGTGTCCCCGGCTGGAGGACATTGTGCTTCTGGCGGGGCTGTTCCGCGCGATCGCCGGTGGTGAGATCGACGCGATGGCCGAGGGGCGGTCGGCGCCGCAGGTCCGAACCGAAGTGATCCGGGCGGAGACCTGGCGAGCCGCCCGCTGCGGTCTGGAGGGCGAGCTGGTCGACTCGGTCGACGGGATATGGGTGCCAGCCCGGCAGCTCCTGCTGGGCTTGCCGCTGGAGCGCTACCGAGAACCTCTAGAGGCGGCAGGCGATTGGGACCTGGTGCCGGAGCTGACCCAGGCGGCACTGGCGCGCGGTAGCTCGGCCGCACGCCAACGCCAGGCGTTCACGCGCGGCGGCCTGCCGGAGGTGGTGGACATGCTGATCGCTGAAACACGCATTTAAAAGGAGAGACCTCGTATACACCGCCACCGCCATCACGAAGGTCGGGGAGGAGCCGAAGACCTACAAGCGCTCATGCGGGCAGGCGCACCTCACGGAGGCGAGGGCGGAACGCTGCGCTCGGCACTTTGAGGACCGAACTCCGGGAACTGGTCGGCGAGCACGCCGAGCGACTGACGATCACCCGCACGGTCGACCGGACAGACGACCGTTGACCACTCCCGCCGGATCGAAGCGCCTGTAGACGCGCCGATCCGGTATCCAGGCGCTTCGGCATCCGTCCACCCCGAGCCGGTCATCCAGACGTCCCGACCTTCCGACCCGCCCGAGGAGCATCGCCCGCCAAGTCATCACCCTCTTACTAGATCCTCGATCATCGCGGAGATCGGAGCACCGGTGGCCACATCGGCGACCCCGGCCGCGCCGTGCCACACCCGGTCGCCGTGTGTTCGGCTTCCTGACCACTGCAGAAAGCAGAGCCTCAAGCAGACCACGAGCGTCTCCGGCGACTGCTCCCAGTGGCGGGTGGTCGGCCGGTCCAGGAAACGGTGGCTTGCGGACGGGATCGGCTCCATGGCGGTGAAGCCCGACGACTACATGACCGGCGACGCAGGAATGGCAATCAGCCCGGACGGTCTGCGCCTGGCCTACTACCGGGCGACGGACCGGCGTGTCGTCGTCGGTGACCTGTCAACCGGCAAGGTGATTCCGATCGGTCGGCGGGCGACCGGTCCGCAACTGGCCAAGACGCCTTCCAGCTTGCTGTTCCCCAACGACGGAACACGGCTCACGATCACCTCGGGCGAGCCCGCCCTGCACCGCACGCTGCTGGCCGATGTCGGCACCGGCGCCTTCACGACCCTTCCCGCCGACGACTTGATCGGTTTCAGCCAGGACGCCTCGACGATCGTGCTGGGCTACGTCTGGGCCGGAAGGAGCCTCTTGTGCTCGCCGGTCCGGACGGCGCCGTGCGCGCCCGGTTGAGCCTCGATTCCAACGTCCGCCTGGCCGGTGTCTTCGGCAACCTGCTCTCACCTGACGGGCGCACTCTGGTCACTCCCTCGCGCAGCCTGGACAAAGCCGTGCTCGTAGACGCGCATACAGGCAAAGTCACTTCCGTGCGGCCGGTGCGCGGAGGAGTCGGAGGCGTGCTGGTCTGGGCGGGACCGACGAAGTACTTCAGCATGCGGAGCTTGTCCGGCAACCTCGAACCGCGCGGCGGGAACGAAATCCCACCCAGGAACAGCGCGGCGCCATCGTCGACTTGGCCACCGGCAAGTTCACTTACAGCGGACCCACCTTCAAGATCCAGGCGTGGCAGTCCTCAGTGGCGTTCGGAGGCTTTCTCTCCCGAACGACGGCATGCGAACGCGCGTTGACGCGCTCGGGGGCCCACTGGTTGTGATGCGCCCTAATAAGGGTGGTCCACGTGGTTTACGGCCGATCAGACGGGATGACGCCGGACTGTGGTGTTGACAGAGCTTGCGCGCCGGTGAGTGTCCGATGAGCTTCGGGAGATCATCGAGCGCTTGATCCCGGGTTTCGTCGAGGCCGCAAAAGGACTCGTGCGCCGCGTCCAGGCATCCGGACGGTAACGGTCATGAATGCAACTGACCGCTCTAGCCTAACGAGGAGCCTGTCTCTGGCGCACAAACTGCTGTGGGCGCAGGCAGTGTTGTTTATGCTCGCGTGGCTTATCCCGACCGGTGCGCTCGCCGTATCGGCACTGGCACAGGGAATCCCTGACGACGGGAGCGCGCCCTACTTGCTGATCCCCCTGATCTACTCCGCGCCGGTACTGCTGTTCGCGGTGCCGACCTTGGTGCTCGCCGTCCTGTTCTCCCGCGGAGGGCGCGGCGTTCATACCGGGGTCGTTGCCTTCGAGGCTCTGTTCGTGGGCCTTGGCGCCCTGCTTCTCGTCGGAAGTATGCAGGTGACGTTCGGTTTGGTCTACCTGGCGCTGGGCTTGCTGTGCCCAACCGCTCTCCCAGCTTTGTACGTTTTGATCATCCTGCTCACCCCGAAGGGACGCGCGCATTTCCGTCCAGGCTAAGAGACCACTCCCCGCATCGCCGACAGCGGCCGGCCTCCTTGATCCGAGGACGGCAGACCCGGCGACGTCCTTGCCTTCGGAGACGTACCATCCTAATGCGAATCTATGGCGGCGTTGCTGCCAAGGAATAATCCTTTGTCTCCGGCCACATTGGCCTGGCAATACGATTGCTAGGGTGAAGGTCGAGTGCAAATCACGCTAATTCGACAGGATGGAGTTTTGCTGAACGCACGGTACAAAAGCACGTGAAGCCTCTGGTGGGGACGGGACGTTGTGAGAGACCAACCGTCCTACCAGGGGCTTCTCGACGTCCGACACCGCCCACGCCGCCCGCGATCACGCTGTGATCAGCGCACACGGAACTGCCCCTGAAAAAGGCTCACTGTGCGCCTCTCGCGCGGCCTCTCTCCAGTGAACCCTTCTCGGAGCGTTTCGACTCTTGTCGCCGAAGGGCGGCAGTGACCGTCGGCGGGCGCCCAGAAGCCCCGCCAAGGTGAGGGAGTCGCGAGCCCTCCGTTGGCCTGCCGTACATCCAACTCATGGGTGTCCAGCAGGACCGTCCCGGCGATACCTTCACTCGGTTGCCCCTGAAGCGGGCCCTTGACCAGGGCCCAGAAGAGCCCGCTGCTGCGATCGGCCAATCCGGTATCGGCGTAAATCCGCCCAGGGGCTTCATGCCGCGTGGCGCAACGCGGCAACCGGGCATCGACCGGATCGAGCGGGTGCTGACCACCGGCTCGTGACGGCGGCGCTGCTGTGGCCTGAGCTTGCTGGCTTGTGGTGTTTCCGAAACCGGCAGTCGGATGGCGCCAGCGATG
This sequence comes from Actinomadura physcomitrii, assembly GCF_008923205.2. GTDB lineage: Bacteria > Actinomycetota > Actinomycetes > Streptosporangiales > Streptosporangiaceae > Spirillospora > Spirillospora physcomitrii. Next base: position 23,547 of record NZ_WBMS02000068.1, on the reverse strand, counting down.
GTTAGCCGCACTGTCTGTTCGGGGGCCCTGTTCGGCCTCCTGCTGACTAGATGCACGGAGCACTGGGGAAGGTTGTGATGGCTACGGCGCCGAACCTTGTCGTGGCGGGGTACCAGGGCGCCGCGCGGAAGCTCCGGGAAACGGGCGGTTTCCGGTCATGTACGGTGTCGCGTCCACGTCAGGGCTTCGGGAGCTGTCCAGGAGCGACGCGCTCGGTTTCCAGGCCGCCTTCATGTTCGCGCCGGGATTCGATGAGGGCCTCCCGGGCGCAGGGGGTCGCCGTGCTGGTGAACGGGCTGGTATGCAACGGCTTCAGCGTGCTCGTGCATGTGTCCTTCACCGAGCGCGGTGACGTCTTCGACCCCGAAGTGGTGGCGGCGGGCAAGCAGCTGAGGATGGCCGACCCGCTGGTAAGACTCGGCATCGCGGAGCCCGATCCTTTGACCGAACCGCCTCCGCCGCCAGGACCTTGGGCGACTCCTGGACGACCGGCCGGACACACCACCGTCCTCCGTGCGCGACCAATGGGCGCAACCGCCGGGCAGCCGGCTCCAAGGCCACCCGCTTGGCCTACCCGATGGGCGGGCCTCAGGGCGGGCGAATGGCTCCCGGCTCCGCACCGGCCATTCCCGGCACCTCACAGTACGGTTCCAGCACCGGACCCGCGAACGCCTTGGCGGCTGCCGCGATCACGTCCGCCCCGACCGTCCCACCTGTCGACAGGCATGGCACGGTGATCGCTGCGGCCTCGGCGAAGGGTCGGATGGGGAAGATCAAGACGACCGTGAACCCTGCGGACCATACGGCGAGGCGGCTGCAGGACATTGGACGGGCGGGATACGCCATCGTGGTCGATACCAATTTCCAGCACGCTGACGTTGCTCGCTACCTGAGCCAGCAATCCCCCATAATTCTCGATCTACTACAGGCACCGGATGTGCTCTCAGCGCATTCGATTCGACAGTATCTTGCCTATATCCCGGACATCGGTCTTTGCGTGGTTCCTGGCCCGCCGGACGCGGTCAGCGCCGATCCAACGGCGATCAACTCGATGTTGTATCGACGCATTCCCACCGTTCTGCGACAGGTGTTTTATTTCGTGTTCACCGACACTCCGGTCGCCGACCTGCATCACGCGACCTTCGTCGACCTGATCTTGCCGCAACCCGACGCGATCCTGGTTCCCGTCGTGTCCAACCGGGTGACAGCGGAGGCCGCCCGTGCCTGGCCCACCGCCATCACCGGGCTGCGGAAATCACGAGCGTCGTGAGCGACGCCTTCGTCTTCGTCGCTCTGACGATCATGCAACCGCCCGGTCGATGGAAGCAGCTTCTCAATCTTAAGCCCGCGTAGCGCGAGCCCTGACCGGAAAGGACCCGATTCGATGATGATGGATCAACAGCCTGCCTCAGGACTTGATTTCTGGGATTCGCTGGGCGTGGAGGATCCCGCGGAACAAGCGCTGCCGGATCCGCAGGACAAGCGTGTGGCAGGTACCAGGACGGATCGCCCCCAAGCCAACTCGGTGGAAGCAGCATCCAATTCGCGAGAGACCATGCCGGTCACAGACGCTGAGCCGAGCACGACAGAGAGCGATCCTCCTCCCGGCACTCCGATGCCCTTCGCCAATTCGTCTCCCTCCGTAGATACTCGGGAACTCGGCCCGGGCACGCCGCCAGAACAGGCTCCGACGCGTGCGGGCAAGGATGCTCCCGAGGCGGGCGATGATCAAGAACCGTCTCCGCCGCCTCTTTCGGCGGAGCCCGCGGGAGGCCCGGCCACGGGGAGAGCCTCCAGGCCACCGAAGGATCCGACGCCCGCACCCGCGCCGGACAAGGGCTGGGAGGGCGCCGAGCAGATCGCAACGTCGATCAGGCCTCGACTCGCTCAAATGTGGCTTGACGTGCTCGTTCGGGAGACCGGTGGCGACGAGCTCACGGCACGCAGGGTGCACCATGTGCTCTACGGCCAGCACTTGATCGGTGAACTGTGGCAGGACAAGACCATCGTCGAGGTGCACATTCGCGGCACGCGGGTGTTGGTGGTCGACAATCGCGGCATCCGCGAAGTCTCCGGCTTCCCCACTGCCGCCGTGGCCGCCCGGGCCATTGAGGCCGTCGAAGCCGCGAAGGAGCGGATGAGGGCCATGGTCACCCGCATTGGAGACTCCGTCGTGGTGAGCCGCATCGACACCAAGCCCCTGCCCCTGTCCGATCTCATCACGTCAGGGGCGCTTACCGAGGACCTGGCTTCCCAGGTCGGGAGCGCTCTCGAGCACATGGATGCGGTGACGGTCATCGGTCCTGCCGCGCGTGTCGTGATCCGCGCGTTCGCGTCGCTTATTCCCCCGGAAAGTCGCGTCTTCGAAGGGTCGTATGGGATCCTGCCCGACGGCTGCGTAGCCGCGGCGAGTCCACTGGACGCCGACTATGTCATCGGTGTGCGCCCAGGTGTGCCAGCGGAGCCGATGGCCGCGGCCGGCCAGGTCGGAGCCCTCATCGCCAATCCGGAGACCGACTTCCGCGCGGCCGTCCGGCTCGTCGTCTCGGGGCGCATCTCGTCCATCCGAAAAGTCACCAGAGTGCAAGACCCCTTCTGAGTCCAAGATCGGCTGAGTCTGAGCGATCGACATTTCCCAGCCCAAACTCAGTGATCCTTTTCCACCCTGATGGCGCTGGGCGTTGCACGGTGACCGGTTCGGTGCGGCCCGAGGCGGTGGCCCGGCCCGCCGCAGCCCGCGTAGCCCCCGGACCTGGTCGGAGGTGAACGGGTTGGGGCTGGTGCGCAGCAGCTCACGGGTCTGCGGGTCGAAAACATCAGCGTGGCGGGTTCGATGCGGATACCGACAGGGCGGCCCCGCAGGATCCCCGCGGCCAGCACCATCCGGCTGCCCAGGCCGACGTTGACGTTCTTGTTGTGTTGACGGGCGGTCGACCTCGACGGCGTCCCCGTCCTCGGCGGTGATCAAGGGGGACTCACGGTCACTTGCGGGGAGATCGCCGAGGAAGCCCAGGTCAGCGGCTCGCCAGCTCAGGCGTTGGGTTCATGATCGGCTTTGCAATGCCGGATGTCAGGGGTTCGAATCCCCAATAGAGGCAGCCGGTTCAGCCCAGGTCGGAGGAGCCGACCTCCTCGAACATCACAGCGTAGACGATCAGGACCACGGAGGCGCCGCCCAAAGCCAGTGCGTGACCAGCCACCAGCAGCTCACCCACTTGGTGGCCACGGCGGCGATCAGTGGCGCGGCCATGATCCCCCAGGCCAGCAGGGTCAGAAGCCCGGCCAGCAAACCGCCCGAAGTGGTGCTGCTGCCGTCGCGATAGTTGGACATCTCGAAGCCAGCCCAGATGAGAAGGGTCATCAGCGCCGACAAAGCCACATGGACGGCGAGGTAGAGGATCTTGAAAATCGTGCTCATACGCCGGTGATCACACTGATCAATTTCGAAGATCACCCGATTCAGTATGGCCGAAGTCCGAGATGCCTCCGGCGGAGCCTCCGACTCTGCCCGCGAGGAGGATCGGAACGACCAGTAGCGATAACGACTGGATCTTCGCCTCGTTTTGATCACTTGGATCGTTTAGCCTGGTCACAGGCCTTACGTTGCCAGGCATGCCGGTGGATTTCTTGTCTGATGAGCAGGTGGCCAGGTACGGGCGATTCGCGGCGGAGCAGTTGCCGGGTGAGCTGGAGATGTTCTTCCGGCTGGATGAGCGGGCGTTGACGCACGCCAGGTCGAAACGAGCGCCGGCGAATCGGCTGGGGCTCGCGGTGCAGTGGGGCGCGGTGCGGATGCTGGGCTCCTTCGTGACCGAGGACCTGAAGGCGGTGCCGGAGGTGGTGGTCCGGTTCGCCGCGGCCCAGGTCGGCGTCGACCCGGCGGAGTTCGGAGCGTATGCGGAGCGGCGGCAGAGCCGGTACGAGCATGCGTGGGAGATCCGGGACGCCTTCGGCTACACCGAGTTCGAGTCGGCGGAGGAGCAGGTATGCGTGATCGACTGCGGTGGGCACTCCGAAGACGTCCTCCGCTCCGCCGTCCAGGTAGCGAACTTCGTCCTGCTGGCCACCACCGCATTCAAGGCCGACCTGCGACGCATCGCGTCCACGTTCCAGAGGTCGAGGAGATCCTGATCGAAGTCGGAGCCGTCCAGAAGGCGGCCGCGTGAGCGCGAACCCCCAGCCCCCCGGCGGAACAAGAAGGAAGGCCAGCCCGAGTCGACGATGGTGACGTCGTAGTCATCCTCGACGGGGGCGAGCGCGCGTTCCAGGGCTGCCTCGCGGGCGCGCGCCTGGGAGAGGCGGAAATCCATGAGGAAGCCGTCGGCGCAGGCGGGCAGGACGTGCAGGCGGCCGCCGGTTCGCTCGTCTGGCAGGGCCACGATCAGTTCGCCGATCTGTCCCTTGGCTTCGCCTGCCATGTGCTTGGCAAGGCTGTCTTCCCCGGATGCGATCTGGGGGACGCCGAATTGGTTGGTCAGGTGGCCTTGTGAGTCGTAGTCGACGATCAGGACGCGTTCGCCGGTGTCGGCGGAGACCAGCCCGTGGAAGCGGGTGGCCAGCCGCGCGGCTATTCGGTCGGAGGCGGCCCGGGTGACGGTCGCGCTCATCGTCGGCTCTCCGGCCTTTCGGACGCCGCGGCGAAGCGGTGACGCAGCCAGAGCGAGACGTAGACGAGCCCGACCAGCACGGGCACCTCGATCAGCGGCCCGACGACACCCGACAGGGCTTGGCCGGAGATGCCGCCGAAGGTGCCGATTGCGACCGCGATGGCCAGCTCGAAGTCATTCCCAGCGGCGGTGAACGCCGGGGTAACGGTGCGCGAGTGGGGCAGCCGGACGGCTCCGCGGTCGCGGCGGCGAGGGCGCCGATGCCGGGAGCGGTGATCGGGTCGGCGGCGGGTTTCCCGGCCATCACCTCGAGCGCATCCAGCGCCGGCCCGCCTGCCCGACGGCGTCACCGCTTCCACCTCGAATTGCCGTGACCTCAGCAGCCGCCGCCAAAGCCAAGTCGCAAGCTAAGACGAAGTCCGCAGAACAGGCGATCCGCACGCTTACCAAGCACGGCGAGCCGATCACCTTCCAGGCCATCCAGCGCGAAGCCGGTGTCTCCCACACCTTCCTCTATGGCCGCCCCGACCTCCGCGGACGGATCGAACGCCTCCGAACTCAAACCCGTCCGATTCCCGCACCAGCACCTCCGGCCGATGAACAGAGCACCCTCGTGCTCGCACTGACCAGCCAGATTGCTCAGCTCAAGAAGCAACACCGCCAGGAAGTCCAGGCTCTACGAGACGCACTGGAGCGGGCTCATGGCGAGAACCTCGACCTCCACCGCGAACTCGACCGCCGCACCGAGGCACCCGACAGTCGCCCCAGACGACCGACCCCTGCTGACAACGTCGCATCCATCGAAGGAACATCTTGACCAGCAAAGACACACTTCAATCAAGATCAAACCGGCGATAACGTCCGGCGGCCGCCACCTGTACTACCGGGCGCCGCAGGACGTGGTGATCGGATCGACGTCCGGCGGCGCCACACCGCTCGGTGCCGGGATCGACACCCGCGGGCCCGGCGCTGGCGGCCGCGCCGGCTACGTCGTCGGCCCCGGAGCGTGGTCGACGGCCGCGCCTACGAGATCGTCCGTGACGGTACCCTGGCGGTTCTGCCCGGCCGGATCACCGCCCTGCTCGCCTGCCCCGCCACCGGCCCCTCGCCGAGACGGCCCGGCGGCGGGCCGCCGGGCCGTGCACTGCCGGTGCGAGCGCCGCGCTCCGGACGGCACGCAGGGCGCGGCCTGCAGCCGTCCCGCGACCGCCGAGGACCTGCAGTGCGACGTGTGCCGCATCGGCTGCCACCCGCTCCCCCGATCGCAGCACCCCACGACCCGGCACCGCGCGTGCCTCTCCGCCCTCGCCGACCACGGGATGGCGAACCGATGACCCGGCCCCATCCCCGGCCGCCGAGCCAGCCGCCGGTGCGGCCGGTGAAGGTGCGGCTGTCGGGCGACGATGACGACGTACGCCTGGTGGCCGAGTTGCTCGCCGAACAGCTCCCCCGCCGCCACCGCCGACCGCGTCCAGGTCGGCGACCCCTCGCCCGCCTACCCCAACCGCCGCAACGGCGGATCCCGCCGCTACATCGAGGTGTACGTCCTGGACGACGTCGCGCACGTCCGCGCCGAACCGCCGACAGCGTCGGCAACCTGGCCGCGCTACCCGCCGCGCAAACCCGCCCGATCATCGAACACTGAACCGTCGCGGCGGCCGCGCCGAGTTCGCCGAGACGAACTGTCGGCGGGGCTGGAGACAAGAACGGTCCCCGGGGCCCGCACGCCCGCGGGCCCCGGGACCGAGGTCGTTACGGCCCGGCGTCCCCGCGCGGTGAACGGGCAACGCTCGGCGCGAGAACCCGGGTCGTTGAGTTCGTCGATGCCCGAACCAAACACGGGCAAACACAGGTACTCCCGGAGGTCTCGGCCATTATCGTCCTAGTTGCGACCGCGAGAAGCAGGAACGTTTGTGCGTCGGTTTGAGCGACGGTTGCGGGGGCGCGGGGGCGGTGATGTCGATGAGATTCAGCGACGGTGCCGTGCAGATGGATGGGTGAAGGGCGGGCCGCGGTGCGGTCCCGCCCTTGGTGTGAGTGTCGTTGGCTGGAGTGGATCAGCCGGTAGTGTGTTCGGCTCGGGCGTGGGTCTGGGCGAGCCGGTAGGAGTCGGTGCCGGTCTCGATGATGTTGCCGCCGAAGGTGAGCCGGTCGACGATGGCGGCGCATAGGCGTGGGTCGGTGAAGGTTTTGGCCCAGCCGCTGAAGGCTTCGTTGGAGGCGATGGCCAGACTGTTCTTCTCTTCCCTCTCGGTCAGAACCTGCAACAGCAGCTCGGCGCCGCGGCGGTCGAGTTCCATGTATCCCAGTTCGTCGATGCAGAGCAGGTCGACGCGGCCGTATCTGGCGATGGTCTTGTTGAGCTGCTTGTCGTCGGCGGCCTCGACCAGTTCGTTGACCAGCTTGGTGGCCAGGGTGTATTTCACCCGATAGCCGGCCATGGCGGCTTCGGTGCCCAGCGCGATGAGCAGGTGGGACTTGCCGGTGCCCGAATCGCCGATGAGGCAGAGCGGCTCGCCCTTCCTCACCCACTCGCAGGAGGCCAGGTATGGACGGTGGCGGGGTCGATGTTGGGGCTGGCCGCGAAGTCGAACTCGCGCAACGTCTTCTGCCCGGGGGAACTGCGCGGCCTTGATCCGGCGTTCGGAGCGGCGCCAGGTGCCCAACCGGACCGTAGATCAAGAATCACAGTTCCGATGCTGGTCGACCCCCAAGTCAACGCGGAGCGCGGCCGGAGCCGACCCGGTGCTGCCGCGTGGATTACGCCGTGGGCTGATCTGCTCTGGGCGGAGGCGGCTGGGCGTGCGGTGGGGGCGCGCCTAGGTTCGGCGGTATGGACGTTATTCGGCTGCACCCGCGGCTCCACCAGGTTCGTCTGGCGTTCGGGCAGTGCTACATCTGGGACGCACCCGAAGGGATCACCCTCATCGACAGCGGCATCCCCGGCAGCGGGCCGGACATCGCCGCGGCCGTCCGCTCCATCGGCCGCGACCCTAAGGAGGTGCGGCGCCTGTTCCTCACCCACTTCCATGAGGACCATGTCGGGGCCGCCGCTGACGTCGCCGGCTGGGGTGAGGTGGAGGTCCTCGCGCACCGCGCGGACGCCCCGTTCATCCGCGGCGAGCGCAAGGGGCCGCCGCCGCGGCTCCTCGACTGGGAGCTGCCCATCTGGGAGCGCGTGCAGGCTGGCCTCGGCGGCGTCGAGCGGCCCGCCCCCGTGCGCGTCGACCGGGAACTCGACGACGGTGATGTCGTCGACCTCGGCGGCGGCACGCAGGCCGTCGCCGTCGGCGCGCCCGGCCACACCCCCGGCAGCGTCGCCCTCCACATGCCGGACGAGCGCGTCCTGTTCACCGGCGACACCATCGCCCGCGGTGAGGACGGCCGGGTGATCCTCGGCGTCTTCAACTGCGACCCGCCGCTAGCCGCCGAGACGTTCGCCCGCCTGTCCCGGCTGGACGCCGACGTCGCCTGCTTCGGCCACGGCGAACCCCTCGCCGGGGACGCGGGCGAGGCCCTGCGCGCCGCCGCCGGGTAGCCGGTGCGGGCAAACAAACGGGCGATCGGGTGCGCGGCGGGGGCGGCTTGCGAGAATCTGCCTCGAACCGACCCGTGAACCTGTGGGGCTTCATTATCCCGGTTCGGGGCCTGACCTGCTGGTTCCCGGGCGGGATCATGCTGTGGTCGGGCAGGCTGGGTCGCTATGGTGTGGTCGCTGTTGTACGACCTGACGCGCAACTCGCTGGGCGTGATGCTGCTTCGGCTCCGCGGGGAGGCGGCCAAGGACGTCGAGATCCTGGTGTTACGTCACCAGCTTGCGGTGTTGCGGCGGCAGGTGAACCGTCCTGCTCTCCAGCCGGCCGATCGGGTCCTGCTGGCCGCGTTGTCGCGGCTGCTACCCCGGGCACGCTGGAACACGTTCATGGTGACGCCCGCGACGTTGCTGCGGTGGCATCGGGAACTGGTCGCCAGGAAGTGGACCTATCCGCGTAAGGCGCCCGGCCGGCCACCGGTCCAGCGGGAAATCCGCCGGCTGGCGCTGCAACTGGCGGGCGAGAACCCGGGATGGGGCCACCGCCGCATCCACGGTGAGTTGATCGGGCTCGGTTACCAGGTGTCGGCGGCCACGGTGTGGCGGGTCATGCGCCGCGCCGGTGTCGATCCGGCACCGCGACGGACCGACGCGTCCTGGACCATGTTTCTGCGTGCCCAGGCCTCCGGTGTTCTGGCCTGCGATTTCTTCACCGTCGATACCGTCTTCCTCCAGCGGATCTACGTGTTCTTCGTGGTGGAGATCGCCACCCGCAGGGTCCACGTGCTGGGCTCCACCCGCAACCCGACGGGCGCCTGGGTGACACAGCAGGCCCGGAATCTGCTGATGGACCTTGACGAGAGCGCTCAGCGTTTCCGCTTCCTCGTCCGCGACCGGGACACCAAGTTCACCGACTCCTTCGACGCCGTGTTCGCAGCGGCCGGGATCACCGTACTGCGGACACCACCTCAAAGCCCACGAGCAAACGCCTTCGCCGAGCGGTGGGTCGGTAGCGTCCGCCGCGAGTGCACCGACCGGTTACTGATCTTCTCCCGACGCCATCTGGAAGCCGTACTCATGATCTACGCCGATCATTTCAACGGTCACCGTCCGCATCGCTCCCTGGGACAACAACCACCTACTCCTCCGCCCGAACCGACTCCCATCAGCAGCAACACCGCCATCCGCCGGACACGCCTCCTCGGCGGTGTGATCAACGAATACCGCAACGCCGCATAGCGATCACCACGTCTGAAGCGACACCGGGCCCCAGGCCAAAGCCAGAATCCGGATATTGAATCCCCACACGCGAAAGCAATCGAAGGCCGTGCTGGCGAGCGGCCGGGGGAACCCCACCAGCCGTACCGGGGGCCCGGGAACGGTCCGGACGACGGTGGCGACCTGGACGAATCGCTGGCGAGGGCGGCCTTCGACCGTTCCTACCGAGCCCTCACCGACGAGCAACGACGCCTCTTTCGGCAGTTGGGCTGGAGCCCCTGCCCGGACATCACCGTGGACGCCGCGACGGCCCTCGTCGCCCGGCCGGCCGCGGAGGTGTCGGCGGAGTTCGAGGTGCTCGTCGATCATCATCTTCTCCATGTGCAGGGACCGGAGAATGTGCGCATGCACGACATCGTGCGGGGATTCGCCCGTGCCCGGGCGTTCGAGGAGGATTCCCGTGACGAACTCAGACAGGTGCTCTCTCGGCTGGTGCGCCACTACCTGCGATGGGCCGACCAGGCCGACCACTTGCTCTATCCACACCGGCACAGGCGCGGTCTCTCAGATGCCCTCGGCAGCACGCGGACCCCGCCCGACCACGATCGGAAGCGCTGGAACGGGTGGCTCTGGGCAGGCCCCGCCGACGCTTCCACGTGGTTCCAACGGGAATGGCGCAACTGCCTGATGCTGGCCGACCATGCCATCGAGCACGAGATGAAGGAGAACGGCGCGCTGCTGGTGCATGCTCTCTCCCAATTCCTCGAAACCCAGGGACGCCGTGAGGACGCGGGCAGGGCTCAGGAGACGGCCGTGCGAGCGGCCCGTGAGACCTTGAGCCCGGCAACGCTCGCCCAGGCGCTCTTCGAGTTGAGCTTCACGCGGTTCCGAATCGGTCACCATGCCGCCGCACTGGAGCACGCCACCGAGGCGTTATCCATTTTCCGCTCCTCGGGCGATCGGCGGGCCGAGGCCAAGACTCTGGACCGCATCGGCATCGTTCTGTGGACCACCGCCCGCTACCGCGAGGCTCTGGCCCACCACCAGGAGGCGCAGGACCTCCACCGAAAGGCCGGCGATCCACACGGCGAGGCGGACTCACTCGGATACGCCGCCATCGCACTGTGGCATCTCGGCCGCTACGGGGACGCCTTACAGCACCTGAACTTCTCCCTGGACATGTGCCGCAGGTCAGGGGATCGGCGTCGCGAGGCGATGGTCCTCAACAATCTCGGAAACGTCCAGCGGCAACGCGGCTTCCACCGTGACGCCGTCCGCTATTACGAGGAGTCGAGCGCGATCTTCAAACAGATCGGCGGGGTACAGAACGAAGCGATCCTCAAGAACAACATCGGAGGCGTCCACCACTACAAGGTGGATTACCCGAGTGCGTTGCGCTGCTACCGCGAGGCGATCACAGTGTTCCGCGAGATCGGCGACCGGCGGAACACCGCCGACGCGCTCAACAGCATCGGGGCCGTCTACCTGCTGATGGGGCGCCCCAGCGAAGCACTCGTCCACCACCAACAGGCCGAGGGCGCCGCCCGGGACGTCGGCGATCCGTACCAGCAGCTACAGGCCCTGCGCGGGATGGCGGATGCCCATCAGGCCTGCGGCCGTTACCCGTTGGCCCTCGACCATTACCACAAGGCCCTCGACATCAGCGTTCCGTACCAGCAGGCCAAGGCGCACGAGGGCATCGCCGCAACGGTCCTGCACCTTCAAGGAGAGCAGGCCGCGCGCATCCACTGGCGCCAAGCCCTGTAGATTTTCGAGGAACTCGGCGTCCCCGAAGCGGAATCCATTGCGATAAGGTTACAGACGATCAATGAGGTCGCCTCATGACGGCACACCTCCGATTTGGAAAGGGGTCAATCCCGGGCATCTGACCATCCGATACGGCGTCACCAGCGTCGAGAGCCGCAGCCCGGCGGCACGGCCTTCCCCCAAGGCCATACACGCGATGCCAGCCGAGCTCATCCTTGCCGCAGTGGGTGTGCTTGCGACCGGCGGGTGATCTCCCATGGCGGGGATGACATCGTGTCCAAACCGGTTGCTCAGAAGAGGTATGCCAGCGGACTTCATGCCGGGGCCGGCCACCCCGCGTGCGCGGGGAGCAGGGAGCCACCTGCCGCTCCGTCTCCACCGTCCCGGGACCATCCCCGCGTGTCCGAGATGGGCGAATGCGTTCCGCGGTACCTATTTTCAACCGATTGCGCCTGCTGAGTGTGGACCGTCAGAGCGGAGTCTCCGATGGGGTAGGTGGCCCAGAACGGTGAATGCCGGGCGCTGGGTGCCTCGGGTTCGTCTCTGTCCGGCGCTTTGTCGGTGGGGCGGCGTACGTTGGTTGCGCTCAGCCGGCTCGGCCTGACAGCAGCGTCGGCGCGCCGGATGGAGGTCGAGCACGAGAGATCGAGTCGTCGGCCTGCCGTGGCGACCTCCTCAAGATCACACAGAAGCATGGACGACTTTGCTGAGCGCTCGCGCTTGGCGACATTGACGTCGCCCGCTCCAGGCGACGTCGCGCATGGACTCGTGATGAGGTGGGTGTCAGAGTGACCATCTCCGAGAATGAGGATGGGGCCGAGCCGGCCAGGGACGTCGGCTGGGCCGAAGGATCATCGTTCCGGCAAGAGGATGGCGATTACCTCACCGTGATGTTGCTGGCGGCGGGGCTCGCGCGGATCAGGGACGATCGGCGGCGTATGGATGCCGGCGAGTACCTGACCCGGACGTCGGCGGAGCAGGGGTTACTTCCGGTGCCGTGGCGATCGGGGATGACACGGTTGTGGTGGCGGTTCCACACCGCCGGGCAGATTCCGCCGCGAAACGATCTGGCGTTGTTCGAGCTGTGTCGGACGCCGTTCAGCGAGTGGCCGATCAGGCTTCGTCTGTCTGTGGCCGATCTGGAGCAGAGCCTGCTGGATGACGACGAGCTGACGCCGCTGGCCGAGCAGGCGGCGCGGCTGTCGGTGCGGGACGTTGAGGCCGAACTCGTGGAGAACCAGGTGTTCCGTGAGCTGATGCTCGTGGCGGAGATGAACGCCGAGGATGAGGAGGACCTCCAAGCGCGCTATTGCCAGCTTCGTCGGCTCCTCATCGACAAGCCGGTCCTGACTGAAGCACAGGCACGGCGCCTGATCAGCCAGTTTCCCAAGCGAGGGAGCAACGGCCAGCCGATTGTTCAGCGTTTCATCCAGGCGGCCTATACGCGCCGGGCGGCTCAGGGACCGGTCACCATCGGCGTTTGCGACGGATGCAACAATCCGACACAGCGGGGCGTCGGTGACTGCGGCACCGCGGGCTGCTCGGGGAGCCCGACCAGTTTCAACATCGAAGCGGTGGGTGGCTACTACGTCCAGCACCGTGCGACGCGGAGGTTCTTTCACGATCCTGGATTGGTGGAGGCCAGGGTTTTGGACCGGCTCGCTGACGTGCAGGCGGAGGGCACCATCAACGTGGAGCCATGGCCGGGGTTGGACGCCTACGACATCCGCGTGTCGTTCCTGTCCAGATCTGGGGTGGTCGAGGTGTGGGGCGCCGACGCCAAGGATCAGTCCAGTCCGGGACTGCTGGGGCTCGGGTTCACCTGGCGATCCGATCCGCCATGCGACCGGCGGTTCCTGGTGTTGCCCAAACATCGTGCCGATCAGCCGGGCTATGTGGCTGATCTGACCACGGAGTTGCAGGGGCGGATGTCAGGCGTCTCGGTGGTCAGCGAGGACGCTTTCGTCGCGCGCGTTATCGCCATGGCAAGGGAGGTGGCAGAGCGGTGAGGGACCATTCGTCATGGTGCCGCGAGCTGGTGACCGAGTTGCAGGCCGGCGGTGTCCTACCGGACGGGCGTCTGACGGCCCGTGACCTGGCGGCGCTCGAACTCGGCTTGCACTTTCTGCACCGCCATTTCGAAGGCGAGCCGATCGGGGCATTGTGGCCGATCCTGTCCGGGTATGTGGTCGTGGAGCCCGAACTTCAGCCGGTGGTGCGCAGGGTCAGGCACCGGATGGGTGACATGGGCCGGCGTGGATACTGGCGGCTGTCCCTCGACCTCTACCGTCGGCTTCCTGTCGAGGTCCGCGGTTTCGAGCGGACCGACGACCCGACCAAGAAGATCAACGATCAGACCTGCTTCGTCCCGCGCCGATCCTCGGTGTGCCCGGAGCGGTTCGGCCGCTATGAGGCGGCACTGACCGATCCGGTGCCCTATACGCTCGAGCCGCCCCGCCCGCAGGCCAAACCTGGTGAGGTCTACACGTTCCTTCGTCGCGACAAAGTCGAGGAGCGCATCCGTATCCCCGAGGACGTCGAGGTCCTCCCGCCCCCGCTCGCGCTGACACCCCGACGGCAGCGGGAGCGTGAAGCCTGGCGCATCAGCTTCGAGGACGACCTGGTGAAGGTCGCCGAACGCTTCGACATGGCGCTCGCCGACCAGCCTGAGGTAGCGAACCGGAACTGGGTCGACCGGCTGAGGAAGATCGTCTTTTGTGCGGTCGACGAGGACACCGGCAAGCTCGTCGAGATGCCCGCGTCCTTCGGCATCAACGGGGTCGAGCACATGGTCGGGTTGATGAACAGCGGCAAGTCCACGCTGGCCGATCTGATCACCGGGGATCGGGTTGAGAAGGGCTTCCACGTCACGCTGGTGGTCGGGTCGGTCACCGATGTCTACGCCAAGGTGTCGTTCCTGCGAAGTGTCGGGATCGACGCCGTGCCGCTGGTCGGCAAGAACAGCCGGACCGAGCACGCGGCCCGTTACTGGCGCTCGACCCTGGCGACGTCGGCCAGTGTCTTCCCCGCGGACCAGGACCCGGCGGCCGATTTCGTCAACACCGTCTGCCTGCTCGACCCGCTGCGCGAGGCGAACCATCCCGGGTGGGCGCCTCTCAGCCCCGACAGCTTTCCCTGCCGGGGTGCACTGCGGTCGGCCGATGGGGAGGGCAAGCTCCATGACTGCCCGCTACTGGCAGTCTGCCCGCACCAGGAGACCGAGCGGCGGATAGCCCGAGCCCAAGTGTGGGTGACCACGGCACCCGGTCTGGTCGCCAGCCGGGCCGAGCCGACGGAGGCGAAGATGCGGTGGCTGGAAGCCTGCCAGCACCACAGCGACCTGATCATCATCGACGAGGCCGACAACGTCCAGCAGGACCTCGACGACCGGTTCGTGCAATACGAAACCCTCGTCGCCCCCGGTGAAGGATGGACCGACCGAACCACGATCGGCAAAGTGGGCGGCTTCGACCGGGTCGGCCGACGCCAGCTCCGTGACCGCAAGGTGAGGCACTTCAACGATTACGACCGAATCCACCAGCACGCCATCGACAAGCTCTACGAACTCGTCCTAAATGACGAGGGCCTGTACGAGGTGATCGGCAAAGCGCCGTTCACCGGCTTCTCGCTCCTTCTGCAGGTTGCACGGATCATGCACGGGCTGCCGTTGAAGCGCATGGACGACAACGCCGCGCTCGAGGACGCCGCCGACGACTTCTTCCGCCAGCACCTGGAGATCCTCACCGAAGGCGTCCTGCCCGCGGTCCCTGATGAGATCGCTCCGATGGTCACTGCGCTGCAAGCCGATATCCCTGACGAGGACGCCATCGACGAGCTGATCAGCGACTGGCTGATGGAACATGCCCCGCAGAGGCAGCGCGATCATGTGCGGGCGAACAACGCGATGCTCGCAATGCTGTTGCAGGCAGGTTTCTGGGCGAGCCGGATCACCACGTCGTTCTTCGAGATGTCCACGCTCTACCCAGCGGTCGCCGAATCTCTGCCGCTGGACGATGAGGACACCTTCTGGCGGCAGCAGCCTCCCCGCGACTACCAACCGTTGATCCCCGAAGCACCTATGGGCAACCTGCTCGCGCTGCAATGGCTGCCCAACCGGCTGGGTGACACCGGCGCGCTGCGGGTGATGTGGATCCGCGGCGTCGGCCGGTGGCTCCTGCACCACATGCATGACCTCTTGGAACCCGAAGGCATCCAGGGGCCGCACGTCGTTCTCACCTCGGCCACAAGTTGGGCGCCGGGGTCGTCGTTCTACCACGTCCCGATCGCGCCCTCGGCGGTCCTTCGCGAACCCGTGGAGGACCGGGAGGCGCTGGCTCGAAGCAAGCTGTGGTTCCGCAAGAGCCTCAGCCCGGATGGCAAGAAGGCAATCGCGGTGTCCGGCCGGCAGGGCGCTGAACGCAACGATGCCCTCCGGCAACTCGTCAGCGGGATCTGCTTGCCCCGTCCCGGCGCAGTGGTCAGCCTGCTGGAACAGGTCCGCGCCGACCTCGCCGAGGACCGCAAGCAGGTCTTGTTCGTCGTGCTCAGCGGCGCTGAAGCAAAGCTGGTGGCCGAACACATCAACCTGCGCACCCCCTACAGCGCCCGCAATGTCACCCCGGACGCCAACGACCCGGGCCAGTACGGCCTCCACCGCCGCATGATCACAAAGTTCCCCGAATCCGGAGACGACATCCTCGTCGCTGCAGAGATGGCGATCCAGCGCGGTTACAACATCCTCAACGCCAACCGCACCGCCGCGCTCGGAGCGGTCTTCTACCTGGCGCGCATCCACCCGCCGCCCACCGACCCCAAATTTCCGCTCTCCCTCATCAATCAGCGCGCCATGACCCATCTCTTGAACCCCGCCGGATCCTCCGTGCCGTTGTCCTCGGTCGCCGAGGCCGCGAAGGAGTTGGGCAACAAGGCACGAGCCGACTGGTACAACCTGATGAGCCGCCCGGTGTTCTTCCGACGGCTGGACGACCGGACCGAGCGCCCCGCGTTCGTCGCCAACGCCCTGGTCCCGATGGGCCAGACCATCGGCCGCAGCATCCGTGGCCACCAGCCCACCCACGTGATCCTGACCGACGCGGCCTTCGCTCCACGGCACGCCAACCCGAACGAGCAGGCACCGGACACCCCGCGCACCAGCCTGATCGTCGCGGCCGACCATCACCTGAGGCGGCTGCTGGCCGAGCCCACCGACACTGCGTCCCCGGAGAGGATCCGCGACCACGCTATCGCCGAAGCCACCTGGGGCCTACTCGGCGACCTGTTCCGCAATCGAGACATGGGGCACTGATGCCGCGCTACGACCACCTCCGACTCCTGGCCTACGAGATCGCTCCCGGAGCATCGCTCCCGGTTACGGGCATGACCGCGAGGTTCCCGGCGTCGTGGCTGCGGCGGATCCGCAGCCAGGCCCCCACCTGGGACGACCGCAGGCTGCCCACTTGGGCCCTCGTCGAACTCCTCGACACCCTCGACCCCAACATCATCCATGTGGCCGGCAGACTCGACGATGAGCATTGGCTGATCAGCCATGCCCGCACCGACCGGCAGATCCTCCGCACCGCCGTCGCGGTCTGGGCCTCGACCCGCGTCACTCCCGATCGGCCAGACCTGGACTGGTTCGACCTGCTCGACGACGAGGACCTCGACTGGACGCAGACCGAACTAGATCTCCTGGCCGCCCAGACCCACCCCAACGGGACCGCCAATCCCGACCCTGCCGTATTCCGGATGCTGCCAGGACATCTCGCCGACGTTGTCGCGGCCACGGGGATGCAGATCCGCGGTGAACACCGGCCTTTCATCCTCGGCCCGGTCGACAAGTCCGGACACCGATCCGCCATCTGGTGGCCGCCCGAACGCATCGACGACCCCAAACTCGGGCCCGGACTGTGGGCCCCAAAGATCGACTTCCATGTGGAGACCGTGCCGACCCACGGCCGAGCCCGCATCCACGCCGAACTCAGCACCGTCCGCTTCCCCCTCCAGCCCGTCCGGTACGTGCCCAGCAGAGGCGGCAGAGGGCCGAGCCTGACACTCTGGCTCCTCGCCGACTCCGGTTACCTCCGCGCGGCCGAACAGCCCACTCTCGTCAGCGCCGGCATCGGGCGACGCCGCGTCGACGGCATATACCGATGGGCCTGGGATCCCGGACTCGCCCACGCCCTGGCACACCTCACCCACCATGCCTTCCCCGACCCGAACGACGTCGTCATCGCCCCGGCCGCCCACATCGACCAGCCGGTATCCGCGTACGTCCTCTACTCCACCGGCACCAAACTCAGCGCCCCCGACGACGAAGACACCGACGACAAGGCAGCGAGATCAGTGCTGCACGCGGCCAAGACCGGATTCCTGCCCGTCGATCACTACGACCTGCACACCAGCATGGGAGAGATCCTGGAGCCGCTGGGAATCCGGCCGGTGGCCGACCTGGAGAAGACGAAGACCGCCACAACTCGCCTCTTCCGCCCGGTCGCGGACGCCCATGCCTCCTACACCCTGGAGCTATGGACGGAGTCCCCGGTCACCCGGCAAGCCCTGCTCGCGGCGGTGACCCAGGATCTCGCATACACCGAAACGGCCTCAACGACCCGCACCGCCGGCGACGGCGAGATCATCGAGTGCCGTAGCTACACCGGCCCCTGCGAGCTCACGGTGGAACTACGCGAGCAGCACGACATCGCCGCAGGCATTCCTCGGCCCGTCAAAGGTGAGAAGCAGGGGGTCCAGGCCGCCCGCCGCATCCAGCACATCGGCCAGATGATCGGCAGGAGCGACGACCGCCGCGCCGCCATCGTGGAGATCCGTAAGCCGGCCTACTTCGAGGCGATCAACAAGGAGGATCCCTACTCCACCCTCAAGCAGGCGTTCCCACCGCTGAACCGGCGCCTGCAATGTATCCACCCGATCAACCTCTACGTCCCGAAACCCGACGCCAAACGGCCCAAGAAGACCCTGCCCGGAACGCAGTTCACATTGGGTGACATCCACCGCGCCAGCGCAGCCGTGCAGGACGCGCTCCGTTCGCTCGGGCGCGTCGGCGTGCTCCCTGCCCCTCCCGGCATCACCGGCGACTTCGAACTGATCGGCATCTGGCTCGAAACCCGCAACGGCGCCGACATCCCCATCGTCGTCCGCATCGCCGGCGACGGCACCGCGACCGCCCAACTCGCCACCGACGACGGAACCGAACAGATGCCCTACGCCGACCTGCCCCTAGCGCTCGCCGCCGGCCGGGGGCGACTCTCCAGATCGAAAACCGGCAACTTCCGAATCCGGATCGCCGACTTCCTCACTGCCGCACTCGGCATCGACCACGCCACCCACGACCGCGCCGTCTTCATCCGCACCAGCAGCTTCCGCACCCGCGGGTGGGACTGGCTCCAAGACCAGCACCTCACCCCCGACAAACTCGTCCTCCCGGGCCTCAACCCCTCAGACGACACCGTCGAACACCTCCCTCCAGCGAAATGTCCCGGCCTGCGCGTCTTCCGCATTCGCGAACGCGACAGCCAAGAGGAAGTCCCACGAGGACTCGGCACCAAGGAGGAGACATACGGCCGGACCAGCGGGGTCTACCCTCTCAACGATCACGTCTACTACGCCGTCAACCCCAGATCCGACCAGATGCAAACCCCGCTGACGGTCACCAAACTCGACCCAGGCCAGAGCGCGAACGCCCTAAAGCAGGGCAGCAACAACAACCCGATCGAGATAGTCACAGCATTCGTCCAGCCGGGCGACGACCGGCGCGCCTGGGCCGCCTACACCCAAGCACTGCGCCGCGCCGCCCTTCACACCGACATCGCCTCGACCCTGCCCCTGCCGCTGCATCTCCCGTCGCTAGCCGACGAGTACCTGCGGTAGCGAAGGTAAGCGCGGCCTGAACCATTCATCACAGGGCAGACACGGTGCTCACTCCTGCGCGGAAGCCTTGAATCTCGTCACAGAAGCCCAGACGACCACAGCGCCCCGCTGATACGAGGCCGCCGCGCCCAGGGTCGGCCTCAGTCTGCCGCGCCATCTGTGGGTACCGCGGCTGTGAGGTCCGCGCTGATCAGGAACGCATCATCCACGGTTGGATCACCGGGCGGTGAGGCGCATGGGCACCGGAAGCTGATGCCCGCCACGCCTCCCACCCGCAAGCAGCCGATGCCGGAGAGCCGTACCATGCATGCGCAGGTGCTCTTGGCGGCTCCTGGGTACAAGAACAGCAACCGTCCTACCACAGGGCAGCCGGCATCGGAGGGGGTGAAAGGCGATGGCAGCGAACGCCGAGCACCTTAAGGCTCTGGTGCGTGCGCACGCCGAAGCCGACGACGACCTCTTCTACAGCGTCGCCCTGCAGGTCGCGGCAAAATCCGCTCGCCAGGGGCAAGGCAGGTTCGCCGTGGAACTACGGGACCTTGTCGAGGCCGCGCAGCAGAAGCAGGGCCGTGCCGGCGGACGGCGCGCCGCTACTCCGGTGGTCCAGCCCCGCGGCGAGTTGTCCAGCCTGCTGACAGCAGATTATCCCGACACCCGGCTCGACGACATGACTCTCAACGCCGCACTGCGCGCCTCCCTGGATCGGGTACTGCATGAGCAGCGCCAGCGCGCCCGGCTTGAGCGGTTCGGCTTCACTCCGGTGCACCGAATCCTGCTGTCAGGCCCTCCGGGCACCGGGAAGAGCATGACCGCCGCGGCGCTGGCCGGAGAGCTGAAGCTGCCGTTGTTCACCATCCGCCTGGATGGCTTGATCAGCCGGTTCATGGGCGAGACCGCAGCCAAGCTGCGTCTGGTCTTCGATGCGGTGGCTCAGACCCGAGCCGTCTATCTGTTCGACGAGTTCGATGCCCTCGGGGCCGAACGCGCGGCGGGCAATGACGTCGGGGAAGCCCGCCGGATCTTGAACTCGTTTCTACTGTTCCTGGACGAGGCTCCTTCCGAGAGTCTGGTCGTAGCCGGCACCAACCACCATCAGCTTCTGGACCGGGCGCTATTCCGTCGTTTCGACATGATCGTCACATACGGTCCGCCCACTGCGGAACAGGCCGTGCAAGTCATACAGCGACGGCTAGCCGGAATGGACACGAGCACAGTACGGTGGGAAGCCGTGACAGACAGCGCATCTGGCCTGAGTCATGCTGAGCTAGTCAAAGCGGCGGAAGCAGCGGCAAAGCGAGCCATCCTCGCCAACCGGGACGTGGTAGACGAGCAGCTGCTGCTGGAAGCGCTGGCCGAACGGCACGCGTCCCACCATGCCTGAGCCCAGTGGCTCCGCCAGAGCCACTCCACACTTGGTGGTGCCGTGGCGGGCCGCCACACTGACACCGCGCCCTGCTCTCCCCGGCGGCGGCGGAACAGACCTGGCCCAGCGGGAAGACCGGCCCCGGCATGCTGCTGCGCTGGTGGATGGGCTGGAGACGGCCGAGCAGGAGGCAGCGCGGCTCGTCCAGGAGGCACCCGAAGCTTTCCAGCCCGACGGTTTCGCCGTGCGGATCGAGGCAGCACGTGACCACCCACTGATGCTGGAGCGTCTGGACAGCGCGGGCCTGACTCTCATGAGCAGCCATCCGCAGACCGACGACGCTCAGCAGGATGCGGTGGTATGGATTCCGTTCGATAAGGTCCCCTCGTTCACACAGCGGATCAACGCCTTTACAGAAGACACCGACGGTGGCAAGCCCAAGCAGGCCGCTCTGGTGGCCAACATGGAGCAGATCCAGCGGGCGCTGCTGGAGCACCTCTGGCAGGAGCAGCAAGGCCTGCCGCCGCTAGACGAGGAGCGATGGTGGGAGCTGTGGTTCGATCCGCGGATCGCTCCGACGGATCCCGTGGTCACCTTGCGCGCCGTGGCCGGCGAGCGACAGTGGCGGATCAGCGACCGAGCAATCCATGTGGGTGAGCGTCTTGTCGCGCACGTTGCCACGGCCGGCGATGAACTGAGGTTTCTGCTGACCACGAACGCCTGCCCCGCCGAGATCCGCAGGCCGACCTTCGCCGAGGGCCTCTACGCCGTCGACCGCGCTTTCCGCGCGGAACTCGTCGAAGATCTCGCCCAGCGCATCAGGCCGGCCAGCCCACAGGCCCCAACGGTGTGCATCCTGGACACGGGAATAGCCCAGGAGCATGCCCTGCTCAAGCCGGCACTGCACGAGCGTGCCTACACCGTGCTGCCTGGCAGCACACCGGCCGACCGGCATGGACACGGTACGCAGATGGCTGGCCTCGCCTTGTTCAGGGACTTCTCTGCTGCTCTGGAGTCACAGGGCCCCGTGGTCCTCGGCCACGGTCTGGAGTCTGTGAAGATCCTTGATGATGGCCACGCCCCGGCAACGTCTCCGAGGACTTGCGCCGAGACCACCGCGAACGCGGTAGCCACCGCCGAGATCGGCAACGGCGGTCCCGCACCGACCGCCCGAGTCTTCTCGATGGCCGTTACGCGGCGATCGGGTGATGGCGAGAACGGTGTCGACGGCACAGCGACCCTATGGTCGGCAACCCTGGACGCCCTGGCGGCGGGCACGGATGTGACCGTACGTGACGACCGCATTGACCTGATCGGCGCACCGGACCCGGAGGCGTCACGGCTGATCATTGTCAGCGCTGGGAACATCCGCGGTGCCCTCCCCCACCAGATGCGCACAGAGGAAGGCGCGCTAGATCCCCTGCTGCTCTCCGACCTGTCCCGCATTGAGGAACCCGCCCAGGCACACAACGTACTCACTGTCGGCGCCTGCACGCACCTAGAAACCGTCCCTGACACTCCCTCGTTTCTTGGGTACCGGCCGCTGGCCGCCCCGGGGGCACTGTCCCCGTTTAGCCGAACCTCAGTGGCGCTGACCAACGCGGCCATCACGAAGCCCGATATTGTCCTGGAAGGCGGCAACATGCTCGTTGCCCCGGACGACAGCGTCTTGGATGAGCACGAGCTGCTGAGCGTCACGACCACCCATCATGACCCTGCTCGCCAGCTGACCTGGACGAACGCCACGAGTGCCGCCACCGCCCAAGCAGCGGCACTGGCCGCCACGGCGATGAGCACATACCCGGGGCTGCGGCCGGAAACGATCCGTGCCCTGCTCGTCCACGAAGCCCAGTGGACCCCAGCCATGATCGAGCAGGGCTTGTTCAAGAAGACCGGAACCCCCAAACTCACCAAAGGCAAGGTCATGCGACAGGTGATCCGCCGCTATGGCTGGGGGATACCCACCGCCGAACGCATCCGTAGCAGCGCCTCAAACGCTGTCACGATGATCATCCAGGACACACTCGTCCCCTTCAACCGGGCTAAGAGCGGACAGATCCGGCTGGCCGAACTCAAACTGCACGAGCTGCCGTGGCCGCTGGAGCAGCTACGCGACCTGGCCGAGACCACCGTGGACCTGCGCGTGACGCTCGCCTACATGATCGAACCCAACCCCGGCCGTCGCGGCATGCTCGGCCGCTACAGCTACGCCTCCCACGGCCTCCGCTTCGCCATCAAAGGCCCCACCGAGTCCAGCGACGCCTTCCAGAGGCGGCTGACCGAACAAGCCGAACACGAAAGCGACGGAATCGACAACCCAAAGGCGTTCGAGTCCCACAGCCACTGGCTGATCGGCCCTCGCTTCCGCAGCCTCGGCTCCCTGCACGCCGACATCTGGCGCGGGTCGGCTGCCGAACTCGCCGACTGCGGCATGCTCGCGGTCTACCCAGTAGGCGGCTGGTGGAAGGCCAACAAGCGCAGCGACCGGATCGGCCAGGCCGTCCGTTACGCTCTGCTCATCTCCCTGCGCACCCCAGAAGTCTCCACCGACCTCTACACTCCCATCGCCACCCAACTCGGCGTGCCAGTCGATGTCACCCCGGCCACCCAGACCGAGATCATCGACGGCATCCCTGTCCAGATGGAATTCGGCTGGTAAGAGCTCATGCAAACATGTGGTGTGAAGAGCCTCGACAACAAGGCGGGCATAGGGTCAGGCCGTCGACGAGGAAGGAGCAGGCTTCCGGCGCCCCGTGTCGGCTCGTTGTCGGCTCGGCGGTTCCGAAACGGATCGGCACACGACGGCATGAGGCAGCACGGAAATTGGGCTCCATGCGGACAGGCCGACACAGATTGTCACTGAGAGAACCGCTCTGACACGAGGGCTCCGGACTTTTAATCCGTAGGTTGTGGGTTCGAGTCCCACGCGACCCACCACCCCTGACCAGGGCAAACGCGAGAACGCCCCGGTTTGCCCCCTGTCTGGTATGCCCTGCTTCGTTCCCCTGTTGGCTCGATGTTGGCTCGGCGGCTCGATCCGGGCCTCCAACCTCGGGCTTTCATCGGGCGGCGGGTCGAGAGTGACCGTTTAGACAAGAAAAGTGCCCCCGAGCTGGGAGGATAGGGCTTGTCGAGAGTCCTGTCCGCGCCAGTCCGAAAGCACTTTTCGCGTGAAG
>NZ_WBMS02000067.1 GCF_008923205.2 Actinomadura physcomitrii | reverse complement strand
AGGGGCCGCAGAGGCTCCAAAGTCAAGGGTGGACGAAGTCCATCGCGTAGCGACGCCGAAGGCGCCCTTGACTTTGGAGGGGCGGCCCCGTACGCAAGCGCCACCCCACCACCCGAACACCCCTCCCGCCAATCAAGCAACACCCTCTGGAAGGACACCAGAACGCTCTCCTTGAGAAGCTTTAAACACGACTCACACCGTCCATCAATCATGAAAGCGCCAAAGCGGCAAAGCGGGCACTCTGCCCTAGAACGGTGGCGAGTGCGGGTCTCTGCTCGTACGAAGGGCCATCTATACCCACACATCACCAGCCACGCGGGACCGTTATTCCAAAAGTCTCACCGTCCGGCGCCGACCGGGCCGATGGCAGCGCCCAAGCCGACACCCAAGCCGACAGCCAGATCGACTCCACTCCATGCGACGCTTTGGTTACCACCAGCGGGGACGCCATGCATTTTCGGTCTGCGGATGCACCGGCATTAAGAGGACGTCAGCAACGGCCGCCGCGAGCCCCGGTCCGCCCGAAGCAACGCTTTTTCGCAGTCGGTCCCGGTGGCGCGAGCTCATGAAGGGCGCGGGGCGAAGACGTCGGCTACGTGGCCGTCGAGCATGGCGACCGGTGCTCTGTCCGGGACGGCCGGCAGGTAGACGAGGACCGCTCCGGCAGCTGCCTTTCCAATTGCGTTGTATCTTCCGGGCTACTCGACCGGCGGTGTTCCGGAGTGTTCGCGCGAAAATCCGTTCCAGTCGGGGATCGGGCGGTTGTCCAGCTCACCTGGAGGCGGGCGTACGGCGCGCGGGTCCAGCCATACCGCTGCCACAGCGAGCAGTCGTCGATGCGCGTCGCCACGGCGCCTTCGTGCAGGGCCGTCCCGTCCGTCCCGCCCCATGCAGTAGCTGTCGCATCGGTCGGGGTCAGGACGGTGCAGCGGACACCGCCAGGGCGACCATACCGCCAGGGGAGGGAGGCGGTGTGGACGGGCGCATGCCATCCCTCGTACCGGTTGCGAAAGCGCGGACGGTCCGCCCATCGAAGGTGATCCGGACGACCATCCCAGCGTCGTCGAACAGGCCGACGGCCCATTTGTCGAAAGCGATCCGGTCGATGACGCAGTCGTGCTCGCGCATCGGCGGGGTGAAGATCCGTCCCATGTCCGCGGCGGACGCCGCACCGCCCTCCTGGAGGCCGCGCTGCGTCGTGGGCCTCCAGGCTACGGCGTCCCTGAACCCTCGCCTTGCTGGACGCGCTGCTGACGTTGGTGGCGCATCGTCCGCGCTGCCGCCTCGGCCGTCCTGGCCCTCGGACGCGGCGAGCACCGCAGGGGCCGCGTAGCACTGATCGCGATGCGTCCGCCAGTCCGGTCCTGCGCGCGCCTTGACATGCGACCCGATGCGGACGCGCAACCGCCTTTCATGGCGGCCACGCTCGTCGCCGGATGGAACGAGAACATCGGCGACCTGCGGCCCTCGCCGCCCGCGCGAGGCGCGCGGGCGGCTAGTACCAGTCGCCCGGCTGGCCGGGTTCGTCCGGGCCGCCGCCTTCGGTGTTCCGCGCCGTGTAGAACAGCAGCGAGACGACCCCGACGCCGCCCAGCGCGTGGAACGGGGAGATCCGCAGCAGTCCGGCGACGATAAGGACGACGGAGGCCAGCAAGCCGAGCGCGCAGGCCGCGACCACGACCACCGCCAGCCGGTGGAGCAGCCACCCCAGTCCCTCGTCGAGCTTCCGGAGCCAGGTCATGGCGGCTCGATGCCTACGTACCCGCTGCATCCGCACGGTGTGCCGCCGGCGTCGACCTCCATCACGTCGCCCTCCAGGCCGATGACGGTCTGCGTCGTGTAGGGCGGGCCCTCGGCCAGGCACGGCCCCTGCCCCGCGGCCGTGGGACGTCCAGTTGTGACGGCAGCGGCGACAACTGCAAGCAGTCCCGGTATGCCAGTCGATGGGGATCCGCTGGACCCGATGAGCGGCCGTCTCCTGCCGGACGGCGGCGGGTTCGACCGGCGCTTCCGCGCGCGTACGAACTCCCCGACACCGGTGACCGTCATCGGAAGGACCACGAGCAGGCCGAAGGCCGCGAGGACGTAGCGCCAGTACGGCAGCAACCCGTGGACAATTCCGGCGACGGCGACCACCGCGAAGAACAGCAGCCCCAGAACGATGAGCGCGCCTCCGGCAATGGCGATGCCGACCACGACCACGCCGGACAGCTCGTCGATCCGGCTCGGCCAATCGCGTCTCGGCACGAGATCCCCCGAAATCGTCGCCGGTACGGTCCAGACTACGGACCGGCGGCCATTTCCGGGAGGAGCGTGACCGAACGTTCACGCATATGTCGTCTTCGCAGTGCGCCTCAGCCGGCGGGGGCGAGTCCGGAGAGGTCGCGGGCGACGACGGAGTTGCGGTCGGTGATGCGGTTTCCCAGGGACAGTTGCGGCCAGAGCCCGGACAGTTCCTGCCGGCTCCGCTCGCTCCATGCCCGCGCCTCGGGGCTTCGGGTCTTGTAGAAGTTCAGCGCGTAGCCGCCGCTGTGGACGCGGAGCAGCGTGAAGCCGCCCGGGTACTCCTTGACGGCGCCGACCTCCTGCTGCACGACCTTCGGCGCCAGCGGGAACACCGACCGCTGGTTCCGGTGGGTATGGCCGGCGTGGTGGAGGAAGACGCCGGGGGTGCGGGCGTAGGCGCCGAGAATGCGCAGCGATTGCCCGGCGTCGAGGGAATGGGCGCCGGTGATGGACAGCGGGTCGTTCTCGGTGAACAGCGGATGGTGGCCGAAGACGAGCGTCGGACGGTCCGGGTCCTTCTTGAGTTCGGCTTCGAACCAGGACTGCTGCTCGGGCGACAGCCCGCCGGAATCGCCGCCGTTCCCGGGCTTGTCATAGGTGTCGAGGCCGATGACGCGAAGACCGTGCAGGTCGCGGGCGAAATGGCTGGGACCGGACGGGAAGAAGGCGTCCTGGAAGCAGTCGTTGCCCTGGTAACGGCCGACAGTGCAGGTGGAATAGGCGGCGCCTTCGTGAGCGCGGTCGTGGTTGCCGCGCGCGACGAGATAGTCCTGCGTGTACGTGCCGAAGGTGTCGAGGATGCTCTTGGCGCTGTGCAGGTCGGCGGGCGCCGCCTCGCTGGAGACGTCCCCGGCGGCGAGCAGGTGGTCGGCGCCCCGCGCGCGGGCGTCCGCGATCAGCGCCCTCGCCATGATCTCCGGGTAGGGCGCGTGGCCCGGGACCTGCGAGATCCCCGTGATCCAGGGGAGCTGCCCGATGAGCCCGGCGACGGTCTCGCCGAGATGCAGGTCGTTGCAGAGCGCGATGGAGAACAGGTGCCTGCCGGGCGGCGGCTGCGGCGTGGTGAACGCGAACACCTCGCCCTGCGGGACGCCCGCCGCCTGGCCGCCCGCGAGTCCCGTGGCGGTGGCGGCGACGCCGTTGGACCGCGCCTTGTAGTAATAGGTGCGGCCCGGCTCCAGATCGGTGAGCTCGACGTAGTGGTACGGCGTGCCCGACGGGCCGTGGGCCGAGCGGGTGAGGCGGGACGGGTGCGTCCCGTAGACGACCTCGGCGTCGGACGGGGCGGGCTCCATGCGGCCGAGCCCGTCGTCGGTGCCGGGGACGCCGGTGTACCAGGTGAGGACGGCGGACGTCTCGGTCAGCGTCACCAGTTCGAGGTTCACCGGGCGGGCGGCGCCGGCGGCGCGCGCGGAGGCCGGGTCGAGGGCGGGCAGCAGGCCCGCCCCCGCCACGATCGCGCTCCAGCGCAGCAGGTCGCGGCGGCCGGGACGGCAGCAGATCATGATCGCCACGGTGGCAGCCCGACGGGCGCGCCGCCAGACCCCTGACCGAACGTTCACCGGATCGCCGCCGGACGTCCCGGCCGTCCTCGGCCCGGGAACCCGGCTCAGCGTTCGATGGAGGCCACGATCTCGTTCGCGGCCTTCTTCCGCACGCCGAGGTTGAGCCGGACGAGCGACTGCCCGTCGCTCCGGTCGGCGATGACGACCTGGTTCAGCAGGCCGCTCTTCCGCTCCGCCGCCAGCGCCTCCCTCGGCGCGTCGAACACGAGCGCGCCGGGGCGGGAGCTTCCGTTGATCCGCTTGAACATCAGCACCCGGTGCGACGTCACGACGACCCACACGGCCGGCGGCACCGCCACGACGACGAGTCCCACCCCGCCGGTGGCCGCCGCCGTCGCGAGCCCGGTGGCCAGGCCCGTGGCGAGGCTCTTACCGAGC
This sequence comes from Actinomadura physcomitrii, assembly GCF_008923205.2. Taxonomy (GTDB): domain Bacteria; phylum Actinomycetota; class Actinomycetes; order Streptosporangiales; family Streptosporangiaceae; genus Spirillospora; species Spirillospora physcomitrii. Next base: position 30,310 of record NZ_WBMS02000067.1, on the reverse strand, counting down.
TGCTGCTTCATGCCCCGCTTGAGCTGGGCGACGACCACGGTGTCGACCGCTTCGCCCGGCGCCATCTGGGGAGCCAGCCGCTCCGCCAGTTTCGTCCTCGCCGACACGGCACCTCCATGATCCGATCCGGCAGGCCGCCGAATCCTATTCGAGGAAGGTGCCGGAGAACGGGCGGTCCGGTGTCCGCTGCCGGTCAGCCGAGGACGGCGGCGAGGCGCTCCTCGCGCAGGCGGCCCGCCCACGAGTCGTCGATCGGCTGCAGGTCGCGGCCGACGGCCCAGCGCAGCAGCAGGTCGGCGAGGCCCGGGTTGCGGACGAGCGCCGGGCCGTGCATGTAGGTGCCGAGCACGTGGCCCGCGTAGGCGCCCTCGTAGCCGTCGCCGTTGCCGATGCCGTGCAGCACCTTCGCGAACGGGCGGGCGTTCGGGCCGAGCCGCGTGACGCCCTGGTGGTTCTCGAAGCCGGTGATGCGCGGGACGTTCAGCTCGCCCGCGACGTCCCCGACGATCTCGCCGACGGCGCGCTGCTCGCCGCGCCCGGAGCGGATGTCGAGCAGGCCGAGGCCGCGGACGGGCTGGCCCTCCTCGCCGCCGAACTCGTGGCCGAGCAGCTGGTAGCCGGCGCAGACCGCGAAGACCACGGCGCCGGACTGCACCGCGCGGGCGAGGCCGCCGTCGCCGAGCAGCCGCTGCGCGGCGAGGATCTGCGGCCGGTCCTCGCCGCCGCCGAGCAGGTAGATGTCGCCGTCGGCGGGGACGGGCTCGTCCGAGCGCAGGCTGATCGTCCGGGTCGGGATGCCGCGCAGCGCGGCGCGCCGCTCCAGCACGATCGTGTTGCCCTGGTCGCCGTAGGTGCTGAGCAGGTCCGGGTAGATCCAGACGATCTTCAGCGGGTGCTGGGCGCCGGGCATGGCGGCGGAAGCGGGGTCAGACGACACGGCCGTACCTCGTTCGGATGTTCTGGAAGGCGGTGTAGTTGGCGATCACGTCCAGGTGCCCGGGCGGGACGGCCATGACCGCCTGGTCGATGTCGTCCACCAGGGTGAACTGCACGTCGGCGGCCTCGAGGCGGGCGGCGAGGTCGATCCGCCGCTCGCCGGCGACCCAGACGGGCCGGCCGCGCAGGATGCGGTAGTCGACGTCCCACAGCCAGGAGGTGTCGCGGCCGTCGGGGCCCTGCGCGTTGATCGACAGTGCGACGGGGCCGGGCGCGGGTTGCAGGACGTCGAACGCCTCCAGCCAGCCGGCCGGGTTCTTCGACAGCAGCAGCCGGATCGAGCGGCCCTCGTGCTCGACGGTGGTGTAGCGGCCGGCGACCGACCGCACCTGCGACAGCAGCGGCAGCGCCTGCTCGGGCGGGACGCCGAACTGGGCGACGACCGCGAGCGCGACGAGCGCGTTCGACCGGTTGGCGCGGCCGGGCAGGGACAGCTGGGCGAGGGAGAACGCGCGGCCGTCGGGGCCGGTGATCTGGTCGCCCTTCAGCGTCCAGTCGGGCCGGGGCCGGCGGAAGTGGCACTGCCGGCACGCCCAGTCGCTGTCCTCGTCGGTGTCCTGCCGGTCGAGGGGGCCGCCGCACTCGGGGCAGCACCAGGAGTCCTCGCGCCAGTGCTGGCCCGCGGCGACCCACGTGACGCTCTTGGCGGACGACGCGCCCCACGTGACGAGCGGGTCGTCGCAGTTGGCGACGACGTGGCTGTTCGGGGACGCCTCCAGGGCGCGCCGCCACTTGCCGGCCAGCAGCCAGATCTCGGCGGCGCGGTCCATCTGGTCGCGGCTGAGGTTCATCAGCGCGACGATGTTCGCGCCGGTCTCCCGCAGCACCATCGGGACGTACTTCTCGTCGCACTCCAGCACGCCGTAGCGGGCGGTGGGCGCGGACGCGAGCGCGGACACGTGCCCGGTGGGCATGTTCGCGCCGAACGCGTTGGTGGCGACCTCGCCCAGCGGGGTCATCGCCGAGGTGATCAGCCGGGTCGTCGTCGTCTTGCCGTTGGTGGCGCTGACGAGGACGAGCTTGCGGTCCTTGGCGAGCCGGGTGAGCAGCTCGGGGTCGAGGCGCAGGCCGATCCGCCCGCCGATCACCGAGCCGTCCCCGCGGCCCGCCATCCGGGACATCTTGGCGGCCGTACGACCGAGCGCGACGGCCAGCTGCGAACGCAGCGGAAGATCGCTCATGGACTCCGTCTTCTCTGGATGCGCCCTGCTCTTGTTCAAGTGCGCGCCGAACCGCTCCGAGCCTAGCCGCTGCGGGCCGCACTCGCCGCGCGGCGTGCGGGTTGCGGCGGCGGGTCCGCGCGGTTCTCCGGCGGCGCGACGCCCGTCCCCCTAAGATGTGAGGAGCCTCACAGGATCCCCGGTAAACCACCGGCGGCAATCTTGACCGGTACCGAGATGTCGTGATTCGGTGCGAGCCCGTCAGCGGTGAGTCCAGATTCCGATCCACGCGCCCTCGAGCGACATCACCCACTACTTTTGTCGGGAGCCCTGCCGGTTTCGTTCGCGGGGAACAGCGGCCCGCCCCAGCCGGCGGGCCGGGATGCGCAGGCGTGGCAAGCGGCGACAAGGCGAGGTCAGAGCGATGCAGTGTCCGACGTGCGGTTCTCACACGCCCGGGACGCTCGGCAAGTGTTCGAACTGCGACGCGCCGATCGACGTGTACTCGGTCGGGCCGCTTCCCGCGCCCGTGCAGGGCGGCCCCGCCGCCGTGCTCGACGGGCGGGCGGGGCTCGACGAGAAGACCATGATGGTGCCGCCGCCGACGCCCGCGTGGGCGCCGGCCAGCCCGGCGCCCGGCGACCCCGAGTCCACCGCGACGTGGACGTTCGACCCGGACGCGGAGGGCTACACGCCCACCGGCGGCACCCCGGCCCTGCCCGCCGGCAGCGGCGGCGCGAACGCCGGCCCCGCCGCGAACGGTGCGGGCGCGAACGGTTCCGCCGCGAACGGCCAGGCGAACGGCCAGGGGAGCGGCTGGGCCAACGGCCAGGTGCGGGCGAACGGCCAGCAGCAGCCGGCGCTCGGCGCCGCGCCCTCGTCCGGTGCCCCCGCGCTGCCGCCCGCGGGCGGGTTCCCCGGCGGCGCGCTCGCCCCGGAGGAGCCGCCGCCGCCCGTCGAGTCGATCGTCCCGGAGTCGTGGTTCGCGCAGCCGCGCAAGCCCGACCCGCAGGACGCGGCGGAGGCCACCCAGATCTACGATGCCCCGCAGCCGCCCGTCGGCCAGGGCTGGGGCGCCCCGCTGCCGGCCGCCGGCTCGCCGCCGCAGGGCCAGGCGCCCATGGCGGACGCCGAGGCGACGCAGCTCGCACCCGGCCCGATGGGCGGGCCGATGGGGGGTGCGATCGGGGGTGCACAGCTCGACGGCCGCACCCGCATGGACTTCGGGTCGAACGGCGGGTTCGACCAGACCCGGATGGATCCGGGCGGTACGTCCGTCATGGGCGCTCCCCCGATGGGTCCGGGCGGTCCGGGCGGGTTCGGCCCGCCCGGCGGCGGCTACGGCGACCCGATGAACCCGGGCATGCCGATGGGGAACCAGGGCATGCCGATGAACCAGCTGGGCCCGAGCGGTCCGGGCGGTCCGGGCGGCCCCGGCGGCTATCCCCCTGGTCCGGCGCGCTCCGGCGGCGGGACGAGCAAGCCGCTGCTGATCGGCGTCGCCGCGCTCGTCGCCGTGGCGCTCGTCGTGGTCGCGTTCGTCGCGTGGCCGTCCGGCGGCGGCAAGGACGGCGGGTCCCCCCAGGCGTCGAAGTCGTCCAGCAAGCCGGTCTCGCAGAACGAGAAGATCAGCAGCGCGGAGAAGCAGCAGGCCGAGGCCATGAGCGCGGTGCTGGACGCGAGCGTCGACGCGCGCCGCGTCCTCGCCGGGGCGCTCAGCCGGGCGGGTCGCTGCAAGGATCTGCCGACCGCCGTCCAGGGGTTCCAGAACGCCGTCCAGCGCCGCCAGAACCAGCTGAACCGGACCCGCAACCTGAAGGTCGGCCAGCTGACGAAGGGCGCGCAGCTGAAGACGTCGCTGGCGCAGGCGCTGCAGGCGTCGCTGCAGGTCGACCAGCTCCTGCTGCAGTGGGCGCAGCGGAGCCGGGCGCACTGCCACGGCAAGCCGAAGCCGGACGCGGCGCACGTGCCGGGCCGCGCGCAGGGCGAGCGCCGCGCGACGCTCGCCAAGCAGAAGTTCGTCGCGCTGTGGAACCCCGTGGCGAAGAAGACCGGGCAGCCGGTGCGGAGCTGGCAGCGGGTCTGACCGGCACAGCGTTCGACCAGGGCGGTGCACGCGCGGGCGTGACCGTCCGATCACAACCGGGTTGCGACCCGCGGGCGGGACGTCCGTTCGCGGGGGCGGGGCAGTATCTTGTCACCGAAGCACCTCACGGGGCAAAGGGGCTGTTATGCGGTGTCCGGGCTGCGGAAGCGACACCAATCCGGCGCTCCCCCGTTGCACGCGCTGCAACGCACCGGTGCCGCCCATGCCGCCGGACGGCCCCGGCCACACGCTCTCCGCCGCCGAGGAGACGGCGCGCGACCCGTCCGGGGAGGACGAGGCGACGCGCGACTACGGCGTCCCGCCGGCGCCGGCGGCCCAGGGGAACCCGTTCGAGCAGCCGGCCGGCGGCGCGCCCCCGGCCGGATTCGGCGCCGGGCCCGCCGAGCCGCTGCCGCCTCCCTGGATCCCCGTGCCGGACGCGCCGGACCCCGGGCAGTGGCCCGGCAGCACGTCCCCCATGCCGCCGTCCGGCGAGCGGTCGACGCAGCTCGGCCCCGAGCCGTGGGGCGAGCGGTCGACGCCGCTCGGGCCGGAGCCGTGGGCCGAGCCCGCCATCTGGCAGCCGCCCGCGCCCCCGAAGCGGAACAACGCGCTGTACTTCCTCATCGCGGCGGGCGTGGTGCTCCTCGTCGTGGTCGCGCTCGGGATCGTGTTCTGGCCGAGCGGCTCGGACAAGCCCGCCGCGTCCGTCGCCGGGCCCGCGTCATCGCCGGCGGGCCAGCCCGTCACGACCGACGACCAGAGCCCCGAAGACTCGCCGACCACCACGGACGGCTCGCCCAGCGCCGACATGACGGTGCAGGCCCGCGCGGTCGACGGCCTCCTCGACGAGATGGCCTCGACCCGCTCCGAGCTCGGCACCATCGTCACCGACGGCTGCGCCACCGAGGGCCTCCAGCGCATCCATGACGAGCGGCAGTCGCAGCTCGACAAGGCCAACGCGCTGGACGTCAGCGCGCTCGACAACGGCACCGCGATGAAGGACGCGCTGGTGCGGGCGTTGCGCGCGTCGGTCGAGTCGAACCAGCGGTACCTGGACGTCTCGCCCGGCTGCCCGTCCGACGACGAGGTGGCGGACGTGAACCAGCAGGCGACGGACGCCAAGAACGAGTTCATCGGCTACTGGACCCCCGTCGCCCAGCAGGCCGGGCTCCCGGCCCGCGACGGCGACGACATCTGACGCGCCGGGCGGCGGGGGGCCGGGCCGGTCAGCCGCCGGCGCCGAGCGCGGCGGCGAGGGCGCGGACCGCCTCGGCCAGCGCCGCGACACCGGCGACGCGGCGGCCGAGCCGGGCGAGCGCGCCGCCTCGGGCAGCTCGTCGGCGTGCTGCTCCAGCAGCCGCTCGACGCGGGCTAGGGCCGCGGCGGCGTCGGCGCCGGACCCGCCCGCGATCCGCTGGTTCTGGGTGACGTGGTCGCCGCTCGCGATCTGCCCCGACACGTTCGCGTGCCCGCCGATGCTGATGCCCCGGTCACCGTGCTGCGCCATGCCGTCCTCCACGAGGTCAGGGGTTGATACGGGTCTGCCGCTGCTCGACGCGGCGTCCGGAGGCGACCTGCCCGTGGACGGTGCCGCCGGTCATGATGACGCCCTGGTTCAAGATGACGCCGGCCTGCGCGCGGTAGGCCGACACGTCGATCCCGCACTCGTCCGAGAGGTGGTCGAGGATCGCCTCGTTCACCCGCCGCTCGATGAGCCGCATGTACTTGTCGACGTCGGTCTCCTGGACGAACGTCGCGAAGCCGTCCTCCGCGAACAGCTCGCGGACGCTGATCCGCGCGCCGTGGTCGTGCGAGGTCTTGCGCGCCGGGTTGCCGGACGAGGTCGCCGCGACGATGCTGCGGGCCATCGTCCCGCAGGTGGTGAGCATCCGCGGCCAGGCCAGCAGCGTGCCGGCGAGCACCGTCCGCCAGCTCTCGGTGAGGGTGCGCAGCAGCAGGGTCACCGCGTCCCAGTCGGGCAGCCGGTCGACGATGCGGTACGCCTCCCGGACGGGCGGCAGGACCGTCGCGACGAACTGCCCGTAGAGCATGCGCCCCTCGACCGCGAGGTAGACGGACGCGGAGAGCACGACGTCCTTCTCCTCGGCGGGCGCGACGGGGCGGCCGTCCGGCGCGTCGACCGCCTGGCCGTGCCCGGCGACGGTGACGCGCTGGTAGCAGCGCAGGTCGCCCTGCGGGTGCCGCATCATCGCCGCGACGGCCTCGGGGGAGGCGACGGAGAACGGCACGCCGGCGGTCGCGTCGATGAGCGGGTGGCCCTGGAACCCGGTGGCGCCGGGGGAACCGGGTTCCGGTGAGGCGGTGTCCCCGTCCGGGCCCGGCGGGCGGGAGCCGGACGCGGGACGGTCCAGTTCCAGCGCGATGGACCACACACGGGACCAGGGCGCCGTCACGTCCCCCGCGCCGATGAAGGGGTTGGCGCCGGAGTAGAGCGTCACGTTGCCGTGCTGCGCCGAGCGTACCCGGTCGATGACGCGCCGGACCCGCTCGCTGTAGGTGCGCGGCCCGGGGCCCGTGGCGCCCGGTCCGAGATCGCCGGCCAGGGTGGAGAAGACGATCGCGAGGTGGACGGACACGATCGAGTGACTTATCGCCGAATCGTGATGGCATCGTCGCAAAACGGTCACGCGTCGGCGGGGGTGTCCGGGTCGGGGTCGCGGGACAGGAACGGGAGCCCGGCGGACGGGTCGGCGAACGGTTCGACGAACCGCTCCGGCCAGCTCAGCACGGGCTCGAGCCACTCCTCGACGCGCATCGTCCGGGCCGCGTCCTCGATCTGCTCGTCCTCGGGGAGGCCGATCGCGACGACGGCGAGGTCGGCGTAGTAGGCCGCGTTCTCGTCGTCGCCCTCGATCGCGGTGAGCGCGAGTGGGCGGTTGCGGTCCAGCTCCATGGACAGCGGATGGCGGCGCAGCGCGCGCAGCCGGTGGCCGAGCCTCGGCCGCGGCGGCTGCTTGAGGCCGGGCAGCTGGTAGTCGAGCGGCGGCGCGGGCGCGTGCTTGTCGGGGGCGCCCGCGCCGTAGGGGAACAGCCGGTCGAGCTCGTGCAGCCAGCGGAGCTGCGGGATCACCCAGTTCGGGCCGGGCGCCGCGGTCGCGGTGCCGCCGCCGAGCAGCCGCTGCGCGACGCCGGCGGCGGTGGCGGTCAGCTCGGCCGGCGGGTACGCGGTCCGCAACGCCCATGACCGGCGGGTCACGGCGCGTTCGAGGACGGTCGCGAGCGCGCACTCGCGGAGCCGGGGCGCCAGCCGCGACCAGGCCCGGCCGAGCTCCGGCGGGACGGCGGGCACCGGCCGGTTCACCACGTGCGCGAGGACGAGCGTGTCCGCCCACAGCCGCAGCCACGCCCACTCCGGGTGGCCCGCGACGAGGTCGGCCTCGCGCAGCTCGTAGAGGGTGCAGGCGCGCCCGGACCGGCACTCGCAGCCGCACGCCGCCGACCGGCGGCCGTCCACCGGGGGCGGCGGGCCTGGCAGCTCGGCCTCGCGGCCCTCGCCGAGCGGGACGCGGACGCGCAGCGGCCGGTCCATCCCGTCGGCGAACACCGCCGCGACGCCGGGACGCAGCGACACCACCTCGCGGGACTGGTCGGCGTCCAGGTTCATCGCCGCGCCGACCTGGTGCCGGTCGTCGTGCGCGGGCAGCCGGTGCACGACCTTCAGCGCGGTGTTCTTGATCACGTCGGGGACGAGCTTGGTCGGGATCTGCTCGGCGACGATGATGCCCTCGCCGTACGCGCGGATCTCCGCGAGCATCCCGGCGAACAGCTCGACGGCGTGCGAGCTGCCGCGCTCGGGCCCCCGGTTGCGCAGCAGCCGGTGCGCTTCCTCGATCACGATGACGTGCCGCAGCGCCGGGCCGTCGGAGCGGTCGCGGCGCCGCTCCCGCATCCGCAGGTGCTCGACGATCCGGATGATCAGGGTTCCCATGAGGAACGCCTTGTCCTCGTCGTTCGCGACGTCCTCGATGGCGAGGACGATGTTGTCGCGCAGCATCCCGCCGATGTCGGCCGGGTGGCCGCCCTCGAAGAACCGCCCGGCCGAGCCGATCCGCAGCGAGCGGAGCCGGACGTCCACGAACCCCTGCACGTCGGCCATCAGCTCGCGGCCGTACCCGACGTCCTGGATCACCTGCAGCGCCGCGTTCTGCAGCTGCTCCAGCGTCGGGACGGCCGGTTCGATCAGCGAGCCGGGGACGCCCGCGCCGGTCACCACGTCCCAGCCGTTGGTCTCGTAGACGCGCTGCAGGGCCTGCGCCATGATCTGCGGGAACGGCTCCTCGGCGTCGAACGCGGCCTGGAAAAGCGCGCGGACCATGTCGATGTGCGCCTGCACCGGATAGCCGGGCTCGGGCGCGAGCGGGTTCACCGACAGCGGCACCGACGCCGGGTCGGACGGGTTCACGACCGTGACGGGGCCGCCGAGGTCCTCGATCCGGCCCGCCATCGCCGCGTACTCCGACTTCGCCGGCTCGATCGCCAGCCACGGCACGCCCGCGCGGGTCAGCTGCTCCAGCAGGTGCCGGACGGTCTGCGACTTGCCCGCGCCCGTCGCGCCCGTGACGAACACGTGCCGGTTGATCGTCGAGCGGGGGACGGTGAACGTGCCGACCTGCCGGTCCTGGCCGTCGAGGATCGCACCCAGCTCGATCCGCGCCTCGGGGCGCGGGGCCGGCGCGTCGTCGGTCTCCGACGTCACGTCGAAGTACCCGGCGTCCAGGACGCGCAGGCCCGGCACCTCGCGGCGCGGCAGCCCGGCGAGGGCCGACAGCGCGCCCGCCGTCGCGACGAACGGGTAGCGCTGCTCCGGCTCGGCCGCCGGGCGCAGCGGCGCGGGCTCCGCGCCCGGCCGCAGCATCTCCTCGAACGTGCCGCTGCCGTGCCCGGACCGCAGCCGGTACGGGTGGTGGCCGAGCTCCATCGAGCCGACGAGGACCGGCGCGATCTGCCCCAGCTCCGCCTGCGACGCCGCGCCCGCGACGACCCGGACCCGCCAGAGCCCCGCCTCGCGGAACGCGTCCAGCTCGGCGAGCCGCTGGTCGGCGCGCGCGACCGCGAGCCGGGCCTGCTCGTCCTCGCCGCGCCGCAGCATCCGCAGCTCGTGGTGCAGCTCGCGCATCTCGGTGTCGATCAGCCGCTCGTCGCACGGCTCGGCGACCACGAACCAGCCGAACGGCCGCTCCATCAGCGTGACGAGCGTCGCCTCGAACAGCCCCGGGCCGGTGTCGGCGGGGCCGACCTGCGGGGCGAGCCGTCCGGGGCAGCGCGTCCAGGCCATCCGGGCCGCCTGCCGCAGCCAGCCGTCGCCGATCCGGACGCCGCGGGCGCCGCTCGGGAACAGCAGGCCCTGCGCCTCCCCGTCCGGCCCCGGCGCGCCGATCGGCCCCGCGTTGGTGATCAGTTCCAGCGGGGCGCCGCCGCCCGCCGACAGCCACCCCACCACGAACGGGCGGTTGCGCCGCGCGGCCGACAGCGCGGCGGGCAGCACGCTGACGAAGTCCCACTCGGCGGACGCGCTGCGCTGCGGCGCGGGGATCGCCTGGATCCGGTACCAGGGGCCGGGCAGCGCGACGGCCTCGCCCCGCTCACCGCCGGCGCCCGGGGCCGCTCCGCCCATGCGGGGCGGGGGCGCGCCGGGCGGCACGCCCGCCCCCCGTCCGTACGGGGGCATACCGGGCGGCATGGAACCAGGGCGGAACGTCACCCGACCATCCTGACCCCCGTCCCCCCGCCGCGCCACCTCCCCCCTGAACACACGTTCATTTGCGGCGAGTCGTCGTTATGGATCCGGTCATAACGACGACTCGCCGCAAGTCAACGAAGGGGGTCAGGCGGGTGGGCCGGCCTTGTGGCGGCCGTTGGGCTTGAGGGGCGGGAAGCGGGGGGAGGCGCCGCGCGGGAGGGCGTGGCGGGCGCGGGGCGCGGGGGGCTCCTCGCTGCGGACGGGTCTCGGTGCGGGCTCAGGGGCGGGCTCGGGGGCGCGCTCGGGGGCAGGTGCGGGGGCAGGTGCGGGGGCGGGTTCGGACGCGGCGCCGGGCGGCGCGGCGCCGGGGGCGTCCTCGGGGTCCTCGGCGGCGGCGCGTTCGAGGGCCTCCTGCTCGCGCAGGTACTCCTCGAACTCCATCGAGTGCGCGGTCGGCAGCGTGATGATGCCGGGGTTGGCGTCGACCAGCATGATGCGGCGGCCCGCCGTGCCGGAGTGGGTGAACACCATCGCGGTCGGCGGCAGCTCCTGCAGCTGCGGCGGTTCGACGAGCAGCTCCCGGAACCGCTGCTTCGCGGCGCCCCCGGCGGTGACCGTCCGGCCCCACGCGGTCGCCGAGCTGATCCCCTCGACCAGCACGGAGTCGTCGGCGGCGGGCGCGGGCAGCGGCGACCAGACCGGGTCGGTGAGGCCGTCGCCGCGCGGCCGGGCGTAGGCGACGGTGCTGGCGTAGCTCTCCCCCGCCACGTCGAACAGCGTCTCGCCCGCCGAGTCGGTGATCTCCGCGACGAGCAGCGGCTGGTCGGTGCCGATGTGCTCGGCGGCGACGCGGGCGTCCTCGGGGTTGCCGAGCCGCATGAACCCGACGGCCGCGTGGCCCCGGCGGCCGAGGCGCTCCCGGACGTGCCGGGGGATCGACCGGTACATCAGGACGAGCCCCGTCCCGGTCGCCTCGCAGGCGTCGATGAGCCGGTCCAGGACGTCGCCGCGCAGCTTCTCGGCGCCGCACAGGAACAGCGTGTGGTCCCAGCGGCCCCCGGGCGGCGACTCGCGGATGCGGTGCGTCAGCGCCGTCGTCACGTAGGTGCCGAGGATCCGGTTGGTGAGGACGCCGGCGCGGCGGTCCATCGACACGACGTGCAGCCGGGACGGCGGCAGCCCCACCGGCTCCGTCGCGAGCTTTTCCAGCTTGCGCAGCTGCGCCTCCAGCGCCCACGCGCGGCGAACCACGATCCGGTCGGTGGCGTCCCGGCCGAACAGCGTCGCGACGCGCTCCAGCTGCTCGTCGGTGAGCAGCCCCTTGCGCAGGTCGTCGCGCGGGTCGCCGACCTGGGCGAGGACGCGCAGCGCCGCGGTGATCCGCGGGATCGTCGCGTCCGGGCCGAGCACCTCGATGAGCCGCTCCAGGATCGAGTTGTCGAACGACAGGTCGCGGGTGCCGCCCTCCTCCTCGCCGGCGCTCACCACCAGCGACAGGACGTCCGCGAGCGCCTCCTGGCTCAGCCCCCGGGACATGTCCAGGCGCGGCAGGTCGGCGGGCAGCACCCAGACGAGCGGGTCGTCGCCGCGGTCGGCGGCCAGGCGCAGCAGGTCGTGCGCGACGGCGCCCTCGGACAGGTCGATGACGGTCAGCCGGGCGCCGACGGCGAGCCGCGCCGCGCCCATCGTGGTGACGGCGGCGGACCAGCCGGCGAGCGTCCCGCCGACGACGTCCACCCGGTCGACGCCGGGCGGGACCGCGACCGGGTACCACTCGCGCTGGCTCTCGTAGGCGCGGTGCCGCCGCTCCCATTCGCGGCGGGCCTCGTCGTAGGCGCGCTGCGCGGCGGCCCGCTCGCGGGCGCGGCGGGCCTGCTCGCGGGCGGCGCGGTCGCGCTCGTCGGCGAGCCGTTCCCGGACGGCCTGCCCGTCGCGCCACAGGGCGCCGCCGGTGATGGCGAGGACGACGGCGCATGCCAGCAGCGCGACGCCCGCGAACGCCCACGGCAGCAGCCCGGCGACGCCGCACCCCAGGAACAGCGCGACGCCGGCGAAGGTGCCGCCGGTGGCGATCCGCAGGGGGCGCGCGGTCAGGTGCTCGCCGGGACGCCGCGCGGGCGGCCCGGCGGGGGGCCGCTCGGCCGGCTCGGGCAGGACTGGGGGCGGACCCGGGTCCGGGTGCACCTGCGCGTAGCGCCAGCCCACGTAGACGCGGTCGGCCTGTGTGAGCCGCGCCATCGCGGACCCGCTCGCCATGTCCGTCACGTCGTGAGACCCCTGGGAGTCGCGGAACGGGGGAAACGCCTGGGGGTTGCCGTTCGGTTCGTCAGCGGTATCGGTTCACCTACACCGCAAGAGTAGAGAGCCTGCCGGGGTCGCGTGTCACGTTCGCCCGAACATGCGCCGAGAAGTACGACACGGACCGCTATTTCGGTCAACGGGCCCACCTGCGGCAAACATCGGACACCCCACTTCCCCGCGATTGGCCGCACCCGGCCACGCTATGCGGCGTGTCGCGGCGCGTCGCGGCGGGTCAGCGGACGGCGTCGGCCTTCTTCAGAGCGGCCTGGCGCGCCTGCCGGTCCTCGCGCCACAGCCGGCCCGCCTCGGCCGGGTCGCCGTCGAAGACGACCTTGCCCTTGCGCAGCGTCACGCCCCGGTCGCACAGCCGGGTGAGCATCTGGATGTCGTGCGCGACGATGACCATCGTGCGGCCCTCCCCCCGCAGCTCCCGGATCCGCCGCAGGCACTTCTCCCGGAACGGCGGGTCGCCGACGGCCAGCACCTCGTCGATGAGGAAGATGTCCGGCTCGGTGTGCGCGGCGATCGAGAAGGCCAGCCGCATGAACATGCCGGACGAGTAGAACCGCACCTGGTTGTCCATGAACCGCTCGACGCCGGAGAACTCCACGATCGCGTCGAACTTGCGCTTGATCTCCGCCTCGGACATGCCGAGGATCGCGCCGTTGAGGTACACGTTCTCGCGGCCGGTCAGGTCCGGGTGCAGGCCCGCGCCGACGTCGATCAGCCCGGCGATCCGGCCGCGGACCCGCACCGACCCGCGGTCCGGCCGCATCACCCCGGAGATCATCTTCAGCAGGGTGCTCTTGCCCGAGCCGTTCAGCCCCATCAGCGCGACGGTCTCGCCCTGGTAGATGGTGAGGCTGACGTCGTCGAGCGCGTTGAAGCTCTCCGACAGCTCCTGGCGGCGGACGGCCCGGATCGTCATCTCCCGGATCGAGCGGGCGTGCCGCAGGGTGAACCGCTTGCTCACCGAGTCGATCACGATGGACTCGGGGGGACGCTGCTGCTCCATCGCCTACAACTCCTGCGCGAATCGCTGCTGGGCACGGGAGAACACCAGGACGCCGGCCGCCAGCACCACCAGCGACGCCGCGAGCGCGACGCCGGCCCGGCCGTACAGCTGCGGCGGGAACTCGAAGAGCTCCGGCGTCGTCGGGTACCAGAACGCCCGCTGGAACAGGCTGACCGCCGACACCAGCGGGTTCGCCAGGTACAGGTCGAGCACCCAGCCGGGCGCCTGATCCCGGACGTGCACCCACGGATAGATCATCGGCACCGACCAGGTGATGACGATCATCAGGATGTCGACGACCTGCTCGAGGTCGCGGAAGAACACGTTGACGCCCGCGCACAGCAGCCCTAGCCCGAGCCCGAGGACCACAACGATCGCGAAGGCGAGGACGGCGGCGGCGAGCCCGGCCGGGTCCGGCCGCCACCCGTAGGACAGCGCCCCGGCCAGCATGATGGCGAAGCCGGGCAGGAAGTGCACCAGCGACACCAGCAGCGACGCCATCGGGAACAGCTCGCGCGGCAGGAACACCTTCTTGATCAGCGGCGCGTTGCCGGTGATCGAGCGGGTGCACGAGTGCAGCGTCTCGGTGAACAGGTTGATCAGCACCATCCCCGAGAACAGGTAGACCGGGAAGTGGTGGACCCGCTTGCTCATGCCGAGGAAGACCCCGACGACGAAGAAGTACACCGAGAAGTGCACCGCCGGCCGGACGTAGGACCAGCCGAGCCCGAGCAGCGACCCCTTGTAGCGGGCCTTCAGCTCGCGGCGCACCAGCAGGCGGAGCAGGTAGCGGTCCTTCAGCGCGCGCCGCAGCCCGCCGTCGGTGCCGGGGGCGACCAGCGGGGGGAGTTCGGCGGGCGGGGCGGCGTCGACCGCGCTCACCCGCGCGCCGATCCGGAGGCGTCGAACGTCTCCCGCCAGGCCTCGGGCGAGGCGAGCTGGTCCGCGGCGGCGCGGTAGCGCTCGGCGAGCGCGTCCCACTCGCGGGTCAGCTTCGCGTGCAGCAGGCCGCTGCGCCGCATCACGGACCGGAACCGCTTCGGGTCGCGCTGGTACCAGTGGACCTTCGTGCCGTCCGCCGACGACACCAGCGCGCTGTCGAACTTCGACAGCATGCCCCAGTGCTGGTCGATGTGCGGCACGGCGGCCTGCGGGTTGCGCAGCGCCTCCTCGTCCACCGGGCCGAGGTGCTTGATCGCGCTGCTCAGCGCGGTCTTGATCACCTTGGTGCGGCCCTTGGGCGGGGCGGGGTTGCGGCCGCGCTTGGGCGGCTTGCTGCGCCGCACCGTCGGGAAGTCCTCGACGCTGCCGCGGGCCTGCGCGTCGGTGAACCCGGCGCGCACCGCCCGCACCTCGGAGATCTTGGTGACCATCCCGGCGTGCATGTGCGCCGGGCCCTTCAGCACGTCCTCCAGCGCCATGATCATTAGCTCGGCGGTGGAGTACTGCATGGCCAGCGCGTGCTTCACCGAGATGATGAAGCTCTCCTTCAGCAGGTTGCCGCCGTGCTCGTACGGGGAGTGCAGCAGCGCGGTGACCAGCCGGTTGCGCCAGTGGTAGTACGCCTGCCAGTCGACGCCGTCGTCCTTGTCCTGCCACGGGACGTGCCAGGCCGCGACCCCGGGCAGCGACACCGTCGGGAAGCCCGCGGCCTGCGCCCGCACCCCGTACTCGGCGTCGTCCCACTTGATGAACATCGGCATCGAGAGCCCGATCTTGCCGATCACCTCGACCGGGATCAGGCACATCCACCAGCCGTTGTAGTCGGCGTCGACGCGGCGGTGCAGCCACGGCGTCTCGCGCAGCGTGTTGCCCTCCTCCGCGAAGTCGTGCTCGCGCCAGGTGTGCGCGGCGGGGCCCCACCACCAGCGGTACCGCTCGATCGTCTCGCCGAAGGCGTGCAGCTGCCCGCGGACGTAGAGGTTGAACATGTGCCCGCCGACGATCGTCGGCGTCTTGGCGTGGTCGGCGAACGCGACCGCGCGCAGCACGCCCTCGGTCTCGGTCACCACGTCGTCGTCCAGCAGCAGGACGTAGTCGCTGCGGCCGGCGCGGACCGTCTCGTCCATCGCCCGCGAGAACCCGCCGGAGCCGCCGAGGTTGCCCTGGTCGATGACGCGCAGCCGGCCGCCGAGCCCGTCGGCGGCCGCGGCGAAGTCGGGGTGGTCCTCGATCCGATCGGTGCCCTGGTCGACGACGAAGATCTCGTCGACGACGTCCAGCACCTCCGGGGCCTCGCCGAGCGCGAGGAGCTGCTCCACGCAGAACGCGGGCCGGTTGTAGGTGGTGATGCCGATGCTGACGGTGCCCTGCCGGGTCACCTCGGGCGCCGCCGCGCACCACTCGGCGCGCTCCAGCACCGCCGTGCGCTCGCCGGCGAGCACGTCGAACCAGTACCAGCCGCCGTCCACGAACGGCTGGAGCGGCAGGTCGAACGTGCGCTCCTCCGCCGACTCGCAGTCCACCCGGACGGACGCGACGCGGTGCACGTGGCCCTTGGCGCTGGACCGGTAGACGATGACGGTGGCGTCGCCGCGCAGCCGGACCCGCAGGACGGCGTCGTCCACGTGCGTCCAGCGGCGCCAGTACCCGGCGGGGAAGGCGTTGAAGTACGTCGCGAACGACACCCGCTGCCCGACCGGGACGACGACCGCGCGGCGGCCCACGCTGTCGGCGCGCCCGGCGGCGCCCTCGGCGGCGGGGCGGTCGCCGATGCCGGCCTCGACCGCGGTCTCCTCGGCGAGGGCCTCCGCGCCCCGGACGATCTGCCCCTCCACGTACAGGGCGAGGACGTCCAGGTCGCGGCCGACCGGCAGGACGACGCGCTGCAGGGTGCGCAGCGGCGCCTCGCCGCCGTCGAATCGTGCTGTCACTCGTCCGCTCCTCCGCTGACCAGGCGGGCGCCCTCGGTGAAGTGGGGCCGCAGCCGGTTGTCGACCATGCTGAGCGCACTGGCGATCGCCATGTGCATGTCGAGGTACTTGTAGGTGCCGAGGCGGCCGCCGAACACGACGCCGTCCTCGCCCCGGGCCAGCTCCCGGTAGCGCAGCAGCCGGGCCCGGTCCTCGGGGGTGTTGATGGGGTAGTACGGCTCGTCGCCGCGGGCCGCGAACCGCGAGTACTCCCGCATGATCACCGTCTTGTCGCGCGGGTACCAGTCGCGCTCGGGGTGGAAGTGGCGGAACTCGTGGATGCGGGTGTAGGGGATGTCCTCGTCGGCGTAGTTCATGACGGGGGTGCCCTGGAAGTCGCCGGTCGGCCGGACCTCGGTCTCGAAGTCCAGCGTGCGCCAGCCGAGCTCGCCCTCGGCGAAGTCGAAGTAGCGGTCGAGCGGGCCGGTGTAGACGACCGGGACGCGCCCCGCGACGTCGCCGCGCATGTCGAAGAAGTCGGTGTTCAGCCGCACCTCGATGTTCGGGTGGTCGGCCATCCGCTCCAGCCAGGCGGTGTACCCGTCGACGGGCAGGCCCTCGTATGTGTCGTTGAAGTACCGGTTGTCGAACGTGTACCGCACGGGCAGCCGCGTGATGATCTCGGCGGGCAGGTCGCGGGGGTCGGTCTGCCACTGCTTCGCCGTGTAGCCGCGCACGAACGCCTCGTAGAGCGGGCGCCCGATCAGCGAGATCGCCTTCTCCTCCAGGTTGCGGGGCTCGGCGCCGCCGGGGAGCCCCGCCTGCCCGGCGATCAGCTCGCGCGCCTCGTCCGGGGACATGACGCGGCCGAAGTACTCGCAGACCGTGCCGAGGTTGATCGGCATCGGGTAGACGCGGCCCTTGAAGGTCGAGTAGACGCGGTGCTGGTAGCCGGTGAACTTCGTGAACCGGTTGACGTAGTCCCACACCCGCTCGTTGGAGGTGTGGAAGAGGTGCGCGCCGTAGCGGTGGATCTCGATGCCGGTCTCCGGCTCGGGCTCGCTGTAGGCGTTGCCGCCGATGTGGTCGCGGCGGTCCAGGACGAGCACGCGCAGTCCGAGCTCGGTCGCGCAGCGTTCGGCCACGGTGAGCCCGAAGAACCCCGTGCCGACAACGACAAGATCAACGTTCACTGGAGGACGTCCATCTCCATGCGGGGGGACGGGCAGGGATGGGGCCGGAAGCCCTGAGGACAAACTGCGCCAATGGTGCAGATGCACGGCTAAGATACCCGCTGTTCCATCGGCGGACGTACAAGTACTCAAGGAATGCGGTGGCGGCACCTTCACCGGGCGCGCCCGCGCGCTCGCCGCGTCCCGTGGTGTACCTCCACGTGGGAGCGGCCAAGAGCGGGACCACGTACCTGCAGAACATTCTGTGGCACAACCGCGAACGCCTGCGCGAGGCCGGCTTCCTCTACCCGGGCTACGACGAGGCCGAGCACGTCCGCGCCGCGTTCGACCTCCGGCAGGCGTTCTTCGGCACCGCGTCCGACCCGCTCATCGACGGCGCCTGGACCCGGCTGGTCGAGGAGGCCCGCGGCTGGAGCGGCACCACGATCATCTCGCAGGAGCTGTTCGCGCCCGCGTTCCGCGCGCACGTGAAGCGCGCCCTCGCCGACCTCGACTTCGCCGAGGTGCACGTCGTCTTCACCGTCCGCGACCTCGCCCGGCAGATCCCCGCGCACTGGCAGGAGGACGTCAAGAACCGCTGGACCACCACGTTCGCCCAGTTCATGGCGGCGCTGCGGCGCCCGGACTGGCGGGCGTCCAAGGTCGCCCGGCTGTTCTGGGGGCTCCAGGACCCGGTCGAGATCCTCGCCCGCTGGGGCGAGCACCTGCCGCCCGAGCACGTCCACGTGGTGACGCTCCCGCGCCCCGGCGCCCCCCGCGACCTGCTGTGGCGGCGGTTCTGCCAGGCGCTCGGCCTTCCGCCGGACACCTGCGACCCGAACGCCGGGTTCGCCAACCCGTCGCTCGGGCTGCCGGAGACGCAGCTGCTGCTCCGCCTGAACCGGGCCCTCGACCGCGAGAGCGCCGACTGGCACTTCTACAACGAGGAGATGAAGCACCACCTCGCGCAGTCCGTGCTGACCAGGCGGGAGAACACCATCCGCATCCCGCTGCCCGCCGAGGACCACGCGTGGGCCGTGGAACGCGCCGAGCGGATGGTCGAGGCGCTGTCCGGCACCGGCTACGACCTGATCGGCGACCTGGACGAGCTGGTGCCGGCGCCCGCCCCCGCGGACGGCCGCCGGCACCCCGACGACCCCTGCTGGGCGGACATCACCGACGCGAGCGGCGACGCCGTCGCGGCGGTGCTGCGCCGGATCGACGAGTGCGAGGCGGAGATCGCGCGGCTCCCCGACGCCGGGCTCGGCACGCCCGAGCTGCTCGACCTGCTCGTCGCCGACGCCCGCGCGCTGCGCGAGCGCGTCGACGCCCTCAAGGACGGAACGGTCCCGGTGGTGAAGCGCGCCGTCCGGACCCTGAGCGAGCGCCACGCCGTGGTCGCCCGCTTCCGCGAGGCGTACTGGCAGGTGCAAGAGGAACGCAGGCAGGCCGCCGGGGGGACCGGCGCCGCAGAGACGACCCCGAGGTGACCGACACATGACCCCACCGGAGACCGGCAAGGCCGTCTACCTCCACGTCGGCGCGCCGACGGCGGGCGGGGCGTTCCTGCAGCGCGTGCTCTGGGAGAACCAGCGGCGCCTCGGCGCGGCCGGCGTCCGCTACCCCGTCACCGGGCCGCTGGAGCACTTCGGCGCCGTGATGGACCTGCGCGAGATGACCTGGGGCGGGCACCGCGACCCCGCCTGGGACGGGGCGTGGAACCGCGTCGCCAAGCGCGCCCGCGAATGGCACGGGGACCGCGTCGTCCTGTCGCAGGAGCTGCTGGGCGGCGCCACCGAGGAGCAGGCGAAGCGGGCCGTCGAGTCGTTCGGCGACGCGGACGTGCACGTCGTGTTCGTCACCCGCGACCTCGGCACCCAGCTCGTCCTCGACTGGCAGGAGCAGATCCGGCACACCCACACCATCCCGTTCGGGCAGTTCGTCGGCGACCTCATCGAGCACGGCATCGACGCGCCCGAGCCGTTCGGCGAGATGTTCTGGGGGCTGCACGACCCCGTCCGGGTGCTGCGGACGTGGGAGGCGGCGGTCCCCCGCGAGCGGATCCACGTCGTCACCCTCCCGGCGCCGGGCGAGCGGCCCGGGCTGCTGTGGACCCGGTTCTGCGAGGTCTCCGGCATCGAGCCGGACGCGTGCGAGACGGCCGGCGTCCCGGAGGGCGAGCCGCTGTCGGTACTGGAGGCCGAGCTGCTGCGCCGGCTCAACGTCCGGCTCGCCCCGGCGCTCGGCGGCGACTACGAGCGGATCGTCGGCGCCCACCTCACCGGCGGCGCCTTCGCCGCGGCAGCCGGGCCGGGCGGGCGGGCGCCGATGGGCCTGCCGCCCGAGCACGCCGCCTGGGCGGCGCAGCGCACCCGCCAGATCGTCGCCGCGCTGCGCGTCGCCGGGTACCGGGTGCACGGCGACCTGGACGAGCTGACCTCCGCCCGCGGTCCCGCGACCGCGCTGCAGCCCCGCGACCTGCCCGAGTCCGAGGTCGCCGAGGCGGCGACGAACGTGATCGTGCACCTGCTGGAGCGGCTCTCGCAGGCGCGGGAGCGGGTCGGGCTCGCGCAGCTGCGCGCCGACCTCACCGGGGTGCAGGAGGGCCTCGGCAGGCTGCTGGAGGTCGCGTCCGCCCAGCCCGCGCCGGCGCTGCGCCGGGCCGTCCGCCGGGCGGGCATGGGCCGATGAGCCCGGTCGTCGCGGCGGTGGTCGTCACCTACAACCGGATCTCGCTGCTGGCCGAGGCGCTCGCCGCCCTCGGCGCGCAGACCCGCCCGCCGGACCGGGTCGTCGTGGTGGACAACGCGTCCGGCGACGGCACCGCGGACATGGTGCGGGCCCGGTTCCCGGAGGCCGAGCTGCTGGAGCTGTCGCGCAACACCGGCGGCGCGGGCGGTTTCGCGGCGGGCATCGCGCAGGCCCTCAGGGGCGGCGCCGACTGGCTCTGGCTGATGGACGACGACACCGTCCCCGAGCCGGGCGCGCTCGACGCGCTGCTGAGGGCGGCGGGCGACGGCGGGGACGGCGCGGAGGCGCCGGTGCTGGTCGGCAGCCGGGTCGTGTGGACGGACGGCCGCGACCACCCGATGAACACCCCGCGGCAGAAGCCCCGGGCGTCCGCCGCGGAGCGCGCGCGGGCCGAGGCGGTGAACGGCTATCCCGTCCGCTCCGCCTCGTTCGTGTCGATCCTGGTGGACGCGGCGCGGGTCCGCGAGCGCGGGCTGCCGATCGCCGACTACTTCCTGTGGAACGACGACTTCGAGTTCACCATGCGGCTGCTGCGCGGCCGCCGCGGGCTGGTCTGCCGCGACAGCGTCGTGGTGCACAAGACCAGGACGTTCGGGTCGACCGACGCCGATCCGGGCGACCGCTTCTACTTCGAGGTCCGCAACAAGATCTGGCTGTTCGCCGGCAGCCGCGGGCTCGCCCCGGCGGAGCGGGTGCTGTACGCCGGGTCGACGCTGCGGCGCTGGGCCCGCACCTTCGCCGGATCCCGGGACCGCGCCGTGCTGCGCCGCGCCCTGGCGCGCGGCGTCCGCGAAGGGCTGCTCAGCCGTCCGAGACCGACCGCCGACCTGCTGCGCGAGGCCGGCCTGGAGGTACTTCCCGATGACGCGCCTCGCCCTCGATAGTCCCACCCGGGACGAGGCCCACCGGCGCGCGCGGTGGCTCGCCGGGCCGGCGGCGCCGCTGGCCGCGGCGGTCGCGGCGCTGGCCGTCACCGTCGCGGGGATCGGCGGCCCGGCGTTCTGGCTGGACGAGGCGGCCACGGTCAGCGTGACCGGCCGGCCCGCCGGGCAGATGCTGCGCGTCTTCCACCATCTCGACCTCGTCCACGCCCTCTACTACCTGATCATGCGGCCGTGGGTGCTGGTCTTCGGCGACGGCGAGGTGGCGCTGCGGTTGCCGAGCGCGCTGGCCACCGCGGCCGCCGCCGCCGGGACCGTGCTGATCGGGCGGCGCTGCGCGGGCCCGCTCGCGGGGCTGTTCGCCGGGCTCGCCTACGCGGTCTCCGTCGCCGCCTCCAAGTACGCGATCGAGGCCCGCTCGTACGCCATGGTGACGGCGGTGGCGGTGCTCGCCACCTACCTGCTCGTCCGGGGCGCCGGCCCGGGAGGGCGGCATCCGTGGCGCTGGTTCGCGGGCTACGGCGTCGCGGTCGCGGTCCTCGGCCTCCTCAACCTCGACGCCCTGCTGCTGCTCCCGGCGCACGGCGTCACGCTGCTGGCGACACGGGGCAAGGCGCCCCGGACGTGGCTGCGGTGGCCGGTCTGCGGCGGCCTCGCCGGCGCCGCCCTGATCCCGTTCGTGCTGGCCGCGCAGAGCCAGTCCGACCAGGTCAACTGGCTGCCGAAGCCGAAGCTGATCACCGTGTGGCGGCTCCTGAAGTTCATGACCGGCAACCAATGGCTGGTCGTGCCGATCCTGGCACTGGCGGTGGCCGGCGCCGTCGCGGGCTTCCGGGCGCGCGGCAAGGACTCCGGCGCGTCCCTCATCGCCGTCGCGGTGCCGTGGCTGCTGCTGCCTCCGGCGGTGCTGATCGCCGTGTCGCTGGTGGCCGACCCCATGTTCATCGACCGGTACGTGCTGTTCTGCCTGCCCGCGCTGTCCCTGCTCACCGGCGCGGGCCTCGCGC
The DNA here is from genome assembly GCF_008923205.2 of Actinomadura physcomitrii. GTDB lineage: Bacteria > Actinomycetota > Actinomycetes > Streptosporangiales > Streptosporangiaceae > Spirillospora > Spirillospora physcomitrii. The sequence continues at coordinate 8,385 of NZ_WBMS02000067.1, read as the reverse complement.
TGCTCGCGGGCGCCGGCCGTCCTCCCGCGGGCGCCCTGCTCGCGGCGGCGGTGGCGGTCGCGCTGGTCGCGGCGTCGGTGCCCACCCATCTGGCCGCCCGGCGGCAGGACGCGAAGCTGGACGACCTGCGCACGCCCGCCGACGTCGTCCGCCGCGAGGCGCACCGGGGGGACGCGATCCTCTACCTCGGCGCCGTCGTGCGCTGGGACGCCGCCGCCTACCCGGGCGCGTTCGGCCGGCTCGACGACGTCGGGATGGCCGAGGACCCGGTGCGCGCGGGCACCATCACGGGCCGGGACAAGTTTCCGAACGAGCTGCGCGCCCCCCTCAGCCGGGCGCAGCGCCTGTGGGTGATGGGCAGCCGGTCGCTCGGCAAGCGCCCGGGGCCCCTGGTGGTGCGGCGCCGGCTGATGGTCCGGGCCACCGGCCCCTGGCGGATCGCCCGCGTCTGGACGTACAAGGGCGGGAGGCTGACGCTGTACGTGCGCACCGGCCCGTACGAGTCCCCGTCGAAGCCGCACGGGCCCGCCGCGAAGCCGCACCGGACGGCGCCCAAGAAACCCGCGAAGCCCGCGAAGAGCTAGCGGACTTCCAGGTAGTCGATCTGGCCCTGGCCGTCGCCGCGCGCCAGCCCGAGGGTGTTCCAGCCCGCGTTCAGGTCGACCTGCACCTCGGTGGACGTCCAGTCCGACCCCTCCGTCTTGCGGAGCGTGAGCGTCGTCTCCGGGGTCCCGTTCACCGAGAACCGCAGGTGGGACTCGTTCCCCGACCGGTTGGCGTACGCGACCTTCACCGCGTACCGCCCGGCGGCGGGCGCGAGGACCGGGACGTCGAGGCCGCAGCCGTCCCGGTCGAACGGGCCCGCGACGCGCCCGCCCGAGGCGTTCGGCCGCGGCAGCGCGGAGACGCAGCCGTTGAGCCGCCCCTGCTCGGCCTCGTAGCGCGTGGGGACGCCCTGCAGGACGGGTCGCGGGCCGTTCCACGCGAGTGCCGCGACGTACATGCCGCGCCGGATGTGCTTGCCGGAGCGGTAGTCCAGCAGTCCGTGGAATACCAGGTGGTCGCCGCTCGCGTCGGTCACGACGCTCGCCCCGCCCGGTCCCTTGACGTCGTCGCCGTACCGGCCGGTGCTCTGCAGCGGCTCCTTCGCCTTCTCGTAGGGCCCGTCCAGCGACGCGGACACGGCGTACCTGGTCTGGTAGTTCGTCTCGAAGTACCAGCCGGCCGAGTAGAGCAGCACGTACTTGCCGCCCCGGAAGACGAGCGCCGGGGACTCGACCAGCACCGGGTCGTCCTTCCCGCGCGCCATGATCTTGCGCGGCGGGCCGGCGAGGTACAGGCCGTCCGGGCTGAGCCGCACCAGCCAGATCGCGGCGGTCTTGCGGGCGTCGGTCTTGTAGAGCAGGTAGCGGGTGCCGTCCCGGTCGACGAACGAGGACGGGTCGATGGCGCCGCCGAGGTCGAGCGGGCACACCAGCGGATCGCCGTCCAGGGCGACGAACGGGCCCGCCGGGGACGACGCGGTCGCCACCCCGATGCACTGCTTGTCCTTCTCCTTGTGGCGCGCGGTGAAGTAGAGCACGTAGCCGCCGTTGCCGGCGCCGGGCGGGACCACCTCCGGCGCCCACGTCCGGCCGCCGGTGGCCCAGGACGGCAGCCGGACCAGGCCGTCGGAGGCGCGCCGCTTCCACGGGCCGGTGATGTCGGGGGCGGACGCGACCGGCATGTTGGCGCCGGCGTCGTTGGTGCCGTAGGCGTAGTACGCGTCGCCCGCCTTGATCACCGACGGGTCGGCGAACGAGGAGTCGATCACGGGCTCGCGGGGCGAGTAGCCCGGCGCCGTGACCGGGGCGGTCGCCGCGCCCTGCGGGGCGGCCGGCACGGCGGCGCCGGACCGGCCGGACGGGCGCGCTCCGGTCCGGGACGTCCCGGCGGCGCACCCGGTGCAGAGCAGCAGGGCGAGGGCCAGGACGGCGGCCGCCGCGCTCGCGACCGCGCGGGCCACGGGGCTCGCGACCGCGCGGGGCACGGGGCGGACCGTTCGCAGCCTCACCTGACCTCCCCTTCGCCCACCCGCATGATGCCAACAATCACCAACTCTGGCGAACCACCAGGCAACCACCCGAATCACACGTAAGGCTGGGTACCCTGCTGGCGGGGTTGTTGATCGAGGAGAGGCGGACGTTGATCCGGGAACAGCGGTGCGAGCCGCCTTCGGCGACCCTCCGCACCCGCCGTCCCCGTGCCCGCCCGGCCCGCGGCCGGGCGGCCCTCGCGCTCCTGCTCACCGCCGTCCTCGCCGCCGCCCTCGCGGCCTGCTCCGGCGGGAGCGGCGGGCGGCACCGCGTCGCCGCCACCCAGCCCGCCAAGAAGCCGAACATCATCTTCGTGCTCACCGACGACCTGTCGTGGAACCTCATCGCGCACATGCCGCAGGTGCAGAAGATGCAGCGGGACGGCCTGACGTTCGACAAGTTCTTCATGGCGGACTCGCTGTGCTGCACGTCCCGGGCGACCATCTTCACCGGGCGCTACCCGCACAACACCAAGGTCCGCACCAACTTCCCGCCGCTCGGCGGCTACAAGGTCTTCCAGCAGAACGGCGGCGAGCAGAACTCGTTCGGGCCCGCCCTGCAGAACGCCGGGTACCGGACCGCGTTCCTCGGCAAGTACATGAACGGCTACCTCCCCGGCGACAAGCAGGGCGGCCCCCGCCCGTTCGTGCCGCCCGGCTGGAGCGAGTGGTACGTCGCGGGCAACGGCTACCCCGAGTACGACTACAACCTGAACGAGAACGGCCGCCTCATCAACTACGGCCACCGGCCGCAGGACTACCTGACCGACGTCCTGGCGGACAAGGGCACCGACTTCGTGCAGCGCGCCGGCGGCTCGGCCAAGCCGTTCTTCATGGAGATCTCCACGTTCGCGCCGCACGGCCCGTTCGTGTCCGCGCCCCGGTACGCCGACAAGTTCACCGGCCTGAAGGCGCCCCGGTCGCCGGCGTTCAACGAGAAGGACGTCCGCGACAAGCCGTCCTGGCTGCGCAAGCACCCCAAGCTCGGCAAGCGCGCGATCGCCCGGATCGACGAGGGGTTCCGCGACCGGGTCCGGATGGTGCAGTCCGTCGACGACATGATCGGCCGCATCCGCGGCGAGCTGGCGACGCTCGGCATCGACCGCGACACCTACGTGGTCTTCGGCTCCGACAACGGCTTCCACATGGGCGAGCACCGGCTCGCCGGCGGCAAGATGACCGCGTTCGACGTCGACATCCACGTCCCGTACATCGTCACCGGGCCCGGCGTCGGCGCGGGACGCCATGTCGGCGCGTTCGCGCAGAACACCGACCTCGCCCCCACCTTCCTCGGGCTCGCCGGGCTGCCCGCGCCGGCGGGCGCCGACGGCCGGTCGCTGGTGCCGTTCCTGCGCGGCGAGACGCCCGGCGGCTGGCGGCAGGCGGCGCTGATCGAGCACGTCAAGCCCGCGCCGTCGCGCGACGACCCGGACCTGCAGGACTCCGCGCCCGGCGCGCCGACGACCTACAACGCGATCCGCACGAACGACGCGCTCTACGTCGAGTACGCCGACGGCGAGCGCGAGTACTACGACCTGGCACGCGACCCGAACGAGCTGGACAACGCCGCGAAGCGGCTGCCCGAGGAGCGGCGGCGGCAGCTGTCGGAGCAGCTGAACGCCCTCGTCCGGTGCTCGGGGGAGAGCTGCGCGTCCGCGGGGCGGGCCCAGTGAGCCGGACCGGTTCGGCCGGGCCCGGCGGCCCGGCGAGGGGGGAGCACGACCCATGCAGCTGACCGGCACGGCCTTCGTGGTCCTCGTCTGCCTGCTCGCCGTGGCGGCGCTGGCCGGCACGCTGTGGGCGCTGCCGAAGATCACCGGCCGCGGGCCCGGCGCGCAGGCCGCCCGCGGCGGGCTGCTGGTCGGCTGCCAGCTCTTCATCACGCTCGCCCTCGTCACCGGGATGAACGCCTACTTCGTCTTCTACAACAGCTGGAGCGACCTGCTCGGCCGGCTGGACGGGCCCGTCGCGGTGCACGGCGCCAAGGCGGGCCAGGGCGCCCTGGCGAGCGGCCCGCTCGCGCGGACCGTCTCGCCGCTGTCGGTGAAGCAGGGCCTGCACGACCCGGAGCGGGACGGGCGGCTGGAGCAGACGACGATCCGCGGCGCGCGGACGGGCCTGCAGGTGCAGGCGTTCGTGTACCTGCCGCCGCAGTACTTCCAGCCGCAGTTCAAGACCCGCCGGTTCCCGGTGGCGCTCGTCCTCGCCGGCTACCCGGGCGACCCGCGCGGCATCATCGAGCGGCAGGCGATGGTGAAGCTCGCCGCCAAGGACATGCGCAACGGAACGATCCAGCCGACCGTCTACGTCATCACCCGGACGATGGTCGCCCCGCCGCGCGACACCGAGTGCACCGACGTGCCGAGTGGGCCGCAGTCCCTCGCGTTCTTCGCGCAGGACGTCCCGAAGGCGCTGAGCGCGACCTACCGGCTGGCGGCCGACGAGCAGGGCTGGGGGGTGATGGGCCAGTCGACGGGCGGCTACTGCGCGGTGAAGCTGGCCATGCTGCACTCCGACCGGTTCGCGGCGGGCGCGTCCCTCGGCGGCTACCTGCACGCGATCAAGGACCCGACGACCGGCGAGCTGTACGGCGGCAGCGCGAAGGTCCGCAACGACAACGACCTGCTCTGGCGGGTGCGGCACCTGCCGTCCCCGCCGACGTCGGTCCTGCTGGCCTCCAGCAAGGTCGAGAAGGGCTACCGGCAGGCGCAGCAGTTCATCCAGGCGGCGAAGCCGCCGCTGCGGGTGGACACGCTGTTCCCCGACGACGGCGGCCACAACTTCGGCACGTTCACCCGCCTGACGCCCGAGATCATGCAGTGGATGAACGGCCGGCTGAAGGCCGGGTGACGGCGGCAGGTTCCGCGACGCGGCCGGGGCGAATGCCCATTATCATCGCTCACGACATCGGACACGCGGGCGACGTGTACGTGACCTCAGGCTGGGAGTGCGGGCGTGACTTCGACCGGAAAGCAGGACGGCGACCACGGGCCCGGGCAGGGAGAGGTCGAGCGTCCCGACGCCGGGCGGCCCGGGCAGGCGCCGCCGCCTCCCCAGTGGCTGGCCGGGCAGGGCCCGTCCGGCGCCACGCCGCTGCTGCCCGAGCCGGCGGAGCAGCCGCCGCCGTTCGGGGAGCCGCTGCCCGAGCCGGAGGACGACGAGTCCGACCGGACGATCAGCGACATCGACATCAGCGGGATGATGCGCACGCAGGTGTTCTCGAGCGGGAACCAGGGCGAGGGCGGCGGCGGTGAGCCCGCCGTTCCTCCGCCGTTCCCCGGCGCGCCGGGTGCCGCGCCCGCCGGCCCGGCCCCCGGTGGACCGGCCCCCGGTGGACCGGTCGGCGACCAGACCATCCTGGACGCCTCCGCCTGGCTCGGGAACACGGGCCGCGGTGACGACGAGGATGACGATGCGGACGTCACCCGCGTGGAACGGCCCGCCGCCTCCCGGCAGCCGCCGGCCCCGCAACCGCCCGCGCCGCAGCCGCCGGCGCCGCAACCGCCGGCCCCGCAGCCGCCCGCGCCGTTCCCCCACGCCCAGGACGTGCCCACCCCGCCCCCGGCGGCGCCCGAGCCGTTCCCGTGGGCGCAGGAGATCCCCGGCAACCCGCAGGCCGCGCTGCCGCCCACGCCGCAGCCCGCCCCGCCGCAGCCCACCCCGCCGTTCCCCGGCCCCGGGCAGCCCGGCCCCGCGCAGCCCGCGCACGAACCGTTCCCCTGGGCGCAGGAGATCCCGGACAACAAGCCCGTGCTCGGCGGGCCCGAGCCGTTCCCCTACGCCCAGGAGATCCCGGGCGTCCCCTCGCAGCAGCTCCCCGGCCCGCAGGCGGCACCGCCCGGCCCGCCCGTCACGCCCGCGCCCCCGACGATCGAGGAGCCGTGGCGCACCGAGCCGGCGAAGAAGAAGGGCGCGAAGCGGTCCAAGAAGCCGATCCTCATCGGCGTCGCCGGGCTGGCGGCCGTCGCCGTCCTCGCGGGCGGCGGCTACTACTTCGTCTCCCAGAGCGGCGGTGACGACGACGGCGGCACCGCCGCGGGCGTCCGGCTCGCCGGGTCGCTGTTCGCGGCCGGGCAGGGCGACCACGACGGGCTCGACCAGCGGCTGACCGACGTCGCGGCGGCCGGCTCGACCGTGGTGGCCGTCGGCGCGGAGTCCGGCGTGGACGGCTCGCGCCCCGAGTTCCTCGTCTCCTCCGACGGAGGCAGGACCTTCACGTCCGCCGAGGTCAAGGGCACCGGCGGCACCCCGGACGACACGCCCCGGCTGGTCGGCGGCGGCGGGCACGGCTGGGTCGCGATCGGCGCCGGCACGGCCGGCCCCGTGCTGTGGACGAGCCAGGACGGCAAGAGCTGGACGCGGCAGCCCGACCAGGCCGCGCTGCCGTTCGGCGGGCACACGAGGGTGAAGCAGGTCATCGGCACCGGCGACGGGTTCATGGCGATCGGCTCCTCGTCCAAGAAGGGCGACTTCAGCGACGCCGAGCCCGCCGTCTGGACGTCCGGCGACGGCGCGAGCTGGGCCATCAAGAGCGGCGGCCAGCTCGGCCTGCCGGTGCGGAACGGGCAGCTCACGCTGGTCACGGCGGCGGCGTCGGGGAACGCGGTGGTCGTCGAGGCGATCCACGCGCCGGACCCGAAGAAGCCCGCCCGGTTCCGCCGCACGTTCCGCTCGGAGGACGGCGGGAGCACCTGGGACACCACCGAGGTGCCCACGCCGAAGGGCACGCACGGCCTGATGGTCGGCGGCGGCCCCACCGGCTTCCTCGCCATCCGCGAGGTCAAGGGCCCCTACGGGCAGGCGTTCACGTCCAAGGACGGCAAGACCTGGACGAAGGCGGGGCAGCTCAAGGCGTCCGGCTACCGGAGCGTCTCGACCGTGCTCGGCGACGCGAACGGGTTCGCGGCGATCGTCGTGCGGGGCCGCGACCTCCTGGTGTCGCGCAGCGCGGACGGCAACACCTGGCAGGACGCGGGCTCCGTCCCGGCCCAGCCCGGCCGCACGGTGCGGTCGTCGGCGTCGGCCGCCGGGCAGAGCGTCGTCGTCGGCTTCCAGAACGGCGGCGGCGACCAGAACGCCATGCTCACCGTGCTCGACGCCAAGGGGGCCGAGGTCCCGGTCGACCTGGCGAAGGTGCCGGGCGCGGTGCGCCGCGACCACACCGTCACCGCGCTCGGCTCCGACGGGGGCAAGACCGTCGCGGTGGGCAGCACGGGCGGCGATGCGGCCGCGTGGGTCTCCGGCGACGGGAAGACGTGGACGCGCGCGCAGGGCGCCGGCGCCGCGTTCTCCCGCCCCGGCGGGCAGCGGCTGCTCAGCGTCGCCGCGGGCAGGCAGGGGTGGCTGGCGGTCGGGTTCGACCGGGCCGCGCCGCACCGGCCGCTCGTCGTGACCTCGTCCGACGGCTCGGGCTGGCAGGCCGCGGACGGCGCGGAGGCGTTCCGTCCCGGCCGGAGCCAGCTCGCGACCTACGCCACCGCGGCGGGACCGGCCGGCTACGTGATCGTCGGCGACGACGGCGCGTCCGCCGCCACCTGGTTCTCCGCCGACCTGAAGACGTGGGAGCGCGGCAGGGGCGTCGGGAACAGCGGGCTGAACGCGCTGCCGAACTCCGACCGCTGGCTGCGCTCGGTCGCCGCGGGCGGGTTCGGGTTCGCGGCCGCGGGCGGGCTGCGCGACCCCGCCGCCAAGGCCGCCACCGCCGACCGGCCGGCCGTGTGGACCTCGCAGGACGGCAAGCAGTGGACGCTGAAGCAGCTTCCGCTGCCGTCCGGCACGACGGACGGGTCGCTGACGCGGGTCAGCGCGCAGGGCAACACGATCGTGGCGGCCGGTGAGGGGCGGACGCCGTCCGGCACGGTCGCGCTCGGCTACGTGTCCGCCGACGGCGGCCGCACCTGGAAGGCGGTGCAGTTGCCGTCGCCGGCCGGCGCGAAGGCCGTGCGGGTCACCGCGCTGGCCGCGACCGGCGCCGGGTTCTCCGCGGCGGGCACGACGGGCGACGCGGGCTCGGCCGACGTGGTGGCGTGGAAGTCCGCGGACGGCGCGTCCTGGACGGTCTCGACCCCGTCCGGCAAGGGGCTGGCGGGCCCCGGCGACCAGGAGATCACCGGGCTGGCGGCGGCGGGCGGGACGCTGCTCGGCGTCGGCGGCACCGCGGACGACGACGGCGGGCAGCCCGTCCTGTGGAGCCGCCCGGCCAAGTAGGAGCGGAAGCCCGGCCGGGCCGTCAGCCCTCGCGGGGGTCGGCGGCGGCGGGGTCGTGCGCGCCGTAGCCCGGCCAGATGTCGTAGCCGGTCTGGACGTCGTCG
>NZ_WBMS02000066.1 GCF_008923205.2 Actinomadura physcomitrii | reverse complement strand
AGCCGGACAGCCCGCTCCCGAAGCTCTTGAGGGTACTTGCGTGGTGCCGCCATCGCGGTCATTCTCCTCCCTGCCAGCCAAGATCATGACTGGCTTGAAGGACTTCACCGAACCCGGTACAGCTCACCTCTACACCATCGTCATCGCCCGGCTTCGCTGGAACACCCGCACCCGCGACTACATCGCCCGCCGACAGACCGAAGGCAAAACCCGCCGCGAAGCCATCCGGTGCCTCAAACGCTACGTCGCCCGCGAGATCTACCAGATCATCACCACTCCAAGCCTCCAGACCAACACCCTGTCCTCCGCGGCTTGACATCCATAGGGGCATCAAACTCGCCCGCAACTACCGGGCAGCAATCGTCCTGGCCACCGCCCTGCTCTGGATCAACACATGATCCACCGGACACGACCTAGCGATCCTTCCCGGCCTGCTCCTGAGCGGGCTGGGCCAAGGCATGGCCTTCACCACCACGTTCATCACCGGAACCCGCGACCTGCCCGAGGACGGCAACGGCACCGGCAGCGCACTGATCACCACTGCGCAGTACACCGGCGGCTCGATCGGCCTCGCCCCGCCAGGCCGTGAGACACCCTCTAAGTCTTGAACCGCGACGTTGTTGACGTAGTGGTGTTGTTGACGCAGCAATGTGTTTTTGGCTGATGGGTGGTCGACCTCTAAGCGCGGCGTGACGTCGACGATAAGTGTGCAGCCGATCATCCTTTTCCTTGCTTCGCTGCACATATATAACTGTGCCTTGAATTTTTCATGCGCCCTGGGCATTTTTCCTTCCTGTCGAGTCGAGGGGCCGGGCGAACTGCAGGCTGGATGGGCGCGAAAGGATCGATCGCGTGCAGATAGAGAACGGTTACGACAGTCGTCGGTGGCCGCAAGACGCACCGATTTGCCGCAGCGGGTCACCTTTACGTTCGGACCCCGATAGAGCGGCACGCCCGTGTCTTGGGCAAGGCGAAACGGAATTATCTGGTGATGGTCATTAGTGGCATCAACGCTTAAGGCTCTTTTTTTGTCGCCCTGAAGGCGTGACGTATTTATCTATCTGCATACCCCTTCTGGGTCCTGGAATGACGACCACAGGCGACGACGTACCCATAGGAAGTGGCCGAGACAGAATGGAGTGAGAGTGATGGCATCTTCGGACGACACCTACAGTTCATATGAGACGTATTTCAGGACCAGGAAGTATGCGCAGCGCTACCCAAGGCCCAATCGTCTGGCGTTCGCGCGTGTGCTGCGCATGGTCGCGCCTGGCGCGGTCTTGACCGACATCGGTGCCGGCGACGGCCGTTACGCTATCCCGCTGGCCGAGAAGGGCTACACCGTCATCGCGGTGGAACGATCCGACGCGGCACGCGCCCAGATAGCAGATACCGCCCTCAGGCTGGGGTTGAAGGGAAAGGTCCATTGCTTCAAGGAACTTGAAGACGTGGATGCAGAACTGGCCGCTGAAAGCGAACTCTCACTGCTGTTCTTCGGAGTTCTCGGACACATGACGTTCAAGGAGCGGGAGGCCGCGCTTAAAACCATCCAGGCGATGTCGAGCGGCCAGGCCAACGTGATCGGCTCGGTACCGAACACCTTTCGGCGGTACAGGAGCGAGCGGGTCAACGCCAAGATCGAGGACTTCGGCAGCGCTCCACGGTTCATTTACACGCACGAACTCGACGGCGCCACCCATGGATTCGCCTATACCGCCTACTCGCCGAAGCAGTTGCGTGAAGAATTCACACTGCACGGCTGGGAGTGTGTGGAGATCAAGACGGAGTCGGTACTGAGCGAACGAAAAGTCACCCGAAACCCTGTCATCGGAGTGACGGACGCGCTTGTCTCCCGACTGACCCCGAGCCGCTTCTCCCACGCCATCTTCTTCCATATCCGCTCACCAGCGTAGGCCCTTAAATGGGCCGTCCACGATCCCGGTCGCGGCTCAGCCCGTGCCGGCGCGCATTCGAACCCCGGCCCCCTCTGGCGGGTCCCATGACCAGCCCCCTCCCCCCGGCAACTCGCATGAATGAGGAAATCCAATTTTTACCGTAGCTGCGAATCTGGCCGCTCACGAGACCGTTACTCAACGGATGCGGGGCGGGCTCGCGACGCTTCCGCTGGCATTCGGCGAGAGCGGGCTGCCCGTGCATCCGGCCCTCAGGTCCGAACTCGCCGCCGCGTCCAGCCTCAATGCCTACGGGGCGGTCAACGGTGAGTGCGAACTCCGCGAGGCCGCAGCCGGATACTTCCAACGCCGCGGAATCGCGGCCGACTCTGATCAGATCGTCTGCGGCCCCGGCAGCAAGCCTCTGCTGTTCGCCGTGATGCTCGCACTCGGCGGCGATATCGTCCTCCCACGCCCGAGCTGGGTCAGCTACGCCGTCCAGGCCGAGATGGGAGGAGTCCGTCCGATGTTCGCGGCGACCCGCCCCGGCGAAGGCGGAGTGCCCGATCCCGAGGAGCTGACGGCGCAGGTCACACAAGCCCGCAGACAGGGACGCGACGTGCGATCGGTGATCGTGACGATCCCCGACAACCCGACCAGCACGCTGGCGCTGCCCGAAACCGTGGAAAGTCTGTGCCGGACGGCCCGCGATCTCGACCTGACCATCATCTCCGACGAGATCTACCGCGATCTCGTCTTCGACGACGACCACGACTTCCCCAGCCCCTCCCGATACGCCCCCGAACGCACAGTGATCACAACGGGACTGAGCAAGAACCTCGCACTCGGAGGCTGGCGGATCGGAGTCGCCTGGGTCCCGGATCCGGAACTCCGGCAGCGACTGCTCGCCGTCGCTAGCAACATCTGGACCGCTCCGTCCGGCCCCATCCAACGGGCCGCCGCATACGCGTTCCGAGAACCCCCCGAAATCACCCAACACGTAGCGGCCTCCCGCCGGCTGCACGAGGCCGTCGTCACGGCGATGGCCGCCCGCCTTACCGAAGCGGGCATTCCCGCACCAGCCCCCAAGGCCGCGTTCTACCTCTATCCCGACTTCGAACCCCTGCGCCCAGCCCTCCAGGCCAAGACCTCCGCGGACCTCACCCGCCTGCTCATTGAACAACACGGTGTCGCCGTCGTATCCGGCAGCGCCTTCGGCGATCAGCCCCAAGAACTCAAAGTCCGCATCGCGACGAGCCTGCTCTACGGCCAAGACGACACACAAAGAGAGACGGCTCTCATCAGTCCGGAACCCACCCGCCTCCCCTGGATCGCCGCGGCCCTCGACCGCACCACACAAGTGCTCGCCAGCCTGGCCGCCGACTCCTGAAACGGCGACCAGACGATTTCATCCGCCCTCCATGCGCGCGCAGCGGCCCGTAGCGATGATCCCCCGAACGAAAGTGTGAAATGAGTTTGGAGTTGACGCAGGGGATCGGGCCGGTAGCGATCGGCGTCGAGGAAGAATTCCACATCGTCGATCTGGAGTCCCGTCGGCTCGTCCCGCAGGCCGACAGTCTGCTCTCCCAGTTGTCCTGTGAACAGTTCGTCGCCGAGTTGCAGTGTTCGATGGTAGAGGCCAACAGCCGCCCGCATGCCCGGCTCGTCGACCTTGCCGGCGACCTTGCGGCGCTGCGGCGCAGCGCCGTCGCGGCGGCCGACGGGCTCGGCTTGGGTATCGTCGCGGCCGGCACCGTTCCCGTTGCGGACCTGGAGTCGCTCAAGGTGACCCCGAATCCTCGGTATCAGGACATGCTCGACGACTACCAGATGCTCGTCCGTGAGCAGCTGATCTGCGGCACCCAGGTGCATGTCGACATCGGCGACCGCGATCTGGCGATCATCGTCGGCCGCCGCATCGCACCATGGTTGCCGGCGCTGCTCGCGCTGTCGGCCAGTTCCCCGTTCTGGCTGGGCCTGGACACCGGATACGCCAGCTACCGCACGATGCTTTGGTCACGCTGGCCGACCACAGGGCCGCTCGGCGCGTTCACAGGCGCCGCCGAGTACGGCGCGATGATCGAGGATCTGGTCCGGACCGGAACCATCAGCGACCCCGGGATGATCTACCACGACGTCCGCCCGTCGGCGCACCTGCCCACCCTGGAACTGCGGATCACCGACGCCTGCCCCCGGCTGGAGGACGTCGTCCTGCTCGCGGGCCTGTTCCGCGCGATCGTCGGGGGCGAGATCGACGCGGTGACCGAGGGCCGGCCGGCGCCGCATGTCCGTACCGAAGTGGTCCGGGCGGCGACCTGGCGAGCCGCCCGCTCCGGTCTGGAAGGCGAACTGGTCGACCCCCTCGACGGCACACTGGTGCCGGCTCCGCAACTCCTGCAGGGGCTGCTGGAACGTTACCGGGAGCGGCTGGAGGCGGCAGGCGACTGGGACCTGGTGGCCGAGCTGGCCCAAGCGGCCCTGGCACACGGCAGCTCGGCCGCCCGCCAACGTCAAGCTTTCGCGCGCGGCGGCCCGCCGGACGTGGTGGACACACTGATCACCGAAACACGCACCAACATCGGCTGACTGCCAAGCGCGGCATGAACCGCAGCCACCGGCACACCCGATAGCTAGAGGTGCCCTGGATCGAGTGCCGCCGAAGCAGGACGGCACTCGCCCGGGGGCGCGGCCGTCCTCGGAGGGCGAAACGGCGTACCACGGCCGGTGTCGCCCGCCACATGATCCTGGACCTGGCCCTCGCGCTGTCGGAGGACCGGCGCCGGGACATCGTCCGCAAGACCAAGGACGGCCTGGAAGCGGCTCGCCGCCGCGGCCGGGTCGGCCTCCCACTCTCGAAGCTGTCCCCAGGGCCAAAGTGGATCGATCGCCGCAGGTCATGGACGGTACGCGTGGCCCGGCTGCTGGCCGGGTTTCGGTCCGGGCGCCGGGGGATAAGTCGGGCGGCGGCGCCGTCGCCGCCGGATAACCGCGCGGCCGCGCCTCATCCGAGGTCGGATCGATGAAACCCGCGCAGGTCAGGGGCGTGCGGCGGTTGCCAGGGCGATACCTGCGGGCCGGTCGGGTTCAGACGTTATGTCGGGTCGCCCGTCACGGTCCGCCACTTTGGGGCTGGGGACAGCTTCGGGAGCGGGACGCCTTCCACAGACGCCGCAACGTGGTCGAACGCTGCATCGGCCGCCTCAAGCAATGGCGCGGCATCGCCACCCGGTTCGACAAGCTCGCCCGCAACTACAGAGCGGCAATCGTCCTAGTCACAGCACTGCTCTGGATCAACGCATGATCCACCGGACACGTCCTAGGAGCGCTAGATCTAAAACTGCCGGGGTTGCGTCCACGGAGGTGGTGTATGAGTTTGACCTGGTCAGAGGGCGTGGCGTCGTGACGTGAGACGGCCATCGCGTGATCCTTCGAATCGACCAAGATCAGAAGGAGAAGAAACGCGATGGCCGTGGACAACAGTGTGGACCCTGGAGGCTGGTTGGCCGAGCAGATCGGGGCGTGTGAGCCCGATGTGTTGCGGTCGATGGTCCAGACGATGGCCGAGGCGCTCATGTCGGCCGAGGCCGACGCGGTCTGCGGCGCCGACTACGGACAGCGGTCCGGTGGACGGGTCAACCGCCGCAACGGCTACCGGGTCCGGGACTGGGACACCCGCGCCGGCACCGTGGAGCTGGCCATTCCCAAGCTGCGGTCGGGGTCCTATTTTCCCGAGTGGCTGCTGGAGCGGCGCCGCCGGGCCGAGCAGGCCCTGGTCTCGGTGGTGGCCACCTCCTATCTCCTGGGAGTGTCGACGCGGCGGGTGGACAAGCTGGTGGAACAGATGGGCATCAAGGGCATCTCCAAAAGCCAGGTCAGTGAGATGTCCAAGGTGCTGGACGCCCAAGTGCAGGCGTTCCGCAACCGGCCGTTGGAGGGCGGTCCGTATGCGTTCGTGTGGGTGGACGCCCTGACCCAGAAGGTCCGGGAGGGCGGCCGGATCGTGAATGTGCACGTGCTGGTGGCAACCGGCGTGAACGCCGACGGGCACCGCGAGATCCTCGGTGTCGAGGTCACCTCGGCCGAGGACGGCGCCGGGTGGCTGGCGTTCCTGCGCGGCCTGGTCGCCCGCGGCCTGTCGGGCGTCCAACTGGTGATCTCCGACGCTCACGCCGGTCTGGTCGAGGCGATCGGGTCGACGCTGCCGGGCGCGTCCTGGCAGCGGTGCCGCACCCATTACCTGCGCAACCTGCTCACTCGCGTGCCCAAGTCGGCGCAGCCGTGGGTGGCCACGCTGGTGCGCACCATCTTCGACCAGCCCGCCGCCGAAGAAGTGGCCGCTCAGCACGCCCGAGTGGTCGCCTCGCTGGAGGCCAAGCACCCCGATGCCGTCGAGCACCTGGACCAGGCAAGACCCGACCTGCTGGCCTTCACCGCCTTCCCACGCCAGATCTGGCGGCAGATCTGGTCCAACAACCCGCAGGAACGCCTGAACAAGGAGATCCGCCGACGCACCGACGTGGTCGGGATCTTCCCCGACCGTGCCGCGATCGTCCGCCTGGTCGGCGCCGTCCTGATGGAGCAGACCGATGAATGGACCGAGGCCCGCCGCTACATGGGCCTGGAATTTCTCGCCAAAGCCCGCCTGCGCGTCATCGACGGCACCACACCCGACCCCGCGATCGACCAGCAAGAACTCACCGCTTAACCTGCAGAAACAGGATCACGCGGAGATCAACTCATACACCACTCCGCTGGACGTGACCACTGCCGGAGGTTGTTGACACCTGGGGTCTCCGATCACTACGGAGATCTCTCATGCCCCCTTCGCCCCCAAAGCAACTCGACCGCCAGGCGCAACGACGCCTGGCGGTGCTCCACCACGCCGAGGAGGTCACCGGGAACGTCTCGCGGACGTGCCGGTACTACGGGCATCAGCCGCAATTGCTTCGACAAGTGGCTACGTCGCTACCAGGAAGAAGGCATCGACGGACTGCGCGACCGCTCCAGCCGTCCGCACCACAGCCTCAACGCCACCCACACCGACATCGTGAACAAGATCGCCTACCTACGGCAGCACTACCACTTCGGCCCGCTGAAGATCCAGATGTGTCTCCAGCGGTACCACGACATCGAGATCGCCAGCTCGGCGATCTACCGCATCCTCAAACGGCTGGGCATGAACCGCCTGCCGGCCTCCCAACGCTACCAACGCCGCGCTAAGCGCTACCAGCGTTACGAAAAGCAGCTACCCCGCAGCCGCGTTCATCTCGACGTCAAGTGCATTGAACCGATCGGCCGTCCCACCGGCGCCGACCCAGACCGGACCAAGGTCCCGGTCACCTGGCCGGCACCCACAATGAGGCGGCGGGCCAAGTACTACTACCGCCATCCAGTTCCTGGACTACGTCCTGGAGCGCCTGCCGTTCCGCGTCGAGGTAACGCCGGATGGTGTCCAAACGGGTATGGCCGAGTAGCTCGGCGCCGACGATGTCGGCGCCCGCGCGCAGCAGGTTGGTGGCGAGGGTATGCCGCAGGATGTGGGCGGACAGGGCGAGGGCGCCCCGTCGTCGCGGATGTCGGCGTCGTCGGCGAGTTCGTCGATGGTCTGGGTCGACGGCCCGGGGCGACAGACGGCCGCCGCGGCGGTTGAAAACCAGAGCGGGTTTGCTGGCCGCGCCGGGCCAAGCGACGCGCACGGTGCGCCATTCAGTGACCGCGGCGCGGGCCGTGCCGTCCAGGAGCAGGATCTCGCGGGACGTCTCGCCCTTGCCGGACCGGACGATGACCTGCCCTTCCGGGCGGAGAGCGGACGTCGTCGTCCAGGGCGGCGAGCTCGGCGATCCGGACACCGGAGTAAAACAGCAGCCGGCCGATGGCGCGGTCGCGGGCCATCGGGCGGCGTTCAACGGCGCGCAGGTTCCGCTTCTGCTGGCGGGCGTCCACGGCGCGAGGGGCGTGCTTGGGGCGTCGTCGCGGCGGACCACGGCGGGAACGAGTCTGAGCTGGGTGAAGAAGCGGTCCAGGGCGGTGAGGTGGGCGTTGACGGTGTTAGAAGCCCGGTGCAAGACGGTCTTCATGTGGGTCTTGTAGTCGCGGACGGCGAAGTCGCCGTCGCGGGCGTCGGTGAGCGGGTCGTCGTCCAGACCGCTGGTCTCCAACCAGGCTCGGAGGGTCCGCACCCGGGAGTCGTAGGCGCGGCGAGTGTAGCCATCCAGCGGCGCCCGCTTTAGCGCCGCGGCGTAGTCGGCGTGGACGGTGCCGAACGCCTTCGGTACCCGCTTGATACCGCCGCGCCACATGACCTCCGCAATATCAGAAGCTCGGATCCGATCGTGACCTTCTGGCGCGTCCGTATCGCGTCGGAACTGTTCGCCTGGTGGGTGGTCAGGTGCCCCAGAAGGGGCCGGTGAGTCCGACGGAGCGCAGATAGTCCGCGGCGGCGGCGGGTTCACGGCGGATGTAGCCGTGGTCGAGGCGGCCCTCGTACCAGCGTGAGGCGAGCCGCCACAGAGTGGGCAGGTCAAGGACGTAGCCGGGTGCGTTGCCTGTTCGTTTCAGCCAGGCGTCTACGCAGGGTTGCGAGCAGAAGATGCGCTGGTGTCCGCAGGTGTGGACGACATCGTCCCACATGTGGGCGGCGGGGACGAGGAAGTGCGCCACCTGGTCTCCGGGCGGAGGGGTTTGTCGGGTGACATCCCAGACGTGCGGGGTGTCGCAGGCCGGGCAGCGTGTGGCCACCAGTGCGGGGTCGGCGTCGTCGAGCAAGTGGGGGAGGGCGAAGGAGTCCCATGCGCAGCCGCCCCACCAGAGAGTGGTCGCTCCCATGACAGAGAATCCGAGAGGCACCGCTGAGAACGGATGGGCCATGGTGATCGAGCCGCGTGCGTCCAGAGCCAGGTGGCGGGCGGCTGCCAACGCGCGCAGGCCTTCGTCCACCTGTGATCGTGGCGCATCCAGCTCTCGCATGAGGTCCTCCGCGCTCGGTGCACGCCCCGTACCCGCGAAGATCCGGTACACCGTGACCCGGAGCTGTTCGACGTCCATACCGACCAGCTTGTCACACGGGAGGTGAGGGAATCTCGGCAGGGAGTTGGGCCGCTCCCTCGTCCTGACGGGCTTTCCATGAGCTGTTGTCGCCGATGACCTGTTGATGCGGCACGTGGCGATGTGACGAATGAGGAGAGGGCGCTGATCGAGCCATGGTTGCCAAGGCAAGCAGAGCACGGGTCGCCCTCAGACTTCTCTGCGGGCGGGTGTGCCAGCAGGCGCCTACGTCGACGCTCCACCACAGAGCCGGACGCCAATCACGGGGTGGACACGTCGGTGATGTCCAGGCGGCGGTCGGTGCGGAGCTGGATCTCCCGTAGGGCGCTGGAGAGGCCCCTGATCGGTGTCGGTGATCGACACGCTGTGGCTGGAGACGGATGGTGCGCTCAGGGGCGGGCCAGGGCTCCTGGCCGATGCGCCCACCGTATGTGTTCGTAAACGGGTCGTCGGCCGAGAGGGCGGCGCTGGAGTCGACCAGGACATGCGCGGTCGCAGAGTAATGGCCCGTGCCAGGGGCGAGCGCGGCTACGTCGATCGCTGCGTGGTCGACGCCGAAGCGATCGTGAGGTGCACGACAACATCCTTTGCGTGCGCGGGGCCCGCAAAGGGCGGTCGTGATGTCATAGAGCGAGCCAGGGCTCTTCTTCATCCGAGGTGGTCGGGTCGGTAGTGGCCGGACGGCTCGTCATGCTCGCGGACCATTGCCTCCAAAGCCTGTCTGCCCCTGGCGATGTCGTCACGGTCATCACGTTTCCACCATGGGGTGAGCCACATCTCGGCGGGACGAGTCGTGCCTGCGATGACGCTGCGCGACCGAAGGGCATGGTCCGAAGCTCCTCGGGTTCCAGCGCACGCTTTCCATTGAGGGTCTTTCATCCTCGGGTGGGCTCGTAGTTCTGCAGGACCGCGATGGCCTGACCAAGCGGCCGGGTTTGCAGGGGCTGCAGCGCAGGATTCGCCAAGTCTTGAGCTGCGCGTTCGCGCGTTCACCTGGCCAGCGGAGCTTCGCGTGGGACCGATTGGCCTGCTTTTTGGGAGTCGGGTTTGTTCTTGCTGTTGTATTGCGTTACCACTACCTGGGCGTCGGCTCTCTGGTAGCCCTTGTCGGCGAGGGTGAGGATCCCGGCCTTGTCCAGCTCGCGCAGGATGCCCTAGATCCGGGCCGCGGCCAGGTCATGGGTCTTGCCAGGCATCGCCCCCGGGGTCCATAGGATCGTCCCGTCGGGCCCTGAGATGACCTGCACGTTCATGCCATGCATGCGGTGCTTGGCCGAATAGCAGGGCCGGTCGGCCTTCGCCCGGTCGGTGCGGATGAGGGTGCCGTCGAGGACGAGGTGGTGCAGCCCGTCCTCGCGCGCCTGGCGCAGCGCTGGGGCCAGCTTCGGCGACCGGGCCGCCAGCAGCACGACAGCGAGCCGTTTTCATCCTGGGCGGGCTGGTCACAAGGTGGATGCGGTCAAGCGGATGTGATCGCCAAAGAGTGAAGCTCCCGGTGGATGCGGAGTCAACCAAGACTCGACCGCACCACCAGGAGCTTCAGTGCTGTTTCATCAGTGAGACTGGGGATGTCGGGAACGCCTGCTGCTGTGGACGAGGTTGCAGGGGCAGGAGGTGCTCTCCGGTGAGACTTCCCCCGAGACGATGAGGACGCGCATGGCGGAGTTCAAGAAGCCCAAGAGGCGACGGATCATGGGCGGGGTCGGTACTCATGCCGATACCCACCATGCCGCGGTCGTATTGATGAATGGACGTCGGGTGGCAGATCGGGAGTTCCCTGCGACCCGGGTCGGATACCCCGACCTGCTGGATTGGATGCGGTCTTTCGGCCGACTACAAGCGGTAGGGGTGGAGGGTACCGGTGCCTATGGTGCTGCCCTGGCTCGCCACCTGGCCGGCGAGAAAGTCCGGGTGGTCGAGGTCAACCGCCCTGACCGGCGCCAGCGCAGGGCCAAGGGGAAGTCTGATCCGCTGGACTCCTACGCTGCTGCCGAGGCCGTCCTGGCCGACAAGGCCCGCGCCATCCCGAAAACCGGGACCGGTGTCACGGAGTCGATCCGCGTGCTGCACCTGGTCAGAGCTGGAGCTGTGAAGGCTCGCACCGCTTACATCAACGAGTTGCAAGCCCTGCTCGTCACGGCCCCCGCCGAACTGCGCGAGCAGTTGGCCGGCCTCAAGGGTGCCCGGCTCGCCGACGCCTGCTTCCGGTTGCGGCCCTCAGCCGACCTGGCCGACCCCGCCCAGAGCGCCAAGGCCGCGTTGCGGCACCTCGCCACCCGGCACCGGACCGTCACCACAGAGATCGACACTGCCTACGTCCAGTTGAAAACGTTGATCGAGCAGGCCCGCCCCGATCTGCTGGCCATCCGCGGTGTCGGGGTCGAGACGGCCGCGCAGCTGTTGACCACCTGCGGCGACAACCCCGACCGGTTGCGCTCGGAGGGGTCACTCGCGGCTCTGTGCGGGGTGTCACAGCGGCAAGACCAGACGCCACCGGCTCAACCACAGCGGTGACCGCCAGGCCAACCGAGCCCATTACATCATCGTGCTTTCACGCATGTCCAACGACCCGGCAACCCGCGCATACGTGCAGCGCAGAACCACCGAAGGGCTCTCCAAGAGAGAGATCATCCGCTGCCTGAAACGATACGTCGCCCGCCAGATCTACAAGAGCATCACACAGTCGCAGGTATCCGCCAACAACGCCACAGCAGCGGCTTGACAAGGCATAGAAGCATCGCACTGCGCTGGATCTGTCGTCAACGTCCCGCAGATACGTGGTCGGCCTCGTCCGCGATCACCGCCGCCGGATCGGTTCGCGCTACCGAGCGCTGTCGGCTGAACGCCACGCCCTGCTGGTTCTGGTGCACCTGCGCCGCAACGAGACCTTCCCGGCCCTGGCCGCAGCGTTCGGCGTGGGTCTGGCGACCGCTCACCGCTACGTCACCGAAGTGGTCGAGCTGCTCGCCGCGCTGGCGCCGGACCTGCGTGCGGCGATGCGCATCGCGGCGCGCAAGGCGTTGGTGATCCGGGACGGCACGCTGGTGCCGATCGACCGGCTCTCGGGCACCGATGACCGGCGCTTCTACTCCGGTAAGCACGCCGGCACGGCGGGAACGTCCCATTCCTCACCGACCCGGACGGCCGGCTGATCTGGGCTGCCCGGCTCCACCCACGACCTGGCCGCCGCCCGCGTCCACGGCATTGTCGACGCGCTCACCAAGTGGGCGATCGCGTGCTACGCCGACAAGGGTTACCTCAGCGCCCCGCGGTGCAATCGGTACGCTCTACCGCCGCCGCAAAGGCCGCAAGCTCGGCAGGCGCAGGAAGCTGTTCAACCGGCACCATGCCAGAGTCCGGGCACTGGGCGAGCAGGGCGCCGCCGCTCTCAAACGCTGGCACGTCCTGCGCTGTGCGCGATGCTCACCAGCCCGGCTGACCGCCATCGTCCAGGCGATTCTCGCCCCGCACAATCACGCCAACTGAAGTTGGAAAGCACTCAGTGATCCGCTATATCTACCGGATGCGTTCCTTTTCGTGGTCAGTTGTGCGGCGCCAACGCTGGATCGCGGTGCTCGCCCCGGTCGCTGTGCTGGGGCTGACCGGGTGTGGGACGAGCGATCCCCATGCAAGAGGCCTCGCCCCCTCCGCCACTGAATCCAACAAGGCAGAAGCCTGGGAAGCCGCCCGTTTCGCCAAGTTGACACTCCCGGCTGATGCCCACGACTTCCAGGTCTACAACCAAAGTCGGATGGACCGGCTGGTACTGCTGAGGTTCCGCATCGACCGTTCCGCCCGACAGCGTTTTCTGCAAGGCAGCAACCTGCCCGAACCCAAGCCTGACCTGTCTGCAATCCAACTCGGCCTCGGCGACAAACTGGGCTGGCACCTGGATGAGCTCCCACACCTTGAAGGCATCCGTGACCCCATCGACCCTGAACAAGAAACACCCGAGCGCCAAGTGGTCATCGACACATCCAGTCCCAGCATCCTGACCGTCTACGTCGCGGCATTCAACGCCTAGCCTCGACCTTTCATGAGGTCGAGGCTCCGCAAGCGCAAGGTCGACACCGAATGGATCCACCCGCCGGTCGGTGACGCAGCGGAGATCCTTGTCGGGCCGACTACCGCGTATCGACCCGTTCCTTCGCGTCCGCCTGAGCAGGATGCTCAGAGCTTGGTAAGCCTGGTGCGCAGGGCCTTGGTGAGGCGGTGGACGTCGGTCTCGGTGGTGCGCCAGTTGCTGAAGGCGGCGCGGAGTGCGGGGACTCCGGCGTAGGTGGTGGGGGTGAGGAACGCTTCGTCCTTCAACTCGTCGGCGAGATCGGCGAGGCGCTCGGCGGTCGGGTTTTCGGCCAGCGTGAAGCAGACGACGTTCAGGCGGACCGGCGCCAGGAGACGCAGCCCGGGCATCGCCTCGATGGCCTCGCCGAGCGCCTGAGCGCAGGCGATGTTCCGCTGGACGATCTCGCGGTGCCCGTCCCTGCCATAGGCGCGCAGCGTGAACCAGGCGGCGAGGGCACGCCAACGCCGGGAGTTCTCCGGCGTGAGGTCGACGAAGTCGGGGATCTCGCCCAGCGGGCCCAGGTAGGCGGCGGCGTTCCGGAACACTCGCAGCTGGAGGTCCGGGCGGCGGGTGAACTGCACGGCGCTGCTGTAGGGGACGTTCATCCATTTGTGCAGGTCGATGCAGATGGAGTCGGCGGCGTCCAGCCCGGCGACCAGGTCGGCGTGGTCCGGTGACAGGGCCGTGAAGCCGCCGAAGGCGGCGTCGACGTGGAGCCAGAAGTCGTGACGTTCCCGCAGCGCGGCGATGGCGCGCAGATCGTCGAAGTCGACGGTGTTGACCGTGCCGGCGTTGGCGACCACCACGCAGGGACCGTCGACCTGCGTTAGCGCCCCCCCAGGGCGGCGGGGTCGACCGCCTCACGACCCTGAAGAAAGGGCACCTGAACCAACGCGGTGCGGCCGAGGCCGAGCATGGACAGGCCCTTGGCGATACTCGAATGCGAACTCCCCGACAGGACGCGTACTCGTCCCAGAGCCGCCACGCCGTCCTGCGCAACATTGACCCCTCGGCGTTCGCCCAGCCATTCGCGGGCGATGGCCAGTCCGACCGTATTGGACATGGTCGCGCCGCTGACGAACGCCCCCTGATACGCGGTGTCGAGACCGAACAGGTCGCGCAGCCAGCCGATCGTCCGGCGTTCGAGCTCCGGTGCCGCGTCGTCGAGCGCCGACGCGGGGTTCTGGTCGGCGGCCGCGGTCAGCCAGTCGCCCGCCAGTGCGGCAGGCGTGACGCCGCCCGTGACGAAGCCCAGATAGCGGGGACCCGCGCTGGCCGACAGCAGTGGCGCCCACGTCTCAGTGAGCCTTTTTCAACGTGCGTTGAGCTCGCGGTTCTGGAGGACGTGGATGGCCTTGGCCAGGTGACCGGCGCGGTGGGGGCAGCAGCGTAGCTTGGACAGGATGTTCCAGCTTTTGAGTTGGGCGTTGGCTCGTTCGCCCGGTCCGCGGAGTCTGGCGTGGGAGCGGTTGGCGTCCTTGCAGGGCTCGGGCTTGTTCTTGCCCTTGTAGGGCGTCTTGACGTGGGAGCCGGCTCTGGCGTAGCCCTTGTCTGCCAGCACCAAGAGCCCGGATGCGGCCAGTTCGCGGACCAGGCCCCAGAGCCGGCGGCCTTGAGGTCGTGGACGGAGCCGGGCAGCGGTCCCGACACCCACACGATGGTTCCATTCGGTGAGGCGATGACCTGCAAGTTCATGCCGTGCTTCTTGTGTTTGCCCGAGTAGAAGGGCCGGTCGGCCTTCACCCGGTCGATCGGGATGAGCGTGCCGTCCAGGACCAGGTAGAGCAGTCCGTCCTTCTTGGCCTTGGCCAGCGCCCGGGGGAGCTTGGGTGACCGGGCCGACAGCAGTGTCACCGTCTCGTTGACGTAGCGCCAGGCGGTGGTGGTTCCAACCCCGAACCCGGCGCCGAGCCGCGCGAAGGTCTCCCCGTTCTTCAGGTACGCCAGCGTCATCAGCGCCTGCATCCCCGCTGGTAGGGCACGGCCCTTGCTGCCGGCCTGCTTGCGATGCCGACCGACGACACCGGTCACGTACTGCAGGGTCCGAGGCGACAACGGCAGCGAAGAACGATAGAAAAGCATGTGAAGTCCCTGGTGGGGGCGGAGGGTTGTGAGAGATCACCCGTCCTACCAGGGCTTCTTCATGTTTCGGGGCCTGCCACGCCGCCCGCGATCACGCCGTGACTACCCACCCACAGACGTGGTGGAAAGGGCTCAGTGAACTCGGCGAGTGCCCCCGCGAGCCCGGCCCCCTCCTCGGGGAGCGGCTCCGGGTCGGGCAGGCGCAATGGCGGCACTACCGGCTGGTCAGGCAGGCGATCGAGAATCTCGGTCGCGCGCAGGCGAGTCGCCTCCAGCAGATCCGGCAGTGCCGCGAGATCGGTGGCGAGGCGTGGGTGCATGGGAGGGCTCCGATTCCAGTGACTTCAGGGAAGAAACGGTATCGGGGGTTGACGAACATCGGAACGAAAAGTCGCGGTAAGCAAGGCCTCGGGCGGTGCTTGGCGTGACTTTTCGTTCGAATGCGTCTCGCTGCATTGTTTGCGCAGGTCAGCTACCGGTGAGCTGCTCAGCCTGCCCAGTGGCGCGTAGCTCGCGCAGATCAGGGATGTGGTTGTAAAGCGTGCCCGGGGAGACGCCCAGCAGCTTGGCGATCGAAGTGATCGAGTGCTTGGGGTTGGGCAGCATGTCGCGGGCGGCACGCAGCAGGTCCTCGTTGACGACGGTGGGACGCCCGCCGATGCGACCGCGGGCGCGGGCGGCGGCCAGGCCTTCGCGGGTGCCGGCGACAATGAGTTCGCGGATGAATTCGGCCAGGGCGGCGAAGACGTGGAAGACCAGACGGCCGCCAGGGGTGGTGGTGTCGAGGTTCTCGTGCAGGCTGGTGAACCCGATCTCGCGTTGGCGTAGGTCGGCGACCATGGTGATCAGGTCATGCAACGACCGGCCATACCGGTCCAGGGACGGCACGACTAGGGTGTCGCCGGGCGCGAGGAAGGCGTGGCAGGCCTTCAGCTCTGGCCGGTGGGCGTTCTTGCCCGACTTCTTGTCCGCGAAGATCCGCCGACACCCGGCCGCAGTGAGCGCGTCGATCTGCCGCTCGAGTTTCTGCCCGCCGGTCGAGACGCAGGCATACCCGATGCGGATCTCAGTGGGCCGGGCGGGGAAGACGGCGAACGGGTCGGCGGGTAGGTCGAGAGGGCTCGTCACGCCCGCCATCCTCTCAACAAACGGTCCCAGACGATTGTTGAACAGCCCGGGTTGTTGAAGGGGTTTTTGAAGAGCTGGGGAGCCGTCCGGCGCCTTCTCCGGCGATCTTCAATAAACGATCGTTTCTTGAAGGCCGCGCTACCGTCTTGGCATCAAAGTTCGCATCCGGTTGAATTTCAGCCATGCCCCTTCGGAGTCCGGCACCGAGACCGATCGCCAGTGTGACCCGGTGGCCCGGCTGTTATGACGGGAGTCTGCGTGTGCCCCGGATATCGGGACGCTCGGCGTACAGGTCGGTGTCGGTAACGCCGATGGCGACGATGCCGTCGGTGACTCCATAGATGAAGGTCGTGTGGCCGGAGATCGGGTTACGGCTGAGGACCCTGCCGGTCCGGCCGTCGAAGACGATGAGTTCGAAGCCCGTGTTCCTGGGAACGTCGGACACGATGTAGACCCGGCCGTCGGCAACGGCGAGGCTCTCGCTGCCCTGGGGAAGATGGCCGGATTCGGGGATCGGGGTGCGCCACAACTGCCCGCCGGTGGCCGGATCGAGGCCGCAGATGGCATGGTCCTTCTTGTCCTCGCAGAGGCTGACCTGGCGCCCGTCGTCGAAGGCGGCCGCCTGCTTGCCCTTCCACCGCCGCTTGGTCACGATCCGGCCGGTCGCCGGGTCGAGAAGGTCGGTGGTGTCACCGGCCGCCACGGCCAGCCGGCCGCTGACCAGTCCAAGGGCATCGACCATCTCGTGGGGGCGTGACGTCCCGGCAGACAACTGTGAGACGCGCAGCGCCCATCGTGTGGCTCCGGTCGCCGGGTCGAACCCGGCCACTGCATTGTCCGGCGCGTCGTAGTCATTACAGGCGACGGCGAGGGTGCCCGGCAGCACAGCCACATGGGAAAAGATGTCTTCGTAGGGGCAGGTACCGGGCCACTTCTTCGTCCAGCGGACCTTGCCGGTCGCCCGGGAGATCCCGGTCATTCCGTCGCTGTTGATCAACGCCAGCGTCGCCGGGTCAGCGTCCGGCACAACGGACTCGTCGGGACGACCGATGTGGGGCACCTTTTGGGACCATCGGATCTTGCCCGAGCGAATGTTTACCTTCACCAGCTCACGGCTCGTCGATTCGAGGAAGACATCGCCCGTCGAGCGATCCACGCCGCCCACCAGCACCCACGCGCCCTTCGTGTAGCGCCAGTAGACCTTGCCCGTGACAATGTCGACGGCCCGCACGCCATCACGAGCGGGCATGATCGCGAGCCCGCCGTAGATCACCGCGGACTTGGGGAGGGCGGAGGCCACCCGTTGCGCCGAGTGCACGGGCGGCTGAGCTGCCACCGGCTGAGGGAACCGCCCGTACGGCCCCCGCATACCGTCATCGAACACCGCCCAGAGGCGAGGCACACCCCAGAACGCCAGGACGACAGCGATCAATGCCGCCACGACCACGCCCAGCCGCCACGAACGCCCCCTCCGCCGGACCGCCGGTTCATCGACCGTCCACGACATGACGGTCTCCACCCGCGGCGTGGTGGAGGACGGGCGGTTACGCGGCTCGCTGTCGTCGGTCATCCGTGATCCGGTCTCCGTGGTGAGCTTTGGGATAAATCAGGTGGAAGCCAGCGAAGATCTTAGACGTCTCCCCCTGTTCGCGGAGGTTTCGACCCGACACGGGCCGAAATCACCGGCTGGACGTCCGGCGCTCAAAATCCGATCCGAAGCGACGGCGCCTCGGCAAACGCCCCATAGACAGCCCACCTGCTCATCGGCAGGAATGAGCGCTGATGTAGAGATCGGCCCGGAATCGTCGTCCAGCCCCCTACAACAGGTCGTCATCGGCCTCGTCGTCGGGATCGCGCAGGTCGCGGACGCCAGCAGGGCCGAGGTCGGGTGGGGCGAAGGTATAGGTGCCGATGACGTTGATATGTTTGCGGACGAACGGAGACAGGCGGGCGACGTCTTCCTCGGCCAGGGGGTAGCCGGCGGCGCGTAGCTGGGTTAGGGCTTTGTCGATGTAGAAGGTGTTCCACCAGGTGACGCAGTTCAGAACCAGGCCGAGGGCGCTGAGCTGGTCTTCCATGCCTTTGTAGTAGCGCTGGTAGATCTCGCCCTTGCGGCCGTGGAAGAGTTTCCCGGCCAGGGCGTGGCGGGATTCCTGCAGGTTGCGGATGCCCTTGATGTCGCGCCGGTAAGGTTCCTCGACGGCGTAGGTGAGGATGTGCAGGGTCTTGAAGATTCGCCCGTAGTGCGCGATCGCCTCGCTGAGCTGGGTGGGGTTGCCGTCGCGTTGCAGCATCCGCATCACGTCGTGGGCCCTGACTTGTCCGGTGTAGATCGAGACGACCACGCGCAGGATGTCGTGCCAGTGTCGTTTGATCTTGGCTAGGTCGATCTTGCCGCGGGCGAACCGGGTCAGTGTTCCGTAGTCGGCGTCTTGGATCCGCCAGCCTTTTTGGTCGGGCAGGTCGGCCAGCGCGGGCCGGTACTGCATGCCCAGCAGGTGGACCAGGCCGAATACCACGTCGGAGTAGGAGCCGGTGTCGGTGACGATGACCTTGGGGCGGCGGCCGCCGTCGCGGCGGAACAGCACGTCGATCATGTGCAATGAGTCGCGGACGGTGCCGGTGACCACCTTCGCGCCCAGACCGGCGCCCTGGTTGTTGATCAGGTTGAGCCAGGTCAGTCCGCGGCGCGTACCGAAGTACTTGCGGTTGGGGCGGGTGTAGATCGAGGGGACCGGGACAACGAACCGCATTCCGTCGATCGCGGCGACCAGCCCGCCGCCCAGCATCTGAGCGAATCCGATCTGGGCCTGGGTGTCGATCAACGGGGCGTTGGCGGCCGAGAACGTCTCGGCCGACAGGTAGTTCTGCGTCACGTGCGACAACCGGGCCCGTTCGAGGGCGGCCGTGCCGGACTTGGTGACCGGCGCGTACCCGATGTTGAGCGCACTCGCGGTCAGGCACGCGGCCACCGAGATCTCGAAATCGGCGAGCTTGCTGGTCCCGCCCGCCGTGGAGGTGAACGCGCCGGTGAAGGCGGGCACCCGGTCCATCGTTTCCAGCAGCAATTCCGGCAGGTCCACCAGCGGCAGCATCCCCGCCAACCGCTTACGCAGATCGATCAGGGACGGCGGCTCGGGCAGCGCCTGCAGTTTGGCCACATGCAGCCGGCCCTCCTCATCCACGCTGGCCTCGGCGCCGCCGGCGGTGATCTGCCCGGCCACGTCCTTTAGTGCCATGTGCAGGATCATCACGTGCTCGGCCAGCAGCGACGCCGGGTCTTCGGGCAGGCCCAGGTCGGTCAGCGCCGGCCCCTTGGCCGCATCCCACGCCTCACCGGCCAGCAGATGGGCGCGCGGGTCACGCCATCGGGCGGAGGCCTCGGCGTAGATGTCGCGGCGTTTGAGGTGGCGGTGGGACTGGGTCAGCACGCACATGGTGTAGGCGTTCTTGTCCACCGTGCTGCCGTTCGGCCCGGCGCGGAACACCAGCCGCTTCCACGACCCGCCCACCAGACCAGGGTCGATGTCGTTCTGGGTGACCTTTTTCTTGCGGCCATCCAGTAGCCGCGGTAGCGCCTGGGTGGCCTCCAGCACTCGCGCCGCCTCGGCGGTCGCGCCGAACTCAATCGCCACTGTCAAGGTCTTGAGGAAGCCTGAAACCGTGCCGATCCGTTCGGCCAGCAGCGCCCGCATCGGCCCGTCGTCATCGGCGTCGGGGGCGGGACCATCTCGGTCACCGCGGCCACCGCCGCCTTCAACTCCCGGCGAGGCACGATCGCGTCGATCAATTCCCATACCTGCTCCAGGCTCAGTTCCTCGCCATACTCGGTGACCTCCAGCAATGTCTCGACCGCGGCCGCCAGCGTCGCCGAGTGCCGCGCCAGCTTCGGGTGCTGGCGGGCGCGTTCCTTGCCCACCGTGGTCTCGGCCTTGCCGATCAGCTCCGTGCTCATCAGCAGGTCCAGCAGGTCCAGGCAGTCATCGACCGACTTGCCCTCCAGGTAGAGCACCGTGGCCAGCAGCGTCGCCAGCTGCCGGGAGGGGCCGTGCCGCCGCAACGCCGTTGCGGTCGCGCCCATCCCGTACCGGGCCAGGTCCACCAGCCGCCGGTGCGGCACCTCCGGAGGCAGCGTGATCGCGCTCAACCCCAGTCCGAGGATCTCCTGCGCGCGGACCAGGGCCTTTTCCAGGTTCTTGCCCGAGGCCACCGACGGGCGCTTGCGCCATCGCTCCAGATCCGAGGCCCGTGCTCCCTCCGGCACCTCCAGCAGCAACTCCAAGATCGCCCGCTGCCGCGGCGTCAGCACCCCGAACAGCGCCTGATGCAGACGATCCAACGCCTGATCACGGACCCGGGCGACCAGCCGCGCCAGCGTTGTCACCCCCGGCAGCAGCACCTTGCCGGTACGCAGCCATATCACCCCGTCGGTGAAGATGTGCCGAGCCCGTCCCCGGTGTTCCACGCCCGCGCGTCCACCCACGCGGTGAACTCCGCCTCGGCGAAGTCTCGTAAGCCGTACGCTGTCTTGATCTCGCCCTGATGGTCGAAGGCCGTCTGCCGCCGCTCGGTATAGCCCTTGACCACCGAGGGATCCGCCACGTCCAGCTGCGCGGCCAGGTAGTCGACCACCTCGACCGGGACATCCAGCGGATCAGGCAGAAACCGGCCCACGAACCGCGCCGTCGTCAGCTGCAACGCAAACCCCAGCCGACTGGCCTCCCCACGCCGCTTGGCGATCAACTCACGATCCGCGTCATCCAGGAAGAAGAACCGCTCCAGCTCCGCCCGCGACGGCGGCCCCACGTACCGGCCATAGGAAGCGGCCTCGGCATCACTCAAGAACTCAACAGGCATAGCCCCAGAAACTAGGACCAACCCAACGGGCGAACCCCACCCAAGATCCAACCGTTACGCCGCTACCTCCCGAACAGACCTCCCCGCCAGTCCAAACCCGCAGGTCACAACACCGAAACAAGCGCCGAATCCATATCCGATGCCGCACGCTGCCTAGCGAGACTTTTCGTTCCGATGCTCGTCAACCCCCGTATCCAGGGCGTGATGTGCACTGGTCCAATACTGGCAAACTGGACCAGTGCACATCACGAACACCCAGCTGGTGACGGCGCTGGGCGCCTGGCGTCGGCCAGGTGTCGCCCTGGCGCGGGCGCTGGCCGACGCGGTCGGCGACGCCGCCCTGGACGGACGGCTGCGGGTCGGCTCCCGGCTTCCCGCCGAGCGTCGTGTCGCCGAGGCGCTCGGCGTCAGCCGGGGCACCGTGATCGCGGCGCTGGGCATCCTGCGGGACGAGGGATGGGTCGACACCCGGCACGGCAGCGCGAGCACGCTGCGGCTTCCGCCGGAGGCGGCGGCGCGCATCGCACCGTTCTCGGCCAGCGGCGAGGACGGCGTCATCGACCTTCGAAGGGCGGTTCCGGCCGCACCTCATGCGACATACCAGCAGGCTCTGCTGAGAGCGGCCGAGCGTTCCGGCCCGCTCCTGGCCGAGAGCGGGGAGACGGGCCCCGGCCTGCCGGAACTGCGGTCACTGATCGCGGACCGCTTCACCGACGAGGGGCTCGCCACCCGCCCCGAGCAGGTGCTCATCACCTCCGGGACGCGCTCGGCACTGGCACTGCTTTCGGCGCGGTTGCGTCCTCGTGCCGTGGCCGTGGAGATCCCCACGTACCCTGACCCGCTGGCCGGCTTCCGGGCCGCCGGCATCCGCCTGGTCGGCTGCCGGGTCACCACGGACGGCTGGGACCTGGACCAGCTCCAGGACGCGTTCCGGTCCGCGGCAGGCGGTCTGGCCTACCTCGTCCCCGACTTCCAGAACCCCACCGGCGCGCTCATGCCGGCCACCGCCCGGCGGACGGTGGCGTGGCTGGCCGAACGGCACCGGGTGACCGTCGTGTCCGACGAGACCATGCGCGACCTCGACCTGCGCGAACCGCCCGCACCGCTCCTGCGGATACCCCGCTCCGTCCTCATCGGGTCGGCGGCCAAGACGGTCTGGGGTGGCCTGCGGGTCGGCTGGCTCCGGGGGCCTGCCGCGCTGATCGCCGAACTGGCCCACCATCCGCTGTGCGGGTCGCTGACCGCCGTGCCGACGCAGCAGCTGGTCGCCTCGGAACTCCTCCGCGACCTGGAACCGGTGCTGCGTCACCGCCGGGCCGCTTTGCGGCGACAGCGCGACCACCTGAGCGGGCTGCTGTCCGGAGACGACCGCTGGCGTTTCACGGTTCCTCCCGGAGGGCTCGCCCTGTGGTTGCGTCTGACGAGCATGCGCGTCGATGCCGTCGTGACACGCGCCCGCGCGCACGGACTCGAGCTGGCCGCCGGGACGTCGTTCGCCGCAGATGCGACGAACTCCCGCCATCTGCGGTTGCCCTTCACCCCGCCGATCGCCACGCTGGACCGCGTCGCCGCCGCCCTGGACTGCGCATGCCGCGATCAAGACGCGTAATGTTTCCAATTTAGTGGACGAAATCTCCTAAAATGGAATCATGTGCAACCCTGAAACGGTCCTCCACCCCGCCCCCGACCAGCACCGCGGCCCCTCCACCGTGGGCGCTCCAAACCCGCAGGCGGGGCCGGCGCGCGGGCTGTCGCGGCTGGCGGTCTTCCTCGGTGCCCGGGACGGCTCCGATCCCGTCCACGCCAAGACGGCGTACGCGACCGGGCGGGAGCTCGCTGACCGCGGTATCGAGCTGGTGTACGGCGGCGGGGGCTCGGGCCTGATGGGGCAGGTCTCGCAGGGTGTCATCGACGGCGGCGGCCGCGTCTTCGGCGTCATCCCGCGGTTCATGGTGGAGCGGGAATGGGGCCGGGTCGACGGCGAGCCCGGCGTGGAGACCGTCGTGGTGGACACCATGCACGAGCGCAAGGCGCTGATGGCGGAACGGGCGCAGGCGTTCCTCGCGCTTCCCGGCGGGCTCGGCACGCTTGAGGAGCTGTTCGAGGTGTGGACGTGGCAGACGCTGGCGCTGCACGGCAAGCCGCTCGGCCTGCTCGACATCGGCGGGTTCTGGGATCCGCTCGTCGCACTGATCCGCCGTGCCGCGGACGCGGGTTTCGTGGACCACGCCACGGCCGACGACGTGGTCGTGGGCGACCGCCTCGACGACGTCCTCCAGCGGCTTGCGGACGCGACCGGAGCCGCCGCGAGCCGCTGAGGTCCGTCGGCGTCACCCCACGCTGGCCTGATCATGGTGCGCCCGATGGGTGCGGCACCGGGCGTCCGGCGCTCACCGCCGGAAGACCGGGCAACCGGGGCCCGGTGCGCCAGCCTGCGGAAGAAGCTCAGGAGGCCGCAGAGCCCCTTGGCCCAGGAGAGCGAGTGGTCAGGGGTGGCGGTGACGAATTCGGGGTGGGGCGGCGGTCCGGCGCTCCGGGGCAGGAGGTGGGTGGCCAGGTCGGACGCCGCGTCCCGGTGGCGCTCGGACCGCTCCGCGACGGCGAGGTTCAGCAGGTAGTCGCCGACGCAGGTGGCGCCGCAGCATTGACCGAGCGAGCTCAGCCACGGGACGCGGGCTTCGTCCGTTTCACGGGCACGCTGTACAACCACATCCCGACCTGAAGGAGCTACGTGCCGCGGCGGCGACGCGTGCCCAGGCGCAGGATGTGCGGCCGGGACGCTCCCGGGTCACCGGACCGGGCAGCGGAACGGCGCCGAAGCTGATGCGGCGCCTGCGGGGTAAGCACTGATCATCAGGGGGCCAGATGTCCGGTCGTGAGAGTTCTACTGGATGCTCCAGCGGTGGGGGTGGTCGGGATGTTCGGGGCAGGCGAAGATGTTGAGTTCGCCCCCGCGGCCCACGGTGACCTTGGTCGGATTGGCGTACAGGTGTGTGGGCGAGTTCGGGTCCTCCAGCGGTTGCCAGCTGCCGCTGCCGCCGTCCCACTCCAAGCTGTCGATGGTCAGCAGGAGGTGCATCGGTGCCGCGCAGGTCAGGCAGTCCATCGGGGACGGGTCGGTGACGTGCCAGGAGGCGAAACGACCGACGCGCCTGCCTGGTGGGATGGACAGGTCATTCTGGTAGTCCACCAACGCTGCGGCATCTTCATCCGCCGACTGCTCGGCAGCCTCGTCCAAGGCTTCTTCCCAGGCGTCGATCCGGGCGCACAGGTCTCCTGGGAGGAGGCCGGCGAACGGGTAGGTGGCCACCTGTTCCGGATGCAGCACGCACGGCTCGGGCACGTACCCCTTGAAGCCGACGACCTGCGGCCGTGGCGGTGAGGTCAGCACCTCGGTGACCTCCCACGATCGGCGCCAGCGAAGGTCGAGCAGCATGCCGTAGCCGGTCGGGCCGTGTGCGTCGAAGGGGCACCAGAACACCTGGAGCAGATCGCAGTCGTCCGGCCCGGCCGGCAAGTCTGGGATGTCCCTCCGATACAACTGCGCAAGTCCGATCAGCGGCAGCGGATCAGCCGCAGCAGATCAGCCGCAGCAGTCTTTTCAATACGGTGTTCCTGGCCGAGTTCCTCAGGTAGCTGCCGTTCTTGGTCTGTGGGGCCGGGGTTTGCTTCACGGCGCCATGCAGCAGCCAGGATCTGCCGTTCCTGGTGGATGTCCGCCGGACGTCGGCCACGTGCGTGGCTGTGAGGCTCGGTGCATTCCGGCCAGGGTTCGTGCGCCGGCCAGAGCAGCGGACCGCCCACGGAACTGGCCGCCACGTCCGGTCGGCCCGGGCGTGGATGGAGCCGGGTGGTGGTGCCTTGGAAGGCCGTCAACTCCGGGAAAGCGCCTCGACATCGAGCGGGCGCGGCGGTGTGGTCCTCGACACGCGTGTGATCTTAGGCAACTGCCAGCCATACGATCCAGTGCACCCGGAGGAGACCTTTTACGCCGGTGCTGGATGACGGTCAGCACCTCTCCTTACGAACGCGCGGCCACGTCCCCGAGCACGTCAAGGTGGTTGTTCATGTCGAGTTCGAACCGGCCGTGCAGATCCCATCCGTGCTCCGCGGCACGGCTCCGTCTGGCCGGACGGCCAGCCAGACGGAGCCCGCTGTCACCGAATGACCGGCGGCGACAGGCTGCATGTCGATGCTTTTTCGCCCAATCCGCGAAACCTGTGTTATCCGTCCCCTGCCATCCCGAGTGGAGCCCGTCGCCTGTCTGCACCGCGCCGACCGGATGACTCAGCAGGTCAGCGAGTAGCCCAGGTGGGTGGTGAGCGGGCACTGGGCGTTGTCGGCCGAGTCCCCGCTCCCACCGGGCCTCGAACTCGACGGCCGGTTCGACCTCGTCGGTCCCGGCGACTCGCGGGGCCATCTCCAGAAGCGTGGACATGCTCGATCCTTTCCTCCTGGCGCAGGCTGCGGAGCCGCGCGAGGGAGGGGGCACAGGTCGAGCACAGGTCGTGGAATGTTGCGGCATGAGTGCCGATGGCTACGGCTTTCGTCTGGTCGTGCAAAGCGGTTTCTCGAAGGGCTGCCCCCTGTCAAAATGTTGGTTCGCCGGTCGGCTAGGCCACTCGGTCACGGAAGAGCTGCCAATTGCGGTGCAGCAGCCCGCCTTGGCCGTTCGACTTGATCTCTTCGACGGAGATGTCCACGTAGGTTCCTTCCGGAAGGTCGCCGGAGGCCCATCCGGAGCAGTAGCCCGACTCGTGGCCACGCGTGTCCACCTGCCGGTATCCGGTGGCGCCCCAGGTCATGACGACGGAAATGGCCCAACCGTCGGAAGAGGTATCGCATGCCTTGATGGAATCGCCTGGCCGGCCGTTCTCGGGGTCGGCCTGCCACAGACCGTACCCGCCCGTGGTCCACAGATATTCTTCGGCCGACGCCGGTGCCTGCAATCCCGCGATGAGCGCGGTCGCGGCGATGCCGACGGACAAGCCCAGTTTCATGAAGCGCATGAATCGCACCTTTCGAGTTGATCTCGATAGAGAGTATTCGCGATGGCGGGGGATGAGTCCTTGATGTCGAATCCACACTTTCTTGATGATCCGTTCACTGCGTTGACGAGGACGACTACGGTGATCGTTGGTCTGGGCGGGGTCGAAGGGCTCAAGAGGTGCGCGGCGTCGTAGCGGTTTCGCGTGCTCCTTGCCGGAACGTTCTGAGCCGGATACCGCTTGCTCTCCGGTTCGCGGACGTCGCCGGGACGGCAGCGATCGGCGCTGTCCAGTCCTCGCGGCGAGTCGAGGGCATGGCCGCGGTTCTCATTGGTAGAGCCGCTGTAAACGGCGAGGGCGCGTGTGAAGGCGGCGCGGTCGTTGAACCCCCACCGTCCTGCGACCTGGTGGACGTGCATCAGGCGAAGGGCAGGGGCGCTGAGGTCGCGGCGGGCCCGTTCGAGGTGCTGCCGCCGGTTTTACGGGCTCGCGCCCTGCGGGCGGAACAGGCGGTGCAGGTGACTGCCCCAGGGTTTCCGCGAGTACATTCGCTGGGGCGAGGACGAAGAGGTACGGATCGCCAACGGCACCCGGTACGGCTTCCCCGGTGCCGTGTGGTCCGCCACCCCGGACGTCGCCGTCGCTCGGCGGATCGACAGCGGGGAGGTCTATGTGAACGGCGGTCGGCTCAATATCGATGCGCCGTCCGGCGGCGTGAAGGAATCCGGCTACGGCCGTGAGCCGGGCCGCTCGACATTCTGGAGTTCAGGCAGGTGAAGGCCCTCTTCACCTGGCGGAACCGTGTCCCTGTAACCGCTGAGCACGCCGCTACTGGATGAAGGTCCGGACGGCCAGGGTGGCGATGAGAAGTCCGGCGGCCACGGCCGTCGCGAGCCGGCCGCGGTATCCGGTGAGCAGGCGGCCCAGGGCCGAGCCCGTCACCACCACCGCCATCTGCCACAGCGCGGACGCCGTGAAGGCGGCGGCTGCGAAGACGGACCTGTCGAAGGCGTCGAAGGCGTCGAAGCGGCTGCCGATGACGATCGCGGAGAAGTACACGATGGTGCCGGGGTTCAGCACCGTGACCCCGACGAGCCGCAGGTAGGCGCGTCCAGGCGACGTCGCTCCGGCGGCGCCGTCGAGCGCGCTCTCCGGGGCGTCCCGCTCCCGGAAGGCACGGGTCACGATGCGCACGGCGATCCACAGCAGGACAGCGGCGGCCGTCCAGCGGAGGGGGGCGGCGACCGGTTCGATCATCCGGCTCGCGGCGCTGCCCGCCGCGACCGCGAGAGCGCTGTACAGTCCGTCCACGGTCGCGACCCCGAGGGCCGCGGCGGCGCCGACCCGGAGCGGTGCCGTCGAGCTGAGCAGGAGCAGGTAGACGGCGACGGCACCGACCTGCATGGCGATGCCGAGGCCCGCGACGGCTCCGGTGGCGAGGGCCGTCGTCATGGGGTGAGCCCGAGTCTCATGATCGTCAGGTCCAGTCGGCGGCCGAACTTGGTGCCGACCTCGCGGAGCGTCCCCGCGGTCTCGAAGCCGAGGCCGGCGTGCAGCGCGATCGAGGCGCTGTTCTCCGCCTCGATATCGGCCAGCATCACATGGGCACCGGACTCCCGCGCGGCCGCGATCAGCGCCCGCATCAGCCGGCCGCCGATGCCCTTGCCCCGGTGTCCGGGGAGGACGTACACCGAGTTCTCCACCGTGAACCGGTAGCCCTCCTTCGGACGCCACTGCGACCAGGACGCATACCCGAGCACCTCGCCCGCGGCGTCGGCCACGAACGCCGCACGCCGTCCGAGGAGTTCGGCCCACCACGCCGCCGCCTCCTCGGGCGTCTGCTTCACCGTGGTCCAGATCGACGTCGTGTGCTCGATCGCGTCGTTGCGGATGGTCCGTACGCTCTCGGCGTCCTCGGCCCGTCCGGGTCTGACCGTGATCGAATCATATAGTGGAAACATGTCCACTATCATAGAAAGCAGTGATCGTAGACCGCACCGTATTTTGGGGCGGGTGAGACGGGAGACCGGATGGTGCTGCGCTTCGAACTCGACAACCTGACCCGGCACGAGGTGCATCGGCTGCTGGAGGAGCATCTGGCCGACATGCACGCCACCTCGCCGCCGGGGTCGGTGCACGCGCTGGATCTCGGGGAGTTGCGCGATCCGGCCGTCGAGTTCTGGTCGGCCTGGGAGGGGGCGGAGCTGCGGGGCTGCGGTGCGCTCAAGGACCTTGGCGGCGGAGATGTCGAGCTGAAGTCCATGCGCACCGCGCAGGCCGCGCGCGGAAAGGGCGTCGGGACCGTCATGCTCCGGCATCTGCTGCGGGTCGCCGTCAAGCGCGGGCACCAGCGGGTGCTGCTGGAGACCGGGAGCCAGGATTTCTTCGCTCCAGCCCGGCGGCTCTACGCGCGGCACGGGTTCACCGTCCGGGAGCCGTTCGCCGGCTACGTCCCCGATCCCAACAGCGTCTTCATGGAGTTGCGCCTCGACCACGACCGCGAATCCCAGGGGGTAGCCGTGTCCACTTTGATGGAGGGCTCGAACGTTCTCGGACGGCGGGTCAAGGCGGAGCGGACCCGGCGCGGCTGGTCGCTGGCCCGGCTCGCGGACGCCTCCGGCGTGTCCCGTGCGATGATCAGCAAGATCGAGCGCGGCGAGAGCAACCCGACCGCCGTCGTCCTCGGCAAGCTCTCCGCTGCGCTGGAGCTGAGCATGACCGCGCTGCTGTCGCCGGCGGACGGCGCCGCCGCCGGCCGGGTCCGGCGCGCCGCCGACACCCCGCGCTGGACCGATCCTGACACCGGCTACCTCCGGCGCCAGATATCGACGCCGGGCTTCCCCGTCGACGTCACCGAGATCGTGCTGCCGGCGGGCGCCCGGGTGCCGATGCCGGCGGGCAGCTACGCGTTCATCGCCCAGCTCATCTGGGTGCTGGACGGCAAGCTGACTTTGGTCGACGGGGCGGCCGCCCATCGTCTCTCCCCCGGGGACACGTTCGAACTCGGAGAACCCCAGGCCCGAGAGTTCGTCAACGACACCGCCGAGAAATGCCGTTACGTCGTGGTCGTCACCCGCAAGGCGACCGCATGACCTCGTGGTTTCTCATCGACGCCTTCACCGAGCGTTCCTTCGCCGGCAACCCGGCGGCCGTCGTCATCCTCGACGGGCCCGCAGACCGGACGTGGATGCAGGCGACCGCCGCCGAGTTGCACCAGCCCACCAGCGCGTTCGTGTGGCGAGAGCCGGACGCCTGGAGCATCCGCTGGTTCACGCCCTCGTCCGAGCTGCTGCTGTGCGGACACGCCACCCTGGCCGCCGCGCACGCGCTCGGCCATGACGAGATCGTCTTCCGCCATGGCCACGGAACCCTGACGGCACGCCGCCGCGAGAAGCGCATCTGGCTCGACTTTCCGGCCGTACCGGTGACCGAGGGACAGGCCCCCAAGGACGTACTCGACGCACTCGGGCTCCCCGCCGCCGGCGGATTCGCGCGCAACGACGCCGAGTACGTCGTCATGCTCGACACAGCCGCGCAGGTGGAGGCTGTCCGGCCGGACATCCCGCGGATCCTGCGGCTGCCAGTCGGCCGCGTCATCGTGACCGCGACGGGCGGCGCGGACGCCGACTTCACCTCCCGGGTGTTCGTTCCCGCCCACGGGCTGGACGAGGATCATGTGACCGGTTCGGCCCACGCCGTCCTCGGCCCGTTCTGGGCGGCCCGGCTTGGACGGGCCCGGCTGGAGGCCGTCCAGGCGTCCGCCAGGCGCGGGCGGCTCGCGCTCGCCGTGGAGGACGACCGCGTCCAGGTCGGCGGGCACGCCGTCACCGTCAGCCAGGGCGACCTGTTGCCGTCCCCGTAGTCCGGGAGCGCCTGCGTCGACGACACATGGCGGCCTTCTGCAGGCGGCAGCGGTAGACCAGGGAAACGAGCAGGCTGGCGCCTCCTGAGGAGCCCACGGAGAAACGATGATGCGAACGGTCTTCTGCAGCGACGAACACGCGCCGGAGCGGCGGCTGACCGAATTCAACGCCTTCCAGGTCTCCAGTTCGTATCCGATGCGGGTGACGAGCGACGATCCCGGGCGCTTCCACCTGGTGGCGCGAATGCTGGATCTGGCGGGGGTGAGCCTGCTGCGGGTGAGGAGTTCGTCGGTCGATGTGCTGCGAACACCGCAGCTGATCCGCGCACATGACCCCGAGGTGCTCTCAGTCGTGCTCGCCATGCGCGGCCGGATCGTGCTGAGCCAGGCCGGACGCCAAACCGTACTGGGCGCGCGGAGTCTCGGGTTATACGACAGCGGGCAGCCGTTCGATCTGCGCATCGTCGCCGACGCCGAGGCCGCGACGCTCGTGTTCGCCCACGTGCAGCGTGCCCTGCTGGTGCCGCTCCCTCACACCGAGCGGCTTCTGGCGGCGCCGCTGACCGGCAAGGCGGGTGTCGGTGCGCTGCTCGCCCAGTTCCTTGTCGCGTCGACCACGGACGGCGGATACGGGCAGACAGATGTGCCCTGGCTCCGTGAGATCGCGGCGGATCTGGTGAACGGCCTGGTCGCCCACCATCTCGACGCCGACCCCCGGCGGTCCACCCGGCTTTCGGCCATCGAGACGTACGTGCGGCGCCACCTGGACGATCCGGGGCTATCGCCGCGCTCCATCGCCGCCGCGCACCATATCTCGGTCAGCACCCTGCACCGGATGTTCCAGCCGAACGGCATCACACTCGCGGCGTGGATCCGCCGGCAGCGCCTCGAACGAACCCGCCTCGACCTCGGCGACACGGCCTTGCACCTGATGACCATCCACCGCGTCGCGGCACGATGGGGATTCAAGGACCACGCCACTTTCACCCGCGCCTTCCGCGCCGCCTACGGCCTGCCTCCAAGCGAGTACCGCCGCCGCGTCCTCGGACGGCCGAACCGGTCGAGATCCGCTCGGGACCCGGTTGAGCCGGGTGCGGGCCGTCGGTGATGGGCGAGGCTGGCGGGCTACGCGGTCAGGAGGCCGTCGTCACGGATCGTGCGGAGGGCGTCGCGGGCCGCTTCCAACGTGCGGTCGACGTCCTGCTCGGTGTGGGCGGCGGAGATGTGGTTGCGCTTCAGGGCGAGCGGGAGCATCAGGAAGCCGCGGTCGGTCATGCGGTGGTGGAACGCCACGTAGGCGGCGTCGTTGTTGCGCATGAGGTCGCGGTAGCCCCGGATCGGTGACTCGGTGAAATAGAGGCTGAACACACCGCCGAAGTCGGCGGCGGTCGCGGCGATGCCGAGGTCGGCGCAGATGCCGGTGAGGCTGGCGCGCATCCGCTCCCCGAGGGCGTGGGTGCGCTCGTAGAAGCCGGGGTGGTCGCGCAGGTAGGTGATGTTGGAGGAGACGGGATTGCCGGCTGCCGAGACTGGCCTGGTCTGCATGCCCGCGCATCACCACCGGTTCGGCGCCGCCGTCCAGGCCGCCAAGGGTGCGCTTGCCGCCGGACGGGTCGGGCTGCCCTGGAACGTCCAGCCGACTTCCTCGTCGACGGTGGCGACCCATGCCCGGACGGCGAGCTCGTCAACCTAGGCCTCTACCCCGTGGACGTGGTGCGGGCCCTCACCGGCCAGCCGGTCCGGCGCGTGCACGCCCTCCCGGGACGGGAGCGGGGCCGCCTCACCGTCCTGCTGCTCGACCACGAGCACGGCCTGACCAGCACGATCACCTCGGCTGCGCGGTACCGCCGACGCCCCCGGCGTGGCGCTGTACCACTACCGGGTCAGCGGCTCCGGCGGGGTGATGGACGTCGACGCCGCCAAGCCGGGCGCGTCCGTCCGGACGGTTACGGGCAACCGCAGCGCCTGGCACGGCTCCGGCACCGTCGACCGGATGCTCACCGCCCTGCACACCGCCGCCGTCACCGGCCGGCCGCCCGAAGCCGGCCCGGCTGATGCCCTCGCCGCGCTGCGCGTCACCGACGCCGCGGCCCGCTCCCTCGGCACGCCCATACCGATCGACTCCCCGGAGGTCTGATCCATGAAGCTCGCGACGTACCGCCTGCCGGACGGCCGAGTCCGCCACGGCGAGATCGTGCGGCGGCCGCGTCACCGCCCTCGGCCCCGGCGATCTCTCGGCGCTGGTGGGCGCGTTCGGCTCGGTACCGTCCGGCGGGACGACGCACGCCCTGGCCGAGGCGACCCTGCTCGCCCCGCCTGGTGCGTCCGGGCAAGGTCCTCGCGGTCGCCGCGAACTACCAGGAGCACGTCACAGAGACGGGCGGGGACGAGATCGACAAGTCCCGGATCTCGCCGCAGCTGTTCATCAAGCCCGGCACCGCCGTCTGCGGCCCCGGCGAGGACATCGCGCTGCCCTCGGTCAGCCCCAGCATCGACTGGGAGGCCGAACTGGTCGCGGTGATCGGCCGCGGCGGCAAGGACATCCCGGTCGAGGACGCTCTCGGCCACGTCGGCGCCTACACGATCGGCAACGACGTGTCGGCCCGGAATATGGACTACGGCCACGACCGCGACACCGAGGACCCCGCGGTCGCGTTCTTCGACTGGCTGAACGGCAAGTGGCTCGACGGTTTCGCCGCGCTCGGCCCGTACCTCGTCACCGCTCACGAGGTGCCCGACCCGCAGAAGCTCGACGTGATCCTGGAGGTCCACGGCGGGTCCGGCAGCACGGCGGCACCGATCAGATGATCTTCAACGTCGCGGAGCTGGTGGCGTTCGCGTCTCGGCTGATGACGCTGGAGCCCGGCGACGTGCTGTACACCGGCACGCCGTCCGGGGTGGGGATGGCATCGGGGGAGTTCCTGTCCGCAGGCGACGAGATGACGGTCCGCGTGACCGGCCTCGGCAGCCTGGTGAACCGCGTCCGCTGAGCGGACCAGTGGCCGGGCGCACCCGGCCACCGCAGAGAAGAGGCAAGTTTATGACCAATCGTTCCGGTGCGATGGCCGGCGGATCCGGACGGGGCGTCGCGGCGGCCGTGCTGGGCGGCGTGCTCGCGGCGGGCTCGCTCGCCGCCTGCGGCTCCGACCCCACGCAGAAGTCCTCCGGCGGGGACGGGGTGTGCTGAACATGTACCTGTACCAGAAGCCGAAGACGTTCAGCCCGCTCGCGCCGAACCACGGGCCCGACCAGCTCGTCATGTCGTTGATCTCCGACTCGCTGTACGGCTCGGACGCGTCCTACACGCTGAAGCCGCATCTCGCCGCCGCCGCGCCGGAGATCTCCGACGGCGCCAAGACGATCACGTTCAAGCTGAAGCCCGGCCTGAAGTGGAGCGACGGGAAGCCGCTGACCGCCAAGGACGTGCTCTTCACCTTCAACGCCCTCGCCGCCCCGGCGACCGGTAGCACGCAGGGCGGCAAGTTCGCCGCCGTGACCGGCGCGAAGGACCTCGCCGACGGCAAGGCCGACTCGCTCAAGGGGGTGACCGCGCCCGACGAGACCACTGTGAAGATCACCACGACCCGGCCGGCGGCGAGCCTGCCGGGGCTGATTGGCAACACCCCGATCCTGCCCGAGCATGTGCTCGGCGGTGTGCCGGCGAAGGGGCTCGGCGACAACGGCTTCTTCACCAAGCCGACCGTCGGCTCGGGCGCGTTCACGTTCGTCGACTACAAGACCGACCAGTACGTCGAGCTGAAGGCCAACCAGAACTTCCGGGAGGGGGTGTCGATCAAGAAGGTGTACTTGAAACCGGTCACCTCCGACGTCGCGATCGCGCAGCTCCGCACCGGCGAGATGGACCTCACCCAGGTCTTGCTGACCGACCTGCCGACCGTCAAGAAGATGGACGGCGTCAAGGTCGTGTCCGCGAAGAGCCCCGGCTTCACCCGGATCGCGATGAACCAGTCCGAGGCCCGGTTCAAGGACGCGCGCGTCCGGCAGGCGTTCCTCACCGCGATCGACCGCAAGGGCCTGGTCGGCAAGGTGCTCGGCGGCGCCGGGTCGGTCGTGAACTCCAGCTTCTACGGCGACGCGGCCTCGGCCGCCAACGAGGACGCCTACGACCCGGCGAGGGCGAAGAGCCTGCTCGCCGCGGCCGGATGGGACGGCTCCAAGCCCGTCACGCTGTCGTGGATCCCAGGGCAGCGCGACCGCGACACCGCGGTGACAGTGATCCAGAGCCAGCTCAAGGCCGTCGGCGTGGACGTCGAGCTGAAGCAGGTGCAGGCAGACGAGCTGTTGTCGTCCTACGAGAAGAAGTCGTACGACCTGGCGCTGTTCGGCGGCGGCAACTACGCCACCGAGCCTTCCACCGTCGCGACCATTGACGCCTGCGACCAGGCGTACCCGGCCGGCGGCAACGTGGCCCGCTTCTGCGACCCGAACCTGGACGACCTGCTGTCCAAGGCCGACTCGGTCGCCGACCCGGCGTAGCGGGCGAGCCTGTTCAAGGAGGCCGCGAAGGTCGAGAACGCGCAGGTTTCGTATCTGTGGATCTACAACCCGGACACAGTCTGGGCGTACCGCACGCGGCTGTCCGGCTTCGAGCCGTGCGGCCTGCCGACCAACGAGATCGGGACCTGGGACTTCGCGAACTGGAAGCTGAGCTGACCGAGGCCGGGCCCGGGGCGCGCGC
The DNA here is from genome assembly GCF_008923205.2 of Actinomadura physcomitrii. Taxonomy (GTDB): domain Bacteria; phylum Actinomycetota; class Actinomycetes; order Streptosporangiales; family Streptosporangiaceae; genus Spirillospora; species Spirillospora physcomitrii. Next base: position 4,449 of record NZ_WBMS02000066.1, on the reverse strand, counting down.
CCCCGGCCCGGCTGGCACGGACAAGAGGAGGTGAGGCGTGGCGGTCTACGTCATCCGGCGGCTGTTGGTGAACGCTCTCGTGTTCCTGCTGATCAGCGTCGGGATCTTCGTGCTGGTGCGGGTCGCGCCCGGCGACCCGGTCCGCATGATGGTCGATCCCGAGCAAATGCGCGGCGGCGGCGCTGCGTTCATCGAGGCCAAACGGGACGAGCTGGGGCTGGACCGGTCGATCGTCGTCCAGTACGGGCACTGGCTGTCGGGGGCGCTGCACGGTGACTTCGGCTACTCCTACGTCGGGCACCGGCCCGTCTCGGCGGTGCTCGGCGAGCGGCTCGGTCCCACGCCGCAGCTCATGGGCGCCGCGCTGGCCGTCGCGCTGGTCGTGTCGATCGCGCTCGGCGTCGCCGCTGCGGTGCGCCGCAACACCTCAGTCGACTACGGCGCCACCGTCCTCAACATCGCCGCGGTCTCGGTGCCGCCGTTCTTTCCCGGCATCGTCGGGATCTACCTGTTCTCCCTGAACCCGCCTGCACCGAGACCCCGAGGCCGGCTCGAAGTCCGCGGAGCTCTTTCGATTACGGCTGCGCCGCGCGGCCCGCGATCAGCCTGTGACCAGCGAGAGCAGGAGAAATCAGCAGGCCGCTCGATCCTGAGCATTCGATCCGCCCTCGGCACGAGGCCCCACCGGCCATGCCACCATCTCCACGAGTTATAGGAGCCACGATGGGATTGCCGACTCAATCCTCGTCCAGTTGGGACGATATTCCCTCAATTCTTCTATCGAGGTTTCCTGCCAAGAGCCAAATTTCTGGATTGAACCAGGCTCTTCAAAAGAGAATTTTCCTGAACTCGGAAATACTCCCGGATTGGGATCACAGAAGTGACTGAACACTAGAGATCGATTTTCTGCATCGCGCTCGCCGCGACTGTATGCTACATGGTTCATTCCGTCCATAAAAACGATGTGTCCGGCGGGAATGTCCGGACCGCCGATTTTCGTTACTGGGTCGATGATGTATGGGGTACGTTGCCCCGGTCCAAGGAACATGCCGATCTTATCATGGAAGGCGTTTCGAGCGGCTTTAACGCGAAGCGCCTTGTCACCGATGGTCTCTTCAAAAGCTGTCCGCGCCGCTGCGGCAGCATCAGCGTGCAATCGCCTTAATGTCCAAACATCAGTACCGCCTGCCAAGTGCACGATGCGAAGGATGGCCTCCCAGCAGTTCATAATTCCATCCCGTCCCGGCGCGGGTCCGATATCGAGCATATACCGGGCGAAATCGTTTCGCAGTGCTGTAATGTCGCTCGTTGTCCCGATCTCCATCTCCCAGCTGCTCATATCGGGGCCACTTCTCCCGCCCCACCGGAATGCACCCTTGTACGCCCGGCCCACTTTCAATATATTTTGATTCAGTGCCGCCTTCTCAGGGCTTAGGGAAAACCCATCGGAGCGTATAAAGGCAGGGCTGGGCTGGTCCCCGCCGCCTGCCGTGGTCGGCAAGGTGGCGCTGCAAGGCTGATTGGCGCCACCGGACACACTGCTACTGGTCGGATGATTGCCAGTCGGTGCGCGTGACGGCTCGGTGTCATGCATGCCCGGAGCGGGCACATCACCGCGCGGCTCTGGTCTATTTCCATCGGGGAGGTCTCCCGTACCACTGCCGGGATGCGTCGGCTGCGGAGCCGGGTGCGTCGCTGGCGCGGCCGGGCCGGCCGCTGGGGCGGTGGCGGCTTGGGATGGCAATACCGGTGGTGGCTCGATAGCTTCTGGGGCTAGCACACCGTCGTTGGCAACCGATGGGACCGGGATCGCGGTTTCGTGATCTCGGGCCGGCGGCCGGAGGTTGGTGTGCCAGTGCTCGTAGCGCAGGCTGATGAGGTTCTGATTATCGCGGACGAGGCAAGCGGTGTCGTTGAGCTCCTTGTGGTGGAACCAGATCTCAATGCCATCGACCGGCGCCAGACTGCTGTCGGCGGCTATGTCCTCCAACGCCCGACGTGCGGCGTTTTCGGTGAGGCGGGTGGAGCGGGCATCGAGCACCAGCACCATCACCGGTTCGCCACCGTCAGTCAAGGCCAGGTGAATCGCGCGGCGCACGCTGTGCGAGGTGCCCCAGGCGACGCGCTGGTACTTGATCGGCGTCCCCGGATCCAATGGCGACCGCCGCTCCAGCAGAACCTCCCCTTGGCCGGTCGGGCTGATGTGACGTCCGAGCCGCTCCGCGCGCCACTGTATGAACTCTTGGATCTTGCTGCCGAGCCGGTTGGGCAGGCGTTCCACAAACTGTGGCCTGAAGGATTCGTTGAGCGAGCCCGTTTGGGTCGGGTCGGAGTACCAGTCGGTATTGGAGGTGTAGCCAGGCCGTTCCTCATAAAGGGCTGGAAAATCTGGTGCCTGGTGGTCATAGTCGCGATGTCCCGGAGCGAAGTCGCCCTCCCCCCCGAGGACCTTCATCCTGTCGGGGTCCGAACTGCCCTCCCGGCGATGGGGCTTGGCTGCTTCGGCGGAGGGGTCCTCGCGTGCGAAAGGCCGGGCGTCGGTGTGTCCGGTGGCACCGGCCGGGCGGTCCGTCGACGTGAACGGTTCGAACCGACCACCGGATGGACGGGGCTCGCCGGTGCCCGGCGGCAGCCCCTTCGGTGATCCCACGGCGCGGACATCGGTAGGTGCAGCACGGTTGTAACGATCAATGATGCCGCCGAGCATCTTTGCCGGTGGGCGGGGCAGATTACTAGAGCGGAGCTCCATAAACAGCTCGGCGAGCATCTCATCGAAGTTTTTCGAGCCGTAGCGAGACGAGATAGTCTCGACCAGATCTGCAATCCGCGGGTCCCGCCCGACTATAAATAGTGCGCTTCCAGAATTGAATTCTCTTACAAGGTCACTCAATTCCCCGCCACTGGCGGCCGAAACTCTATTCTCGGGCGTCCAAGTCAATGAGTCGATGATGTGCTTCCAGTCACCCGTAAGAGCGTTGCCCACCTCGGGAGATCCAGCAGGCGAAACGCGAGCGTAGTCCAATCCGTTGCATTGATAGCCCTTGATAACCCTGATTTGTTCAGCGTTTTTCCGGAATGGGTTGAGTGGTGTAAAGAGATTGCCGGGAGTGATCTCGATTGGTAAACCTAGAATGCTGGAAAAAGTCTTGTTAAGCTCCTTCAACGCCTCCGGATTTTTCATTACCGGACCGGTCAGCAAGTGACCGGCTTCGTGATTTATGGTCTCCCTCGCCAGGCTACCGCCCCAGTCTCCACCGAGTTCCGCCAGCTTCGCCGGATCGTTCCACCACGAATTAGCGTTCAATATTATTGAATCTTCGGTGGCGTAAGCCAAGTTGGCGGCCCTGTTAATCTGCCAGGTTGCAATAAATCTTTTCAGCTCTCGAATTTTGGGGTAGTCGAGGGTCAGCGCTCGTAGTTCTGTATTAAATTCACGCAGTACGGCGGGGTGTATTTGGCGAGCATTGAACTGAACAAGAGGATTCTTTCCGAAGTGGGCGAAGATCCCCTGAGTCTCCTTGAGGGCGGCGTCCATATCCCGCGCCCGTGCTGCAGCATAGAACGGCCCGTCGCCGAACGGGTCACCTTGAAGGCCGGATTTCTCCCACGGAATGAACCGCCCTTGGGCATCCCAGTTTCCAACTTCGGACAAAACTCCTTGAACGTCTTCGAACATGCTATCCTTCACAAACAGGATATTTGAATCTTCGTAGCATATTTCAATCCGCGGGATACGGTTGACCTCCAACCTGCCCGTCCCTATGGCTTCACCCACTTCCCTCGCGACCACATTAAACATCATAGGTTTTGAGCTACTCACGGACCGAGCATCGATGGAGACGAGATCAAATGCCGGATATCCTCCGGGCTCCTGGCGCCAATCGTCCAACGCCCGCAAGAGGGCAGAGTAGACCGCCGCAGGCTCCGATTTCTCCAATCTTACGAACTGCACAATGCGGCCCGAGTCATCCGGTCTATGACGCTCCAACATAACCGGCGATCTCTTATTGTGAGGGTCATAAAAGCCAGTGATGTCGATTCTGTACCTTTTAGCGCGCCACTCCGCGAAGTTGATATCGAAGGAATCCGGATCCCCCACGATGCGGACGCCGGGTCTAAAATCGTCGTGCAGCGGTCCTGGCGTGACCGGATCACGAACATCGGATGCACTGACCGCCGAGCCGTCCCCTTGGGGTGCTGCCTGCGGGACGGCCGTGTCAGGACGCGGTTCGGCGTGGGGGATGTCGCCTCCGTCGGTCGGGAGGGCGGCTGGTGGTGGCCCGGGTGTGGTGGGTTGGGCCTGCACCGCTGGTCCTGGGGGGCCTCCTGCCGCGGTAGGTGCGGCAGCGGCGGCTGAAGCTGAGGCGGCAGCGGGGTTTGCTTTGAGTGCGTCGGCCAGGTCGCGGACGTTGATCCGTGCGAGCCTGTCGGCGGCGCCGGCGGCGTTGT
>NZ_WBMS02000065.1 GCF_008923205.2 Actinomadura physcomitrii | reverse complement strand
GCAGAAATCCCGCGAATGGAAACTCGCCGCCCAGCGCATGGCCACCGCCGTCTCCGGCATGAGCAAGGTCATCGGCGAATCCCACGACATCCACCTCGGCGCCGAACGCCAGAACACCGCCATGTGGGGCGGCTGACCCCCGCCCGTACGGCCGCGGTCATCGCTCAGGCGGTGCGGCGGAGGTGGGCCAGGAGGTCCTGGTGGCGCTGCCAGTATTCGGGGGAATAGCCGTCGCCCAGTTGGAACCAGGTGATGGGCGCGTCCGAGGGGCCTAGGCGTTTGCGGGAGAAGCCCGGCGGCCCGGTGTAGGTGCCGGCGGAGGCGAGGCCGATGGGGGCCGAGGAGCCCGTCCAGCGGGGTTCGGTGGTGAGGTCGGCGCGGCCGGGGATCAGCTGCGCGAGCAGCGCGGTCAGGGGGTGGTCCGCCGACAGGAGGTCGATGAAGGACGGCAGCTGGGGGATCGGCGGATCTTCGTCGTCGGTGTAACCGATGGTGAGCGTCGTCATCTCGGCGATGCCGGAGGCCGGGGGAACGAGGGGGGTGAAGTCGGACGTCGCCATCGCCGGACGGCTGCTTGCCCCGATGACGATGATCCGGGACGAAGAAGCGCTCGCCGTGTGGAGTGTCAGCTCTTCGGGACTCCACGGATGCTGCAGGGGTTCGGCCAGGCCCCAGCCTTTCGGGGGTTCGCCGGTCAGGAGCCGCATCAGCTTCTCGGTGTGCAGACCGAGGACGGCGGCAGGGGCGTGCCGGGCCTGGAAGGTGAGGACGAGTTGGCTCCCGATGGGAGCGGTCGGGGCCGTCGTGTAGGCCGGAGCGTAGTCGCGGGCGTCGGGCAGAGGCACGAACGCGCTGCCGTTCCACTGCATCGGGCGGCCGGTGAGCCCCTCGTAGTAGCCGTCGTCGTGGACCAGCCACTGGGCTTTGGAGGCTCGGAGAGGAAGGGTCAGCCGACTGGTGGGGGACGTGACCAATTGGAGCGTGCGGTTCGTCCCCTCGCACTCGGCGAGGGCCTGGGAGACGGCCGGGGATAGAGCGACGACAGGGCGGTCGCTCAGCACGACCATGGCCTGGTCGGTGAGGACGTCGGCGCCGCCTGCGGTGGTCGTCATCGATCCGCCCACGTCGTGCCGTCCAGGGTTTCGGTGCAGCGTTGGGCCAGGTGGCGGGCCTCAGCGGAGGCCGCCGCGATGTGGATCTCCGTCCACCAGACGGGGGTGGCGGCATCGATTCCAAGGAGGCGTTCGGGTTCGCCCGGAACGGATATGAGGACGGGCTCCCGCACGCGCAGGAGGAGGCGGTCTTCGGCGTCGAACACGTCATTGCCCGCCGCATGGAGAGGTGGGGAGACCAGGGCTTGGAGATCCAAAGTCGGCTTCTCGGAGGTGAGGACGATCATTTCGCGGCTCATGAGGCGCTCAAGGAACGGGTGAAGACGTCCGCCGCGAGCCGGGTCGCGGCGGCCTGGGCGGGCATGCTGATGCGTTCGGGGGCGATGGCGATGCCGGCCGCCAGGTGCCGGTCGAAGGGGAGGAGCGTGACGGGGAGCGTGCCGCTGCCGAGGAGGCGGGCGGCGCGGTCCAGGTCGGCGTCCGGATTCGGCGTGTGCGAGACCAGGGCGATGACCGTGCGCTGGAGGAGCGGGCCGAGACCGTTCAGGGCCATCCAGTTGAGGGCGGCGCGCGCGCTGAGGGCGCCGTCGGGCGTGCCGGGGGTGACGAAGACCTGTGCGTGGGCGCCGTGCAGGATCCCGCGCTGCAGGTCGGAAACGAGTCCGCCGCCGCAGTCGATGACGGTGGTCGAGAAGTAGCGCCCGAGGCGGCCGGTACCGTGCTGGAAGGTCGCGTGGTCGAGATCGTCCGCGAGGGCGCCCTTGGGAGCGGCGGGCAGGACGAAGAGGCCTTCGGGGGTTCGGCCGAGATGGGCGGCGGTCTCCTCCCAGGTGTGCGGGCGCGCGGCGGCGAGGTCGCGGACCGAGCTCGGGGCGCTGACGCCGATGCGCAGCGCGAGGGAGCCGAGGCCCGGGTCCGCGTCGATCGCGAGGACGCGGTCCGGGCGGTACTGCCGGAGGACTCCCGCGATGAGCGCCGTGATCGTCGACTTTCCGGCGCCGCCGCGGATGCTCGTCACCGCGATCCGCCGGCTCGATGGGACCGGAACGCCGATCTGCGCCGTGAGCCGCGCCAGGTCGCGGACCTGCCCGGCGGCCGACGCGCCCATCGCGCGGCGGACGCCGCGTCCCAGGCGCCGGGCCATCGGGTCGCCATGCGGGTTGCGCCGAACGAGGTCCTGAGGGGCGGGGACGCCGCCGGGCGGGGTGGCGAACCGCTCCGGCCCGCCGTCGCGGCCGGACGGCCTGACCGGCGGCGGTTCCGGGACGCTCTGCGGCGCCATGCCGGAGATCGGCCCGGGCGCCAGCGCGCCGGGCACGTCGGGAAGGTTCTGCTCGGATGTCTGCGCGGGCAGCCCGGATGGTGGCGGGCCGGGCACGCGGGTGGACGGCCCCGATCGCGCTGTGCTGGGTGAATCGAGGAATGACCGGGACAGCGGTGCGTCGGAGGCGTCGGGGGACTTGCCGAACGGCTCCGGCGCAGAAGTGCCTTGAGAGTGCCCGAAGGGAGCCGGGCTGGAGGTAGGCAGGGAGGGCTCGGCCCGCAAGGCCGCGGGAGGTTCGGCAGCCGACGGTCCGGACGACTGTGCGGCCTGCCCGTGCGCGCGGAAGTCGGATGGCGGTGCCGCCTGCCCGTGCGAGCCCGGCTCGGACGGCGGTGCGGCCTGTCCATGCGGGCCCGGGTCGGATGGTGGCGCGGCGGAGTCGTGCGGAGGTGGTGCGGATGGCGGTGCGGCCTGTTCAGGCGGGCGCGGGTTGGATGGGGGTGCGGCCTGTTCAGGCGGGCGCGGGTTGGATGGGGGTGCGGCCTGTTCAGGCGGGCGCGGGTTGGATGGGGGTGCGGGTTGCTCAGGCGGGCGCGGGCCGGGCAGTGGCGCGGGAGACGACAGCTCGGGCACAGGGGGAATCGTCCATCCGAAGGTCACCGGAGGCGCCGAAGGGCCGATGTCTGCGGAGTCGGTCGTCTGGGCCGAAGGGTGATGGTCGGCGGGCGGTGTCGTCTTATTTGGAGGGGCCGGCCGCTCAGCGTTTGTGCGGGCGGCTGGCCAGGGTGAGTTAGGCGCGGGGAGGGATGCCTCGGCTAGTGGTTCGGGGGGCGTTGGGGAGGAGGACGCCGACGCCGGTTCGGACGGCGGGTCGGTGACCCAGCCTGCCGTCGTAGGTGGCGTCGGGGATTCGAGGTCTGTGGCGGTGTGCCGTGCTGGCCGCTCGGGAAATGGCGGTGGCTCAGAGGTCGGGGATGGCGTCGAGCCCGTGGGGGATGGCTCCGCCTCCGGTGAGGTGTCCGCTGTTTCGGGAGAAGGGGACGGGGCTGTCCGGCCGGCGGTGCAGGACGAGGAGGCGTCTGTTGGCGGGGCGGGCGCGTAGTGCGCTGGGTGCGAGTCCGCGGAGTCGACGGACGAGGGCTTGAGCTGCGCGTCCGCCCTGCTAGGGGGTGTGGTCAGTGCGGCGGGTCGGGAGGCCCGGCTGCTGGTGGTGGGGGTGGCGGATGTGGCCTGCGAGCCGGTGGAGGGCGAGGTCGGTGGAGACGTCGGGGCGGTCGGGGGTGAGGCGGAAGGTGCAGACGAGTCGGCGGGCGAGGGCGTGGCCGGCGCGTCCGCGCGGTGTTCCCGCGTTGCGAGGGGTGGTTCGGTTCGCGGGGACGGGGCGGACGGGAGCGTGGCCGTTCGGGGGGCGGAGACGGCGGTGCGGGCGAACGGGGCGGTGGGCGTACGGGTGCCGATCGGGGGAGTGGAGTGGCGGTCTGGAGGCGTGCCCGCGCTTGCGCTCCTCACCTCGCTCGCGCCTGCGCCTACGGCCTCCTTCGCAGCGGCGTCCTGCGCGGCGCCTTCCTGCGCGGCGGCCGTGGCCGTGCTCGTGGCCGCAGGCGCGGATGATGCGGACGCGTCCTGCTCGGGGGGCGTGGCAAGGGACGGCGGCGCCGCGCGTGGGTTCGGGGGGACCAGGCCGGTTTCCAGTGCGCCGAGGTCGCGCAGCACCGTGTGCTGCCAGTCTCGATCGGACACCGAGCCCCTTCCAGCTCCGCATTGATTGGGCGAGACGAGTCTAGACAGGCGCAGGCGGGAGATTCCGACCAATTGTGTGTTGCGGCGTCAGGCCGTGTGTGGACGGGTCACAGGTACAGGCCCGTGGCCTCGTCCCGGGTGGGGGCGGTGGCGCGGAGGTCGTCGGCGCGCAGGGTGATGATCTCGGTGTCGGACGGGGCGCCGGACGCGGTGAGGCGTTCGGACTGGGCGGCGACGGCGGCGTCGAGGAGGTTGCGCATGAGGCGCCCGTTGCCGAAGGACGGGCCGCGCGGGATGTCGCGGAGCACGGTCCGGAGCCGTCCGGGCACGTCCGGAGCGAGGGTGAGGCCCTCGGCGGCGGCGAGGTGCGCGAAGATCGCGGTGAGTTCGTCATCGGTGTAGTCGGGGAAGGCGATGCGCTTGGGGAAGCGGGACGCCAGGCCGGAGTTCGCGGTGAGGAAGGCGTCCATCTCGCGTTCGTAGCCGGCGGCGATGACGACGAGGTCGCCGCGGTACTCCTCCATGAGCTGGACGAGGGTGGCGACGGCCTCCTGGCCGTAGGCGTCGCCGGCGAGGGAGTAGGCCTCGTCGACGAACAGGACGCCGCCGAGGGCCTGCTCGACGGCGGCGCGGACGCGGGGTGCGGTCTGGCCGAGGTAGGGGCCGATGAGGTCGGCGCGGGACACCTCGACGAGGTGGCCGGACGACAGCAGCCCGAGGTGGGCGTAGCCGGAGGCGACGAGCCGGGCGACGGTGGTCTTGGCGGTGCCGGGGTTGCCGGTGAAGATCATGTGCCGGGTGGGGACGGTGACCTGCTTGCCGGCGGCGCGGCGCAGTTCGGCGCCGCGGGCCTCGGCGGCGAGGCGGTGCACCTCTTCCTTCACCGCGGACAGCCCGATGAGGGCGTCGAGTTCGGCGAGCGGGTCGGTGGCGGGGACGACGCGTCCGGCGCCGCTGAGGCTGTCGGGGATGTCGCCGGGCAGCAGCGCGGCGAGGTCGTCGGGGCCGGGGCGGCGGAGCGCGGTGACGCGGCGGGCCTGCAGGGCGGTGGCGCGCTCGCACAGGTTGCGCATGACGCGGGCGTTGCCGAAGGAGCGGCCGCGCGGGGCGCGGCGGAGCAGCTCGGTGATCTTGTCGAGGGCGGCGGGGGCGGGGGTGAGGCCGGCGGCGGCGGCCTGGCCGGTGAAGATCTCGACGAGTTCGGCGTCGGTGAAGCCGGGGAAGCGGACGGTGGTGGGGAAGCGGGACGCGAGGCCGGGGTCGGAGGCGATGAAGCGCTGCATCTCGCGCTCGTAGCCGGCGACGATGACGACGAGGTCGTCGCGGTGGTCCTCCATGACCTTGATGAGTTCGGCGATGGCCTCCTGGCCGTAGTCCTCGGCCATGCCGGTCTCGGTGAGGGCGTAGGCCTCGTCGATGAACAGGACGCCGCCGACGGCGCTCTGCGCGACGCCGCGGGTCTTGACGGCGGTCTCGCCGACGTAGCGTCCGACGAGCGTGGAGCGGGACGCCTCGACGAGGTGGCCGGACGACAGGACGCCGAGGTCCTTGAAGATGCGGGCGAGGAGGCGGGCGAGGGGAGCCCGGCCTCGCGGCGCAGCTTGGCGGCCTTGGCGCCGGCGACGAGCAGTTCGATCTCCGCCTTGACGGTGCGGAGGCCGGTGAGGGCGGCGAGTTCGGCCATGGGGTCCGACGGGGTGCCGGCGGTGTCGAAGGCGGCGGGGACGTCGGCGCGCTTGACGACGAGTTCCTCGCCGGGCGGGGTGTTCGCGCGGACGTTCTCGACGACGATGTCGGCGAGGCGCTGGGCGAGGCGGGCGTTGCGCAGGTTGCGGATCGGCGGGGTGCGGACGAGGAGCTGCCCGGCGGCGGTGAGGGCGCGCTTGTGGGCGCGGGCACCGCGCTGCTGGAGGGCACGGTTGAACAGTTCGGCGTATCCGTCGGCGTCGAACGGGTGGGTGCGGACGACCTGGAACCGCAGCGACAGGCCGGGGTTGACCTCGCGGATGCGTTCGTCGCCGCCGGGTTCGCAGAGGGCGACGACGTGGAGGTCGTCGTGGACGTCGAGGGCGCGGTGGAGTTCCTCGACGATGGCCTCGCCGCTGCGGCCGTCGCGGGACATGTCGTCGAGGCCGTCGATGACCATGAGGCGGGTGCCGGCGGCGTCGCGGGCCTCGGTGTAGAGCTGGGTGGTGGCGGAGGAGACCTCCTTGCCGGCGAAGAAGTCGTCGGCGAGCCAGAGCGGCGGGTCGACGATGCGGTGCTCGCGGAGCAGCCGGGCGATCTCCTGGGCGGCGTCGCGCTTGCCGGTGCCGTCGGGGCCGACGAGCATGAGCCGGACGGGCCCGCCGGTCTCGGCGATGGTCTCGAGGGCGGCGACGACGTCGGGCTGGCCGACGAGGCCGGAGCCGACCTCGGCGCGGCGGGTGCGGCGGGTGCGGGACGGGGCGGTGCCGACGCCGGCGGCGAGGGGGTTGACCATGCGGCGGCGCGGGGTGAACAGGCGGCGGACGTCGGCGCCGAACTCGCCGACGGGGATCCATTCGGGGTCGGGGATGCGGGGCTCGTTGGGCAGGCCCTGGACGCAGCCGGTGAAGCGCATCGCCATGTCGAGCCAGCCGCGGCAGGCGTCGATGGCGCCGGCCCCGAGGGCGCGGCCGAGCCAGGCCCACTCGTTGAGGTACCAGGGGTTCGGTTCGAATCTGTCGCGCGCGCGCTCGAAGTGTTCGAGGAGCTCGCCGTAGCGGTCCTCGGTCAGGACGGCGGACAGTTCGGCCGGGACCTGCTTGAGCCCGCCCTGAAGGAGGAGGTGGACGAGCAGGTCGTCGGCGGTCTCGTCGTGCGGGGCGACCTCGCGCAGGTGGTCGTGGACGGGCAGCAGCCCGGAGCAGACCCATTCGAGGTAGCCGATGGGGCCGGCGAGTTCGGGCAGGACGGTGACGATGTCGTCGTCGGCGTGGGCGAGCCACAGGGCGCGCTGTTCGGCGAGCGGCGTCTGGATGCGCAGCGCGGGCGGCGGGTCGTCGTACAGCTTGATGAGGGCCTGGCGGCGCTGCTCGATCGGCTCGAGCCCCTCGAAGACGTCGAGGGACTCGCGGGCGAGCGCGAGGGCGAGGTCCTGGTCGCCGCAGTCCTCGAGCCATTCGAGGGGCTGGAAGGAGCCGCGGCTGACGCCCCAGCCGCCGGCGTCGCGGAGCGGGTCGCGGGGCTCGTTGTGGTACCGGTTGAAGAACTGGTACTGCAGGCGGGAGTGGGTGCCGGCGTTGACGGCTCCGGCGCCGAGGAGGAAGTCGAGGGTGAGGAGCAGTTCCGCGACGACGAGCGGGGCGGGCGCGGTGAGCAGGGAGTGCTGGTCGGTGGTGGCGTCCTTGCAGCGCGGGTCGGCGGCGAGCGTGTCGATGCGGGCGCGGATCTCGTCGTAGAGGCCGTCTGGGACGCGCCAGGGCCCGTAGGAGTACACGTCGAGGACGGGCTCGTCGGAGACGAGAAGTTCGAGATGTTCCGGCAGCCGCACCTTGTTCCCCCTACAAGCACACGAAACCCGACCGAACAGCCTAGAGCGTCGCGCGCGCCCCCGGCCGCGAAAGTCGCCAGGCGGTGTACCGGGCCGAACGGAACAAACAGGCATTTTTCTCGCTGAACGCGATCTATCACTTTGTTCACAAGAGGGCGGGGTGTCCCGGGCGGCGCCCGGCCGGTCAACTGGGTAGGTATCCGAAGATTCGGTTCGCCCGCCGGACCGGCCCATGCTCCTCCGACGCTCAGCGCCGAGCCCGGGAGGCCGTCGGGTGCGGGCGGACGCGCCCGAGCCGTCTCCTGGGAGAACACGTGATCACAAAGCTGCTCGTCGCGAACCGCGGCGAGATCGCCGTACGCGCGTTCCGCGCCGCGTACGAACTCGGCATCGCCAGCGTCGCCGTCTACGCCCACGAGGACAGGCTGTCGCTGCACCGGCAGAAGGCCGACGAGGCGTACGAGATCGGCGAGCACGGCCACCCCGTCCGCGCCTACCTGGACGTGGACGGCATCGTGGAGACGGCGCTGCGGGTCGGCGCCGACGCGGTCTACCCCGGCTACGGGTTCCTGTCGGAGAGCCCGGAGCTGGCGGAGGCGTGCGAGCGGAACGGCATCACGTTCGTCGGCCCGCCGTCGCGGGTGCTGAGCCTGGCCGGCAACAAGATCGAGGCGGTCGCGGCGGCGCGGCGGGCGGGCCTGCCGGTGCTGCGGTCGGCGACGCCGGAGCCGGGCCGCGAGCTGGAGGCCGCCGATGAGGTCGGGTTCCCGCTGTTCGTGAAGGCCGCGGCGGGCGGCGGCGGGCGCGGGCTGCGCCGCGTCGACCACCGCGAGGAGCTGGAGGCCGCCGTCGACACGGCGCGCCGCGAGGCGCAGAGCGCGTTCGGCGACCCGACGGTCTTCCTGGAGCAGGCGGTGGACCGGCCCCGCCACATCGAGGTGCAGGTCCTCGCCGACGGCGCGGGCCACACCGTCCACCTGCGCGAACGCGACTGCTCGGTGCAGCGGCGGCACCAGAAGGTCGTGGAGATCGCGCCGGCGCCGCACCTGGACGCGGCCGTCGCCGAGCGGCTCTGCGAGGACGCGGTGAGGTTCGCCCGCGAGATCGGCTACGTCAACGCCGGCACGGTCGAGTTCCTCGTCAACGACCGCGGCGAGCACGTCTTCATCGAGATGAACCCGCGCATCCAGGTGGAGCACACCGTGACCGAGGAGGTCACGGGCGTCGACCTGGTGCAGAGCCAGCTGCGCGTCGCGGGCGGCGAGACCCTCGACGATCTCGGCATCTCCCAGCGGGACGTGGCGGTCGGCGGGTTCGCGGTGCAGTGCCGGATCACGACCGAGGACCCGGCGAACGGGTTCCGCCCCGACACCGGGAAGATCTCGGCGTACCGGTCGCCGGGCGGCGCCGGGGTCCGCCTCGACACCGGCACGGCGCACGGCGGCGCGATCGTGTCCCCGCACTTCGACTCGCTGCTGGTGAAGCTGACGTGCCGGGGGCGGACGTTCGAGGAGGCCGTGCGGCGCGCGCGCAGGGCGGTCGCCGAGTTCCGTATCCGCGGCGTCTCGACGAACATCCCGTTCCTGCAGGCGCTGCTGGACGAGCCGGACTTCCGCAGGGGCGGCGTCACCACGTCCTACATCGCCGACCATCCCGAGCTGTTGACGGCCCGGTCGAGCGGTGACCGTGCGACGCGGCTCGTCCGGTACCTGGCGGACGTCACCGTCAACAAGCCGCACGGTGACGCGCCCACGAGCTTGGACCCGGCGACCAAGCTCCCGCCGCTCCAGCTCGACGGTCCGTTCCCCGAGGGGTCGCGTGACCGCCTTCTGGCGCTCGGCGCGCGCGCGTTCGCCGAGCAGTTGCGCGCACAGAACGCGCTGGCCGTCACCGACACCACGTTCCGGGACGCGCACCAGTCGCTCCTGGCGACCCGGGTACGCACGCACGACCTCGTCGCCGCGGCGCCATACCTCGCGCGTATGACCCCGCAGCTCCTCTCTATAGAGGCGTGGGGCGGCGCCACGTACGACGTCGCGCTCCGCTTCCTGGGCGAGTCCCCTTGGGACAGGCTCGCGGCCATCAGGGAAGCCGCACCGAACCTGTGCATCCAGATGCTTCTGCGCGGGCGCAACACCGTCGGCTACACGCCGTACCCCGACTCGGTCGCGCGGGCGTTCGTCAAGGAGGCCGCCAGTACGGGCGTCGACATCTTCCGCGTGTTCGACGCGCTGAACGACGTGGAGCGCATGCGTCCTGCGATCGACGCGGCGCTCCAGACGCACGCGCTGGTGGAGGGCACCCTCTGCTACACCGGCGACCTGTCGTCCCCGGACGAGCGCCTCTACACGCTCGACTACTACCTGCGTCTCGCCGAGGAACTGGTGGAGGCGGGCGTCCACATCCTGTGCATCAAGGACATGGCCGGTCTCCTCCGCGCTCCCGCCGCGCGCACACTGGTGAGCGCTCTGCGCGAGCGTTTCGACCTGCCCGTCCACCTCCATACCCACGACACCGCAGGCGGGCAGATCGGCACCTACATCGCCGCCATCGAAGCCGGTGTCGACGCCGTGGACGGCGCCGCGGCGCCGCTGTCCGGCACGACCAGCCAGCCGCCCCTGCAGGCCATCGTCGCGGCGACCGACTTCACCGGCCGCGCCACCGGCATCGACCTCGACGCCCTCACCGTGATGGAGCCCTACTGGGAGGCGGTGCGCAGGCTGTACGCGCCGTTCGAGATGGGCCTTCCGTCCCCGACCGGACGCGTCTACCAGCACGAGATCCCCGGCGGGCAGCTGTCGAACCTGCGGCAGCAGGCCGTCGCGCTCGGCCTCGGCGACCGGTTCGAGGAGATCGAGCGCTGCTACGCCGCCGCCGACCGGATCCTCGGCCGCCTCGTCAAGGTCACCCCGTCCAGCAAGGTCGTCGGCGACCTCGCGCTGCACCTCGTCGCCGCCGGCGCCGACCCGGACGACTTCGCCGCGAACCCCGAGCGCTACGACATCCCCGACAGCGTCATCGGGTTCTTGAGCGGCGAGCTCGGCGACCCGCCCGGCGGCTGGCCCGAGCCGTTCCGCACCAAGGCGCTCGCCGGACGCCAGTACACCCCGGCCCGCGCCGAGCTGGACGGTGCCGAGGAGAAGGCGCTCGCCGGACCCGAGGTCCGCGACACCCTCGACCGCCTGCTGTTCCCCGGCCCCGCGAAGGACTACCGCGAAGCGCGCGCGGCGTACGGCGACCTGTCCGTCCTGCCGACCGGCGCCTTCCTCTACGGCATGCGCGCCGGCCAGGAGGTCGCGTTCGACCTCGAACCGGGCGTGCGCGTGCTGGCCGGGCTCGAAGCGGTCGGCGACATCGACGAGGCGGGCGTCCGGCAGGTCATCTGCACGGTGAACGGCCAGCTCCGCACGCTGTCGGTGCGCGACAAGTCCGTCGCGTCGGACGCGCCGCCGGTGGAGCGCGCCGACCCGGCCGAACCCGGCCACGTCGCCGCGCCGTTCGACGGCTCGGTCACGCTGCGCGTCGCGAAGGGCGACCAGGTGGCGGCGGGCGACACGGTCGCGACGATCGAGGCGATGAAGATGGAGGCCGCGATCACCGCCCCGGTGGCCGGCACCGTCACCCGGCTCGCCGTCCCGGCCGCGACCCCCGTCCAGGCCGGCGACCTGCTCCTCGTCATCGCCTGACGGCGTAGTCCTCCAGGGACGGCTCCAGCAGCCCGAACGCCTTCTCGGCGGAGCCGGTGAGGGCCGCGGCGATCGCGTCGTGGTCCTCACCGGCGATGGTGCGGCGCAGCGTCTCCTCGAACAGGACCCGGTGGACGCCGATGAGCTGCGCCGACGCCACGCGGACGACCACGTCGTCCGGGCCGGTGCCGGCCTCCTCGGCCAGGACTGCGGCGAGGGCGTGCTCGCGCTCCTCATGGAACTCGCGCAGGCGCGCGACCAGCGCCGGGCTTCCGGTGATCATGCGCGCGAAGTCGGCGCCGGAGAAGCCGATGACCGCGTCGCGCCGGTCGACGGCGTCGAGGAACGCGCGGCGCAGCGCGGCGAGCGCGGACTCGCCCGGCGCGCGCCCGGCGACCGTCCGGGCGGGCTGCGCGACGAACTCCTCGTGCAGGTCGAGGGCCAGGTCCTCCTTGCGCGGGAAGTAGTTGGTCACCGTCATCTTCGCGACCTGCGCGGCGGCGGCGACGTCGGCGATCGTCACCCGGTCGAACCCGTGCCGCAGGAACAGGCGCGTCGCCTGGTGCGAGATCGCCTGCCGCGTCTGCTGCTTCTTCATCTCCCGCAAACCCATGCCGCCACCCTGCCACAGGTCGACCTAAATTTATAGTGAACACACGTCTAGAGTCGACCTAAGTTTATGCCGCCGGGCTGCCGGGTACCGAGATCGGGTGACCCGTTCCCTCCCGGCCGGACGAGCAAAGGACACCGCCCTGAACGCCAGCACCTCCCGTGTCGCGTCCCCCGAGCCCGCTCGCGCCGCGTCCAGCCGCGGCGCGTCCGCCCGGGCCGCCTCCGCTCGCGGCGCGTCCGCGACCCGCGACCTCGTCGACCCGATGAAGGACTACCTCTCCCGCATCGGCCGGACCCCGCTGCTCACCGCCGAGCAGGAGGTCGAGCTGGCCAAGCGCATCGAGGCCGGGCTGTTCGCGCGCGAACGCCTGGAGACCCTCGGCGACGCCCTGTCCTCGCAGGACCGCGACGACCTCGCCTGGATCGCCGCCGACGGCCGCCGCGCCAAGGAGCACATGGTCGAGGCCAACCTGCGCCTGGTCGTGTCGCTGGCCAAGCGGTACATGGGCCACGGCCTGCCGCTCAACGACCTCGTCCAGGAGGGCAACCTCGGGCTGATCCGCGCCGTGGAGAAGTTCGAGTACCGGCGCGGGCTGAAGTTCTCCACCTACGCCGTCTGGTGGATCAAGCAGGCGATCAGCCGCGCGCTCGCCGACCAGTCCCGGACGATCCGCATCCCCGTGCACGTCGTCGAGGTGCTCAACCGGATGACCCGGATCCGCCGCCGGATGATGCAGGACCTCGGCCGCGAGCCCACCGCGCAGGAGCTGGCCGCCGAGCTGGACGTCACGCCGGAGAAGGTCGAGTGGCTGCGCCGCCAGGCCCGCGAGCCGCTGTCCCTGCAGACCCCGCTCGGCGAGGACGGCGACGGCGAGCTCGGCGACGTCATCGAGGACCCCGAGGGCGGCGACCCGGCCGACGTCGTCGCGTCGTCGATGCTGCGCGGCAAGCTCGACGCCGTGCTGGAGACGCTGACCGAGCGCGAGGCCGGCGTCATCTCGATGCGGTTCGGCCTCGCCGGCGGCGAGCCGAAGACGCTCGAGGAGGTCGGCAAGGTCTACGGCGTGACCCGCGAGCGCATCCGGCAGATCGAGTCCAAGGGGATGCACAAGCTGCGCCACCCCTCCCGCCGCGAGACCCTCGCCGACCTGCTGAGCTGACGTTCACCGCTCGCCCACCTGGCCGGGCTCGGCGTCGGCGCCGAGCCGTTCGACGAGCCCGTCCAGGAGCCGGCGCAAAGCGAGGCCTGCAATCGGCGCGTGGCCTGAGCGCCGCCGGCTAGTCGGTGGGGCCGCTCAGGAGGTCGGACGGGTCGGTGTTGGCGCCGCAGAGCACGACGACGACCCGCTCGCCCGGGGAGGGACGGTACGCGCCGGTGCGCAGGGCCGCGATCGCGGCGGCCGTGCCGTGCTCGACGACCTGCCGGTACTCCTCCCAGACGAACCGGCGCGCCTCGACGATCGCGTCGTCGGAGACCAGCGCGGACGCCACCCCGGTGCGGGCCGCGACGTCGTAGGCGATGTCGCCGAGGCGGGTGGCGCCGAGCGAGTCGGCGGCGATGCCGGAGACGGCGACGTCCACCGGGCGGCCGGCGTGCAGGGCGCGTTCGAGGGTCGGGATCGTCTCCGGCTCGGCGCCGACGACGCGGGCGCGGCCCTCGAGGGCGGCGGCGACGCCCGCCATCAGGCCGCCGCCGCCGACGGCGAGCAGCACCGTGTCGACCTCGCCGCCGGTCTGGTCGAGGATCTCCAGGCCGAGGGTGCCCTGGCCGGCGCAGACCTCCGGCTGGTCGTAGGCGTGGCAGTAGAGGGCGCCGGTGTCGGCGGCGTGCTTGGTGGCGGCGTCCGCGGCCTCGGCGTAGCGGGTGCCGACCTGGACGACGGTGGCGCCGAGCGCGCGGAGCCGCGCGACCTTCACCGCCGGGGCCGTCTCGGGGACGAACACCTCGGCGGGCGCGCCGGCCTCGGCGGCGGCGTAGGCGAACGCGAGGCCGGCGTTGCCGCCGGACGCGGCGACGACGCCGGCCGCGGGGAGCCGTCCGCCGTCCCGCGCGGCGAGGATGTGGTTGAACGCGCCGCGCGCCTTGAACGACCCGGTGTGCTGGGTCTGCTCGAGCTTCAGCCACATCCGCGCGGCGGGGGCGAGCGGGCCGGGATCCACCGCGAGCAGCGGCGTCTCGCGGATGCGGCCGGCGACGCGTCCCGCGGCGGCCTCGACGTCCGGAAGCGCGATCACAGGGGCTCCTTTCCGCGGACGCGGCGCCCGCATCCACTATCAGTACCATCCGGTTCGGTCGCTCCTGGCGGATGGCGCGTTCCGTGGGGTGCGCGGCGCCTCCGCCCGCCCGGGTCCGGTCGCTAGCCGGGCTAACTAGCCGGGCGTCAAGTAAGTTACCGCGATACGGTGGAGGGCAGGACGGCCGGAGGAGAGGCACACCGTGGGCAAGCCGCAGACGCGCCGCAAGGACACCAGGCAGCGCATCCTGGACGTCGCGCTGGAGCTGTTCCTCGAACGCGGTTACGACCAGACCTCCCTGCGGGAGATCGCCGAGCGGCTCGAGGTGACGAAGGCCGCGCTCTACTACCACTTCCGCACCAAGGAGGACATCGTCGACGCCCTCGTCGGCGGCATCGGCGAGCGGCTCGACGAGCTGATCGCCTGGGCCCGTGCCCAGCCCACGACGCTGGAGACCAGGCGGGAGCTGCTGCGCCGGCTCAACGAGGCGCTGGAGGAGTACTCCCCGGTCTTCCAGTTCCTCCAGGAGAACCAGGCGGCGCTGCGCGGCCGGGCCGGGCCCAAGACGGCCCGCGACCGCATGCAGGCGCTCGGCACCCTGCTCACCGATCCGCAGAGCCCCGTCCTGGACCGCGTCCGCTCGCTCAGCGCGCTGTTCACCGTCTACTTCGGCACCTTCGCGACCTCGGCCATGGAGGGGACGCCGGAGGAGAAGCGCGCCGCCCTGCTGCAGGTCGCATGGGAGCAGATCGACGCCGCCCACGCCGCCCACTCCGGCAAGTGACCGCCCGCCCGCGCGGGACTACCGGGCGCCGTCCAGGGCGGCGGCCCGGTCGAGCAGGACGCGGCGTTCGGGCGCGTTGCGGGTGAGCCCGGCGGCGCGCTCGAACTCCGCGCGGGCCTCCTCGGTCCGGCCGAGGCGGGCGAGCAGGTCGCCGCGGACGCCGGGCAGCAGCGGGTAGCCGCGCAGGGACGGCTCCCCGGTGATGGCGTCGACGAGCCGGAGGCCCGCCTCGGGGCCGTCCGCCATCCCGACGGCGACGGCCCGGTTGAGCTCGACGATCGGGGACGGCGCGACCCGCGCGAGGTGCCCGTACAGCGCGGCGATCTGCGCCCAGTCGGTGTCCTCGGCGGTGGCGGCCTGCGCGTGGGACGCGGCGATCGCGGCCTGCAGGACGTACGGGCCGGGCGGCGCGCCGATCTCGCGGGCGCGCAGCAGCGCGGCGAAGCCGCGGTGGATGAGCAGCCGGTCCCAGCGGGCGCGGTCCTGCTCGTGCAGGGGGACGGGCTCGCCGGACGGCCCGGTGCGGGCGCGGATGCGGGACGCCTGGATCTCCATCAGCGCGACGAGCCCGTGCACCTCCGGTTCCGCGGGCGCGAGGTGGGCGAGGATCCGGCCGAGGCGCAGCGCCTCCTGACACAGGTCGGTGCGGACCCAGTCGTCGCCGCCGCTCGCCGCGTACCCCTCGTTGAAGATCAGGTAGACGACCTCCAGCACCGACGACAGCCGGGCGGCCCGGTCGGGGCCCTCCGGCACCTCGAACGGGACGCCGGACTCCGACAGCGTCCGCTTGGCCCGGACGATCCGCTGCGCGACGGTCGGCTCGGACGTCAGGAACGCGCGGGCGATCTCCTCGGTGGTGAGGCCGCCGAGCATCCGCAGCGTCATCGCCACCCTGGCCTGCGTGGACAGCACGGGGTGGCAGGCGGTGAAGACGAGCCGCAGGACGTCGTCCTCGATGTGCTCGTCGTCGACGGCGAGGTCGAACTCGGGCGGCGCCTCCCGCGCCTCGGGTTCCAGACCGTGCCCGATCTCCTCGAGCTTGGTCTCGAGCCGCTGCTCGCGGCGGATCCGGTCGATGGCGCGGCGCTTGCCGACGGCCATGAGCCAGGCGCCCGGGTTGTCCGGGACGCCCGACTCGGGCCACTGCTCGAGCGCGGCGACGAGCGCGTCCTGCGCGAGTTCCTCGGCGAGGCCGACGTCGCGCACCAGCCGGGCCAGCCCGGCGATGATGCGGGCGGACTCCAGCCGCCACACCGCGTCGATGCTCGCGTGCACGCCGGACGGACGTGCCGCGCCGCCGGCGCGCGGGGCGGGGGCGCCGGAGGCGTCCGGGGCGGCGGATGGCGTCACGGTGCCGATGACAGCACCCGCGCCGCCCGCCGCGCAACCCGGACGCCGCCTCCCCGCAGGTCACCGGCCGTCCGCCGGGCTCGGGGTCAGGTGCCGGGGGCCGCGTCCTCCGGGCCGAAGACCTGCTGGATGACGCCCTCGCCGTCGCCGACGATCTGGAAGAAGCGCCTGGACAGCTCGATCGCCTCCTCCCGGCTGCGCACCTCGACCAGCGCGAAGCCGACCACGACCTCCTTGGCCTCGGCGAACGGGCCGTCGGTGAGGGTGACCTTGCCGCCGGACGCCTTGATGCGGGTGCCGCCGGGCTCGAGGCCGCCGGTCGCCAGCAGCACCCCGGACGCGGACATCTCGGCGATGAACGCGCCCATCTCCGCCATCATCGCCTCGTCCGGCTCGCCCTGCTGCGCGCCGTCGTCGGTGGTCATCATCATGAAGCGCATCGGTGCCTCCGTGGTCCTGCCGGGCCGGGTCCTTCCCGGCCCTCACTGACGCGTCGAGTGGAGGCGGGCCGGATCGACATCCGTCGCGACTTTTTTCGGGATTTCTTGCTCGCCCGCATCTTGCCAGGTCAGCGCCGGTCCGCCGGCCAGCGGCGGGACGAATCGCCTGAGAATTGCACGAAACAGTCCGTACTGGTGCATTGGGCAACGGGCTCGCGGGCGGGTAACTTCTTTGCGGAAGGCACGTCGACGTGCGCCGGAGGAGGCGTCCTGTGGGAGACCCCAAAGTCGGACCTGGGGCGTCGCCCCAGGTGTCCGGTATCGAGGTCACCGTCCCGTCCGGCACGGCGGCGTCGGGCCCGACCGTGCTCCGCATGGTCGTCGGCGCGCAGCTGCGCCGGCTCCGCGAGGCCGCCGAGATCTCCACCGAGGCCGCCGGCTACGAGATCCGCGGCTCGCACTCCAAGATCAGCCGGATGGAGCTCGGCCGCGTCGGGTTCAAGGAGCGCGACGTCGCCGACCTGCTCACCCTCTACGGGGTGGACGACCCGGTCCGCCGCGAGGCGCTGCTGGAGCTCGCCGAGCAGGCGAACCGGCCCGGCTGGTGGCAGCGGTACGCCGACGTGGTGCCCGGCTGGTTCGAGCCGTACCTCGGGCTGGAGCAGGGCGCCGTGCTGGTCCGGGTCTTCGAGATCCAGAACGTCCCGGACCTGCTGCAGACCCCCGGCTACGCCCGCGCGCTCATCGCCGCGCGGTACCCGGACGCGAGCGCCGAGGAGGTCGACCGCCGCGTCGAGCTGCGGATGCGCCGCCGCCTCGTGCTCGACCGGCCCGAGCCGGTGAAGCTGTGGGCCGTGCTGGACGAGGCCGCGCTGCGCCGCGTCGTCGGCGGCCCCGAGGTGATGCGCGAGCAGCTGCGGCACCTGATCGAGATCTCGCGGCGGCCGAACGTCACCGTGCAGGTGCTGCCGTTCGCCGCCGGCGGGCACGCCGCCGAGAGCGGCCCGGTGACCCTGCTCCGGTTCGCCGAGCCCGAACTGCCGGACGTCGTGTACCTGGAGCAGCTCACCGGCGCCCTGTACCCGGACCGCCCGTCCGACGTCATCCGCTACCGGGACGCCCTGAACCGCCTGGGCGTCCAGGCCGAGCCCCCCGCCCGCACCCCCGACTTCATCAAGGGCGTCCTCGCCCCCCTCTGACCCGCACCTGCCGCAACTCGACGACCATCGTGCCGGTGGGCGCCTCCGCGTCATTCCGCTTGTGCGTCGGCATCCTCGGCGACGAACGTCCCCAGCCCGTGCACGCTGACGGTCAGCCCGTCATCCCGCAACGTCCGTAGGACGGCGTCGGCTGTCCGCAGTGACACACCAACGTCGTTGGCGATGGTCCGGGCAGACGGGATGCGTTGCCCAGGGCGCAGCCTGCCCGCCCGTATCTCGTCCGCGATCGCAGCCGCGATGATCCGGTACGCGGGGCGCGGCTGGTCGAGATTGATCACGGTCAGGTCCACAAGAACACGCTTACATACACGTCGGTATGACTGGTGTTCTCGTGTGTTCACGGGTGTTCTCGTCTAGAGTCAAGGAGAGAGCAGACAGCAAGCGACCCCGGGCGGCGCGCCAACGCCGCCCGGGGTCTGGATCGATCCGCCTATCCAAGGAGGCGACCGACCGTGACTCCTGATGCTAGAGCGCGCCTGGAAGCGCTCGGAACCGTTCTGCGGGCGCACAAGCTCCGGGCGCGCATGACACCGGACGGGCTCTACGTGGCGAACCCGGACGCTCACGGGTGCCGCGTCGGACGTCCGGACGCGTGGCAGTGCGGGCGCGGCTTCGTTGAGTTGTGGGGGGGGGGGGGGGGGGTGGGGGGGGGGGGGGGGCCCCCACCCCCCCCACCCGCCAGGCGCCGGGGGGGGGGGGGCGCTTGGTGGGGGGGGGGGGGTGTGGGTTTGCGCCCCCCCCCCACCCCCCCCCCCCGCCACAAGTGAACGGGGTCATGGGAGAGGAGGAGGGCCCACCAGACGCGATGCCCGTTCCGGTCGACGATGACGTAGTGGGCGTGGCCTCCGCTCATCGCGTCACCATACGGCCGCGTCGGGGATAGTGGGGGCATGCCGACTTCGTTCACCCGGCCCGGGTACGCGTGCACCGACCACTTCCTGGAC
Organism: Actinomadura physcomitrii; assembly: GCF_008923205.2. GTDB lineage: Bacteria > Actinomycetota > Actinomycetes > Streptosporangiales > Streptosporangiaceae > Spirillospora > Spirillospora physcomitrii. Next base: position 21,856 of record NZ_WBMS02000065.1, on the reverse strand, counting down.
GTTCCGCTCGACCACGCCGACCCGGCCGGGCGGACGATCCGGATCTACGGGCGGGAGGTCGTCGCGCCCGGGAGGCGGGACGACGATCTGCCGTGGCTGCTCTTCCTACAGGGCGGGCCGGGCCACAAGGCGGTGCGGCCGGGGGCGATGCCCGCGGCGTGGCTCGCCCGCGCGCTCGAGGACTACCGGGTGCTGCTGCTCGACCAGCGCGGCACCGGGCGCAGCCACCCGTTGAACCGGCAGACGCTCCCCGCCGATCCGAAGGCCGCCGCCGGGCTGCTGCGGCACTTCCGCGCGGACTCGATCGTCCGGGACGCGGAGCTGCTGCGCCGCCACCTGGCCGGGGACCGCCCGTGGAGCGTGCTCGGGCAGAGCTTCGGCGGTTTCTGCGCGGTGACCTATCTGTCGATCGCGCCGGAGGGGCTGAGCGAGGCGTTCATCACCGGCGGGCTGCCGAGCCTGACGGCGACGCCCGACGACTGGTACCGCGCGGCGTACCGGCGGATCGCCGCGGCCAACGAGCGCTACTTCGCGCGCTACCCGGGGGACCAGGACATCGCGCGCCGCATCGCCGCGCACCTGGACCGGGCCGACGAGCGCCTGCCGGGCGGGGAGCGGCTGACGGCCCGCCGGTTCCAGTTCGCGGGCATCGGTCTCGGTAATTCCGTGCAGTTCGACAATCTGCATTACCTGCTGGAGGAGGCGTTGATCACCTCGGACCGGCTCTCGGACACGTTCTTGCACGGGGTGAACGCGATCGTGTCGTTCGCCGCGCAGCCGCTCTACGCGCTTATCCACGAGGCGTGCGTCAGCAGCGGGACGGCGTCGAACTGGTCGGCCGCGCGGGTCGCCGAGGAGTTCCCGGAGTTCGCGCCGCGCGCCGAGCCGTTCCGGTTCCTGGGCGAGACCATCTTCCCGTCGTTCTTCGAGGAGGACCCGGCGCTGGTCCCGCTGCGGGAGTGCGCCGACCTGGTCGCGGCGCACGAGTGGCCCGCGTTGTACGACCCGGAGCGGCTGGCGTCCACGACCGTGCCGGTGGCGGCGGCGGTCTACTACGACGACATGTACGTGGACCGGGAGATGTCGATGGCGACGGCCGCGGCCATTCCGGGGATCCGGACGTGGGTGACGAGCGAGTACGCGCACAACGGCCTGTCGGCGGACGCGAACGTGCTGGACCGCCTCATCGCCCTGCGCCGCGGCGAGGTGTGAGCGGCCGCGTTCCGGGTGGTACTGCCGATCTGCCCAGATCATGCCGATGTACCGGAAATATTGCGATAAGTACAAGAAACCCGCTCTGCTCTTGTTGTTCACATCACATCCCTTGATCATGTGCGGCTATGGGGCAACGGGGGCTCGTCGTCAGGCGCATGGCCGCGGACCGCACGCTGGTGCTGGCCGCCTGCGCCACCGCGCTGTTCGCCACGACCGTCCTCGCCGCCCTCGTCGGCTACGCCGGCTCGGTGACCCGCGAGGGCCTGCAGCGCACCCTCGCTGACGCGACGTTCGCGTCGGTCGGCACGACCCTCGGCACCAACGTTCCGCCCGGCGGGCTCGGCACCGCGCAGCGGCAGGTGGACGGCGCGCTCAAGCAGATCTACCGGGACGTCCCGCTGACGGTCTCGATGGGCGTCCGCAGCGACTCCTACACCCTGCCGGGGCAGGAGAAGAGCGACCACCCGCAGCTCACCGCGTTCGAGACCTACACCGGCATCGACCGGCACGCCCGCCTCGCCCAGGGCCGCTGGCCCGCGCAGGGCGCCGGGGCCGGCGAGGACGCCGAGATGGAGGCCGCCCTCCCGGTCGCCGCCGCCCGGTCCATGCACGCCTCGGTCGGCGACGTCCTCACCCTGCACGGCCGCGTCGACAAGAAGTCCGTGGTGCGCGCCCGGATCGTCGGGCTGTTCGAGGTGCCCCGGCCGGACGACTACTTCTGGCAGGGCGACCAGCTGGTCACCACCGGCGCCGAGCACGGCGACTACACCACCTACGGGCCGCTCGTCGTGCCGCAGGACGTGTTCGCGGCCCGCCTCACCGGCACCGGCGTGGACGTCCGGTGGACGGTCATGCCCGACCTGCGGCACATCGGCACCGGGGACATCGAGCCGCTCGGCGAGCGCGCCGCCCGCAGCGGCGCCATCGTGCAGAAGGCTTCCGGCGGCGCCCAGTACACCGTCGTGACGAGCCTGCCGACGCTCGCCTCCCAGCTCGCCGGCGCGGTCCGGGTCACCCGCTCCACCATGCTGATCCCGGTGCTCCAGCTGATCCTGCTGGCCGGATGCGCCTGGATGCTCGTCGCCCGGCTGCTCGCCGACCACCGCCGCGGTGAGGTCGCGCTGCTGCGCACCCGCGGCCTCGGCATGCGCCAGCTCGCGCGGCTCGGCGTCGCCGAGGGCGCGCTGATCGTGCTGCCCGCCGCGGTGTGCGGGCCGCTGCTCGCCGGGCCGCTGCTGCACCTGGCGGGATGGGCGCCCGCGATCCGCGCGTCCGGGTTGCGGCTGGACGCCGGGCCCCTCGCGCCGCTGTGGGGCGTGTCGGTCGCCACCGCCCTCGCCGGCGCCGTCGCGCTGACCGTCCCGACGCTGCGCGGCGCGAACCGCACCTTCGTCGAGGCGCAGGCCGGCATCGGCCGCAGCCGCCGCGGCGGGCTCGTCGGATCGGGCGCCGACCTGGCGCTGCTGCTCGTCGCCGCGCTCGCGATCTGGCAGCTCACCCGGTACGGGGTCAATGGGACGGGCGCGTCCGGCGGCGCGTCCGGAGTCGACCCGGTCATCGTGTCGGGGCCCGCGCTCGGGCTGCTCGCCGGCGCCGTCCTGCTGCTGCGCGTCGTGCCCGCCGCGTCCGGCGCCGCCGAACGCGTCGCCGCGCGCGGCCGCGGCCTCGCCCCGGCGCTCGGCACCCGCCAGGTCGGCCGCCGCCCGCTGCGCTACGCCGGGCCCGTCCTGCTGCTGGTGATGGCGATCGCCGTCGGGGTGCTGTCGGTCACCACCATGGCGACCTGGCGCCGCTCGCAGACCGACCAGGCCGACTTCCAGAGCGGCGCCGACCTGCGCGTCAGCGCGCCCGCCGGGGTCTTCGCCCCGACCCCGCTCGGCGCCGGCGGACGGGTCGCCGCGCTGCCCGGCGTCACCTCGGTGACCGGCGTGCTGCGCGTCGAGGGCACCATCGGCACCGCCTCCACCACCATGATCGCGGCCGACGCCGCGCGGCTCGGCACGATGCTGCGGATCCGTCCCGGCCTGCGGCACGGCCTCGCGCTCGGCGCGCTCACCGCGGCCCGCCCGCCGGCGCCGGGGCTCGCGGTCCCGGGCAGACCCGCGCGGCTGCTGTTCGACCTGCGGCTGACGCGGACCGGCCCCACCCCGCCGCTGCCGGACGGCACCGTCCCCTCGCCGCTCGGCGCGTACAAGGCCGAGGCGACCGTCGCCGACGCCCACGGCGTGACGGCCCGCGTCCCGCTCACCGGCATCCGGCCGGACGGACGGACCCACACCATCGCGGTCGACGCCGCCGCGCTCGCCGGGCCCGGCGGCGTGCTGAGCTACCCGCTGTCGGTCCGGGCGCTGCACTACTCCTACGACGACAACGGCTACAGCGGGCCCATCGACCTCACCCTGGAGCACGTCCGCGGCGAAGGGACCGGCGAGGCGACGCCGCCCGCCGGCGCCCGGTGGGACGTGTTCGCCGAGCCGGCGGACCCCGTCCACCCGACGCGCCCGAAACTGGCGAAGGGGCCCGCGCTCGCCGACATCGCGATCCCCGCGAGCCCGCCCGCCGAGGTCGTGTTCGGCAGCCTCCGGCTCGCCAGCGGGACCTCCGTCCACGCGGTGCTCGGCGCCGGCACCCCACCGCCCCACGGCGACCAGAACGTGCACCTCCAGCCGGTCGTGCCGGGCGTCATCACCGCCGCCGCCGCGTCCCGCGCGAAGGTCGGCGTCGGCGCCACCCTCACCCTGAGCACCGTCGACGGCGACCAGCCGGTCAAGGTCATCGGCGTCGTCGACGCCCTCCCCACCACCACGCCCGGCGCCCCCGGCGTCCTCGTCGACCTGCCCACCCTCGTGGAGAAGCGGCTCGCCACCGGACGCGCCGGACCCGACAGCACCCGGCCCGGCGAATGGTGGGCGTCCGTCCGCGGCGACCGCACCGGACCCGCCGTCAAGGCCGCCGACGCGCACCGCGAATGGGGCGAGGTCACCGGCGACCGCGCCGCGCTGCGCTCCCGGCTGCGCGACGCCCCGCTCGGCGCCGCGCTGCAGGGCGCGCTCGTCCTCGGCTTCGGCTCGGCGCTCGCCTTCGCCGTCATCGCGTTCGTGGTGAACGCCGCCGTCACCGCCGGGCAGCGGTCCCGCGAGTTCGCGGTGCTGCGCGCCCTCGGCGTCGCGCCCCGCCAGGTCGCCGGGATGCTGGCCGTCGAGCAGGCGTTCCTGGTCGTCCTCGGCCTCGCCGGCGGCACCGCGCTCGGCCTGCTCGTCGCCCGGCTCGTCGTCCCGCACCTGGTCGTCGGGGTGCAGGCCACCGAGCCGTACCCGCCGGCCGTCCTGATCGTCCAGTGGCCGCTGGTCGCGGCGATGCTCGCCGGGACGGCCGCCGTCCTCGGGCTCGTGCTGCCGCCGGTCATCCGGGTCCTGCGCCGCCGCAACGTCGGCGCCGGACTGCGCGCGGGGGAGGAATGATGCGCCGAGCCCTGCACACCGGCCCCTGGCTCAGGCTGGCCCGCACGCAGTGGGCGCCGCTCGCCGCGCTGGCCGTGCTGACGCTGGTGACCGCGCTGCTCGCGGTCGCCGTCCCGGCCGCCACCACCGCCGGATACGACCGCGACGCCGCCACCACCGTCGGCACCGACGCCGACCTGCAGGTCGTCGGCAAGGCGAAGGGCACCGGCGCCTCCAGCGCCATCCCGAACGTAGGCGCGCTGACCGCCAACGCGTTCACCTGGCAGCAGCTCCTCCCGGGCTCGCTGCGGACCGTCACGGGCCCGCCCGAGGCGTCCGTGGCGCTGGACACCCCGCAGGGGATCTCCGGCGAGTTCACCGAACCGCGGGAACTGGACCTCGGCTGGGACCCCGACACCGGCCGGCGGATCCTGATCACCGCTGGGCACCCGCCGGTGAACGAGGTCCCGCTGAACCCGGGCCGCACCACGCCGGAGATCCAGGTGATGGTCGCCGAACGGTACGCGCAGGCCATGGGCTACAAGGTCGGCGCCCGGCTCACCCTCGTCGACAAGGAGATCCCCGAGCCGCTGCACGTCCGCATCACCGGGCTCTACGCGCCGCAGAACCCCCGCGACGCCTACTGGGCGCCGCGCGTCTCCCTGCTCCAGGTCACCCAGCGGATCCTCGGCCGCGACGGCACCAAGGTCGCGCACGGCACCGCGCTGACGGACGCCGGCGGCTACACCATGATCGCCGCCGATGCCCGCCGGGGCTTCACCTTCACCTGGCGGTTCCCCGTGCGCACCGGTGCGGTCGACACCGGCCGCGCGCGCACCATCGCCGCCGAACTGGACTCCTACCGCGCGGCCGTGCAGGGCCGCACCGGGCTGTTCGCCTGCACGGTCGAGACCCCGCTGGAAGGACGGCTGGACGCCTTCCTCGGCCGGCTGCGCACCGCCCGGTCCGTCCTCGGGATGGCGCAGGCCGGGCTCCTCGCCGTCGCCGCCGGGGTGCTGCTGCTCGCGGCCGGGCTGCTCGGCGAGCGGCTCCGGCCCGTCCTCGGCACGATGCGGGCCCGCGGCGCGTCGCTCCGCCAGCTCACGCGGTACGCCGGCGGCCTCACCGCCCTCGGCGTGCTGCCCGCCGCGGCGGCCGGCTACGCCGCCGGTCTCCTCCTGGACGCCGGGCCACCGCAGCGAAGCTCGCTGTACGCGGTCGCCGCGCTGGTCGCGGTCGTGCTCGCGCTGTCCGGCGCGATGGTGCTGCGCGAGCGCGGGGGCGGCCTCGGCTCGGCCGGCGGCGCGGGCCGCGACGACTTCACCGCCGCGCGCCCGTCGCCGCGCCGCCTCGTCCTGGACCTGCTGCTCATCGTCGTCGCGGTCGCCGGGGTGGTGGTGCTGCGGCAGCGCGGCGGCGCGTCCGGCGACGACCCGCTCGTCGCGGCCGTCCCCGTCCTGCTCGGCGCCGCCCTCGGCACGCTCGTCCTGCGCGCCTACCCCTACCTGCTGCGCGCCGGCGCCCCGCTGCTGCGCCGGGGCCGCGGCGCCGTCTGGTTCGTCGGCCTCGCGCGCGCGTCCCGGCAGCGCATGATCGGCGCGCTGCCGCTGGTGATCCTGCTGCTCGCCGCCGCCGTCGCCGGGTTCAGCGCGACCGTCGACACGGCGCTGCGGCACGGGCAGGTCCGCGCCTCCTACAGCACCGTCGGCGGCGACGTCCGCATCGGCTCCACCGGCCTCGACCCGAGCGCCGCCGCCAAGGCGCGCGCGGTCCGAGGCGTCACCGCGGTGGTGCCCGCCCGGGTCGTCCAGCAGGTCACGGGGCCGGGCGAGCCGGCGCCGATCACCGTCGTCGGCATCGACCTCGACGCCTACCGCGCGGCGTTCCCCGGCGTCCCCGGCATCCCGGACGCGCCGAACGGGCAGCTCGTCTCGCCCGGCGCCGCCGGCATCCTCGACGCGGGGTCCAAGCCCGTCACCCTCAGCAGCCACTACATCGACCCGTTCCAATTCAAGCCGGCCGCGACGATCGACCGCTTCCCCTCCATGGACACCGGATCGGCGTTCGCCGTCGTCCCGTACACGACGTTCGGCTCCGGCAACTACCCGACGGAGCTGTTCGTCCGCGGCGACCACGTCGACGTCGCCGCGCTGCGCAAGGTCCTCGACGCCGCCGCCCCCAAGGGCGCGCCCCGCGACGTGCAGGTCCGCGCGGACGTCCTGCACGGCATGACCGGCGTCCCGATGGTCGACCTCGTGCACCGCACGTTCCGGAACGCGGCGCTGATCGGCGGCGGGTACGGGCTGCTCGCCGTCCTCCTCGTGCTGGTCGTCGGCGCCCGCGCCCGCGGCCGGACCGTCGCCCACCTGCGCGTCCTCGGCCTCAAGCGGGGGCAGAGCCGCGCCCTCGCGCTCGTCGAGATCGCCCCGGTGCTGCTGTGCGCGGTCGCCGCCGGCTGGGTCCTCGGGCTGCTGCTGCCGGAGATCACCGGCCCGGTCGTCGACCTGCGCCCCTACACGTCCGGGTTCACCGCGACCGGCCACACGCCCGGCGCCGCCGCGCTGCTCGGGCTGCTGGCCGCGCTGCTGCTCGCCGCCGCGGCGGCCCTCGCCGTCGACCGCGCCTTCGACCGCCCGAAGCCGGGCGACGTCCTGAGAACGGGGGACTGAGATGAGCGAAGCGGACCAGGGGGCGCGCGGGCCGTCCCCCCGCAGGGAGGGGGAGCCTTGGTAGACGCACCGGACCTGGCCGAACTCGAGCGCCGCGCCCTCGAACGCGGCCCCGCCTACGGCGAGGGCGCGCACATCGTCTGCGACAACCTCGTCCGCATCTACAAGAGCGAGGGCATCGAGGTCGTCGCGCTGCAGGGCCTGGACCTGCTCGTCGACCCCGGCGAGCTGATCGCCGTCGTCGGCGCGTCCGGGTCGGGCAAGTCGACGCTGCTGAACATCCTGTCCGGGCTGGACGTGCCGACCGCCGGCGTCGCCCGCGTCGCCGGCTCCGACCTGCTCACCATGTCGGCCAAGGAGCGGCTCGCGTTCCGCCGCGAGCAGGTCGGGTTCATCTGGCAGCAGACCGCCCGCAACCTGCTGCCCTACCTGACCGCCGCGCAGAACGTCGAGCTGCCGATGCGGTTCGCCGGCCGGTCCCGGCGCGAGCGCGCCACCCGCGCCGCCGACCTGCTCGGCATGCTCGGCGTCGGCGACTGCGCGGGCCGCCGCCCCGCCGAGCTGTCCGGCGGCCAGCAGCAGCGCGTCGCGATCGCCGTCGCGGTCGCCAACGAGCCGCACGTCGTGCTCGCCGACGAGCCGACCGGCGAGCTCGACACCGCCACCGCCACCGAGGTGTTCGCCGCGTTCCGCCGCGTCAACCAGGAGTTCGGCACCACCATGGTGATCGTCACGCACGACGCCGGCGTCTCCGAGCGCGTCGACCGCACGGTCGGCATCCGCGACGGCCGCACCAGCAGCGAGGTCCGCCGCCGCGACGCCGACGACGGCACCCGCACCGCCGAGGAGTACGCCGTCCTCGACCGGGCCGGCCGCGTCCAGCTGCCGCGCGGCTTCACCGAGGCTCTCGACATGCGCGAGCGGGTGCGGCTGGCGCTGGAGGACGACCACGTCGGGGTCTGGCCCGACCGGCCCCGCGAGGAGGACGCGTGAGCGAGCCGATGGTGGAGGTCGACGACCTCGTCCGCACCTACCGGACCGGGAAGGTCGAGGCGCCCGCGCTGCGCGGCGCGTCGTTCCGGGTCGAGCCCGGCGAGCTCGTCGCGATCCAGGGCCGGTCCGGGTCCGGCAAGACGACCCTGCTGAACCTGATCGGCGGCCTGGACACCGCGGACGGCGGCACCGTCCGCGTCGACGGCCGCGACATCGGCGCCCTGCCCGAGGACGACCTGCTCGCGCTGCGCCGCGACCACATCGGCTTCGTGTTCCAGTCGCACGGCCTGATCCCGGTGCTGTCGGCCGCCGAGAACGTCGAGGTCCCGCTGCGGCTGACCCGGACCGCGCCGGCCGAGCGCGACGAGCGCGTCCAGGTGCTGCTCGCGCTCGTCGGGCTCGCCGACCACGCCGCGCAGCGCCCCTACGAGCTGTCCGGCGGGCAGCGGCAGCGGGTCGCGATCGCCCGCGCGCTCGCCAACCGGCCGCGGCTGCTGCTCGCCGACGAGCCGACCGGTCAGCTCGACTCCGAGACGGCCGCCGCGATCATGCCGCTGCTGCGCGCGATCGTCGCCGGCGAGGGCGTCACGGTGCTGGTCGCGACGCACGACCAGGCGCTGCTGTCGGAGGCCGACCGCGTGCTCAGGCTGGAGGACGGCACCATCACCGAAGCGCCGGTGCCCGCGGCGGGATGAGCCGCGAACGGCCGGTTGCCGGGAACGGGCCAGGGGCATGATGCCGGGGAGCGAGGGACGGGAGGTGCGCGGCGTGGCGACCGTGGTGCTGGTGGGGACGCTCGATACCAAGGGCGCGGAGTACGGGTGGCTGCGCGACCGGCTCCGCGAGCTGGGCTGCGAGGTCGTCCTCGTGGACGCGGGCGTCGGCGAGCCGGCGCCGGGCGTGCCGGCCGACGTGCCGGCGGAGCGGGTCGCGGAAGCCGGCGGCGCGGCGCTCGGCGCGCTGCGCGACGCGGCGGACCGGGGCGCGGCCGTCACGGCGATGGGCGAGGGCGCGGCGGTCGTCCTCGCCGAGCTGGTCGCGCGGGGACGGGCCGACGCGGTCCTCGCGGTCGGCGGGAGCGGCGGGTCGTCGATCGCGGCGCGCGCCGTCCGGGACCTGCCGATCGGGCTGCCGAAGCTGATCGTGTCGACGATGGCGTCCGGGGACGTTTCGCCGTACGTCGGCGCGAAGGACGTCACGATGACCTACAGCGTCGTCGACATCGCGGGCGTGAACCGGGTGTCGCGGCTGATCCTCGGGAACGCGGCGGCAGCGGCGGCGGGAATGGCGAAGGCCCGCGCGGACGCGCCGCCGGAGCCCGCGGACGAGCGGCCCCTCGTGGCCGCGTCGATGTTCGGCGTGACGACCCCCGCCGTGGACGCGGCGCGCGAGCGGCTCGGCGACCTCGGCTACGAGGTGCTGGTGTTCCACGCGACCGGCGCCGGAGGGCGCGCCCTGGAGAGCCTCGTCGACGCCGGCCTCCTCGCCGGCGTCCTCGACCTGACCACGACGGAACTGGCGGACGACCTGGTCGGCGGCGTCCTGTCGGCCGGCCCGGACCGGCTCACCGCGGCGGGACGGCACGGAATCCCGCAGGTCGTGGCGCCCGGCGCGCTCGACATGGTGAACTTCGGCCCGCGCGGCACCGTCCCGGAGCGGTTCGCCGGCCGCAACCTCTACGTCCACAACCCGACCGTCACGCTGATGCGGACGACGCGCGACGAGATGGCGGAACTCGGGCGCCGGGTCGCGGCCAAGCTCGCCGCCGCCACCGGCCCGACGGTGCTGTTCGTCCCGCTCGGCGGCGTGTCGGCGCTGGACGCGCCGGGCATGCCGTTCCACGACCCGGACGCCGACGCCGCCTGCTTCGCCGCGATGGACGGCGCCGTCCCGACCGAGAAACTGGACGTGAACGTCAACGACCCGTCGTTCGGCCGCGCGATGGCCGACCGCCTGCACGAACTCATCACGGAAGGAGCGCGGTGAACCGCCGGACCGTCCTCGAACGCCTGCGCGCGTCGGTCGCGCAGGGCAAGCCGGTGATCGGCGCGGGCGCGGGCACCGGCCTGTCCGCGAAATGCGCGGAGGCCGGCGGCGTCGACCTGATCATCATCTACAACTCGGGCCGCTACCGGATGGCGGGCCGCGGTTCCCTCGCCGGGCTGCTGCCGTACGGGGACGCCAACCAGATCGTCGTCGAGATGGCGTCGGAGGTGCTGCCGGTCGTGCGCGACACCCCCGTCCTCGCGGGCGTGTGCGGCACCGACCCGTTCCGGGTGATGCCCGTCTTCCTCGACCAGCTGAAGGCGATGGGGTTCGCCGGAGTGCAGAACTTCCCGACCGTCGGCCTCTACGACGGCGTGTTCCGGCAGAACCTCGAAGAGACCGGCATGGGCTACGACCTCGAAGTGGAGATGGTCCGGCTCGCCCGCGAACGCGACCTCGTCACCGCCCCGTACGTCTTCGACGAGGACTCGGCGCGGGCGATGGCGGAGGCCGGCGCGGACGTCCTCGTCCCGCACGTCGGGCTCACCACCAAGGGCAGCATCGGCGCCGGCACCGCCCTGACCCTCGACGAAGCGGTCGCGAAGGTGCAGGCCATGCGGGACGCGGCCGCCGAGGTCCGCGACGACGTGCTCGTCCTGTGCCACGGCGGCCCCATCGCCGAACCGGACGACGCCGCCTACGTCCTGTCCCGCACGACCGGCGTCGTGGGCTTCTTCGGCGCCTCCTCCGTCGAGCGGCTGCCGACCGAGCGGGCCATCACCGCGCAGGTGGCCGCCTTCAAGAACCTGGAGATCTGAATGCACGTGACGCCCGGCGACGTGCCCACCATGACCTTCGACTGGGGCTCGATCAAGTGGTTCGTCACCCCGTCCGCGGTCGAGGGCGCGGGCAGCACCCTCGGCGAGGTGATCGTCAACCCGGGCAAGGGGCACGCCCGGCACAACCACCCGAACGCCGAAGAGGTCATCTACGTCGTCTCCGGCGAGGCGGAGCAGATGGTGGACGACGGCGAACCCTTCACGATCCGCGAGGGCGACGCCGTCCACATCCCGAAGGGCGCCTGGCACTCCACCTACAACGCGACGTGGCGCCCGCTCCGGCTGATCGTCACGTACACGCCGGGCGGCGAGGAGAAGGCCCTCGAAGGCGCGCCCGACTTCTGCCTCCACGAGGCCGGGACCGTCCCGCAATGGCGCCAGGCAGGTCAGGAGACCTTGCCGCGGACGTAGACCCACGCGCCGTCGTGCCGGACGAACCGGCTGACCTCGTGCATCACCCCGTCCCGTCCGCCCGAGGTGTAGTGGGCGCGGAACTCCACGACGCCCTTGCCGTCGTCCGGACCGCCGTCCTCGGTGCGGACGATCTCCAGCCGCGTCCACCGCGTCCCGGGCTCGGCCTCGACGCGCTCGGGCCGCGTCGCCGGATGCCAGCTCGCCAGCAGGTACGCCTCGTCCCGGACGGCGAACGCGCTGAACCGCGACCGCATCAGCTCCTCCGCCGTCCGCGCGGCGGCCTCGCCCCGGTGCAGCCGCCCGCAGCACTCCCCGTACGCGGTCCCGGTCCCGCAGGGGCACTTCTTCGCCATGCGGCGATTCTCCCGCAGCGGCGCGGGGCCCTCAGTTATTCCGGTTCCTTCTGGGTAAAGGGACGAACATGCACAAAGAGCATGAGGACGACCTCGTCGAGTCGCAGGGGGTGAACGCGGGCGGTCCCGTGGACGCCCCGCCGTCCGGCGCGAAGCCGGACGGCCCCGCCCCCGAGCCGCCGGACCTGCCGCTCACCGCCGGGACGCTCGACGACGAGATGGTCGGGCTGCCCTACCAGAAGCCCGGCTACCCGGGCCAGCAGCGCTCGGTCGACACCAGCTGACCCTCTGCTCCGCCCGCGCCCGGACGTGCACCGGCCGGCGCGGGACGTGGATCGCCGAGAGCCCGCGCCGGCCGGCGTCGCCCACCGGGTCAGCCGCCGATGGACGAGTCCTGCGCGGCCTTCACGATGGCCGCCGCGTCCTCCGGCAGCAGGTACCCGCCCGCGACGGACTGCTGCGCCGCCGCCCGCACCTTGCCCACGTACCCGGCGTGCGTCGGGTACAGCCGGCTGAGCACCGGCTCGGCGGTCGGCGGGAACGACGGGTCGGACGGGTCGCCCGCGTCGTGCCCGTCCCACGCGTCCGCGTCGCCGTTCCACGGGTCGCGGGCACCGTAGAGACCGCAGAAGACGCCGTCGCCGAGGCCCAGGTTCCGCAGCCCGGTGAGCGTGCGCGTCGGCACTGTGACGTCCGGCAGCCGGACGCCGCCCGTCGCGAGCCCGGTACGCGGATCGCGCAGCGCCGTGTTCAGCGGCGCGCCGCTCGGCGGCCGCGCCCCGCCCCGCGCCCACGACGCCAGATGGCGCAGCGCCGCGTTCATCGAGTAGTGGCCCGGCCCGTCGTTGAACGGTGGCGTCCCCGCGGCGCAGTCCGCCTGCGGCGCCGCCGACCCCGCCGACTTCTTCAACGTCGGATCACCCAGGTCGTAGGCCCACTGGTCGCCGTGCGACGTGCCCGCCAGCTCCCAGTGCACGACGCCGCCGGTGTCCGGCTGCCGTGCCGCCGACGCCAGCGGCACGTCGGTCTCGGTGAGCACCACGAACGTCGGCACCGGCAGGTCGGTCCGGATCCGGGACGGGTTCGGCATCGTCAGCGTGTCCGCGAGCGCGCCGCTGATCGGCGCGCCCACCGCGCTGTTGCTGTGGATCATGAGGCCGTCGTAGACCTTCGCGACCGGCTGCACCGCGTCCGCGTACGTCGTCATGAACCCGGCCGACTGCGACTCGCCGTCCGCCAGCAGCGTCCGCACCTTCAGCCCGCCGAGCGGGTCCGGGCCGTGCGGCGCCCGCAGCGCCCGCCCGGCCTGCGAGAAGATGTCATAGGAGTACGCGTCGCCCGGATGGACGAGCGTCCCGTACCGCGCGGGATCCCAGCCCTTCAGGCCGTGGATCTCGCCGAGCCCGCCGTTGACGCCGACCGACTGCGCCGAGACGCCCACCCACGCGTAGCCCTCGCGCAGCAGCTCGTCCCGCTCGAACCAGTAGTCCGGCGACAGCTCCAGCTGCCCGCTGACGTTCAGCCATTCGACGACGACCGTCCCGTTGAACTTCGCCGGGTCCGTCGGCCGCCGGACGAGCAGCCGGGTCTTGTACGCGGCACTGCCGGACTCGCGCACGCTCCACCGCCCGTCCGAGCCCCACGACCCCGCCTTCGCGTACGAGTGCGCGGTGCCGGAGATGAAGTACTCGTCCTCGGTGTAGCCGAACGAACCGAGATCCTCCGCGGCGGCGAGGAACGGGAAGCCGTGGGCGCCCGCCGGCGGCACGCTCACGGCCGGGTCGTCCGCGTCCGCGCGGGCGGACGGCGCCGCGCCGATGAACGCGCCGAAGAGCACCGCTCCCAAGGCCGCGGCGGTGGCCCGCCGTCTCGGGGAGCGCAAGGGGATTCGCACGGTTGCCTCCTTGAAGCACTGGTCGGGGGGAAGCACAGTGTCGGCCGTGGCCCCTTTCCCGGCATCGGGAAAATCGCCGGTTCGCCGCGCCGGCTGGTGATTTCGCCGATGCCGGAGCACCCGCCGGGCCCCTACGTTCCAAGGCTGTCCGGCCCCGAACCGATCGGGGCCCGCAGAAAGAGGCCCGCATGTCCCTCTCCCCGTCCCTGCGGCGGCTCACCGCCGTCGCGTTCGCCGGTGCCGTCGGCGCCGCCGGACTGGCCACCCTGTCCGCCGGCTCCGCGTCCGCCGCGGCCTGCTCCGACGTCGAGGTCGTCTTCGCGCGCGGCAGCGGCGAACTGCCCGGCCTCGGCATCGTCGGCACGCCGTTCGTCAGCGCACTGAGACAGGACCTGCCCGGCAAGTCGGTCAGCTCCTACGCGGTGAACTACGCCGCCGACATCTCGCAGACCAGCGCCGGCCCCGGCGCCACCGACATGAGCAACCACGTCAAGTCCGTCGCCGCGTCCTGCCCGGGCACCTCGTTCGTCCTCGGCGGCTACTCGCAGGGCGCGAGCGTCACCGACATCGCGATCGGCATCAGGACCCTGCTCGGCACCGGCGGCACCATCCCGACGAACCTCGCTCCCCGCGTGAAGGCCGTCGTCGTCTACGGCAACCCGCTGCGCCTGTACGGCCAGACCATCAACTCCGCCAGCTCCCTGTACGGCCCGAAGGCCAAGGAGTTCTGCAACACCGGCGACCCCGTCTGCGCGAACGGCACCAACATCGCCGCCCACCTCGCCTACCCCACGAACGGCACCGTCCCGCAGGGCGCCCAGTTCGCCGCCGCCAAGATCGGCTGATCGCTCCCCTGGCCGGGGCTCCCGGCGGCAGAGCCCGCCCGCGATCCCGGCGACCACACGGAGCCCGCACCCTCCCCGGTGCGGGCTCCGTGCCTTCCACCCGCCAGATGATCTGGGAAACCGCCGGGCTCGGCGCGCAGCAGAGGCTGGTCGACACCGAACGCGCCGGGCTCAAGGCTCACGCCGACACCTACCTGCGCCTGGGCGGGAACAACGACTCCATCGGATCCGAACGGCTGTTGAAGGACTTCCGCGCCGACGCCCGGTGCGACCGGACCGGCGCCGGGCCGCAGGCCGCCCGCGTCCGCGCCTGGTGCGACGCCTACACCAAGGAGATCAACGCGAGTTTGGAGGCCGGGCAGTATCAGGCCGCGGTGACCGCCACACTCAGCGGAGGGGCGGTGGACAAGGCCTTCCAGGCGGTCGACGCGGATCGGACGGCCGCGATCAAGCGTGAGAACGAGGAGATCGCGTCGATGACGACGACCTGCTCGCGCGCGGGAGGTGGCGTTCAGCACCGACTACCTCGACTCGGGCCAGGCGGTGCTGGTTCGCGGCGACTCTCCGTACAAGAGCCTCGAAGACCTGTCCGGCAAGCGGGTGTGCGCGGCGGCGGACACCACGTTCGGATCCCAGGTGTCACTGCTCGAGCTGCGGGCGCGGGCGGCTCGTTGGACGGCTGGCGTCGCTGAAGGGTCGACACCGATAAGCAAGCGCCCATGTGCGACAGCTTGATCGGGGAGGCGCTTGGTCGCGCTTAGTGCGTACCCGGCCGATCAGCCTCGGCGTCCGGCATGGCTTCCTGGTCATCCTGTTGAGGAGGTTCAGACGGGGAGTTCGTGTGTGGAGGAGTCTCTTTTCCGTCCTTCTCGGCCGCCATCTCGTCATGGCGCGTCATGTCCAGTGCGGCCAGCACATCTTCCAATGAGAACCGGTAGCCCGCCTTGGTGCGCTCGGCGGGGATGCGGCCGGTCGTGACCATCCGCCGCACGGCCCTCGGCGACTTGCCCAGCCGGGTCGCCAGGGCCCGCGTGGTCAGCGACTTCTTTCCGCTGGAGCGGTCGCCGTTCTCCGCTGCCCCGGATCCGTCCTCCACAGCGGCGGACGGATCGTCTCCATTGCCGGACGGCCCGCCGTCGTCCGGAAGGCGCCCGAAATTCTCGGTCCACTTCTCCAGGGCGTCATCCCACCGCGGGCCGAACTCGTCGGCCGGGGTCTCGCGGGTGTAGCGCGGCGGCCACGAACGCGAGCCGTCCGAGTCGTACGAGCCGGCGTCGGCCACCGCGGCGTCGCCCAGATCGTAGGTTCGGACGCGCCCGTCCCACTCCGGGGTCGCGAGCAACGCGTCCAGCATGGCCTGCGGGTGCTGGAAGCGCTGGTCGCGGTCGCGAGCGACCGCACGGGCGATGACCGTTCGCAGCGCTTTCGATACGGGCAGGACCGAGACGTCAAGATCCTCGTTCAGGATCCGTTGAAGGACCTGGGGCAGCGGACTCCCCGAGTAGGGGTTGCGGCCGTTGATGCAGGTGTAGAGGGTCAGCCCAAGGGCGAAGATGTCGGCGCGGATGTCGGGCGCTTCGCCGTTGATCTGCTCGGGGGCCATGTAGGCGGGCGTCCCGATCATTCCGGCACCGGGGCTGGTCATGAAGGCACCTATGGACGGCTGCACGCGCCGCGCGATCCCGAGATCGATGATGACGGGGCCGCGCTCTGGATTGATCATGATGTTGGCCGGCTTGATGTCGATGCGCGCCAGTCCCTTCTGCTCCAGGTAGGTCAGCGCGGTCGTCATCGTCACCGCGGTCTGGATCATCTCCAGCAGGGGGAGCCGCTGTCCGTCGGTGATCAGGCCGCTGAGCAGCTCGCCCTCGACCAGTTCCATGACGATGGCCAGGTTCGGCCCGTGCGTCACCACTTCGTAGACGCTGACGATGTTCGGATGGCGCAGGCCGGCGGTGAGCTGGGCCTCGCGGAGAAAACGCTGCAGCGCCACGTCGTCCTTGCCGCCCCGGACCTCGCGCAGGACCTTGACGGCGACGCGGCGTTGCAAGACCAGGTCGATTCCCTCGTACACGGTGCTCGACCCGCCCTGGCCGATGAAGCCGCGCAGCTCATACCGCTCGTCCAGTTGCGCGTACCGGGCCTCGGGCCGGTCGTTGCCCGCCGGTCGGGGCGCCATCGGCAGCTGAAGGTTCGCACGCTCCGCCTCGTTGCTCACGGCGATACCGAGGAGCCGCTTCTTGGCCGACTCGGCGAGCCGGTAGACGGGTAACTGCGACTCGGAGACGTCGGCCATCATCGTGGAGGTGGCGCCGGCGCTGCGTACCAGGTCGAGGACATCCTCGGCCTTCAGATGCTCCAGCAGGGCCCCCACGGCGTCATCGGCGATGCGCAGCAGCGGGTCCAGTTCGTTGTCGTCGATCGCCCGCCTGACGTCGGCCGTGGTGAACGGCCGGCGCCCTTCCCCGCGCAGGATCCAGTCCACGACGTAGTAGGCGCCGAGC
This sequence comes from Actinomadura physcomitrii, assembly GCF_008923205.2. Lineage (GTDB taxonomy): Bacteria > Actinomycetota > Actinomycetes > Streptosporangiales > Streptosporangiaceae > Spirillospora > Spirillospora physcomitrii. The sequence goes on along the minus strand of NZ_WBMS02000065.1, from coordinate 4,704 downwards.
ATCCAGCGGTCCCGGTCGATCGGCACGGGCAGGAGTTTGTGCTGCGTGGTCGCGGTGAAGAATCGGTCGAGGACGTCCTCGAGCCAGGCGTAGAAGGCGATCCGGTCCCAGTCTCCTGGGTCCACCTGCAGCCATGGCTTGTCCGCCCGCCAGATCACGAACGAGTTGAATTCGTGGAGCAGTCGGCGAGGCACGCCCCGCGCCTTGAACCGCAGGTAGCGCTCGAACTGACCCAGCCGGGACCGGCTCCCGCGGTCACCGGGGTCTGGGACGAGGCTCTTCAGCAGACGCGTCGGTGCGGCCCAGTTGCAAGGGACGTACAGCCGCCAGGCAAAGATGCTTTCGTACAGGCCGTTGCCGCGTCCCGCGTCCACAAGGACGTGGTCTTGCAACTCCGGGCCGGCGACGAGCACGTAATGCGCGCCGCCCATCGTTATGACGTTCTTCATTCCCGCAAGGAGGGCCTGGACTTCGGCGATGCCCTCCTGGGTGGCGGTGAGTTTGTCAACCTCGTCCAGCACCACCACGAGGTGGACCACCGGGCAGCGGCGACGGCGCAGGCGGCGCGGCAGGAACGGCTTCAGCCACGAAGGAGGGCTGCGCCTTGCGCCATGGATGTGCCGCTCTTCCGACAAGAGCCGCACTATGCGGATCATGTCGTGCTCGACATCGGTCTCGGAGTAGGCGAGGAACGCCGCCTCCGTCGCGAGGGACCGGGTGCGCTTGTTCGACAGGCTCGACTTGGGGAGCTGAAGGCCCACCGTGCCCAGCAGTTTCTGGCCGACATTGAGATCAACTGTCGTCGCCCGCTCCGAGGCGTCCGAGCGCGTCTCCTTGAACGACAGCGAGGTGCGCATGTACGCGAGAAGCAGCGATCTCCTGGTGTCGTTGGGGAGCAGGCGGAGGACCCCGGCGTCGTCCAGCGTCTCGAAGATCCGCCGCACCACCGCGAACAGCAGTTGCTCGGTCGACATCGGGCGAGCGACGCTCAGCACGACCGGGAGTATCAGCTCACCCTCGGGACGGTCCTGGGCGATCTCCTCTAAGGCGCGTACGACCAGCGTCGTCTTGCCCACGCCGCGGAATCCCGCTACCAGGAAGGTGCCCCCGCGTGAGTGGACGATCCGTTCCTTGAGCGCGTCCGCGAGGCTCCCGTTGTCGAGCAGCGGGACGGCGCCCTCCAGCGTGCGGAGCGGCTCGTGGATGAAACGAAATGACTCGTCCAGGGGAACGCTTAGCATCTTCGGTTGCCCTAGCATCGCTCGGCCAAGGTGACGCGACTCCTTCCTGAGACGCGCATCCCCGCCCATGAGTTTCCTCGGACCCGCAGTGGCTTCCCCATGGCAGGCATGGAGCGGACATTTGGAGTGTTTCGCACGGCAACACCGTGCGCAGCCAGCTGGCCCCTGCCTCTAATGATCGTTTCAGTGGCGGATGAGCCCCCGTCTCCCCATGAGGCGACGGATGTGCTGGGCTCGCCGGACGAGGTCGAGTGGAAGGGGCGCCTGACCCTTGTTCCCGGGGCCGTTCTGGTTCTCGATGCGGTCCTCCAGGGCAGCGAGCAAATCGGCCCCGAGGCCCATCCGTACGACGAACGCATCCGCGTGAGCGTCGGTATGCCGCTTCGCCAGTCGAGCGGCCGCCGAGCCGCTGAGCGCGATCAAGGTCGGAAACGCCGTGATCAGGGTGACGGCGGCTGCGGAGAGGATGAGAAGAAAAACGAGGAGGAAGCCGATGGGGCGGTGCCCATGCGACAGCCCTTTTCCACATCGGTTTCAGGGGGGACCACAGCGCACGCAACACCCACAACAGCGCTCGGCTCGGCAGAAGCAGGTGTCCTCGAAGACGGCGATGGTGACTTGATACGCGACATCCGTCATCGTTCGACGGCGCTCTCGGCCGAGCGGAACACGAAGCTCGACGAGCTGGCGGCGCACGAGAGGGAGCGTCCGGTCCGCTCCTGCCCCGAACTGCTCGACCTGATCCCCGTGGGCGAGGTGGACCTGGCCAGCGCGCCCGAGCCGGTGCTCCGGCGGCTCTTCGAGGCCTTCCGGTTGGAGATCAGCTACGACAGGCGGAGCGGTATCGCCGACTGCAAGGTGACGCTCACCGGTGCCGCGATCGACCAGCAGGGCGGGATCGCCACGGATGTTATGGCGGAAGCCAGGGGCGGCGGGGCCGCCCCTGGCTTCCCGTCTGCGTGGCGCCTCCGGGGGGACCCCACACACAGGGGAAACCCCCGCCGTGCCCGGTGACGGTCAGCTGACCATCACCGGCTCGTTCGCCGTAGGAGGCCGATGACGGTCACCGGCGGGGCCGGGCCACTGAACAGAGTAGTTGTGCCGGGCGGCCCTGCACGCTGCCTGGCAGGTGGGGTCGTGCGGGAACCGGCGGTGACACTCGCCGCCGAGCCAGTTCGGCTCCCAATGCCGCGGTTTCCGCACCTGTCCGCCTCGGGAGCGGCGGACGACGCCTTGGTGCCAGCGCTTCGGTTCATTCAGAACGGATCCCGAATGGCCGTCGTTCGCTGTCTCGGCCTTCGTGGGGAGAACGGCCGAGCCAAATCTTTCCTGCCGGGGATGGTCTCCGCTCGCCCGCTGGTGCACAGGGGCCTTGGTGTGGTGTGCGCGCGGTGAGGCGATGAGTGCCGATCTCGGAAACGAGCCCAGGGTCGTCCACATTTTCGCGACTCGAACCTGCGGACGCTCGGACGCCTCGTCCAGCGGCCGAACGCGAACGCTGTGACGCTGCCCGAAACGAGGACAGCGGCGAGCATCCGGGCGTTTGTGATGTGGAACGACCGGTCCGCAGCCGATGCAGGCGCCGTCGCCCAGAACTGTGACCCCTGGCAGTATTGTTCCAGCTCTGAGCGGCGCCGGGCCTGGGCGTCGGCGGTGCTGCCGGGCACCGGACGGGCCGCAGCCACCACCAGCCGCGTATCGGCGTCCACCACGACCTGCATGTTTCGCTGAGAACCGGCAATTGCGGCTGGAGGTGGCCACCTGCCGGTCGCGAACCGGGATCAAGGTGCCGTCGACGATCCACAGCGGTTTGGATGGCATCGCTGGGACGGGGGCTGGTTGGACCGCCGAAAAGATGCCGAGTCCCAGTCGAATTGACATACTTTGCCCATTTTAGTGGTGAAATGCACCTGGTGACAACCGGCCATATCGAAACGGTTACTTGCAATGCTCACGCAAAAGGAATCTTGTGTACTGCAGTCATGCAGCGGTGGGCAGCGTTGAACGCCAGGCAACTGTCGGTGTTGCGGCGGATAGAGAATGATGCGGACGAGGTGAGCGCCAAGCGCTCTGAGTTGGGAACGACGGTGCAGGCTCTGCGAAACCGGGGTCTTGTGAAGACTTCCTGGCGCAACGGTGTTTGGCGTGTCGAGATCACCGACGCCGGCCTGTTCTATCTCCAGCACGGGCACCATCCTGACCGCCCAGAGCCAGGCGATTCGATCAACGTATTGCCGAAGCGCGGCCCCGTGGAGTCTGCAGCAGCAGACCTCATCTCAGCACTGCGCCACGCAGAGGGTGAGACAATCCGCATCGAGGAACCGGACGATGCAACGCGAGCGCGTTACCGTAAGGCGATCAACGCCGCGAAGCGGCGTGGACTGGTGCCGGAAGGCAGACAGCTCCTGCATACGGGCAGAGACACCGGCCCGCTGATCATCAAGCTCGGCGAAGACGGACCGGCAGCCAAGACCGATTGGAACCGCATCAGGCTCCGCGTCCGCGACGAGGTCACTGGTGGCGACCTGCTGGAACTGCTGGGACGGGACCAACAACTCCTCAAGGTCAGTGACGGAACACGGAAACGTGCGGTCGATCTCGTACAAGTGCTCGTTCGTAGGGCGGATCGTCGCGGACACGCCGTAGCTGCCTCGCGCAAGAGCCGGTACCTGCTCCTTCGCGTGCGCGACCACGCGTTCACGATCACGATTTCCGAGGAAGTGGACGAGGTGCCACGGCTCCTGCCGGCCAACGATCCGCGTGTACGCCATGCCTACGACTGGCAGCGGATCAAGCCCCCCGAGTACGACTCGGTGCCGTCCGGACGCTTGCGCATCGAGTTGTCACCGCGCACTCCTGAAGCTAAAGAGTGGGCGGACCGCGGCAGGTCGAAGATCGAGACGAAGCTCACCGAGGTGATCGATGAGGCTGAGCGACAGGCCGAACAGGCCGAGGAACAGGCACGCGCACGGCAGCGCGCCCACCAGGCATGGCTGGTCGAGTACGAGAAGCAGCAGGCAGAGGAGGAGCGCAAGCAGGCAGTGACCCGAGCCGAGTGGAAATCGGCGATGGATACCGCACGGGGGCGTGCTATCGAGGAACTACGCGACAAGACCTTCGGGGACGCGCTGCTCAAGTGGTTGATCGCCAGGCAGATCCGAGAGTTCTGCACTGAACTTGAACGCGCCGCCGCTGCTGTGGGTACGCCGGAAGCAGCTGCGGAGTGGGTGGCCTGGGCAAGATCCCGCGCCGATCAGCTTGACCCCGTCCTCGACCTGCGGGGTCTGGCTGAACATTTCCACCCAGAGGTGGGTCCAGACGACCTACGTGCGCACCTAGTACGGCAGCCGCATTTCGTTAGGTGAGCTGCGGGTATGCGTGTTCGAGTGGTCGGCGGAGGCGGGTTCGTTGGTGGTGCCAGCGGGCTCGTGCTCGGTGCCGGTCTCGCCAGTTCTGCCAGTGG
>NZ_WBMS02000064.1 GCF_008923205.2 Actinomadura physcomitrii | reverse complement strand
CCAAAGTCAAGGGTGGACGAAGTCCATCGCGTAGCGACGCCGAAGGCGCCCTTGACTTTGGAGGGGCGGCCCCGTACGCAAGCGCCACCCCACCACCCGAACACCCCTCCCACCGACGCATCCGAACACCCCTCCCGCCGACGCGCTCGATGCGCTCCGACACGTCGCACCCCACGGGTACTGCTCCGTCCTCGCTCCGGCCCTTCGCTTCCCCAACCAAAACGCACAACGCCACCAACAGCTCAACGCCACCAACAGCTCAACGCCACCAACAGCTCAACGCCACCAACAGCTCAACGCCTCGTACAGCTCAACGCCTCGAACAGCTTGACTGCGTTATGCGACGCCCCGCTTGCCCCACGGCGTGGAGACATCAATAACCCCGTCCACTGCTGGAGGCCCGTGAGCGTCGGTAACGGCGGCTACGGTCAGACGGGCGGCTCTGGACAGACCCCCGAGAACCAGTGCAGTGCCCACGGCCGTCCGACGACGACCCGGGCCTGGCGGCACCGCGACGGCGCTCGTACCGCAGCAGGGGCGTCTGCGTCCGCACGCGCTCGTCGCGTGGCTCGCGGGCGGCCGGCCGACACCGGGCCTCGTCCGAGACCACCGCCGCGCGCACAGGGCCGATGTGCGGCCGGGGTCGGCGGCGGTACGAACAGGGGCACCAAGACCGCACCGCCTTTCACCAAAGTGCGCGGATCCCGTTCAGTGACGTCGGCGCCGACGTGTCGCCCGGGAGAAGGTTGCAGATCGGCCCGGGCGAGTAAGACCGTCCCGTACCGGCGCGGCAGCTCCAGCATCCCCGTGCGCTGGTGGAACACGGTGACTACTCGGCCCTGCTCGGCCGCGCGCCGGAGCAGAGGGGGCGGCAAGTCGGTGGACGAGTCCACGCCGTCGAGTCCGGTGGGGTGCGACGTTCCATCCGGGCGGTCCGTTGGCCGTGCTCACGGAGGGGACGGACGGCACCGCGCGAGGACGGTTCACGCCTGGATCATGCCGCGGCCCGGCCAGCGCAGGCCGCGGACCGTCCTGCGCGAGACCAGGGAACGGTGGGAGGGGGCCGGCGAACCGGGCGCGTCCGGAGACGGGATGACGGTGACGCCGGACGGGGCGGCCGGGCTTGTCGCCGGGTCAGCGGGACCGGCGGGCGGCGGCTCGCGCCTCGTCGCGCTCCCGGATCAGCCGTGCCAGTTCGTCGGTCACCTCGTCGAGGAACGCGTCGACCTCCTCGACCGCGTATCCCTGGGTGAGGCGGGTCGTCGCGAACTTCCGGTTCCGGACGGTGTCCGGGGTGATCCGCCGCTCACCGCCGGCCGTGCCGGGGGCGCCGGGGGAACCGGTCAGCAGGCCGTGCCAGGCCGGTCTCTTCTTGCTCATGCGCACCACTTAACACAGCCCGTCCAGGGCAGGGCGAGGGTTTCCTCGAAGGTGTTGCAATGATGCTGGTTCCGAACCGGTTTCTTGAATCCTGGTGAGCATTTTTGGGACGCGGCGATTGCTGCTGTACGCTGCGCCGCGTCCATTTCCCGGGCGGCCGGATGCTGGATGTCCGAATGGAACGTGTCATCGAGCATCGGTCCGGCGCCGGCCGTTCGTTCGTGACGGAACGGCTCGCGTCTGCCGCCTGATCAGGCCTCAGTTCCCCGGTGTCTGGAACGCCTGCATGCAGGCCAGCAGGGCCGCTTGGGTCTTGGCCTTGTCGGCGCCGGGCGGCGGCTTCCAGGTGCTCACGTTGTCGGGGACGTCGACGCCGTGTGCGCGCATGCACCTGGCGAACGCGGTGACGGCCTTGGACGGCGCGGTGGTCGGACGGGTCGGGTTCGCGCTGGGCTTGGGCGCCGCGGGCATGGACGTGGGTGCGGTTGGGGTCTGCGCGGGAGTGGCGCTGCTACCCGGCGGCGCCGTGCCGTCCGGTGGGGTGGGGGAGGTGAGGGAGACCGGCGGCGGCGCGGACGCGCCGCCATCCCCGCCGCCGCAGCCGGTGGCGGCCATCAGCGTCGCGGCGAGCAGCAGCGCCGCCGGCCCGGTACGAGCTGCCATCGGCTTCACCTCGGGTCCTTCCGATGAGACGGCGGCCGCGGGACGGCCGGGAGAAAGCCATTATCGTGCGACCGGAAGGGCGTGCGTTATCACTCGGATAAAGTTCCGGAACGGCCGCTTGTCAGTCGGTTGACAAGCATTTCCGGGGACCGGGTCGCTGCTCACTGGAGTATGAAGAAGGATATTCCTTGCTCGCCCGGTGAGCAATTTTTCCGGGCGTCTTGTGCCGGTGCGTTCTTCCGTGGTCCCATCCGGTGCCAGGCTCGTGACCGGCGCGGAAAGCGATCGCCGGCCGGGGCGGACGGACGATTTCCGATGGGTGGTCGACAGATGAGCGTTCGCGCACGCCGGGCCGGGCGCCTGACGGCGGCCGCCGCGGCGGGCGCGCTGCTCGCCGCCGGGCTGAGCGGCGCCGGGGCCGCGGCCGCGGGCACCCAGAACGCCGACCTGACGGTGGCGTACCAGTGCGCGTTCCCCGCCGGTCCGCAGGAGGTGAGCGTCCGCTACCGGGCGGCGTTCCCTGCGTCGGCGGCGCCGGGCGGCCGGGTGCGGCCGGGGAAGGTCACGGCGACCCTGACCGTTCCGCGCGCCGCGCTCGCCGACCTCGGCGCCACCGAGGTCGGCGGGACCGTGCAGGTGGCGGCGCGGACCGAGCAGAACGGGGCGGGCGCCAAGGCCGCCTGGCCGGCGTTCACCGTCGAGCCCGCCGCGGTCCCGGACGACGGGGACGTGACGCTCACCGCGTCCGGGCGGCCCGCGGACATGACGGCCGCGCGCACGGGCACCCTCACGGTCACCGTCGGGGCACTCGACCTGGGCCTGGCGCCGGAGCCCGCCGCCGGCGGCGCCGAGGAGAGCCCGGTCGCCTGCACCCCCGCGCAAGGGCAGGCGGGTGTCCTCGCGGCGGTTCCGATAGCGGCGGACGGCGCCGCGCAGCCGCCGAAGAGGACGGCGGCCGTGCCCGCCGGCGAGGCCCCGCCGGACTGCCAGGACCTCAAGGAGCCCGGGTGGCTGATCTCCGGCTGCGTCTACATGAACGGCTACGCGAACGTGCGCAAGCTCGCCGGCGCCACCGTCCTGAATGATCCGGCGGGCCCGGCCCCCGCGCTGACGAACGTCGAGTACAACATCGTCCCGAACCTGCCCACCGGGACCGGGACGGACGTCCGCTTCCGGTTCCACGAGCCGCTGCGGTCGAAGGCGGGCTTCCTGACGTTCGGGTTCATGCCCACGACGGCGACGATGGAGATGGACCAGGTCGGGCTCGGGACGGAGACCTCGGAGCCGTACGAGAAGGGCCAGACCCGGCAGCACGTGCAGGCCAGGATGCGGGTCACGATCCGGCTGTACGACGTGAAGGTCAACGGGACGCCGCTGGACGTCGGCCCGCACTGCGAGTCCAGCCGGCCGGCGGACATCGCGCTCGGCGACGCCCCGGGAGCCGGCATCACCAACATCGTCAAAGGCGGGACGCTCGACGGTTCTTTCGAGATACCGCCTTTCCGTGGATGCGGGTCCGGAGAGGACCTGGATCCGCTTTTCACCGGCGCGGTTTCCGGGCCTGGAAACTATGTGAAGGTCAGTCAGGGAACCATCTGCGGCCGGGCGGCTGCCACCTGCCCGCCGGCGATGCCGGAACTGAAGCGATAACGGTCACTGGGTGCGGTGGCCGGAGGCGAGCATGCCCAAAATGCCTGCTCAGCGTGCACGTGTGAGTGTTGTCACTCGACAATAAAGGCCGCGTAAGGCGGCGATTGAAACGTCTCAGAATTTGTCATCGGCGTCCGATGACGATTGAGGTTTCCAGCGAGTAACTTACCGGCGTGACGCAGTGGAAAAGGTTCTCGGGAGGTGATGCGGCATCGGGGGTGAGCAGTACATCGGATAGCCGTGCTTCGAGAATCGAGAGGTACCAGTGAAGACCACGAAGAACACCCGGCGCAGGGGCGGGATGCTCGCCGGCGCGGCCGTCGCGCTGAGCGCCGCCGCCATCGCGTCGGCGCTGCCGGCCTCCGCCGCCGCGCCGATCCACTACTCCTTCGACCTGAAGGGGTCGTCGTTCATCAAGGCGCCGAACGGCAGCACCGACCTCACCGGCGGCGTCGAGGCCGACCTCGACGTGACCAAGCCGGCCGACAACGTCACGGCGGACCTGACCCTGAACCCGACCAAGGGAGACTTCTCGATCCTCGGCATCCTGCCGGTGACCGCGGACATCTCCTTCGTCCCGCAGGGCAAGACCACCGGCACCTACGCCAACAGCGAGCTGACGACGGACTCCAAGATGATCGTCAAGCTCAGCTCGTTCAACGCGTTCGGCTCCATCCCGCTCGGCGGCGGCGACACGTGCCAGACCACCGAGCCGTCGGACATCGTCCTGAAGTCGGACGGCAAGTTCATCCCGTCCAAGGGCGGCACGCTCAAGACCGACGACTTCTCGCTGTCGGCGATCGACGGCTGCGGCCCGCTGACGGGGATCCTCAACGCCTTCACCGCCGGGTCCGGCAACACGATCACGCTGAACCTCACCGCCAAGGCGTAGGCCCCCGCCCGCGCCCTCTGCCCCCCAACCTCACGCACACGAGAGGTACGAGGTGAAACCGAAGAACATCGCACGAAGAGTCAGGACCGGCACGGTCCTCGGCTCCACGGCGGGCCTGATGCTCGCCATGGCGAGCATCGTGGCGGCGCCGGCGGCGTCGGCCGACGCGTCGCTGACGCTGAAGTACCGCTGCACCTACCCGCTGATCGGCCAGCAGGACCTGAGCGTCGCGGTCTCGACCGACATCCCCGACAAGGTCGCGCTGAACACCCCCTCGCCGACGATCAACATCAAGGCCGTCTCGACGGTCAGCGGCGACACGACCTTCGGGCTGTGGACGACCCTGGCCAAGAAGCTGACGGGAACGGCGAAGGCGCAGGCCAAGCTGACCGCCCCGCAGTATCCGAGCGGCCTGCCGCTGAAGCCGAACATGACGCTGGCGGACGCGGACGTGCCCGACTCGGGCCCGTTCGACATCACCGCCACCGGCACGCAGGTCCCGCTGACGTTCAACAAGGCGGGCTGGGCGCAGATCACGGTCGGCAACCTGGACCTGACGATCAACCCGCTCGGCGCGGACGGCAACCCGACCGGGCTCGGCACGCTCAACGCGTCGTGCAAGCAGCTGCCGGGGCAGAACAACGTCCTGAAGCAGTTCCTCATCGACGACGGGAGCAACCCGGCCCAGCCGGAGCCGAAGCCGGACACCTACCCGGCGCCGAACCCGGTGCAGACGCTCGAGCCGGGCCTGCCCTCCTCGCCGGAGAAGACGCTCGACTACACCTGCCCGTACCCCCTCGTGGGCGACGGCGACCTGCAGGTCAAGGTGAAGTCGAACTTCCCGACCGAGGTCCCGGTCAACACCGCGACGCAGGACTTCATCTCCCAGGCCATCGAGGTCACGTCGGTCTCGACCGTTCCGGCCGACGTGAACGAGAACGGGCTCCAGCAGCTCGGCGCCGTGCAGATGGACGGGACCGCGCTCGCGCACCCGACCATCACCGTGCCCGAGATGGCCAACCCCGTCCCGCTGCAGATGGCGCTGAAGCTGGACAAGACCGACGTCCCGGCGACCGGCCCGGTCAGCATCAACGGGCCCGGCAAGGCCCCGGCGCTGTCGTTCAGCAAGACCGGCGACGGCAAGGTCACCCTGGACGACATCGACATCCAGAACTTCACGACCTACGACGCCGACGGCAACCCCGCGAACCTCGGCGACTTCACGTGCCACCTGAAGGCCGGGCAGGACAACACCCTGTTCAGCTTCACCATCAAGGACGGCGGCACGCCGCCGCCGACCGACACGACCGCTCCGTCCGTGCCGGCGAACGTGAAGGGTGCGGCGACCGGTGACTCGGTGGCGCTGTCATGGGACGCCTCGACCGACAACGACGGCGGTTCGGGTGTCAAGGGCTACTTCGTGACGGTGGACGGTCAGAAGGGCGACCTGGTGACGGGTACGTCCACGACCGTTTCGGGTCTGGCCGATGGTGACCACACGTTCGGTGTGTCGGCGGTGGACAACGCGGGCAACGAGTCGGCCGCGTCCGCTCCGGTCACGGTGAAGATCTCCACGGGCCCCGGCCCCGACACGACCGCCCCGTCCGCCCCGGCGAACGTCAAGGGCACCGGGTCCGACGACGGTTCGGTGGCGCTGTCATGGGACGCGTCCACCGACAACGACGGCGGCTCCGGCGTCAAGGGCTACTACGTGACCGTGGACGGCAAGAAGGGCGACGTCGTCACCGGCACGTCGACCAAGGTCACCGGACTGGCCGCGGGCGACCACACGTTCGCGGTGTCGGCCGTGGACGGCGCGGGCAACGAGTCCGCCGCGTCCGCCCCGGCCACGGTGAACGTGCCCGGCAAGCCGACCGGCGGCGGCGTCTCGTACGCGCTGTCCGGGTCGTCGACCATCAAGGGCCTGAACGGCAAGGTCGCGCTGAACGGCGCGGTCAGCGCCACGGTCGACGGCAGCGGCAAGGTCTCCGCCGACCTGACGCTGAACCCGACCACCGGCACCTTCTCGCTGTTCGGGTTCATCCCGGCGACCGCCGGCGTCTCCTTCGCCCCGCAGGGCAAGACGACCGGCACCCTGTCCGGCTCGACCCTCAGCACCGACACCAAGACCGTCGTCAAGATCTCCTCGGTCAAGGTGTTCGGGATGGACCTGGGCGTCGGGAACACCTGCCAGACCAGCGCCCCGGCCGACATCCCGCTGAAGTCCACCGACTTCGGCGTGGCGGGCGGCGGGACGCTGACCGGCAACTACACCCTGCCCGGCCTCACCGGCTGCGGCGCCCTGACGCCGCTGGTCAGCGCGCTGGCCGCCGGCCCGGGGAACGCGATCGACCTGAAGGCCGCGCCGCAGAAGTGATCTTCCGGCAGTGACCGAACGGTCCTGATTCCGGCCCCCGCCGCTCTGCCAGGGACGGCGGCGGGGGCCACCAGCGATGACCAGGGAGGCGGCGTTGAGAGCCACGAGGAGAACGGCCGGGAGCGCGGCCATGGCGTGCGCCGTCGCGCTCGCGTCCGGTGCCGCGGCCCTCGCCGGCACCGCGGCGCCCGCCGCGGCCGACCCGGTCTCGCTGACCCTGAACTACCACTGCGTGTTCCCGCTGATCGGCCCCGAGCCGCTCACCGTCGAGATCAGCACCGACGTCCCGAAGACCGTTGTCAGCGGGCAGCAGGTGCCGGGGTTCTCGGTGGACTCGGTGTCCACCGTCAGCGCCGGCGCGGCGCGCGGCCTGGCCGCCGCCGGGTCGGTGAAGCTCGACGGGACCGCGCTGGCCAAGGCGTCCATCACGGTGCCGGACGTGCCGTCCGGGCTGCCGGTGGCCGTCACCTCGAAGCTCGCCACCACCGCCGTCCCGGCGGAGGGCGCCTTCGACGTGCGGGCGCACGGCACCACCGTCCCGCTGACGTTCCGCAAGACCGGCAAGGGGACGATCAGGGTCGGCGACCTCGTGCTCACGCTGACGCCGGCGATCGGCGACGGCGGCCCGTCCGGCCTCGGCACCTTCGAGTCCGAATGCACGCAGGACCCGGGGCAGGACGACGTGCTCGCGACCTTCGACGTCGTCGACTCGACGCCCGTCTCGACCCACCACGACTACACGGTCCAGGGGACGGCGGCCGTCAAGGCGGCCGGCGGGACCGTCCCCCTGAACGGCACGTTCGGCGCCGGCATCGACCCGGGCACCGGGAACGTCACCGGCGACCTCGCCCTCGACCCCGCCACCGCCGACCTCAAGGCGTGGGGGTTCCTGCCCGTCACGGCGGACGTCGCGTTCGGCCGGCCCGGCGAGACCACCGGCAGGCTGGCCGGCGGCGCGCTCACCGCCGACTCCGCGCTGGACGTGCGGGTGACGTCGGTCAAGGTGCTCGGGCTCCCGGCCGGCGTCGGCGACCAGTGCCGCGCGACTGCACCCTCGAACTGCTGCTGGATTACCAGGGCAAGAAGGTCGCCGACTACTTCACCACCAATCCGCTGGGCACCGAGCCGTGGGCGGACCGCGTCACCGAGAACCGGCTCGGCGGCACGCCCATCAAGGTGCCCGTCCTGCAATACCACTCCGACGCCGACGAGATCGTCGCGTTCAACCAGGCGGACACGCTGCACCGGCAGTACTGCGCCGCGGGCGTGCCGCTCACCTGGAAGGTCTGGAACGGCCTGAGCCACATCACGCTCGTCTACCGCGGAAACGCCGACGCCATGGCGTTCATCGCGGACCGGCTCGCCGGGAAGCCCGCGGCCTCGAACTGCGCCACCACCCCGAGTTCCTGAAGGAGAGTTCGATGATTCGGCGATTGATCATCGGAACCGTGCTCGCGTCCGTCACGGCCTCGGCCGCCGCCGGCTGCGGCGGAGACGGCGGCGACAAGGCGAAACCGGAGGTCGCGTGGGCCGGGAAGGTCTGCGACGGCGTCACCGCGAGCGGCGCCGGCCTGAGCTTCCCGCAGCTCGACCCGGAGAACGGGGCGAGGTCCGCCAAGGCCCTCGCGGGCTTCCTCGACGCGATGGGCAAGCGCCTCCAGACGATGGAGACCCGGCTCCAGGGGGCGGGCGCGCCGCCCGTCGACAACGGAGGGGCGGCGCTGAACACGGCGCTGGCCAACCTGCGCGGCACCGAGTCGGCGGTGCGGACCGCGTCCGGCGGGCTCGCCAAGGCGAAGGTGACCGACGCCAAGTCCTTCAAGGCCGCCGTCACCGAGGCGGGGCAGGCGATGCGGAAGGTGCAGACCTACCAGGGCCCCACCAAGGACCTGCGCGCCGACCCCGCCCTGGCGAAGGCGTTCGACCAGGCCGGCTCCTGCAAGACGCACCAGCTGTGAACGCCGGGGACATGCGTGCCGCCATGGCGCGCCGCGCGATCGCCGGGCTCGTCCTCGCGGCCCTCGCCGCCGCGCCGCTCGCCGGATGCAGCGGCGACGACGAGGGCAAGGAGGGCACCACGGCCGCCGCCGCGCCCACCGCGACCGGCGCCGCCGCCTCGACGAAGGCGGAGCCGCGCCGCACGGCGACGAAGGCGGCGGTCGCCTGGGCCGGACGGGTGTGCCGGGCGATCCCGCCGGGCATCACCGACTCCCCGCTGCCCAAGATCAATGCGCGGGACGTCGCCGCCTCCGAGCGCGCCATCGCCGCCTACATGACCGGGATGGCGAAGCGGCTCGACACCGTCCGCGCCCGGCTCCAGCAGGCCGGTTCGCCGCCGATGGCGGACGGGCGGGCCGTGCTGGACGCGACGCTCAAGGACCTGGAGGCCACCGGGCGGCAGTTGCGGGACGCGGCGTCCGGGCTGCGCACCGGCAGGCCCGGCACGCCCGCGTTCCGGACGGCGCAGGCGGACGCGGGCAAGGCGATGCGCCGGCTCGGCGGCTACCGGCCGCCGACGAGGGCGCTGCGCGCGTCGCCCGCGATCGGCGACGCCTTCACCCGCGCCGCGCCGTGCAAGAAGCCCGGCGTATGAGGGGCGGCGGGCCCGGGATCACTTCGCGCCGGCGGACCTCATGCAGGCGAGCAGCGCGGCCTGCATGTGGGTGTCGCCGGGGCCGGGGGTGGGCTGCCAGTGGCTCACGTCGTCGGGGACCTTGACGCCGTGGGCGCGCATGCACGCGACGAAGTCGTTGACGACCTTGGTCGGCGCGGCGGAGGGAGCGCCGCCGCCGGACGTGCCGGTGCCGCCGGTGCCGCCGCTGCCGCCGGACGAACCGCCGCCGGACGGCGCGCCGGGCACGCCGCCGCCGGACGGGGCCGCGGAACCGCCGGCGGCCGGGCCCGACGAGGAGGACGAGGCGCCCGTGCCGTCGTCGCCGCCGCCACCGCCGCAGGCGGTGAGGGCGAGCGCCGGCGCGAGCAGCAGGACTGCGAGATGACGTCGGTTCACTGGTGTCCTTCCCGCGGGGTGGGGCCTTGACGATAGCCGGTCGGCCGCCGTTCGCGCGCCCCTCCCAGGGCCCGGGCGCGGTGTTCCCCCGCTGCCAAGGAATTGAAGATGATCATCGAGAACCTGTCAGTTCCGGATAGAAAAGCACCGCGCCTCGGAATTCCGTCCCTTTGCTTCTTGCGAATTGAATTTACCCGCCAGTAGTTTTCCTGGACCATGCGCACGCGAAAGGAGGCCCGGCCGTGGCGGCACCGGTCATCGAATTCCCGCTGGGCGCGCTGCGCCAGGCGGGGCGGATGTTCGCGCTCGGCGCCACCGTGCTCGGCATGGCGTTCCGCCGGCCGTTCCAGTTCCGCGAGTTCGTCGAGCAGTTCTGGTTCATCGCCAGCGTGACGATCCTGCCGACCGCCCTCGTGTCGATCCCGTTCGGCGCGGTGACCTCGCTGCAGGTCGGCTCGCTCACCCAGCAGTTCGGCGCGCAGTCGTTCACCGGCGCCGCCAGCGTGCTGGTGGTGATCCAGCAGGCCAGCCCGATGATCGTGGCGCTGCTGGTGTCCGGGGTGGCGGGCTCGACGATCTGCGCGGACATCGGCGCCCGCACGATCCGCGAGGAGCTGGACGCGATGGAGGTGCTCGGCGTCTCGCCCGTCCAGCGGCTGGTCGTGCCGCGCGTGCTCGCGTGCGTCGCGGTCGCGCTGCTGCTGAACGGCCTGGTCTCGGTCGTCGGCGTCGCGGGCGGCTACTGCTTCAACGTCATGATGCAGGGCGGCACGCCCGGCGCGTACGTCGCGAGCTTCTCCGCCCTGGCGCAGCTCCCCGACATCTACGTGGGGGAGGCGAAGGCGCTGCTGTTCGGGTTCGTCGCGGGCGTCGTCGCCGCGTACCGGGGGCTGAACCCGAAGGGCGGGCCGAAGGGCGTCGGCGACGTCGTCAACCAGTCCGTCGTCATCACGTTCCTGCTGCTGTTCCTGATGAACCTCGTGATCACCGGGATCTACCTGCAGGTCGTCCCGCCGAAGGGAGGCTGAGATGGCCGTGCTGCGCGCCGGGCCGAACCGGTGGTTCGCGTGGCTGGACCAGCCCGGCGACCAGGGCACCTTCTACGTCCGGGCGCTGCTGTGGACGCCGCGCGCCCTGCACCGCTACCGCAAGGAGGTGCAGCGGCTGCTGTCGGAGGTCGCGTTCGGCAGCGGCGGCCTCGGCGTGATCGGCGGGACGATCGGCGTGATGGTCGCGATGACGCTCGCGACCGGCGTCGTCGTCGGCATGCAGGGCTACTCCGCGCTCCAGCAGATCGGGACGTCGGCGTTCACCGGGTTCGCGTCCGCCTACATCAACACCCGGGAGATCGCGCCGGTCGTGTCGGGCCTCGCGCTGTCGGCGACGGTCGGCGCCGGGTTCACCGCGCAGCTCGGCGCGATGCGGATCAGCGACGAGGTCGACGCGCTGGAGGTCATGGGCATCCCGAGCCTGCCGTACCTGGTGACGACCCGGATCATCGCGGGCGCGGTCGCGATCGTCCCGCTGTACGCGGTCGGGCTGCTGTGCGCCTACCTCGCGTCCCGTGAGGTCACGGTGAAGGTCAACGGGCAGTCCGCGGGCACCTACGACCACTACTTCGGGCTGTTCCTGTCGCCGACGGACGTGGTGCTGTCGTTCCTGAAGGTGCTGGTGTTCAGCGTCCTGGTGATCCTGTCGCACTGCTACTACGGCTACCGCGCGGCCGGCGGCCCGGCCGGTGTGGGGAAGGCCGTCGGCCGCGCGGTCCGCACCTCGATCGTGCTGATCAGCGTGAGCGACTTCTTCTTCAGCCTCGCGGTGTGGGGCACCAACACGACGGTGAAGGTGGCCGGGTGAACGCGCGGCGGGAGGCCCGCAGGCGCAGGCGGGCGAGCGGCGAGGCGGTGGCCGGGCGGCGGCTCGCCGGGGTCGCGTTCCTGCTGGTGCCGGCGCTGCTGGTCTGGCTGTCGATCGCGTGCTACGACAAGGCGTTCACCGAGGTCAGCTGGGTGACGCTGAGGACGGCGAGCGCCGGCAGCGAGATGCATCCGCACGCGGACGTGAAGTTGCGCGGCGTCGTCGTCGGCGAGGTGCGGACGGTGTCGTCCGACGGCGGCGTCGCGACGCTGAAGCTGGCGATGCGGCCGGACAAGGTGAAGCTGCTGCCGAGCAACGTCACCGCGCAGCTGCTGCCGACGACGCTGTTCGGGCAGCGGTACGTCGCGCTGATCCCGCCCGCGGACCCGAGCCCGGCGCGGCTCACCGCGGGCAACGTGATCAGCCAGGACCGCTCGTCCAACGCGATCGAGCTGCAGCGGGTGATGGACAACCTGTACCCGCTGCTCACCGCCGTCCAGCCGGCGCAGCTGTCGGCGACGCTGACCGCGGTGTCGCAGGCGCTGAGCGGGCGCGGCGAGCGGCTCGGCCAGACCCTTGTGGAGCTGGACGCCTACCTCAAGAAGATCAACCCGAGCCTGCCCGCGCTGAACCGGGACATCCGGGAGCTCGTCGCGGTCAGCAGCGACTACAGCGAGGCGGCGCCCGACATCCTCCAGGCGCTCAACGACTTCAGTTACACGACCCGCTCGATCGTCCAGCAGCGCGACGACCTGAGCCGCCTGTACGCGGCCGTCACCGGCGCGTCGCAGGACATGTCGGACTTCCTGCACGAGAACTCGGCCAACTTCATCGCGCTCGCCGCCGACAGCCGCGCCTCGCTGCAGGTGCTGCAGAAGTACGCGCCGGAGATGCCCTGCACGCTGCGGATGCTGAACGACTTCATCCCGCTGATGGACAAGGTGCTCGGCAAGGGCACCAAGCGCCCCGGCCTGCACGTGGACGTGACGACCGTGCAGAACAAGGGCCGGTACGTCCCCGGCAAGGACACGCCCCGCTACACCGACAAGAGCGGACCGCACTGCTACCCCGCCGGCGCCACCGTGAAGTCGGCGCCCCCGAACGCGGCCACCCCGGTCGCTGTCGCGCCCGGGGCGCTCGGCCTGCCGAACTCGCCGGAGGAGAACCGCCTGGTCAACGAGCTGCTGGCACCGGGACTCCAGGAGGTCCCCGAGGACCTGCCCGACTGGAGCAGCGTGCTCCTCGGACCCGTCTACCGCGGTACGGAGGTGAGGATCCGATGAACCGCGGGGGACTGCTCGGGCCGCTGTGGAAGTCGCTCGCGTTCGTCGTCGTGACGGTCGTCGCGACCGGGATGCTGGCGCTCACCATCGCGCAGACCGGAGGCGGCGGCTCCGTCACCTACAGGGCGCGGTTCACCGACGCGTCCGGGCTGCGCGACGGCGACAGCGTGCGGATCGCCGGCGTCCAGGTCGGCCGGGTCGGCGGGATCCGGGTCGTCGGCCGCCGGCAGGCGCTCGTCACGTTCAAGATCGACCGCGCGCACCGGCTGCCCGCCTCGTCCACCGCGACGATCAAGTACCTGAACCTGATCGGCCAGCGGTACCTGGAGATCGGCCGGGGCACCGGCGGCGCCGGCGTGCTGCGGCCCGGCGCGACGATCCCCGTCGACCGGACGGCCCCGGCGCTGAACCTGACGCAGCTGTTCAACGGGTTCCAGCCGCTGTTCCAGGCGCTGTCGCCGAACGACGTCAACCGGCTCGCCGAGTCGATCGTCCAGGTGCTCCAGGGCGAGGGCGGGACGGTCGAGGACCTGCTGTCCACGGTCGGGTCACTGACC
Organism: Actinomadura physcomitrii; assembly: GCF_008923205.2. Taxonomy (GTDB): domain Bacteria; phylum Actinomycetota; class Actinomycetes; order Streptosporangiales; family Streptosporangiaceae; genus Spirillospora; species Spirillospora physcomitrii. The sequence goes on along the minus strand of NZ_WBMS02000064.1, from coordinate 36,169 downwards.
AGCGGCATCGCCGACAAGGACCAGGTGATCGGGCAGGTCATCGACAACCTGAACGCCGTCCTCGACACGGTCAACGCGCGCGGCGACAACCTGTCGGGCCTCATCACGACGCTGCGGCGGCTCGTGTCGGGCCTCGCCGGCGACCGCACGTCCATCGGCGACGCGATCAGCGCCCTCGACGACCTCGCCGGCGTCACCACGAGCCTGCTCCAGCAGGGCCGCGAACCGCTCAGGCAGGACATCGCGCAGCTCGGGCGGCTGTCCACCAACCTCGACGACGACTCCCCGACCGTCGAGACGTTCCTGCGGACGCTGCCGGTGAAGATGGCGGCGATCGGCCGGGTCGGCTCGTACGGGTCGTGGATGAACTTCTACATGTGCGAGGCGTCCGTGACCGGGGTGACCTACCGGCAGTACCCGGGCGAGACCCACCCGGCGCCGACCGGCGTGCACTCGGACGCGGCCAGGTGCGGGTCATGAGGCGGCCGAGGCTGAAGCCGGTCCGGGAGCGCGACCCGGTCCTCGTCGCGATCGTGTCGATCGCGCTGCTCGTCGCCGCCGGGCTCGCCGCGTTCAACGCCAAGGACCTGCCGCTGATCGGCGGCGGCACCGTCTACCGCGCCGACTTCAGCGAGGCGGCCGGGCTGCGGCCGGGCAACGAGGTCCGTGTCGCCGGCGTCAAGGTCGGCGAGGTCACCGGGGTCCGGCTGGACGGCGCGAAGGTCGCCGTGTCGTTCCGGGTGAAGCGCACCTGGGTCGGCGACGCCAGCACCGTCGCGATCGCGATCAAGACGCTGCTCGGCGACAAGTACCTCGCCGTCGACCCGCTCGGCGCGCGCCGGCAGGACCCCGGCCGCACCATCCCGCTGGACCGGACGACCTCCCCCTACGACGTGACGCAGGCGTTCCAGGACCTCGCCACCACCACCGGGGAACTCGACTCCGTCAAGCTCGCGCAGAGCCTCGACGCGATCTCCGGCGCGTTCGCGCACACCGCGCCGAGCGTCCGGCAGGCCCTCACCGGCGTGTCCGCGCTGTCGAAGACGATCTCGTCGCGGGACGCGGAGCTGTCCCGGCTGCTGGCGAACACCCGGCAGATCACCGGTACGGTCTCCGGCCAGGCCCAGGACGTCCAGGCGCTGCTGCGCGACGGCAACCTGCTGCTGAACGAGATCGCCCGGCGCCGCGAGGCGATCCACGGGCTGCTGGTCGGCGCGCAGTCGCTGTCCGAGCAGATCAGCGGGCTGGTCGACGACAACCAGAAGCAGCTCGACCCGACGCTGCGCGCGCTCGGCCGCGTCACCGACCTGCTGCAGCGCAACCAGGACGACCTCGACCGCGCGCTGAAGACCGCCGGTCCGTACACGCGGCTGCTCGGCAACTCCATGGGCAACGGCCGCTGGCTGGACGGGTACCTGTGCGGGCTCGTCCCGAAGGAGTACGCGCCCGCGACGACACCGGAGAAGGGCTGCATGCCGCCCGAGAAGGGCGGGCACTGATGCTGCGCAGAATCGCCGGACCGGCGGCGCTGGTCGCCGCCGGACTCGCCGTCATCGCCGCCGCGACCGTCGCGTTCCTCGTCCTGCGGCCTCCCGCCGGGACCCGGATCACCGTCTACTTCCACGACGCCGTCGGCGTCTACAAGGGCTCCGACGTGCGGATCCTCGGCGTGAAGGCCGGCACGGTGAACTCCGTCCGCGCCGAGGGCACGCAGGTCAGGGCGGTGCTGACGGTCGACCACGGGATCGACGTGCCGGCCGGTGCGAACGCCGTCGCGATCGCGCCGAGCCTTGTCGCCGACCGGTACGTCCAGCTCACGCCCGCCTACACCGGCGGCCCGAAGATGGCGGCCGGCGCGGTGATCCCGGTCGCGCGGACCGCGACGCCCGTCGAACTCGACCAGATCTACGCCGGCATCACCAAGCTGTCGAAGCAGCTCGGACCGGACGGCGTGAACAAGGACGGCGCGCTGTCGCGCGTCCTCGGCACCGGCGCGGAGAACCTCCAGGGCAACGGCCAGGACATCCGCACCACCACCGAGCGGATGGCGCAGGCCGCCAAGACCCTGTCCGGGTCGCAGAAGGACCTGTTCGCGACGGTCTCGAACCTGTCGGCGTTCACCTCGATGCTGAAGGCCAACGACGGGCAGGTCCGGCAGGCCGAGCGGCAGCTCGCCGACGTGAGCGGGTTCCTCGCCGACGACCGGCAGGAGCTGGACGCGGCGCTGAAGGCGCTCGCCGCCGCGCTCGCCAAGGTCAAGGTGTTCATCCACGACAACCGCGAGCAGATCAGCACGAACGTCGCGAAGCTCTCGAAGATCACCCAGCTGCTGGTGGACGAGCGCGGCTCCCTCGCCGAGGCCCTCGACGACCTGCCGCTCGACGTCACCAACGTCCTCAACGCCTACGACCCGAAGAGCGGGACGCTGATGGGCCGCGGCGACCTCAACGAGATGAGCCCGCCGCTGCCCGCGGCCGGACGCGCCGCGCCCGCCGCCGGCGCGGGGAAGGGGGCGCCATGAGCCGCGCGCACACCCGGCGGGCCCGGACCGCCGTCATCGCCGCCGTGCTCGCCGCGACCACGCTCGGCGGCTGCGGGTTCGGCGGCGTGCAGGACCTGCCGCTGCCCGGCGGCGCCGACCTCGGCGACCACCCGTACACGGTGAAGGCGGAGTTCGCGAACGTGCTGAACCTCGTCCCGCAGTCCGCGGTGAAGGTCAACGACGTCGCGGTCGGCCGGGTGGTGAAGGTGGCGCTGCCGCACGGCGGCTGGACCGCCGAGGTCACCATGAAGATCAACGGCGATGTACGGCTGCCCGCCGGCGCGTACGCGCAGCTGGAGCAGTCGAGCCTGCTGGGCGAGAAGTTCGTCCAGCTCAGCGCCGCTCCCGCGACCACCGGACTCCCGGCGGGCGCCGCCGCGCCGGGCGGCACCGCGCCGGGCGGGCCCGCGCCGTCCGCGAGCACGGGAAGGCTCGCGGACGGCGCGGTGATCCCGGTGTCGCGCACGAACCGGAACCCGGAGGTCGAGGAGGTGTTCGGCGCGCTGTCGATGCTGCTCAACGGCGGCGGGATCGCGCAGCTGCGCACCATCACCACCGAGCTGAACAAGGCGCTGGACGGCAACGAGCCGCGGATCCGGTCGCTGCTGGAGCAGGCGAGGAAGCTCGTCGGCGACCTCGACGCCAACAAGCAGGGCATCACCGACGCGCTGGACGGCGTCAACCGGCTGTCGGCGACCCTGCGCGCGCGCCAGGGGCAGATAGGCGTCGCGCTGGTCGACATCGAGCCCGGCCTCAAGGTGCTGGAGGAGCAGCGCGGCGCGCTCGTCCGGATGCTGAACTCGCTGAACGACCTGTCCGGCGTGGCCGTCACGACCGTGCGGCGTAGCCAGACCGACCTCGTCGCCGACCTCAAGGCGCTCGAGCCGGCGCTGCGCAAGCTGTCGGACGCCGGGCACGACCTGCCGAACGCGCTGCAGGTCCTGCTCACCTACCCGTTCACCGACGCCGTCCTGCCCGCGGTGAAGGGCGACTACCTCAACGTGTATCTCCAGGTCACCGCGCAGCCGGGGACCCAGATCGTCCCGCCGGTGACGCCGCTGCCGCGCAGCGGCGACGGCACGCCCGCGGGCGGCCCGGCCGGGCAGGGGGGCTGACCGGATGCTGACCATCGGCACCAGGATCAAGAACATCGTCTTCTTGATCGTCGGGGCGCTCGCGATCTGCTACGTCGGCCTGAACCACGCCGACCTCGGCGGATACGTCGGGCTGAAGGACTACTACGTCGTCAAGGTCGACCTGCCCGAGGCGGGCGGCCTCGCGAAGAACGCCGACGTGACCTACCGGGGCACCTCGATCGGACGCGTCGGCGGCCTCGACCTCACCGGCGACGGCGTGATCGCCGACCTGCGGATCCGCAAGTCGGCGCCGAAGGTGCCGCGCGACACCCAGGCCGTGGTCGCGAACCGGTCCGCGATCGGCGAGCAGTACATCGACCTGCGCCCCCGCACCAGTGCCGGCCCGTACCTCGCCGCCGGCTCGGTCATCCCGCGCTCGTCCGCCACCACCCCGGCGCCCGTCACCGACCTGCTGACCAGCGTGAACGACCTCGCCGCGTCCGTCCCGACCGGGTCGCTGCGGACGGTCGTCGCCGAACTCGGCCGGGCGTTCGCCGGCGAAGGCCCGAACCTGCAGGTCCTGCTCGACAACAGCCACGCTCTCACCGAGGCCGCCGACCGCAACATCGAACCGACCCGCTCCCTGATCGGCGACGGCCAGACCGTCCTGACCACCCAGGACGAGGAGTCGGGTGCCCTGAAGGCGTTCGGCCGCAACGCCCGGCTGCTGTCGCGGCGGCTCCGGGCCTCCGATCCCGCGTTCCGCAAGCTCGTCGCCACCGCGCCCGGCGCCGCCGGCGAGTTCCAGGGCCTCGTCCGCGACCTCGACCCGTCGATGAGCGTGCTCATCGCGAACTTCCTCACGACGTCCCGCGTCCTGCAGCCCCGCACGGACGGGCTCGAGCAGCTCCTCGCGAAGCTCCCCGACGCGGTGTCCATGGGCCTGACCGTCGCACGCGACGGCCGCCTCAGGTTCGGGATGGTCAACACGTTCTTCGACCCGCCGCCCTGCACGTCCGGCTACGGCGGGACGCGGTACCGCAACGGGCTCGACACGTCCCCCGGCCCCGCCCTCAACACCGCGGCCCGCTGCACGGCGCCCGCGTCCAGCGGCATCAACGTGCGCGGATCCGCCAACGCCCCGCACCCGCCCGTCCCGGCCGCCGTGCGTCCCGGGTCCGTCCTCGGCGGCGCCCCGGCCGGCTCGGCGGCGAACGCGGCCCTGCCGGGCGCGCTCGCACTGCCCGGCGTCGCGCCCGGACCGTCCGGGATGAGCGCCCTGCTCGGCCTGAACGGAGGGCACTGATGGCCGCCACCGTCAAGGCCGAACCCCGGCCCCGGCCCCGCCCCGAGCGCCGGCCCCTGCTCGCCGGGTGGGGCCTCATCGGCTGGGCCGCGATCCTCGCCGCCGCCGCGTTCCTCGGCTGGACGGCCTTCACCCTGTTCCCGGCGGGCGGCGCCCGCGACAGCGGCCCCGAACGCGAACGCGACCTCGTCCTGCGCAGCACCGGCCGCGAGATCGCCGCGCTCAACACCATGGACCGGTCCGACCCGTCCGCCGGGCTCAAGGCCTGGCTCGACGCGTCCACCGGCCCCCTGCACGACCAGCTCCAGCGCGACGAGCCGGCGAACCGCGCGAAGATCGGCGCGTCCCGGACCAGCGCGTCCGCGACCGTCACCGGCGCCGCCGTCACCTCGCTCGACACCGCCGCCGGCAAGGCCCGGGTCATCGCGTCCGTGCGGGTCACCCTCACCCCGCAGGGCGGCGCCCCGACCCTGCAGCGCAAGCGCTTCGAGGCCGGCGCCGTCCGCACCGCCGACGGCTGGAAGCTCGAATCGCTCACCTCGATCCCGGCCGGTGCCCGATGAACCGCCTCCTCGGCCTCGGCAAGCCGCTCGGCGTCGCGCTCGGGCTCGTCCTGATCGCGCTGCTCCTGCACCCCGTCGCCGGACGGTTCCGCGATGACGGCACGGGGGGCAGCCCGCACGACCGGGCCGTGCTGGACGGCGTCGCCACCACCGACGTCACCGGCGACGTGTCCACCGCGCTCAGCCGCATCTTCAGCTACACGCCGACCGACGTGGAGGCCGCCCGGCGCGCCGCGTCCGACGTGCTCACCGGGGCCGCCGCCGCGCAGTACGGCAAGATCTTCGGCCAGGTGGCGCGGCAGGCGCCCGCCCAGCGCGTCACGCTCACCACCCGCGTCACCCGCGCCGGCGTCATCTCCCTCGTCGGCGACACGGCGCGGCTGCTGGTCTTCCTGGACCAGACCGCGACCCGCGCCGGCAAGCCCGACGGCACCCCCGCCGCCGCCCAGCTCACCGTCACCGCGCACCGCGACGACGGCCACTGGCGCATCACCGAGCTGAAGTCCGCGTGACCAGGAGGCCCGCCATGCCGGAACCCGACAGCCTGCAGAGGACGGCGGCGTGCCTCGCCGTCCTCGCCGCGCTCTTCGCCGCCTGGGCCGGCTGGAACTGGTACACCGCCGCCCACGACGCCGCCCGCGCCTACTCCCGCACCCGCGACGACGTCCTGCAGAGCGCCGAGCAGGGCGTCCAGAACCTCAACACCCTCGACTACCGCGCCGTCGACGCCGGCCTGCGGACCTGGCTCGACTCCACCACCGGCGACCTGCACCGGCAGATCGCGCAGGACCGCGCCGGGTTCACCGACCGGGTCCGCAAGGCCCGCACCGTCACCACCGCGCGGATCCTCGACGCGGCCGTCGCCGAACTCGACGAGCGGTCCGGCAGGGCGAGCGTGCTCGTCGCCGTCGAGACCACCGTCACCCCGCCCGGCGGCGCTCCCGTCACCAAGCAGAACCGCCTGGAAGGCCGCCTCGCCCGCACCGGCGCCGGCTGGAAGATCAGCGACCTCGGCCAGGCCCCGGCCGGCACGACGTGAGAGGACGGCCCGCCATGGCCGCGCACACCACCCGCATCCTCGGCGGCGCCCGCTGGAAGGCCGCCGCCGCCTCGCCCGCCGTCCTCGGCCTGCTCGCCGTGCTGCTCGCCGCGTCCGGCATCTGGATGCACCGGCAGGCCGGTGACCTGCGCGGCGACCCCGCCGCGCGGAACGGCGCCCTCACCGACGGCGCCGCCACCAGCGAGGTCAAGGGCGCCGTCGCCGACATGGTCGGCCGGCTTTTCTCCTACAACTACACCGACCCTGGCCGGACCGACGCCGCCGCCCGCACCTGCCTCACCGGCCCGGCCGTCCGGCAGTACGCCGCCCTGATGGACCGCGTCCGCACCGACGCGCCGCGGCAGCGGACCGTCCTCAGTACCAAGGTCACCGACAGTGCCGTCACCACCCTGCGGGACGGCCGCGCGCGCCTGCTCGTCTACGCCGACCAGCAGACGACCCGCGCCGGCGACGGCAAGAGCACCACGTCCCCCGCCATGCTCGCCGTCACCGCCGTCCGCCATTCCCGGCAATGGCGGATCACGGGAATTGACACGTTCCAGCCTTGACGGCCGCACCGTCCTGAGCTGCGCGGCAGGCCCCGGCCGGAACCGGGCACGACGAAAATTACCCGTCCGGGGCGGGCCCCCGCGACGGTTTCGCAGGTCATTCCGAAAATGCGAAACGCGCTCGCAGCCGGCTCCGCGCTTTTGTCAGTCGACTCCATGAAGCAGCGCTGAACGATTTATTTCAGGGACAATCGGAATCGGGCCGCGATCCGCGATCCTGGGAGCGCCGCCGACCGGAGGGCCTCGGACAGGGAGATCGACGAGTGGTGCGAACGCGATTGGACGTGCGGCCCTTCGAGGCCGTCCCGGCATGGGTGGCCGAGCGGCTGCGGCCCCACGTGGACCGGGCGGCGAACGAGGTCCTGAACGAGCTGCGGCGCGGCGACCCGCCGGTCGGCGACGGCGAGATCGGGCGGGCGCGCGCGGGGATCGTCGCGGGGATCCGGCACTTCTGCGACCTGGTCGAGGACCCCGGCGCCGGCTGGGAGCGGGTGGCGGCGTTCTACCTGCGGGTCGGCCGCCACCTCGCGCGCGACGGCCGCGACCCGGTCGAGGTCCAGCAGGCGCTGCGCCGGTCCGCGCTCGCGGCGTGGCGGACGCTCGCGGCCGTCCCGGGCGGCCTCGACCTCGACCTCGGCGCGCTCAGCCTCGTCGTGGACGCCCAGTTCCGCCGTCCGGTACCGGCTGCGCCATCTGCAGGACCTGTTCGGCGACGACCTCCGGGACCCGCGGCGCTGCCTGGAGATGGAGCTGATCCTGCACGCCCGGCTCGTCAACCGCGGCGCCGCACGCTGACACACCGTTATTTATCACTTTTGTGATAATTGCCCTGCCGAATCGTTGCGCCCCGTGCATGGTGCGCGACGGAGAGCGCCGCCATAGTCGGGGACCCATCCCGTCCAGTGAGGTGATGCTCCCATGTCCGGTGACGCGTACGACTTCGACGTGATCGTCGTCGGGTCCGGGTTCGGCGGCAGCGTGTCGGCGCTGCGGCTGGCGGAGAAGGGGTACCGGGTCGCCGTGCTGGAGGCGGGGCGCCGCTTCGACGAGAAGACGCTGCCGAAGACGTCGTGGCGATTGCGCAAGTACGTGTGGGCGCCGCGGCTCGGGATGCGCGGCATCCAGCGCATCCACCTCGTCGGCGGGAAGGCCGGCGTGCTGGTCCTCGCGGGCGCCGGCGTCGGCGGCGGCTCGCTGGTGTACGCCAACACCCTGTACGTGCCGCCGGAGCCGTTCTTCAAGGACCGGCAGTGGGGCCACATCACCGACTGGCAGGACGAGCTGAAGCCGTTCTACGACCAGGCGCAGAGGATGCTCGGCGTCACCGTCAACCCGCTCGTCACCCCGGCGGACGAGGCGATGAAGCGCGTGGCCGACCGGATGGGCGTGGGGGACACCTACCATCCGACGCCCGTCGGCGTGTACTTCGGCGACAAGCCCGGCGAGGACCACGACGACCCGTTCTTCGGCGGCGCCGGCCCCCGCCGGACGACCTGCACCGCCTGCGGCTCCTGCATGATCGGCTGCCGGGTCGGCGCGAAGAACATGCTGACGAAGAACTACCTGTACCTGGCCGAGCGGGCCGGTGTGCAGGTGCTGGCCGACACGACCGCGACCGCCGTCACGCCCCGGGACGGCGGCGGCTACGCGGTGGACGTCGAGCACACGGCGCCGCTGCGCAGGCGCCGCCGGACGCTGACCGCCGAGCACGTCGTGCTCGCCGCCGGCACCTACGGCACGCAGCGGCTGCTGCACCGGATGCGCGCCGCCGGCCGGCTCCCGCACCTGTCGCCCCGGCTCGGCGAGCTGACCCGCACCAACTCCGAGGCGCTGCTCGGCGTCGAGCGGATGACGGTGTGGCACCGCAGGAAGGACGTCGACCACAGCACCGGCCTCGCCATCACCTCCTCGTTCCACCCCGATGACAAGACCCACATCGAGCCGACCCGCTACGGCGCCGGCAACAACCTGATGGGCTTCATCCGGACGCTGCTGGTCGACGGCGGCGGCGCGCCGCGCTGGCTGAAGTTCCTCGGCCAGGCCGCCCGGCACCCGACGATCATCCTGCGTGGCCTGTCGCTGAAGGACTGGGCGAAGCGCACCGTCATCGCGCTCGTCATGCAGACCGCCGACAACTCGATCACGGTCACCGAGAAGCGCGGGCTGCTCGGGCGGTGCCGGCTGTCGGCCGGGCTCGGCGAGGGCGAACCGAACCCGACGTGGATCCCGGTCGCGCACAAGGCCGTCCGGATGCTCGCCGAGGAGCTCGACGCCACCCCCGGCGGGACCTGGTTCGACCTGTTCAACATCCCGACGACCGCGCACTTCATCGGCGGCTGCGTCATCGGCGAGACGCCCGAGACCGGCGTGATCGACCCCTACCACCGCGTCCACGGCCACCCCGGCCTGCACATCGTGGACGGCTCGGCGGTCACCGCGAACCTCGGCGTCAACCCGTCGCTCACCATCACCGCGCAGGCGGAGCGGGCGATGGCGTTCTGGCCGAACCGCGGCGAGAAGGACCCCCGCCCCGAGCCCGGCGCCCCCTACCAGCGGGTCGAACGCGTCGCCCCCCGCTCCCCGGCCGTCCCCGAAACCGCCCCCGCCGCCCTCCCCCTCATCTGACCCCGCACTTCAACGAGCACGAACCGACGCAGCGAGGCTCGGCGGGCACCTTCAGATCTCCGCCGTGTTCGGCGACGACCTGTACATCCTGCGCGGCACCGACACGGACGCCGCCTAACCGGTCGCGGGGAGACGGAACGGCCGCGCGGGTCCCGGGGGACCGGCGCGGCCGTTCAGGGGTGTGCGGGCGGGTCAGGCGCCCGGCTCAGGAAGACAGGGCGGTGGTGGTGACGGGCTTGCCGAGGACGCTGCCCTGCGCCCACTTGGTGAACGGCAGCTGCCAGTAGCCCCAGCCGTTCGTCCACTGGAGCTGGCGCTTGGTGCCGGTGATGGTGACCAGGTCGCCGCGGTAGGACCAGCTGTAGAACCACTGCGCGTCGTTCGCGGGGGAGCGGACGCAGCCGTGGCTGCAGTTGCGGTTGCCCAGGCAGGTCGGGTCGTCCATGTTCTGGTGGATGTACTCGCCGCTGTTGGAGATGCGGGTCGCGAACGGGACCTGCTCGTCGTACCAGCCCGGGTCGCCCTTCTTCTTGCCCGGCGGGCGCATCCGCTCCAGGCGGCTGTGGTCCATGGTCAGGTGGACGCCGCTGGTGGTGAGCAGGTGGTCGACGCCGTCGGACTGGACGTCGCCGCCCGCGCCGAGGCTGACGCCCCAGGTGCGGACCGTCCGGCCGTTCTTCTTCACGACCAGCTTGTCGGTCTTGGCGTTGACCTGGACGGTGTGCGAGTCACCGATCTTGAAGTTGCGGGTCACGTCCTTGGCGCCGAACACGTTGTCGCCGATCTTCAGGCCGGCGTAGTGGACGGTGACCGACACCCGCTGGTGCGGCGCCCACGGGTGCTTGGGGCGGAACACCAGCGACGGCAGCCCGTTGAACGACTCGCCCGGCGCCAGCCACCGCCAGGCGCCCTCGGTCGGCTTGGTCGAGGAGATCTCGATGCTCTTCTCGACCGCGGCCCGCGCCTTGGTGGGGACCGCCTTGTTGAACTGGATGAAGACCGGCATGCCGGTGCCGACCGTCTCGTTCGCGCTCGGCACCACGTTGTTGATCACGGTGGCGGCGGTCGCCCGGCTCGCCCGGAACGCGCTGGTGGCCGTGGTGGCCTTGCCCTTGGGCGAGGTCGCGGTCGCCGACACCTGGTAGCTGCCGCCCGGCTGCAGCGTCCAGGTCGAATGCCACTGCGTCTTGTCGGCCGACAGCTTGCCGGGCACCTCGGCGCCCTTCAGCTTCACCGACACCTGCCCGAGCGTGCCGCCGGTCGACGTCACTGTCACGCCCGCGTCCGGGCGGGCCTTCGCGGCCCCGTTCGCGGGGGTGATCGTCACCTTGGGGGCGCCGTCGTCACCGCCCGCCGCCGTCGTCCCGCCCGTGCCGCCGCTCCTGCTGCCACCGCACGCCGTCGCCAGCCCGAGGACCAGAGCGACCACCGCAAACGACTTCCCTCGCACCGTTCTCCCTCATCAAGCCCACCCGAACCCGGTGGAGCGCGGACCCCGCAACGAGTTCGCTGACGAACGGCCCTGTCTTCCCGGCCCGCACCTGGGGGGACGGCCGGTTTTCACGCTCGATCACATGGGACGTCCATCGTGCCCCGAAGGTTCGCATCGTGTGGGGGGTTCTTCGCATCTTTCGCCCCTGGCGCCCCACGGGTTCCCGGTCGCCGGGCGGGCCGGCCGCCGGGCGCCGCCGCCGGGGAGGCCGCCGCGGGACCGGCGGCGGGGCGGGAGAAACGCATGTCATTGCTCGCAATCGGCGCGGGGACGGGCGAAAAGGAAATGTGTCGTCGGCGTCGCGGATATGAAAATGCAAGTGCCCGTCCCGGGTTTGCATGCTTGGCGTTTCTTGGTGAAAGCGATGGCCGGTGATGGGATCGTCGCCGCAGGTCAGATGGGTAGCCCCCAGATTGTGTCGATCTTCTCTTCAAGACTGCGGTGCCCTTCGTTAAAAGCGGCGATCACCGCTGGAACCTGCTGCGAGGCTGGACCGTGGCCGCTCGCGGATCCGATGTTCGGCGGCGCGGAGCGCGTGCGGCGTCGCGGCACCGCGGGCCCGGCGGAGTCACCTGCCGGTGAGGTTCTGTCAGCGAAGGGACGCGCGAGATGAGAGCCCAGGGGTTGAGCGCCGCCGTCGACGCCGGCGCGTCCGCCGGATCCGGAACGCCGCCCTTCGTCCCGCCGCCCCTCCCGCCCCGCCGCCGCGCCCCCGCACCGCTCGCCCTGCTGTACCCGGCCTGCCTCGCCGTCGCCGACGGCTGGGCGATGGCCGCCGCCGTCGCCGTCGCGCGCGGCGCCGGACCGGGCGGGGTGCTGCCTGCCGCCGCGGCCGCCGCCCTCGTCGCGCTGAACGCCTCCGGCGGGCTGTACCGGGTGCGGCGCTGCCCGTCGCTGCTGGCGGACGTCCGGCCGGTGCTGGTCCGGGCGCTGGTGGTCGCCGCGCTCGCCGCCGCGCTGCTGCCCGTGCTGACGCCCGGCGCGGCGCCCTCGCGGGCCGGGACGGCCGCGTGGCTGCTGATCGCGTCCGTCGCGGGCGTGCTGGAGCTGATCGCGCGCGCGTTCGGCAACGCCGCCGCCCGCACCTACCGCTGCCGCCGGTCCCGCGCCCGCACCGCCCTCGTCGTCGGGACGGGCGGGACGAGCGACCACGTCATCGACATCCTGTGCGCGCGCGGGGAGTTCGGGCTCGCGCCGGTCGGGCTCGTCGCGGCCGGCGGCCCGGACACCGCGTCCGGCCTGCCCGCCCTCGGCGACGCCGCCGACCTGCCCGCCCTCGTCGAGGAGCACAGCGCCGGCACCGTCGTGGTCGTCGCCGAGGACGTCCAGCCCGGCCGGCTCGACGCCGTGCTGCGCACCTGCTTCGGGCTGCCGTGCGAGACGCTGCTCGTCCAGCCGCCGTCGGACGTCTTGCCGGTCGCGTCCGCGCGGCGCGAGTACCTCGCCGGGCTGCCGTGCGCGCGCGTCGACTGGCGGCTGCGCGGCGCCGTGCCGCGGCTCGCCAAGCGCGCCTTCGACCTGGTCGTCGGCACCGCCCTGCTGGTCGCGGCGGTGCCGGTGCTCGCCGCGTGCGCGGTCGCGGTCCGGCTGGAGGGCGGGCCCGGCGTGCTGTTCCGGCAGCGCCGGATCGGCCGCGGCGGAGAGGAGTTCGTGCTGCTGAAGTTCCGCACCCTCAAGCCCGCGGACGAGCAGGAGTCCGACACCCGCTGGACCGTCGAGGGCGACGACCGGATGGGGCCCGTCGGCCGGTTCCTGCGCCGCACGTCGCTGGACGAGCTGCCGCAGCTGTGGAACGTCGTCCGCGGCGACATGAGCCTCGTCGGGCCGCGCCCGGAGCGCCCGCACTTCGTGGAGCAGTTCTCCCGGTCGTGCCCCGGCTACATGCTGCGGCACCGCGTCCCGGTCGGCATGACGGGCTGGGCGCAGGTGCACGGCTTCCGCGGCGACACCTCCATCGAGCTGCGCGCCCGCCTCGACAACCACTACATCGACCACTGGACGCTGGCCTCCGACCTGCGCATCCTGCTGCTGACGGTGCGGGCGATGCTCTGCCGGGACGCCACATGACCGAGCGAAGCGAGGGCATGCGGCTGTCTTTGCCGGGAGGTGGCTCCCCGCAAGCTGCTCGCGTGACGGCCGTCGTGCCCTGGCCGGGCCGGGCGCCGGTGGTGTCCCGCCGCGCGCTCGCCGGCCTCCTCGCTCGGCCGAGCTGGCTGGTCGCGGCGACCGTCGCGTGCGTCGGCGTCCCGCCTGGAGGGAGCGGCGCGGCCGCTGGGGACGGCGCCGGGGTGCAGGTCACCGCCGGCGACTGCGCGAGCGTCCTCATGGTCGCGGCGGCCGCGCTGCTGGTCGCCCGGGGACGGGTCGCGATGCCGCGCCGCGCGCTGTGGGCGTTCGCGCCGCTCGCCGCGACCCTCGGCGTGACGACGGTCGCGTCTCCCGACATCGCGTCCAGCCTGCCGGGGTTCGTGCGGGACGTGCAGATCTTCGTGCTGGTGCCGCTCGCCGTCGTGCTGCTCGTCCGGGACCGCCGCGACCTCGGCATCGTGTTCGGGTCGGTGCTCGGCCTCGGGCTCGGCGAGGCGCTGTACGGGATCTGGCAGGCGCTCACCGGGACGGGTGCGTCGATCGGCGGCGCGAACGTCCGCGCGGTCGGCACGTTCGGCGCGGCCGACGTCATGGCGATGTCCATCGTCGTCGGGTTCGCGGTCCTCGTCCTGACGGCGTTCGCGCTGGTCGCGCCCCGGTACGGGGCCGCGGCGGCGCCGGTCGCGCTGGCCGGGCTCGGCGTGCTGGCGCTCGCGCTGCTGCTCGCGCTGAGCCGCGGCAGCTGGATCGCGCTCGCCGCCGGGGTCGGGCTGATGCTGGTGGCCTTCGACCGGTGGCTCGCGGTGAAGGCGGCGGTGTGCTGCGCCGCGCTCGGGCTCGTCGCGTTCGGGCTGCTCGGTGGCGGGGAGATCGTGCAGCGGTACGCGTCGATCGCGGTCTCGGTGAGCGCGCCGGACCAGTCCGTCAGCGACCGCTACAACCTGTGGGCCGCCGCCGGGCGGATGTGGGCCGACCACCCGGTGACCGGCGTCGGCGTGAAGAACTTCCCCGCCTACCGCGACACCTACGCGGGCATCGAGCTGTCGTCCGGCAGCGAGACCGACGACCCCGTCAACGGCTACCGGCGGCAGCCGCTGCTGTCGCCGCACGACGAGTACCTGCTGATCCTGTCCGAGCAGGGCGTGCTCGGCCTCGCCGGGTTCGCCGCGCTGCTCGGCGCGGTCGTGCGGGGGCTGTGGACGCGCCGCGACGTGCGCGACCCGTTCTGGCTCATCGGCGCCGCGTTCACGGCGTTCCTGCTCGTCAACTTCCTGTACGCGGACATGGGCGGGCCGACCTGCGTGCTCACCGGGGTCCTGCTCGGCGCCGCCGCGCGCCGTGCCTTCGGCCTCCGGCGGCCGTCCGGTCCCGGCGTCGCGGGAGGGGAGCACGCGTGACGGCCCGAGAGCCGGCCTCCGGTGCTGTGCCTGACGGTGCGGCGCCCAATGGCGGGGGCGTGTCGGTCGGGCGGGCGGCCGCGCTGTCGGGCGTGCTCATCGCCGCCGGCACCGGGCTCGGGTTCCTGCGCGACCTCGTCATGGCGCACCGGTTCGGCGCGAGCGGCGCCACCGACGCGTTCCTCGTCGCCTGGACGATCCCCGAGACGGTGTCGCCGCTGCTCATCGAGGACGCCATGGCGCTGCTCATGGTCCCGGTCGTGACCCGGCTGCTCGCCGGGGGCGGCGGCCTGCGCGCCCTCACCGCGGCGACGCTGCCCCGGATGGTCCTCGGCCTCACCGCCGCCACGCTGACCCTCGGCATCGCCGCACCGGTCGTCGTGGGGATCCTCGCGCCGGGGCTGACGGAGCCGGGGCCCGCGGTCCGGTGCGTCCGGCTGACCGCCCTCACCGTCGTCACGTTCGGCGTCGCCGGGTACATGAGCGCGACGCTGCGCGCGCACCACCGCTTCGGCCCGCCCGCCGCCATCTACCTCGCCTACAACGTCGGGATCCTCGCCCTCATCGCCGGGCTCGCCGGGGTCGTCGGCATCATGAGCGCCGCGATCGGCGTCGCCTTCGGCAGCGTGCTCATGGTCGCCGTGCAGCTGCCCGCGTTCGTCCGCTGCCTGCGCGAGGACGCCGCCCCCCGCCTGGACGCGGCGGCCCTGCGGCTCGGCCTCGCCGCCGTCGCGCCCGTCGTCGTCTACACCGTCACCCGCCAGGCGCAGGTGTTCGTCGAGCGGTTCATCGGCTCCGGCCTCGCCGCCGGGTCGATCTCGCACCTGAACTACGCGCAGAAGGTCGCGCAGGTCCCGATGGTGCTGTCGCTGCTGATCGTCACCGTGACGTTCCCGCGCCTCGCGCGCGCGTCCGCGGACGGCGACACCGGCGGCGTCGCCCGGCGCATCCGGCAGGACCTCGTCGTCGCGGGCGGCTTCGTGCTGAGCGCGTCTGCGTTCCTCGTCGCGTTCGCGCCCGACATCATCCGGGTGCTGTTCCAGCACGGCGAGTTCACCGCCGCCGACACCGCCGACACCGCCGCCACCCTGCGCGTCTACGCGCTCGGGCTGTGGGGCCAGTCGACCGTCGGGATCGCCACCCGCGCGTTCTTCGCGCAGCGGCGCCCGCAGTGGCGGCCCACCGCCGTCCTCGCCGGCGGCCTCGCCGTCACCGCCGCCGGCTGCGCCGCGTTCGCCGCCCTCGCCGGGACGGCCGCGCTCGCCGCCGCCGACGCCGCCGGCATCACCCTCGCCGCCGTCCTGCTGCTCGCCGGGGTGCGCGCGCGCGTCGCACCGATCCCGCTGCGCCGCGTCGCCGCCGACCTCGCCCGGCTCACCGTCCTCGCGTCCCTCGCCGGCGCCGCCGCCCTGCTCGCCACCGCGCCGCTGGGCGCCGCGCCCGCGCTCGTCCGGCTCGCCGCCGGCGGCCTCGCGACCGCCGCCGCGTTCGCCGCCCTGATCGCCCTGGCGGGACGCGACCTCATCGCGCCATGGACCATCCCATGGCCCTCATGGAGGCCCGGCGCGCTCGCCCGCCGCGGCCGCACATCTTCCGGGGGAACCAGTGACCCAGCCGACCGAACCGGTGCCGGAGACGGCGCCGACGACCAGCCCCGCGCCGAGCGCGCATCCGGCGCGGCCTCCGCAGGAGGTCGAACCGCCGCCGCTGGTGCTGATGTACCACTCGATCGATCACTACGATGACGACCCGCACCTGGTGACCGTCTCGCCGCCCCGGTTCGAGCGGCAGATGGCCTGGCTGCGCGCCCGCGGCCTGCGCGGCGCCGGGATGGCGGAGCTGCTCGCCGAGCACGCCGCCGGCCGCGCCCGCGGCCTCGTCGGCCTCACCTTCGACGACGGCTACGCCGACTTCGCCACCCGCGCCCTGCCCGTCCTCGTCCGGTACGGGTTCGGCGCGACCGTCTTCGCCGTGTCCGGACGGGTCGGCTCGTACAACGCGTGGGACACCGGCCCCCGCAAGCCGCTCATGACCGCCGAGCAGCTGCGCACCGTCGCCGACACCGGTATGGAGGTCGCCTCGCACGGCCGCCACCACGTCCCGCTGCCCGAGGTCGACGACACCGAGCTGCGCGAGGAGCTCGAGGAGAGCCGCGCCGACCTCGAAGAGATCATCGGCCGGCGGGTCACCGGGTTCGCCTACCCGTACGGGCGCGCGGACGCCCGCGAGATCGACGCGGTCCGCGCCGCCGGATACGACTACGCCTGCCACATCCGCCCGGACGAGCCGTCCCGGCACGCGCTCGGTCGCGCCTACATCGGCGAGCGCGACGGGAGCCTGCGGCTGCGCGCCAAGCTCGTCCGGCACCAGATGCTGTGGCGGAGCCGCATGTGACCCGCGTCCTGCACGTGATCACCGGACTGGAGCACGGCGGCGCCGAGCACCAGCTCGCGCTGCTCCTGCGCCACCTGCCCATGGAGTGCGAGGTGGCGACGCTGACGCACGCGGGCGTGCTGGGGGAGCGGATCCGGGGCGGCGGCGTGCCGGTCCACGAGCTCGGCATGCGCGGCAACCGCGACCTCGCCGCGCTGCCGCGGCTCGTCCGGCTGATCCGCGACGGCCGGTACGGCGTCGTCCACACGCACCTGTACCGGGCCTGCGTCTACGGGCGCGTCGCCGCGCGCCTCGCCGGGACGCCCCGCATCATCGCCACGGAGCACTCCCTCGGCGACGGGCACATCGAGGGACGCCGCACCACCCGCGCCGTGCGGGCCCTCTACCGGGCGACCGAGCGGCTCGGGACGGTGACGGTCGCGGTGTCGCCGACGGTCGCGGCGCGGCTGCGCGCCTGGGGCGTCCCGCCCGGCCGCATCACGGTCATCCCCAACGGGATCGACGCCGCCGCGTTCGCGTTCGACCCCGCGCGGCGCGCCGAGACCCGCCGCCGCCTCGGCATCCCGATGGACGCGCACGTCGCCGGCACCGTCGGCCGCCTCGTCCCGACCAAGCGGATCGACCTGCTCATCGGCGCCGCCGCCCGGACGCCCGGCCTGCGGCTGCTCATCGCGGGCGACGGCCCCGAGCGCGCGCGGCTCGAACGGCTCGCCGCGGCGCCCGCCGTCGCCGGCCGCGTCGTCTTCGCGGGCGGGACCGGTGACGTCGCGTCCGTCCTCGCCGCGCTGGACGTGTACGCCGCCCCGTCCGCGCAGGAGACGTTCGGCCTCGGCGTCCTGGAGGCGCTCGCCGCCGGGCTCCCCGCCGTCCGCACCGCCTGCCCGGCCCTCGACGACCTTCCCCCCGACGACGCGCCGCACGCCACCCGCCTGCCCGCCGCCGCCGGTCCGGACGCCTGGGGCGCCGCCCTCGCGCGCCGCACCGGACGGGTCCCGGTGCCGGCGGCCGTCCACCGCTACGCCATCGCGGAGCAGGCCGCGAAACTCGCCCGCCTCTACACCGGCGGCATGCCGAGCACCGGGCGGACGCGGCCCGCCCGCGAGTCCATCCCGACCTGACGGCACGAGAGAAGGGTCAGCCGATGTCGCAACGCGACGCCACGAAGAAGCCTGCCACCGGGAAACCGGCCACCGGAGGCGGCGGCCCGCCCACCGAGCCCGCCCGCGCCGAGGCCGGTCACGCGCAGTCCGGTCACGCCGGGCCCGCTCGCACCGAGCCCGGCCGCACCGAGCCCGCCCACGCCGCGCCCGATCGCGGCAAGGCCGACCGGGGCAAGACCGGCCGGGCGACGACGCGGCGCGCCGCCGCCACTCCCGGCCGCGCCGCCGGGGCGGTCGCCGGTGCCGTCGCCGGCCGGCTGCGCACCCCGGCCGCCGCGTTCCTCCGCCGGTTCGGGCTGCTCATCGCGCTCGTGCTCAGCGGATTCCTCGGCGGCCTCGGCTACGCCCTGTTCGCGCCGGCGACCTACACCGCCACCGCCTACGTCCTCGTCGTGGACGACGGCCCCGGCGGCCAGGGACCCGCCGCGGTCAGCTTCGCGCAGGCGTTCGGCCGGCTCGCGCCGCTGCCGGAGACCCTCGCCTACTCCTCGATCCCGCTGCCGGACGGCGCGATGGCCGCCACCCGCGACCACATCCAGTCGTCCACCTCGCCCGACACGCCGCTCATCAAGCTCGCGGGCAGCGCGGACAGCCCGGCCGGCGCCGCCGCGTTCGCCAACGCCGCCGCCGACGCCCTCGTCCGCTACGGCACGTCGCACCGCTCCGACACCGGCGTCCGCGTCGCGCTGATGAGCATGGCCGCGACCCCGTCGGCGCCGTCGTCGCCGAACCCGCCGCTCGACGTCGCGGTCGGCACCGCGTCCGGCGTGCTGCTCGCCGGGCTCGGCGCCGCCGTCCTCAGCGGGCGCCGCGGCCGAGCCCAGCAGCGGGGCCAGCACGACGCGTCCCGCCCGCCGCGCGGGGCCGTGCCGAGCCCCGCCACCGAACCCGTGGAGGTGCACTCGTGACGCTGTCCAGCATGATCCGCCCGAGCCGGGCCGCCGGGCCGGCCGGGCCCGCCGCGCGAGCCGCGGCCTGGCAGGTGGAGGTGCGCCGCGACGAGGGCGCCCTCCTCGAACTGGCCGATGAGCTGCGCGAACTGTACGAGCGCTGCCCGGAGGCCACCCCATTCCAGTCCCCCGAATGGCTGAGCGCCTGGTGGGGCTGGTACGGCATCCGCGGACGGCTGCGACTCGTCCTCGTCCGGTACCGGGGCCGCCTCGTCGCCGCCGCGCCGCTGATGACCGCGGGCCGCTGGGGCTTCCCCGTGCTGGTGCCGATCGCCGAGGGGCAGAGCGACTTCACCGACTTCCTGCTCGACCCCGCGTACGCGGACGGCGCCGTCGAGCACCTCGCGCGCGCCCTGCACGGGATGCGCGGCCGCTGCGCGATCGACCTGCGCGAGGTGCGGCCCGGCTCGGTCGTCCACCAGGTGGCGCGGCGCTGGCCCGGCCGGACGTGGCCGATGCCCGCGTCGGTGTGCATGGAGCTGCCCTGCACCGACATCGCCGAGGTCATGGACCGGCTGCCGCGCCGCAGCGCCGGCAAGATGCGCGCGAAGCTCCGCAAGATCGACGTGCGGGGCGTCACGGTCGAGACCGTCCCGCCCGAGGAGGCGGCGGACGCGATCGCCGCCCTGCTGGACCTGCACGCCCGGCAGTGGCGGGGCCGGCCGATGAACCCCGAGCACTCCCGCGAGCGGTTCCGCCGGCACCTGGCCGAGGCGGGCGCCGCGATGGTCCGCGAGGGCCGCGCCGCCGTGCTGCGGTACCACTGGGACGGGCGGCTCGTCGCGAGCGACCTCGTCCTCATCGGGCACCGGTTCGTCGGCGCCTACCTGTACGGGGCGATCCCGGAGCTGCGCGGCAGCGTGGACGTGGCGCTGATGCTGCTGCGCGAGGACCTCGCCATCGCGCGCGCCCGCGGCCGGCAGGCCGTCAACCTGCTGCGCGGCGAGGAGCCCTACAAGCTGAAATGGCGGCCGCACCGCGTCCAGAACCAGCGGATCGTCCTCGGCCGCGCCTTCCCGGCGCCGGTGTTCGCGGGGCTGGCGCTGGTCCGCGCGGGCCTCGCCGCCCGCCGCCACCACCGTCCCGCGACGGTGCCGCCGCCCGAGCCCGATCCGCAGGACGCGCCGCGCGAGGACGCGCTGCCGACCAGCGCGAGCCGCGAGGACGTCCCGCAACCGCGCCACGACGCCCTGCCGGTGCGCGACGCCCCGGCGGTAAGCGACGGGGCGCCGGCGCGCGATGACGGGACGCCCGTGCGTGACGCTGTGCCAGTCCGCGACGGGGAGGCGGTGCGCGACGCCCTACCGGTAAGTGACGCCCTGCCGGTGCGCGACGCCTTGCCGGTGCGCGATGACGGGATGCCGGGGGGCGACGCTGTGCCGGTCGACGGCGGGGAGGCGGTGCGTGGCGCGGGGCCGGGGGGTGCCGCCCTGCCGGTAAGTGAAGCGGGGCCGGGGCGCGACGGGGAGGCGGGCGCGGGGAAGGGCGGGCGGGCCGGGGATGGCTGACGCCGCCGAGCCGCTGCGCGTCCTGCACGTCAGCCAGCCGAACGCGGGCGGCGTCGCCGTCTACGTCGGCCAGGCGGTCGCCGACCAGCGGCGCCGCGGCTGGGAGGTGGCGGTCGCCTGCCCGGCCGGCGGCGACCTGCCCGCCCGGTGCGCGGCGGCGGGCGTGCCGTGGTTCAACTGGGACGCCGGCCGCGCCCCCGGCCCGGGGACACCGCTGGAGGCGCTGCGGCTGCGCCGCCTGGTCAAGGGCTTCCAGCCCGACGTCGTCCACCTGCACTCCGCGAAGGCGGGCCTCGCGGGACGGCTGCTGCGCCGCCCCGCCGGGGTGCCCGCGATCTTCCAGCCGCACGGCTGGTCGCGGCCAGCCGGCTCTGGGAGCGGTACGCGGCCCGCCGCGCCGACGCGCTCGTCTGCGTCGGCGAGGGGGAGCTGCGGACCGGGATGCGGGCCGGGGTCCGCGGCCCGTTCCGGCTCGTCCGCAACGGGGTGGACCGGCGCCGGTTCGGGCCCGCCGACGCGGCCGCGCGGCTCGCCGCGCGGACCCGGCTGGGACTGCCCGCCGCCGCGCCGCTCGCGGTGTGCGTCGGCCGGGTGACCCGGCAGAAGGCGCAGGACGTGCTGGTCGCGGCGTGGCCCGCGGTCGCCGCCCGGTGCCCGTCCGCGCTGCTCGCGATCGTCGGCGACGGCGAGGACCTGGACGCGCTGCGCCGCCGGGCGCCGGGCGTCCGGTTCGTCCCGGCGGTGCCGGACCCGCGGGACTGGCTGGCCGCCGCGAACGTGGTCGTGCTGCCGTCGCGCTGGGAGGGGCTGCCGCTGACCGCGCTGGAGGCGCTCGCCACCGGCCGCTGCCTCGTCGGGACGGACATCCCCGGCATCGCGGAGGTCGTCCGTCCCGGGCTCGGCGCGCTGGTGCCGGCCGAGGACCCGGGCGCGCTCGCCGACGCGATGGCGGCGCGGCTGCTGTTCCCGGGGGTCGCCGAGCGGGAGGGCCGCGAGGCGGCGGCGGCCGCGGCGGCCTACGACATCGCCGGGACGGTCGCGCGCCTCGCCGCGGTCACCCGCGAGGTCGCAGGCCGCGGGCCGGTGCCGGACGGCGTGGCCCGCGAGCTCGCGGGCGCCGGCGGCCTCGGCACGGACGTCCGCGCCGGTTCGGAGGCCCTCGCGATGTCGGGCGCGGAACGCGCCGGCGGTTTCCACGGCGGTGCGGGCGAGGTGCTCGCCGGTGCCGGCGGCGGGACCGCCGCCCCGGACGGCGGCCCTCCGGCGGGCTGCGCCCCGGAAGGCGGAGCGGGCACCGGGGCGGACGCCGGTGGCGACGCCGGCCCGGCCGGCGGGGCCGGCGCCGAGGGCGGCGGGGCGATCGGCGGCGTGGCGACGTTGCCGGGCGCCACGGGCGACGGCGCGGTCACCCCGCCGAACAGCTCCCGGTAGGCCCGCGCCGACCGCGGGTTCGCGCCGCATTCCCACACGCCGTGCGGGCAGTAGTCCGTGACCGACTGGTAGACCACGTTATGGGACACGATCCAGTCATGCATTCCCTGGATATATTCGGGGTTGTCGGAGTTGCGGAACAGGCCCCATTCCGGAAAGGAGATGGGCTTTCCGTGCGCGGCGGCGAAGTCCGCCTGCGCCTTCATCCCGTACGGCTCGTCGATGTACTCCTGGAACGACTCACCGGGTGGCTGGTCATAGCTGTCGGAACCGATGATGTCCACCACGTCGTCGCCCGGATAGCACTCCGTCCACGGGATCGCGTCACGGCCGCGGGTCGGCGCGAAATCGAACCGGAAACGCGCGCCGGGAACCGCGCGCATCGCCGCGACGATGCGCCGCCAGTACGCCTTCCACGCGGCCGGGTTCGGCGCGCAGCGGCCGTCGTACACCTCGCCGTTCATCTCCCAGCCGAGGACGATCACAGAGCCGCCCGCGCCCAGCTCCACCAGGTGCCGCGCGAGCGTCCGGTAGTGCTCGTCGAACGCGCCCGACGCGCCGCCGCGCAGCAGCGAGGACACCACCACCGGGGGCAGCCCCGCCTCGTTCGGCGCCATCATCGGCACGTTGACGGCGAGCATCCGGCGCGGGTCGGCCTCCCGCCAGCGCGTCCAGGGCAGCAGGATCTGCGGCGGGCCCTCGACGTCCTCCCAGGAGTCGCCCGGCAGGTAGGTGCGCCCGACGGTGACCGGCGTGCCCAGCCAGCGCTGGAACCGCTCCACCCGGGCGACGCCCTCCGCGCCCGACCCGAGAAATGCCCCCAAGGGCACATAATTCACCGTTCTGTGCGCGGCCTGCGGCCGGAACCAGCCGACCAGCGTGGACGCCGCGAGCGCGGCCAGCGCGGCGGTGGCGAGCAATACCGTCGGGACCGGAAAGAACGCGGCACGCCTTTTCCGCGGTGTTTCCCGCGGCCGCCGCCCGGTCGAATGGATATTCCCAGCTTGCATGCGTAATGTATGCCCTCTGGCGGCCGCGGCGAACGAATCGGCCAAGCGGCCGATCACAAAACAAAATTTACCTGGAAAAGGGAAGGGCACGCCGTGCGCCAAGACCCGCCGCAGGAACCGGCCGGCTGATCCGGATGTTCCTCGAAACACTGTTCACCGCCTTCGGGCGGAGTCCCCGGGGGGCCGCAGGGCCGTCCCCGGAGGAGGCGCGGACGCCGCCGGCGCCGCTCCTGGACCCCGGACTGCCCGTCCTGCTGCTGCGCACCGACCGCAACCGCTTCCACCACGGCAGCCTCGGCGCGATCCGCTCCCTCGGCCGCGCCGGGGTGCCGGTGCACGCCATGCTGGAGGACCGCGCCAGCCCGGCGTCCCGCTCCCGCTACCTGTACCGGGGGCACCCGTGGGGGCCGCCCGCCGAGCGTCCCGCCGAGCTGGCCGCCCACCTGCACCGGATCGCCGAGCGGATCGGCGGCCCCGCGCTGCTGCTGCCCGTCGACGACGCCGGCGCGCTGTTCGTCGCCGAGCACGCCGAGGCGCTCGCGTCCGCGTTCGTCTTCCCGCGCCAGGACCGCGACGTCCCGCGCCGCGTCGCCGACAAGTCGCAGCTCATCGCCGCGCTCCGGGAGCACGGCGTGCCGTGCCCGCAGAGCCGCACGCCGCGCGGCGCCGCCGACGTCGAGGACGCCGCCGCCGAGCTCGGCCTACCGCTGATCGCCAAGTGGGCGCGGCCGTGGCGGCTGCCGCCGGGCATGCGCAGCACCACCGTCGCGCACACCCTTGACGAGGCGTACCGGCTGTTCGCGGCCGGGCTCCGGCGCGACCCGGACGGCGGCGCGGGCCCGCTGATCCTGCAGCGGCGCATCCCGCCGGACGGCGGCGACTGGTTCTTCCACGGCTACTTCGACGCGTCGCTGGACTGCCTGTTCGGCGCGACCGGCCGCAAGCACCTCGCGCATCCGCCGCAGGCCGGCCACACGGTCGCCGGGGAGTGGGCCCGCAACCCCGAGCTGGAGCGGCTCGCGGTGCGGACCGCCCAGCTGATGGGCTGCCGGGGGCCGGTCGACCTGGACTTCCGGTTCGACGCCGGGACCGGCGCCTACCACCTGCTCGACTTCAACCCGCGGCTCGGCGCGCAGTTCCGGCTGTTCACCGACCGGCGCGGGCTCGACCTCGTCCGCGTCCTGCACCTGGACCAGTCCGGGCGCGACGTCCCGCCGGCGCTGCCGGCGTTCGGCCGCCGGCTGCTGGTGGAGAACCACTACCTGCGGCAGACGCTCGGCCGGCCGCTGCTGCGCGCGGGGACCCTCCGCCCGCTGCGCGAGGCCGACGAGCTGGCCTGGTACGCCGGCGACGACCTGCCGCCGTTCCTGGCCATGGGCGGGCAGAGCGTGCTGCGCGCCGCCGGGGGCGCGCGGGGACGCACGCCCCGCCCGGCCGGCCGCTGAGCCGGCCGGCGCACCATCGGCGCCGCCGGGGGACGCGGCGCCGCCACGAGCACGACACACTTTCGGGGGAACGAGAAATGACCGACTCGGTCAGCGACGCCGTCATCGTCGGCGCCGGGCCCTACGGCCTGTCGACCGCCGCCCACCTGCAGAACCTCGGGCTCGGCGTACGGATCATCGGTACGCCGATGGAGTACTGGGCCACGAGCATGCCCGAGGGCATGTACCTGAAGTCCGAGCCCTTCGCCTCCGACCTCGGGGCGCCGCAGGACGGCCTGCGCTTCACCGACCGCCACCCGGAGTGGCGGCTCGGGCAGCCGATCCCGCTGGACACCTTCGTCGCCTACGGCCGCTGGTTCGCCGAGCAGACGGTCCCGGGCGTCGAGCCCGGCGAGGTGGTGAAGGTCGCGCGGGGCGGCCCTTCCGAGTACCAGGTGTCCCTCGCCACCGGCGAGGTGATCGCGGCCCGCGCCGTCGTGGTCGCGGTCGGCGTCGGCCCGTTCGCGCACATCCCCGCGGAGCTGTCGGGCATGCCGTCCTGGCTCGTCTCGCACAGCGGCGACCACCGCGACCTGAGCCTGTTCGCGGGCAAGGACGTCGCGGTCGTCGGGGCCGGGCAGTCCGCGCTGGAGACGGCGGTGCTGCTCGCCGACGCGGGCGCGCACCCGCACGTCATCGCGCGGCGCGGCGAGCTCGACTGGAACGCGGTGCCGAAGGAGCACCGCACCCTCGGGGAGCGGCTGCGGGAGGGCCCGCGGTCCGGGCTCGGCACGGGCTACCGGACGTGGGTGTGGGCGGAGCGGCCCGGTGTCGTCCGGTACCTGCCGGAGCGGACCCGGCTGCGGCTGGTCCGCGAGACGCTGCCGCCCGCCGGCGCGTGGTGGCTGCGGGACCGGCTGGACGAGCGGATCCGCGTGTCGACCGGGCGGCGGCTGGTGAAGGCCGCCGAGCAGGACGACGTCATCGCGGTCACCACCGTCGACCGGACGGGGCGGCGCCTCGTCGTGGAGGCCGAGCACGTGATCGCCGCGACCGGGTTCGTACCGGAGGTCGGGCGGCTGGAGCTGCTGTCGCCGGAGCTGCGGGTGCGGGTGGACAGCCGGCTCGGCGCGCCGGTGCTCAGCGCGCACTTCGAGTCGTCGATGCCGGGCTTGTACTTCGCGGGGCTGGCGGCGGCGCCGACGTTCGGGCCGGTGATGCGGTTCGTGCACGGCGCGGGCTTCGCGGCGCGCCGGATCGCCCGGCACATCGTCCACCGGACGCCCCCGGCCTTCGCGGTGGCGCGGCGCCCCGCGCCCGCGCTGGACGCGGACGCGCGGTAGCGGCCGACCGGAAGGCGCCGGTGGAGAAATCTCTCCGGGATGAGGATCCTCCACCGGAACAGGACGGGACGACGTCGGTGGCGCGCCGGGGCGGGCGCGCCGCCGGCGCCCGTTCACGCGGGCCCCGGCGGGCGGGCGCGCCGGTCAGCGCCAGAGCGGGCGGGCCCGGCGGCGGACCCGTTCGACCCGGGCGGTGGCGACGGCCCATTCGAGCCGCGCGCACAGAGTCCAGAAGCGGGTCCATTCCGGTCGCGTACGGGTGAGGATCCACTCCGGACTGCGGAAACGGCGGACGATGCGGATGCCCTCGCGGCGGACCGAGTAGCGGACGGGGCGGGCGGCGCGGAGAGAGCCGGCGCGCGGGCGCGCCGGCCCGCGCGGCGACGGGGACCATGCGTTCGCGGGGGAGGGGGCGGGGGGCATGCGGTCGGCTCCTCGGCGCTAGACGGCCACCTTGTGACCGAATGTAGCGCATCGGATACCGTCCGCCATGCTTCTCCTGGGCATCGGGCCGGAACCGGATGCCGGGGTCGCCGGAGGCCGCCCGGGGAACGAGTCCCGGTAAAGCGGACGAATTCCAGCCAAAGGCCCTTCTTTGTGGTGTCGGAAAAGGGCTCGCGGAAAGCGGAACCCATGCCCGGGTAAACGCTGGCAAAGACGCGCCGACCTGCTCGATGACAGCTCGGTGAATGCCCCCGGCGCGGTGCTACGGTCATGCCGACCGGCCCGGAACCGGACATCGAACGACGGCTCGACCGAGCCCGACGCGAGCCAGACGCGAGGAGATTCCGCAGTGCGACGCCAACCGATCCGCCACGGGGCGAGCAGCCCCGAGGTGCGTCGGCGCGCCCTCGGAACCGCGCTGGCGCGCGTCGCCGTCATCGCCGGATTCGCCTTCGCCGGATGGATCGCGCTCAGTTCCCTGAACCAGTCCGCGTACGCCGCGCAAAAGGGCGGCGACACCAAGACCGCGAGCACCGGAACTGCGGGCGGGGGAGCGCAGCGGGACGCCCGATGGAATTCCGTGCGGGACACCGCCAGCGACTCCGCCGGGCTCGACCGGCTCGCCACGCTCCGCCACTTCCGGTTGGAGGGCGGCCGGCCGACGGCCGGGACGCCCGGCGCCGTCGCCGGCGACGTCCGCGCGGCCGGTGCGCGGCCCGTCGCCTACCTGGACGGGCGCTACCGCGACGCCGCCGCCGACGGCGGCCACGTGGTCCGCGAGGTCGGCGGCACCGTCGACCGCACCGTGACCGGGGCCGCCGGCGCGGCCGGGGTGCCGCACCTGGGGCTCCCCGGCGTCTCGACGGACGGCGGGGTCGGGGGCTTCGTGCACGGCGTGGCCGGGCCGCCCACCGCGGCGCACGGCGCGCCGGGGGCCACCGCGGACGCCTCGCCCCACGACGACGGTGCGGGGCACGCGAAGGCGCACGACACCGCCGGCGCCCGCCCCGCCGCGGCGCACGCGCAGGCGCGCTACGCGACCGGCAAGGCGCCGTCCGGCGCGCACCGCTCCGGCGGCCACCGCCGGACGTGCGGGGACGCGCACCGTGTTCCCTGCGCCCCGGGCATGCCGTCCCAGCAGGACGGCGACTCGCGCAGCGGCGCGCCGTCCGGCGGGCACCCGTTCGGGCCGTTCGCCGACCTCGGCGCCGCCCAGCACCCGGGTGCGGCGCGCGCCCTCGACTCCGGCGCGTTCCACCGCACCGCCCTGACCGACAAGGCGGCCCCGGGCCGTCCCTCGGTCGTCCCCGACTAGCACCCGCCACCGGGCACCGCGCGTACCCGCGCGTCCCGTGCCGGAAGCCGCACCGTCCCGCAGACCGGACTCCCGCTTCGCGCCGGACGGCCGCTTCCCGCCTTCCCCCGCTTCCCTACCGAGCTTTTTCGGACGGCACGGTCCTGGCCAGGCCGCTGCCCGCTGCGCTCACCCGGACGGTGCACGCAGTGATCACTCACCGATTCACCGATTCACCGAAAGAAGGAGCAAGACCATGCGCATCTGGGCCAGGAACACCGGCCGCGCCGCTCTCGTCGCGGCGGGCTGCGTCGCCATGGGGGCGTCCGGACTCGGCGTCCCCGCCTCGGCGGACACCACCACCAGCGGCGACCTGTCCATCCTCGGCGGCAACCAGGTCGTCGCGCCGATCTCGATACCGATCGAGGTCAGCGGCAACGCCGTCGGCGCCGTCGCCGGCATCGCCCAGGCCGGCTCCAAGGGCGGCGCGTCCGTCGAGCGGCACGGCCGCGAGGGCGGCGACCTGCACACCTCGGGCAACCTGTCGATCGGCGGCGGCAACCAGGTCTACGCCCCGATCTCCATCCCGATCGACGTCTGCGGCAACGCCGTCGGCGCCGTCGTCGGCATCGCGCGGGCCGGCTGCAAGGGCGGCGCCACGGTCAAGAGCAAGGACGGGCACGGGCACAGCCACAGTGGCTGGCGCACGGGCCGTGCGGCGACCGCGCCCGGGGAACGTCAGGCGTCTTCGCCCAAGGGGCGCCAGGCGTCCGCGCCCAGGGAACGCCAGGCGTCTTCGCCCAAGGGGCGCCAGGCGTCCGCGCCCGGGGAGCGCAAGGCGACCGCCGGCACCGCGCAGGCGCCGGCCGCACCCGGCAACGGCCGCATGGGCGGCTGGGACGGCGGCTGGGGCGGCGGCCACGGGCACGGGCACGGCATGAAGACGTCCGGCAACCTGTCCATCCTGGGCGGCAACCAGGTGTACGCGCCGATCTCCGTGCCGGTGAACGTGTGCGGCAACGCGATCTCCCTCATCGCGGGGATCACCCAGGCCGGCTGCAAGGGCGGCGCCTCCGTCGAGCGCAAGGGCGACGACCGCCCGGACATGAAGACGTCCGGGAACCTGTCCATCCTGGGCGGGAACCAGGTGTACGCGCCGATCTCGGTGCCGGTGAACGTGTGCGGCAACGCGATCGGCGCGATCCTCGGCATCGCGCAGGCGGGCTGCAAGGGCGGCGCATCCGTCACCAGCGGCGGCCACGAGCACCACAAGCGTCCGCCGTTCAAGCACTACCCGAAGAAGCCGCACCACAAGAAGCCCTACAAGCCGGCCAAGCACCGCCCGGCCGCCGGGCACCACAAGCTGCCGTCGACCCTGCGCGGGAGCAGCGAGCGCATCGCGATGGGGCCGGACTACCGCCGCGCCGACGGCATGCCCGCCGTGCAGGACCTGCTGAACAGGGTCGCCCGGATCGCCAAGCCGGTCGCGAACGTGACGCCGGGGCAGGTCGGCACGCGGCTGCCGCAGGGCAAAGAGGCCCCGGTCAACCTGGGCACCGCGCTGACCAAGTGAGCCACCGCCGGCCCGGATGACGATCCGCGCGGCCGGCCGAGCCGATGGCGAGGAGGCGGCAGACGTGCCGCCTCCTCCCCGCGTCCGGGCGGCGCGGCCCTCCCGTGCGGGCCGTGCCGCCCGGACTCTGATCGCTGGAGACGGACACGATGCTGGAGACGAAGACAGTGAACGACGCGAGGCGGGACGGGCGGTGCTGGGACGGCGGCGCGTCACGCGCGCCCGGCCGGACGCTGCCCGCGGTGGCGCTCCTCGCCGCCGGATGCGTGGCGGTCGCCGGGGTGCCGGCGGCGCACGCCGCACCGTCCAGGCCGGCCGCGGATCAGCCGGCCGCCGCCCGGCACGCAGCCCGGCCGCGGATCGGGAAGGTGATCGGCACGATCTCGATCAAGCGGATCCACCTGAAGATCAAGATGCGGGAGGGCGTCTCGGAGCGCGTGCTCAGCAAGGGCGTCGGCCACTACCCGCGGACGGCCCCGCCCGGCGCCCTCGGCAACACCGTCCTGCTCGGGCACCGCACCACCTGGCTGCACCCGTTCGGACGGCTGGACCGGCTGCGGCGCGGCGACCGGATCGTCCTCAAGGCGCACCACAGGACCTACGTCTACCGGGTGCGCGGCAGGCACATCATCAAGCCGACCGACCGGCGCGCGCTCGAACCCGTCCCGTTCAAACGCGGAAAGGCCCCGGACGGCGAGTACGTCACGCTCATCAGCTGCACCCCGAAAGGCTCCGACCGGCGCCGCATCGTCGTCGTCGGAAAGATGAGGAAATGACCCGGTGGATAAATTTGGTCAGGCGGACGAGCGGGCCCCGTAAAGCGCGATGAGCCCGGCGTAGTCGCCCTTCCCGAGGGTGGCCGGGTCGTCGTCGCAGGCCGCGACGGTCGGCGCCATGGTCAGCGCGGAGTGCTGCGATCCCTCGACGTGCCCGAGGCCGAGCATGTGGCCCGCCTCGTGCGTCGCGACGGCGGCGGCGTCATAGCTTCCCGCCGGGCAGGGCGAGCCGTCCTGCGGGCCCGGCCACCACCTCTTCCCGTGCTCCTGCAGCGCGGTGTCGTTCTCGATCGTCGTCGCGCCCCGGAACCAGGTGCAGGTCGCCGCGAGGACGTCGGCGTCCGCGCCCGGCATCGCCTCCCAGCCGGAGACGTTCGTCCCGTCGCGGTCGCCGCACACCCCGCCCGCCGTCAGGTTCGGCGGTGTCGCCGTCCGGCCCGCGTACCTCTGCGAGACGTCCGGCGGCGGCGTGAACGTACGGGCCGCGTTGCAGTCCGTCCTGGCGCCGAACATGCCGGCGATCCCGGTGGACACGCCCGACATCGGCAGGCCCGCCGTCCCCGGGTAGTAGTGCCACTCGATCGCGGAGCCCTTCGGCCACTTGCTCGGTTCCTGCTGGTAGGCGTCGTCCTGGCAGGCGTCGATCGGCGCGCGGAACTCGCGCGGCCGGCCCTGCGGCGACCGCGTCCCCGCCGCGGCGAGGGTGATCTCGCCCTTCGCCTCGTCCACCTCGACGCGCAGCTCGGACGCGCCGTCGGTGCGCAGCGAGTGCGCGATCACCGAGGTGCCGTCGGACGGGACCGTCGCGGCGAGGCCGTTCTCGCCGCGCACCACCCGGCCGCGCAGGTCGCACTCGGAGAGCTTGATACGCTGCGGCATCGCGCGCGCGGTGAGCGCCCCGTCCGGCTTGCACCAGCCGGGCGGCCGTCCAGGCTCGGCGGCGGTGGCGGCGGTGGCCGCGCCGCCCGTGACCGTGCAGGACAGGGCCGTCGCGGCGGCGGCGCACCAGACGCCGGTGCGCCGCCCGCGTCCGGCGGGCGATACGTCGTCCATGCAATTTCTCCGATGTGTCGGTACAGCCCTTCGCGCTCCAGCCGTCAGTCTTTCGCGGCGCCGGGAAAGGCAAACCGGCACAGGCTAAAATGATCACCACATTGCACATATCGCCATTGCTAAATAAACGGCCATCTGCACATTTTCCGGAGAATGGCGACCGGCCGGTCCGGAGCGGCCCGGTCAGTGCCGGGCAAATCACCGTCCATGGTTCGGTAAACGTGTTTACCGGTGCGCAGTACGGAAAAATCAGGAGGTAAGCAGGCAACTCGGGGGTGTTCAAGGTGCAGACGCAGACACAGGTGCGGGAACTCATGGGGATGAGCGTGACCGACACCCACGGCGCCAAGGTCGGCACCGTCAAGCAGGTCTACCTCAACGACGACTCCGGCGCGCCGGAATGGGTGACGGTGCACACCGGATGGTTCGGGATGCGGGAGAGCTTCGTCCCGCTGTCCGGCGCCCGCAAGGCCCATGACATGCTGCAGGTGCCCTACGACAAGGAGACGATCAAGGGCGCGCCGAACGTGGACGCCGACGAGCACCTCTCGCACGCCCAGATCGTCGACCTGTACCGGCACTACGGCGTGCGCCCGCCGAGCGGCCGCCGCACGGAGGACGGCGAGGGCACGGCCGAGGAGACCGGCCGCGGCACCGGCACCGGGACGCCCGGCGAGCAGGGCATGGCGGGCGATACGGGCATGGCGGGCGAGCCGGCGCCGTCCGACCAGGGCACGACCGGTGCGCAGGGCAGGGCGCCGTCGTCCGGCATGGGCGGGACGTCCGGCACCTCCGGGACGTCCGGGACCGCGGGCGCCGCGGGGATGGCCGTCCACCCCGAGCGGGACAAGCGCGGCGAGCCGCTGCCCGCGCAGCCCGGCGCCCCGATGACCGAGATCACCCGGTCCGAGGAGCGGCTGCGCATCGAGACCGAGCGGCACGAGTCCGGCCGCGTGCACGTGCGCAAGTGGGTGGAGACCGAGATGGTCGAGCGGACCATCCCGGTCACCCACGAAGAGATCAGGATCGACCGGGAGCCGATCACGGACGGGCGGCCCGGCGTGCAGGTCACCATCACCGAGGACGACCAGGAGATCATCCTCTACGAGGAGCGCCCGGTCGTGGCCAAGGAGACCGTCCCGGTGGAGCGCGTCCGGATCCGCACCGAGCGGGTCCAGGACGAGCAGACCGTCCGCGGCGAGCTGCGCAGGGAGCGCGTCGAGGTCACCCGCGACGACGGCAGCCACGCCGACCACGACCAAGGCGGCCGCTCCCGCGGCTGAGCCCGGCCCCGCACCGCCCCCGGCACTCCGATACACCCCGGCATCGCTCCGGTATCGCCCGGCGCACCTTCCGAGACACCGGATCGCGCGCGCCCGGCCGGCCCTTCCACCCGCAGGCCGGCCGGGCGCCCCAGCATGCCCGCCGCCCCGTCCGCGCGGAATGCACGGGCGGGGCGGGCGCGGCCGGGTGTGGCCAACGTGGCGGGACGGATGGCCGGGCCGACACGCGGCGGGCAGCGCGACGGCGGGCGCGGCGCTCATCGCCCCGACCCGTCCGACCGGCTTAATTCGACCCATGATTTAAATAGTGAACTTAGTCTCCGTCAAGACCCCCGCCCCATGCTTCGATCAAGATCATCCAGACCGCGGCGCGGGACGCTTGACAGGTGATCAAGGCCGGGGGAGGTTCCTGGTGACGCTGAAGCCCGCCGCAGGGGTCATGGCCGTCCGGGCCGCCGTGACCCCGTCCGCGCACCCGCGGACACGGGCGGGCGCGCGGCCCCGCCTCGGGCCGCGCGGCGTCGTCGCCGTCACGACCCAGGAGGGACCTTGCGACACCCCCACACCCGAACGTCCGCCCGGATCAGGCGTTCGCTGGCCGCCCTCGCGGTCGCGGCCGCCGCCGTCCCCGCGGCGAGCGGCCCCGCCCTCGCGGACGCACCGGCCTCCGCCGGCTACCTCGACCCGCGGCTCCCCGTCGCCCAGCGCGTCTCCGACCTGCTCGGCCGGATGACGCTCGAGGAGAAGATCGGCCAGATGACGCAGGCCGAGCGCGGCGCCATCGACGCCGACCCGAGCCAGATCACCTCGCTCGCGCTCGGCTCCGTGCTGTCCGGCGGCGGCTCCGTGCCGTCCGACAACACCCCGTCCGGCTGGGCCGACATGGTCGACCGGTACCAGGCCGCCGCGCTCAAGACGCGGCTGAAGATCCCGCTGCTGTACGGGATCGACTCCGTCCACGGCGACAACAACCTCGTCGGCGCCACCGTCTTCCCGCACAACAACGCGATGGGCGCGACCCGCGACCCCGCGCTCGTCCGCGAGGAGGAGCGGATCACCGCGACCGAGACGCGCGCGACCGGCCCGCAGTGGGTGTTCGCCCCCTGCATCTGCGTCTCCCGCGACCTGCGCTGGGGACGCACCTACGAGTCCTTCAGCGAGGACCCCGCGCTCGTCATGCAGATGGAGACCGCCCTCGAGGGATTCCAGGGCAAGCGCACCAGGGACCTCGCCGACCCCACGCACGTCCTCGCCACCGCCAAGCACTACGCGGGCGACGGCGACACCAAGTACGGGTCGTCCACCAGCGGCACCTACACCATCGACCAGGGCGTCACCATCACCGACCACGCCCACTTCAACAAGATCGACCTCGCGCCGTACATCCCGGCCGTGCACAAGTACCACGTCGGCAGCATCATGCCGTCGTTCTCCAGCGTCGACTGGACGGAGGACGGCGTCGGCAACCCGGTCAAGATGAGCGCCAGCAAGGAGCTGCTCACCGACGTCCTCAAGAAGAAGATCGGGTTCGACGGGTTCCTCATCAGCGACTGGGAGGCCATCCACCAGCTCCCCGGCGACTACGCCACGCAGGTCCGGACGGCCGTCAACGCCGGCATGGACATGTTCATGGAGCCCTACAGCGCGCCCCAGTTCGAGCAGACCCTCCTCGCCGAGGTGAAGGCCGGACGCGTCGCCACGTCCCGCATCGACGACGCCGTCCGCCGCATCCTCAAGGCCAAGTTCGAGCTCGGCCTCTTCGAGCACCCCTACACCGACCGGACCAACATCAAGACGGTCGGGTCGCCCGCGCACCGCGCCGTCGCCCGCCGCGCCGTCGCCGAGTCGCAGGTGCTGCTGAAGAACTCCGGGCATGCGCTGCCGCTGAAGAAGTCGCAGCACATCTACGTCGCCGGCGTCAACGCCGACGACATCGGCAACCAGGCCGGCGGCTGGACCGTCACCTGGCAGGGCGCCCCCGGGAACACCATCCCCGGGACCACGATCCTGCAGGGCATCAAGCAGAACGCCAAGAACGTCACCTACAGCGCCGACGCGTCCGCGCCCACGGCCGGCAGCGACGTCGGAGTCGTCGTGGTCGGCGAGACGCCCTACGCCGAAGGCGTCGGCGACGTCGGCAACGGCCACACCCTCAACCTGTCCGACGCCGACAAGGCCAACATCGACAAGGTCTGCTCCGCCATCGACAAGTGCGTCGTGCTGGACGTCGCGGGGCGGCCGCAGATCGTCACCGACGAACTGCCGAAGATGGACGCGTTCGTGATGTCGTGGCTGCCCGGCAGCGAGGGCGCCGGCGTCTCCGACACCCTCTTCGGGAACCGTCCCTACACCGGCCGGCTGTCCTACACGTGGCCGCGGAGCGAGTCGCAGGAGCCGATCAACGTCGGCGACAAGAACTACGCCCCGCTGTTCCCGTACGGGTACGGCCTCCGCACGCACCGCTGAGCCGTCCTCGTCTTCCGGCGCCGGGGGGCTCGCCCCGGCGCCGGAAGACTGAAGCCGACACGGCCTCCTAGCCGGCGGCCTGCGGAAGGCTCGCCTTGGCCTTCGCGTAGCCGCCGGTCGGAGCGCCGTCGTCCAGGCGGTACACCAGGTGGACGACGCCGGTGGCGAAGGTCGCCGAGGAGATCAGCTTCAGCGGCAGCGGTGCGTCCACGTCCTCGAACAGCCGCATCCCCTCGCCCACGGCGATCGGATGGACCAGCAGGCGAAGCTCGTCGAGCAGCCCCGCCGCCAGCAGCCGGCGGACGAGCGACACCGATCCGCTCATCGCGATGTCCATCGTCGACGGTTCCTCCTTCAACGCCGTCACCGCCTCGATGAGGTCGCCCTGAAGCCGCTCGGAATTGCGCCAGCTGAACCGGAGCTCCTGGGCGGACACCACGATCTTGCGGGCGTCGCCGAGCTTCTTCGCAAAGACCTGGTCCTCGCCGCCGGCCTTCTCGCGGTCGGGCCACGCGCCCGCGAAGCTGTCGTAGGTCCGGCGCCCGAGCAGGAGGGTGTCGGCCGAGCTCATCTGCTCGTCGACGGCCTGCCCCATCTCGTCGTTGAAGTAGGGGAAGTGCCAGTCCTGCGGGTCCTCGACGACTCCGTCGAGCGAGATGAACAGTCCCGCCGTGATCTTTCGCATCCTGGTGCTCCTTGGCCGCTCGCGATGACGCACAGTGCTCACGGGCTTCGACCATCGCCACCGCCGGAACTCATCGCACAGCCGCATGGGCCGCATCTGCACGTGTGTGGTGAGCAGCCGGCTGAGGGATGTCACACGGCCTGACGACCCGAACTGCGGACGTACCGAGCCCTGCGGCACGCCAGGCCGGCGGGCGCCGACGCTGAGAGAAACGGATCGGTGAGCGTAAAGAGCGGGATTAGAAGGCGTTTTGGGCGGTGAAGAGCGGAATGATGGTTCTGGATCGCATACGTGAAGCGCTCACGGTGTGGGCGTAGGCGTAGTGGGTGTGGGCGGACACGGGGGTGCGTGCACGTGATTGTTCGTGTACATGACTGTTCGTCTGTTCGTGGGCGTGGTGTGGATGCGAGTTAGGGGGTGGAGTGCGGTGATCGCCAATAATGGGTGTTCGGTCATGGAGAGCTTGCGGGGAAACTGAGTTGAAAGTGTTCGGGAGTCTGATTCGGATGTTCGGGAAGGTTGCAAGAGGGGTGTTCGGGTGGTGGGGTGGCGCTTGCGTACGGGGCCGCCCCTCCAAAGTCAAGTACGGGGCCGCCCCTCCAAAGTCAAGGGCGCCTTCGGCGTCGCTACGCGATGGACTTCGTCCACCCTTGACTTTGGAGCCTCTGCGGCCCCTGG
>NZ_WBMS02000063.1:36897-50683 GCF_008923205.2 Actinomadura physcomitrii | reverse complement strand
CGATGTCGTTCCTTTCCGCACCTGCCCACGGGGGGGGGGGGGCGCCGCGCGCGGGGGCCCGGGGCCCCCTCGCGCGGGCCGCTCAGCGCTTCGAGCGGTGGATCACCTGCATCTCGGTGAAGCCGTACAGGCCCCACGGGCCGTTCTCGACGCCGACGCCGCTCCACTTGAAGCCGCCGAACGGCTGGTGCGGCGCGAGCGCGAGGTGGGTGTTGACCCAGGCGGTGCCGCATTCCAGCTCCGCGGCGACCTCCGCGGCGCGGTCGGCGTCCGCGCTCCACACCGAGCCCGACAGCCCGAAGTGGGTGCCGTTGGCGCGGGCGAGCGCCTCGTCCAGGTCGGTGTACTTGATGACCGGCAGCGCGGGCCCGAACTGCTCCTCGTCCACGATGCGGGCGCCGTCGGCGATGTCGGCGAGGATCGTCGGCTCGAAGAAGTATCCGGGGCCGTCGATCGGCTTGCCGCCGGCCGCCGCGCGGGCGCCGCCGGCCAGCGCCTCGGCGACCAGCTCGCCGACCCGCTCGTACTGCGGCCTGTTGTTGATCGGCCCGTACTGGACGCCCTCGTCCATGCCGTTGCCGACCTTCGCGGCCTTCGCCTGCTCGGCGAGCGCGTCGACCACGTCGCCGTACAGCGCCTCCGGCACGTACACGCGCTTGATCGCCGAGCAGACCTGGCCGTTGTTCTGGAACGCGCCGCCGAACAGCTTCGGCGCGACGGCCGCCGGGTCGGCGTCGTCCAGCAGGATCGCCGGGTCGTTGCCGCCGAGCTCCAGCGTGACCCGCTTGAGGTCCGGTGCGGCGGCCGCGGCGACCCGCTTGCCGGTGGCGACGCTGCCGGTGAAGCTGATCTTGCGCGGGACCTCGTGCGCGGTCATCCAGGCGCCCAGCTCGTCGCCGCCGGTGACGACGTTGAGCACGCCCGGCGGCAGGACGTCGCGCAGCACCTCGCCGAGCTTCAGGCTGGACAGCGGGGTGAACGGGGACGGCTTGAGCACCATCGTGTTGCCGGCCAGCAGCGCGGGCGCGATCTTCCAGACCGCCAGCAGCAGCGGGTAGTTCCAGGGGGTGATGGCGGCGACGACGCCCATCGGGCGGCGGACGACCTCGACCACCGCGTTGTCGTCGTCCTGGATGACCTCGCGGGGCAGGTCCAGCTCGGCGAAGTACTTGAGCCACACCCCGGCGCCGACGACCTCCATGGTCCCGTCGGCGAGCGGCTTGCCCTGCTCCAGGGTCAGGATCCGGCCGATCTCCTCGGACCGGGCGAAGAGCACGTCGGCGGCGGCCAGCAGCGCCTTGCGCCGGGCCGCCTCGTCGCGGCGCCACGCGGGGAAGGCGGCCTGCGCGGCGGCCATCGCCGCGTCCAGCTGCTCGCGGGAGGCGTCGGGCGCCTGCTCGGCCACCTCGCCGGTCGCGGGGTTGATCACTCCGAAGGCGGCGGGCGCGGCCACCGCCGCGCCGTCGATGGTCATCGCGAAGTTCTCGGGCACGTTGCTCCTCCGCTCGGGGGGCGGCTAACCGAATCGCGTTCAGTATTCACCCCGAGCCGCCCTCTTGACGAGCGGCCCCGGCGCCGGATCCGGGCCGCGGCCGGGGCCGCCCGTCACCGTCAGGCGGCGAAGATCCGCTCCAGCAGGTCGCGGTACCCGCGCAGCGCCAGCCGGAGCCGCTCGGTGTCCGGGGCTCCGTGCCGG
This sequence comes from Actinomadura physcomitrii, assembly GCF_008923205.2. Taxonomy (GTDB): domain Bacteria; phylum Actinomycetota; class Actinomycetes; order Streptosporangiales; family Streptosporangiaceae; genus Spirillospora; species Spirillospora physcomitrii. The sequence continues at coordinate 48,987 of NZ_WBMS02000063.1, read as the reverse complement.
GCGGCCTCGTCGGACAGCGCCCGGCGGTGCGTCCCCGCCGAGCGGCTCAGCGCCTCGACCGCCTCGGCGGCCAGGGCGTCGGCCGCCCGGACGGACTCGGCCGGGTCGTCGACGAAGCCGGACTGCACCTCGTGCCAGCGCTGCCGGAACCGCTCGGCGTCCGCCGGGTCGAACAGCCGCTCCGGGACGCCGCCGAGCCCGGCGGGCGTCGGGTGCAGGCCGGGCCGGGCCCCGCCGGGGGCGGGACTCGGGAAGCCGGTCGCCACCTCGTCCTCGGCCAGCCCCGCGGCGGGGACCGGGTCGGGCGAGGTGTCCTCGGCGGGGTCGCACTCCGCCGGCGCCGGCGGAGGACCGGCGACGTGCACGTCCCCGGCCGCGCCCGGGTCCGCGGTCCCGGCGGCGCGGGCCCGCTCGTCCGCTGCCGCCCCGCCGGCAGGGGACGCCGCCTGCTCCGGTGACCTGTGCTGCATCGGCGCTCAGCTCCTCGTGGTGCGCTCGTCGTCGCGGCCGGTGCGCCCGTCGCCGGGCTCGCCGGCGCGCGGGCCGGGCACGCGGGCGGCCTCGCCGTCCGCGCCGCGCCGGACTCCTTCCCCGGGGGCCCCGGAAGCGGGGCCCTGAACGGCGTCATCGGGGGCGGTGCGCTGGACGGGAACCGACAGCAGGTCCTCGAACAGGGCGCGATTGTGCACCATGGCCTGCCGCAGCTCCTCGGTGGACGCCTTCCCCTCGGCGGCGCGCCCGCCGTGCCGCTGGACGGCCCGGTCGTACTCGGGGCCGAAGCGCCCGCGCAGCCGCCGCGTCCGCGCCCGCCTCCGGGCGAGGAGCACGACCGCGGCGACGGCGGCGATGATCAGGGCGATGACGACCATGACGGCGGTCGACATTGTCTGTCCTCCAACGTGCGTCGGATCGAATGGAGCGCCGATGCCCGGACAGACGCGGTCGAAACAGACCTAAAGGGAAAAGGCCTAAGGGGTGCGGGGTCCCTCGCCGGAGAAGAGGCAGACCAGCCGGCCGACCCGGCGGCGAGCGGACAGCCCGGCCTTCTCCAGCAGGGCCAGCCCGCGCAGGTCGCGCGGGTGGGCGCAGGCGACGGCGACCCCGGCGCGGCGGATCGCGCCCCGGAGCTCGACGAGCGCGGGCTTGCGGCCGCCGGGCCGGCGCACCGCCGCGGTCAGCACCTGCCGGTCGGTCGCGAACCGGGCCGGGACGGGCAGGTTCCGCAGGTAGTGCCCGTTGGGGTTGGCCGCGTGGACGCGGGCGGTCAGCAGCGGCACCGCCCGCATGTAGCCCTGCGGCATCACCACCACGCCGCCGGTACGGGCCAGGTCCACGACCCGGCGGGCCGTCCCCACCTGCCCCGGCGGGAGCTTCCACGACGGGCGCGACGCGACGAACGAGCCGTTCTCCGCCGACCAGAGCGGCGTGCCGCCGACGACCATCGTGACCGCCAGGGCGGCGGCCGGCAGAGCGGCGGCGAGTACGCCGGGCGCCCGCCGCCCGCCGGCGGGGACGGGGACCCGCACCGTGGCCAGCAGCCCGATCAGGACGGGCGCGGGCACCACCCACATCGTCCGCCACAACACCTGGCCCGCCCCCGTCGCGTCCGCCGCGAGGCGCAGGACGCCCGGCACCAGCAGCAGCGCGATCACCGCGGCCACTCCTGCGCCGATGAGCGCGGGGACGCCGCGCCGCGCCGTCCACGGCGCGAGCCACAGCGCGCACCCCGCGAGGACCCCGGGCGCGGAGTACAGCAGCACCCACCGGAAGTCGTCGGAGGCGTCGCCGACGAATCCCGTGACGGTGGTGTCGTGGTCCTGCAGTGTGACCACCGCGCCCGCCGCGATCGGGTAGGTGAGCGCGACGCAGGCCGCCAGGCCGGTCCGGACCCGTCCGGACGCGATCAGCGGGACCGCGGCGGCGCCGACGGCCAGCGGCAGCACGAACGCGGCCGAGGAGGTCAGCCCGGTCGCGGCGACGCCGCAGGCGGCGAGCATCACCAGGTCGCGCCGCCTCCGGCGCTCGGCCCAGCGCGTGAGGCGGACGTACAGCAGCGGGATGAGCGCCGACACCATCACGGCCTTGCCCTGCCACATCCGCAGCAGGTGGAACGAGCCGAGCGACGCGGGGCCGAGCCCGGACCACAGCAGGTACACGGCCGCGACCGCGAAGCACGCCGCCGCCCGGCGCGGCGCCCACGCGCGCGACAGCCGCCACGCGGCCCACACCGCGATGAACGTGACGACCGGCAGCAGCACGTAGTACACGAAGGACGCCGCCGGGACGCCGGCGATCCGCGCGAGGCTCCCGGCGAGCACCTCGATGGACGAGACCGGAGGCTCGCCGGCGACCGGGCCGGCCGTCCCGGAGGTGAAGATGGCGTCCTTGAACGGGATGCGGCCGAGCGCGGCCGTCGCGACGGACCGGGAGACGAAGTAGGCGTCGTCGCCGTCGGAGTTGACGACGAACAGGGACGCGGCCGAGAAGCCGGCGGCGGTGGCGAGCGCGAGCGGCGTCCCCCGCCGGCTCGCGGGCGCCTCCGGGGCGGAGGTCTCACCGGACCCGGTGAGTGTGCGCGCGGGGGACTCGTCCGTGGAGCGCTCGTGCGCGGCTGTGGCGTCCGGTGCGGCGTCCGGTGCGGGCGGCGCGGCGGCGGAGAAGCGGCGGCGGAGCAGCAGGCAGGCGGCGGACGCCGCCGCGGAGACCAGCCCGAACGTCCAGGCGCACCACCACGGGGCGCCGGACGTCTGCAGGCCGGCGCAGGCGCCCGCGACGATCCCCGCCACGACCGCGACCAGGGCGAGAGCGCGCGGGGGAGCGGGGGAGCGCGCGGCGGCGGGCTCCGGCCACAGCGGCCCGGCTCCCGGGCCGTCCCCCCGCCCGCGCAGCGCCCACGCGGCGGCGGCCGCGGCGGACAGGCCGAGCCAGCACGCGAGCAGCGCCCAGGTCGGCGGCCGCAGCAGCAGGCCGGCGTGGTAGACGACCGTCCACACCGCGAACAGCAGGACGGCGGCGTCGACCGCCCCGTCCACGGCGCGTCCGGTGCGGTCCGCGTCCGGCGCGGTGCGGCCGTGCCCGCCGGCGGCGGGCACCCTCAGTCCGATCATGCTTCCCCCGAAAGCGATGGCGTGCCGTCGTGCTCTGTCTTCGCCTTTCTTCGCCGCAGAGGCGGAACGCGTTCGCGGCGGCCGCGGACTTGATCTTGTTGCGTAGGACGCCCGGCCCGCCGGAGCGGTTGGCGTGGCGCGGCCGATTCCTGGAGGTCCGCTGAACGTTCGCTGCAAACCCCCCGGTCATCGCACCCGAGGGGCAATAGGGACGGATTTACTGCGCTACGCCTGGTGCGCGTGTTCTGATGGACCGGTACCGGAAGGGCGCGCGTTCGATGGGATGTGATGCGCGGTGCGCCACGCGTTCGGCTTCGTCCTCGGCCTCCTGCTGACCCCCGCGCTGGCGTACGGCGCCGCCTGGGGTTTCGTGCAGGGCGGGCAGTCCTTCGACGGGACCGGCCAGGAGATCACCGACCGCACGCGCATCTACGGGGCGTTCGCGCTGCTGGCCGCCGTCGGCCTCGTGACGGGCGTGATCATCGTGGCGCGCTGGGCGTCGCCGCTCGTCTCGCTCGTGCCCGCGCTGGCGCTGCTCGGCTTCTCGGTCGCCTTCCTCATCGATCCCGGCCGCGTCCTGGACCTGCCGTCCAAGGTGCCGCCGTCGGGCGACATGGACGACGGGCTGCGGACGCTGCTCGGCTCGGGGATGTACGCGATGATGGGCTTCGCGCTGCTGATGCCGTCGTGGGCGCCGCGCCGCTGGGGTTCCGGCCGCCGCGACGACGAGGCCGCCGACGTGGACTTCTACTCCGCCGCGGGCCGCTGACGACCCGCGCCGCGGGCGGGGACGGCGGCCGTCCCCGCGCGGGACGCGCCACCGCGAACGTGAGCGGGCCGGACCTCCGCGCAAGGTCCGGCCCGCGTCCGTCGCGCCCTGGGGCGCCGTCCGTCAGGACTGCTTCGCCTTGGTGACGAACTGGGTCGTGTAGGTCTTCGACAGGTCGACCTGGTCCTTCTTGCCCTGCACGTTGGGCGAGAACTGGGCCAGTACCTCCAGCACGTTCTTCGCCCCGTCGGCGGGCATGACGCCGTCGCCGTTGAACATGCTGATCGAGTCGGTGATCGCCTGCTCGTACAGCTTCGGGTCGCCGCCCGCGTAGTCGGCCGGCATCTTCGCCGCGATCTCCGCCGGCTTGTGCCCCCCGATCCAGCCGAGCGTCTTGACGAACGCGTTCGCGAGCTTCTGCACCGTCTCGGTGTGCGACTTCACGTACGAGCAGTCCATGTAGAGCGAGCCGGACGGGTAGAGCCCGCCGAGCGCCTTGCGGGTGCCGTCCTCGGTCCGCATCTCCACCATGACCTTCGCCTTGCCGGTGGAGACCAGCTTGGCGATCGTCGGGTCGGTGGTCATGCCGGCGTCGATCCCGCCGTTGTCGAGCGTGGAGATGAACGCCGGGCCGGCGCCCGCCTTCACCGTGGTGTAGTCCGAGGTCTTCACACCGTTGCGGACCGCGAGCGCCCGGGTGATGAAGTCGGTGGACGAGCCCGGGCTGGTCACGCCCAGCTTCTTGCCCTTGAACGCGGCGGGCGACGCGAGCGAGGCCGCCTTCTTGGACGCGACCATCTCCGCCTCGCCGGGCACGTCGGCCATCTGCACGACGCTCTGCACGCACTTGCCCTTGGTCTGCAGGTCGATGGTGTGGTCGTAGAAGCCGACGACGCCCTGCACGTCCCCGGAGATCAGCACGTTCTCGGCCTGCGCGCCGGCCGGCTCGGTGAGCAGCTGGACGTCCAGGCCCTGCTCCTTGAAGTAGCCGAGCTGCTCGGTCAGCTTGGCGGGCAGGTAGATGACCTTGTCGATGCCGCCGACCATGATCTTGACGGTGCCGCCGTCCTTCCCGCCGCCGTCCCCGCCGCCGCGCGAGTCGCGGCAGGCCGAGACGGACAGGGCGGTGACGGCGGCGACCGCCGCGGCGGTGACGCGGATCGGGGTGGTGCGCATGGTGGTTCTCCCGGTCGTGCGAGGGGGTGGGGTCGTGCGAGGGGTGGGGTGGCCGGGCCCGCCGCGGGGCCGGGCCCGGCGGGCTCTGGGAGCGGCGCCGCGGTCAGATCTGCGGGTCGGCGCCGGCGGCCGGCGGGCGCCAGCGCAGCAGCCGGCCCTCCACCAGCGTCAGCAGCCACTCGGCGAGCAGCGCCAGCACCGTGATGATGATCATTCCGGCGTAGATGCCGGCCGAGTCGAAGGTGCCCTGGGAGTGGTTGATCAGCAGGCCGAGGCCCTTGTCGGCGCCGCTGTACTCGCCGACGATCGCGCCGATGATCGCGAACCCGAACGCCGAGTGCAGCGAGGCGAGGATCCACGAGGTGGCGCTCGGCACCACGATCGTCCACAGCACCTGCATCCGGCCGGCGCCGAGGATCCGGGCGTTGTTCACCAGGTTGCGATCCACCTCGCGGGCGCCCTGGAAGGCGTTGAAGAACACCGCGAAGAACACCAGCACGAACGCGGTCGCGATCTTGGACTCCATGCCGAGCCCGAACCAGATCACGAACAGCGAGGCCAGGATGATCCGCGGGATCGCGTTCACCGCCTTGATGAACGGCGCGCACACGTCCGACAGGTAGCGGCTGCGGCCGAGCACGATGCCGAGCACCACGCCGCCCGCGGCGCCGAGCACGAAGCCCGCCACCGCCTCCTGCAGCGTGTAGGAGATCTGCTCCCAGATCGAGCCCTGCGAGGTCCCGTCGGTGAACCAGCCGGCCAGCCGGCTCCAGATCTTCGACGGCATCGAGTAGTAGAACGGGTCGATCCAGGTGCGGGCGGCCAGCTCCCACGAGCCGAGCCACGCCGCGACCAGCAGGACGCGGACGCCGTTGACGCCGACCCGGCGGCGCAGCCCGGCCGAGCGCATCCGCGCGATCGCGGCCGACTCGTCCGCCGTCCCGGACGGCCCGCCCGCGGCCGGGGCCGCCTGCTCCTGCTCCTGCGGCCCGGCCTCGGCGGCCGGCACGGTCTCCGGTTCACGCGGCATGGCCGGCGCCCCTCTCCCTGGTGATCTGGACCTCTTCGCGCAGCGAGTCCCAGACCTCCCGGTAGACGTCCAGGAACTCCGCGGTGAGCCGCACCTCCTCGGCGTCGCGCGGCCGCTCCAGCGGCACCCCGAACGCGCCCTTGATCGTGGCGGGCCCGGCCGTCATCACCACGACCCGGTCGGCCAGGACGAGCGCCTCCTCCAGATCGTGGGTGACGAACACGACGGCCGCGCCCGACCCCGACCACAGCCGCAGCAGCTCGTCCTGCATGAGCCCGCGGGTCTGCACGTCCAGCGCGGAGAACGGCTCGTCCATCAGCAGCACCGACGGCTCGTTCACCAGCGTCTGGGCGAGCGCGACGCGCTTGCGCATCCCGCCGGACAGCTGGTGCGGGTAGTAGCCCTCGAAGCCTTCGAGGCCGACCCGGGCGACCCAGTCGCGGGCGCGCTCGCGGGCCTCCTTGCGGCCCGCGCCGCGGTAGCGGGGGCCGGTCGCGACGTTGTCCAGGACGGTCCGCCACGGCAGCACGGCGTCGTTCTGGAACATGTAGCCGACGCCGTCGGGGATGCCGTCGACGGGCCGGCCGTGCACGAGGGCGGCGCCCTCCGACGCCGGCTCCAGGCCGGACACCAGGGACAGGGTGGTGGACTTGCCGCAGCCGGTCGGCCCGACCACGGCGACGAACTCGCCGGCCCGGACGGTCATGTTCAGGTCGCGGACCGCGGTGTGCACGCCGCCGCCGGACGAGCGGAAGCGCTTGGTCGCGCCGCGCAGCTCGATGACGGGGCCGCCCGCGCTCTCGGGGGTGGTTGCTCGCTTGGGCATGGCGGAACCGTAGGGACGTGGCCCGCGTCACCGGAACCCTTGCCCGCGATGTGCTCGCAAGCCGCGAATTCCCACGTTGAGCGCGTATTCCACACTTTCGCTCATTCTGCTCGCCGGGGTCTGGGCGGCGGCCCCCGGCGTGGCGTACGGTGCGGGTCATGTCCGTCCGGCCCCGCATCCCCTTCGCCCGCCAGGTGCTGATCCTGCAGGTGGGCGTGGTCGTCGTCGTGGCGTGCCTCGGCTACGGGCTGGTCGCCTGGATGCTGGACGGCGAGCTGCGCGACCAGTACGGGCAGCGGGCCCTCACCGTCGCGCGCGCCGTCGCCGTCGACCCGCAGATCGAGGCCGCGGTGGCCGCGGGCGACCCCGGGCACGTCGTGCAGGACCGCGCCGAGCGCGTCCGGATCCGCACCGGCGCGCTGTTCGTCGTGGTGACCGACCGGCACGGCATCCGGTACTCGCACCCGACGCCGTCCGAGGTCGGCCGGCGGGTGAGCACCGACCCGTCGGAGGCGCTCGCCGGGCACGAGGTCGTCAACGTCGAGCGCGGCACGCTCGGCCTGTCCGCGCGCGGCAAGGTGCCGCTGTACGGGCCGCAGGGCCGCGTCCTCGGCGAGGTCAGCGTCGGCTTCGACGCGGGCGCGATCGACCGGGAGCTCGACCACCTGCTGCGCGACCTGACGCTGTTCATCGCCGGCGCCGTGCTGCTCGGCGTGCTGGCCTCCGCCGCGATCGGCCGCCGGCTGAAGCGCCAGACGCTCGGCCTGGAGCCCTATGAGCTGACCGAGCTGGTGCGGGAGCGCGAGGCCGTCCTGCACGGCGTCGGCGAGGGCGTGGTGGCGGTCGACACGGCGGGCCGCGTCGCGGTCTGCAACGACGAGGCGGCCCGGCTCCTCGGCGCCGACCCCGAGCGCGGCGCGTCCGCCGCCGGGCTCGCGCCGGAGGGGGCGCTGCGCGACGTGCTGACCGGCGGCCGCGAGGCCGCCAACCTGTTCGTCACCGCCGGCGAGCGGGTGCTGGTGGTGAACCGCCGGGAGGTCCGCCGCGACGGCCGCGACCTCGGCGCCGTGGTCACCCTGCGCGACCGCACCGACCTGGAGACCCTCGCCCGCGAGCTGGACTCGGTCAGCACGCTGTTCGACGCGCTGCGCGCGCAGCGGCACGAGTACGCCAACCGGCTGCACACCCTGTCCGGGCTGCTCCAGCTCGGGCACGCCGAGGAGGCCGCCGGCTACCTCGGCGCGCTGATGGACGACGAGGTGGGCCGGCTGCCCGCCGCCGAGGAGCTGCCCGACCCGCTCACCGACCCCTACCTGCGGGCGTTCCTGGCCGCCAAGTCGGCCGTCGCCGCCGAGAAGGGCGTCCGGCTGGACATCGGCTCCGCCAGCTACGTGCCGGGCCGGGTCGCCGAGCCGCTGGACGTGACGACCGTGGTCGGCAACCTCGTCGACAACGCCGTCGAGGCCGCCCGGCTGGGCCGCCGGCGGCCCGCCCGGGTCGAGGTGGAGCTGCTCGGCGACGGCCGCGACCTGCACGTCACCGTCGCCGACTCCGGCGACGGGCTGCCGGACGGGCTGCGCGAGGCGGTGTTCGACGACGGGGTGTCCACCCGGGAGGCCGCCGGCGGCCGCTCGCGCGGCCTCGGGCTCGGGCTCGCGCGCCGCACCGCCCGCGCCCGCGACGGCGACGTCGCGTTCGTCGACCCCGGCGGAGACGGGACGGGCGCGGTCGCGGTGGCCCGGCTGCCCGGCGTCCTGGGCGCGGAGGCGGTCCGATGACCGGGCGCGCGGGCGCGGCGGCCGAGCGCGAGGGCGGCTCCGCGATCGGGGTGCTGGTGGTGGACGACGACTTCCGGGTGGCGCAGGTGCACGCCGGCTTCGTGGCGGGCCTGCCCGGCTTCGCCGTCACCGGCCTCGCGCACACCGCCGCCGAGGCCCGGTCGATGGCCGCCGAGCTGGCGCCCGACCTCGTCCTGCTGGACGTCTACCTGCCGGACGAGCCGGGCCTCGCGCTGCTGCCCGAGCTGGCCGCCGACGTGATCATGGCGACTGCGGCGGCGGACCCCGGCACCGTCCGCGAGGCCCTCGCCGGCGGCGCGCTGCACTACCTGGTCAAGCCGTTCACCGCCGCCGCGCTCGGCGAGCGGCTCACCGCCTACGCCCGCTACCGGGCCGCCCTCGACGGCGCGGACGAGCTGTCGCAGGCCGCGCTCGACGGCGCGCTGCGCGCCCTCTACGCGCCGCTGCACGCCGAGCCGTCCGCGCCGAAGGGGCAGTCGCCGGTGACGGCCCGGCTGATCGCCGAGGCGCTGCGGGCGGCGGACGAGCCGCGCTCGGCGGCCGAGGTCGCCGACCTGGTCGGGATCTCCCGCGCCACCGCGCAGCGCTACCTCGCCGGGCTCGCCCAGTCCGGCCGCGTGGTGGTGACGCTGCGCTACGGCGCGACGGGCCGCCCCGAGCACCAGTACGCGTGGTCGCCGCGGTAGAGCGCGGCGAGGACGTCCTCGATGCCGGCCTCGCGCAGCGAGATGTCGCGGATCTCGTGGCGCCGCGCGAGCTCCGCCACCAGCGCCGCGGCGTTCTCCTCGCGCGGGATCCGCAGCCACTGCCGCGCCCCCTCGACCCGCTCGGCCCGGATCCCGCCGAGCGCGATCGGCGGCGCGGGCTCGGCCAGCTCGACCACCAGCGTCCGGTCGGCGTCGACGGTGCGGCGCAGCTCGTCGAGCCCGCCGTCGTAGGCGAGCCGGCCCCGGTCGATGATCATGACGCGGCGGCAGAGCCGCTCGATGTCGCCGAGGTCGTGCGTGGTCAGCAGGATCGTGGTGCCGCGCTCGCGGTTGATGCGCTCCAGGAAGTCGCGGACGGTCGTCTTGCTCACCACGTCCAGCCCGATCGTCGGCTCGTCCAGCACCAGCAGCTCCGGGTCGTGCAGCAGCGCCGCGGCGAGGTCGCCGCGCATCCGCTGGCCGAGGCTGAGCTGCCGCACCGGCGTCCGCAGGAACGGCTCCAGCTCCAGCAGCGCGGTCAGCTCCGCCAGCCGCGCGCGGTGCGCCGCCGCGTCGACCCGGTACAGCCGCCGGACGAGCGTGAGGCTGTCGCGCAGCGGCAGATCCCACCACAGCGTCGTGCGCTGCCCGAACACGACGCCGATCCGGCGGGCGAGGGCCGTGCGGCGGCGCGACGGGTCCAGCCCGCACACCCGCAGGGTGCCGGACGAGGCCGTCAGGATGCCGGTGAGCATCTTGATCGTCGTCGACTTGCCCGCGCCGTTCGGGCCGAGGTAGCCGACGAACTCGCCGCGCCCGACGGTGAACGACACCCCGTCCACGGCGCGCAGCGCCGTGCGGCCGCGCCGCAGCACGCCGGCGCGCCCGCGGACGGTGAAGGACTTGACGACGTCCCGGGCCTCGATCATCGGCCCGTCCTCGCTCGCCGGCATCGGCTCAGCTCCCTGTCGATCGGTAGTGCCGGATCCCCGCCCGCCAGGCGACCGCCGCCGCGGCGCACAGCACGGCGGCGATGGCGGGGGAGGCGAACCGCGCCGCCGCCGGCAGCCCGAGCGGGTCCGGCCGGTCCAGGACGTACAGCGCGGGCTGCCAGTTGACGAACGCCAGCGGCACGACGAACGTAACCCCGCGCACGAAGTCGCGGGCGAACACCGTCATCGGGTACTGGGTGACGAACGCGCCGCCGTAGGTGAGCGACTTCGTGGCGCCGTGGCTGTCGACCAGCACGAACTGCACCGCCGCCGTCAGCACCCACAGCCCCGCGAAGATCGCCGTCCCGGACGCCGCCATCAGCGGGATCATCGCGACGCGGCCCGGCGTCCACGGCACGTCCAGCCGGGGCAGCGCGAACGCGAGGACCGCCGTCGCCGGAATGAGCTTGCCGAGCCGGCGGGCCGAGAAGTTCTCGGTCGCGATCTGGATCAGCGGGCTCACCGGACGCACGAGCACCGCGTCCAGGGTCCCCAGCCGCACCCGCTCGCCGAGCTGCTCGGTCGTGCCGAGCAGCAGGTCGGAGACCGTGAACGACAGGGCGCTGGTGGCGTAGAGGAAGAGCACCTCGGGCGCGGTGAACCCGGCGATGCGCGGCGCCCGCGAGAACAGCACGAGGATCGCGGCGGCGTCCAGGAAGCTGACGACCGCGGTCGCCACCGCGAGCAGGGCCAGCGACACCGGGTACTGCGCCGCCGCGCGGATCCACGTCCACGCCAGCAGCGCGTACGTCCGCACCGGCCGCGTTCCGCGCTCACCCACCGTGGATCACCAGCTTCCGGCGCGCCGCGCGGGTCAGCAGCCACCCGGCGGCGAGCAGGACCGCCGCCCAGCCGGCCTGGAACGCCAGCGCGCCGAGCAGCCCCGCGCCGGTGCGGTGGCCGAGGAACACGTCCGCCGGCACCTGGAGCTGCGCCGCCCACGGCAGCAGCGAGGCGATGTCGCCGAGCCGCCCGGGGAACACCACCAGGGGCAGGATCATCCCGGAGAAGAACAGCGACATCACCAGCGTGACCGCGTTCAGGCCCCGGTCGTCGTGCAGCCAGAACATGCCGAGCGCCACCAGGTAGCGGATCGCGAAGCTGACCAGTGCGCCGAGCGCCACCGCCGCCGTGAACGCGGCGAGCCCGGCCGGGCCGGGCCAGCGGAAGGGGAACAGCAGCGTGCCCGCGGCCAGCGGCGGCCCGGCGCGCAGCAGCAGCGACCCGGTGGCGCGGCCGAGGTCCTCGGCGAGCCACCAGCCCTGCAGCCCGACCGGGCGGTGCAGGTCGATCGCGACGTCGCCGTTGCGGATCCGCTCGGTGAGGTCCATCCCGCCGAAGATCTGCACCGGGCCGATCAGGGCCTGGGTGAGGAAGCAGAACGTGACGGCGTCGGCCGCGTCGTAGCCGCCGAGCGCCGGACGGGCGTGCCAGAGCGCCAGCAGCACATAGGCGCGGACGAAGCCGAAAGCGGTGTTGGTCAGCGACTCGGCCAGGGAGCCGAGCGGGTAGGCGGCGTGGCGGCGCAGCCCGTACCACCACACCCACGCGAGAACGCCCACTCGCCGGAAGCCTAGACAAGGGACGGCCCGGCGACCACGTAATTTCGCACAGTGACCGCCGGGCCGTCCCCCCGAACCCCGTTCACTTGCGGCGAGTACTACAGCAACGGCCCGGCAAACCGGGGGGAGGGAACGATGTGTAG
>NZ_WBMS02000063.1:0-36887 GCF_008923205.2 Actinomadura physcomitrii | reverse complement strand
CCCCCCCCACGGGGGGGGGGGGGCGCGCGCGGCCCCCCCCCCCCCCCCCGCCCCCCCCCCCCCCCCCCACGTCGACGATGCCGTGCCGGTCAGCCCTGGGGGAGGTCCGGCTTGATCGGGGAGTAGAGCCAGTCCTTGAAGAACTGCGTCAGGTCCTGGCCGGCGATCCGCTGGGCCAGCGCCGTGAACTGCTCGGTGGTGCCGTTGCCGTACTTGTGCTGGGCGTACCAGGTGCGCAGCACCGTGAAGAACTTGTCGTCACCGATCTTCTCGCGCAGGAACTCCAGCGCCATCCCGCCGCCGCTGTAGACCCGCTGGTTGAACATCGTGTCGCGCTGCGGGTCGGCGGTCACGACCGACCAGAAGGGACGGCCCGCCGGGTCAGGGAAGGGCCGCGAGGCGTAGGTGGCGCGGGCCCGGTCGTGGACGGTCGCGCCGCCGTGCTTCTCGCCCCAGTACCACTCGGCGAAGGTCGCGAAGCTCTCGTTCAGCCACACGTCCTTCCAGCGCCGCGGCGACACCGCGTCGCCGAACCACTGGTGCGCCAGCTCGTGCGCGATCGTGGAGGTGCTGCGGACGGCGGAGTACACCGGCTTGCTCTGCGTCTCCAGGGAGAAGCCGAGCGGGTCGCCGTTGTAGCGGGCGTCGTCGCCGATCGCGCCGGTCGTCTCGAAGGCGTACTTGCCGAACAGCTGCGACCACAGGTCGGTGACCTCGCTGGTGGTGTCGTAGAAGAAGTTCACCGCGTCCGGCTGGTCCTGCAGCAGCACCGGGTCGACGGCGGTGTAGTTGCTGATGCCGCCGGGCGTCCTGCCCTGCTTGACGTCCCACTTGCCGATGTCGATGGTCGCGAGGTAGCTGGCCATCGGGTAGCGCTCGCGCCACTTGAAGGTGCTGGCGGCCGTCGCGGCGGAGCGGCGGCTGAACGCCGCGTTCCCGCTGCGCCGCCCGTCGGGCAGGCCGTTGGCGACCACGGTCAGCCCCTTCGGCACCGTGACCTCGAAGTCGTAGGTCGCCTTGTCGCTCGGGTGGTCGTTGACCGGGAACCAGGTGGACGCGCCGTTGGGCTCGTCGCCGACGAACGCGCCGTCCGGGGTGTGCAGGAAGCCGTAGGGCGAGCCGAACACGATCGGGGAGCCCACGATCGTCTGCGGGACGCCGCCGTAGGTGATCACGGTGGTGAACGTCTTGCCCTTGCGCAGGCCCTTGCGCGGCGTGATGACCAGCTCCTGGCCGCGTCGCTTGTAGTCGGCCTTGTGCTTGTCGACCTTGACGCGCTGGACGTCCATGCCGGACAGGTCCAGGTCGAAGCTCGACAGGTCCTGGGTGGCCCGAGCGGTCATCGTGACCACGCCGTCGAGCTGGTCGTAGTCGGGGTCGTAGGTGAGGTCCAGCGAGTAGTTCCGCGCGTCGTAGCCGCCGTTGCCCTCGAGGGGGAAGTAGGCGTCCCCGACGCCCTCGGCGCCGGGGGTGTAGCGGTGGTGCGCGGCGGCGGACGCCGAGGGGGCGAGCGCGACGACGCAGAGCGCGGCGACGGCGATCGGGAGCGTGCGCCCGGGTGTCGCCCGGAACGGATGGAGGCGGGGGTGGCGCTGCGCCATCGGAAGGATCCTCTCCCTTGAGTGATCACAAGCGTGCTCACGATGCCCCCAAAATCGCTGCATGTCGAGACTTGCTCCTGATCTGGCCGATCTTGGTCCGGGCGCCCGCCGGGCCCGCTCCGGGCATCAGAAGGCCCCCGCGGGTGTAGGGACGCGGGGGCCTTCTGCTGGGGATCAGGCCTGGGGCGACAGGCCTGAATCAGCTCACCGGATCAGCTCGCCGGATCGGCTCAGTGGAACTGGCCCTCCTCGGTGGAGCCCTTCAGCGCGGTGGTGGACGAGTCCGGCGCGATCGCGGTGCTCACCATGTCGAAGTAGCCGGTGCCGGCCTCGCGCTGGTGCTTGACCGCGGTGAAGCCCTTCTCGGCCGCCGCGAACTCGCGCTCCTGCAGCTCGACGTAGGCCGTCATGCCCTCGCGGGCGTAGCCGTGCGCCAGGTCGAACATGCCGTAGTTGAGTGCGTGGAAGCCGGCCAGCGTGATGAACTGGAACTTGAAGCCCATGTGGCCGAGCTCGCGCTGGAACTTGGCGATGGTGGCGTCGTCCAGGTGCTTCTTCCAGTTGAATGACGGCGAGCAGTTGTAGGCGAGCATCTGGTCCGGGTGCTCGGCCTTGACCGCCTCGGCGAACTTGCGCGCCTGCTCCAGGTCCGGGGTGCCGGTCTCCATCCAGATGAGGTCGGAGTAGGGAGCGTAGGCCTTGGCGCGGGCGATGCAGGGCTCGATGCCGTTGCGGACCCGGTAGAAGCCCTCGGCGGTGCGCTCGCCGGTGATGAACTCGCGGTCGCGCTCGTCCACGTCCGTCGTGATCAGGGTCGCGGCCTCGGCGTCGGTCCGCGCGATGATCAGGGTCGGCACGCCCGAGATGTCCGCCGCGAGGCGGGCGGTGTTCAGGGTCTTGATGTGCTGCGAGGTCGGGATGAGGACCTTGCCGCCGAGGTGGCCGCACTTCTTCTCGGAGGCCAGCTGGTCCTCCCAGTGCACGCCCGCGGCGCCCGCGGCGATCATGCCCTTCATCAACTCGAAGGCGTTCAGCACGCCGCCGAAGCCGGCCTCGGCGTCGGCCACGATCGGCGCGAGGAAGTGCGTGTCGCCCTCGCCCTCGGCCCACTGGACCTGGTCGGCGCGCAGCAGCGCGTTGTTGATGCGGCGCACGACGGCCGGGACTGAGTTCGCCGGGTAGATGCTCTGGTCCGGGTAGGTCTGGCCCGCCAGGTTGGCGTCCGCCGCGACCTGCCAGCCGGACAGGTAGATCGCCTTGAGCCCGGCCTTCACCTGCTGGACGGCCTGGAGCCCGGTGAGCGCGCCGAGGGAGTGGACGGAGTCCTCCTCGTGCAGGAGCTTCCAGAGCCGCTCGGCGCCGAGGCGCGCGAGAGTGTGCTCCTCCTGGACCGAGCCGCGGATCCGGACGACGTCCTCGGCCGTGTAGGTCCGCTCGACGCCCTTCCAGCGCTCGTCGGTCTCCCACTGCCGCTGCAGCTCCTCGGCTGCGCCCTTGAGGCGACTGTCGCTCATCGTCTTGCCCTTCCGTGTCGTCCCCTGGGTGCTTGGTCATGACTATGCCCGGGCCGCAACCCCCGAATGAACTCGTTAGTAACAGAAGAACGGCGAAATTTCCGCTACGATGAAGCCGTGACGACCTTGCGCCCAGAAGAACCCCTCAACTTGACGAGTGATGTAGATCTCGTCACCTTCGGGCAGCGGCTACGCCATCTGCGGCGCAGCCGCGGCATGACGCTGTCGGACCTCGGTGACCGCGTCGGGCGCGCCCCGTCCCAGCTCTCGCTGCTGGAGAACGGCCGGCGCGAGCCCAAGCTGTCGCTGCTGCAGTCCCTCGCCGCCGCGCTGGAGTGCCCGGTGGAGGAACTGCTGCGCCGCCAGCCGCCGAGCCGCCGCGCGCAGCTGGAGATCCAGCTGGAGGAGGCGCAGCGCGACCCGCTGTACCGCACCCTCGGGCTGTCGCACCTCAAGGTCGGCAAGCGGATGCCGAACGAGGTGATCGAGCACATCCTCGCCCTCTACGGCGAGCTGAAGCGCAGCCGCACCAAGCCGACCGCAAGCCCCGAGGAGGCGCGCAAGGCCAACGCCGAGCTGCGCCGCCAGATGCACGAGCGCGGCAACCACTTCGCCGACATCGAGCGGGTCGCCGCGCAGACCCTCGACGCCGTGGGCTACCGGGGCGGCGCGGTCTCGCAGGGCATGCTGATGACGCTGGTCGGGCACTTCGGCTTCAGCCTGCAGTACGTCCAGGACCTGCCGCGCTCCGTCCGGTCCGTCACCGACCTGCGCAACCGGCGGATCTACCTGGAGCGCGAGCAGCTCGGCATGCACACCCCCCGCACGATCCTGCTGCAGACCCTCGGGCACATCGCGCTCGACCACGACCAGCCCCGCGACTTCGCCGACTTCCTGCGCCAGCGCGTCGAGGCCAACTACTTCGGCGCCGCGATCCTGATGCCCGAGCGCAGCGTCGTGCCGTTCCTGCAGGAGGCCAAGGCCGCGCGCGAGCTGTCGGTGGAGGACCTCGCCGACGTGTTCTCGGTGTCCTACGAGATGGCCGCGCACCGCTTCACCAACGTCGCGACCCACCATCTCGGGCTGCAGCTGCACTTCACCAAGAACGACGAGAACGGCACGATCTACAAGGCGTACGCCAACGACGGCCTGGCCTTCCCGCAGGACGAGGACGGCGCGATCGAGGGCCAGCGGATGTGCCGCGAGTGGGCCGGCCGGCACGTGTTCGGCGCGGAGGACCGCTTCTCCGTCTACCACCAGTACACCGACACCCCGCAGGGCACCTACTGGTGCCTGTCGCACATCGACCCGAGCCACGAGCGCGACTTCGCGATCACGCTCGGGGTCCGGTTCGAGGACTCGCGCTGGTTCCGCGGCCGGGAGACCACCCGGCGGGTCAAGTCGGCGTGCCCGGACGGCGACTGCTGCCAGCGGCCGCCCAAGGAGCTGGCCGAGCGGTGGGAGGGGATGGCCTGGCCGTCGGCCCGCGCGCACTCGCACGTGCTGTCGGTGCTGCCGCCCGGGGCGTTCCCCGGCGTGGACGACGCCGACGTCTACGAGTTCCTCGACAGGCACGCCGCCGAGTGACGGGCGGCTTCGGATATCGGGGACGCCGGCGGATGTCGGGAGCGTTGCGCCGGTGTCAACTCTTCGGGTCGGCCACCCGCCCGCCGCAGGGACGGTGAATGATCTGGACGTGTCCGGTGTTCTCACACGGTGAGGGCCGGTCGCGGGACCGCCCGCACGGGAGGGAGAGCGCGTGCTGCCAGAGGTCGCTTCGTGGTTGCGGCGCCGCACGAGCACGGCCGAGGACTGGCCGGCGCACGTCCTGCTGGACGCCAAGGGCGGCGCCGGGATCAGCGTCGTGCTGCCCGCGCGCGATGAGGAGGCGACCGTCGGCGCGATCGTCGCCGCCGTCCGCACCGACCTGATGGAGCGGGTCCCGCTGGTCGACGAGATCGTGGTGGTGGACTCCCGCTCCACCGACCGGACCGCCGCCGTGGCCGCCGCGGCGGGCGCCGAGGTCGTCGCGCAGGACGACGTGCTGCCCGGGCAGGGCCGCATGTCCGGCAAGGGCGAGGCGCTGTGGAAGTCCCTCGCCGCCACCACCGGCGACCTGATCGTGTTCGTGGACGCCGACCTGCGCGGCTTCACCTCGTCCTACGTGACCGGGCTGCTCGGGCCGCTGCTCACCGACCCGTCCGTGGGCTACGTCAAGGGCTGCTACGACCGCCCGCTGGTGGAGGGGGAGCGGCGGGTCGAGGGCGGCGGCGGCCGGGTCACCGAGCTGGTCGCCCGACCGCTGATCAACATGCACTGGCCGCTGCTCGCCGGGGTGATGCAGCCGCTCGGCGGGGAGTACGCGGGCCGCCGCGCGCTGCTGGAGCGGCTGCCGTTCGTCACCGGCTACGGGGTGGAGCTCGGCCTGCTGCTGGACGTGTACCAGGACGCAGGGCTGGACGCGATCGCGCAGGTCGACCTCGGCCGCCGGGTGCACGCGCACCAGTCCACCGAGGCGCTCGGCGCCATGTCCGGCCAGATCATGCTGACCGCCTGGTCGCGGCTGGAGCGGCACGGCCGGATGATCCCGCTCGGCGCGCCCGCGACCGCGCTCACCCAGTTCCGCCGGTCCGCGGCCGGGCACGACGCGCGGACCAGCGACGTCGCCGTGGGGGAGCGCCCGCCGATGATCGAGGTGCCGGGGTACGCCGCGGCGCGCTCGTTCTCCCCCGGTCGCGGCTGACCCGCGCCGCCCCTCGCTCCGCGGCTGTGACTCCGGCCACGGTGTTACCCGCGGTAGCACCCAAAGCTGCTACCGTTGGTAACAGGCGATATTGGAGAAAGGGTCAATAATCATGACGAGCGCGGAGTCCACGCCGTTCTCGCTGGAGCCCAGCGAGGACGTGCGCGAGGTCAGGGACTGGGTGCACGAGTTCGCCAAGGACGTCATCCGCCCCGCCGCGGAGGAGTGGGACGAGCGGGAGGAGACCCCCTGGCCGCTCATCCAGGAGGCGTCCAAGGTCGGCATCTACTCGCTGGACTTCTTCGCCACCCAGTGGCTGGAGCCGACCGGCCTCGGCATCCCGGTGGCCTTCGAGGAGCTGTTCTGGGGCGACGCCGGCATCGCGCTGTCCATCGTCGGCACCGGCCTCGCCGCCGCGTCCGTGGCCGCCGTCGGCACCCCCGAGCAGACCGCCGAGTGGGTGCCGCAGATGTTCGGCACCGCCGACGACATCAAGCTCGGCGCGTTCTGCGCCTCCGAGCCCGACGCCGGCAGCGACGTCGGCTCCATCCGCACCCGCGCCGTCTTCGACGAGGCCAAGGACGAGTGGGTGCTGAACGGCACCAAGACCTGGGCGACCAACGGCGGCATCGCCGACGTCCACGTCGTCGTCGCCTCGGTCCACCCCGAGCTCGGCAGCCGCGGCCAGGCCAGCTTCATCGTCCCGCCGAACACCCCCGGCCTCAGGCAGGGGCAGAAGTTCAAGAAGCACGGCATCCGCGCCTCGCACACCGCCGAGGTGATCCTCGACGACGTGCGCGTGCCGAGCCACCTGATCGTCGGCGGCAAGGAGAAGTTCGACGAGCGCGTCGCGCGGACCCGCGAGGGCAAGAGCGCCAAGGGCCAGGCCGCGATGAAGACGTTCGAGACCACCCGCCCGTCCGTCGGCGCGATGGCCCTCGGCGTCGGCCGCGCCGCCTACGATTACGCCCTGCAGTACGCGCGGGAGCGCGAGCAGTTCGGCAAGAAGATCGGCGACTTCCAGGCCATCGCCTTCAAGCTGGCCGACATGAAGACCCGCCTGGACGCCGCGCGCCTGATGGTGTGGCGGGCCGCGTGGATGGCGCGCAACGGCAAGGACTTCCAGAACGCCGAGGGCTCGATGGCCAAGCTCATGGCCAGCGAGATGTCGGTGTACGTCACCGAGGAGGCGATCCAGATCCTGGGCGGCAACGGCTACACCCGCGAGTACCCGGTGGAGCGGATGCACCGCGACTCCAAGATCTTCACGATCTTCGAGGGCACCAGCGAGATCCAGCGCCTGGTCATCGGCCGCACCGTCACCGGCCTGCCGGTCCGCTGACGCCCCGGCGCCGGACGGGCGCCGCTAGATGATCGCGGCGTCGTACAGGATCCGCTTCATCACCGGCACGGGCAGGCCCGGGTTGCGCGCCGCGCTCCAGGCCGCGTCCGGGTCGTCGAGCAGCTCCAGCAGCCGGGGCTCCGGCAGCCGGGCGTCGCGCGCCGCCGCGGCGCGCACGCTCGGCGCGCCGTCCCGGCTGAGCCGATCGAGGGCCCGCACCGGCAGCTCCGGGTCGCGCAGCGCCAGGATCCGCGCGCCGGGATCGTCGGACTCCGCCAGCCGGGCGAGGCCCGCGCGCGGGAAGTTCGGGTGCCCGGTGCGGTCGAGCCGGGTGACGAAGCGCGACTCCAGGGCGACCGACAGCAGCAGCTCACCAGGTGGATCGGGATGCTTCTCCGACAGCAGCAGCCGGACGACGAAGTCCTCGTCGCCCGCCAGCCGCGCGACCAGGTCGGGCGGCAGGTGCGGGCTGTAGGCCGCGAACCGGCGCAGCCCGGTGTGCGCGGACGTGGCGTACCGGCGCATCAGGTCGAGGTCGTCCAGCCGGTCCCAGAACCAGCCCGGCGGCCTGAGGCGGTCCTCGGGACCGACGCGGTAGTCGATCGCCGCGCGCTGCTCCTCGCTCAGCTCGGGGCGCAGCGACACCGCGAGCCGCACCTCGTGCTCGGGGTCGCAGGCCAGGACGGCGACGAGGTCGGGCGGCAGGCTCGGGTTGGCGGCGACGGCCTTGCGGACGGCGTCCCGCCCGTCCCGGCACAGCGCGGCCGCCTGCCCGGGGTCCAGCGGGACGCGGGCCACGGCGCCCGGGTCCCCGGCGGCCAGCAGCGGCGCGGCCAGCTCCGGGCGGCGGTGGGCGGCGCGCGAGACCGCCGTCCGCCGGACCCCCGGATCGGGGTCCTCGAGCGCCGCGTCGACGATCCCCTCCGGAGGTTCCGGCCAGGTGAGCAGGGCGCCGCGGCGGACCCGCGCGTCCGGATCGGCCGCGAGCGCCGCGCGGACGTCGTCGGGAAGGTCGCGGTCGGTCACGGCGTCGCGGACGCCGGGGTCCGGGTCGGCGGCCAGCCGCCGGAGGACCTCCGCGGGCAGGGGTCTGCCCGGCTCCCGCTCTTCGGGGATCGCGGCGAGCGCCCGGCGCACGATCGGGTCGGGATCGCCGGCGAGCGGCGCGCGCAGCTCCACCGGCGCGTGGCCCGAGACGGCGACCAGGCGCCGGACGTGGGGGTCGGGATGGCGGGCGGCGGCCGCGTAGACCTCGTCCGGCACGCCCGCGCGGCGCAGCAGCGCGTGCCGCATGCGCGGTTCGGCGCGCTCCAGGATCAGCAGCAGGTACTCGACCGGGGCGGCGGGGTTGACCGCGACGCCCTCCAGCCGCACCGAGTAGAGCGTCCGCACCCTCGCGACCTCCTCACGCCGGCCACCGATCACGGTAGCCGCTGCGGCCGCCTGCCGGGAAGGGCGCGGCGCGGCGGACAACTCCCAGGCCAGGTGGTGTTGTCACCGGGTAACACCCGCGGATACCGTTCGGTGTGTGCCCGTCCGTCCTGCGCTCATCCCGACCCCCGCGCGCCCCGCGGGCCCCGTGCGGCTACGGTGATCGCACCATGACGGGCGAAGCGGGCCGCAGGACACCGGGATCCAGACGCGATCCCGGCCGCAGGCGCGCCCTGCTCGAGGCGGCGGACCGGGTCATCCAGCGCGAGGGGCCCGAGGCCTCGATGGCCGCGATCGCCGCCGAGGCGGGCATCAGCAAGCCGATCCTCTACCGCCACTTCGGCGACAAGAGCGGCCTGTACCAGGCGCTCGCCGAGCGGCACACGCGCAAGCTGATCGAGGGCATCCGGGAGGAGTTCTCCCGGGACGACACGATCCGCGCGCGCACCCGGTCCACCATCGACACCTACCTGGCGACGATCTCCAAGAACCTCAACCTCTACCGCTTCCTGATGCACCGGGCGAGCGCGGAGGACACCGCCACGCACAGCGCGATGAGCACGATGATCCGCGACGTGAGCCGGGAGCTGGCCGAGGTGATGATCGCCGAGGGCGAGATGGCGGACCGCACCCGCGCCTACGTGTGGGGCCACGCGATCGTGGGCATGGTGCAGACCGCCGGCGACTGGTGGCTCGACCAGGCCGACGAGGTGCCGCGGGAGGCCGTCGTGGACGGCCTCGCCGACCTCGTCCTCGGCGGGCTGCCGGCGGCCGCGTCCGGCGCCCGCGCCCCGCACCTGTTCCCCGACCCGCGAATCCAGAGGTGACCGTGCAGACCGACGTGCCCGTGCCGACCGACGCCCGCGCGCAGACCGACGCCGGCGCGCAGACCGGCGGGCCCGCGCGGCCCGCCGCCGCGCCCGAGCGGGAGGGGGCCCGGGACGAGCCGGAGGTGCTGACCGAGCACCGCCCCTGGGGCGCCTTCGAGCAGTTCACGCTGAACGAGCCGTCCACCGTGAAGATCATCTACGTGGAGCCGGGGCAGCGGCTCAGCCTGCAGCGGCACCGCGACCGCGACGAGCTGTGGGTCGCGCTGGACCCCGGCGCGGTGTTCGAGGTGGCGGGCCGGCGGACGCTGCCCGAGGTGGGGGAGCGGGTCCTGATCCGGGCGGGGCAGACGCACCGGCTGGGCTCGGACGGCCCCGCGGTCCGGGTCATGGAGATCGCGTTCGGGCACTTCGACGAGGACGACATCGAGCGCCTCGAGGACTCCTACGGCCGGGCCTGACCCGCGGTTCCGGGGCGTCCGGGGTGTCCGAGGCGTAGGCGCGGCACCCGCCGGCGTTGCCGGGCCGTCCGGGGAACCGGCGCGAACGGAACCGGCCCGCGGCGCGCGTGGGACGCGCCGCGGGCCGGGACGGGACCTGATCCGGCCGGATCAGGTGCTGCCGCTGACCTCCAGGTCCTTGACCTTCGGGTCGCCCTCGTCGGCCAGGTAGTCGGCCTCGCGGGTGGCGTCCTCGCCGTCCTGCAGCTTGGCCGCGCGGCAGACCAGGGTCGCCACCACGGCGACGACCAGGTTCACGGCCAGCGCGAGCATGCCGACGTAGATCGTCTTGTCGGTGTCCAGGCCGAGGTCGCTCAGGCTGTACGCCGAGCCGCCGAAGTGCGCCTTGTGCTTGGCCGGGTTCGGGATGTCGTACAGCATCCACAGCCCCGCGATCATGCCCGCGGCCCAGCCGGCGATCAGCGCGCCGCGGTGGAACCAGCGGGTGACCAGGCCGAGCGCCACCGACGGCAGCGTCTGCAGGATGATGACGCCGCCGATCAGCTGCAGGTCGATCGAGAACTGCGGGTCCAGCACCAGGATGCACAGCACCGCGCCGATCTTGACCACCAGCGAGACCAGCTTGCTGACCAGCGCCTCCTGCTTCTCGGACGCGTCCTTGTGCAGGTACTCCTTGTAGATGTTGCGGGTGAACAGGTTCGCCGCCGCGATCGACATGATCGCCGCCGGGACGAGCGCGCCGATGCCGACGGCGGCGTAGGCGACGCCCGCGAACCAGTTCGGGAACATGTGGTCGAACAGCAGCGGGACGACCGTGTTGGTGTCCGGGCTGCCGTCGGTCACGACCGGCTTGACGCCGGCCGCGATCGCCATGAAGCCGAGCAGCGCGATCAGCCCGAGCACGAAGCTGTAGGCCGGCAGCGCCGCCATGTTCCGCTTGATCACGTTGCGGTTCCTGCTCGCCAGCACGCCGGTGACGCTGTGCGGGTAGAGGAACAGCGCCAGCGCCGAGCCGAACGCCAGCATCGCGTAGTTCAGCTGGTTGGCGCCGTTCAGCAGGACGCCGTCCGCCGGCGCCGGGGTCTTGGCGAACTTGGCCTCCGCCGCGTCGAACACGTCCCCCCAGCCGCCCAGCTTGTGCGGGATGTACAGCACCGCGACGATGATCACCAGGTAGATCAGCAGGTCCTTGACGAAGGCGATCAGCGCCGGGGCGCGCAGCCCGGACTGGTAGGTGTAGGCCGCCAGCACGATGAACGCGATGATCAGCGGCCAGTGCCCGTTGACGCCCATCGTCTTCAGCACGGCCTGGATGCCGACCAGCTGCAGCGCGATGTAGGGCATCGTGGCGACGATGCCGGTGATCGCGATGACCAGCGCCAGCGTCGGCGAGCCGAACCGGGCCCGGACGAAGTCCGCGGGCGTGACGAACCCGTGCACGTGCGACACCGACCACAGCCGGATCAGCACGAGGAACACCAGCGGGTAGACGACGATCGTGTAGGGGACGGCGTAGAAGCCCGCCGCGCCCGCCCCGAACACCAGGGCCGGGACGGCGACGAACGTGTAGGCGGTGTAGAGGTCGCCGCCGATCAGGAACCAGGTGATCCAGCTGCCGAAGCTGCGGCCGCCGAGGCCCCATTCGTCCAGCGAGTGCATGCTGTCCGGCCGCCGCCACCGCGCGGCGACGAAGCCCAGCCCGCTGACCAGCAGGAACAGCACCACGAAGACGACCATCTCGGTCGTGTGCCCGTGCGCCATGGGTCAGTCCCTCTTCCGCGTCATGAGGTACACGATGACGGTGCAGGCGACGCCGAGCGGGATGAAGGCGAGCTGCATCCAGTAGAAGGCCGGGAACCCGGCGAGCCGCGGACCGTCGCTGTTGAACAGGAAGGTCAGCAGCGGGATGACGATGGGGACGATCAGCAGCCAGTTCCACGGGCTGCGGTCGGAGCGCCGCGCCGGCTCCGGTGGGTCTTGTGAGGCCAAGGGGATCCTCCTCGTGCGTGCGGCACGGGGTCCGCCCGGATCGCGAGACGGACCCTGCCAGGGGTGGAGCCGGGAAAGGCTATCCACCGGCGGTAACGGCCCGATCTCGGCTCCGGCACGAGTTGGCTGGATCGTTCCAGCAGGTGGACGCGCTGTTCGGCCCCGCCGCACGGGCCGGCTCCCGGGGGCGGCCCGGCGGGGTCGCCGCCCGCGGGCCGGCACTGGTAGCCTCCCCGTATGCGAACCGCGACCCGCCGGTGGTGGTGGCGCCGCTGAGGCGGCGCCGGTTCGTGCATGTCCTAGACCAGGCGACCGCCCTCACCGGCGGTCGTTTCTCGTCGTCCGCCGGTGCAGGGCCCGAAACGAGGGGCCACCGCGGTGGAGACCGTCTCACAGCAGGCCGACGTCCATCAGGCAGGGACCGGCGGGTTCGTCACCGCCGGAGGCGTGCGGGTGACCCGTACCGCCGTCCCGGTCGACTCCGAGCGCAAGTCCGACGTGCTGAACGCCCTCGTCGCGGCCGTGGGGGAGCGGCGCGGGGGCGTGCTCAGCTCCGGCATGGAGTATCCCGGCCGCTACAGCCGCTGGCACATGGCCTACGTCGACCCGTGCCTGGAGATCGTCGCGCGCGGCCGGACCGTGGCCGTCCGCGCGCTGAACGGCCGGGGCCGCGTCGTCCTGCCGGCGGTGGCGGGGGCGCTGCGCCCGGTCGGCGAGGTCCGCGCGGACGGGCCGGGGGAGTTCGCGGTCTTCGTCCCGCCCACGGAGGAGTTCTTCGCCGAGGAGGACCGCAGCCGCCAGCCGACCGTCTTCACGGCGCTGCGCGCGGTGATCGACCTGTTCCGCTGCGACGACCCGCACCTCGGCCTGTACGGGGCGTTCGGCTACGACCTGTCGCTGCAGTTCGAGCCGCTGCGGACGCGCCTGGAGCGGCCGGCCGACCAGCGCGACCTCGTGCTCCACCTGGCCGATGAGATGGTCGTCGTCGACCGCAAGCGCGAGACCTCGCACCGCATGTCGTACGAGTTCGAGGTGGACGGCGCGAGCACGGCGGGGATGCCGCGCGCCACCGAGCCGACGCCCGCCCCCGCGCACCGCGAGCTGCCGCCGCAGCCGGTGCCGGGCGTGTACGCGCGGATGGTGCGGGAAGCCAAGGAGAAGTTCGTGCGGGGCGACCTGTTCGAGGTGACGCCCGGCCACGCCATGTACGGGCGCTGCGACGCGCCCGCGGTGTTCTTCGAGCGGCTCCGCGAGACCAACCCGGCGCCGTACGAGTTCATGTTCAACCTCGGCGACGGGGAGTACCTGGTCGGCGCGTCGCCGGAGATGTTCGTCCGCGTCACCGGCGACCGGGTGGAGACCTGCCCGATCGCGGGCACGATCAAGCGCGGCGGGGACGCGCTGGAGGACGCCGTCCAGATCCGCACGATCCTGTCGTCGGCCAAGGACGAGTCCGAGCTGACGATGTGCACCGACGTCGACCGCAACGACAAGTCCCGGGTGTGCGTGCCGGGCAGCGTGCGGGTGCTCGGCCGCCGGCAGATCGAGTTGTACTCGCGGCTGATCCACACCGTCGACCACATCGAGGGCCGGCTGCGTCCCGGCTTCGACGCGCTCGACGCCTTCCTCACCCACATGTGGGCGGTGACGGTGACCGGGGCGCCGAAGGCGTGGGCGATGCAGTTCATCGAGGACCACGAGGACTCGCCGCGCCGCTGGTACGGCGGAGCGGTCGGCTGCGTCGGGTTCGACGGGTCGATGAACACCGGGCTGACGCTGCGCACCGCGCAGATCCGCGACGGGATCGCGACGGTGCGGGCGGGCGCGACGCTGCTGTACGACTCCGACCCCGACGAGGAGGAGCGCGAGACGCACCTGAAGGCCAGCGCGCTGCTCGGGGCGCTGGAGGCCTCGCGGCGCCAGGCCGCCGGGGTGCCGGACCCGGAGCCCGAGCAGGCGGCGGACCTGCCCGGCGAGGGACTGAAGGTGCTGCTCGTCGACCACGAGGACTCGTTCGTCAACACGCTCGCCGACTACTTCCGGCAGCAGGGCGCCGAGGTCGTCACGCTGCGGCACGGGTTCCCCATGCGGATGCTGGACGAGCACGCCCCGGATCTCGTGGTGCTGTCGCCCGGCCCGGGCCGTCCGGAGGACTTCGCGACCCGCGCGCTGCTGGACGCCCTGGACGAGCGGGACCTGCCGGTGTTCGGGGTGTGCCTCGGCCTGCAGGCGATGGTCGAGCACGCGGGCGGGGAGCTGGCCCAACTGCCGGAGCCGTCGCACGGCAAGCCGGGTCGGGTGGAGGTGGTCGGGGGCGCGCTGTTCGACGGGCTCGCCGGCGCGTTCACCGCGGCCCGCTACCACTCGCTGCACGCCACCCCGGAACGGGTGAAGGGCTTCGAGGTGACGGCGCTGACCGGGGACGTCGTGATGGCGATCGAGGACGCGGAGCGGCGGCGGTGGGCGGTGCAGTTCCATCCGGAGTCGATCCTGACCGCGGCGGGCGGCGCCGGGCACCGGATCGTGGCGAACGTGCTGCGGCTCTGCCGGGCCCGGTGACGGGTGCCCGGCCGCCGCGCCCGTCCCGTTGCCGTCGGGAGCCGCGGCACTCGGTCGGGGCCGGATGTCAACCCGCCGGACGCAGGAGCCGGGTCTCGTCCTGAAGCATCATCGCGGACGTCCGGAAATGGTCCCGTGGTTCCTGGACCGGTCCCGGCGGGCGCGGAAGACTCGGTGACCGGCCACGGCGCCGCGCCGCGCGGCGCGCGTGATCGCCGTTATCCCGGCGGAGGGGGGAGCGATCCCCCCTCCGCACGAAAGCCCCGTTCCGGTTGACCGAATCGAGCCCATGGTTTTGCCGTCCCCTTTCCGGGGACCCCCTCGCCATGATGACAATCCTGTGGCTCATCGCCGTGATCCTGGTGATCTCCGGCATCTACGTGATCCTCGCCCGGCGCGAGCTGATCTGGGGCATCGTCCTCATCGTCGTCGGGCTGCTCGTCGGCCCCGGCGGCGTGAGCATCTTCACCTGAGCCCGGACCGGGACGGGGGCGATGTCGCGCCCGCCGGCGGGCCGCGGTCAGACCGAGCCGTCCAGACGGTCGGTGAGCCGGACGAGCGCGGGCAGCGCGGCGCCGATGGCGTCGCGGTCCGCCTCGTCCAGTCCTTCCAGCGCGGTGTTCAGCCGCCGCTCGTGGGCCCGCGCCCACGCGGCGAGCTGGTCGCGGCCGGCGTCGGTGAGGGTGACCGCGGACGCCCGCCGGTCGGCGGGGTCGACGGCCCGCGCCACCAGCCCCGCACCGATCATCTGGCCGACCAGCCCGCTGACGGTGCTGGTGGCGAGGCGCTGCCGGGCGGCGAGGTCGCCGATCCGGGCGGGCGACCGCTCGGCGAGCACCTGCAGCAGCTCGATCTGCGCCATCGGCAGCGTCTCCCACGGGTACTCGGTGCGGATCGAGGCGCGCAGCGCCCGGCGCAGCCGCGTCACGGTCTCGGTGAGCAGGCGCGCGTCCGTCGCGCGCGCGGGCGTGCCGGTGTCGGGGCGCGGCTGCTGGGACATGCGGGCAACTTTAGCCCGGCTCGCCGCCCAGGCCGGGCCCCCTCCCGCGGCGGTGCGGCCGCTCCGCCGTGCGGGGCCGCCGGTCGCCGCCCAGGCGGCGGCGACGGTGGCCGCGGACGCGGCGAGCAGCACGGCGATCGCCCAGCGCGTCCCGTCGAAGCGCCCGCCGTCCGGCCCGAGGTGCAGCGCCAGCGTGACGAGCGCGACGCCGAGCGCGGTCCCGAGGCCGCGCGCCATGTTGACCAGCCCGCCGCCGGTGCCCGACCACCGCGCCGGCACGGCCTTCATGATGAGCGCGTTGTTGGCCGGGGTGAACACGCCGAGCCCGAGCCCGAGGACTACCGCCTGGGCGGCCAGCCAGGCGGGGGACAGGGGAAGGAACAGCAGCACCGCCAGCGACGCCGCCGCCGTCCCGGCGCCGAGCACGCCGCGGGCCCGGTCGCCCATCCGGCGCAGCAGCGGTTCGCCGCCGACCGCGCCGGCGCCGAACCCGGCGGGCAGCGCCGTCAGCACCAGCCCCGCCAGCAGCTCCGACGAGCCGCGGCCCGTCAGTACGACCGGCACCAGCACCAGCGGGCCGAACAGCACCAGGTACGCGCCGAGCGCCCCGGCGAGCCCGGCCGACACCGCGCGCACCCGCAGCAGGCCGAGGTCCAGCAGCGGGGAGGGCGCCCGGCGCTGCCTGGCGGTGAACGCCCAGCCGCTCGCGGCGGCCACGGCGAACAGCGCCGCGACGCCCCACGCCGGCACCGGCAGCCCGGACGCCGCCGAGACACCGAGCAGCCCCGCCGTCGTCGCGGCGGCCAGCAGCACCGCGCCGGGCCGGTCGAGCTCGCGGGCGTCGTTGCGCGGGCGGGTCCTCGGCAGCAGGTAATGCCCCGCCACCAGGGCGGCGATCCCGATCGGCACGTTGACCCCGAACACCCAGCGCCAGCCCAGCGCGGACACCAGCGCCCCGCCCACCGTCGGCCCGAGCGCCAGCCCGAGCGCCTGCGCGGCGGCCTGCACGCCGAGCGCCCCGCGCGCCCGCCCGTCCGGCGCGCTCGTCACCACCAGCGCCACGCTGTTGGCCTGCATCATCGCGGCGCCGGCGGCCTGCGCGACCCGGAAGGCGATCAGCGTCCAGAGCGACGGCGCGAGCCCGCACGCCGCCGACGCGACCACGAAGACCCCGAAGCCGCGCAGGTAGAGCAGCTTGCGGCCGCGCGCGTCGGCGAACCGGCCGACGGGGATCAGCAGGGCCACCAGGGTGAGCAGGTAGGCCAGCGACACCCACTCCACGGCGGCCAGGGAGGCCCCGAACTCCGCGCCCAGGCCGCCGTAGGCGAGCGTGACGACGCTCGCGTCGAGCTGCCCCATGAACGCGCCGAAGCAGACCGTGGCGACCGCGAGCCACCAGGCCCGGGGGTGCGCGCGGACCCGGGCCGGCCGCGGCCGCTCCCTCACCAGCACGGCGGGCAGCCGCCGCAGGACCGGCCGCTGCGCCGGCCCGCCGCTCACGTCCGGTTCGCCGCTCACGTCACCTCCGCAGCGGCCGTTCCGGGCGCCGCGCCACGTCTCATCGTCACCGCACCCACGATACATCGGTTACCGAAATATTCGGTTACCGACCGATGTGTCCCGGGTCACGGCGGCGCCCGCACGCCGGGACGCGCGGCCGCTGGTCAGACGGCGTAGAGAGCGGCCAGACGGGCGGCGGAGGCGGCCATCCGGGCGCGCAGCTCCGGCGGTCCGAGCACCTCGACGTCCGCTCCGAGCCGCATCAGCTGGGACACCGCCACGTCGAGGGACTCGACCGGCAGCACCGTCGCGCGCCAGCCCCGGTCGTCGGGGTCGCCGGCGCCGGCGGCGGCCCGCTCCGCGGCGACCGGCTCGACCGCGAACCGCAGCAGCCGCATCCCGGCCGGGCTGAGGCGCACGGCGACCTCCTCGCGCAGCATCGACCGGACGAACGCCGCCGCCTGCTCCGCCCAGTGCCCGGCGAGGTCGAACGCCTCGTCCCGCTCGAACACCGCGCCGGTCTCCTCGACCGCGGCGACCCGGTCGACGCGGTACGTGCGGGGCTGCCCGCCGACCCGCCCGACGAGGTACCACGTGCCGTTCTTCAGCACGAGCCCGTACGGGTCGACGGTCCGGGTCACCTCGCGGTCCCTGCGGTAGCGCAGCACGACGGTCTCGTCCCGCCACACCGCGCGCGCGAGGGCGGGCAGCAGCGGCGGCGTCCCGGCGTCGCCGAACCAGCCCGGGGCGTCCAGGTGGAAGCGCTGGCCGGCCCGGGCCGGCGCGTCCCGCAGCGAGGCGGGCAGTGCCGCCAGCACCTTCAGCTCGGCCGCCGCGACCGCGTCGCCGAGCCCCATCTCCCCGGCCGGGCCGGGCAGCCCGGACAGGAACAGCGCCTCGGCCTCCTCCCGGCTCAGCCCGGTGAGCCGCGTCCGGTACCCGCCGACGAGCCGGTACCCGCCGCCCCGGCCCTGGTCGGCGTACACCGGGACCCCGGCCGCCGACAGCGCCTCCACGTCCCGGTAGACGGTCCGCTCCGAGACCTCCAGTTCCCGGGCCAGCTCGCCCGCCGTCATCGTCCCCCGCGACTGCAGGAGCAGGACGAGCGAGATCAACCGGGCGGCGCGCATGCCCCCATTCTCGCCCGGACGGGCACCCCGGCGACCATTCCTGACAATCTCGTGTCAGGTTGCCCGGATTTCGCTGTTCCGGCCGACCGGACGGCTGTTAGCTTCGCGGCGTGCTGACCGACACCTCCTCCATCGAGGCGTTCATCGACGCCCTCCCGAAGGTCGAGCTCCACGTCCACCTCGTGGGCTCCGCCTCCGTCCCCACCGTCCTGGAACTGGCCCGCCGCCACCCGGGCGGCCCCGTCCCCGCGGACGAGCGCGAACTGCGCGCCTTCTACGAGTTCCGCGACTTCCCGCACTTCGCCGAGGTCTACGAGTCGGTGTCGAGCCTCGTCCGGACGCCCGAGGACGTCGGGACCCTCGTCCTCGGCACGGCCCGCGACCTCGCCGCGCAGAACGTCCGGTACGTCGAGCTGACCGTCACCCCCTACACCCACCAGCGCGCCGGCATGCCGATGCCCGCGATCACCGAGGCGCTCGACCACGCCGTCCGGGAGGCCCGCGCCCGGCACGGGATCCGCGTCGCCTACATCTTCGACATCCCCGGCGAGTTCGGCGCCGAGGGCGCCCGCGGCACCCTCGACCACGCGCTCGCCCACCCGCCCGAGGCGCTCGTCGGGTTCGGCCTCGGCGGCATCGAGCAGTGCCGGCCGCCGCACCGGGACGCGTTCCGCGACGCCTTCCGCGCCGCGCGCGCCGCGGGCCTGCGCAGCGTCCCGCACGCCGGCGAGATGACCGGGCCCGAGACGATCTGGGAGGCCCTCGACGGCCTCGGCGCCGAGCGCATCGGCCACGGCACCAGCTGCCTGGACGACCCGCGGCTGGTCGCGCACCTGCGCGAGACGCGGATCCCGCTGGAGGTCTGCCCGACGTCCAACCTGCGGACCGGGCAGGTCGCCTCGCTCGCCGGGCACCCGCTGCCGCGGATGCTGGCGGAGGGCCTGGTCGTCACGCTGAACAGCGACGACCCGCCCATGTTCGACACCTCGCTGACCGGCGAGTACCGCGTCGCCGCCGAGGTGTTCGGGCTCGGCCGCGCCGAGCTGGCCGCGCTCGCCCGCAACGCCGCCACCGCCTCGTTCCTCGACGAGGCCGGGCGCCGCGCCGTCACGGCGGAGATCGACGCGCTGGCGGGCGGCTAACCCCAGGCCATGCGGCGCCAGGGGCTCGCCGGGTCGTCGGCGAGGATGCGGTGGCCGGCCAGGGACCGCTCGTACCACTCGCCGAACTCGCCCTCGTCGAAGCGGAGCATCCGGCCGAGGACGTACCCCGCCGAGAACGACGTCCACGACCCGTACACCTGATTGGCGCGGTGCCCGGCGACGAGCACGCACTTCTCGGCCTCCTCGGCGTCGCAGTAGCCCGCGTTCAGGCCCCAGCGCGCCATGTTCACCGCGCGGCCGAAGTCGTAGGCGTACACGCTCTCGACCCGGCCGTCCGGCGCCAGCAGGCCGTCCGCGCGGAACCGCGCCTCGTACCGCCGGATCGACTCCGACAGCGCGACGACGCGCTGGATCGTCTCGTCGGAGATGTCGCGCTCGCGGCACCAGGCGACGATCGCCGCGCGCCAGCCGTGCGGGTCCGTGCCGCGTCCGCGCTGGTCGAGCACCATCTGGATCGCCGGGTCGCAGTTCTCCGCGTCCAGCAGCCGGTCGATGCTCTCGCGCCAGCCCGCCGCGTCGGTGATGCCCCAGTCGCGTTCCAGCAGGACCCGGTCGTCGCGGGCGCCGTCCGGGGTGGACAGGGTGTTCCACGGCACGCCGTTCCCGACCGCCAGGTGCGCGCCGACCGCGAGCGCGGCGGCGAGCCGTCCCCACGCGGCGCCGCCCGGATCGGTGACCAGCACGTCGTGGTCGCGGTCGGGACGGCGCTCGGCGTCGGCGAGCAGCGCGGCCACCCGCCGGTGCCCGTCGCCGCCCGGCGGCATCCGCGCCAGCAGGTCCCGCAGCGGGCCGACCGCGGCCCGCGCGCCGGCGTCCCGCACGATCAGCCGCGCCGCGTGGACGCCCGCGACGTCGGCGCGCCCGTGGTCCTGGACGGACCGGAAGGCCGCCATCGCGCCCCACGCCCGGCGCGCCGCGTCGCCCGTCCGCCCGGCCGCGGCCAGGACGTGCGCGGCCTGCCCGTCCAGCGTCGCGCGGACCTGCGGGCCGGCGGGCAGCGCGGCGGCCGCGCGCTCCGCGCCGTCGAGGACGCGGGGCGCCTCGTCCACCCGGCCCCCCGCGGCCCGCGCACGCGCCAGCCGGGCCCGGACGGCGACGGCCGACGCCCGGTCCCCGCGCGCCTCGGCGTCCTGCGCCGCGGACGCGTACGCGCCCGCGGCCTCCTCCGCGCGGCCCTGCCGCTCGTACTTGCGGGCCCGGTCGAGCATGGTCTGAAACGTCATCGATCCCTCCGTACGGCGCACACCGTATCGGGACGCGGGTCAGCCGGCCGCGGTGATCTCGACCCGGGTGTCGTGGAACACCGGGCCGCCGCCGAGGTCGGCGGCGCGCTCGTCCACCACCGCGTTGGCGTTCGAGCCGCCGGCGAACTTCGGCCAGTGCCCCTTCGCCGTCGCCGCGACACCGGGCCTGACCTGGTCGGACACCCGCAGGACGGCGTCGAACGAGCCGCGCTCGTTGCCGACCCGCACCCGCTGGCCGTCCACCAGGCCGCGGGACGCCGCGTCGTCCGGGTGCACCCGCACGGCCGGGTCCCCCGCGCGGCGGCGCAGCTCCGGGTTGTTGGCGAACTGCGTGTTGAGGAACTCGTGCGACGCCGCGGAGACCAGCGCGAGGGGGTAGCGCCGAGCCCGCTCCGGATCCGCGACCTCGGCCGGCGGGACGTACCCGGCGAGCGGGTCCGCCCCGGCACCGGCCGCCCGCGCCGACCGGAACTCCAGCCGCCCGGACGGGGTCGGGAACCCGCCGGCGTACGGGACGAACGGGTCCGGCACGGCCAGCCGGACGAACCCCTCCTCGCGCAGCCGGTCCAGCGTGACGCCCGCCATCCACGGGTGGTCCGAGGCCAGCAACTGCTCGGCGAGCCGCTCGTCGGAGTCGTACACGGCGGGCTCCTCGACGCCCATCCGGCGCGCGAGCCGCCGGAACGTCTCCGACGTCGGCAGGCACTCCCCGGGCGGCGCGACCGCCGGCTCGTTCCAGGCCAGGTGCAGGTGGCCGTACCCCTCGTGCAGGTCGGCGTGCTCGTGCTGGGCCGTCGCCGGAAGCACGATGTCGGCGTAGTCGACGGTGTCGGTGGGGAACTGCTCCAGCACCACCGTGAACAGGTCCTCGCGCGCGAGGCCACGCCGCACCTTGTTCTGGTGCGGCGTGCTGCCGGCCGGGTTCGCCGCGATGACGAACAGCGCCTTGACCGGCGGGTCCTGGACGTCCAGCAGCCCTTCGCCGAGCCGGCTCATCGACAGCGTCCGCACCGGGCCGGGGCGCAGGTCGTCCCGGTACAGCGCCGCCTTGTTCAGCTTGATGTGCCCCGACGTCGAGAACGCGAGGCCGCCGCCGTGCAGCCGCCAGTCCCCGGTGACGGCGGGGATGCCCGCCAGCACCCGGAGCGTCGCCCCGCCGCCCGAATGCCGCTGAAGGCCCTGCGTCGCCCGGATCGCGGTCGGGCGGGTCCGCGCGATCCGCTCGCCCAGCGCGACGATGTCCGCGGCGGGCACGCCGGTGATCGCCGCGGCCCGCTCCGGCGGGAACTCCGCGATCCGCTCCCGGAACTCCTCCCAGCCCTGGGTGTGGTCGCGCAGGAACTCCTCGTCCTGCGCGCCGAGCCCGACGACCACGTTCAGCAGCCCGAGCGCGAGCGCCGCGTCCGTGCCGGGCAGCGGCGCCAGATGCTCGTCGGCCTGCTGCGCCGTCCGCGTCCGGACCGGGTCGATCGCGACCAGGTGCGCCCCGGCCCTGCGCGCGTCCTGGACGAACTTCCACACGTGGTGGCCGCTGGTCAGCGGGTTCGTCCCCCACAGCAGGACCAGCCTCGCGTGCGCAAGGTCCTGCGGGTCCATGCCGCCCGCGGAACCGATCGCCGCCTTCATGCCGGCGGCCCCGGCCGCCGAGCAGATGTCGACGGCGTGCGCGGACGCGCCCAGCACGTTGAAGAACCGGCGCCCGCCGAAGCCCTCGCAGCCCTGCAGGTAGCCGAGCGTGCCCGTCCCCCAGTAGGGCCAGACGGCCTCGCCGCCGTGCTCGCCGATCACGCCGCGCAGCCGTTCGGCGATCTCGTCGAGGGCCTCGTCCCAGGTGATCCGCTCGAACCGGCCCTCGCCCTTCGCGCCGGCGCGCCGTATCGGGTGCAGGATCCGGTCGGGCTGCTCCGCGCGCTCGAGCCACCGGTTCACCTTGGTGCACAGCGCCCCGCGCGTGTACGGATGGTCCGGGTTGCCGCGTAGCCGCACGGCCTTGCCGTCCCGGACGGTCACCACCCACGAGCACCCGTCGGGGCAGTCCAGCGGGCACGCCCCCAGCACCTTCAGCCCGGACGGCGCCGCGCCCCCCTCGACCATCCTCGAACCCTCCACAACAGGTGAAACGTCTTCGACCCACGACATAACCACATGAGCGTCGGTTCGGGACACCCGTTACACCCGGCGGAGCGATGTCGGTCCCCGGCATTAGGGTTGCCGGGGCGGTACGGCGACACGAGGGGAAGATCATGCCGGGCGAAGAAGTGATGGACATCGAGTTCCGCAGCGATGTGGAGGTGGAGCTGATCAAGTCCGCGGCGTCGGACGCCGACGTGCTCTGGGCCGCGCGGGTCTCGACCAAGGGCGAGAGCTCTCTGGCCGAGATCGAGGCCGACCCGCAACGCTCCAAGGGTTTGATCAACTTCCTGATGCGAGACCGGCACGGCACCCCGTTCGAGCACTCCTCGATGACTTTCTACGTCAAGGCGCCGATCTTCGTGTTCCGCGAGTTCATGCGGCACCGCACCTTCTCCTACAACGAGGAGAGCGGCCGCTACCGCCGACTGGAACCCGTCTTCTACGTGCCGGGGCCGGACCGGAAGCTCGTGCAGGAGGGGAGGCCTGGCAAGTACGTCTTCGCGGACGGCACCGCTGAGCAGCACAAACTGGTCGGCGAGACCACCAGGGACAGTTACCGGCAGGCATACCTCGCCTACCTGGAGATGCTCGATGCGGGTATCGCCCGCGAGGTCGCTCGCAGTGTTCTCCCGGTCGGTCTGTACTCCTCGATGTACGCGACCTGTAATGCGCGGGCGTTGATGAACTTCCTGTCCCTGCGCACGAAGAGGGAGGATGCGGCGTTCCCATCGTTCCCCCAGCGCGAGATCGAGATGGTCGCCGAGCAGATGGAAGAGCACTGGAGGCAGCTCATGCCGCTGACCCATGCGGCGTTCGAGGCCAATGGCCGCGTCTGCCCATGACGACGTGATGTCGGTGGCTCGAGGTGTCAGTGAGCGTCATGGCACCACGAGCCGGGCGGGCGGGGCGATGCTGGACGAGGAGGGCGTCCCGTTCCAGGAGAAGAAGCACAAGACCTCCTTCATGCGCCGCTTCGCCCCCGAGGGCGTCGGGACGGGCCTGGTCTGGACGGCCAACGTCCGCAGCCTGCGGCACACCCTGGAGAACCGGACCGTGCCCGGCGCCGAGGAGGAGATCCGCCTGCTCTTCGGCCGGATCGGCGAGATCATGCGCGCGGAGGCGCCGGACCTGTTCGGCGACTACGAGGTCGAGGACGGGGCCTGGGTCCCGAAGTGGCGCAAGGTCTGACCCCCGGCCCCCGCCGAGCCGCCGGCCCTGTACGTACGGCGTACGTCTGCGGCAGGATGGGGCGGCATGGCCGACATCACCATTCCCGCCGGCGACCGCGCGCTGCCCGGGTACCTCGCCGTCCCTGAAGGCGAGGGCCCGTGGCCCGCCGTGGTCATCGTGTTCGAGGCGTTCGGCGCCACCGCCGACATGCGCGCGCAGGCCGATCGGTTCGCCTCCCGCGGCTACCTGGCCGTCCTGCCGGACTTCTACGACGGTGCGCCGTGGGTGCGGTGCGTCCGCAAGGCGCTGGGGGAGATGCGCGCCGGCCGCGGCCCCACCTACGACGCGGTCGAGGCGACCCGCAAGTGGCTCGCCGCGCGCGACGACTGCACCGGCGGTGTGGGCGTCTGCGGCTTCTGCATGGGCGGCGGGTTCGCGCTGGTCGCCGCGGCTAAGTACGGCTTCCAGGCGGCGGCGGTCAACTACGGCATGCTGCCGGGAAGGCCGGAGGAGGCGCTGCGGGAGGCGTGCCCGATCGTCGCCAGCTACGGCGGCGCCGACCCGACCCTTCGCCGCGCCGCGGTGAGGCTCGACCGGGCCCTGACCGCCGGAGGCGTTCCGCACGACGTGAAGGAGTACCCGGGCGCGGGTCACAGCTTCCTCACCGAGACCGAGGCACCGGGCCTGCTCGGCCCGGTGACGAAGATCGCCTTCGGCCTGGGCAAGGGGCGCGAGAACGCCCCCGCCGCCTGGGAGCGGATCTTCGCGTTCTTCGACGAGCACGTCGCTGAAAAATCTACAATGTAAAGGCGTCGCCTTCGCCGCGCCAGATCACGGACGCAGGACGGCCTGGGTCTGCGTCACCTGGGCCACGCGGCGGCCGGTGCCGTCGTAGAGGTCGGTCTGCACGACGATGGACGTCCGGCCGGTGTGCAGCGGATGCGAGACGCCCCGGACGCTGCCCTCCTTCACGCCTCTGAAGAAGTTCGTCTTGGACTCCAGGGTCGTCGTGGACGCGCCCGGCGGGAGGTTGAGGAAGGCGCAGGCCGCGCCGAGGGTGTCGGCGAGCGCCATCAGCGCCCCGCCGTGCATCAGCCCGCCGGTCGTGCAGCGGTCCGGTGCCCAGTCGAGGTGGCCGGTGACCTCCTCGGGGGCGGCGGCGTCGATCTCCACGCCGAGCGCGCGGGCGAACGGCATGGCGTCGTCGATCTGGTCAGGGGTGAGCGCGGTGGTCATGGACCCCTCCTCGGGCGGATGCCGGAACCTACCCGGCAACCTTGACGATCACCCCTGCACGCCGTCCATTACCTCGCAGGTAACGAGGAGACGCCGGCGTTCACTTCGCCGCCCGCCGGTGGCCGCCGAAGGCGTGCGCGCGGAGGGCGACCTCCAGGGCGAGATCCCATGTGCCCGACAGCTGCTCGGCTATCTCGTGGCCGTCGCTGCACATCCCGGCCGCGACGCGTGCTGTCTCCGGATCGCCGTTCCGCTCGGCGAGGCGCCACAGCAGTTCACCGGTGGCGGTCTGGAGGTGCACGGCGGCGTAGGCGTCCCGGAGGTACTTTGCGGCTCCCGCCCGGTGCCCCGGGCCGAACGCGGCTTCGGCGACCGACGCGAACAGCATTCCGGCGTCCTTCACCAGGGACGGGGACGCGCCGTGCGCGCGAAGTCTGTCCTCGATCGCCCTGGTGTGCGCGTGTGCCCGCTCGGCGAAGTGGCCGAGCGGGCGGCACAGTCCCGGCTCGTCCGCCGCCGAGGTCAGGGCCTCGCTCAGCACCGCCTGCACGTGCTGCTCCATCGCGTGCGCGTCCCTGAGCGCGGTGACGAGTTGCCGGTCGAGCGCGGTCATCGGCGGCTCCTCCCCGCTCGGCGTTCATCCGGTGGCGCCACGGCACGGCGTTCGCGCTGGTAGTGGCGGAATGCCCGTCGTGACTCCGCCCAAACTCGGGCCGATTCCGCGGGGCGCGGCGCGCCGCGGGCACGGCCGGACGTGGCGCCGGGCGGCGACCGCGGAGACGGCGGTGGCGACGGCGAACGAGGTTGTGCGCCAGCATCCGCAGATCGATGAACGGCGCGCCGGCGCGCAGTTCCCAGGCGGTGAGCAGCCCCAGCGGCACCAGGGACGCCGAGCAGCCCGCGGGTGAAGGCGGTGGTGTTCCTGGTAGTGAGACGGCCACCCATGCGGCGGTTCAGTGGGAGTTCCGCCCGGAAACGAGATCCTGCGGGATCAGCAGCCGGTCCATCATCACGTGCAGGTGCTCGCGGAAGGACGCGACGACTTCGGGGTCGTCGGGGCTCCGCATCCCCTTGGACCGCTGGAGCACCCCCGACCCCAGGTAGCCGTGGACGCACCAGACCATGGTGCCGAGCAGGTAGTAGGCGTTGACGTCCGCCGGCACGACGTCGCGGATCTTGCGGGCCGCCATGTTCAGCAGGGGCCGCGCGTACCGGTCCTCGAGCTCGGAGATGTCGGCGGCGTCCGCCACCCAGCGGTGCGCCCACAGCGCGCGGACCTGGGGATGCGACACGTGGAAGTCCAGGTAGGCGTCGACGATCTCGTGCAGGGCCCGCTGCCCGGGCTCCGCGCGGGACACGACGGCCTCGAGCATGCGGTGCTCGCTCTCGAACGCCCGCCGCGTCACCTCCAGGTAGACGGCGCGCTTGTCGCCCGCGACCTCGGTGATCTTCGAAGGGCTGGTGCCGAGGGCGTCCGCGATCAGGTGCAGGGACACCCCGTCGTACCCCAGTTCGCCGAACAGCCGGGTCGCGACGTCGATGATCTGCTGGTGTGTGACGGCACTGGCCATATCGTCACGGTACGTAGGCCCGGCAAAAGCAGAGCGTCGCCGGTGGTAAGGGTGGTGCCAAGTCGGCCCCGCGGCGGGCGGCGGCGCAAGGCCCTGGGTCCGGATCGTGCGGAATCCCGAAGGACCGGGGTGGCGGGTCGCCGGCGGAACGCGCCGGGGCCGGGAACGGCACATTCTTTGTGGATCCGAATCCGAGGCTGTCCGATCGCATGACGCCGGTGCGCCTAGCGTGGCTGGCATGTGCGTTTTGACCTGGTGGGGACGGTCATGAACCATGACGTCCACGGCTCGCTGTCGTGGGTCGATCTGTGGAGCCCGGACGTGCGGGTTTCGAAGGCGTTCTATGGCGGGCTGTTCGGCTGGGGCTCCTACACGCTGACGTTCGACCTGTTCGGCGACGTCGAGATCTTCACGGACCCCGCGTCGGACCAGGGTGTCGCTGGGGTCGAGGCCCTGGTCGACGACACGCTGTCGCCTCTCTGGTCCTGCACTTTCAGGGTCGACGACGTCGACGCGTGCGTCCGGACGGTCGAGACCGCGGGCGGCCGGCTCCGGTTGGAGCCCACATCGGTCGCCCACCTGGCGCGGATTGCGCAGTTCGTCGATTCGCAGGGTGCGGAGTTCGTCGTTTGGCAGCCGGTCGTCGAGGGCGGGCGACCGCCGATCGGCGAGCGAACGGCCGCCCGTTTCGTCGAGCTGGCCTGCCGCGACGTCGCCGAGGCCGAACGCTTCTACCGGGAGGTGTTCGGCTGGTCGGCGGTCGAGGCGGGCGCCGGGCGCTGCGCCGTCCGCTGGACGGTCGGCGGTGAGCTGGTCGCCATCGGGATCGCCGACGTGCCCGCCGGGGATGAGGGCGGCGGTCCGGCCGTTCCTCCTTCGCGGTGGTCGCCGTACTTCGAGGTGGCCGACTGCGAGGCCGCCACCGCCCGGGCGGTGGAACTCGGTGCCGGAATTCGGTCGGGTCCCGCCGACACCGATCTGGGCCGGTTCTCCATGCTCACCGACCCCACGGGCGTGCGCTTCGCCGTCATCGCCGCGGGCGGTGCGGAATCGCATCGCCCGTGACGGCGGTGTCAGGTGTTCCCCGTGGTCTCGCCGTCGTTGCGGAAGACCTGGCCGCCCTTCATGACGAACCGGACGTCCTCGATCACGCCGATGTCGGCGAGGGGATCGCCGGGCACGGCGATCACGTCGGCCAGGAGGCCTTCCTGGAGGCGGCCGCGGTCGGTGACGTCGATGAGGTCGGCGGCGACCGTGGTGGCTGCGCGGATCGCCTGCAGGGGCGTCATGCCGCGCTCGACCAGCGCGAGCAGTTCCTTGGCGTTCTTCCCGTGCGGGATGGCGGGGGCGTCGGTGCCGCAGGCGATGGTGACGCCCTTGGCGATGGCCCTGCTGATCGTCGTCCTCCAGCGGGGGAAGACCTCGGCGGCCTTGGCCCGCAGCTCGGGGGCCGCTCGCGAGACGTCCATGCCGTCGGCGAGGTAGGTGGTCGCCACCAGGAACGTGCCGCGCTCGATCATCAGGTCGAGCGTCTCGTCGCTCGCCAGCGACCCGTGCTCGATGCAGTCGATGCCCGCCTCGATCGCATTGCGGACGGCGCCGTCGCCCATGCAGTGCGCGGCGACCTTCAGCCCGGCGCGGTGCGCCTCGTCGGCGATCGCCCGGAGCTCCTCGTCGGAGTACTGCTGCGCGCCCGCGGGACCGGTGTGCGACATGACCCCGTTGGACGCGCAGACCTTGATGACCCGCGCCCCGTGCTTGATCTGGTAGCGGACGGCCCTGCGGACCTCGGCGACGCCGTCGGCGATCCCCTCCTCCACGGTGAGCGGCATGATGTGCGGCGCGAAGGCCTGGAACATCGTCGGATCGAGATGCCCGCCCGTCGGGGTGACGGCGTGCCCGGCGGGCACCACCCGGGGGCCGTCGATCCATCCGAGGTCGACGGCCTTCTTCAGGGCCACGTCGAGCAGGAGCCCGCCGGTCTGCACGAACAGGCCGAGGTTGCGCACCGTGGTGAACCCGGCCCGCAGGGTCCGGCGGGCGTTGGCGACGGCCCGCAGCGTGCGGACCGCCGGGTCGTCCTGGACGGGGTTCAGCGGGCTGCGGTGGTCGGGCCCGCCGAGCAGCAGGTTGACCTCCATGTCCATGAGGCCCGGCAGCAGCGTCACGTCGCCGAGGTCGAGCACGACGGCCTCGCCGGGCACGGACGCCGGCGCGACCTCGGCGATGCGCTCGTCCACGATGAGCAGCGAGCCCGGTGCGACGAGCTCGCCCTTGTCGATGTCGAGCATCCGGGCGGCCCGCAGGTGGATCGGCGGCCGGGGCCTTCTCTCACGCGGCATGAGCGCTCCTTCGGCGTCGTCGGGGGCGGGAGTCGTCGGGTGCGGGTGGCGGGGCCGGGCCGGGCGGTCAGACGGCGGGCTCGACGACGGCGTCGATGCTCGCCGCGCCGCTGTCGGGGACCCTCGGCTGGCTCCACGCCTCGACGGGGAACGCGACCGTCACCAGCGCGCAGAACAGCCAGAGCAAGTGCTTGTCCTGGTCGGAGATGCCGTCGAGTTCGACCTGCTCCAGGTAGGGGGCGGCGCTCTCCAGGCGGGGGAACGCGGCGTCGTAGAAGGCCTGCAGCTCGTCCATGGTGCTGGCGATCCGCTTGGCGTAGCGCTCGCGTTCGGTCGGCAGCGCCCAGCCGGCGAACGGCTCCAGGTCGGCGAAGTCGGGCGGGAAGGTGTCGGCCATAGGGGTGTCTCCTCAGCTCAGGACGGTGTCGCGGCGGTCGCCTCGGAACGCGCGCGCCGGTGGTCGCGCACGTACTGGTTCGCGGTGTTGTGCAGGTGCCGCAGGAGCACTTCCTGGTCGTTGAGCGGGAAGTCGGTCACGGTCCTGGACTCGAGCATCGTCTGGGTGGCCTCGAGGGTGTTGCCGTCCTGGAGGCCGTACTCCTTGAATGAGACGACGGCGAGTTCCTGCTGCAGCCGCTGGAACGCGTTCTTCGGCGGGACGAAATAGGCCGTGCCCTCGAAAATGTGCGTGTTGTAGGACGTCGGCCAGTAGTGGTAGGTGAGGACCCAGTTCGGCCGCCAGATGAGCAGCATGAAATTCGGGAAGAAGACGAACGAGTCCATGCCCCAGTGGGGGTGCCGGGCCGGGTTGACGGCGGGCGGCAATTCTTCCAGGCCGATGTCGGGGGCGTCCCAGGGGCCGAAGAGCCCGCTGCGCAGCGCCCGCTCGATCGGCTTGACCATCTTCTGGTCGTGCGGGGGCGCGATCCCGCCCCAGGACGACACCATTCCGTGGGGGCCGTCGATGTCGTAGGCGATGGCCTCGTAGCCGTACTTCTTGATCTTCTGGGCCTCGTCGGGCATGTACTGGCCCGCGTGCAGGATCGGCGCGTGGTAGAACTCGGCGAACGCGTCGATGAACAGTTTCCAGTTGCTGCCGATCTCGGCCCGGTACTTGTGGACCTGCGTCAGCTTGTCGAACGGGTAGCCTTCGATGCCCTTTCCGTACTTGCCCAGGTATTCGCGCAGCGGCGTCCTGTTCTCGGTGTCGAGGTTCACGAAGATGAACCCCTCCCAGACCTCCGCCTGGACGCCGACCAGCCCGTAGTCCGACTTGTCGAGGTCGAAGAACTCGCCCTCCTGCTGGACGAAGGTCAGCTTGCCTTCCAGGTCGTAGCGCCAGGCGTGGTATTTGCAGGTGAACTGGCGGCAGACGCCGCTGGTCTCCTCGCGCGGGTAGTCGTTCCAGACGAGCTTGTTGCCGCGGTGCCGGCACACGTTGTGGAAGGCGCGGACCTCGCCGTCCATGCCGCGGACGACGACGATCGAGGTGCGGGCGGCGTCCAGCTCCTTGGTGAAGTAGCTGCCCTTCCTCGGCAGCTGCTCGACCCGGCCGACGTTCAGCCACGTGCGCCGGAAGATGGCGTCGCGCTCCAGCTCGTAGTGCTCGGGCGTGATCGAGTCCGCGTAGGAGAGCGGACTTTTGTCGATCTTGTAGTGGTCGGTCCAGCTGCCCTCGGCGGGCTTGGGGAAGTGCGCCATGTGGTCTGCCTCTCCGGTCGTCCGTCGCCGCGATGGTAGCAAACCTCTCAAAAAATGAGAAGGACATTCTCGCTAGTGGCGGAACGTCTGACGCAGCCACTGGGACGGAAGCGCTGCCCGGGGCCCGCACGCCCGGCGGCCGTCGCGCCGCATGCGGGGAGGCGGGGAGGTGAGGAGGTGAGCTGGGCGGGACCAGGCGACCGGACCCGTCTCAGGGCCTCGCCGCGGCGAGCGCCCGCAGCTCCCGGGGGACGTCGGGCCCGGTCGGGGTGTAGATGACCTCGCGGTACCCGGCGTCGGCGAGCCTGCCGAGCCGTCGCGCGACGCG
Organism: Actinomadura physcomitrii; assembly: GCF_008923205.2. Lineage (GTDB taxonomy): Bacteria > Actinomycetota > Actinomycetes > Streptosporangiales > Streptosporangiaceae > Spirillospora > Spirillospora physcomitrii. Next base: position 5,902 of record NZ_WBMS02000063.1, on the reverse strand, counting down.
CTCGGGGCCGCCGATGAGCCCCTTGAGGCCGATGTGGTCGAGAAGGGGGCGGTCGCGCTCGGTGAGGTGGGTGACGTGCCCCTCGAACGTGAGGAGGTGGCGCTCGCCTTCCGGTGCCAGCTTCTCCAGAGACTCGCGCCAGGCGAGGCCGCCGGGCAGCGCGTCGACCGCGTCCGCGCCGCTCGCCGCGTAGGCGTTGTGCCAGTCGACGACGCGCCACGGCCCGACCGCCTCGCGGACGCGGGCGGAGTCCGGCTCCTCGCCGGGATCGAGGACGGTCCCGGAGGCGAGGACGGCGCTCGGCAGGGCGGGGTGCGGCGGGCCGATGACCCCGTCGGCGATCTCCTCGGCGAGGGCGGTGCCGCGCGGGCCGAACGCGCTGAGCCAGAGCGGGACGCCGACCGGCCGGGCCGCGGCCAGCCCGTCGGCGTGCAGCATCCGGGCGGCCGCGCCGTCGAGCCGCACGGTCTCGCCCGCCAGCAGGCCGCGGACGGCCCGCACGTAGCGCGCGAGGTCGTCGAGCGGCATGGGGCGGCGGCCCAGCGCGAAGCGGGAGGTGAAGCCGGTGCCGAAGCACGCGCGGAAGCGGCCCCCGCTGATCCGGGCGATGGTGGCGATGCCGGAGGCCATCGCCATGGGGGAGCGCTGGTCCGGGATGAGCACCGCCGTGGCCAGCCCGATGCGGCGGGTGCGCTCGGCGGCGAGCGCGAGGTGGACGAGCGGGTCCTCCCACAGCGGGGCGGAGTCGAAGATCCAGACCCGGGCGTAGCCGAGCTCCTCGGCGAGCGCGGCCAGGCCGGCGAAGTCCGGGCCGGGCGGCAGCCCGCAGGACAGCTCGAGCGCGGTCACCGCTCGTTTCCGCCGGGACGGGCGAACCCCGCGACGATGACGGCGTTGGTGTCGGCGGCCGCCCGCCGCAGCGGCTTGGCGGCGGCGTAGGCGGGCGAGTCGTACCAGGCGCGGGCGGCCTCGGCCGAGGGGAACTCCAGCACCACGGTCCGGTCGCCGTGCCAGGCGCCCTCGAGCGTCTCGGGTCGCGGGTCGGCCGCCAGGACGCGCGCGCCGCCGGCGGCCAGGGACGGCGCCGAGGCCCTGCCGTAGGCCTCCATCCCCGCCTCGTCCTTGATCGCCTCGGTCAGGATGACGTACGCCTTGGGCATGGGTCCTGCCTCTCTCCTGCCTCTCGTTCGGGGTTCACTTGATCGCGACGGGGTTGAGCGGGGACCCGACCCCGCCCGGGATGTTCAGCGGCGACGCGACGAACATGCACTCGTGGACGCCGTCGGTCGCGCAGTCCTCGGCAAGGGCCTCGAGGTCGAAGAGCTCGCCGAGGAGCAGCCCCATGTCGCGGATCGCGAGCATGTGGAACGGGATCATCGGGCCGCCGCCGTTCGCGCCGAGCACCTCGACGGCGAAGTTGTCGGCGCAGACGGCCGCGATCTCGTGGTCGCGGATCCAGCGGGCGCACTCCCAGGTGAGGCCGGGGGAGCCGCCCGTGCCGACGTCGGCGCCGCGCCGCTGCCGGGGATAGGTGCCGGTGCGCAGCAGGAGCACGTCCCCGGGGCGGGGCCGCAGCCCGGCCGCGTCGAACGCGGCGTCGAGGTCGGCGGGCCCGATCTCCGTCCCGGGCTCGAGATGGTCGACGCCGCGCCCGCGCGGGAGGTCGAGCAGGACGCCGCGGGATACGACGCCGGCGGCGAGCTGCTGGATCGAGCAGCGCTCGGCGCCCCACGCGGTGACCGCCGTGTCGTGGTGGTACCCGTTGTAGAGGAGGTCGTCGTACCAGAGGTGGCTGAGGGCGTCGAAGTGCGTCGAGGAGTGCGTTCCGAGGATCACCATGTCCTCGGACGAGCGGAAGTCGGAGTACTCGCCGCTCGGGTCGTCGCCCCGGTAGCGGGTCATCGTGTGGATCGGGTTGAAGCGGCCGATGCCCGGGATGGTGTAGGGCCCGGTGTCGTCTGCGGGCACGGAGAGGCCGAAGGTGACGCCCCGCCGCACGGCCGCGGCGGCCGCGCTCACCCGGTCCGGGGTGATCAGGTTCAGGGTTCCGCGCTGGTCGTCGTCGCCCCAGCGTCCCCAGTTGCTCAGCTCGCGCCCGAGCGCCCGGACGCCTTCCATGTCGATCGGCGGCATCGGTCGGGCCTCCACGGCGTCGGCGAGAAGTCGGCAGTTTTAAATCTGTCGATCTGATACACGATGCTTCCGCCGCCGGTGCGGTGTCAACCGGCGGGCCCGGAGCGGCGCGCCGCTCGGAGCCATAAGACTGGTTTTGACGTCGAAGTCGAGTTACGATCCGGTCTGCGGCTCCCGCGTCCGGAGGACGCGGGCCGGACGCCGCTCACCCGAACCCGCCGAGGAGGTCGAAGCGTGGACGGCTCACGCATCGCCGACATCATCGAGATCGAGCAGATGCTCGCGCGCTACGCGGTCGGCATGACGAAGGACGACGTGGAGGAGGTCGTGTCGGTGTTCGCGCCGGGCGGCACCTACAGCGCCTTCGGGGAGAAGTACGGCGTCGCGGACTTCCCCGAGCTGGTCGCCGCCGCGCCCAAGGGCGTGTTCTCGGTGAGCACCCCGGCCATCACGTTCGACGGCGAGGACGCGGCCAGGGGCGAGCAGCCGCTGTGCTTCGTGGCGCAGACCGACCACTCGATGCGCATCGGCTACTACACCGACACCTACACCCGCACCCCGCACGGGTGGCGGCTGCAGACCAGGGCCATGACGTTCCTGCGGCGCAGCGGCGCGCGCGACTCCGGGCGCCCGCACGATCCGCGGCGTCCGGCGCCCCGGCGCACGTCCGCGAGCTGACCGCGCGATCGATGGACCTCCAGGAGTTCCGCACCGGCCTGGACGCCTGGCTCGACGAGCACGAGCCGGAACTGCGGGCCGACTTCGGGCCGGACGTGACGTTCGACGCCGAGATCCGGCACCTGTCCAAGGTCAAGCGAATGACCTTCGACGCGGGCTGGATGCGCCGGGGCTGGCCCGAGCGGGTCGGCGGGCTCGGCGGGTCCACGCTGATGCGCGCCTACCTCGGCGAGGCGCTGGCGTCCCGGGACATGATCGAGCCGGGCATCTACTCGATGACCGAGGTGCTGGCCCCGACGATGATCGAGTTCGCCCGCCCGGAGCTGGCCGCGCAGATGGTGCCGCGGCTGCTGCGCGGCGACGAGACCTGGTGCCAGGGGTTCTCCGAGCCGAGCACCGGCAGCAACCTCGGCTCGCTGGCGTGCCGCGCCCGCCGCGACGGCGACGTCTGGCGGGTCTCCGGCCAGAAGGTGTGGACGAGCCTCGCCCAGTACGCGCACCGCTGCGTCCTGCTGACCCGGACGGGTCCGCCCGAGTCGGGCAGCCGCGGTATCACGGCGCTGTTCGCGGACATGGACTCGCCCGGCATCACCGTCCGGCCGATCCGCGCGATGCACGGCCGCGACGAGTTCTGCGAGGTGTTCTTCGACGACGTGCGCGTGCCGGCCGACCGGACGCTCGGGGAGGTCGACGGCGGCTGGGCCATCGCGATGGACCTGCTGCCCTACGAACGGAGCACCTCGCTGTGGCATCGCGGCGCCTACCTGCGGCAGCGGCTCGGGCACCTGCTCGCGTCCGCGCCGGACGGCGCGCTCGACCCCGCCGAGCTCGGCGAGGTCGTCCAGATGGCGTTCGCGTTCCACGCGCGCTCGCGCGCCACGCAGCACCGGATGGCGCGCGGGGAGCGGCTGGGGCCGGAGACCTCGATCGACAAGGTGCTGCTCGCGACCACCGAGCAGGCGGTGTTCGACCTGGTCGCGGGCGCGGTGCCGGCGGCCGTCGCGCTCGGCGGCGACGCGGACGGCGACCGCTGGCGCACCGAGTTCCTGTACTCGCGGGCGGCGACGATCTACGGCGGCAGCGCCGAGATCCAGCGCGACATCATCGCGCGCCGCCTGCTCGACCTGGGGGACGGCCGATGATGGACGCCGAGACCGCCGCGCTGCTGGCGCAGAGCCTGGAGCGGGCCTTCCGCGACCCGGACGTGAAGGAGGTCGAGGCGGCGCTGGACGAGGTCGGCTGGCGCGAGGCCCTGGACGCCGAGGGCGCCGCCGTCGTCCCGCTGCTGTTCGCGCGCCAGGGCGCCGCGAACGCGGCCTCCGGCGCGCTGGACGACCTGCTGGTCTCCTCGCTCGGCCTGCCGGCCGGGCCGGGCACCGCGTTCGTCCTGCCAGAGTTCGGGACCTTCGCGCCGCCGGGGTCCGTCCGGAGCGGCGGTCTCGCGGTGCGCGGTCTCGGCGGCGCGCGGACGGCCGCCGCGGACCGCGCCGTGGTCCTCGCCGAGCAGCCGGACGGCGCCCTGAGCGCGGTCGTCGTCGACGCGGAGAAGCTCGATGCGCGGCCGGTCGGCGGCGTCGACCCCCGGCTCGGCCTGGCCGCGATCGAGGTGCGGGACGTCCCGGCGCCCGGCGGCGCCCCGATCACGCGGGCGGCCTGGGACGCCGCGCTGGCGGCCGGCAGGCTGGCGCTGGCGCACGAATTGATCGGCGCGAGCCGGACGATGCTGCGCCTGGCCCGCGAGCACGCGGTGACCCGCGTCCAGTTCGGCAAGCCGATCGGAGCGTTCCAGGCCGTCCGGCACCGGCTGGCCGAGTGCCTGGTCGCGGTCGAGGGCGCCGAGGCCGCGGCCACCGCCGCGATCGGCGCGGACGGCGAGGTCTCGCCGCTGCTCGCGGGCATCGCCAAGGCCGTCGCCGGACGCTGCGCGCGCACGGTCGCCCGCCACTGCCAGCAGGTCCTCGCGGGCGTCGGCTTCACCGAGGAGCACGACTTCCACCGCTACTTCCGGCGCGTCCTGACCCTCGACGGCCTCCTCGGCGACGCGCGGACGCTGACCCGCTCGCTCGGCGAAGACCTGCTCCGCGAGCGCCGCCTCCCGGCCGCCCCTCCCCTCTGAACCGCAACCCGGCTCGTCGACTTGCGGCGAGTCGTCGTTATGCGGCGGGCCATAACGACGACTCGCCGCAAGTCAACGCAGGCGCTTGTCGAGGGTCGCGCGCAGCTCCGGCGACAGGAAGGACCGGTCCTCGGCGGCGAGCGCGAAGTCGAGCGTGGCGAGGACGGCCCGCTCCAGGTGCAGGTTGAGGACGCGCTTGGTGTCCTCCAGCGTCCGGCGGGGGAGCGCCGCCAGCCTGCGCGCGCACGCCATCGCCGCGTCCATCACCTCGCCGTCGGCGCAGACGTGGTTGGCCAGGCCGATCTCGGCGGCGCGGCGGGCGCTGATGCGCTCGCCGGTCAGCGCGTACTCCTTGGCGAGCTGAAGGCTCGTCAGCAGCGGCCAGGTCACCGGGCCGCCGTCGGCGGCCACGAGCCCCACCATGACGTGCGGGTCGGCGAGGTGCGCGCTCTCGGCGATGTACACGATGTCGGACAGCGCGGCCAGGCTGCACCCGAGGCCGACGGCGGGGCCGTTGACGGCCGCGACGATCGGCAGCCTGCACTGCACCATCCCGGTGACGATGCGGCGCGCGGCCAGCAGGGTCTGCCGCCGCAGGGCGTCGTCCCTGGTCAGCTCGTCCAGGTAGGAGAAGTCGCCGCCGGCCGAGAACGCGCGCCCGGCGCCGGTCAGCACGACCGCGCGGGCCTCCTCGTCCGCGTCGAGGCACGGGAACAGGTCGGCGAGGGCCTCGTGGAGGACGTGGTTGGTGGCGTTCAGCGCGTCGGGCCGGTTGAGCGTCACGATCCGGATCGGGCCGTCGGCGGCGACCTGGATCTCCGGGGGCAGGCCGTAGTCGACCGCGGTGCCGCTCACTGGTGCACCATCCTCTTGTCGGTAGCCGTGAGGCTGCTGATGCACCCGAGGTGCCGCCGGGTCACCGCCCCGCTCGCTCGACGCGTGGACGTCCAGCATGAGTTCTGCGGGATCCGGCGG
>NZ_WBMS02000062.1 GCF_008923205.2 Actinomadura physcomitrii | reverse complement strand
CCTGGCTGTTCGGCTACCGGCGCCTGACCATCCGCTACGAACGCCACGGCCACCTGTTCAACGCCTTTCTCGTCCTCGCCGCCGCCATCACCTGCTACAAGAAGCTCACCAAACAGCCCACATGAGACAAGCTCTAAGTGAGTCACGAAAGGACAAGCGAATCTCCCATCCCATGAGAGACGTCGACACGCGTCATCTCGTTGAGAAGTTCCTGGGGCGTTGTCGCTTCAAGCAGGACTGCCCGGCCGTACCGTGTCACCGCCCAATAGTGACCGGTCCTGAATCCGTACCAGCAGAGCCAGCGTCCGCTGTACCGCTGGAGCCGCCTGGCCGCATCCTGCGGGTCTTCACCAAGGCCGTGCTTCACGGAAACTTCACTTTCTCCCCATCGGGGCCAGGGACGCGAAAAGGACAGAATGAGGACGACAGCCGGCTGCACAAAGCAAACCGCAGCGACAGGGCTACCTCGGCCCTACTTCCGCATCAAGGCTGCGTGAACTCGATCTCGACCCGCCGGTTCTGAGCCCGGCCTTCGGGGTTGTCCTTCCCACCGACCTGGTTGGGGGCGATCGGTTTGCTCTCGCCGTACCCGGTGGCCTTGATATGCCTGCCGCCGCCCAGCACGCGCTCGATCTCGGCCTTGACGGAGTCCGCACGCTTCTGTGAGAGCTCCTGGTTGTAGCTCGGGTCTCCGATGGAATCGGAATGACCCGAAACCTCGATCGTGCCGACGGCGTCTTTCATCTGCGGCGCAAGCTGCGAGATCCGCTTGCGCGCGGCGTCGGTGAGGTCGGCCTTGTCGAAGTCGAACAGGAGGTCAGCGGAGATGCGCACGGTGACGTGCTTGCCGTCGTTCTCCACTGTCTGCAGCGGCCGCACGAAGGGACCGACCTCGATCGCGTACACATACCGATCGGCTTCGATCGTGCGGACGGACTCCTGGATGTTCACGTCGGAGACGCTCGGGTCGGCTCCGGCGACCCCGGGAATGCCGGAGAAGATCACCGCGAAAGCGCCGACGAGCGCCGCGGCGCCCCGCGCGGCCACCGTCTTCACCGCTGGACCGGGACGTTCTTGAAAGCCGGCCAGTGGCCATAATGCACGTCCACGGACTGCACATTGGCCGGCGGCGCGGCGAAGCTGTAGGTCGCCACACCCGCCTGTTCGTTGTAGATGGGCGACATGACGTCGTCGGTCTGAACCTCTTTCTGCTGGTTGTCCTTGACGACGACGTACCGCCTCAGGTTGACGGTGTCGATCAGCTCGGGGGCGAGCGGTATCTCGTCGTTGAGTTCGTAAGGATTGGTCTTCTCAGGCGACCCCTGGGGCAGGTGCGGCGTCAGCCGAACCGTCAGGATCGCCAGCTTCCCGCGCACCTGCAGGCTCATGACGGCGACCTCGACCTTGCCGTTGGGGAACTTCGGGGTGTCGAAAGTGACGGTGGCCACGGGGGCGCCGGTGGCGGCGGCACCGCCACCGCCCGCGATGCCGTCCGGACTGGGAGCTCCCGCGCCCTGGCCCGAGCCCTGCGCTGCGACGTTCTTCCCCGTTGCGTCCGACCCCTTGTCACCGCCATCGGACGATGAACAGCCGCTTACGAGGGCGGCCAGCGCCACGATGAGCACCGTCCCTCGTCGGATGTCGATTCGCATGGCCTGCCTCCGTTTCCAGCGGGTCGGCTCAGATCTGAGCGTTCGCGCCCGTCTCTCCCTTTGAGATGGGTCGCCGTCCCCCCGACGAACACCACCCAAGACCGTCCGAGAGGCCCGCCAACACGCAACCCGTCACCCTGGCACGCCTTCAACGGGAACCATGGGCACTCACGCTTCAACAAGGTGGCGCGAACACGGCGGTCCAGACCGGAGTGATCGGCTCTGGGCGAAGGGCCGCCAGAGGCCAGCCGCCCGCAGGATGGTTCCGGGGCCGGGATGGACTTGCTCAGTTACACGCTGCTCACCGGCCGCACGGCGACCTTCCCACACGTGCTCCCCCATTGCGCCAAATTTTCTCCCTCGGGCGGTTGCCAGTTGCGGCGGCTTACGGACTGTCCAGCACAAGCGCAGAACCGTGCTCGGGAGGTGGCTCGTCTCGTCGATTCGGCTGTGACCGACGAGAGACCCCCTTCTGAGAGGGGGTCATCCATGATGCAAGTGGCGGGCGTGGCCCGATCTCAGGAAATATTCGATCTCGGTCACTCGCTGAGTCCGTCGGCTACGGGGGCAGGGCGCCTGGAACAGCGACAGGCCCGGTCAGCGGGCTTCGGTATGCAATCGTGCCGGTACCGCTTGCGCAAGCAGCCACTAGTCGGTCGAAATGCGCTGGTCACAGCCGCCCCAGCTCCTGCCTTCTGGTTCTCTTCACGCAATAGAGGAGTCGACGCCTCCACCCTCGTTGGCCGAGGCACCGAACGATTCTGGTCGGCGTCCGACCCGGTTGGACAGGACCGGTTGGCTCACGTTGCGCGCATCCATGCCTCCGAGCCGGCCGTCCGACGGCGGGCCGCAGGCGTGTCCCAGAACATACGGCTGCGAGGCCTGCTGCAGCGAATGATGCCACCGGAAAGCTCGTCAATCCGCTGACGAGCCCCTTGAGGCTCAGTTCGCACGGCTGATCAGGACCTCGACGCACCACCTAGGAGGCGTGAATGCTTGACACTGTGATCACTCGGACGGCCGGTCTGCTTCATGCGGCATACCTTGCCGGCCCGACCATCCCGAACCCCGGCGACGGCTCAGAACCGCCATTCGGTAACCAGATCGAAACGCTGCTCAGGTGGGCGATGTGGGGTGCCCTCTTCTGCTGCGTGGCGGGCTTCATCATCATCGGTGCGAGAATGGGAATCCAGCACAAGAAGGGCGAGGGCGGAAGTCACATGGGAAGCATGGCCATCGTTGGTTTCGGCTGTGTTCTCATCGTGACCGCGTACGCCATCGTCCGCAATCTGGCCGGGGCCGCAGGGGGCTGAGCGTACGCACGGTATCGCCGGGGTTAGCCGCGCTCCTGACGCTGGAATTCCCCAAGTCGCATGCCTCACTCGATGGCACGTTCCAAATGAGCACCGCGAATGGATGAACGAAAGTACCGCCCGATCAGGTGATCCAACACCATATTCCAGTGCTGGAGAGGTAAAAGATGAGCGCAGACGACCTATGGGATTGGCTCTGCAATAAACTCATTGTCTGGGCGCTCTCCAACCTCCAGACGCTTCTCACGTGGTGGTTGACCAGTGACGCTTACGAGGTGCCGCTGACCGGAGAGAAGGGCGGCGTACTTTACGACCTTCGCACGCACGTCAATTGGTTGACCGCAGTGATGGTCTTCGCCGGCTTTCTGGTCGCGGCTTTCCAAATCGCAATCCAACGCAATGGCAAGCCCTTCCGGGATATCCTCTCCCAGTTTTTCTCATTGACCATCATCTCGCTCAGCGTGGTCACCATCGCGAACCTGGCACTCATCCTCATGGACAGGTATTGCAACTGGATCATCACGGGCATGGGACCGAAGAACGATGACTGGATCAACTACTGGGACAGCCACTTGTTCGACTCCCTCAAGGACCCCGATGGATCGTCGTCCTTTATTGTTGCCTTCTTTGCTCTGGCTGCGGCACTGGCCTCGGTGATCCAATTCGCGCTGATGTTCTTTCGTTCGGCCATTCTCGTAATCATCGTAGGCCTTCTTCCTCCGGTGGCCGCATCGAGGTTCACCTCATATGGGAACGCCGCGTATCGCAGAATGGTTCATTGGGGGATCTCGTTCTATCTTTTCCAGGGTGTCGCCGCAACGATCTACGGGGTTGCGCTGAAGTTGTTGTCGTCCCCATATGAAGCTGACCACCTTATGGGCCTAGCCCTCGTCGGCGGCGCCGTGTTCGCCTTGCCTGCGACCCTGCGCGCAGTGGCCCCTGGAGTTCCGGAAGACATGTCCTCCTTCGGCATACGTCAGGTCGGCCATTTCGCTGCGGGGGGCACCGCAATGAATCTCAGCAAGGGACAGGGAATTTGGACTAGGTGGACGGGCATCGGCAAAGAAAAAAAATGACTCAGATGACAAGCCATATCCCTTCCGAGATAGCAACTATATCGCCCGATTTGGACTGCTACCATAACGCGCGTTCGTTCTCGCCGACGCATTCTTAGAGCGAAAGTTCGCGTCGAGACCTCCCATCGGAGTGGGGAGGAGCGCCGGAACACCTAATCTGATCACGTTTTGCAACTTCCATTCCACATTGTTGGGAGATTGCTCAAGATGACCCCGGACGATGTATGGGAATGGTTCTGCAATAAACTGCTTACGTGGGCACTGTCCAGCCTACTTACACTCCTCACTTGGTGGCTCACCAGTGACGCGTACGAAGTGCCGCTGACGGGTGATAAGGGCGGCGTGCTCTACGACCTTCGTGCGCATATCAACTGGCTGACCGCGGTGATGGTCTTTGCCGGATTCCTTTTCGCGGCCTGCAAGACTGCGATGCAACGCAATGGTCAGCCTTTCCGCGAAATATTCTCGCAATTCCTCTCTTTGGTCGTAATCTCGTGCAGTGTGGTTGCCATCGCAAATCTGGCATTCATCCTCATGGACAGATATTCCAACTGGGTCATCACGGACCTGGCGCCGAAACAGAAGGATTGGAGCAAGTACTGGAATACTAGGTCATATGATTCCCTCAAGGGCCATGAGGCCGGAACGAGCTTTCTCGTGGCCGCCTTCGCCTTGGCTGCGCTCGTGTCCTCAGTGATCCAATTCATTCTGATGATGTTTCGGGCCGGCGTCCTGCTGATCATAGTCGGGGTTCTTCCGCCGGTCGCGGCATCAAGGTTCACCTCGCATGGGAATGCCGCATATAAGAGTCTCGTCCGCTTAGGGATTTCGCTCTGGTTGTTCGAGGGAGCTGCCGCGACGATCTACGCCGCAGCACTGGATCTGATGGCATCCCCATACGAAGCCGATCGCCTTGGAGGCCTGGCCCTAGTCGGTGGTGCGGTGTTCGCCCTGCCTGCAACCCTGCGCGCGGTGGTCCCCGAAGTCGAGGAAGACAACGCATCCTTCGGCATACGTCAGGTCGGCCATTTCGCCGCCAGCGGTACATCTGTGACTCTCAGTCAGGGAGCCGGAATTTGGACCAGATGGACGGGCATCGGTACCGGACCGAACGGTGGTGGTGGCAGCGCCTTTGCAAGGTCGTCGTGGTGGCGCCTCGGTCCGAGCGCTGATAGTTTCAGCATCTTTGAGTGGGTGTCGTGGCGGATCCGCGATCCGAACAACTTCCGCCGTGGCAGCGGCGCCGGACCCCAGGGCGCAACCGGCCCGGGTCCTACTGGGACCGGCACCGGCACCGGCATCCAGCCCACCACCGGCCCAGGCCCCAGTAACTCAGGCATCCAGCCCACCACCGGCCCAGGCCCCAGTAACTCAGGCATCCAGCCCACCACCGGCCCAGGCCCCAGTAACTCAGGCATCCAGCCCACCACCGGCCCAGGCCCCAGTGGCTCAGGCATCCAGCCCATCGCCGGGCGAAGCGCCGCGGGGGACACACATGACCCCTTCGATTCCGCTGAAGACTTCGTCCCCATTATTGAGCCCTATCGGGTTCCCGATCCGGACTTTCGCATTCTTGAAGAGGGGGCGCACATAGTGTGGGACAGCATCGAGTGGGATAACGGGCCGAGCGGCAGTGACGGGAACGGCAGCCCAAGTGGAAGCGACGGGCTAAGTGGCAGCGGCGGCCCGACCGGAAGCCGCTAAATTCAAGGAATGAGGTGAACTGGAATGGTGTTCAATCACCCTGAAGCGTTTGCGGTGTCTGACCGGAATCAGAACCTCCGGAGACGCATTCGTGTCCGGCCTGCCGCATTCCTTACGCTGAGCGCCTTGTGGGCAGTGGTCGGCCTCCTTCTTGCTTCCGCCCCTTTGACGGTTGGCTACGGCTCAGCCGGACCAGGCCCTTTTGCCCGATCCGCCACGGTCAAGTCGCTCCTCATAAACCAGATCCAAATCAGAAATTTTATCTTCCCGGCCATTAAGGTGACGGAGCGCAGGGTAACGGCCAGGCAGAGAAAGCAATCGTGCGACCACACCGGCCCCTGGGAAAAAGTAGAGGATGAAATGTGGACTGTTAACAATGGTAACACGGGAGGATGCTTTGAGTTCGACGCCAAACGCGGGCGCGTAAGAGTGTGTGACGAGCACCAGGACAACCATGTCGTGCGCGGCACAGTCAGCATTGTCGACTTGAATCACCCTCGCGGCATCGTCGTGGCCAGCGCGCGCAGAGGCGGAAGTGGTCATTGCGACGAGACTAGCATTCCAGGATACAACCGAACTAACGTGTACAAGTTCAAAGTTTGTCTGGCCCGGAGCTACGACCATCCGGACGGATATTGCAACATGAGCGATAATAGAATGTGGCCAACTGCGGAGAGGAGTGGAGATTATTGTCAGGGTGTATGGGAAAGGGATGGCGCCGAAGCCGCCGTCGATTGCGTGGGAGGACTGGAGGAATTCTGCGACTCTTTTGTCGACAATCCACTCAACAAGGACAGAACAAGATTGTGTGGAGATCGACCAGAAGCCATAACGCCACCCAAGCCGAGAAATCAAAAGCCGGATATTAATGCCCGACCTGATCTCAGTTTGCCGCGAGGTCATGCGAAGGATGTCGGGTGGGTCACTGAACCCTTGCGGCCGGCGCTTCGCTGGTTGGTCTGGACAGTGTCGGGGGGGTGTGTGTTCGGCATCATAATCTTCGGCGGCAAATTGGGGCTGAAACACCATCGGGGTGAAGTCGACTCACATGCCGGAGAATTTGGCTGGCTAATGGTCGCATGCGTCATGACTTGTTCGGGATTCGCCATCGCCTTCGTTGTCATTATTGTCGACCCGTTTTGAGGTTGCTGAGGCAACGCCTGGAAGCCCTCCGGAGGCTTGTCTCCACGTACGACCGCCCGCATGGCAGTGCCGGCGAATGACAAAGACTGGCAGCCCAGGTGGCTGCCAGTAGGTCAAGGAATGAGGTGAACTGGGATGGCTTCTGATCCTGAACCCACGTACGGGAACTGGCGTAAGCCTGTCTCTCCGGGGGTTGGGCGACTGGGACTGGCCGGGACCTTGATGCTCATGGCCGGGCTGGTCGTCATCACCATGATCGCCATGGTGTCGCCGAAGGCCAGCGCGCTCGGCATCGTGGTGCTGGCGGTGGTCATGCTTCCGCTGGTCATTCAGGACGCGCAAGGGCGGACGGCCCTCCAGTCGCTCACTGCCCGGTTCAACTGGTGGTGGGGGCGTTCTCAGGGCTGGCATCTCTACCGTTCGGGGCCACTGAGCGTCACCTCGCGCGGCTCGTGCCGCCTTCCCGGGCTGTTGGCTCAGTCTCGGCTGGTCGAAGGCCGTGACTCCTACGGGCGCCCCTTCGCCCTGGTAGTGATCCCCTCGACTAGGCACTACACGGTGGTATTCGACTGCAACGCCGAAGGGGCTGCACTCGTGGATCAGAGCCAGGTGAACGCATGGGTGGCCCACTGGGGGCAGTGGCTGGCCTCGCTGAGCTACGAGCCGGGCTTGGTCGCCGCGAGCGTGACCATCGAGACGGCTCCCGACACCGGCAGCCGCCTCAAGGAGGAGGTCTACGCCAATCTTGATCCGAACGCTCCGGACTTGGCCCGGGCCGCTCTCGAGGAGATCGTCTGGAACTATCCGGTGGGTAGTGCACGGGTCTCCACCCGCATTGCGGTCACCTATGCCGCCCTGCCGCACCCGGGAGGCAAACGCCGTGACCAGGAGAGCATGGTGCGGGAGATCGGCATGCGGATCCCGGGGTTGATCTCCGGTCTGGAGATGACCGGTGCCGGCGCCGCTCGCCCGATGACCGCGGACCAACTCACCCGCGCCGTGCGGATCGCCTACGACCCGACCGCGCAGTCGAGCATGGAGACCAGTAAGGACCAGGAATTGCGTTGGGAGGACGCAGGGCCGGTCGCAGCGCAGGAATCATGGGATCACTACATTCACGACAGTGGCCATTCCATCACCTGGGGGATGTCCGAGGCTCCTCGCGGTGAGGTGTTGTCCAATGTCATGACCGGATTGGTGGCGCCCCATCACGATATCGACCGCAAGCGTGTGACCTTCCTCTTCCGGCCGCACGACCCGGCCTCCGCAGCTCGGATCGTGGAGCGGGACCGCAGGGACTCGCGCTTCCGTCTCGATGGTAATGCCAGCGCCGCTCGGAACGAGATCGACGTCATGAAGAGTGACCAGTCGGCCATCGAAGAGGCCAGGGGTGCGGGTGTCACCCGGTTCACCATTCTCGTCACCGCGACCGTGCATTCGGCCGATCAGCTTCCGGTCGCGGCGGCCGCGATCGACACGCTCGCGGCCCCCGCTCGGCTGCGTCTGCGGCGGATGTACGGGGCGCAGGCCTCTTCGTTCGCGGCGGCCCTGCCGGTGGGCATTGTACTTCCCGACCATATTCAAATTCCTGCGCTGGTAAGGGAATCTCTGTGAGCAGTCCGCTGGAATCACTTTTTGGCGACGCCGCCGAAGAGCAACCCGCTGAACAGGCCGGTGACACGAAGAGTAAAGGCAAGAAGAAAAAGGCCGGCAAGTCCGAACCCAAACCCGGGTTCAGAGGATTCAGTCGCCGCGGCGGGGGCCGGGTTTCGCACGTGGAGATGCCTTCGGAGTGGCGTGGTACTACCGTCCAGGTGTGCGGGCTCTGGCCGTTCGGAGCCGGTTCCGGGACACCGATGGTGGGTGTCCCACTGGGACGTGAACTGACCACCGGTGCCACGCTCTGCTGCGATCCGATCTCGTGGTTCCAGCGCGCGAACTTGATTCATAATCCGTCCGCCCTGCTGCTGGGCAAGCCGGGCCTGGGCAAGTCGACCCTCATTCGCCGGATGGTGGTGGGGTTGGTGGGGCAGGGGGTCTTCCCGATGGTGCTCGGCGACCTCAAACCCGACTACGTCGATCTGATCCGGGCGATGGGCGGGCAGATCATCAAGCTCGGCCGCGGGCTCGGATCGCTGAACGTGCTCGACCCTGGCGCGACGGCCGCCGCGGCAGCCAGGCTACCGGAGGAGGCGCGGACCAAGTTGATCGCCGACGCGCACGGCCGCCGGCTCAACATCGTGGCGGCGCTGCTCACGATCCTGCGCGGGGGCCCGATAGCCGACACCGAGCGCACCGTTCTCAATGCGGCCCTGCGAGTGCTGGACGAACGTCATCGCGGTGTGCCGGTCCTGCCCGATCTCATCAGAGTGATCGATGAGGGGCCGGAGCGGCTCCGCGCGGTGACCCTGGCCCGCGGGGACGAGGCACGGTACCGCGCGGCCGTTGACCCGCTGCACGCCTCGTTGCTCGGGGCTTTGGACGGTCCGATGGGTGAGACGTTCGCGCGCCAGACCACTACCGCGATCGAGTTGGACAATCCGGGCGGTGTCTGCATCGATATCAGTGGCATCGACGACGCCGACGCCGAACTTCAGGCCGCCGTCCTGTTGGCGTGCTGGTCGGACGGTTTCGGCGCGATCGAGGCCGCGCACGCGCTGGCCGACGAGGGTTTGGCGCCGCAGCGGCACTTCTTCGTCGTCCTCGACGAGTTGTGGCGGGTCCTGCGGTCCGGGCGCGGCCTGGTCGACCGAGTCGACGCCCTCACCCGTCTCAACCGGCAGCGCGGGACCGGCCAAGTGATGATCACGCACACCATGGCCGACCTGATGTCGTTGAGCGACCACGCCGACCAACTCAAGGCCAAGGGTTTCGCCGAACGCGCCGGCATGGTGATATGCGGCGGCCTGCCCCAGGCGGAGATGTCCATGGTGAACCAAGTGGTGCGCCTGTCATCCCGCGAACAGAGCATGATCGTCGACTGGTCGACACCGCCTTCCTGGAACCCCGATCTCAAGGAGGACAGCGAACCTCCGGGACGCGGCAGGTTTCTCGTCAAGGTGGGCGGCCGCCCTGGCATCCCGTTCAAAGTGGAGCTCACCTCCGTCGAACGAGACGTCAACGACACAAACAAGCGTTGGATCAACTCGACCACAAGATCTCACGCCAAAGGCACCTGACCGGCGAGATGCGCTAGGCCGGGCCCCAGGCGTTCGCCACAGCGGTCAGCTGGCGATGGCGGCGGGGCGCGCCGACCGCACTGTCTGATACGGGGGACTGTTCGTCCTCCTGTGGGCCGGACATACGGAGCGTTAAGGAAACTTGTGATGGCTACTGCGCCGCACCTTGTTGTGGCGGGGCACCCGGGCGTCGCGCGGAAGCTCCGGGACACCGGGAGGTTTCGGGTCGTGTTCGACGTCGCATCGGCCTCGGAGCTCCGGGAACTGTCGAAGAGCGGCAAGGTGGGCTCCCCGGCCGCCTTCATGTTTGCGCCTGGTTTCGAGGAGGACCTCCCCGGCGCGAAGGTCAACGCGCTCGCGAACGGGTTGGCGCGCAGCGGGTTCACCGTGCTGGTCCATTCGTCCTTCGCCGAGCGCGGCGACGTCTTCGATACGAAGGTGATCACCGCGGGGAAGCAACTGAACATGGCGGATCTGCTGGCGAGTCTCGGCGTCGCGGAGCCCGCGGCGCCGCCCGAACCGCCCCCGCCACCGGAGGCCTGGGCAGCACCCGGCCCGCCTTCCAGATCACTACCCGCATCGCCATCCGGACCGCCGCCCGGTCCGGCTCCTCGACCGCCCTCGGGTGGGACGCCGGCTGCTCCGATCCTCAGCTCTCAGCCACGGGTGCAGGGCTTCGTCAATGGTGAGCCGGCTCCCGGTCCTGCTCTGGTCGGCCCGAGCCTTCAGCCGAACCCTCCAGGTACCGGACCCGTGAACGCCTGGGCGGCCGCCGCGGCCAAGCCCCCTCCGGCCGTCCCGCTCGGGGGTGGACGAGGCAGGGTGATCGCGATCGCCTCGGCGAAGGGCGGGGTCGGCAAGACCAGCACGACCGTGAACCTCGCGGTCCATACGGCAAGGCTTCTGCATGCGGCGGGGCGGGCAGGTTCGGCCATCGTGGTCGACACCAACTTCCAGCAGGCCGACGTGGCGCGGTACCTCAGCCTGAGATCGCCGACGATTCTCGATCTGCTGCAGGCTCCGGACGCCCTTGCGCCGCAATCGGTCCGCCGGCACCTCGCTTACCTCGCCGACATCGGGCTGTACGCGCTCCTCGGCCCGCCGGACGCCGTCAGCGCCGACCCGGCCACGATCAACTCGGCGTTGTACCGACGGATCCTCGCCGTGCTGCGGCAGGCTTTCGACTACGTGTTCATCGACACGCCGGTCGCCGAGTTGCACCACGCGACCTTCACCGATCTGATCCTTCCGGAGGCGGACTCGATCCTGGTGCCCGTCGAGCCCAACAGGGTGACGCTGGAGGCCGCTCGCGCGTGGCTGGCCGCGGTCACCAGCGCGCACAGCCCGCAGGGCACCGTCCCCGCGGAGCGGATCTCGCTGATCCTCAACCGGGCACGTGCCGATGTGGAGTGCGGTCCCGCGGAGGTCATGGAAATGCTGCGCGGATGGCGCTTCACCGGTGTGATCCGCGAGGACAAGGGATGGACACACGCCGTCAACACCCATCGGCTGACAGGGCACCGGGTACGCCCTGAACTCGCCGAGACTCTCCAAGGAATCATGCGGGTCGTCAGCGACGACCCTGTCTTCGGGCCACCGCCGACCATGCCGCCGACGAGCATGTCGGCGGCGAACCGCTGGAAGAAGCTTCTTGCCCTGAAGCCACGGTAACCGAAGGCCCACCGGCCGGAAAGGACTTGATTGATGGCGATGGACCAAGAGCCCACCGCCGGACTGGATTTCTGGGAGACGCTCGGGGTCGGCGAGGAGTCCGGAGAACAGGCGCTGCCGGATCCGCAGGACAAGCGCGTTGCGGTCGCCAAGACCCAGCAGCTCCAAGACAAGCCACCGGGTGTCGTTGCTTTCGAAAAAGGGGAGATGGCGCCGTTGCCTGAGGATGAGTCGGCTCAAGCCGAGCCGATGCTCTCCCCGGACCCGTCCCAGGCTTTCGACGATCGTGAGGCGGTTACGGACGTGCAGCCCGAACGGGCCGCGTTGCTCTCAAGTGAGAACACAGCCGCGGCGGTCGAGGATCAGGAATCGTCCCAGCCGCCCGTTCGTCCTGCCCATGCGAGGGGCCCGGTCGTGGAGGGCCCTGGGTATCCCAATCCTTCGCCTCCTCCACCCAAACCCGACCTGAGCTGGGAGAGTGCCGCGCGGATGGCCGAGTCGATCAGGCCACGCCTCGGCCAGATGTGGCTCGACCTTCTCGTCCAGGAGGCCGGTGGCGATGAGGTCATGGGCCGCCGGGTGTACCACATCCTCGACGGCCAGCACCTGATCGGTGAATTGTGGCAGGACGAGGGCGTCGCCGAAATCCACGTCCGCGGCACCCGAGTCACGGTCTGCGACAAGCACGGCATCCGCGAGGTTCCCGGTTTCACCGAAACCGCCGTGGCCCGCAGGGCCGTTGATGCCGTGGAGGCGGCGAAGGACCGGATGGGGGCCGTGGTCACTCACGTCGGCGAGTCCGTCATCGTGAGCCGACGTGACGGCACGGGCTTGAGAGCGACCGACCTCGTCACGTCCGGTGTCGTCACCAATGACCACCTCGCCCAGGTCGAGAAGGCCCTGGCGCACATGGAGGCGGTGACAGTCGTGGGTCCGGCCGCCCGTATGGTGGTCCACGCCTTCGCTTCGCTCATCCCCCAGGGATGTCGTGTTTTCGAAGGGCCGTACGGGGTTCTGCCCGCTGGATGCGTGGCCGCGGCCAGCCCATTGGACGCCGATTACGTGATCGGTGTGCGCCCCGGGGCGCCGGCGGAGCCGATGGCGGCGGCCGGACAGATCGGCGCGCTCATCGCCAATCCTGAGACCGAGTTCCGCGCGGCCGTCCGGCTCGTCGTCTCGGGACGCTTCGCGTCCGTTCAGACGGTCACCCAGGTGGACGATCCTGCCGTTGCTGCGTCTGCGGACGGCTGAGCCGGGGCCGGAGGAAGTCCCCGACCCCGGCTCGGCGCTCCGGATCAGCCCACCACCGGGTCAGTCCACCGCCGGGGCGCGGTCGGCGACGGAGACCTTCAGCTGCGCTGAGTTGGTCAGTACGGTGCCGACCGGTGCTCCTCCCTGAGCGGCGTTCGTGACGACGACACGCTGGCCCAGGTACTGGTAGGTGTCCTCATCGAAAATGTACTCGTCGCGGATTCCGCTGTCGGGAGTGGTCAGCGCCACGGCGACGCCGGTCCGGCCCGCCGCGTCCACGGCGTGGCCGACGGTGGTCACGCCATGGATCGCGCCCGCGGCCCGGAACAACGCCGCCCGCTGCGCGGCGGGCATGTAGGCATCGCTGAGCATGTTTCCGACGTTCTGCCAGGCCACTACGTCGGCCTGTGGGCCTGTACCCAGGCCCGTGTACAGGTGCTGGTACATTTTCGCCGGGTCGGCCGGCAGGCGGCTCAGATAGGCGTAGTCGTTGCGGAGGTGCTCGGCGCGATTGTCGACGCCTCCGATCCTTTCCGGTGCGCTCCACCCGACCTTCCTGCGAGCTTCGGGCGGGATCGGCCAACCGGGGTACGGCTTCGGCGCCAGGACCTCCACTTGGGCGACGCCGCGCGTGGAGTGGCCTTCGACGGGCAGCCAGGTCTTGCTCTTCGTCCGCTCCAGATACCGCTCCTCGTGACCGCCCGTGCTGCCTTCGACGGGGTTCATGCTCCGCGACTCGAACACCAGGAACTGCCCGGGCTTGGGGTGGAGTTCCTGGGTCCTGGCCGCATTGTCTGCGGCTCGCTCGAGAACCTGCACCGACGCCACCGGCATCGTATGGACGATCGGGGAGGGCTCTGGGTCCCCGCCTGTGGTGACCACGACGGCCCCGGCCGCCACCGCGGCGGCGGCCAGACCGGCCCCGGCCAGGCCGATCCGGAGCCGGTGCCTCCGGGGCGCGCGCCTCGGAGCACGTGCGGTGGGACGTTCGGGACGCCGGGCCGTGTCCTGCAACACGCTCAGCAGCCGACGCTCCTCGGCGCGCACGTCGGCCATGCCGAGTTCCGGCACATCCGAGCGGAACCGCTCGAGCTCGGTCATCTCATTCATGGACGGGCTCCTCACAGACGAAGTTCACAGAAGGGGTCGCACCGAGTTGCTTTCGCAACTTGGTGCGGGCCCGGTTGATGCGGGACCGCACCGTGCCCACGCGCACGTTCAAGGCCTGTGCGGCTTCGGTGTAGCTGAGGTCACCCCAGGCCACGAGCAGCAGCGCGTCGCGGTGCCCGGCGGGAAGTCGGGCCAGCGCACCGGCCAGCGCCCGACGTGACGCCGCCGCGCTGAGCCGCTCGTCACTTCGCTCGGTGAACGAGGCCATGACCGGGTCGGTGCCCATCCGCTCCAGGACGCGCAGCTGCTGCACCTCCGTGCGCACATGCCGTCCCATCAGGTTGGTGGCGATCCCGTACAACCACGGCCGCGCGTTGGCGCGCGTCAGGTCGTACCGGTCCCGCTGACGGAATGCCGCCAGGAACGTCTCGGCCACGACGTCCTCAGCGGCATCGGCGCCCAGCCGGCGCATCACGTACCGCTTGATGTCCGGGGCGTACCGGCGGAAGACCTCGGCGAAGGCCTCGGGTTCCCGCCGCGACCGCTCGATGACGGACGCGTCATCGGCGTCCACCTCCCTCGACTCACTCATGCTCGGCCTCTCGGCGTCGGAACAGAACACCCCTTGTTGCCACCCCGCCCCCATCCAGTTCCCGCCGGGATGCCCAAGGCGGCTCGCTATCACTTGCCAGCTATAGGCGGAATGCACCGCAGCCATGCGACCCGCAGCCATCTGGCGGCGCCGCGCTTGACGATCATGACAACGTACGGACGGTCAGTCCTGTAACACGGAGCTGCTGCTCGGGAGGTCAATCGACAACCATCCGGCGCTACCGGCTTTTGGATTCCAGTCGATACCACAGAGCCGGTTCGCAGGGCCAGCCGCTACAGGTGGCCCTGCGAACCGTTCTGAACGAGCACTGCGGCGTCGTCAGCGTGGCGACCGAGTACTTGATAGTTCGGTAGAGGGGGCGTCAGAGGTGCAAATGTCGTTGCCCGGCACCGGGCTGCAGCGGCCATCCACTCTGAAGGCTGTGTCGGCCACGTCGGCTCCTAATGCGAACTCCGCCCGACCGCAGGACGCCCCGGGTGGGGAGCTCGGCGCCCAGGTGGTTGTGCCGGCACACCTGGCGCCGCCACCGACGAGCTCTCTGGGACTGGCAGGCTACGGCGGCCAAGGCCCCAACGTCTGGCTGTCTTCATGCCACGGGGGAGCCGGCACGTCCACGTTGGCCGCCCTCATCCCGCGAAGCATGAGTGCCGGACGGTACTGGCCGACCCCTTCGTCCCCTGGTCAGGCCAGCGTGCTCCTCGTCGCACGCAGCCATGCGTCCGGGCTCTGCGCGGCCCAGGCCGCCGCCCGCCAATGGGCTGCAGGCGTCCTCCCGAACGTCCGGCTTCTAGGGCTGGTAGTGATCGCCGACGCACCTGGAAAGCGTCCGAAGCCACTGAACGATCTCGTGCAGCTGATCTCCGGAGGCGTGCCACGGCTATGGCAGCTTCCGTGGGTGGAGGCCTTGCGGCTGGGCGCTCCCCTGGATCAGGTGAGGCTACCGTCCGCCTATTCACGATTGGTCAAGGACCTTGAGCGCATAATCTTCAGCGATCAGCATCATTAAAATTGCGCTCAGCTGGGGCGAGACAGAGTCGTCCTAACTCGAATGCAGCAAGCCCTGGAGAGGCCACTCGGACGAGCGTTTTACCTGGAAGAGTCGATTGAGATGCCAGCAAGAAAACCGGTGATCACCGGCAGAAGGCTGACCATCGTCAGCATAAGGATAATAATCCTTGCGGCAGGGGGCAATACCATTGGACTGCTCGTCCTCCTTTTTATGTTCATAGTCGTCCTGCTGGTCCTGCCGATCGGCAACCCTGGAATGCAGCAGGCCTGCGCATCACTTGACCATTCAGGGGGGACCAGGGTCGTGCCGACAACCGCGAAAATATCGAAAAACTACTCGGACTTCAAGGCTTACAAACCACTTTATGGGAGTGCCTGGAGGCATGGGATCCCATGGAAAAGTCTCGCTGGAGCCAGGCAAGTGGAAAGCGGACGCGGTACTTCTCCCCTGCCTGGCGCACACTCAGGTGTGAATACTTATGGCATCGCAAGTGGAGCTACCAAATTCTATGGTCCCACTTGGCGCGCGTATGGCGTTGACAAGCCAGAGCAGTTGCAGCTGGCCCCCAAGAAGAGTGGCACCCATGGGGTGACTTCGACAGCATATTCAATATCTCTCGTGGCGCCATCCGCAGGCCCCATACCCGAGAACTATTTTAAGCTCTACCGCAGCGCCGCAGCGGAATGGAATATACCATGGTACATCCTGGCCGGTATTGGCTGGATTGAAACTCAGCACGGCACACTCAAGGGGAGTGATGGGAAGCTCGCTCCGGGCGTTCGCTGGGGCACCGAGAACTTCGCCGGCGCAGGAGGGCCGATGCAGTTCTTGGCGCCGACGTGGAAAGGAGTAGGTCCAGTGGACGGAAACCATGACGGCCAGGTCAGTCGATGGGACCCCGCTGATGCGATCTTCACTGCAGCAAAGCTTCTCAAAGTACATATTCTCGGCAAGGACGCAGACCCGAAAATCCTGAAGAGCAGAATCTTGACAACAGGAGAATTGCGTTCCTCAATATTTTCCTACAACCATTCACAGATCTATGTGAATGATGTCATCACGGCGGCAAATCAATACGCCAAGAAATATGCTCTTGGGTCACCCAATTATGCCGATAAAGGCTGCACATCCACTGGGCTTTCCGGAATCGGAGGAGGTTCTCTCGGTGGAAAGATGGCCGCTTTTGCTGCGAAATACACGATGAGGAACAAGGATGCGCCACCTGTGCAAGACCGAGTCGACTCCGTCCCCATTCCATATGTTTGGGGCGGAGAATCACTTAGTGAAGGAGGTTTTGATTGCTCCGGCCTAGTGGTGTTTACCGTCAAAACGGTGACGGGCAATAAAATCAAGATCCCTCGAACAAGTCAATCCATGTGGAATAGCAACATCGGAACTAAAATCACAAACCTCGACCGACTGCTCCCGGGTGATTTGGTATTTTTCCACATGAATGGCGAGAAGGGGAAGTCCGGCCCGGCACATGTCGGCATCTATTACGGGCCATACAATGGCAAGCGATGGGTCGTCGAAGCTCCACACTCGGGCGCTTTCGTTCGCTTCAATACCTTGGATGAGATGTCAAAAATGGGCTATGTGGGAGCGATTCGCATTGCGCAGTCTCCCTCTGTGCATGCATTGGCTCCGCTAGGAGCAGAATCGTCGGCGGCGGTGTGAGATGACCCGCGTCTTGGCGAAGCGAATCTGCTTGGCATTCAGCGTTATATCTGCTTCCGCCTTGGCAACCGGCTGTGGTGGCGGGAAGGGTCATAAATCGGCTGGGCAGGCCTCTGCGCGGCCATCTCATCCGGTTGTGAAGAGCCTTATTCCGACGGTCAGCGTCTCACCGTCACCATCACGAAGTCCTCGAATACCCGGCGGGTTGCCGGATCCGCGCCGGGTCGATCTCAAGGACGCGACGGCGGTGTCAAGGGCGGCGTTGATCCTCATGTACACGGTCGACAGCTCCACCGACGCCGGATTGCGGGATGCGCGACTACGCGCGGCACGGTACTTGACCCCTGCCCTCTGGGCGAGAATCAAGGCGGAACCTGTGCAGTACGTCCCAGATGAATGGCGGCGGCACCGAGTTTACCTCTCGGTACGGCTTAGGCCGCTCGTCCGGGAGGCCGGGGCGCCGTCCGACGGACCGACTGCCGCTTATCGCCAATGGGAGATGACCACACTCCCTACGGGGAGAGATCACTGGAAGGGCAGGGTTGCCAAGAAGGTGGCCTACGTAACTCTTGCCAGGTCTGCCCAGAGCGGTCCCTGGCAGGTCTCAACTATTACCGTCCAGGACGCCATGTAGCTTCCCCGAAAACCAAAAAATGGCTCGCATTTCGAGGTAGGGATTCTTGTGAGTAGTAGCGACGACGACGAGGTTTATGCGGTCTTCATCGGCGCGGCTCTTCTTGTCAGTGTGCTCGGCTTGGCGGGCGGATTCCTTACCTGGCTGGCGGGGCAGGTGTCCGGGGTGATCGCGGGTGGCGGGTGGCCGGACTCGAACCCCTCGGACTTCGCGGAAATCGCGTTTCGATTCTTGCGGAATCCCAGTAATCCGCGGGCGGCGTGGCCGACCGGGGCGGCGGGTGCGGTGGGGCCCGCCTCAGTATTCTTCGTTTTGTTGTTCGTGTTCCTCGTAGCCCTTGCGGGAGGGCTCTACTTCGGCATTCGGCTGGTTCTGAATGTGCGGCGGCGGCGGCCGGTTCGGCGGCTGCGGCTTGGGTTCGCGTCCGGGTGGGAGGTCCGCAAACTACTCAGCGCCCGAACCGTGCTTAGCAAGGCGTATCAAGTCCGGCCGTCCTTCCAGAGCCGGCCTTTGCGGGAAGTGAAGCCCGAGGAAGTCGGTTTCTATATCGGGCGGGACATCAGGTCCCGGCGGAAGCTGTACACGTCCCTTGAAGACATGATGATCGTGGTCGCGGCACCGCGGCAGGGGAAGGACGTGCACTTCGTCACGCCTTTCACAATCGACGCCCCTGGTCCCTGCATCGTCACCTCCAGTCGGCGGGAGACGTTCGTCAACACCGCCATGGTGCGGGCGCAGTACGGCGAGGTGCACGTCTTCGATCCGTTCAACTGGACGGCGTGGCCGCATCGGATGCGCTGGAACTTTTTGGACGGATGCGAGGACACCAACGTCGCCGCGGTCAGGTCCGGCACGCTCGTCGCCACCAGCGGCCTCGATATGGCGAGAGAGGGGGCCCAGGGGCTCGGCGGTGTGATCACGGTCATCCGCTGCCTGTTGCACGCGGGCGCGATCGGCGGCCTCACCATTCGCGAGGTGGTGCGCTGGGTTTACGAGGCGAACACGGACGAGGCGATGGACATCCTGCGTCAGGGCGAACGCGACGGCAGGGTCGCCCCAGGATATTCGGCGCAACTGGAGTTCAACCGGCGGGACGAGCGCCTCTGGTCCGGGGTGATGCAGGTGATGAGTTGCTTCTCGATCGGCGACATCCTCGACGACCTCTCTCCGTCCCCCGGTGAGGAGTTCAATTACAAGGAGTTCCTCAAGGGCCGCAACACCCTGTACTTCGTCAGCAAGCAGCAGATCGACCACGGAGGGATCGCCCCGATCGTCACCACGATCGTCGAACAGTTCTTCAGGTCGGCACGCGGTGCGGCGATGAAGAACCCGACCAGCCGCCTCGACCCGCCGCTCACCTTCGAGTTGAACCAGGTGACCGACATCTGCCCCATCGGGGGCCTCCCCACGTACATGGGAGAGTCCGGCGGTTACGGCATCACCATCCACGCCTATCTGACGTCGCTTGCGGACGCGCGGGCCAAGTGGGGGACGGAGGGCGCCGCACGTCTGTGGGACAATGCCACCTTCCGGGTCATCTCAGGCGGCACCGGTACCGCAAAGGACCTGGCGGAGCTCTCCGATCTCGTCGGCAAGCAGCACGGGGAGCCCGCGCTGCGCCCCGAGGAGATCCGGACCATGCCCTTCGGCCGCGCGGCCCTCGTCGCGGGCACGGCCCGTCCCGTCGAGATGTGGCTCACGCCGTGGTGGAAGCGGAAGGACCGGGACCAGATCGCGGCGGGCAAGCAGGCCGTCGAGGAACTGATCCGGATGCAGGCCGCCGGCCAAACGCCGAGTTCCCCCGCCCCGGCCACGCCGAACGTTGACACCGTTCCCACGGTCACCCCGAACGCCGAGACCGCTCCCCTGCTGACCACCACAGACGACGAGGATCCCTGGCCCTCCTTGTGACACGAGCGATGTCGTTGTTCAGGCCGCTACCGCGGCGTTCTGCGCTGCTCCGGCTGAACCGGCAGCAGCATCCGAACGGCAGTTCCTTCGGCAAAGCAGCCGAGGACTCAGGCCTGCCGCGGCCTGGATACCGACACCGTCAGCTCTGACGGCCGGAGGATGCGGCGGCCCGCGCCTGGAACCAACGCCGCTCGGCGCTACGCTCCTTTACCGGTTGGGCGTCTGGCCGCCGGCACCACCCGGCGGCTGCCTCCATGGCTCGTCGGCGAGGTCACCTCAGGACCGCTGGCCGACCGCCGCACCGCCCCGGCCCGAAGCCCCGCAGCCGCCGACCTCTGCCCGCACACCGGCCGCAGCCTCTGGCTTATTCAGCCGTGTCCGTTAGATTTCGTGATCGCTCCCGTGGTTTTGTTCGGGGGAACTGACCGCACTTGTTCGTGAGTTTTGACCGCGCTTGGGTGCCGTAATCGACCCCGTCTAACAGGGCTTCTTCGTGCCACCCCGCCGGACACTCACATCGCGATCACGCCGTGATAGGTGTCCGTCCATACGGGTGAAATGAGTCACCGAACCGGCCGTGAAGGTAAAGCATCATAACCTGCATGACCTGGATCAGAATCCTGCAGCCATTGCAGTGGTCACGGCGATGGCGGTGGCTCGTGGCGCTGTCCCTAGCTCCCGTCCTGGTGGCGGCGGTGGCGGTGGCGGTGGCGTACGGGACGGCCGGCGGCTGGTACGGCGTGAATGTGATGCTGCGCCGCGGCGCCAGCACCTGGGTCGACGTATCCCCGGACGATTCTCGGTTGTCCCCAGGGATCCGGCTGTCGCTGGCCGGGCAGCGCACGCCCGACCCGGCCGAACCGGTGCGTTGGCGCCAGGTGGCGGCGGGGTTGGAAGTCGCCGAGTTGCCCGTCCGGGTGGGCGGGCAACCCGTGGACGCCTTGTTGCTCAGCCGGATCGACCCGGCCCGCTACCGGTTCCGGGTTCTCAACCGCCCGGCCGGCGACCGGGACGTCGGCGACTGGATGGCGGCTACCGGGGCGTCGCTGGTCGTCAACGGCAGCTACTATGGCCACGACGGGACGCCGGACACCCCCGTGATCAGCGACGGCCGCCGACTCGGCCCTGCGTCGTACCAGGCCACGCACGGGGCGTTCCTGGCCGACGGGCCCGGTGGCTCGGGCAGCGCCCGCTTGGTGGACCTTGCCGGCCTCGACTGGCGGCAGGTCACCGACGGCGCGAGCCAGGCGATGGTGTCCTATCCGATGCTGCTGGGAGCCGACGGGCGCGGCCGGACCGCCGGCGAAGACGAGCGGTGGCTGGCCAACCGCAGCTTCCTCGGTCAGGACCGCGCTGGGCGGATCATCGTCGGCACCACCCGTGACGCCTATTTCTCCCTGCCCTCGCTCGCCGCGTTCCTCCCCCGCACCGAGCTCGACCTGCGCCTCGCCCTGAACCTTGACGGCGGGCCGGTCGCCTGCCAGAAGGTATCGGCCAGCGGATACCAACGGGACTTCTGCGGGCGCTACGAGATGGCCGTGCACGGCGACCACCTTCAGTTGCTGCGGCCACTGTTCGACTACCGGGGCTGGGCCCTGCCGATGGCCCTGGTGGCCGTCCCGCGTTGAACCACCCCTCAAGGGCGAAGGCGGCGTGAACTGCAGGAGCTCGGCGAGTTCGATGGCGTCGGCGGTGTCGAGGCTGATGGCGGGCATGGCCGCTGGTCAAGCTTGCTGGCTCGCGCGGGTTTGGGCGAGGCGGTAGGAGTCGGTGCTGGTCTCGATGATGTTGCCGCCGAAGGTGAGCGGGGCGACGATGGCGGCGCAGAGGCGGGGGTCAGTGAAGGTCTTGTCCAGCCGCCGAAGCTTTCGTTGGAGACGATGGCGGCGCTGGCTCTTTCCTCGCGTTCGGTGAGGACCTGGAAGAGCAGGTCGGCACCGCGTTTGTCGAGCTCCATGTGTCAGGTCGGGGACGAGACGCCGTGCACCCTTTCAGGTGTCGGTCTCCTCGTCCCCGCCTGCCGAGCGGGCGTGCCCGTCCGGCTCTCAGAGGTGCTCCCGGCCTGACCCCGACCCGAGGCTTGACCTGCCTCTCGTTTCAACCGGTCACTGCGATGACCGGCGGCGGATCGCTCCTTCCGCTGGGTTTTCTCAGCGCCTCGTGGCGCACAGCCTAGTCGTCGAGGCGGAGCAGGTCGACGCGGCCGTAGCGGGCGATTGTCTTGGAGAGTTGCTTGTCGTCGGGGGCCTCGACGAGTTCGTTGACGAGCTTAGCCGCCAAGGTGGCAGCGGATGCGGTAGCGGGCGTACCGGGCGGCAAACCGGTCCGCGAACGGGCTGGCAATGACCATCGCAAGGGCGGCAGCAAGGTCTGTACCTCAGCTCGCAGGATCGAGCTGCCCTGGACGTCGACGAAGAACTGGGAGCCCGTAGGTGAGCGCCCCCCACTCCCAGTACGTACAGGACCGTTCCCGGGACGTCGATCAGCGGCGCGCTAGGGCTGCGAGGACTCGCCCAGCGCGCGCAGGCCGGCGACCAGCAGGACCGTGCCGATGGGCGCCGAACGCATGGTCTCGTCGGGAGCGCCAGCCGGGATGACCGCCTCGACCGCCAGCTGAGGGCTATCGCGCCAACGCCAACGTGCACCCACCACCGAACCCGCATCACGGTAGCCTGACCTGCCGCGCCAGGGCATACGCCTCCAGGGAGACCGCTGCCCCCTGACGCCGCCGATGATCGTCACCAGTTTGTGTGACCTCTCGATGCCGGATGCGCCTCAGTGCTTGCGGTCGAGGTGGTTACCCGGACGGTCGGGGCCGTGACCAACTGTGCGACGACGGACGAATCTCTGCGAACAGGTGATGCCTCTGTGGGTGCGGGGGCCGTCCACAGCACCACCGGTTCAACCGGCGTCGCGCAACGAACGGCAGGTGAACGACCGGCTGCGGATGCGGGAGACCACGAGAAGAAGGAAGATGGCTGCAGGCTCCGCACACGTGCCCGTCACGTTTCATCCCACAGAGGGCTCCATGAGACGCTCCCAGCCGGCGACCCAGGTCAGGACCTGGTTCACACGCCCCCCTTCGACGACGACTTCGATCGTGGCCTTCGCGGCCCCACTGGGTTTCTGCCTGGCCGAGGGCACCGTCGTGGTACTGGTCGGAGCCGGGATGGTGCTGCTGGGTAAGGCACTGGTCCTCCGCAGAGCGCCGCGACAGTCCGTCCTCGATGCCATCGATACGATGCTCGCGCTCTTGATCGCCGACATCATGGTGAGTTCCGCGGGTCTCCCCTCCGTGGATCCGACCACCGCACAGATCGGCGTTCTCGCCGTCGCCGCCATGGCGATCGACGCCATCATCAGCCGCTCAGTGCGGGCGGCATTGATCGGCGAGGGGCTCGCCAGAGCCGGCTTCGCCGTCGCGTTCGCCATTCTGGTGCTTGAGGCACTGCAAAGCGGGCAGCTGATATGGGGACTGCTGGCTCTGATCCCCGGAAGCGCGCACTACCTGGACACCCGTGTCCTGCTGACCCGCGAGAGCGCGCTCAGCACCGCGCAGCAACTGCTCAGGCTTCCCAACCTGATCGCCGTGCAGCGGACCACCGTCGCGGATCTGGTCCCCTTCGTGGACGACCTTCGGCGCATCCTGGGCTCGGACGTGCTGTGGATGCACACGACTCTTCCGTCCGGGACCGTGCTGGTCGAGGCATCCGCCCACGGCACCGTCCAATGCAGGCCGGACGACGACCTCGGGTTCACGCGGCCCTCCCGGCCGGAACGGCCCCAGATCCTCAAGCGTGAAACCCTGCCGCCCGGCTGGCGCGCTGCCGTCTACGTTCCGCTCTCTGCTCCTGACGGACGGGACGCCGGATACCTACTGCTGGGCTGGACCCGGCGGACCGGACCGTATCTGGCACGCTGGATGGTCGCCGGCGTCCTGGGCGGGGCGATGACAAGCACTGGCCGCGCCTTGGGCGCCTTCTGGGCCAACGTCTGGGCCGCCCACGATCTCGAGAGCGAGCGTTCCAGGCTCAGTGCGGCCATCGATCACTCCGACGTCGCCATCCTCGCCCTTGAGCCGTCCGGCCGTGTGGTGGTCTGGAACGCTGCGATGGCCGGGCTGACCGGCACGCCCACCGCCGACGCCCTGCAGCGGAGGCCCGAGGAGCTGTTCACGCTGACCGACGAGGACGGCTCGATGCTGGACCTCGTGAACGGAGTGAACGGCAGCGCCCGGCTGACCATGCCGACCGGCCGTTCGCTCTGGGTCGAGATCTCCTCATCGACCCCGGACGATGTGCGCGCGTCCGGACTCCGCACCGCAGTGTTCGTGGACAAGTCCGCGATCCGTCAACTGGAGTACATGCGGCATCTTCTCCTGGCATCGGTCCACCACGAGCTGCACGGTCCGCTCACCAGCATCAGCGGTCATGCCCAACTGCTGGGCACCGTCGTCAGCGACGAGGCCGAGGCGGCCTCGCTGACGGCCATCACCGACGCCGTCGAGATCATGCACCACGTCATCGCGGATCTCGTCCTGATACTCGGCGAGGACCCCTCCGCCCGACCGGCCGCGGCGAGGGAGCCCGTCGACCTGCCGTCCCTGCTGCGGAGGACGCTGCAGATCCTTCCGTCGGTGGCGGCCCGCACGACCACCGTCACGCCGGCGAAAATGATCGTGCATGGCGATCCCGTCCGGCTTCGCCAGTGCCTGCTCTTGGTGCTCGGCAACGCGGAGAAGTACGCTCCCGACGGCAAGATCACCGTGACCCTGCACAGGGAAGGCGACCACGGCGTGATCTCCATCGCGGACGAAGGACCCGGGATCCCCGAGGACGAACGCCGGTTGGTCCTCAAGCCCTACTATCGATCGGCCGCCACCCAGGACCTGCCCGGGTCGGGTATGGGCCTGCACATCGCCGAGGTGATGATGGCAGTCATGGGTGGAGAGATCCAGCTGGTCGACGCGCCGTCGGGCGGCCTCCAGGTGGACCTGCGGCTTCCGCTCGCGACCGGGGACGGATGCCGCGGAGGAGACCATCCGGAGGACTGCCGAACCTGATCGTGATCGTTGTTCAGTTGCCGGCGAGTTCGGAAAGGACCTGACGCAGTTCCACGAGGTCGAAAGGCTTGCCGAGAACGCGGGTCAGCGTCCCGTCGTCGAGGTCGCGAGAGGTGCTAGCGGCCGCCGTCAGCATGAGCACGGGCAGTGCAGCGGTCCGGGCGTCACCGCGGAGCCGGGTCAGCAGGTCCGCGCCGTCCATATCGGGAAGCATGCGGTCCAGGATCAACATCTGCGGCGGGGTGGCGCCGGTGAGTTCGCACCATCCGTTCGTGCCGTTCTCGGCGACGACGGGCTCGTGCCCGTCGCGCTCCAGGACGGTGTGGAGCAACTGACCAACCCGGGAGTCCTCAACGATGAGTACCCGCATGTTCTCGCCCTCTGCGTCCGGAGAAGCTGCCGTTCTGGTGGAAACCTCCCAAGGGAGCGTACCAGCGCTGCCCGCACCGCCTTCAGCCGTCAGCCGAGGTGGACGGAGCCAGCGGGAGTCGCCCGCGTTCTGCCACTCGGCTTTCGATCACTGTGGCCGCGCAGATAACATGTGGTCGTGGCTCGGGTACTGGTGGTGGATGATGATCCACGGCTGGTGAAGGTCGTGCGAAGCCTTCTGCGAAAGCACAACCACCTGGTGGAGTCGGTGCCCAACGGAGAGCTGGCGCGCCAGGTGCTGCGCCGTGGGGATGTCGACATCGCCCTGCTGGACGTCAACCTCCCGGATGTCAACGGTCTCTCCCTCGTCCTCCAGCTCCGCGAGGAAGGGAATGACATACCGGTGATCCTGCTGACGGCCCGTACCGAGGTGCACGACCAGGCTCTCGGGCTGCGGCTCGGCGGGGACGACTATGTCGCCAAGCCGTTCGAGCCCGAAGTGTTGCTCGCGAGAATCGAGGCCGTGCTGCGGCGCGCCGCAGGGGGCACCTCCCAGCGGGCCGAAAGCCCGCGTGGAGACCTGCTGGAACTCCCGCCCGTGAAGATCGATCTCGCCGCACGCCAGGTGTTCAAGGACGGAGAACTGGTGCGCCTCGCCCCCATGGAGTACGCCGTCCTGGAGTTCTTGGCGACGAACCGCGGCCGGGCGGTCTCCAAAGAGGAACTCATGCTGCACGTGTGGGGAACAAGCCGAGGCGTCTCCCGGACACTGGCCGAGCACATCTCGAGGTTGCGCCGCAAGCTGGGCGATGGCCTGATCGTGACCCAGACGGGCTACGGATACCTCATCCCTGCGAGACCGGATGATTCCGCAGCCACAGGTCGGTGACGAGGATCCCCTCGTCTTCCAGCCGCGACCACATCTGGTGGCCGTGAGCCTGCATGGCCGTGCACCAGCGGGCCAGCCCGAGGTCACTGCCTAACCCGTTCTCCACCCGCGTGGGCCAGGGGAGGCCGACCCGCGCCCGAGCGCGTTCGAGAGCGGGACGCGGCAGACCGGCGGACGTCGAACGCACGGTATGGATGGTGAAGTCCCCCTGCCGCCGCTCGGAGACCTGCTGATCGGTGAGTGCGCCCATGAGAGCGGCGTGGGTGCTGAGGGTATCGGCGACGATCCGGGCGGCGGACACCTCCATCATCTGCGCCTCTTCCACCTCTGTGAGCAGCCGCGCCAGCCCGTCGATGGCGGAACCGAGCATCTCGGAGTCCTCGGCCATCCCGGCCGCTTCGTCCAGGAGTCCGGCGGTGACGGAGGCGACGGTGATCTCGCCCGCCATGCGGTGACCGAGTCCTCGCGCGAACCGCTCGTGCCACTGCCCCGAGCCTGTCCCGCCGACCCGGCTGAAGACCATCGCGGAGGTCTCATTCAGCGGAACGGCGGTAAGAGAGCCGCTCGTGAACGTCGTCTGCCAGGTCAATGCCTGGCCTGCGACGACCAGGGAATCCCGATCCAGGGCAGCATCGCCCGCACCGATCAGCTCCTCCACACCACCAGGCGGCGTTCCCGCCTGCGCCTGGACCAACGCGAAACCCATTGAACCGTTTTACCTCAGCACCCGGCGGTGGAGGGCTGATCCGGACCAGCTACGTCAGGCTCCCCGCGCGTGCCGGTGGTAGCCCCTCGCGATGCCGATACCGACCCGACGAGCGGTGAGCGCGGCCCTGGACCGCCGGAATCGTCCGTTGAATCTCCGTTTGCTCTCGGGCTCGCGGGTGCGCGGTGTCGCCGCCCGTCCCCACCAGAACGCTTAACCTCCGCCATGCCCTCTAAAGTCCGTGCGCGCACGGATCGGCAAGCTGTTTCGCTCAAGCCCGTGTCGTTCGGCCAATTCGCACACTACAACCGCACCGCGGGGACACCGGCGCATCAACGTGCCGCCTACTAGCGATCAATAACGTGTCAACGGAATACGGCGGCGGCCCTGATCCGGCCACGCCTGTAGACCTTAGCGATGGCCTCCTACCTGGACATACGGCTACTCCCCTGACCTACCGCTTGAGAATCCCGAACGTTTTCCGCCGTCGGCCACCGTCATCGGCCTGTCAACGACCTCTTTTCCGCACCGACCGTTATTAGAGATCGTCACCTCGCAGCTTGCGTGGAGAACAAGCCAGGGAGAGAGTGAGATGGACATCGCGCAGCCGACCGGTGACGGACATCCCGCCACCCAACTCCACAGCCGGAACGACGAACTCTTCGCCCGCCGGAAAGAGCTCTCGGATCGCATCGCCGAGCTGCGGGCCAAGGCCGAAGCCGGTGACCTCGACGAGGTGTCCGAGGCGGCATTGCGGCGGGACGAGCGCGAGCTGGACGAT
The DNA here is from genome assembly GCF_008923205.2 of Actinomadura physcomitrii. GTDB lineage: Bacteria > Actinomycetota > Actinomycetes > Streptosporangiales > Streptosporangiaceae > Spirillospora > Spirillospora physcomitrii. The sequence goes on along the minus strand of NZ_WBMS02000062.1, from coordinate 23,188 downwards.
CTGACGTCCGAGATCATGGCCGCCAACTACGGTCTCGTGCGGCGGTATGTCGCCATGTTCACCTCAAGGTCCAGTCAGCACAGTGAGGATTTTCAGAGCGCCGGCAAGGTCGGGTTGCTCTGGGCCATCGCGTCCTACGATCCCGCGCGGGGCTCGTTCGCCAGTTGGGCGTTCAAGCCGATCCAGCGCGAGGTGCTGCGGGCCGTCCGGGACGCCGATCACCCCAATCTCAACCTCAGCGACTTCGAGAAGCGCCCGGCCATCCTCGCCGCCGAGCGCGCCTTCCTGGAGGACCACGGAGCCGACGCGGTCTGCGATCACGCCGAGATCGCCAGGCGAGCGGGAGTCACCGAAGCCCAGGTCCACCGAGTCCTGGATGCGCCTCGCCTGGAGAGCCTCCAAGCGCCGATCGGCGGGCAGGGTGAGGACACGATTCCCTGGGAGGACCGTCTCCCCGATCCGTCCTCGAGCATCGAGGACCAGGTGCAACTCCGGTTCCACCTGCGTGCGCTCATCAATCACGGACTGCCGAACCTCAACACACGCGAACTGTACGTGCTGACCCGCCGATTCGGCCTGGATGGGGAGGAGGAACAGCCGCTGCGCGTCATCGGTGAACAGCTCGGGCTGTCTCGTGAAGGAGTTCGCCAAATACAGCAGAAGGCTCTGGCCAAGCTCAACGAGCCCATCGCCGACGCCGTCTGAGGGAATGCGCCATGACCAGGATTCCGGGCACGACAACAATCCCGCTGGCGGACGAGAAGGCTTGCTACGTCCTGTTCCACCAGCCCACCATGGGGCTCGTACGCGCCGCCGAGGGCCTCCTGAGCGCGGCTCTCGCGGGGTGGGCGGTGAAGAACTTCCGCGTCACCGTGGCCGCGGAGGTCGCCGTCAGCGAACTGGTGGGTGAGGCGGTGTGCGGCATGCGGGCCGCGGGCCGGGCGGACGAGCTGGAGGTCGCGATCCGGCTCATCCACCGCCAGGACGGGCGATACGTCCGTATCGAGATCTTCGACAAAGTCCCGGCACGGCACGCTCACAGGGCCGGCTCGGCGGACTTCGCCGACCTCGACCTGCCGAACACCGCGTTCGGCCGTCACTCGATGGACGACGGTTCGTGGACGTGGGCCGAAATCAACCTCGACCGATAGCGGGCGAACACGCTGCCCTTGCCGCCGGTCGGCGCCCCTGCAAGTCACCGTCCCGGAGGCTTCAGGCGGGGCTCGGAACCGGCCGCCTGCCGCAGCCCTTCCCGCAGGATCATCTTGGCTGCGGCAGGGTCGTGCAGGTAAAGCGCACGGACGGTGTGAGCGAAACGATCACCGTCCTTGTCACGAAGGGCCGCCTTCATCTGATCCGCCAGGGCGACCATGTGCGGGGGGCGGGGCCGGAGAGGATGCGTCACAGGTCCTACCGTCCGACGCCACCGGTGTTCGGCCGCACCCACTGGTCCCCGCAACGCGGGAACCGCGCCCCCGCGGCTTCCACAGCTATGGATATGCCCGTGCGCCTTCCACGTAACTCAGGACGGTAGCCCCTATAGCTTTATCAGCCGAACCAAGGACGCCGATGCCTGAGCCTTCGCCGCACACCACGGTCCCTGCACGCCGAGGCACAACGGGGGCGACCCGCCCGTCCCGTCGGCGACGAAGGCGACCTGCCGACGATCGTGTCGTCCAGTTGTGCGCGGCGGTCATCCCCTCGGCCCTGATGGCGGGTCTTGGACTGCTCGCGGTGACGATCCTGATCAGGACCGAGCCGTTGCCGGTGAAGGTTCGATGGGCGCTCGTCGTCATCGCTATGGCAGCGGCAGGGGTTCTTTTCGGCGCCGCCCTCGCGGCTGAGGCGACAGCCCGCCGGGCACGGCCGATGCCCGCCGCGCCGGCCCAGAGAGGTGAGGGAGCCCACTCCCGACTTGACGCATTGGCCGGCCTGGTACTCCACGGCAGAGAGGAACTACGGGACCTCGGCAATCGGATCGCGGCCGGCGAGATCCCGTCGCTTCGTGCCGTCGATTCTCAACCGGCCGAGACCGCGGACCCGGCCGAGCGGCTCGGATGGGAGTTGCAGAAGGCTCACAACGAGGCATGGAACGCTCTTGTCGAGTCGGCGACCCGGCAGGAGCCTGCAAACGGCCTCGAGCGCAGAGTAGAGGTGTTCGTCAATCTCTCCCTGCGGATGCAGACATTGCTGCATCGGGCGCTCCAGAGCCTCGACGAGTTGGAGAACCGGGTCGAGGACCCGGATCTCCTCAAGGAACTCTTCCGAATCGATCATCTTACGGCCCGGGTGCGCCGCCAGGCCGAAAGCCTCGCCGTCGTCGGCGGAGCCGCCCCACGCCGCCAGTGGAGCAGGCCGGTCTCCGTGCACGAGGTGCTTCGCTCGGCAATCGCCGAAGTCGAGCAGTACGCCCGGGTCAAAGTGGTTCCCCCCGTCGAAGGCACCCTCGACGGGGGCGCGGTCTCCGACGTCGTCCATCTTCTGGCCGAACTCATCGAGAACGCCACGAAGTTCGCTCCGCCGCACACGGAGGTGTTCGTCCGGGTGGAGACGGTGACCGCCGGGCTCGCAGTCGAAATCGAAGATCGCGGCCTCGGAATACCGGTGGAAGCCCAGCACCGGCTGAACGACCTCCTGTACGACGCGGAACGGCTCGGCGACGACCGTTTGCTGGAGGAGGGGCGCATCGGCCTCCTCGTCGTGGCCGCACTTTCACGCCGACACAAAATCGCCGTCAGGCTGCAGGCGAACATCTACGGCGGGACACAGGCGGTCGTGGTGATTCCGCACGAGCTGATCGGTTCGGAAGTGCCGGGCATCGATGCTCATCCGGCGCCGCCAGCCGACTTCCCCGGCTCCGTGCCGGCCCCCTCGCCGGGCCTGCCCCCGGCGCCTCCGTCTCGGGATCGGTACGGGCCCCCTCCGAGCCCGGTACCGAGTTCACCGAATACCGACGACACCTACAGTGCAGCGCCGTCCGAGCCGTGGCCGGACGAGTGGGCGACCATGACCGACCGGCCGGACCGTCAGCCCGGCTCAACGTCTCCCGTGGCCGAAGACGGCCGTCCGGAACTGCCGAAGCGGCGCGCCCAGACAAACTTCGCCCCTGAACCAACAGAGGCACCCCTGGCGCTGGACAGCGCCGAGGACGTCCAGCTCAATCACGGCCTGATGGCGGCTTTTCGTCAGGGGATGCGTGATGCCGAGCAACCACGTCCTGCTAATGGCCCGAATGGCATCGACCCCTCATCCACCATGAACCCGTAAGGAGCGTCCAATGGCCGGCACCACTTCGAACCAGCTGGCGGACCTGGCCTGGCTCCTCAAGGGGCTGGCTCAAGAGGTTCCGGCGATCCGTGGCAGCGTCCTACTGTCCTCCGACGGAATGGTAAAAGCCCGCCACGGCCTGGACCGCACCAATTCAGAATATCTCGCGGCGCTCGCCTCCGGCCTGTTCTCCATGTCACGTAGCGCGAGCACGAGATTCGACAACGGGACCGATGTCCGGCAGGTCGTGGTCGAACTCCACTCCAGTCAGCTGTTCATTTCGTGGGCCGGGTTCAACTCGGTCCTCGCGGTGCTGGCGGAGGGGAGTGCCGACCCGGCCGTCATCGGATTCGAGATGGCCCGCCTGATCAAAGCCGTCCGCCCCTTCCTGGGCACCGCCCCCCGCCCGGCGCCCGCCGCGGCCGATGACCGGATGCGGTGATCGTGGCCGGTCGGGAGGACAGGGTCTGGGTCGACGACGCGGCCGGGCCGCTGGTACGCGCATACACCGTGAACGGGGGGCGGACCCGCCCGAAGGTGGAGTTGGATCTGCTCACGATGCTGGTCAGCACCGGCCGTGCCGGCTCGGCACTGGAGCTGGAGCACGTTCAGGTGCTCGAACTGTGCCGCAGGCCGATCTCAGTCGCCGAATTGGCGGCGCGTATGCGTCTTCCCGTGGTGGTGATGAAAGTCCTTCTGGCCGACCTGGTTGACTGCGGCGCCATAGCCCCCCAGGCACCAAGTCCTCGTGCCCCTGCGCACGACAGAGCTCTTCTGGAGAGACTTCTCGATGGTCTACAGCGAATCTGAAGTCGCCTCGACACAGGTCAAGGTCCTGATCGCGGGCGGCTTCGGCGTTGGAAAGACGACCTTCGTTGGTTCGGCTAGCGAAATCGAGCCGTTGAACACGGAGGAGATCGTGACCACAGCCAGCGTCGGCGTCGACGACGTGAGCCGGGTGCAGAGCAAGTCGACCACCACCGTCGCCATGGACTTCGGTCGTATCACCATCGAGCAGCACGACATCGTGCTGTATCTGTTCGGAATGCCCGGGCAGGAACGTTTCTGGTTCATGTGGAAGGAACTGGCCGACGGGGCGCTCGGCGCGGTGATCCTGGCCGATACCCGCCATCTCGAGGAATGCTTCGCCGCGGTGGACTTCTTCGAACGCGGAGGTATATTTTTCCTGGTCGCCGTGAACCAATTCGACGACGCGTTCCGTTACGAAGCCGCAGAAGTGCGCGCTGCTCTCGGGCTCGATCCGGACGTCCCGATCGTGCTGTGCGATGCCAGAGAGCCCCGCTCCGCGAATTTTGTCCTGCGCTCTCTGATCAAATACCTTCTAGACACACTAGCCCCGCACTAAGCCCAAATCCAACCAAAAAGGAAATGAGGAGTGCCGAGTGACTCTTTCTCCAGCCTTTCGATTCGTGACCCCCGTCGACCGTGACGTGCATCGCCGTACCGCGCGGTTGCGAGAACTCGACCTCCTGAGCGAGGACCCGAACCCCGAGTTCGACGAGTTCGCCGCGGCCTTGGCAAAGGATCTGGACACGCCCATCGCGGGCGTTAACATCATCGGTCCGGAGCGGCAGTTCTTCGCAGGGATCTATCCATCCTCCGAGGAAAGGGGCGTGGACCCGAAGAACGACCCCTTCCGGGTGATGTCCTGCGACAGTGGTTTCTGCATCTACGCAACCGCGCGCATGCACGCGCTGGCGCTGGACGAGGTGAACGACTACCACATTTTCGCTGGCAATCCAGTGGTCGATGCGATCGGGGTCCGCTCCTATCTGGGGGCTCCGCTGATCGATGGGACGGTGGCGCTCGGGACCGTCGCCGTCATCGACACGAAGACTCGTGAGTGGGGAGCGGACGGGATCGCGTACATAAAGTCCCGGGCCGCCGAACTCATGCGCAAGATCGAGCGCCGAGCGCGCCCGGGCGACGGATCCGGGCTCGTGCCGGATCGGCCGGAGTCGTGAGCGGCAATGCCCGCTGAGAAAACTCCCGCGGTACCGTCACCGCGATGAGCCTTCCCCGCCGGCCGGGATTGCAGGCCGGCGGGGAAGGCTCGCCAAGCCCGGCCGTCACCGGGTCAAGGTGGAGGTGAGCGAAGGTGAGCCCTGTTGTGCTCCCTGGCAACATCTCCTCGGCGGCCAAGGGGCGCCTCACGGCCCTCGAGCCGGATCACGCGCGGTCGGCGTGTCCGCGGCGTCGCGATCGGGCCCGGGAACGGTGGGTGCGCTCGTACGGACCCTGTGCCAGACGATAGCCAGCGGAATCCCGGTGACCAGGCCCGCGGTCCCTGTGAGCGCGATCGTGTAGGCGGGGCCGATGTGGTCGGCGAGCAGGCCGCCGAGCAAGGCCCCCGCACCCTGGACGGCGGTGATCGCCGGGGCCGCCAGGCCGAGGGCCTGACCGCGCCGGTGGGCGGGCACGGCCCGCACGAACTCCGCCTGCGCGATCACCTGATAGGCCGCGGCCACACCGGTGAGACCGAACAGGGTCAGGGATCCGGTGGCCCCCGGGTGCAGGACGCAGGCGGTGAGCGGGAGCCCGGCCAGCGCCGCCAGCGGTCCCATGACCGTGACCCGCGTCCTTTGCCGCAGCAATCGGCCGATCACGACCATGCCGACCACGTTTCCGGCCGGGACGGCGGCTAGCAGCAGGCCCACTAGCCGCGTCGGCAGGTGGATCTGAGCGGCGTACGGAACGGCGAGGCCCACGGGGACCACGAAGTATCCCGCGAGCAGAGCGAGGGCGAGGATCGCGCGCAGTTGCGGCGAACCGGCTATCAGCCGGAATGTCTCGGCGAGTTCAACTCGCCAGCTTCTTCGTCCTGCTGCGGGCAGAGCGGGACGCGGTCGAAGACATGTCCAAAGAAGCAGCGCACAGCAGGCGAATGTCGTGGCGTTGACCGCCAGGGCTGAATATGGGCCGATCGAGGTCACGACCATGGCGCCAGCACCGAACCCTGCCAGCAGGGTCACTTGGTACGTGAGTTGATTGGTCGCCACTCCGAGCGTGTAGAGATCCCCGGACAGCAGGTCCCGGACCAGGGCGGTGCGTGCGGCCCGTTCCGGCGCGTCCAGGAGTGCCAACGCGAACACCAGTGCGTACACCGCGGCCAAGGGCAACATGGGCAGTGCCATCGCCGCGGCAAGGATGGTTCGGATCAGATTGGACGCGATGAGCAGGTCGCGACGTGGGTACCGGTCGGCCAGCCCGCCCAGCAGCGGCCCGCCCACCATCGCGGGGAGCAGGGTCAGCGCGTAGGTCAGCGCGGTGAGGAATGATGAACCGCTGCTGTCGAAGACCAGGAGGGCGAGACTCACCCGGGCGAGTTGGTCCCCCAGATTGGAGATCAGGTTGGCGATCAATAGCGCCCGGTATTCGCCGACCCGAAAGAGGTCGGCGAACGTGGCCGTCCGATCCGCTGACACGGTCCCCCACGCCTTGATGAGCTCAGCTTTCTCGGAGTACTTCTCACACCCATCTGTGAGCGCGCGGATGCGCGGAACCCGGCATCCGCGCGCCCCATCCGCGGAGGCGACCTTCTCAGGGGTGCGAGCTCAGCCGAACCCGGCCTGCCGCCGCTTCATGAAGGATCGGTCTTCTGGTCGGCTCGTCAGCCCCAGCCGCTGTCACGCATGACTGCCTCCAATCTGTGCTGTCTTGGTTTGCACCAAGGGCCATCTAGGACCGTCCGCCGGGTGAGCGACATCGCAAGCGGCGACATCCGGCGCCCGGGATGATTGCGGCCGCGCGAGGCCGACGGACGGTAATCCAGGCTGGTCAAACCGGTGGCCGGTGTCTCGGCCGGAACGATGAGGTGTGCCGATGCGTATTTTTCGACACGGTCTGGTGGCAACTCTGCTGGCAGTGATCTGCGGTTGCGGTGTGATCCACGGAAAGGCGGGCGATCAGGAAGGAGGCTCGCGGCCGGCTGGTAACTCGCCGTCGGCCAGGGTGAATGCGAATGGGGCACCTGCCATCGCGACCACCGATGCGCGTGGGCTCTATCTGGACTCGCTGCGTCGGCAGGCGCTGCAGCCGTCCATCAACCTGGTGCAGGAATACTACTTGGAGCGGCAGGCCTATCCCGGCGGCAGCCGGGAGGCGGTGATCTCGGGGGTCGATTACCGGACCAAGGACGTCCGCCTGGAGAAGTCAGAGGTCACGGTGGAGAACGGCAAGGCCAGCGTCGCATGGGCGAACTGGTGCCAGGGCAGATACCAGGATTGGTTCTGGTCGAGTGTGGGCCGCTGGACGCAGGAGAGTGACCGGTGCCCGTCCCTTACTGATCAGGTATGGCTCAACGACGGACTCGGTGTTGGCGGGTTGACCCCCGAGCAGGCCGATATCTTCGTCGGACACCTCGCTGACTGCAAAGGCTTGATCAACGCCCGCGGGAAAAGCATGGTGGAGCGGGCAGGTAAACAATACGTGCGCCTTGAGATCCAGGTGACGCCTCAAGTCGTCGGGAGTGGGAACCCCATCGGCGCAGGCATGTACCTGGACGCCTTCAAGTACACCGAACTCAAGGCTGATACCCACCCGTACAACCTCATAGGCAGGGAAGTGGACGCCTTGCGCATCGTCCGCTATATCGATCCTCAGACTCGGCTGCCCGTATACTCGGAGACTCAGGCGAGCGGCGACGGCAAATGGACCATGCACAGGGTCGAATACTCGTTCGATGGCCCAGTGCAGAGCCGCCCCCGTCCCACCAGGGTCGGCATCCCCCAGATGACCTGGCAGCCAGAGCGCCGGTAACGAGAGGCATCTGGACCCACTCGCTACACCAACCTATCTCGTGCTGTCGGAGCGCCGATGTCCAGGACAGTCTCATATGGACATAGGACAGGAAATCCGGCTAGGAGAGCGTCGTGTACACCGCAACTGTGATCGCCGTCACCACAGTCTTGGACGAGATGAAGACTTACAGGCGCGAGTGCAGGCACGGACATCTCACAGAGGCGGGGGCAGCGCGCTGCGCGCTGCATTTGGAGGACGAGCTCCGGGAACTGGCCGGTGAGCAGGCCGACCGGCTGACCATTACGCACACGGTCACCTCTGCAGACGACCGCTGACTCCTAGGGCCCGGCGGGCCTGCGTCACCGCCTGGTCCGGCTGGCGCAGTACCATCGCGGCGGGTCGACACAATGGTCATTGAAGAATCTTGCAGTGGCGGCTTTCTCTAGGGCTCCGTCCACAGTTTTCTAATGGCACGATGGCCACTTTAGAGGCCAGAACGGATTGTATGGCCGCCTTCTGTTACTCCCAGTTCCGTGCCCGGTCTCGCCCCCGCCCTGGAGGCGCTGCCTGCCGTCCCAGAAGCTTCACATGACCAGAGAGGACGTGACCCCGAGGCGCGACGAGCCCGTCCAACTCTGCCCCTGCTCGCAGGCCAGGTCCACCTTGGTCGACAAGCCGCAGTCCCGCGAGCCGTTCGAACGGGTTGAAGGACGCCCAGTCGCCGCACAGCGCCGCCGCGGGAGCGTCCCAGCGAGTGATCATCCGGCTCGGACGCCACACCGCCCGGTGTTCACGCAGCAGGTCACCGCGCCGGCGGGCCCCCGGCGGCGTGCTGGTGCGCCCGCATGATGGTGGAGTCGACGCTGACATCCCACCCGGTCAGCCCGACCGCCTCCGCGCGGGTGTCTGCAGTCCGGCCAGGATGCGCGCCCAAACGCCATTGCACTGCCCGCGGCCGAACCCGTAGACCGCCTGCCAGGAGCCGTAGCAGGCGGGCACGTCCCGCCACGGCGAGCCGGTCCGCACCCGCCAGCGGAGCCCATCGATGAGCTGCCGTTTAGTCCACTTCGACGGCCGACCCGACCGCCGGGCAACGAGTAGCAGCGGCCCCAGGATCGCCCATTGCGCGTCGATCTGGTCGAACCGCCTCGTCACCACTACGCCGGCCACGAGGTCTCCGGTTTCAGGTTCTTCTTGGTCGATGAACCACCTACCAGAGACGAACCACCTACCAGAGACCTCGCTGCGTCCGGCTCACAACACGCCGGCACTCGACCGACTTCGAAACAGGCCCTAGCTGCGGGCCAACCGGATCCGCGTGTACGGCGCCGGTAACCCCGTGAGCTGGTCAATCTCGACCCGGGCTATGCCGTCAGCCTGCATGCGAGCCCCGGATGAGCCATCGGGCGAACGCCACAGAACAGACGGTGTATGCCTAGCGCCTGTCGGTGTGGAGGTCGGGGGTCGTCTCCAGGTGCGCCTTGAGGCTCCGCAGTGTGGCGGCGATGTTGGCGTCGTTGGTGCTGGCACGGTCGGCGACGCCGGTGATCAGGATGCCGAACGGCAGGAACCAGGTCGGCACGCGCAGCCAGTTGGTCTCGGTGACCCTGCAGCCGTCCGCCGTGGGCTCGATGTCGTACTGCCAGCGCGAGATGGGGATGTTGAACGGCGCCGCCACCTCGTAGGCGAAGCGTCGGCCCGGGTCGGCGTCCGTGATGCTGCAGGTGGTGGACCAGCGACGCAGCCCGTTGCGGTTGTAGCCGCGGAAGCGGGCCCCGACGGCGGGCCCTGTGGCGCCGTCCAGCCAGCGGGCGCTGTGGGTCTCCTCGGCGAGGAGGGCCATGGACGGCGGATCGCTGATGACGCGGTAGACCTCGTCCGGCGTCGCCCCAATGGTGACCGTGCCCGTAGCGGCGGCCTCTGGGAATCGCGGTATGCGCATCAGGTATCTCCTTCGGCTGACCTTGCCGTCGAACACTCTAGGTATCCGGGAGTGGTTCATGGGTGCTGGGCTGCGTCGACCGCGCACCGCAGCCGCTCTGGGTGGCCGTCAGGCGCACGCCCGCTGTGCGGTACAGAACGTGACGTCTGTTGCCACACCGCGCAGCTTCTTCTCTGGGTCCCCTTGTTGCATCTCTCGTGGGAGCGGGAGGAGTTCGGTCCATAGGACGTAGCGGTCGGCTCACACCACGGTCCTTCCGGCATCGGAAGCGGACGACCAACCTCTGGGTGCGGAATCCGCTCAGGAGACTTGCCCTCCATCCAACGTCTTGTAGGTAAGCGTCTTGTGCCGCCTACCGTCCGGGGGAAGGGCATCACGGCCACCCTGGTCCGCTTCTGGAGGGAGTTCGCCGTGTGGATGCTCGATTGTCTGTGCGATGCGGGTCGATCAGCAGCGGCCCGCCTGCGGTTTCAGTGGGACGCGTTCACCCACGTCGAAGTCAGGACGCGGCGAATACGCCTCCGACCAGGTGGTAGATGTACGCGACCGTCATGAACGACGCGGCGCACAAGGTATGGGCGGTGTAGGCGATGCGGCTGGGCAGGCACCACCAGCGGCGCAGCCAGGCGATGATGCTGCAGATGGCCAGTCCGGCCGTGAGAACGAAGGCCGACGAGGATGCGAGCAGGCCCCCCGTCAGCAGCGGTGAGCCGAGGAAGATCACGTCTCCTGCGTTGTTGGAGTCGACGATGAACAGCCAGGCGAGGACGGCCACGAAGACCAGCACGAGGGCGCTGGTCAGCCAGGCCAGCCACCATGCGGACGGATGGTCGGCGCGGCGCTTCCGCAGCCGCCGGACGAGCGCGGCGATTGGAACGCCCGCGAACGACAGCAGGAAGGCGGTCAGCCCGGCGTACACCAGGACCTGATGCAGCACCGGTGAGGAGAGCCCGTCACGGCGTTCGAAGGCGGATGCCTCCTCGGTGTGGCCGCCGGCCAACCGGCCGTGCCCGTCGAAGGCGATGCGTTCCTGGCCGCCGCGCTCGGCGAACAGGCCGGGGCCGATCTGCGTCCAGTCCTGCTCGGGCTTGTCGGGATCGGGTGACAGCCCGGTGGTGTGCAGCGTCCCGTCGCCGGTCGCCTCGACGGTCACCGGATTGAACAACGTGCTGAAACGCAGCAGGTCGCCGCGTCTCCGGCTCGGCACGTACGTGCCTGCGTACTTCGAGGCGTCTGCCCCGATGGGCCGGGACGGCGCGGGTCGCCGTGCCGGGAAGTAGCGGTCGACGAGGCGGTCGACGAGGCGTTCGGCGAGGACGGTCCCCTTCCCCATCGACGTGCCCTCGCCGTTGTAGACGACGTAGATGCCCACTCCGTCGTCCGGCAGCAGCGCCATGATCTGATGGAAGCCGGTGACGTCTCCACCCTTGACGAGCCGCCGGCGGCCGTTGCGCGGCCATTCCTCCAGCCCGTAGCCCATGCCGGGCAGCCGGGGGTCCTGGGCGTATTGCCTGGCCTGCATACGCACGGCCGCGTCCTTCCCGAGCAGCGGGTCATGGCGCAGCTGGGCGATCATGTATCGGCCCATGTCCGCCGCGGTGGTGACCGGTCCGACGCCGGACGGTGCGGCGCCGTAGTAGCGCCGGTAGGCGGTGAACCCGTCGCCGTCGGGACGGTAGCCCTTGGCGAGCGCGGCGTCGATCGCGGGCGGGCGCCGCAGTGCGAACGTAGTGCCGCTCATGCCCAGCGGGGCCAGGAGCTCGCGCTGCACGTACTGGTCGAACGGCTGGCCGGAGACCACTTCCACGAGGTATCCGGCGAGCGTGTAGGCGTAGTTGTCGTAGGCGACCAGCGTGCCGGGCGGGCGCACCCGGTCCGGCCGGTCTTCGGCGAGATCGGCCAGCCGCGGGACGTCGTCCGGGTCTCCCCAGGACCGGCCGAGCACATCGTCCTCGAACCCCGCGGTGTGGGTGAGGAGATCGCGGACCCGGACCGGGCGGCCCGGAGCTTCGGTGACCTTGAAGCGGCGCAGATAGGTGTTGACGTCGGCGTCCAGGTCGATCCGCCCCTCTCCAGCCAGCTTCAGCACCGCGTTGGCGGTGATGGTCTTGGCCAGCGAGCCGGTGAAGAACTCGGTGCGCTCGGCGCTCACCGGCATGCGCCGGCCGACGTCGGCGAGCCCATATCCCTTGCTGAACACCGTCCTGCCGCCCGCGACGACGGTGACGGCCGCTCCGGGGATCTTCTCCTCGGCGAGTTGATTCGGCACGATCGCGTCGACCAGCGAGCCGACGTTCCGCATGTCCGGCGCGGAGGGCGGGGAGGGCGGGGACGCAGCCGCCGGGGTGAGTGGGCCCAGGGCCATGCCGAGCGCGAGCGGCAGGGCCGTCCACCGGACGAGGAACCTCGGCCGCTTCGCCGCCCCTCCCCCACGCTCGTCGGCCTGGACACTATGAGTACCTGTCCTGTGCACTGCCTGAGTCTCTGCGCGCGGCGGCCCGGCTGAGGCAACGCCTTCGGACGTCAGGCCGGACAGGACGGCGCGCAGGAGTGCGCCCTTCACGATGTCCAGCCGCGTCGGGCGAGGAGCCAGCCGATACTAGAGCCGAGCAGAGCCACAGTGCCGGCCACGATCACGAACTCCCTGAGGCCGCCGAGGTCGAGCACGCCCAGGACGATGAACGCCATGCCGGCGAGAGCCAACCGGATGCACATGATCTCCTCCTGTCATCCTTTGTAGGTACTATTAGTACCCTCATAAGGTACTCGCAGTCTCTTGATTGATCAAGCTAGAATGTGCCCTCCAGCACCCCGCAAACCGATGGCGAGCTGATCGGAGGGGCATCGATGCGAGCGGAGGACGTGCTCCCGGTGGAGAAGGCCGACGGCCCGGCACGGCGTCCACGGCGCCGTGCCGCGGAAATCGACAGCGCCGTCCTGCAGGCCGCCATCGAGGAGTTGACCGAGCGGGGCTACGGCGGCTTCACGATGGACCGGGTCGCCGCCCGCGCCGGCACGAACAAGACGGTGATCTACAGGCGCTGGCCCAGCCGCACGGCACTCGCCTTCGCCGCCTACAAGCAGATGGTCGGCCGTCCGCAAAGCCCACCTGACACCGGGGAACTCCGCTCCGACGTATTGGAGCTGCTCCGGTCAACCGCTGCCCGGATGAGTTCCTCTGCAGGGACCGAGATCCTCCGCGGGCTGATGATGGACGCGCGCCGCGACCCCGGACTGTTGGCCGGCATACGCGACGAACTCGCCGAAGGGGAGCCGGGCGTGATGCTGGCCATCCTGGCGCGAGCGGTCGCCCGCGGTGAGGCACGTCAGGAAGCCCTCGTCCCCCGCATCGCCACGCTCCCCATCGCCCTGCTCCGCAACGAGTACCTGATGGGCGGCGGCACCGCCCCCATCTCCGACCAGGCCCTCATCGAGATCGTCGACCAGGTCTTCCTGCCTCTGGTCCGTCACCGCTGACTCACCCTCCCGGGCCGGCGCTTCGCCCACCGCAGGTCCGGTGATGCACATCGCAGGCCGTTCCGGACTGTCGGTACGGAGACCTGTGGCGCGGGCTGGATCGGCAGCGGGAACTGGAGGCTGCAGAGGCCGAGGTTGGTCCGGATGTCGTTCCCCGTACCAGAAGGTCCGCATGGCGGGGACGACGAAGGGTGCCTCTGATGGGTTTGGGAAAGCCCGCGCCGAAGGGCCGGGCGCGCATCGGCGGCTGGGGCGCGGCCGCCCTCATCACTCTGGCACTTGCCGCGACACTGCTCGGCGGCGGCCAGATCGGTCACGCCACCGAGGCGTCCGATGGCAGTGCCTGGTTGTGGAGCCGGACGGCAGGCGAGGTGGCGCGCGTCAATCCCGACAGCGGCCAGGTGGAGCAACGCCGCGGCGTGACCGACGCCCGCGGCCATCGGGTGCAGGTCACCCAGAACGACGAGCATCTGCTCATTCACGATCTGGACACCGGCCGGGTGTCCTCCCTCGACCTGAGCGGCCTGGGGTTGTCAGGACGGCTGGACGTCGGCCTGCGCGGTGACCCGCACCTGGCGATGACCGCCACCGCCGCCGCGGTGATCGACCGCGCCTCGGGCTCCGTGCGCGCGCTGGACCCCGCCACGCTTCGCCCGGTCGGACCGGTGCTGCAGCTGCCGGGCCCGCTGGCCGGTGGCGAGTTCGACGACGCCGGACGGTTGTGGGTGGCAGTGCCCCAGCAGGGCACGGCCGTGGCGCTGACGGTCTCTGCTCGGGGTGCCGCGGTCACCCTCACCACCGAAGTCGCTGAGCCCGGCCGTGATCTCGGGCTGAGCGTGCTGGACCAGGGAGCGCTGGTGGTCGACCGCGGCGGACGTGACCTGGTGGTCGCGACACCCGGCGGCACCCGCCGCGTCACCGCGCCGGTACCGCTGGCGGGCGCGCTGGTGCCCGAGCGCACACATGGCGCGCTGGCCGCGATCACCGTCCCCGCAGCCGGCTCTGTGGTCACGCTGGGCGACGTGGGCAAGAGCGGCCCAGTCCTGTCCTTCCCGTTGCGCGATCCGGTCCAAGAGCCCGCCGTACCGTTCGCGGGCAAGGTGTACGTGCCGGTGAGGGAGACCGGGCAGGTCCACGTGTACGACCCGGCCGGACGGCAGACCGGTGTGCAGTCGATCCCGGCCGGACGCGGTGACCTGGAGTTGCAGGTCCGGGAGGGCAACCTGTTCATCAACGCACCGGGCAGCCCGGACGCTCGCGTCATCGGATCCGACGGCCGAGCCAGAATCGTCGGCAAGTACCCGGGCAAGGCGGGGAAGGGTGGAGACCGTCCGGTCGTGCCGGGGGGCGGCGAGAAGGCCCCGCCGCTGGTACCGGCACCGTCCATCGACCCGATCTTCCCCAACCCGTTCGACCCGACTCCCCCGCACCCGGGGCCGGCGAAGCCCGGAATCCCGCCCGAACCGACTGAATCCAGAACCACCGGACCCAAGGCCGGCCCTTCGGGTGGACGTCCCTCCGCGCCGAGACCGTCCACCAGACGACCGTCCAGCAGAGGACCGTCCAGCAAGGCGCCGTCCAGCAAGGCGCCGGCGAAGAAGTCGCCCCGGCCGACGACGAAGCCCAAACCCAAGCCCACGCGCAACCCGTACACACCGCAGCAGGTCTGCAACGTCGGTTCTGGCGGTGGCTATTACGTGCAGCGGTCGATCTCATTCCATGGGGGGCGGGCCTACCTGCTCTACAGCAACAGCACCAAGAAGAACTGCGCGGTCACGATGAAGACCGCGAACGTCGGCAAGGGCACCAGTGTTTGGGTCCAGTTGAAGAAGCAGAGCGGAGGCCACCCCGCATACGACGGCGGCACGTTCAAGTACTACGCCGGGCCGGTGTACGTGAATGCACCCGGCATCTGCGTCAGCTTCTCCGGTGGCGCGTCCGGCGCGAGCGCATCAGCCGGATGGGGCAACTGCGGATGACCCTGAAAGGGACGAGCTTGAGCATCAGTACGCCCGAGACTGCGGCGGTCACCGGCGAGGAGGCCATGCGGGCGGCCGATATCTTCGACCGGATGGCGGAGAGCGTGGGGACCGTGGCCCGCTGCGCTCCCGCGACGGTGCGGCTGCTCCTCACCGCGTTCGCCACGGGCGGGCACGTGCTCCTGGAGGATCTGCCCGGCATGGGGAAAACCACGGTGGCCCGCGCGCTGGCGGCGGTGACCGGGGGGACCGCGCGCCGCGTGCAGTGCACCCCGGACCTGTTGCCCTCCGACATCACCGGGGTGACGATCTTCGATGAGCGGACCCGGGAGTTCGAGTTCCACCCCGGTCCGGTCTTCGCCAACGTCGTCATCGTGGACGAGATCAACAGGACCTCCCCCCGTACCCAGTCGGCGCTGCTGGAGGTGATGCAGGAGGGGCGGGTCACGGTGGACGGGAAGGCGCATCCCGTGCCGGACCCGTTCCTGGTGGTGGCGACGCAGAACCCGGCCGATCTGGAGGGCACGTTCCCGCTGCCGGAAGCTCAGCTCGACCGTTTCCTGATGCGGCTCTCACTGGGCTACCCCGGTGAGGAAGCGGAGCTGTCGCTGATGCGCGGCGCGTCCATGGCCGCTCCCGAGGACCTGGTTTGCGTGCTCGACGGAGCGGAGATGTCGCGCTTGGCCGCCGCCGCCGACCGGATCATCTTCGCCGATCCGGTGTACCAGTACGTGCTGGAGCTGGCCCAGCGGACGCGTCGACACCCGAGGCTGCGCGCCGGAGTGTCGATGCGCGCGTCGATCGCGCTGTGCCGGGCGGCGCGCATGTACGCGCTGGCCGACGGTCGCGTGTACGTCACCCCCGACGACATCAAGGACCTCGCCGGGCCCGTGTGGGGTCACCGGCTGGCGCCCTTCTCTCGCGCCTCCAGCGCGGAGGAGAACACAGCGCTGTTGGCCGAGGTCCTGGCCGAGGTTCCGGTACCGGGGCCGCACGGGAACCGGCCCTAGCGGATGGCGGGTCGCATGCCTCGGCCCACCCGCCGCGGCTGGGGGATCCTCTCGTCCGGCGCCGTCCTGGCCGGTGGCGGCCTCGGCCTCGGCTACCTGGCACCGGGCGTGCTGGGCGCGCTCGCCTTCCCCACCGTCGCGCTGGCCATGGTCCTGGCCCGGCCGCCGCGCACCGCCCGGGTGCACCGCCGCATCACGAACACGCGCGTGCACGTCGGCGAGTCCGTCACCGTCATCATCGAGACGGACGACGCGGACGCAGGTGGTGTGACGGCCGCCGAACGTGTGACCTCGCCCGCCGGCACGTACGACATTCCGTTGGGGAGAGTCCGGGCCCCGCTCCGTTACGAACTGTCCGCGCGGCGGCGCGGCGTGCTGGAGGTGGGCCCGCTCAGCCTGGTCCGCACCGACCCGTTGGGGCTCGCACGCGCCACCCGTCGGGTCGACGACCAGACCGTGCGGGTACTCGTGCATCCCCGCCACCACGAGCTGGCCGCCCTCACCGCTGCCGGCGCCGGCGGCCGGGACGCCTCGTCGGCCGTGACCCGGTCGACCGAAGGCGCCTTCGCGGGGTTGCGCGAGCACACGCTCGGCGACGACGTCCGTCAGATCCACTGGCGCACTACGGCCCGCCGCGGGCGGCTGATGGTGCGCGAGCACGCCGTCTCCCCCCGGCCCGGCGTCACCGTGCTCGTCGACGACCGCCACGGCCACGCGGAGCTGGACGACCTCGCGGAGGCGGCGGCCTCGATCGTATTGTCCGCCCGCGGGCTCCCGATCGAACTGCGGCTGGCCAGTGGCGGGTACTCGCCCCCATCCGCCGGGATCACCGCGCATCTGGACCTCCTCGCCGAGGCGGCGGCGCGGCCCGGCGCGGACTTCAAGGCCGCGTGCGCTCTGCTCCGTTCAGCCCCGACCGGGCGCGTGGTCGTCCTGTTGTCCGCCCGAGCCACGCCGGCGGACACCGCGGCGGCGCTTGACGCTCTGGCCGCGCGGCGCGTCCTGTCACTGGTCGCCCTGATCGGCCGCTTCCGCGAAACCGATCATCCCCCCGCATCGGTCGCCGGGGTGCGGCTCCTGCAGGCCCACACCCCCGCGGCGTTCGCCAACGGCTGGAACCAGACCTGTTGGTGGACCACATGAACCGGGGACGCGCAGTCCTCGCCTCCGCCGCTGTGGCGGTGGCCGCGGCGGCGCCGGCGCCGTTGCTGGCCGCCGGCTACGAACGGTCGGCGCCGGTCACTGCCGTGCTGGTCAGTACGGCGATCGCGGCGGTGGCCGTCACGTCCGCGGCGCACCGGGTACTGCGCGGGCTGGGGCCCGTCGCGGTGCCGGCCGGCCTTCCCATGGCCGCGGTCGTGCTGGTCGCGCTGGCCGCCTGGTCGCCCGGGCCGATCAAGGAGCCGGTCCTCGCGGCGGTGGACGCGGTGCTCCACTCGGGAGCGCGCATCTTGACCACGGGGCCGCACCCCCTGGCGACCGTGGACCTGCTCGCGTTCCCTGTGCTTGCGGTGTGGCTCGCCGGAGCGATCGCGACGGTGCTGCGCCGCGACGGCCGCGTCCTGCCCTCCCTGCTCCCCGCCACGGTCCTCCTGTGCGGGGCCGCCGCGCTCAATCCCGAGGCGATCGAGCCCGGATATCGGTCGGCGGCGCTGCTGGCGGGCGCCGCCGCCATGGCACTGGCCGGCGCTCGCCACGATGCTCCCGTTACCACTCGGGCCGGGTTCTCGCTACGCGTGTGGGCCGCGGCAGCGGTGCACGGCCGGAAAAGATCTCTTCTTCGTACCCTGGCGGCGGGGACGGCGGTGGCATGCTCGGTGATCCTTATCGGTATCGGCGCGGTAGCGGTGCCCGCTGTGCTGGAGGGGTGGCCGGTGCGCGCAGCCGATCCGCGCGGGCAGCGCGATCTTCCCGAGAAGCCGCGCGAGGTGCGCAATCCGCTGTCCTACCTGTCGGCGTGGTCGGCCGCCCCGGACGTTCCGCTGATGACGGTCTCGGGTCCGCGGACCACTCTGCGATGGGTCGCGCTCGCCGATTTCACAGGACCTGTCTGGCTGCCCGACAGCTCCTACCGTCCTGCCGGGCCGGACCTGCCTCTCCCCGAGGTGGTGCCGCCGCGGACGACGCGGACCACCGTGAAGGTCTCGGCCGGCGACCTGCCCGGCGACTGGCTGCCGGTCCCGGGCATCGCCACCAGGGTGGACGGCGTCGCGGTCGGCCACGACGCCGTCTCCGGCACATTGCTCTCCCTGGACGGCGCGGTCGCCGGCCGTTCGTACACGGCTGCCGGAATGGTCCCCGACTGGAGCGGATGGAAGGGGACCCGGGCGGCGACCGCCTCCGGTACCGGGTACGAGCGTTACCTTCGGTTGCCGCCAGGCGCGCCGGCGCGCCTGCCCGACATCGCCCGGGCGGCGGCAGGGAACGGCACCGCGCACCAGCGTGCCTCCCGGATCGCCGAGTACCTGCGAGACTCCTACACCTTCGAGCCGGGTGCCCCGGGCGGACACGGCTACGCGGAACTCGCCGAGCTGCTGGTCCCGCCGGGACGCAAGGGCGGCGGCGCCACCTCCGAGCAGTTCGCCAGCGCGTTCGCAGTCCTCGCCCGGGCGGCCGGACTGCCGAGCCGGGTCGTGGTCGGGTTCGGGGCGGGCAGCGGCGGCGGCAGCCGTGTGATCCGCACAGGTGACGCGGTAGCTTGGGGCGAGATCTACTTCGAGGGCCTGGGCTGGGTGCCCTACGACCCGAACCCGCGGAAGCGTTCGGAGGCGTCGGCGCGTCCGGGCCCGCAGGAGCGGGCGGATCACAACGGGACATACCGCGGCGGCGACACCTCCGACGCTACGGACACTGGTGCACCCGGCGCCGTGCCACGGCCGACAGGTGGTGAATACACCCTTCTGATCGCCACCCCGCCGGGGCTGCTCGTCCTCTTCCTGCTGCTGATGCCGTTGCTGCGGTTGCGTGCGGCGCGCGGATCGCGCCGCGGAACGGCCCGCAAGCGCATCCTCGCGGCCTGGACAGAACTCCTTGTGGCGATGCGGCTCGCAGGCCACACCGTGCCCGCGTCCGCCACAACGGCAGAACTGACAGCGAGCCTCGCGGCGACACTGCCGGACACCGATCCTGGGCGACTGCGCAGGTTGAGCCGGCTGGTGAACGCGGCGGGTTTCGGTGGTCCGGTCACACCGGACGACGCCTCGTTCACGTCCGAGCAGGTTCGCCTGCTGGCCACACGGCTACGGCGCTCCAGTTCACTGCCGCGCCGCCTGTCGTGGTGGGTGAACCCGCGAGCGGCGCTCTGGGCGGCTCGACCGTCCCGCCTGACGCGGGGAGAGCCCGCCGCCGGGCCCCGCGATCGGGTCAGCCGACCCTCTTGACACGGTGGGTGCAGACGGGCTCGGCGTGGGCCACGCGGTCGACGTCCACGACGGCGACGACCGTCAAGCAGTAGTCCACGCTCGGGTTCAGCGCGGTGACCGTGACCTTCGCGGTTCCCGGCGGTGCGCTGGCCAGAGTGGAGGGTGTGCGTCCCACGGGCCCCCCGACGATGTAGTACGCGGCCCGGCCCCCGCTGCGGTCCGCCCATGCGACCTCGATCGATACCCTGGCGTCGGCGATCCGTACCCGGCCGGGCGCGTACTCCTTGATCGGCTTCACCGGTGTCGGGGTGGACGTCGGGCCCGGCGAGGAATTCGAAGGCGATGTTTCCGTCCGCGAAGGGCTCGGCCGCCGCCGCTGCGCGCCCTCCCTGTCGTCCCCGGCCATCAGTCCGGCCGTACTGATTCCTACCCCGGCGAGGACGAGTACGGCGAACACCGCCAGGAGCGCCATCACGGGCTTGCGGCGGCGGCCCGCACCGCCCGGCTCCGACACTGTCGTGCCCGACGGCCATGCCAGCAGGGATTCCCAGTCGGTGGGGGACTCGGGAACGCCCCGCATGCTCTCCTCGATCGCATCGGTGAACGCGCGCGCCGTCTGGTACCGTTCGGCGGGCTCCCTCGCCATCGCGATCGAGAGGAGGTTCGCGAGCCACTCCGGCACGTCGTCACGCGGCAACGGCGGCACGGCCTCGGTCAACACACGTTCCCGCACGGCCCACCGGTCGTCGCCGGTAAACGGGGCATGCCCGGCCAGCAGGCTCCATAGGGTCGCGCCGAGCCCGTACACATCGGAGGCCGCGGTGGCAGGTCGCCCACGGAGGACCTCGGGCGCGGCGACCCCCGGATCGATGCGTTCGAAGTCCACAGGTTCGAGCATGCCCGGCGCGGAATGTACCGCCAGGCCCCGAAGACTCGCCGCCCCGCTCAGCAGCGGCCTCCCGGCGTCGCTCATGATTCGGCCGGGATTGACGTCACCGTGGATCAGTCCCTGCTCGTGCAGTGCCTGCAGACCCATGCCCAGCGAGAAAGCGACGTCGACCGCCTCCTGGAGCGGCAGAGGCGGTTCCGATGGGTACGCGAGACAGTGCTCTGAGGCCGTGTACACCTGTCCGGCCGGGGTGCGGCCGGACTCCAGCACGGTGACCATGTGATCACTGAGGGAGGCGCGCTCCAGGGCGGCCAGTTCGTCCGGCGGTGTCTCCACACCATCGTGCCGTATCCGGAGGGCGACCATGGTCCCGGACTCTTCGTGCACGGCACGGTAGGTGACCGCAGCGACACCGCGATTGGTGACCGTCAGTTCGCCGTAACCGGGCGGGGTTTCCACGGGCTCATCGCCGACGCCGCTCTGGACCGGAATTGCCGGCGGCTCGTCCGCGGGCCATGCCTGGCCGGTCTGCCCCGCGGCCGTCACGCCCGGGAGCACCCAGGGCTCCGGTGGCGGCTCGGGCAGGAGGTCCGGCTGCTCATCGTTCACGGGCGGGGCGGCGCCGAGCGTCGTCAGCAGTTGCGACAGGCTCATCGGCTCCGCGCTTGCGAGAACCCCCGGGCTGAAGCGGTCACCACGTTGTGTGAAGAAGCAGTGGACGAGGACAGTGAACCCGGCGGCCGCCAGCCCGTTGGCCAGGTGAGTGACACGGACGTCGGGGAGGTCCTCGTCGAAGCCCGGCGCGAACATGAACGCGGCCGGAGGCCGAACCTCGCCGCTCTTGGACAGGGATCGAAGCTCGGTGGCGGAGGCGACATCGAACACGGCCGGAAACTGTCCTGTGCCACGCAACTTCTGTGACAGGCCCACGTCTCCCGCCACGACAAGGTTCAGGGCATTGGTCATTGATTGTTCATCCTCAGCGCTCAGACGGCAAGCCGGACCAGCTCCACCAGACAGACAGTTCAGGCGAGCGGCGCTACCGCCATCACCGACCCTTCCGGCCGGTCCGACACCGACGGCGCCCTCCCGGGCGTCACCGCCCAGAGCACGGTCAAAAACCCGGGTCGTGCCCTTTGAGCAGCGGTCTTTGGTGAGTGGTACATCGGCCCCGACCGCGGACGGTCTCTAAAGCCCATCATCCGGTAATGCTTCGTCTCGGCATGCGCGGGACGAACGACAACGAGAGCGAGGGAAGGGTCATGGTCCCCGACATCGAGCAGCCGAGCAGCCAGGAGCACTTCTGCCATTGGGTACGCACAACGATCTACGACCACCGGCTATCACGGATGGGGGCGTCGGCGTGCTCGAAGGCCTGGCGATGACTCGCGGCCGCCTCCGCGAGTACGGGGTGCTGGGCGGAGGTTGGGCGGCGCTCGCGGCCCTTTTTGTGATGACCATTTCGACCTGGCCGACGGACGACACGGACCCGAAGGAACCGCCTTTTCAGGCGGGCAGCGCGGGGTGGGGCCTGGGCACACTGGCGGTGGTGGCCGTGATCGGGCTGATGATGGCCGTGGCGGTCAAGGATGTGCGCGCAACCCGGCGCGATGGCTCGCTCCGGCCGATGCGGGGTCCTGGCCTCGACGTGGCGTTGGGCACGTGCGCATGGTTTCTCGGCGGCCTGTCCTGCCTTCTCGCCTTCTTCTACACCCAGGCGGACGTCTGCGGCGGAGAAGCATTCCAGACGTTCGGCTGTCTGAACCGACCGGGTCCGCTTCTCGATGCGCTCGGCCTGGTGTGCGCCGCGTCGGCGACTCCCGCGCTGGTCGTCCTCACGATGCCGGCCAACCGGACGCGCCTCACCCGGTGGCTGGCGCCGGCGCTCATCCTCGGCCTGTACTTGCTGGCCCTCCGCATGTGGGTGCCTCATGTGGGCCTGGGAGTCCCGTCCCGCGACGACCCGATGCCCTGAGCACGCGAACGCGCCGATGACACTGTTCGCCTTCCTCAACAGGTACCTGCCCGCGCTCCTCAGCGGCGACCCCGAGGGGCCCGCGATCGGCGCCAGACCCACCAGGCCACAACGATCAAGGCGAGATCGGCCACCGCGGCCAGCGAGACGAGTCCGGCGACCATCCCCCAGGCTCCCTGCACGATCGGCTCGACGCTGGTGAAGTGGAAGCGAACCACCGAGTCCTGTGCGTGCGGGCGGTTGATCCAAAGTGCCTGGGTCCGCGCTTGATCTCCGAGGCGGCTGATCGACGGCGGAGGCGGGATGGTGGCGGTTCCAAGAGAAGGCAGCACGCCCGATGAGGTTCAGCGGGCTCTGCGTGCGCTGGAGGAGCAAATGCAAGCGGCACAGTCGGCAGTAACTGGGCGTTTCATCCTGCGAGTTCCGTTTGATTCCGGGTCAGGTGCCCCGCCATGTGGGAGTGGATTCGCCGGTGAGGCGGCGGCTCATGAGGTCGATCATTGCGAGGTGGATCATGGCGGTGGAA
>NZ_WBMS02000061.1 GCF_008923205.2 Actinomadura physcomitrii | reverse complement strand
CACGCGCCGGGTACGTCGGCGCGATGGGGTCGCGGCGCACCCACGACGACCGGCTCGCCCGGCTCCGCGAGGCCGGCCTCACCGGCGCCGAGCTGGCGCGGCTGCGCTCGCCGATCGGGCTGGACCTGGGCGCGCGGACGCCGGAGGAGACCGCGGTGTCGATCGCGGCGGAGCTGGTGCAGCTGCGCTGGGGCGGGTCGGGCCGGCCGCTCACCGACACCAGCGGCCGGATCCACGCCGGCGGCTAGCCGCGGGCTACCCTCGGCGGATGACCGCTAAGGTCGCCCGATTCGGTGTCACGGTCGTCGAGCCGGGCAGTTCTCCCTCAGGCGGCGGGCGGCTCGCCGTTCAGCGAAGAAGCGTTCGCGCAACGTGCGGGCCTCATCGGAGAGCCGCAAGCGCTGGAACGTCGCCCGCTCGTCCTCGAGCATCGTGTCGGCGTCGCCCGATCCGGCGCACTGGACGAGTCGGATCGCTTCCCCCGCGTTCGGGTGGATCCGGGTCACTGCGGTCGCGCGGGCGACGGCGTCGGACAGCACGTCCCTCGGATCCGCCGGCACGGGCTCTCGAAGCAGCGCGCGCTTGCCGATGACCTGCGAACGAGCACAGGCTCGGGAGAGCAGGTCCGCAGGCTCCGCGATCTCGTCGACCAGTCCCCGCTCGCGGGCGGTCACGCCGTCGCACCGGGAATCGCAGACGATCATGTCGAGCGCGGCCGCCCGCCCGATCGCACGTGGCAGGCGTTGCGTCCCGCCGGCTCCGGGGACCATACCGAGGGTGACCTCGGGAAGACCGAGGACGACCCGTGCCGTGGCCACGCGCGCGTCGCACGCGAGGGCCAGTTCGAGCCCGCCTCCGAGGGCGTGTCCGTCGAGTGCCGCGACGACGGGCACCGGCAGGGCCTCGATGGTTCTGATGACGGCGGGGAGTTGAGGCTCCGGTAGGACTTCCTCGTCGAACTCGGTCAGGTCGGAGCCCGCGATGAAGGTGTCATGGGCGCCCATGATGACGACCCCGACGGCGGCGGAGGCGGCCGCCCGATCCAGACCGGCGGCCAGCTGCCTGCGGAGACCGGCCGAACTGGCATTGACGGGCGGCCGGTCGAGTGTGAGGACGGCGACGTCCTCGATCAGGTCGTACCTCACGGCTGCGGCCATGGTCGGCTCTGTTGCGGGCAGGGTCTTCTCCTCAGACTGATCGGCCACCGGGTGCCTGCTTCATGCCTGGCTGACGTACTTGATGCGCTGGAAGGCCCGCAGCCCTTCGACGCCCCCTTCGGAGCCGAGTCCGCTCTCGCCGAACCCTCCGAAGGGAGTCTCCGGAAGCGAGGCCTGCCAATGGTTCACCGATACCGACCCCGCGTCGAGTTCGTCGGTGATCCGACGCACCGACCGCAGGTCGGTCGACCAGACGTAGGCGGCCAGGCCGAAGGGCAGCCGGTTGGCGGACCTGATCGCGGCGTCGAGGTCGGTGTAGGGCGTCGTCGCCGCCATCGGGCCGAACGGCTCGACATTGGCGATCTCCGCGTCGTCGTCCACGCCGGCGAGGAGAGTGGGGCGCCAGAAGAAGCCCGGCCGGTCGACGGCGGTCCCGCCGGCCGCGATCGTGACGTTCCGGTCCCGGGCGTCATGGGTCAGCCGCGCCATGGACCGCAGCCGTGCCGCGGTGGCGACCGGCCCCATCTGGACCTCTTCGTCGAAGGGGTCGCCCAGCCGCATCGCCTCGGCCCGTTCGGCGAATCTCGCGACGAACCGCTCGTGCAGGTCCGCGTGGACGTAGAAGCGGCTGGGGGAGGTGCAGACCTGGCCGGAGTTCCGCATCGCCGCGGTCACGGCGGTGTCGGCGACCGCGACGGGGTCGGCGTCGGGCAGCACGAAGACCGGTGCATAGCCGCCCAGCTCCATGGTCATGGCCGTCACCGTGGCCGCTCCTTGGGCCAGCAGGAGTTTGCCGACCGCGGTCGAACCGGTGAAGGTGGCCCCCTTCGTCAGGGAAGAGCCGAGAAGCCGCGCGCTCACCTGGGCGGGATCGCCGAAAACGATGTTGAGCACGCCGGGCGGCAGCCCGGCGTCGATGAAGGCCTGCCCCAGGTGCAGTGCCGCGGTGGGGGTCTCCTCGGCGGGCTTGAGCACGATCGTGCACCCGGCGGCGAGCGCGCCGCCGATCTTGCGGGCGGATGTGATCGCGGGTGCGTTCCACGGCGCGAAGCCGGCGATGGGCCCGAGGGGTTCGACCCGAGTGCTCGCGTGGACGCCGGGACTCCGGCCTGGGATGACGCGGCCATAGGCGCGCCGTCCCTCCTCGGCGGCCCATTCGATGTGCTCCGCGGCGGTCCGCGCTTCCGCCCTCGACTCCCGCAGCGGCTTGCCGAGTTCGCGGGAGACGGCGGCGGCGATGGTCTCCGACCGCTCGCGGACGAGCCCGGCGGCATCCCGCAGAATCTCGGCGCGCCGGAGCGGCGGCGTGGCACGCCAGCCCGCGAAGGCGGCGTCCGCCGCGTCCAGCGCGAGGTCGAGGTCGTTCTCGGTGAGGAGCGGCAGTTCTCCGAGGTCGCCTCCGGTGGCGGGATTCACCACGGTCACGGATCTCGAGCCGCTGCCGTGCGTCCATTTCCCGCCGATGAGGGAGGCCAGATCGGGGTCGCCGGTCATGATGCCTGGATACGCTCGAGGACGGGGCCGAGGTGCTGCATGAACGCGGCGTGGTCCTCGCTCATCGGGAAGTGGCCGAGACCGCGCATGATCACTACCTCGGCTCCTGGGATGATCTCGGCGAGCGCGAGCGTGTCCTCGGGCATGCAGGAGTAGTCGTACTCGCCGGTGAGCAGGTAGAGCGGACACCGCGTGGTGTCGATCCGGGCGAGGTCTTCGGCGTCGAGTGACTCGTCCTTGTAGAAGTGCAGGTCGCCCTTGAAGACCCCTGGCCCGCCCTGGGCGTAGTGCCAGAGCGTCTCCGCGCGGTCCTGGGCGGGGGCGGCCGGGCCTACCAGTCCGGACATCAGCGCGACGGACAGTTCGCCGCCGTGCACGTCCGGCCTGTGCAGGTACTCGCGGTCGTAATACGGGGCGACCGCGGCGCCGGACTGCAGGCCGATGAGGGCTCTGAACCTGTCGGGGTGCTCGCGGGCCAGCCGCAGGACGATGCGTCCGCCGATGGAGCAGCCCATCACCACCGGACGGCCCAGATCCAGGACGTCGCAGACCGTCAGCACCATCGCCGAGTAGTCGTCGGAGGTGAGGGTGTACTCGGCGTCCCGCCAGTTCGCCGGAACAGAGGAACGCCCGTGCCAGGGCATGTCGAACGTTATGACGCGGAACCGCGACGTGACGTCGGGATCGTTCAGGAGGTGGCGGTACTGGCGGCTGTCGGAGCCCGCCGTGTGCAGGCACAGCAGCGGGACGGGACCATCGCCGGCCTCCTCGACGTAGATCCGCGAGCGGCCCGCGGGGAGGTCCATGTGCACGTAGCGTCCGCTGATCGGCTCGACGAACGCGGTCATGACGGGATCCTCCTCGTGGCGACGCTGCGGGGCTTCTCCAGGACGTCCTTGATGTAGCGCAGGTGCGACATGAACAGGTGCGTGTCGCCTTCCACGGTCAGGACCCGCCGGCGGAGCAGCGCCATCAGGTCATGGTGGCCGGGCCGCGGCTCCGCTTCCCAGAACGCGTCCCATTCCTCTTGACCGGCCGACAAGCTCAGCCGAGTCTGCGCTCCGCCGGGCACCTCGGTGCCCGCTTCGGCGATGCGGCCCTGCTCGATGGTGAGGTACCACCGCTCGCCGCCCACGTCGATGCGGACCGTTCCTCGGACGAGGCGTCCCCGGCGTACGAGGGCCTCGTCCGCGTTCACCAGGTCCCGAAGTACTGCGGGTGTCATCGCTTCTCCTTTCCGTTTCCACCACTGCGGACGCGGACGACGGCGTCCACCACCACGACTCCCTCGCCGGCCGGACCGACCAGGACCGGGTTGAGTTCGGCCTCGACGACGTCGTCATCGTGGGCCAGTGCCGAGAAGCGCTCGATCAGGTCCGCCAGCGCTTCGAGATCCCCCTCGGGAGAACCCCGGAACCCCCGGAACGCGCCGAACGAGGACACCTCGCTCAGCATCTCCCGGGCCGACGCCCGGTCCACCGGCGCCATGCGCAGGGCACGGTCCCGGTGCAGTTCGGCCAGCACCCCGCCGGCGCCGACCAGGACGAGCGGTCCGACGTGCGGGTCGGTCCGGTAGCCGACGAGCACCTCACCGAGCGCGGGCCGCATCTCTTGGACGAGGACGTCGCGCACCTCGATGCCCACTGCGGCGACGGCGGACCGGATGTGCCGCGAGGCCGCCGCGACGCCGTCGGCGTCCTCAACGGCGAGGACGACTCCGCCGACGTCGGACTTGTGCGGCAGCTCGGCCGACAGTGCTTTGACGGCCACCGGATAGACCAGCCCGTCGGGCCCCGGCTCGCCGACGCGGACCACGGTGAACGGTGCCACCGGAACGCCGAGCGTCGACAGCCGCTCGTAGGAGCCGGCTTCGTCGAGTGCCGCACCCGGTTCGGAGGGCCGGCTTCCGGCCGAGTAAGGGGAGGGGCGCCTGCGCGCCAGCGCGGCGGCGACGACGTCGGCGCAGGACTCGGGGGTCCGGAACGCGGGGATTCCGGCGGTGGCCAGCATGGAGAGCGCCTCCGGCGCCTCGGGAACGACGAAGGCCGCAACCGGAAGGTCGCGGTCGGCACGTTCCACGAGCGGTGCGACGGCCAGATCGGGCCGGGACCGGGCGGAACTCCCGATCACCGCGATCAGCAAGTCGATCTCCGGAGCGCTCCCGAGGACGTCCAGCGCGGCCCCCATCACCTCCGGACGCGTGCCGGCCAGTGTCAGATCGACGATCGTGCCCTCTTCGGCCACGATCCCGGCATTGCTGAGCCTGCGTCGGGTCGCCTCGGCCGGGGCCGCGAGGGGGA
This sequence comes from Actinomadura physcomitrii, assembly GCF_008923205.2. GTDB lineage: Bacteria > Actinomycetota > Actinomycetes > Streptosporangiales > Streptosporangiaceae > Spirillospora > Spirillospora physcomitrii. The sequence continues at coordinate 49,658 of NZ_WBMS02000061.1, read as the reverse complement.
CTCCTCTCACCCCCAGCTGATCGACGACCATCGCCGCACCGCCCCCTGTCGTGGTGACGACTCCCACGCTCCGCGGCGAGGCACCCGGTTCGCGCGGCCCGACCCGTTCGAGCAGCGGCAGGGCCTCCAGAAGGCCTTCGAGCGTGGACACCCGGGCGACGCCGCAGTCGGCCAGGAACGCTTCGGCCACGTCGTCTTCGCCCGCCAGGGCGCCCGTGTGGGATTGTGCGAGCTCCGCCGCCGCCTCCGAACGGCCGAGCTTGTACGCGACGACGGGCTTCCCCCGATCGGACGCGGCGCGGGCGAACTCGCGCAGCCGGTCGGCATGCCGCAGCGACTCCAGGAAGAGCAGGTAGCCGGTGACCTCGTCGTCGTCGACAGTGGAGGCGCAGATCTCGCCGAGCGACAGGTCCGTCTCCCCGCCGGTCGACACCATCCTGGCGAAGCCCACTCCTCTGCCGCGGCCCCGGGAGAGCAGGGCGCCGAGCAGGCTGCCGGACTGCGACGCCACCATCACGCCCCCGGCGGGCAGATCCGGTTCGTTGAACGCGGCGTTGGCGGTCAGCACGAGCCGCCGGTACGGGTTCACCACGCCGAGGCTGTTCGGGCCGAGGATCCGCATCCCGTAGGAGCGCGCCGTCTCGCACAAGGCTCGCTCGCGTTCGACGCCTTCCGGCCCGCTCTCGGCGAAGCCTCCGCTGAGCACCGTGACCACCGCGATGCCGGCCCGCCCGCACTGCTCGACCGCCTGCGCCGTCGCCGCCGTCGGCGTCATCAGGAAGGCGTGGTCAGGCACGCCGGGCAGCTCGTCCAGCGAGCGGTACACCGAGTCGCCCGCGATCGTCCCGCCGCGGTGGTTGACGGGGTACACGTCGCCCCCGAATCCATAACGGCGGAGGTAGCCGAGCGGCCGAGAGGACGCCTTCACCGGGTCCGTGCTGGCGCCCACCAGGGCGACGCTGCGCGGCGCGAAGAGCGCCTGCGCGAGGGGCGCGCCTGTCAGCGGAGCCGGCGCGGTCCCCGTCATCGCGCGGCCCGCTGGCTGAACCGGCGCCCGAGAGCGTGCTCGGCGACGCGGTTCTTGAGGATCTCGACCGAGCCCCCCGCGATCATCCAGCCGCGAGTGCGGCGGAGGCAGTACTCGACGAGGCTCTCCTTGCTGTACCCCATCGCTCCCATCATCTGCATCGCCTCGTTGGCGGCACGGAACCCGGCCTCGTTGGCGGCGAGCTTCGCCACGGCCGTCTCGTAGGCGTCCGGCAGGCCCCCGCCGCGCGGCCGGGCGGCACGGGCCAGCAGCATCTGCGCCGCGTCGAGGGCGACCGTCACCTCCGCGACCTTCCACTGCAGTCCCTGGAACTCCGCGAGGGGACGCCCGAACTGCTCCCGCTCGAGGATGTGGGCCTTCGCCGTGTCGAAGGCGAGCCGTCCCACGGCGAGCGAACGCGCGGCGTTGCCCAGCCGCTCCACGTTGAAGCCGCTGATCTGGCGCTTGAAGCCGCCCGCCCCGAGCAGGACGTTCTCCTTCGGGATCCGGCAGTCCTCGAAGTAGAGCTGGGCCCAGCGCTCACCGCTCATGTACTCCGAGGGCTCCCCGAGCCTCAGTCCAGGCGCGCCCCGTTCGACGAGCACCGAGCCGATGCCGCCGACGCCGGGACCGAACCGCACGTAGACCAGGAACAGATCGGCGTCGACGCTGTGGGTCGACCAGATCTTCGTGCCGTTCAGCACGTACTCGCCGCCGTCCTCGGCCGCGCTGGTCGCCAGGTCGGTCACCGCGGAGCCGGCCTCCGGCTCGCTCATCCCCAGGGCGATCAGCTTCCGTCCGGCGAGCAGGTCCCCCAGCCAGCGCTCCTTCTGCGCGGTGGTGGCGTACTCGGCGAAGGTGCGAAGGGGGCCGAAGTTGCCCGCCTGGACGATGTCCGCGCTCTTCGGGCAGACGGCTCCCACCTCCTGGATGGCGATCACGGCGTCCATCAGGGTGCCGCCCTGGCCTCCGTCCTCCTCCGGCAGGGCGAGGCCGAGCAGTCCCTGATCGGCGAGCAACCGGGCCACGTCCCAGGGGAACGCGGAGTCATGAGCCCGCTCGAGAGCCCCATCGGCGAGGTGCTTCGCGGCGAAGGCTCGCACCGCCTCCGCGAAGTCTCGCTGCGCCTCATCGAGCTCGGTCAGCACGGCACCGCCCTCCTTCGTAATGTGTGGTATGCCATGCACTTGTATACAGGTCGGAGTGGCGGCAGTTCAATCGCCTCAGGACGACGAAGCGGGCCGGCGCTGCCCGTGAACGCTGTCGCTAAAATCGTGCTTCCGGGAGGTAATGATGACGATCGCAGGCCAGGAGGCAGGGCGTCCCCTGCATCTCCGGATCTGTGACGACCTCCTGACCGGCAGGCTCACCGAGCGGGACCGGCTGTCGGAGAACGCCCTCAGCGCCCGCTACGGCGTCAGCCGGACCCCGGTCCGGGAGGCGCTGGTCCGCCTCGAGCAGGACGGCCTGATCGAACGGAACGGCGCCACGGCCCGGCTGCGGATCCGGACCGCCGAAGAGATCAACGACATCTACCGGGCCCGCGCCTGGCTCGAGCAGGCGATCGCCGAGGACGCCGCCGACCGCCACGGGGAACTCGACCTGCTCCGCCTTCAGCACGCGCTCGAGGCCGGCGCCGAGCTCGACCCGGCGACGGCGTCCCCGTCCGACCTCATGGCGGCGAACCGGTTGTTCCACGACGCGCTCGGGCAGGCCGCCCACAACGCGGTCCTCCTCGACCTGCAAGGCCGGCTCACGATGCAGGTCGCGCGGCTGGCGGAGACGACCCTGAGCGCCCCCGGCCGCTGGCCGGCCGCGCACCGCCAGCACGCCGAGATTCTCGAACATGTCAGGGCCGGCCGGCGCGCCGACGCGGGACGCGTCGCACGACGGCACATGGACGACGCCAGGGATATCCGGCTGACCCTGTCGGTCCAGGCGCGTTGACCGGCCGGCCCACGCGGGTCACCCGGGATTCGTGGCCGACGGTCTCCGCAACCGGCGGATTTGGGCGCGCGTGTCGAGGGACTCGTCGCCCTCGAAACGCGGCGCCTGGGCGGCGAACGCGGCGGAGATCTCCAGCCAGCGTTCCTTCGCGAGCTCGATGACCGGCGGATGGGTGACGATGTAGAAGTCGCCCCGCCGGATGCCCTCCACCGCTCGGCGGCCGACCTCGTCGGGATCCATGCCGTGCTGCGCGCCGTCGCGGGCAGGAGTGATCGCGCCGCCGAAGCGTTCGGGACGGTTGCGGACGTTGCCGGCGAGGCGGGTGGCGACCATACCGGGGCACAGGACGCTGACGCCGATGTGGTCGGGCAGTTCGTTGCGCAGGACGTCGGAGAGGCCGAGGACGGCGTGCTTGCTGGCGGTGTACATCCCGGCGCCCGTGTGCGGCAGGCCGAGGCTGTTCTCCGAGCCGGTGTTGAGGATGTGCGCGGGCGACCCCTGCTCGACGAAGCGCCTGCCGAAGACCGAGCAGCCGTGCAAGACGCCTAGGACATTGACCTCCAGCACCCAGCGGGCGTCGCGCTCGTCGATGTCGACCACGCGCTTGATCGGTGGCAGCACGCCGGCGTTGTTGACCACGATGTCCACATGGCCGAAGGCGTCGAACGCCTGGTCGGCGAGAGCCTCCACGGCGGTTCGGTCGCTGACGTCGCAGTGCAGGCCCAAGGTCCGCACGTCGGCGGCCGCCAGTTCATCGGCCAGCGCTTCGGCGCCCTGAGCGTTGATGTCGGCGATGACGACATGGGCGCCGTGCGCGGCCAGCGCACGCGCGATGCCGGCACCGATCCCCTCGGCGGCCCCGGTGACCACCGCCACCTTGCCCTTCAGATCACGCATGAGGACTCCTCATCGCTTCGCATCGCCGGTCCGGTAGGGGAGGGTGAGCTCGTTGAGCCGTTCGAGAAGGCTTCCGTCGAGCGTGGTGTCGGCCGCCGCGAGCGTCGCGTCGAGCTGGTCGGGACGGCTTGCTCCGATGATGGGCGCGGTGACACCGGGTGTCGCCATCGACCACGCGACGGCGAGCGTCGGCAGCGCCAGGCCGGCTTCGTCGGCGACGCCGGCGAGGGTGTCGACGGTATCGAAGAGATGGTCGTTCCAGTAGCGCCTGCGGTAGACGTCCGCGGCTGTGCCGAGCGAGAACCGGCCGGTCTCAGGAGGCGGGCGAGTGCGGTCGTACTTGCCCGACAGCAACCCGCCGGCCAGGGGGTTGTAGGGGATCAGGCCGAGCCCCTCTTCGCGGCACAGGGGGAAGAGTTCCCGCTCGAACTGCCGGAAGAGCAGGTTGTGCCGAGGCTGGACGCTGTCGAAGCGGATCAGGCCGCGGGCCTCGCTGCGACCGATGGCCCGGGCCACCTGGTAGGCCAGGAAGTTCGAGCACCCGACGTAGCGGACCTTGCCCGAACGCACCAGATGGTCGAGTGCTTCCAGCGTCTCGTCGATGGGCGTGTCGGGGTCGCGGCCGTGCAACTGATAGAGGTCGATGTAGTCGGTGTTCAACCGGCGCAGCGAGGCGTCCACGGCGTCCAGGATGTGGCGCCTGCTCGCGCCCCTGTCCCACGGGGCAGGGCCGGTCGGGCCGACGCACTTGGTGGCGACGACGAAGCGGTCCCGGCGCCCGGCCAGCCACCGTCCGAGAATCTCCTCGGTACGGCCGACCGTTTCCAGCGAGCCCCCCAGCGGGTAGACGTCGGCGGTGTCGATGAACGTGACGCCGCCCTCGGCCGCCCGGTCGAGGATCGCGCGCGAGGCGTCCTCGTCGCACTGCAGGCCGAACGTCATCGTGCCGAGGCAGAGCCGCGACACCTTCAACCCGGTTCGCCCGAGTCGCACGTGCTCCATACGTTCCTCCGCCCTCACGGACTCGGAGATAATTTCTAAATAATACTCATTTGGTTGCCCGTCGGCGGAAGCCCCCTCTGGAGACTCCAGCGTGCCCCAGGCGGGACGGAGGAAGGCGAGAGATGACGACGGCCGCAGTCGGGGCCCTTCTCGTCCGGCGCTCGACCGAGACCCCGGTCGGCGGGCACTTTCCGGCGCTCGAGACACCAGAGCCGCTCGCCGGAGAGACGCGAGACTTCTTCCGTCCGCTGCTGACACATGGGGCGGCGCCCTCCGACACCGCCCGCAGAGCCGTGCTCAGTGCCACCAGGCGTCGAGAGCCTCGAGATGCCGGTGCATCCGATGGCGGGCGAGCGGCAGGTCGCCAGCGAGGACCGCCTCCAGGATCCGGTCGTGCACGTGGGCGACCATCGCGGTGGCCTCCGCCCGCTCGGACTCCGAACTCACCTGGCCGGTCGCGTGGTCCTTCCACACCGCGAAAAGGATGTGCAGGAACAGGACGAGGACAGGGTTGCCGGTCAGCTCGGCGAGCCTGATGTGGAAGTCGAAGGACAGATCGGCGACCTCGTCGCCGGGGGTGTCCGACCGGACCCGGTTCGCCTCGCGCAGCCGCTGGGCCAGCGCGGGGTCGAGCCGCTCGTTCAGCGTCTCCAGCACGCCGAGCTCGATGACGTCGCGGACGGTCCGCAGCTCCCCGGCGTCGACCCGCTCGTACTTCAGATAGACCGCCATCGCCTCGGCGCTCGCCGACGGGTCGGGCCGGGTGATGACGAGCCCGCCGTTCGGCCCCCTGCGCATGCGGGCCACCGAGTGGAACTCCAGCAGCCGGACGGCCTCCCGGAACACCGCCCGGCTGACGTCGAAACGCGCCTGGAGGGCGGCCTCCGAGCCGTAGATCTCCCCGACGCCCTTGCCGCTGGCCGCGATCTCGGCCATCAGCCTGCGCGCGACGGCTTCGGCGAGCTTCTGCTTGCCGTGCCCCACCTGAAGCTCGTCCTCGGACCCGACGGGACGGCTGCGGATGGGCTCCTGCCGAGTCGACAGGAGCCACTCGCGCATCGCGTCGAGATGCCGGACGGTCCGGTGTTCGGCCAGCATCGCGTTGCGGCCGACGATCGCGTCGGTGATCCGCTCGTGGGCATGGTCCGACGCCGCGGTCAGCTCCTTGACGGCGTCCTCGCCGGGCGGAGGGGGGATCCGGGCGTAGCGCTCCGTCAGCTGCACCAGCACGTCGACGAACAGCCCGAGGACCCGGTTGCCGCCGATCCGGCCGACGAGGACGTGCATGACGTTCCGCATGCCCTGGCTCAGGTCGCCGCGGGAGCGCTCCTCGGCCAGGGCGGCCCGCAGGTCTTCGATGTGCTCTTCGGTGAGGTTCTGAGCGGCGAGCCTGGCGGCCAGGGGTTCGATGAGCTTCCGCACCCCGAGCAGGTCCTCGATCGTGGTCCCGATGTGCTCGAGGTAGACCACGACGGCGTTCGTCAGCGGCCGCGCGTCGGGGGCCTGGACGATGAGACCGCCGTACGGCCCGCGCCGCATGAGAGCGAGACCGTGGTGCTCCACCAGCCGGATCGCCTCGCGGAGCACGGCGGGGCTCACGCCGAAACGCTCGAGGAGTTCGCTCTCGGAGGCGTAGACCGTGCCGACGGGCGGGGCGGCCTCCAGGAGTTCCTGCTCGAGCCGGCGCGCCACCCGCCGCGCGAGCTTCACCTCGTGCGGCCTGCCGCGGCTGTTGACGTCCCGGGCCGCCGACGGCGCCGGCCTGCCGGCCTTCGCTGTCACGTGGCGCTCCCTCCGCTTCCGGCCAACCAAGTATAGGAGACGCTTTCGTTCAGCCGCCCAACGCGCTCTGCGCGACACATAGCGCCGAAAAGTGATCTCCCAACCGTCCCCTGTTCTCCCGGTCATCGGGCTGATCCACGCGGACGGGAGCAAATGCACGGAACTTAGAGCACTGAGTGACATGCTCCGTTAAGAATGCACTCAATGCCCGTCGTGACGCCTTCCATGAGGCGAGCGGCGGGCCCGCACCTGAGCGGTGCACGGGCGCAACGGTCCTCTGTGCTGCTGCGCCGACATGATCGGCTTCGACATCGGCTCTCGTCCCGAGCGCCGGACGGGCGGTGCCGGCCGGCTCATAGAGGGAGAGGACGGTTCTCCACGACGCTTTTCATGATGAGCGTTGAGGTGAGGCGCTGGACGCCGGGGAGTGTGGAAAGGCGCTCGTCGTAGAGCTGTTGGAAGGCGGGCTGGTCGCGGATGACGACGCGTAGGAGGTAGTCGGGATCGCCGAAGAGGCGCTGGGCCTGCAGGACGTGGGGGATGTCGGCGACGGCCTGTTCGAAGGCGGCGATGGTGTCACGGTCCGCGCCGCGCATGGTGACGAAGACGAGGGCTTCGAAGGTGAGGCCGAGGACGGCGGGGTCGAGGCGCGCGTGGTAGCCGCTGATCGCGCCGGAGCGCTCAAGGGCGCGCAACCGGCGGTGGCAGGGCGAGAGGCTGAGACGAACCCGCTCGGCGAGTTCGGTGACGGTGAGGCGGCCGTCCCGCTGGAGCTCGGCAAGGATTGCGCGGTCTACGTCGTCCATGAGGCAGATCCTTCCCCATACCGGCCGCATGCGGGGAAGAACTTGGAAGCACATTTCCGTCAAAAGCCACTAATTTTCCCTCTCGGGACGTCAGATCCGCTGAGTCCTGGATGTGCGAAGGGGGTGCGAGGTCATGGCGATCGGCGCCGTCGCCGCGTTCTGGTCGGTGTCTTTGCTGTTCGTGCTGACACCGGGGGCGGATTGGGCGTACGCGATCGCGGCGGGGCTGCGGCATCGCACGGTGCTGCCGGCGGTGGGCGGGATGCTGGCCGGGCATCTGGCGGCCACCATGGTGGTGGCCGCAGGCGTCGCCGCGTTGGTGGAGCGCTCACCGTCGGTCCTGACCGCGCTGACGGTGGTGGGCGCGGCGTATCTGGTGTGGCTCGGGATCGGCGCGATCACCCGCCCCGCACAGCTGCGGACAGGCGCGGAAGAAGCGGCCGGATCCTGGGTGCGGCAGGCGGCGAAGGGAGCCGGGGTCAGCGGGCTCAACCCCAAGGTGTTCCTGCTGTTCTTGGCGCTGTTGCCGCAGTTCACCGATCCGGACGCGGCCTGGCCTGCGGCGATGCAGATCACGGCGCTGGGGCTGGTCCATGTGGCCAGTTGCGCCGTCGTCTACACCGGGGTCGGTACGGGGGCGCGCGTGGTCTTGGCCGCGCGCCCCACGGCCGCACGGGCGGTGACCCGCGTCTCCGGCCTGGCGATGGTCGGGATCGGCGCATTGCTGCTCCTGGAAAAGCTGATCACATAAATGAGCCCCCAACTGGTTAGGAGACTCCAGCAGGCCCTCGTTCACGGGCTGCGCCCTTCGGAACGACCAGATGCCGTCCTGGGCGGGCTGCAGAGGCTGTCCGACCTGACCCGGGAAGTGCTGCTACCCGTGTCCGGTTGATCTCCGCCGACTTCCATGCCACGCCCAGCGCCTGGGCCATGACCTGAACAGCGCGGCCCGGCAAAACGCGCGGTGGATTCTCAGCGACTTCCGACAGGCGTGTAGCGGCGAGAACCTGTCTCCTTGATGCCTGTCTCCAGCTTCGCTGGCGCGCGATGAATCGCCAGGTCGCTCGGCTACATTGGCGACATGAGCCAGGAGGATCTGCCGACGGTTGTGGAGACGCCGGCGCGGCAGGCCCGGTATGACCGAGTGATCGCTGCCGCGATCGAGATCCTGTCCGAAGAGGGGCAGGAGGCCGTGCAGATGAAGGACCTGGCGCAGCGGGCGGAGGTGTCGCTGTCGACGCTCTACCGGTACTTTCCCTCAAGGGATCACTTGCTGCTCGTCGTGGCGCTCTCCAAGTGCCAGGCGGCCGCCCGCCAGGTGTCCGCGGAGGTTCCGCCGGGTGACACGCCCCGCGAGCGAGTAGCCGCCTACCTGAAGCGGGAGTTCCTCGCCCAGCAGCGGAGCCAACGCCTCACCGCCGCGCTGGCAGCCGCGCTGGCAGGCGGCAGGCGAAGTCACAGCGCGATCATCGAGGCGGTCGAGCACACGCACATGCAGGTCGTACGTCATGTCGCCGCAGGCGGAGGCAGGCTGAGCGAGCAGCAGGAGAAGCTACTGACCGTCGTCCTTGACATTTCCGGCATGGCGACGCGGCGCTGGTTGGCCGGCCTCTATTCCGTCACCGACGTGGAGGCGCAGATCGAGATCGGTTGCCGGCTGCTTGAACTCTCCGACGACGTCATCGATGCCGAGCTAGAGCGGGTGGCACCCGATCCCGCGCTCACGCGCGGGAGATAGAACGCTCTTCCTCAGGATTTCCACGCGCAACCGGTTAATCGGTGCGTCGCGATCGACACCCGGGGTCGTCGAGTCGACCGGGTGCACTCTCGCTGATGATGTCCCCACCTGAGCTTCGTTGGCGCGCCGGCGAACGTTTCGCCTGGAGCGCCACCGATCGCCGTGATGGCCGCCTTGCCCTCCCCACCGTCGGAGCCGACAACCGCCGCGCGGGTCACCTCGGCGTCCAGAAGAGAACCCAAGACGCCCAATCCGGCGCGGGTCAGCTTGGCCGCCGAACCACCAGGCTCCCGGATCGTGTCCGAGCACTGCCTCCTCGCCAAGCGGCTGCTTGACGGGCTGCATGGAGTGTCTGCGTGTATGGAGTCCCACTAGCTTCCAGCGCGCCAACTGCGAGGCGGCCGACGAGGCCGGGCTCGTCGCGGCGCGCGTAATGCTGCCGATGGCCGCCGGCCGAGCTGTCGCCGCTCCATCGCTTCGCGGAGACCTGCTCCCCGCGGCTCGGACGTGGTTACGGAAATCTGCCTCTGGATCGATCGCTCGTACCGCCCCGATCCGACAGTGCAGGGCTCATCGCCGACCCCGGCACGGCTGACAGGAATGAGAGTCGGTTATGCTTTTTTGAGTGAGTGAACCACGGGAGGGTGCGGGTGTCATCAGACTCTGAAGGTGGGGAGGCTCCACGGATGCGGGTGACCGGGACGCTGCAGCGGGAGGCCTGGCTGCGCACGGAGATTCCGCCGGTGGAACGGGTCGTTCCCGGCGTCTGGTCGATTCCCGTGCCCATTCCGGGCAGCCCGCTGCGGTACGTGCTGAGCTATCTGATCGAGCATGCCTCCGGGTTCGTCCTCGTGGACCCGGGGTGGAATGCCCCCGTGAGCTGGCAGGCATTGACAGAAGGTCTTGCCGCCTGCTCGGTTCCGCTGAGCGCGGTGACCGCCGTGCTCGTTACGCACGTGCACCCTGACCACCACGGCCTGTCTGATGCGGTGCGCGGTCAGTCCGGCGCCTGGATCGGCATGCACGAACACGAGGACGCGCAACTCGCCAGGTTCGCCCGCCCGGACTGGAACGACTCCACCGCCCATTACATGCGCTGGTGCGGCTCCCCCGAGGAGCACATCAGGTGGATGACGGCCGACGGTTACGGCGGCGCCGCCGCGGCGATGGCCAGGGCCGACCGGTTGCTCGCGCACGGTGACCTGGTCGACGTGCCGGGAGTGCGGCTGCGTGCGGTCTGGACGCCCGGCCACTCGCCCGGTCACCTCTGCTTCCACGACGAGACGCACGACCTGCTGCTCACCGGTGATCACGTGCTGCCGCGCATCACACCCAACATCTCCGCCTCCCACCCGGACTCCGACCCGCTCGCCGACTACCTGGAGTCGCTGAAGGAACTGCGCAAGACAGCGGCGAAGGAGGTGCTTCCCGCTCATGAGTACCGGTTCGCCGGACTGGACGCCCGACTTGACGACCTCAGGGACCATCACATCGAGCGGCTGGAGGAAGCGGCGGTCATCGTCGGTTCCGCTCCCGGCCGGCATACGGCCTGGCAGGTGGCCAGGCGGGTGACGTGGTCCCGCCAGTGGAGCCAACTGTCCGCCGTCCAGCATCAAGCGGCACTGGGCGAAGTCGTCGCCCACTTGCGGCACCTGCAGTCACTAGGAACGGTCACGTGCGCCACTGTGAGCGGAGTCGGACTGTGGCAGTCACTGCCCCGGTCGGCCTGAAAGCCTAACAAGACGAGAAACCAGTTTGGCAATCGACTGTCAGTATGAGGCTCGACGGTGCAATCTCCTCCGGAGCGTGCAATGGCGCAATGTGCATGCGTGTTGCAGATGGCGGGCTCATCCTGGACGGTGTCGCGCCCTATCGGGATCTTCGACAAGGGCGGCGCCGCACTCGCGCTCCTCTACCGACTCGCCGGTGGCCGGAACCCACTGCACTCCGACCTCGCGGGCAACTTCCCACGGCCGATACTGCACGGAGTGTGCTCATACGGCAATGGCAGACGAGCGCCGCTGCACACTGTCCGCGGGGCTGATCCGGCTCGGTTCCTGTCGACGAAAGGCCGGTTCACTCGGCCGGTGATCCCCGGCGACAAACTTACGATCTCCATCTGGCCGACGGAAAAGCCGCGTAGATCGAACCACGAGCAACGGTACGCCGGTCCCAGACCGGGGCCGCCTGCACGAGTCAGCCGACCGACACTCACCACGAACACGGGAAAGAGGGACAGCACATGGGCGTCATCGACGGACGGGTAGCCATCATCACGGGCGGCGCGCGCGGTATCGGCGCGTCGATCAGCCGACTGTTCGCAGCAGAGGGCGCGTCGCTGGTCATCAACGACCTCGGCAGCGCGCCAGACGGTACCGGTGGTGGGGAAGGGCCGGCGAAGCAGATCGCCGAGGAGATCGCCGCCGGCGGCGGCACGGCCATCGCGGACGGTGGCGACATCGGCGACGTCGCAACCGGCGAGCGGCTCGTACGCACCGCCGTGGAGCAGTTCGGCAAGCTGGACATCGTCGTCAACGTGGCCGGAATCCTCCGCGACCGGATGATCTTCAACCTGACCGAGCAGGACTGGGACGAGGTGATCAGGGTCCACTTGAAGGGGCACTACTCCACGGTCCGCCCGGCCTCCGCCTACTGGCGCGAGCAGCGCAACCCCGGGGGCCACTACCGTGTCATCAACTTCACCTCAGTGTCCGGCCTCGACGGCTCGCCGGGCCAGCCGAATTACGCGGCGGCCAAGATGGGCATCGTCGGCCTCACCTACTCCCTGGCCCAAGGCCTGGCTCGCTATGGCGTCACCGCCAACGCGATCGCCCCCGGCGCGGCCACCCGGCTGACCGCCACCGTGCCGTCGGACAAGCGGGTGCAGCACGAGGAACGTCCCTCGGACGGGGACCTGCAGAGGTCCCCGGACAACATCGCGCCGGTCGCTCTGTACCTCGCCAGCGAGCGGTCGGACTGGCTGACCGGACGGGTGATCTCATCCGCCGGGTTCGAGGTGGGCCTGTATGAGAACCCGCAGATCATCAGGCAGCTCAGCGCCCCCGCGCCGTGGGAGTACGACCGGCTCGCCACGGCGATCGAGGGCAGCTTCCGCCCGGCGGCCAACGGCCTGCCGCGCAGCCTCTTCGCCAGCCAGCTCAGCACCGATTGAGGTTCTGTTGAGCCAGGCGACATCTGCTGGATGAACAAGCGCACGCGTCCCCCGGGCCAGGATGCGGGGAGATCAGGACTGGGCTCGGCATCCCGTGCAGCCCGCTCGACGGCAAGGTCGAGCGGGCTGCTGAGCCGCGAGCAGGGTTTTTCGATCATGCAGAGGCCGGCGAGCCGAGCGTGGTCGACCGGGCCGTACATGGCGTGCCGGTGAACCTCGCCGACACCCCAGGTCGGATTCGCCAACCGGCGCGTGGCCTTAGCCCGCACGAGAGAACTGTCGCACTGCGCGCACCCAAGGCCGCCCCGGTCAGTGCCCACGGCCTACCACGGTCTAGACACACATGCGTGCGATCCTTGAGCCCAGGACAAGAATCTCTTCTGGACGAGGAACACGGACACGTGCGAAAGGCGATGACCCCCACGACGCTCCCGGCCCCTGTGACTCCTTCGCAGCACGACCGCTACCAGCGCATGCTCCAGGCGGCCACAGCGATGTTGGCCGGCGGGGGCGAGGATGCGCTGCAAATGAAGGAGCTCGCCGAGCGCGCGGCTGTTTCACTGGCCACGCTCTACCGATACTTCCCGTCCAAAGACCACCTGCTTCTAGCGATCTCGCAGAGCAGATACGAGAACGCCCTGCGGCGCGTCCGTAGTGAGACGCCACAAGGAACCACGGTTCAGGAACGCGTCGCCAACCACCTGCTCCGCGAGTTCCGCGCAGCACAGCGCGACCAGCGGCTCACGACCGCCTTGAACAGAGTGCTGGGCGACACCCGGCCCGAGTACGCACCGATCATCTTGCAGACCCAGCAGCTCCACCTTCAGGTGATCGAGCATGTCGCGATGGCGGGCGGTCCGGTCGATGGCGAGCTGCGCCGCCGGCTCCGGATCGTGATCGACGTCTTCGTTGCCGCTGCGGGCCGGTGGCTGGCGGGGGTTTCCTCGGCCGCCGAGGCGCGATTCGAGATCAGGGTGGGCTGCTACCTGCTGCGCGAGCACCCCGAAAACGCCGCCCCCTGAAATTGGGCACAAGCCCGCATGGTTCGGACTGTCGGCGCCGGGTGCGGCTACCGTCTCAAGCGCCGCGGAAATCTCTCGTTGCCGCGCTTACGCCGCGCGGGACGCAACCGGCCCGCGAGTTGCAGACTCAGATTGGATTCCCCTTCTTACTCGATCACAAGTGTTGAAGAGACCATCCGGTGGTAGTGCTGCTGCCATGGCCGTATTCTGGTCGACCGGTCCGGTGGAGCTACCGGGTGCGGTGCGGTACACGCTGGTCACCGATGACTCGCCGACCGGCCGGTGGGATGTCTCCGTGGCTCTTCCGCAAGCCGGTTCACGGGCGGATTCCGGCCCGTTACCCGTGCTGTATCTGCTCGACGGTTTCCTGACGTTTCTGACCACGGCGCAGATCGCGCAGAACACGCTGGCCTTCTCTTTGGGGCAGCTGCGTCCCGTGGCCATCGTCGGCATCTCTCCGGCCATCGAAGACCGCGACGAGCTGTCCGCCCGACGTGCGCGCGACCTGACGCCGACCAGCGCGGCCGGCGGATACCACCAGGGCAGGACGCCTCACGGGACAGGAGGCGCCGACGCGATGCTCGACCTCATCAGCGAGGTGATCGCCCCTCGTGTCGAACCGGCGCATGGGCTCGACTCCGCCGACCGGGGGCTCGCGGGCTTCTCCCTGGGCGGGCTGTTCACCTGCTGGGCGCTGGTCCGCCGCCCGGAAGGGTTCCGCAGGTTCCTGGCGGTGAGCCCGTCGCTGTGGTGGGACGACCACCTGCTGCTCGATGACCGGCGAGCTCCCTTCGTCACCCGCGATGCCGGTGACGTTTACCTTGCCGTGGGCGAGCGGGAGGACAGCCCGGACCGGAGTTGGCCGGTCATGCCTGCTGCGATGCGACGTTCGCTGTCCGGACTCAACATGGTCGCCGACCTCGCCGCCTTCACCGAACGGCTGCGCGGCCGCCCGGAAGTCGACGTCCGCAGCGAAGTCATCCCCGACGAACAGCACGCGACCGTATGGCCGGGCGCCGTGACCCGTGGCCTGGTGCACCTGTACAGGAAAGAAGCGCAGGCCGCGTCGCGATCCGGCTCACTGAACCGGTAAGAGGCTGCGCTGGCACCGCTCCGAGTCGGAGCCGCCACCGGTCATGCGTGCGCCGTGCGTGCCGCCGTCCATGGCGGCTCGAACAGCGGCGCCGAGTCCAGGCCAGGTGACTCTTGCAGTTGCCGAACGAGAGGCGAATATAGGCCGCCGATTAGCAGCGCGTAGCCGGGCGGCGCTGTCGCAGACGGGGCGGATCTTCGTGCCCATGGGACGGAACCGTTCGTGCCGCCATCGGATCGAGGCGCCTGGCGGCGTTTCGGCGGTCGACCATCCGTGCGGCTTTCCGGTGTGCATGGTCAGACGCGCCGTGCTGCGTGGTCGCAGCAAAACCGGTTTGACAGCCATGCCGTCGCTACCCACCTGTCGAGAATGCTGAGGGGCAATCGGGTCGCGGTGTGTTCGGCATCCTGAGTGAGAGCGGCCGACTTAGGGTGACCCGGGTCGGCACCCGCGAGGTCGGCGCCGGCCAGACCGCCGAAGACGAGAGGCCCGCGGCGGCCGACGTCGAGCGCCGGTGTCCGCGTGGACGCCCCAGGGACCGGTTGGTACCGGGGGCGCGACAGCAACGATGGTGCGGCGCGGCAGCACGGATTTTCCAAGTGCCCTGCAGGTGCTGCAGCCGCGCAGGTGCCGGGTGGCTCGCTCGCACCATTGATCGCGTGCATCAGGCCGATCCGGTGACCGCCCGCGGTCAACCCAACCCCCAGGACAATGGTTCGTGGTGGGCGTCGGTCCGAAAGCTGTTCCATAGGGTGTTCTTGGGCAGAGGGAGCCACGGGAGCCAGTTTCGGGAGCCAATGCCCTCAGGCCTCCATCGACTCACCGCGACTTAGTCAGGATGTTTCTGCAAGTCAGCGGCTCCCCGTTCGACTTGGATCGGCCTAGATCGACTTCCCTTGATCGCTTCACACCGAAGAGGTCGCTGATTCGAACCCAGTATCGCCCACCCCAAGTTCCCGCAGGTCAGAGCACGTTTTGTTGTTGGCTTCAGCGGTTTTCGGCTGACCTCTTCGTAGTTTCGGGAGCCAATCGGGGAGCCGCTTCGCGATTCCCGAAGAGGTCACCCAGGCTCGCTCGGGACGGATGCGGTCGCTGACAGACCTCGTGAACGTGCAGCGCATCGGTTGCCGGCTCCTCTCGGGACCGCGCCACCGTCCGTGAAGTCTTGGCTGCGTGCATCCGCCAACACGACCCTGCCTCCACCATCAGATCCGAACGCGCCTTCTGCGGGGCCGGTTGTTCCGCGTCTCGCACTCTGCTCGGTTACGCGGTAGGACCTATCCCCGAGGCTTCCGAGTGCGACGGCGGTAGGGGCCGTTGGTGCCCGTGAACCCGAATGATCTGCTCACCGAGGGTGCTGCGATACGCCTGGCCGGCGGCAACGTCATCGGCTGAAAGACCGACGGGGCCTTGCTCATGCTCGGCGACGCCGGTCGGCGCCGCCAAGCGGCGCCGACCCGATCCTATGGTCAGGTCATCGAGGAGAGAGGGCGGTCAGGGTGCCATCCAGTTCTGCGCGTCGGTGTAGTTGCAGTCATAGGTTTGCAGTTGGGTTTTCAGGGTGGTGCTGGCGCTGGGGTCGTCGAGGCAGCGGTTGGCGTTGGGGTTCCAGATGATGCCGACGGAGTCCAGATGCCATTGTTGTTCTGGGCCGTTGTTGCAGGTCCAGAGGCCGGGGAAGGTAGCGAGGGATGGCGTCCAGGACCTCGACCTCGTCGTTGCGTCGGGCCCAGGCGAGCGCCGCTGAGACCGAGACCGGATGCAGGCTGCATCCGTAGAGGTTCTTCGGCGGGCGTCCCACACGGCGTGCATAGCGACGGGCCGCTCGCTCTCCGCCCAGGTAGTGCCAAGGAGACGTCTCGTGCCCGCCCCAGGGCGAGAGCCAATTGGTGAACGCTAGGAACACGATGCCGTCCGGACGCGTCACCCGGACCATCTCATCGGCCATCCGCCACGGGTCGGAGACGTGCTCCAGGACATTCGATGAAAAGCACACGTCAACGGAGCCCGTTCGGAACGGGAGGTCCAGCGCGCTGGCGACGAGCGCGTTCGCCGCTGGGGGACCGAGCGCCGTCAGCTCTTTCAGGTCGTGGTCGATGCCGGTGCAGCGAGCTCCGGCCGCGGTCATCGCGCGCGCGAACTCGCCGAAGCCCGTCTCCACATCGATGGCGGTCACGCCCTCCAGGGACGTGTACGAGCGGAGCTGCGCGATTGTGTCCTGCGCCATCAACTCGTAGAAGTAATCCGGGTCGGTTCGTTCTCGCCGGAAGGCGCTGAGCAATCGGACACACCGCAACAGCGTCGGGTTGTGGGCCTGGACGGTAGAGCGGGCCCGGTCGGCGCGGTTCCACTGGAGGTCCGCGCCGGTTGCCGGTCGATTCATAGGCAACCCCACGGGTCACGGCGGCGAGCACGTGCGGAACTCGCCGCCCGGTATTCGGCCGTAAGAGCCCATGGCCAGTCCCGTCTGGCAGGTGGCGTCATGATGGCCGTTCCGCCTGGAGCAACGTCCGCGGGCGAAAATGGCGAAAGTGATCCAGGTTGCAGAGTTTCAGCGATTTCCGTAATTGTAGAGTTCAGAGGACTTGGGTGTGCTCTGGTTCGCTTGGTGTACGACCGTAACGACACCACCCACGGCCAGGGCCAGTCCGAGAATACCGGCAATAAGATAGCTCACAGGCACCTCACTCGTTTCGGATTGCTGTCCCATCGCGATAACCGATACATAAAATAGCAACTGGGTGAGGCGGGCGTCCATCATGTGCAGAACAGGATTTTTGTCGCCGCGTACATGCCCTACGGCGCAACCGGTGCGTCCCGGTCACGCAAGGCTCGGGGCGGAACGCGCAGACGCCGAGTCGATCCTCCGGAGGAGCGTGACCGCGCGTTCCGTTGTTAGTCCGCCGTGAGCCCTTGGCCGGTCTTCCGAAGCAATGATGGCGCCTCCTGTCTGCCGGTGATGCAAGACGTCGGAGCCGCTCGGGACTACTGGTCAAAGTAGCGATGAGACCGTTCCGGTACTGCGATTTTTGGCGGCGTGAATAGTGTTTTCGCGGCTTGCGACATGAATCTTCGCTGCGCGGTCTCGGACCGCCGGACGGCGTGAGTAGCCGCCCCTCGTGCAGCGGATCCGCCCTGGCCGCCTCCTCCTCGGCTGAGGGGCGGCCGCAGGAGAGCACCCCCTCCTCCGCAGGAAGGGACCGGTGGCGAAACCCGAACACGTCCATGGCTCCCACGGCCGGCCGCGCACGCGCCCCATCCGCCGTCGGATCGGCCTGCTGCTGGTCGTCCCGCTGGCCTCGCTGGTGGCGATCTGGTCGTTCTCCGCGGTCACGGCGCTGACCTCCGCGCTGCACCGGCTCGACTTCGGCACCGCCTACGACCGGGTCGGCGGCCCCGCCGGCACCATGATCGGCGCGGTCCAGGCGGAGCGCGCCGCCGCCGTGACGGCGCTGAGGACGCGGAGCGGCGAGGACCTCAAGCCCTTCCGGGACGCCGGTCCGAAGACCGACGCGTCCATCGGCGCCTTCCGGTCCCAGACGCTGTCGTTGAAGGCGGGCGCGTTGAAGGGGGCGATGGCGCAGCGGCTGCAGGAGCTCAACGCGTCCCTCGACGGCCTCCGCGCGCTGCGCCCGAAGATCGCCTCGGGCAGGACGGCGCCGCTGGAGGTGATCGAGGGCTACAGCCGCGTCATCGACTCGACCGACCGGCTGGAGACCACGCTGTCGAGCATCGACGACATCGGTGTCTACCAGCAGGCGGTCTCGCTCCTGCAGATCTACTGGGCCGGCGACTTCATGCAGCGCGAGGACCAGCTGCTCAGCAGTGTGCGCGCCGGCCGCCTGACCGCCGGCGACCGGGCCGCTTTCGCCAGGTGGGCGGGCGCTCGGGAGCAGTACTTCGACCTCGGCGGCAAGGGCGTCGAACCGGACATCGCCTCGCCCCTGCGGCAGCTGACGGGTTCCCCGTCGTTCGCCTCTTACCTGGCCATGGAGAGCGGGGTCGTCGAGCACAGAACGTTCCCGGACCCGAAGGCCTGGCGTTCGGCGACCGCGACTCTGTCGCCGTTGTGGGTGCAGGTGGCGCAGAAGGGCGGCGAGGCGCTGCGCCGCACGCGGATCGAGCCGATCGAGCACGGCATCCTGCTTGCCGCTGCCTCCCACCCGCCTCGGCCTAGAGTTCCGCACGGGATGGGCGGGGGAAAGCGACTGGGACATCGGAATTCGTTCGTCTCGCCGGAAAGACGACTCTGTGCGTCAGTCGGGTAATCGACAGCAACCCGCTGGCGGTGGCTGTGGTTGACGGGCGTTGACGCGCAGCGTGGCGGTCCGAGCGGTGGGCCGGGGCTGGCCATGGCGGCGAGCCCGAGGGGGGACGACTACTGAGCGCTACGTCTGCCATGGGGGCCGGGATGTCAATCGTGGGGGATCGTAACTGACTTGATCTTCCTTGACGTGCGCTGTATCGCGTGAAAGAACTGTGCCTGACCTGCGGCGATGCCGGAAGGCCGGGTAGCCGGGGCATGATCGGTCGTGTTCACACCGAAGAGGTCACTGGTTCGAACCCAGTATCGCCCACCCCGTTTTAGCAGGTCAGCAAGGGTCTCGGAGATCATTCCGGGACCTTTTTCGATCTTCAGGCCCGCCCGGGAGCCAAACGGGGAGCCACCGCTCCCAGACCTACGCCGACTCGCTCCGACCGAAGACCGTGTTCATGGCCTCGGCTCCCTGGGTGATGACCGGCCTGAGCTGGTGCCGGTACACCTTCTCGGTCACGGCCGTCCCCGCGTGCCCGACCAGGTCGGCGATCGTCTCCAGGGGCACCCCGCTGTCACTCATGATCGAGACGAACGAGTGACGGAGTTCCCGGGGAGTCCAGTCTTCCCCGATCCCGGCCTTCGAGGTGATCCGCCGGAAGACCGCGCCGCACATTGGCGGCATCCAGCGCCGTCCCGACCCCCGTGCAGAAGACCAGGTTGTTGTCCTGCCAGAGCTCGGCACTGAGCCGCTGGACGGCCTGCCGCGTGTGGTGCTTGCGAAGAGCCTCCGCGGCCTGCGCAGGCAGCTCGAGAGTCCGACGAGACTTCTTGGTCTTGGTGTCACCGTGTCTTCACACCGACCGCCAGACATAGAGAGCGAACCTGTCATGGTCGAAGCCGGCCTCACCGACAGGCCGCCAGGCGTCCGCCTCCTCGTCCCACGCGACGACGTGATTCCACTGAAGAGCTCGCGCTTCTTCGGTGCGGATGCCGGCCATGAGGCTGAGCACCACGTAGGCGTGCAGCCGGGATGACTTGGCTGCGTCGAGGACGGCCATGGCCTGGGGGAGTGTGAGCGCCTTGCTCGGCCGCCCGGTCTTCCCCTTGGGCGTGGTGACCAGCTCGGCCACGTTCCGTGTGACCCGGTCCCGTGCCTGCGCCTGTCGGATCGAGCGCTTGAGGATCGCATGGATGCTCTGCAGGGTGCGGGTGGACAGCTTGTCCCTGAGGCCGTCGAGCCACTCGTCGACGTCGTCGGCGCGCAGCTCCGTGAGCTTGGCCTTGCCGATGAGGGGGATGACGTGCTTGTCGGCGAGGATGCGGTTGGTCGTGACCGTGCCGGCGTCTCGGCCCTTGAGCCCCTTGGTCAGCCAGTCCTCGACGGCGTCGGCCACCGTGTAGTTCGCGAGTGTCTTGACGCCGGCTTCGAGCTCCTTGGCTGCTTTGATGAGCTTGTCGCGGACCTCGGTCTTGGTCTTCCCCTTCCGCTTGAGTCGCTTGCGCTTGCCGTTCGAGGCGAACCCGAGCGAGATGGCGCCGGTCCACCCGTCACCCTCCTCGTAGATCGACCCCTCGTACTTACCAATCATGATCTTTGCCAATGAACTCCTCCTCGGTCCGTTGAGGGACGTCGCGGTCGATTCGGGGCATCCGAGCCGCGAACGGTCCCGCGGTGTCGCGCCAGAGCGGCCAGCGCTCTTGACGACGCGAACCAAGCATGCTACTGCACAAAGTAATGCAATCTTTACCCAGCGTCACAGCGCGGTGTGTCGCCCGGGGGAAATGTTGATCTACAACGTAAAGGCTCACGGTCGGAGATGCCTGTCGCCACCAGTGCGAACTCGACTGCTACGCCCGGATGTGTCCTGACCCAGTTCGCGGTGCCGACACCTTGCTGAGTTGCTGCGCCGTCACGCACAGCAACTCCTTGCTTGCCTGCTGGCTCCAGGCGTCCGTGGCCACCCTGGAGCGACCGCGGACGCAGGCGGGGGCGGGGGTTGTCGGGCTGTTCTTGGACACCGATGACCAGGGCTCCGGCGTTCTCGTGTTATCGATCGTGATGTCCGATTGTGAGGCCGAGGGTGGCGAGGCAGCGGTGGGGGTCTCGCTGGTGGTGGCGGTTGGCGGCGGCGATGTTGGTCCAGCCGCAGAGTTTCAGGATGCCGATGGCGAGGTTGCGCAGAGTGGCCATGGCCGCGGGCCCGTGGCCGGCGCGGATCTGGGAGGCGTCCTCGCGGTAGGTGACATCCCTGACGTGGTGCAGCGCCTCGATCTGCCAGTGCCGGCGGATCCAGGCGGCGAGTTCTTGGGGTTCGGCCTGGTGCGCGGCGAGGCTGGTGACGGCGAAGACGGTGACGGTCTTGCATCGTCCGCCGTGGCGGGGGCGGGTCCGGCGGGTGACGCAGATGGCCTGGGCGGCGTGCGGGAAGGTCAGTCCTTGGGCGACCGCGCAGACCTTGATGGAGCGGCGTTCGGTCCGGCCGTGTCCGTGATGGGTCTCGGTGTGCCCGGTCTCGATCTTGCGCCAGGGCAGCTGTTTGAGTTGCCGGTGCAGTGACGGCTGGTTCTTCTTCACCGTGAGGATGTAGTGCGCCTTCTTCTCCTCGACCAGGAAGACCGCGTGATCGCGTTGGGTGTGCAGGGCATCTGCCGTCACCACGACGTCGGCCAGGTTCAGGGGGCGCGGCAGCGGCGCAAACGCCGGGATCTCGTTGGTCTTGCCGCCGATCTCGGCCTGGGCGATGACGGCTCCCCGGCTGGTGCGGGCGGCCAGGAGGTGCAGCGCTCGGCCGGTGGCGGTGTGGTGTCGTGTGCCCCGTAGCGCTTTGCCATCGACCACGACTTGTTCTCGCCGAGGCCGCCGCAGGTCCCGGGCGCGGGTGCGGTCGGTGGGCTCGAACCTGGTCAGGTCGTTCAGCCAGGCACCGGTCGCCGCGGTGAGCGCCGCCGGGTCCACGCGCTCCAGCAGGTCACGGATGGTCGCCTCGTCCGGCACCTCATGCACACGCAAGAAGAGGTTGCAGCGGATGCCGAGCACGTCCAGGACCGAGGCGGGCGAGTCAGCGACCCACTCGCCGATCGCTGTGAACGACGTCGCTCCGGTCAGTACGGCCGCGACCGCCGTGGCCGGAAGCGATGTCAGTGAATGCCGTATCCCGCGAGGATCACGCGGGTCGGGCACCCACGCGAGGTGGGCGATGAGCTGCGGAATCTTGTTGGCCAGAGCATCACGGTCGGCTTCGGGCAGATCGGCCAGGTCGCCAAGAACAGCGGAGATCAGAGATGATGAGGGGGCAGGCACGGTCTTCTCATGTGATCGGAGAGCTTCAACACCTTCATGATCACGAAGGTCGTGCCTGCACGCATCTCCAGCCCAGCCCACCCCTGTCAGAACCGGACAGTCAGGCCGAGACTTCCACTACTCCGGGGCCCTGGGTCAGGCCTTCGACGGCGTCCTCGGTGGTCATGCGTTCGTCGAGGGCCGGGGAGGACGCCTCGATGGCGTCGACGGGATCGGCTACCGCGGTGGTCTCGGCCATGACCTGCAGCGAAAGGCGGACCGAGGTGGGGGAGCCGTCGAGGATCTCGGCCGCCAGCGCGCGGGCGCCCTCCAGCGCGGTGCCGGCGTCGACCACGCGGTTGACCAGCCCGTAGTCCCGCGCTTCTTCGGCCGAGAGGCGCCGGCCGGTGAGGATCATCTCGGCGGCAACCTTCGGCGGGACGGTCCTGGGGAGCCGGATCAGGCCGCCGGCTCCGGCGACCAGGCCGACCTTGACCTCGCTCAGGGCGAAGCGCGCCGTGGTGTCGGCGACGACGAGGTGGCAGGCCAGCGCGATCTCGCAGCCGCCGCCCATCGCGTAGCCGTTGACGGCGGCGATGACCGGCTTGGGGAGCCGGCGGCGGGAGGTGAGTCCGGCGAAGCCGTTCTTGGGCACCCACATCGGCTTGCCGGAGGCGGAGTAGACCAGGTCGTTCCCGGCGCAGAACGCCTTGTCGCCGGCACCGGTGAGGATCGCGACCCACAGGTCGGGGTCGGCGAAGTAGGCGTCGAAGATCTCGTCGAGCTCCTCGTTGGCCTCCGGGTGCAGGCTGTTGCGGACCTCGGGCCGGTTGATGGTGATCTCCAGCAGGTGCCCGTCACGGCGGACCAGGATGTGCTTATAGTCGTCCCGCAGCACCGGCGGACGCGCGGGGAACAGCTGGTCGATGCGGGTGTCGGAGACGGTGGCACGATTGCCGACCCCGAAGGAGCCCGCGTAGACACGGGTCTCCGCGGGGTCGCCGGTGGAGAGCCGGTCGAGCAGCAGCTCGGTGTCGCCGTCGGCGGTCTGGGCGATGAACCGCCGTCCGTCCGACTCCAGTCGGCCGATGACGATGCCGGTGAGTGCGCCGTTACGGTGGTACTTGACCATCCAGGTCTCGATCGTGGCCCAGCCGTCGGCCCGGAGAGCCTGTTCGGGGGCGGCAAGGGAGCTGATCTCCGCTTGCAGGTCGGTGCTGCGGGCGGGGCGCCATTCGGTGGGGGTGGTGGAGTAGACGCCGACCGAGTACTTGCTCATGGTTCCGTTGTTGGCGTCGACGAGTCCGAAGGCGCAGGGAGGGCGCGCGAGCGGTGGACGGTCTCGGCGATGGCGTGCATGGAGTAGTTGTTGCCCGCGCTGCCGAAGAACGGCAGCCCTCCGGTGAGGGTCAGGCCGCGCGGGTCGGCCGGATCCAGGCCCAGCCCGCCGCAGATGTTGAACACCGGGATGGGGAAGCAGCTGTACAGGTCAATGGTGGCCAGGTCGTCCACACTGACATCGGCGACCTCCAGCGCGTGCCGGGCAGCGGTCACCGAGGAGGGGCTGCGGCTGAGATCCTCGCGGTCCATCAGATCGCGTTCGCGCAGGTCGGCGTGGCCGTGCAAGAAAACCCACTTTTCCTGCGGGATGCCGAGAATCTGGGCCGTGGCGACCGACATCAGCGGCACGGCCGCGCCCTGGTTGACCTTTTCTCGGGCGACGATGTAGTGCGTGTAGGGGTCGGCGATGAGTCTGTTCTTCTCGGTGACGGTGGCCAGTTCCTCGGCGGACGCTGGACCGGCGCCGAGGCGTGCGGGTTGGTGGCGGCGACGTTGGTGAGGGGGGCGAGCAGTTCGCCCATCGCTTGCGTGTAGCTCTGGCAGCTGAGTTCCAGCCGCGCACGGCGCGCATTCTCGAACAAGGCGTACTGGCTCGGAGCGTCGGTGAGACCGTGGGTCGCCAAGTGCCGGGAGGTCAGCCCCTTCAGGCCGTAGCCGCGGTCCTCCAGGTCGCCGTCGACCTGTTCGGTGAAGTCGGGCCGGTCATCGCGTCCTTGGCCAGGCGCTGTGCGGTGGAGATGGCTTCCGAACCGAACACCAGCGCCGCCTGGCACGAGCCGGCAGCGATCGCGGCGGCGAGCTCGTTGACCAGGTGCTGAGGGCCCTGACCGCCGGCGACCTCCAGGATCGCTCGCGCGGGGGCGGCGCCGACGCGTTGAGCGACCGAGCGCGGGTAGTTGTTGGAGCGGCCCAGTGGCGCGGGCGCACCGGGTGTCGAGGTCTCGAACTGGCGGATGCCGGCGGCGGTGTCGATGACGGCCGCGACGATGCCGGGGGCGGCGCCGGTGTCGGTGAGGGCCTCGCGGGCGGCGTCGGCCGCGAGCTCGACGGGCGAGCGCAGAAGGTTCCAGAGGCTGGTGAATGCCGCCAGGTTCGTGGTGGTCTTGGCCGGGTGGCCGAAGGAACCTCTGGGGGGAGCGGTGACCGGGGTCGTTGCTTCGAGGACGCAGTCGACGTCCTGCTCTCGCAGCCAGCGGTCCCAGCTCACGGTCAGGTCCATCTTTCCAGTTGTGCCGGAGGATGGGCGTTCCCGAGTTCTGGCGCCCGCCCCCTTGCAAGGTCGACGAGCGCACCGACGTCTTGGCCATAGTGCGAACGGCGAGATGCGTACCGGCGGTGATGGGCCCAGAGCTCGGTGAGCAGGATCGTCATGGACTCGCCGTCGCGCTCCCGGCCAGCTTCGGCTTTGCTGGTCGGTGCGCCCTCGGTTTTCGTACCTGTGCACCGAGGTCGGATAGGGCGTCGCAAGCCGTGCGCAGCCCGGAGGCGACGTCCGGTGCCAGCGTATGGCCGTCGGCTCGGTCGGTGAGCGCCACGGTGATGCCGTTCAGGGGTGCCGAGCCGCCGCGAGCCGACGTGGTGGGCGGGATCCCTGCCGATTCCCGGCCGGTGAGCGTGGTGAACAGCAGGGTCCAGTCGGCCACCGTCCGCGCGATCTGCCGACCTGGTCGAGCGATGGAGCGAGTGGGATGGTGCCCGCGTTGGAAACCATGCCCGCGCTGGGTTTGAGGGTGCTCACGCCGCACAAGGCCGCGGGGATGCGCAGTGAGCCGGCGGTGTCCGTCCCGAGTGCCGCAGGAACCATGCCCGCAGCCACGGCCGCCGCGGAGCCGCCCGCCGTCCGTGTCGGATCCCAGGGGTTTCCGCATTGGTCCGTGGTGCTTCCGGCCGCGAACTCGTGGGTGTCCGTATGCCCGACCAGCACCATTGACGCTTCGCGCAGCCGTTTCCATGTTGCGCAGTGTCCTCCTCAGCCTTGTGGTCGGCGAGGACCGCGCTGGATCCGGTCAGCGGGAGAACGCGCACGCCGAGGACGTCCTTCAAACCGATCGGGATGCCGCAGAGCAGTGGAGTCGCCGAAGGATCCCGCGCGAGACGTGTGTCCGCAGCGGCCGCCGCTTCGAGCGCCCGATCCGGATAAAGGCGTACCCAAGCGTTGATCGCGTCGGGCGCACGGGCGGTGGTCGGTGGCCCACCGTTGGTCCGGACGATCCGAAGCTGCGTGTCCTGGAGCAGTTCGACGGGGGATGCCTCGCCCGAGCGCATCTTCCGCGCAAGGTCGATCAGGTCAGCGGCAAGGGTGCGCATAGGGGCCGCCTCGCCGCCGCTGATGTCTTCGGGCGAGAGCGTGTGCCGAGGATTCCGAGCGCACCTTCGCGTCCGGAGCATCGCCCGGATGGGCGGTCGCGGGGGTAAACGATCATGATGCTTCCCGCCGTGGCGCGGAGCCCAACGATCTTGAGGTCCAGCAACCGGTGAGCCCGTTCAGATTCCGATGCCAGCCGAGAGGAATCGGTCGAGGCCGCGCGCGTCCTCGACACCCGGGAACGGATTGCCGTATCCTAGATACTAGGATGCAGGATTCACGACATACGGATGGCTTGCGCGCTGATACGAGCTTGTTGCCTCCGGCGGTCGCGCGCTCTGTCCATGTCGACGACGTGGTGCGTCTCCTTGGGCGCGGCATCCGGCTCGAGTTCGGCTTGTCCGAGCTGCTCGGCCGGCTGCGCGAGCTGGTGGGGGCGCCCGTCGGAGTGATGTGGCCGGACGGCGCCGCCATTTTCCAATCGTCGGCTCCGGGCTCCGCGGCCCGCTGCCTGAGTACTGGGGAGCTGGTGTGGGTCGAACCGGGCGTCCAGCCGGAGTTGACGGAGGTGATCCTTGAGCAGCTCGCGATCGTCGCGCGTGGGGTGCGATTGCGCGAAGCAGTGCCGGACGCCGAGCACGAGCGCCTGGCGGTGCTCCTGACGGACGACGGCCGTGCGCGAGCGGTGCTGGCCGCGCTGGGCTTCTTGGTCCACAAGGCGATCCGCGTGCTCGTGATGGCAGGACCGGTCGACGGGATGCGCGGCCTTTTAGAGGCCGAGCGGGGGCGCGGCCAGCTCGTCGCGGGACGGACGGCGGCGGTTGTGGCGGCCGTGGTACCCGACCGGCCGGGGATCACCGAGATCGATGTCCCTGTCGGAGTTCGGATCGGGATGAGCGATCGCCGTCCGGTCACCGAGGTGGCGGCGGGCTGGACCGAGGCGCTGGCCGCGATCCGCTTCACGCAACCCAGTCCTCGCGCCCGGGGGCGTACCGGTTGGAGGAGTCGGTGCCGCTGGACGTGGCGACGGTCGGCGGCTACGGCATTCTCGCTCGCGAGCTCAGTACCGAACGGATCGGCGAGATCCCCGACGTTCAGGGGCTGGACCGGCTGGTCGAGGTGGAGGGGCCGGAGCTCGTGCGCATCCTGGACGCCGTCGTGGCAACAGGATCGATGCGGCAGGCCGCGGAACGGGTGTGCCTGCACCACAACTCGGTCGTCCGGCGGGTCGCGATGGTCGAATGTCACCTCGGCTTCGAGATCACCGAGCCCTACGGGCGCAACCGCATGTTCATGGCCGTGATGCTCCGAAGACTGCGCGACAGCGCGGCAGTGGTCGCCGGCGTCGGCGAAGAATGGCTACCGGTCGAGCCATCTGGATAGTGACCTATGGCGCAAAATCCTGGATCCTGTGTCCATGTCACAGGGGCGAACCGGCTCCTGTGACGGACCATGGATCGAGGTGGGCGGTAGTGGCGTTGGACGAGGCGACGCAGGCCTTCTTGAAGCAGATGGCGGAGGCCGGCGGCAAGCCGCTCCACGAGCGGACGCCGGGGGAGGCCCGTGCCATGGGTGCCGCCCTTGGGGAGCTCGCCGGCAAGGGGCCGGAGATGTGGCGTGTCGCCGAGCACTCGCTGGGCGAGCCGGGCGCCCGGTTCCTCGCTCGGGAGCTGGTGCCGGTCGCCGCACCTGAAGGCATCATCGTCTACTTCCACGGCGGGGGATGGGTCACCGGCCACATCGACCAGTTCGACACGCTCGCTCGGCGGCTGGCCGAGCGGACGCGCTGCACCGTCGTCCTCGTCAACTACAGGAAGGCGCCCGAGCACCCGTATCCGGCCGCTGTCGTTGACGCGTGGGAGGCCGTCCGCTGGGCTGCGGCCGGGTCGGGCGGCGGGGACGGTCGCGCGCTGCCAGTGATCGTGGCCGGGGACAGTGCGGGCGGCAACCTCGCGGCCGTCGTCGCCCTGCGGGCGCGTGACGCGGGGGGACCGCCGATCGCGCTGCAGGTGCTGGTGTACCCGGTCACGGACGCCGACCTGAACACCCCGTCCTACACGGATCCCGCCAACGCCCTGCTGCTCACCCGCGAGGGCATGAACTGGTACTTCGACCACTACGCGGCAGTGTCGGAGCGGAGTCGGCCGGACATCAGCCCGCTGCGCGCGGAGGACCTGAGCGGGCTGCCGCCCGCGGTGCTGCTGCTGGCGGAGCACGACGTGCTGCGCACCGAGCAGGACGCCTACGGTGCCGCGCTCGCGAGGGCCGGGGTGGAGACCGAGGTGGAGGTCGTGCCCGGTCAGACGCACGGCTTCTTCTCGATGGTGAACATCCTGCCAGGCCAGGAGACCGGGCTCGCGTTCGTGTCCGCCCGGATCCGGGACCGGTTGTCGTGCACGGCGCCGGCCGCTGAAGCGAAGAAAGGGAAGAGCAGTGCCGATTTCTGCTGAAAGCGACGCCCCGACCCGCGACGTGCTGGTCGTCGGCGCGGGCTTCTCCGGCATGTACGCCTTGCGCAAGCTGCGCGACGAGCTGGGCATGGACGTGCACGTGGTCGAGCGGGGCGAGGACGTGGGCGGGACCTGGTACTGGAACCGGTACCCGGGAGCCCGCTGCGACGCGGAGTCGATCTTCTACTCGTACTCGTTCGACGCGGACCTGCAACAGGAGTGGACCTGGACGGAGCGGTTCGCCACGCAGCCGGAGATCCTCGACTACTGCAGGCACGTCGCCGACCGCTTCGACCTGCGCCGCGACATCACCTTCGGGGACAGCGTCGTCGGCGCCGTCTTCGACGAGTCGGACGACCGCTGGACCGTGCGTCTGGAGTCCGGCGGCGTGCGCCGGGCCCGTTTCCTCGTGACCGCGGTCGGGTGTCTCGCGGCGAGTCCGCGGGTCCCGGACGTCCCCGGGCTCGACGACTTCGCCGGAGCCACGTACCACACGGGACGCTGGCCGCATGAGGGCGTGGACTTCACCGGGCTGCGGGTCGCGGTCATCGGTACGGGATCGTCCGGCATCCAGGTGATCCCGGAGATCGCGAAGCAGGCGGCCGCACTGACCGTCTTCCAACGCACGCCGAGCTACTCGGTACCGGCTCGGAACCGCGTTTTCGCCGAGGACGAGATCGCGCGGTTGAAGCGGGAGTATCCGGCGCTGCGGGCCGAGGCGCGCCAGACGGGCGGCGGATCCGTCCTGCCGCTGCCGCCGGGGAAGGCGGGCGACCTTAGCCCCGAGCAGCAGCGGGCCGAACTGCGAAAGCGATGGGAACTCGGCGGGCCCGGGTACATGTTCGCTTTCGCCGACAGCATGGTGGACGAGAAGGCCAACGCCGTCGCGGCGGACTTCGTGCGGGAGCAGATCCGCGAGATCGTCAGGGACCAGGACGTCGCCCGGCTGCTCTGCCCGACGACCTATCCGATCGGCGCCAAGCGGATCTGCGTCGACACCGATTACTACGCCACGTACAACCGTGACAACGTGACATTGGTCGACGTCAGCGGTTCGCCCATCGAGCGCGTCACGCCGAAGGGACTCGAAGTTGGCGGGCACGTGCACGAAGTGGACGCGATCGTGTTCGCGACCGGGTACGACGCCATGACCGGCCCGCTACTGCAGCTCGGTCTCCGCGGAGTCGGAGGTCGGACCCTGGCCGAGAAGTGGGCGGCGGGACCTCGCACGTACCTCGGGTTGGCGACTGCGGACTTCCCGAACCTGTTCATGATCACTGCACCCGGCAGTCCGTCGGTGCTGACCAACATGGTCGCGTCCGCCGAGCAGCACGTCGATTGGATCGCCGCGCACCTGGAGGCCCTGCGGGCAGCCGGGGCCACCCGTGTCGAAGCCGAGGTCGAGGCCGAGGACGCCTGGGTCGAGCAGGTCAATACCGCCGCGTCGTTCACGTTGTTCCCCCAGGGCAATTCCTGGTACATCGGCGCCAACGTGCCGGGCAAACCGAGGGTCTTCATGCCTTATGTCGGCGGTTACGCGTTGTACGGCCAGCAGATCGACGAGGTCGCTCGCGATGGATATCGCGGCTTCCGGCGCAACGCCGTGCTCGAGAAGGGCGAGCGGCCCGGCGGGTGACCCTGCGACGTCGCTCACGTTCCGTGTCGAGTATCCTGGATGTAGGATGCTTGCATGTCGACGAGTGTAGAGCCCGAGCAGCGCAGCCTGCAGGACGAGGCGCCGGAGGAGTCCTCCTTCCGGGAGAAACTGCGCGCCTGGCTGGCGGAACAGCACCTTCCCGTACTCTCCGGCTCTGACGGAGCGGGACGCACCGCGGAGGAGTATGACGAGGAGTCCGTTCGGGCCGCCCGCGATTTCCAGCGCCGGCTGGCCGAAGCCGGGTTCGCCGCGCTGACCTGGCCGGTGGAGTACGGAGGCCAGGGGCTGTCCTCCCGCTACGAACTCATTTTCCAGCAGGAGGTCGCGGGATACGAACTGCCCACGACCCTGCTCGGTGTCGGTTTCGGCATGTGCGGCCCGACGGTGCTCCGGCACGGCACCGATGAACAGCGCGCTCGGTACATCCCACCGCTTGTCAAGGGAGAGGAGATCTGGTGCCAGCTCTTCTCCGAGCCCGGCGCCGGGTCGGACCTGGCGAGTGTGCGCTCCCGAGCGGTGCGGGTCGACGGCGGCTGGCGGGTCAACGGGCAGAAGGTGTGGACGTCCGGCGGTCGGCACAGCCAGTTCGGCCTTGCTCTCCTCCGCTGTGACCCGGCCGCCCCCAAACACGCCGGACTCATGGTCGCGATCGTCGACATGGCCGACAAGGGAGTCGAGGTCCGTCCGCTGCGGCAGATGACCGGGCACGCCAAGTTCGACGAGGTCTTCTTGGACGATGTCTTCCTGCCCGATGAGCGGTTGGTCGGCGAGCCTGGCGAGGGCTGGACCGTGGCACGGACGACGTTGCTCAACGAGCGGGTCTCCGTCGCGGGCAACACCGCCCTGCGCGGTGGCAGCGTCTCGATGCTGGTGGCGGCTGCTCGGAGCGCCGGCCGGGAGCAGGAGCCGCGACTGCGGGGGAGGCTGGCGGACGCGTGGATCGACGAGCTGGTGCTCAGCCTGCTGCGGGAACGGACGAAACGGGCGATCGAGGCGGGCCGCACACCGGGACCTGAGGGCGCGGTGGGCAAGCTGGCGGCCTCCCGGTACATCCAGTCGGCGTCCCGGACCGGTGTGCTCATCCACGGTGAGGACGCCACGACGTGGGACGCCGACGAGGAGGGGGCGGACGAGTGGGCACTGCGCCTGTGCGCGGCGCCCGGTCTCGCCATCGGCGGAGGCACCGACGAGATCGTCAAGAACATCATCGGCGAACGGGTGCTCGGGCTGCCACGGGAACCGCGCGTGGCACCGACGGAGCCGGGCGTGAACGGCCGGGCGCCCGCGAAGGGGGAGAAGTGAAGAGCACCACGGGCGCGTTGCTGACTCCCGCCGAAGTGGCCGCGGGCGGGGCGGAGCTCCAGCAGGAGCATGCGGACCTCCGCGACTCGGTGCGGGCGCTGCTGGCCGATCGCAACCCCGAGGAAGCGGTGCGGGAACGCGCCGGGCGCAACGGGGACTTCGACCGGGCTCTGTGGCGGGACTTCGGCAGTGACCTGGGCGCCGCGGGTCTGACGATCCCGATCGAATTCGGTGGTCATGGTTACGGCTGGGTGGAACAGGCCATCACCCTTCAGGAGGCCGGACGGTCGCTCTACGGCGGCCCGTTGCTGTCGACCGTCGGACTCGCGATCCCCGCGCTCCTGGCCATAGACGACGACGGGGCCAAGCACGAACTGCTTCCGCGAATCGCGGACTGCTCGCTCCTGGCGACAGCGGCCCTGCCCCCTCTGGGGCACGAACCGGCCGTCACCGCGAGCGGCTCGGGCGGCGACGGCACCCTCTCCGGGACGCTGACGAACGTGCTCGACGGTGCTTCCGCCGACGTCGTCCTGCTGGCGGCCTCCGACGACCATGGCGGCTCGCTCTACCTGGTGCGACCGGGGCCGGGCGTGACGGTGCGTCCCCTTGCCGGCTTGGATCTCGCCCGTTCGCACGCGAGACTCGAACTCGACGGTGCTCCCGCGCAGCGGCTCTCGACCGGCGGGGGAGCGCAGATCATGGCACGGGTACGTGATCGGGCGGTCCTCGCGCTCGTGGCCGAGCAACTCGGCGTCGCCGAGCGGGCGTTGGAGATGAGCGTCGAGTACGCGAAGACCCGTGTCCAGTTCGACCGTGCCATCGGGTCGTTCCAAGCGATCAAGCACATGTGCGCGGACATGCTGGTCGGAGTGGAGTCGGTGCGGGCCCTGGTGGAGCACGCCGCCTGGCTCGCCGACAACCGGCCGGATCTCCTGCCGGCCGCCGCTGCGGCGGCCAAGGTGCGTTGCTGCGAGGTGGCGGGCTCGATCACCGCGGACGCCATTCACGTTCACGGCGGCACCGGTTTCACCTGGGAGCACCCGGCGCACTTGTACTTCCGCCGGGCCCGGGCGTCCGAGGTCCTGTTCGGTGCGCCGGATCAGTATCGCGCCGAGCTCGCCGACCGCCTCGCCCTCTGACCGCCCGGGCACTCGCGCCGCGAAGTCAGCCGACGCCTGGACGACGATACGGCCGCAGCCGGCGCTGACACGTCGCCCCTCACGCGCGAACTTCGTCGCGGTCGCCGCGCGGAACACTCGACAAGTGACGGCCGGCCGGTGCTGCAGCCCGGCCGGCCGCGGGCGTCAGCCGAGGCTCGCGGACGGCGTGTAGGAGCCGTGCACCCCGCGGAGCACCCCGTAGATCTCGCCGACCGTGGCGTACACGCGGACGGCGCCGGTGATCGACGGCACGCAGTTCTCGCCGTCCCGCGCCGCGCGGCCGACCTCTTCGAGCGCGGCGTCGACGGCACGCTGGTCCCGCTCACTCCGCACCTGCGCGACCCGCTTGCGCTGCTCCTCCTCGGCGCTGGGATCGACGGAGAAGGCGGGAACCGTGACCGAGGAGTCGTCGGCGTAGTAGTTCACCCCGAGCACCCGGCGGGCACCGCTCTCGACGTCCCGCTGGTCGTCGTAGGACTGCTGGGCGAGCCGCCCCGCGAAGTAGCCCGACTCGATGCAGCGCAGCGCCCCGCCGTGCTCCTCGATGACCTCGAGGTCCTCCCGGACGCGGGTGAGGATCTCGCTCGTGAGGGACTCGATGAGATACGAACCGCCGAGCGGGTCGGCCACCTTGGCCAGTGAGGTCTCCTCGGCGAGGACCTGCTGGGTGCGCAGCGCCAGCGTGACCGATTCCAGGGTCGGCGTGCCGAGCGCCTCGTCGTAGCTGGACGTGTTGAGGGTCTGGACCCCGCCGAGCACGGCCGCCAGCGCCTCGATGGTCACGCGCACGATGTTGGTGTGCGGAGACTGGGCGGTGAGCGAGGAACCCGCGGTGTAGGAGAAGATCTGCAGCGCTCGTGTCCCGGGTCCGGCGTGGTAGCGCTCGTCGAGCAGCTCGGACCAGGCGGTACGGGCGGCCCGGAACTTGGCGATCTCCTCCAGCAGGTCCATCCCGGCCGACAGGAACATGAACAGCTTGCTGGCGAACCGGTCGATGTCCACGCCGCGCCGCACCACCTCGTCAAGGTAGGCGATCGTGTTCGCGAGCGTCATTGACACTTCCTGCGGCGCCGTCGCGCCGGACTCGCGGATGTGGTAGCCGGACAGCGCCATCGGCGTCCAGTTGGGCAGGTGCTCGGCGGTGTGCTCGACGACGTCGGCCGCCATGCGCAGACCGGCCTCGGGCGGGAAGATCTGCGTCCCCCGGGCCACGTACTCCTTCAGCACGTCGTTCTGGATGAAGATCGCGATGTCGTTCGGGTCCGTGCCGCGCTTCTCGGCGAACGCGGTCACCAGGGCCACCCAGAGCGGGCCGATCGAGTTCGCGGTGGTGCGGATCTGCTTCACCTTCGACAGCGGGATCCCGTCGAACAGCGTCTCGAAGTCGGCGAGGGAGTCGACCGGCACCCCGACACGTCCCACCTCGCCGAGCGCGAACGGGTCGTCCGAGTCGAGGCCGAGCTGCGTGGGCAGGTCCAGCGCCACCGAGAAGCCCGTCTGGCCCTGTTCCAGAAGGCGCTTGAAGCGGGCGTTGGTCTCGGCGGCGGAGCCGAAACCACCATACTGCCCCATCACCCAGGGCCGGTCGTTGTAGCCGCCCGGCGAGATGCCGCGCGTGAACGGCGGTATGCCCGGCGCCGCCGGTTCGGCGGCCACATCGGTCGCTGTGTAGACGTCCCTGAGCGGGATACCCGAGCGGGTCGTGCCAGACATGACGCTCCTTGCGGTCGTTTCGTAGGTAAGAGCTGATTCAGACGCTGAAGAGGTGCACGGCGCTGATCGCGACGTCCCCGTCGAGGAAGCCGCCGGCGCAGTGGGTGAGGCCGGCGGTCGCGCGCTCGACCTGGCGGGCGCCGGCCTCGCCGCGCAACTGCGTCACGATCTCGTGCACCTGGGCGATTCCGGTGGCGCCGAGCGGATGCCCCTTCGACATCAGCCCGCCGCTCGTCGAGACGGGGATCCGTCCGCCCAGCGCCGTCTGACCGTCGAGCAGCGCCTTGACGCCGTCACCCGGCGGGCAGAGCAGCAGGTCCTCGTAGTGGATGACCTCGGTGACGGTGAAGGCGTCGTGAACTTCGGCGACGTCGATGTCCCCCGGGTCGATTCCGGCCTGCTCGTAAGCGGCGTGCGCCGTCTTCCTGTCGACCTCGAAGCCGCCGGTCGCGGTCGGGTCGCCGCACCCCGACAGCAAAGAGGTCGCCTCGACCCTGACCGTCTTGCGGTCCAGGCGCCGCGCCATCCGGTCGGACACGACGAGCGCGGCGGCGGCTCCGTCCCCGGTGGGGCAGCACGACAGCAGGGTCAGCGGATCGGCGATCATGCGGGAGCCGAGGACCTCCTCGGCTGTGAGTGGCTTGCGGTACTGGGCGTACGGGTTGTGCTCGGCATGCGCGCGGTTCTTGACCGCGACCTGGGCGAGGTCGTCGGCCGAGGCGCCGGTCTTCTCCAGGTAAGCCTGCGCGACGAGCGCGAAGAAGGCCGGCGGAGTGAAACCGAACTCGCCTTCGAGTTCCATGCCATCGGAGGTCAGCGGCTTCCCCTTCTCCGGCCGGACGGAGAGCTTCTCCACGCCGAGCGCGAGGACGACGTCGTAGAGGCCGGTCATCACAGCCATGACGGCCTCGCGGAACGCCGTCGATCCCGAGGCGCAGAAGTTGCCGACCCCGGTCACCGGGATGCCGCGGACACCGGCCGCGGCCATGACCAGCTGGCCGACGCCGTTCTCGCGTCCCAGCAGCCGGCCGGTCCTGGCATGGCCGGCGTAGACGGCCTGGACCTCGCGCTGGTGCAGCCCGGCGTCGTCGACGGCGGCGAGCACGGCCTCCAGCCCCAGGTCCTCAAGGCCGCGGTCGGGGAACTTGCCGAACGGCGTCATTCCGACACCGGCAACGTGCACTCCGGTCACCGTTGCTCCTTCGCGGGCTCGAAGACGAAACCGTCGGTGCCGGAACGCACCGGGCCGGGCACCGCGCGAACCGCCGCGCCGCGGGGGAGCGGTTCGGTGAACAGGCTGAACAACGCCGGTCCCGAGTCGAGCTCGACGACGCCTACCGTGATCGGCTCGTCGAATCCGAAAGGCGGGGTGCTGACGCGCGAGGTCGCACGAACCCGGCCGCGGGCGGGCAGGTTTTCCGGCCTGAGGTTGCGTGACGCGCACGTCGCGCAGATCCGCCGCGCCGGGAAGGCGGCCGCCCGGCAGTCCTCGCAGCGGCTGCCGTGCACCAGCACGGCTCCGCCGTCGGTATGGAAGAACAAGAGCTTCATGCGACCTCCGCGCCTGCCGATGAGGCGGATGACTTTTCTGAATCCAGGATGTAGTGTACGGGAAACAGGACATTAGGCCACAGAAAGTTGCGGGTTCGCGGCCGATCGGCGATGGCGTTCTGGCCGTATAGAAGGAGGTGCACGAGAGATGCTGCAGGACTCGGTCCAGTTGATCTCCGTTGACGACCACGTGATCGAGCCGCCGAACATCTGGGTCGACCGGTTGCCGGCCAAGTTCCAGGAACGTGGCCCGAGAATCGTCGAGGTCGAGAAGGGCAAGCTCGACTGGGTGTACGACGGCAAGCACTACCCGCTCTCCATGCAGGGCAGCGTCCGCACCCGCATCTTCCATGACAAGGACGAGGAGACCGCGGCCACCGGCATTGGCGGGAAGTCCGCGGACACCGCGAGCGGAGGCACCCTTGCCGAGCAGCTCGCCGCCCAGGGCAGCGAGATCGTCGCGCGGCACTACGACGACATGATCCCCGGGTGCTACGACCCGAAGGCGCGCGTGCGAGACATGGACGCGGACGGGATCCAGGCCTCGATCTGCTTCTCCACCTTCCCGCGCTACTGCGGGCAGACCTTCTACGAGGCCAAGGACCACGAGCTGGGCCTCGCCTGCATCCAGGCCTACAACGACTGGATGATCGACGAGTGGTGCGGCGCGGCGCCGGACCGGTTCATCCCGATGGCCCTGATCCCGCTGTGGGACCCGCGGCTCGCCGCCGAAGAGGTCTACCGCGCCGCCGGCCGCGGCGCCAAGTGCGTGTCGTTCACCGAGAACCCGGTGCCGCTCGGGCTCCCGTCCTACTCGACCGACTACTGGGACCCGTTCCTGAGCGCGGTCGAGGAGACCGACCTGCCGCTGTGCATGCACATCGGCTCGTCCTCGAAGATGTTCGTGCCGAGCCCTGAGGCCTCGCCTGCGGTGCCGATCGCCCTGTGCGGTCTGAACTCCATGAGCGCGACCGTGGACATCATCTTCTCCGGCACGCTGAACCGCCACCCAAAGCTGAAGATCGCCCTGTCCGAGGGCGGCAGCGGCTGGGTGCCCTACATCCTCGACCGGATGGACTACACCTGGGAGCGGACGCGCCTGGAGGTCGACAGGACCGAGCGTCCGTCCGACCTGTTCCGCAAGCACTTCTGGACCTGCTTCATCAGCGACCCGACCGCGGTGCAGCTGCGCGAGTCGATCGGCATCGACAGGATGCTCTGGGAGTGCGACTACCCGCACAACGACTCGAACTGGCCGGACGCCCGCAAGCTCGCCGCGGAGGAGTTCGCGAACGTGCCTGACGAGGACGTGAAGAAGATCTGCGAGACCAACGCCCGCGAGCTGTTCCACTTCCCCGCCACCACCGGCGCCTGACGGGCGGCGTTCGTCACACGTGCTCACCGGTGCCGGGGCGCCGGCCGCGACGGCCGGCGCCCCGGCACCGCTTCCGCGCACGCACCGGTACCCGGAATCGGCGTGACCGGTTCACCTAAGGAGCTTGTCCAGGCATGCCCACGATTCCCGAGCTGATCCGGGCAGCGGTGGCCGCGAACCGCGAATCCGTCGCCGTCGTCGACGGCGACCGGACCGCCACCTTCGGCGAGGTGGGGGAGCGCACCGCCCGCCTCGCCAACGCCCTCAACGGCCTGTCCGCCGCCGAGGGCGGCCGGGTCGCGATCCTGATGCGCAACCGGCTCGAGTACGTCGAGGCGGACCTCGCCATCGCTCGCGCGGGCAGGGTGAAGGTCCCGATCAATCCCAAGCTGTCCGACGACGAGCGCGCCTTCGTCATCGACGACTCCGAGGCCGACATCGTGCTTACGGAGTCGAGTGAACTCGACCGCGTCCTCGACACCGTCGCCGGGCGCAAGGTCGAGGTGGTGTGCGTCGACGGCCCCGCGACCGGCGCGCACGGATACGACGACGTCATCGCGGCCGCTTCCGCGTTCGAGCCCGTCCTGAAGCCGGATGCCGAACGGCTGAGCCAGTTCCTGTACACCTCCGGCACGACGGGCAGGCCCAAGGGCGCCATGCTGCTGGACCGGTGCCGCGTGTCCGCGACGACGATGTCGCTGGTCGAGGAGTTCGCCGTCACGCCGCGCGACGGCATGATCCACGCCGGCCCGCTCTCGCACGGCTCGGCCTCGAAGCTGCTGACGTTCTTCGTCCGCGGTGCGCGGAACATCGTCATCCCGAAGTTCGAACCGGAGATCTTCCTTAAGGCCGTCCGCGAGCAGGGCGGGACGTCGTCGTTCGTCGTGCCCACGATGATCCAGATGCTGGTCGAACACGCGCGGACCGACCCGACGACCACGGCGTGGGGCCTGCGGAACCTGACCTACGGCGGCGCCTCCATCTCGCGGCAGACGCTGGACGCCGCGGCCGAAGTGCTCGGCGGCGTTCTGACCCAGGTCTACGGCTCGTGCGAAGCGCCGCACCCGGTGCTGGCGCTGCGGCACCGCGAGGAATCCGACCCGAGCCTGTCCGAGCACGCGGTGATTCCGGCTGGGCGTCCCGCCCTGGGCGTCGACGTCCGAGTGGTGGGCACGGACGGTTCGGACGCCGCTTCCGACGATGCCGGAGTGCGGACGGGCGAGCTGTGGGTACGCGGTCCGAATGTGATGGCCGGCTACTGGCGGCGCCCCGAGGCGACTGAAGAGTCCATCGTCGATGGCTGGTACCGCACCGGGGACGTGGTGACGGCCGACGGCGACGGGCTCTACACCCTGGTCGACCGCGTGAAGGACATCGTGATCACGGGCGGCCTCAACGTGTACCCGGCGGAGGTCGAGCGGGTGCTCCGTGAACTGCCGGGCGTGGCCGAGGCCGCGGTCGTCGGCGTGCCCGACGAGAAGTGGGGCGAGCTCGTCACCGCCGTCGTCGTGCCGAAGTCCCCGGGCGCCGTGACCGAGGAGGCGGTGATCTCGTGGGTGGCCGACAGGCTGGCCGGCTACAAAAAGCCGCGCAAGGTGCTGCTCGCCGACGACCTCCCGAAGGGATCGACGGGAAAGATTCTCAAGCGTGAGGTGCGGGACCTTGCCGCGAAGCGGTGAGACTCGGGTCAACGACCGAGCGAGTCGGCAGAGCAGGTCTTCGAAGGCACAGGTTTCTGGGAGGTAGCAGATGAGCCGGGTGCCCGAGGGCGGGTGGACGGCGGCGGTGCGCCCCGGGGAGCGTCCGGTGTGCCCCGTCGACCACCATTCGCCCGACTACCCCACCACTGCCCGAGACCTGCACGACGAACTTCGTGCCGCCTGCCCGGTGGGCTGGAGCGAGGCGCATGGCGGCTTCTGGGTGATGAGCGACTACGAATCGATCAAGGACGCGCTGGTCGAGCCGTCCCGGTTCTCCTCGGCCAAGACACAGGAACTCGACGGAAGTTGGAGCGGCGGGTCCACCATCCCCACGACCCAGCGGGCGCCGATGCTCCCATTGGAGATGGACCCTCCGCTCGGCGTGCGCTACCGGTCGCTGATCGTGCCGTGGCTCAGCCGCACGGCGGTCGAGCCGCTGCGCCCTGTCGTGACCGCCTATGTCGACCGGCTGCTCGACCAGATGGCCCCGGCCGGCCGCTTCGACGTGGTCACCGACGTCGGCGCCCCGGTCCCCGCGATGGTCGTCACGAAGCTGCTCGGGCTCGATGAGTCGCTGGCCGAGCGGATCGCGTGGCCGTTCCATGCGTTCGAGTCGGTTGCGAAGAACAGTCCCGAGTTCAGGCGTGTCCTGGCCGAGATGGGCTGGGTGCGTGACCTCCTGGAGGACACGGCCCGCGAACGCCGCGCCTCGCCCGGTGACGATGCGATCAGCCGGCTCGTCACGGCCGAGGTCGAGGGCGCGCCCGTGCCGATGGGCGACTGCATCGGAATCCTCATGACGCTCGTCGGCGGTGGCGTGGACACCACGACCAACGCGCTCGCACACGCTCTGGACTATCTCGATCGCGATCGCGCTCTCCGGCAGCGGATCCTGGACGAGCCCAGAGTAGTCCCCCGAGTCGTCGATGAACTGCTCCGCGCCTTCCCGCCGGTGTGGCAGTTGTCGCGGCGCGTCACAGAGCAGACGGTCATCGGCGACGCGGTCCTGGAACCGGGCGAGCGCGTGATGCTCTCGGTGCTCGCCGCCAATCACGATCCCGGCGTGTTCCCCGACCCGACCACCGTGAACATCGATCGTCCGCCCAACCGCCACCTCACCTTCGGCTGGGGGGTGCACCGCTGCGCGGGGCTGCACGTCGCCCGGCTGGAACTGGAGGTCATGATCGAGCGGATCGTCCGCCGATTCCCCGATCACCGCATCGTTCGCGAGGAGGCGCGCCGGTACGCGGCGAGCGGCAACGTGGACGGCTACATCAGCATGCCCGCGGTGTTCACCGCGCAGGCGTCTCGGTGAACCCGACCCGGGGAGGAGCCCGTGACGAAGGCCGGTTTCGACGTGGTGATCGTGGGGGGAGGCTCGGCGGGCTGCGTCCTCGCGGCAAGGCTCAGCGAGAACCCCGCACGCCGGGTGCTGCTGCTGGAGGCGGGACCGGCGGACCGGAACCTCTTCGTCCAGGTGCCCGCCGGCGTCAAGCAGCTCAACGCCGGATTCAACTGGCGCTACGAGGCCGAGCCGGACGCCAGCCGCGGCGGCGTCGTGGAGACCTGGGCCGCCGGACGGCTGCTCGGCGGGAGCAGCTCCATCAACGGCATGATGTGGGTGCGCGGGCATACCGCCGACTACGACGCGTGGGCCGCGGAGGGCTGCCCCGGGTGGGACTTCGCTTCCCTCGAACCGTACTTCCGGCGCGCGGAGCACTACGAGGTCGGCGGCAGTGAGGCCCGCGGGTACTCCGGGCCGCTGCACGTCACACCGGTGCGAGTCGACCATCCGGTCACCGACCTGTTCCTGGAGGGCGCCCAGAAGGCAGGGCACCCGCTGCGCGAGGATTACAACGGCGCGGTGCAGACCGGCGTCGGGTACTCGCAGGTCTCCCAGCGGCGAGGATGGCGGCACAGCACCGCGCGCGCCTACCTGGCCCCTGCGCGCCGCCGCCGCAACCTCACCGTGCGCACCGGCGCAGAGGTGCTCAAGGTCCTGGTGGAGAACGGCCGGGCGACCGGCGTGCTGTATCGCCACGGTGGCCGCCTCCAGCGGGTGCGCGCGGAGAGCGAGGTGGTGCTCAGCGCAGGCACGCTTGCCACACCCAGGCTGCTCATGCTCTCCGGCATCGGTCCGGCCGGGCACCTGCGCGACAACGGGATCGACGTGGCCGCCGATCTGCCCGGCGTCGGATCCAACCTTCAAGAGCACCCGATCACGCTCTTCCTGCACCAGCTGGACATGCGCACCCTGAACCAGGAGCTGACTCCGGGCCGCGTGCTGCGGCACGGACTGGACTACCTGCTGCGCGGGCGCGGCGCGGTCGCGAGCCCGTCCTGCCACGCCATGGTCTACGCGGGCCGGTCGGACACGGGGGCCTCGCGCTACCAGATGATGTTCAGCCCGTTCGGCGTCGTCGGGAAGCCGTCCGCGACCCGGGTGGAGGACGCCGGTTCGGACGGCGACCCTCTCGACGGCCCGATCAACCACGACGTGAACGCGATGAAGCTCCTCCCGCAGTCGTCGGTGACGACCTACCCGTGCCTGCTGCACCCCGGCTCGCGCGGCAGTGTGCGGCTCCGCCCCGACGACCCCGGCGGCCGGCCGGTCATCTCCATGGAGCTGCTGGGCGAACGCTCGGACCTGCTGGCATGATCGAAGCGTCGCGGCTGCTCCGCGAGATCTACGCGGCCGAACCGCTGGCGCACCACGTGGTCGCCGAGTTGAAGCCGGGCGTTTCGGTGCGGACCGACGAGGAGTGGGAGGCCTACCTGCGCACGCACACGTTCCGTGCCGAGCACGGCGTGGGCACCGCGCGGATGGGCTCCGACGACGGCGCGGTCGTGACGCCGGACCTGCGGGTGCGGGCAGTAGACGGGCTGCGCGTCGTCGACGCCTCGGTCTTCCCGACGCTGGTCAGCGGGAACACCAATGCGGCCGTGGTCGCGGTCGCGGAACGGGCGTCGGACCTGATCCGGGAGCCATCGCTCGCCCGCGAGGCGCACTGAAAGGCGACATGCCGAAAGGCGAGGACGGCCGGCGAAATCTTCGCCGGCCGTCCTCGCCTTCTCTGCGTCCTTAGGAGATCACGTCAGGACCTTGGCTCCGCGACGGCTTCCCGCACCGCCTCACCAGCGCGCCGGTGCCGCCCGGGTCGCGGTAGCGCACGGTCAGGAGCCCGACGGCTGCTTCCGCGCGTAGTCCTGTTTGGCCTTGTCGATGCCCGCGTGGAAGCGCTCGCTGAAGCCCTCCTTGCGGGTCTTGGTCCACTCGTAGGAACGGCTGAGCGCATCGGTCACCCCGGTGAACCGCGGCATGACCTCACGGGCGAAGATCTCGTACATCGCCGTTGTGGCGGCTGGGCTGCCCCAGTCGTGGGCCGTGAGCAGGAACGTGCCGAAGCCGCCGGTCTTGTCGATGATCTTCTGGATGTACTCGGTCGCCCCCTCGGGGCCGCCGATGTAGCCGTAGCCGGAGTCGTTGACGCGGCGGACGAGCTCCTCGTGCGGGACGACCTCGCCGGGAGCGATCATCTGCATCGGGGTGACCACGTGCCGGTACGCCATGAAGTCGTGAAGCCCGTAGCGGGTGTCCTCGACGGCCTGCTCGTCGGTTTCGGCGATGTGCACGTTGCCGACGATCGCCCATTCCGAGCGGTCGACCGTCTGGCCGTGCTCCCTCGCCTCGTTCGTGGTGATGTCCCAGGTCTTGCCGAGGAGCTCGATGGCCTGCTCGGAGGTGCCCCCGATTGACAGCAGGCCCAGGCCGTACTTGCCGGCCAGCTTCGGGCCGGAAGGGGACATCGCCGCGGCCACCGCGAGCGGCACCCGGGGGTGGGTGTAGCTCTGGAGCTGGAGGCGGGCGTCGTCGAGAGTGAACCAGTCGGTCTTGCGGTTCACCGGCCCCGGGGTGTCCAACAGCTCGAGGATGGCGTCGAGCGCTTCCTCCATCCGCGGGCGCAGCAGGTTGTAGTCCATGCCCATCATCTGCGAGTCCGCGACGAGCGCGCCGGGACCGAACCCGACCCGCACCCGGCCCCGGGTCAGATGGTCGAGGAAGACGACTCGGTCCGCGACCATGAGCGGGTGGTGGTACGGCAGCGAGATGACCCCGCTGCAGAGCTGAATGCGCTGGGTGCGCTGCGCCGCGGCGGCCATCATGATCTCGGGGGAGGGGATGAACTCGTAGCCGCCGCTGTGGTGCTCACCGAACCACACCTGGGCGTAGCCGAGCCGGTCGAGCAGCTCGACGTGCTGGAGGTCCTGCTCCAGCGCCATCGTGGGATTGCGCTTGGGGTTGTGGTACGGCGGCAGGAACAGGCCGAACTGCAGCGGAGCTGAGGGCATGGTGGCTCACCTCTCGGGGGATGGTCGACGACGGTGCGCACGGGGCGGCGCCGCGCCCCTTCGCTACCGCCGGGAAAGTGCGCTCTCTCTCACGTAGTGCGCCGACCATAACATGGATCCAGGATTTTTGGATCCATGACCTGGCACTTTTGTTCTTCAGGTGCACGTCCTCGCGTCGATGTGGCGTCCGCGCCGGGCGCCGATCGACCTTTACCCGCTTTCCGGGTGTATGTATCCTGCATACAGGATTTCTGTGAGTCAACAGTGCTTCGAGATTCCGCGCACGGCGGCTCGGGACACGAATGGGAAGGCAGGCTTCATGGTTCACCCGTTCCGGTTCGGGCTCATGGCCCGGGGCGGCGGCTCCGCCAAGGAGATCACCGAACGCGCGCTTCGCGCGGAGGCGCTCGGCTACCACTCGTTGCTCTACAACGACCACTACCTCGGCCCCGGCCCGGCCATGTCCGAGGCGCGGCACCCCGTGCAGGAGGTCGCGCCGATCCCGGCCGCCACGCTCGCGGCGGCGGCCACCGAGACACTCGTCATCGGCTTCCGCGTGCTCTGCGTCGATTACCACAACCCCGTCGTGCTCGCGAAGGAACTGGCCACCCTCGACCTCTTCAGCGAAGGCAGGCTCGACATCGGCCTGGGCGCGGGCTGGATCGCGGCGGAGTACGCCGCCATGGGGATCCCGTTCGACCGTCCCGGCGTGCGCATCGCCCGGCTGGCCGAGGTGGTCGAAGTGATCAGGGCGTGCTTCGGTGACGGGCTCGTGGACGTCAAGGGCGAGCACGGCGTCTACGCGTCCGGCTTCGAGGGCGTCCCCAAGCCCGTGGGCAGCCCGCCGATCGCCATCGGCGGCGGCGGGCCCAAGGTTCTGCAACTGGCCGCACGGGTCGCCGACATCGTGGCGTTCAACCTCAACAACGCGACGGGAAAGCTCGGGCCGGAAGGGCCGCGGTCAGCGACCGCCGCGATGACCGAGGAGAAGGTCGGCCTGGTCCGCGAGGCCGCGGGCGACCGGTTCGCCGACCTGCAGCTGGAGATCGGAAGCTACTTCACGATCGTCACCGACGACGTCGACGGCGCCGCCGCGGCGCTGCCGGCGCAGACCGGTGGCATGCTGAACCTGCCCAAGGACGAGTTGCTGGAGCATCCCCACGTCCTGCTCGGGGACGTCTCCCGCATCTGCGACACGCTCGTCGAGCGCCGGGAGCGCTACGGGTTCAACTACGTCACGGTGCGCGAGGCGGACATCGAGTCCTTCGCGCCGGTGGTGGAGAGGCTGGCGGGCTCATGAGCGCTCTGGCCGGCACCGGGCTCATCGCCTCGCACCACACGATCTCGGGCTCGCCCGTCAACGAGCCGGCCCGCCATGCGT
The DNA here is from genome assembly GCF_008923205.2 of Actinomadura physcomitrii. Lineage (GTDB taxonomy): Bacteria > Actinomycetota > Actinomycetes > Streptosporangiales > Streptosporangiaceae > Spirillospora > Spirillospora physcomitrii. The sequence goes on along the minus strand of NZ_WBMS02000061.1, from coordinate 5,349 downwards.
TCGCCGATCGGGTCGCCGCCGCGCAGGCCGCCGGGTTCACGGGCATCGGGCTCACGGTGCTCGACCACGACCACCTTCGCGAGTCGGGTGCGAGCGACCGCGAGCTGCGCACCATCATCGACGATCACGGGATCGGAGTGCCGGAGGTCGAGTTCCTCAACGGCTGGTGGGCCGAGGGGGAGCGGCTGGCCGCCGACCGGGCCGCCGAGGACCGCATCTACGCCTTCGCCGAGGCGTTCGGCTCCCGGCACCTCAACGTCGGCGCGAGCGTGCCGGCCGGCCAGGAACCGCCGCTCGACCTGCTCGTCGAACGCTTCGCGGGCATCTGCGACCGCGCCGCCGCCCACGGGCTCCTCGTCGGCCTGGAGTACATGCCCTTCTTCGCCCTGTCGACCGTGGGCCGGGCGTGGGAGGTCGTGCGCGGGGCCGGGCGCCCGAACGGTGGTCTCGTCGTCGACGCGTGGCACCACCTGCGCGGTCCGGACGGGCCCGAGGCGCTGCGGAACGTCCCCGGCGAGAAGATCGTCGCCATCCAGCTCGGCGATGCCCCGGCCGAGTCGGAACTGCCCCTGCTGCAGGAATCGATCAGCGCCCGTCTCTGGCCGGGCGAAGGCGTCCTGGACGTCGTGGGCCTGCTCCGCGTACTGGACGAGCTGGGTGTGTCCGCACCGGTCGGCGTCGAGGTGGTGTCCACCCGCGTCCAGGAGCTGCCGGTCGACAAGGCCGCCGCCGAGGCCGCCCGCTCCGCCGGCGCGGTCCTGAAAGAGATGAGCGCTTCGCGGAGCGCCGGATGAGGTACACCCGGCTCGGCGCGTCCGGTCTGACGATCTCCTCCCTCGTGCTGGGGACGGCGTCCTTCGGGGACACCGTCGACCCGGAGGCCGCCATGAGAGTGGTGAAGGCCGCGCTGGACGCCGGCGTCACGACTTTCGACACCGCGGACGTCTACGCGGGAACAAGGGCTGAGGAGATCCTCGGCGCGGCGCTGCCGCCCTCACGTCGCGACCAGCTCGTTCTGTGCTCGAAGGTCGGCCTCCGGCCAGGCGACGCCGACGCCGAGCACGCCGCCGTGGCGGCCGGTCACGCCGACCACGCGGAGCGGTGGTCGCGCGGCATCGCGCCGACGGACGCGGGGCTCTCGCGCAAGCACGTGATCGCGGCCGTCGAGGACAGCCTGTCCCGGTTGCGGACCGATTACCTCGACCTCTACCAGGTGCACCGGTTCGATCCCGCCGTTCCGCTCGAAGAGACGTTGCGCGCACTGGATGATCTGGTCCGCGCAGGCAAGGTGCGCTATATCGGGTGCTCGGCGTTCGCCGCCTGGCAGCTGTACCGGGCGCTGTGGCTCAGCGAGCGGGAACGGCTCGCGCGGTTCGACTCCGTGCAGGTCCGCTACAACCTCGTCGACCGCGGCGCCGAGGCCGAGCTCCTGCCGGCCGCGGCCGCCGCCGGGGTGGGGGTCCTGGCCTTCCAGGTCTTCGCGGGCGGCGTGCTGACCGGAGGGTCGGCGCGCTCGTCCAGGCCGGCCGTCGCCCGGCGATACGGAACCGGTGCGGTCGCCGGCCGAGGGGAGCGGCTGGCCGCCGTGGCGCAGGGGGCGGGCGTCCGCCCGGCGCAGGCCTGCATGGCGTGGGCGCTCTCGAGACCGGGGGTGACGGCCGTGATCGCCGGCGCCTCGTCACCGGAGCAGCTCGCCGATCTGACGGCGACCGCGGTCGCCGACCTGCCCGCCGCCGTCCTGGCCGAGATCGACGCGATCGGCGGAGAAGGCGCGTGAGACGCCGTCCGCGCGACGACCGGGCGGCGATGTGATGCACACCGCCGGGCGGATGCGTTGACACGACCGCCAGCCGTCAGGAATCCTGGATCCAAGAAATATGGAGGTGTGCATGGGCGTCGGGACTGAAGAACGCACCGCGCGGTCGTTCTGGCAGCGCGCCGAAGCGCTGGGGGACAAGCCCGCCGTCATCGATCCGGACGGCTCGCTGACCACCTTCGCCGAGCTCTACGAGAACGGGAACCGCGTCGCGAACGGGCTCGCCGCCTTCGAGTTGGGCGACGACGACGTGGTGGCGATGGTGCTCAAGAACGGCCACGTCGTCTACGAGGTCTTCTCCGCGGTGCTCCAGGTCGGCGGGTACTTCACACCCGTCAACTGGCACCTCAACGCCGACGAGATCGCCTACATCCTGCGTGACAGCGGCGCCAAGGCCGTTGTGACGCAGGCGGAGTTCGCCGACGTGGTGCGTCCGGCCGCAGAAGCGGCCGGCATTCCGGTGGAGCGTCGGCTGCTGTCCGGCGGGATCGCGGACGGGTTCACCTCCTACGAGCTGTGGAAGGCCGAGCAGTCGCCGGCGGCGCCCGCCGACCGCCGCCCCGGCCACCGGCTCTACTACACGTCCGGCACCACGGGGAAGCCGAAGGCCGTCCTCAAGCCGCGCCCGAAGGGCGACGCGGACAGCGCGGCGGCGACCTTCTCCGAACGCCTCTTCGGCCACTCCGGACTCGGGACCGGCGAGGACGAGTCCCATCTGGTCACGGGGCCCACGTACCACCCGTCCCCGCTCGGCTACGGCATGGCGGCGCTGCACTTCGGGCAGACGGTGGTGCTGATGGACAAGTGGGACGCCGAGGACACGCTGCGGCTGATCCAGGAGCGCCGCATCACCGCCGCGCATTTCGTTCCGACCATGTTCCACCGGATGCTCCGCCTGCCGCAGGCGGTGCGCGACGCCTACGATGTCTCATCCCTGCGCGGCGTCGTACACGCCGCCGCTCCCTGCCCGCCCGACGTCAAGCGCGCGATGCTCGACTGGTTCGGCCCGATCGTCTGGGAGTACTACTCCTCCTCGGAAGTGGGCGGCACGCAGGTCAGCCCGGAGGAGTGGCTGCGCCGGCCCGGCACCGTGGGACGCCCCTACCCGGGGGCGGAGCTGCGCATCCTCGACGAGGACGGGAACGAGCAGCCGACCGGTACCGCGGGCCTGGTGCACTTCAAGCTCGTCACGCCCTTCGAGTACAAGGGCGACCCGGCGAAGACGGCCGCGGCAAGGCACGGCGACTGGGTGACCGTCGGCGACATCGGCTACGTCGACGACGAGGGTTACCTGTTCCTGTGCGACCGCGCCGCCGAGACCATCATCTCCGGCGGTGTGAACATCTATCCCGCCGAGGTCGAGGCGGCCCTGCTCGCGCACCCGTCCGTCGAGGACGCCGCGGTGATCGGTGTGCCGAACGAGGAGTGGGGCGAGGAGGTCAAGGCCGTCGTGCAGCTCAGCGACGGCGTCTCCGGCACTCCCGAGCTGGCCGAGGAGCTGATCATCCACACCCGGGAGCGCACCGCCAAGTTCAAGACGCCGCGCAGCATCGACTTCGTCGACGAGCTGCCCCGCGGCTCCAACGGCAAGCTTCTCCGGCGGCGGGTCCGCGCTCCCTACTGGGCCGACCGCACGCGGAGCATCTGAAACCGGCGCAGTCCGGAACCGACAAGGAGAACAATGACCGAGTACGAGCGCATCGTCGTCACCACCGACGACAAGGGCGTGACGCTGCTGGAGCTCAACCAGCCCGACCGGCTGAACCCGATCGACCCGCTGTCGACCGAGAGCGAGATCGCGGCCGCCCTGACCGAGGCCGAACGCGACCCCGAGGTGCGCGTCGTCATCGTGACCGGCCGCGGCCGGGCCTTCAGCGCCGGCGCGGACCTGCGCAACAAGCCGCAGCCCAAGACCGAGTACGACAAGAACGCGACCATGCCCCAGCGGCTCGCGTACGACTACTCCTACGGCCTGATGTGGAAGGTGCTGCTGCACTTCAAGAAGCCGATCATCGCGGCCGTGAACGGGTACGCGCTCGGCGGCGGCTGGGAGCTGGCGCATCTGTGCGACCTGATCATCGCCAGCGAGAAGGCGGTCTTCGGCGCGATCGAGGTCGAGCTGGGCGTGAACCCGTTCGCGATGTCGACGAACTACCTGCCGAAGATGGTCGGCAAGCATCGCGCGATGGACATGATCCTCAACGGTCGCAAGATCAACGCGCAGGAGGCGCTCGAGTACGGCCTGGTCAACAAGGTCGTGCCCGCGGACTCGCTGATGAAGGAGGCGCGCGCCCTGGCCGACGAGATCGCCGCGCGTCCGCCGCTGACCATGGCCCTCACCAAGCGGCTGATCCACCGGGCGATGCACGTCGACGAGGACTACGAGCTCGAGCGCGCGTTCGCGTACCTGCTGCGCAGCACGGAGGACACGAAGGCGGCGTGGGCCGCGGCCGCGAACCGGGAGGAGACGCCGGCCTACAAGGGCCGCTGAGTAGATTTTTCGCATACGGGGAGGGTCACGGGTCCGGCGCGGCCCGTGGCCCTCCCATCTTCGACGGCGAAGGAGTCGCATCATGGGCAAGGGCGAGCACGGCGGCGCGGGCAAGGCGGCGGCATCGCTGCTCCTGCGGGCCGCCGTGGGCGGCACGATGATCGCACACGGGGTGAAGCACGGCCGCACCCTCGACGGGACCGCGGGCTGGTTCGGCTCCATCGGATTCAGGCAGCCACGGCTGCAGGCGCAGGCGAGCGCGGCCGTGGAGATCGGTGCCGGCGCCGCGCTCCTCGCGGGCGCGGCGACGCCGCTCGCCGCGGCGGCCGTCGTCGGCACGATGGGCGTAGCCGCCTACTCCGTCCACCGCCGCAACGGGTTCTTCATCACCGCCGAGGGCTGGGAGTACGTCGCCAACGTAGCGACGGCCTCGATCGCGCTCGCCGCGATCGGGCCGGGCCGTTGGAGCGTCGACCACGGCCTCCGCGGTGACCGCAAGCCGCACGGCGGAAAGGCCGCCGCGCTGGCGGCGCTTCTCGGAATCGCCGGCGCCGCCGCCCAGCTGACCGCCTTCTACCGCGAACCCGATAACTAAGGCCGGCTGCCGCAGCCCATCGCGGCGCTGCAGCACCTGCCCGCGCGGCAGCGGATCGTTCGGAGTTCATGGAGAAGTCCTGCGGGCCGGAAGGAGATGACCGCGGCGAGGGCGTCCGACGACCACAGCAGCGCGGCGGCGACGCCCCAACGGGCCGTGAAGATACTCGAACTCCCGCGCCCCCGCGTCCGAGAATCGGACGCGGGGCCCGGTGCGTCCCGGGGTTACTTGAGGAGTTGGCGGGCGATGACCATGCGCTGGATCTGGTTGGTGCCCTCGTAGATCTGGGTGATCTTGGCGTCGCGCATCATCCGCTCCACCGGGAACTCCCGCGTGTACCCGTACCCGCCCAGCAACTGCACCGCGTCGGTGGTCACGTCCATCGCCACATCCGAGGCCAGCGCCTTGCACGCCGAGGACACCAAGGTCAGGTCCGCGACCTTCTCA
>NZ_WBMS02000060.1 GCF_008923205.2 Actinomadura physcomitrii | reverse complement strand
GAGGGTGTCTTTGAAGCGGTGGACGAGCGGGTCGGTGTCGTCGGCGCGCCAGACCAGGTAGAGGGTGGTGTTCGTGCCGGTGAGGGGGCGGGCGGCGACGCCGATCCGGCGCAGGGCGCGGTGCGAGGGTGTCTTTGAAGCGGTGGACGAGCGGGTCGGTGTCGTCGGCGCGCCAGACCAGGTAGAGGGTGGTGTTCGTGCCGGTGAGGGGGCGGGCGGCGACGCCGATCCGGCGCAGGGCGCGGTGCGAGTCGGGCATCACGGCGCCGCCGAAACCGGCCGCGACGAGGGCGAGGACGGTCTGGACGCTGCGGGCGCGGGCGCCGATGCGGGGCGTCACACCGGCCTGGTCGCACAGCGCGAGGATCTCGTCGTGGGAGTGCGGTGACGACTCGCGCGGCCACAGGACGAGCGGGATCCGGCCGAGCGCGGTCAGCGGCGCCGGGTCGGGCGCGTGCGCGAGCGGGTGCGCGGACGGCAGGAACAGGGCGAGCGGCTGGTTCCACCACGGCCGGGTCGCGAGCCGGGCGTCGCGGGACGGCAGCCGCTGGACGGCGATGTCGAACCGGCCGTCCAGCACGCCGTCGGACATCTCGGCGTCGTTGAAGCTCTCCTCCAGCCGACCGGCCGGAGCTGCCCGCCCGCGACCGGCAGCTCGTCACGCTCGGCGTGCTGGCCGCCCTGGGCGGCTGCGAGCCGGAGCTGGAGGTGCATGTCAACGCCGCGCTGAACGTCGGGCTGACCGCCACGGAGGTCGCCGAGGCGCTGCTGCACACGGCCGTGTACGCGGGGATGCCCCGGTCGATCAACGCCACGCTCGTCGCCAAGAAGGTGTTCGGCGAGCGCGGCCTGCTCCCGATCAGCAACCTGTCCTGACCGCGGCCGGGCCCTTCCGGGACGGTCTCCCGGAAGGGCGGGATGTTCAGGTGAGCGCGGGCTCGGGAGCGCGGACGTCCGCGTCCGGCCGTACGGCGCGGGCGCGCCGGGCGCCGATCGCGAGGAGGACGGCGCCGAGCACCGTCCAGCCGGCCAGCACCGCGATCGGGCGCGCGGCGCCGGCGCCGTCGAAGAAGGCGGCCGAGCGCAGCAGGGTCGCGCTCGCGCCGGGCGGGAGGTACTGGCCGATCTCGCCCCACGGCCGGGGCAGCAGCTCGGGGGCGGAGGTCGCTGCGGACAGCGGGTTGCCGACCAGCAGGAACAGGACGCCGCCGACGCCGAGCCCGGCCCGTCCGAGGGCTGCCAGGCCCGCGACGGTGCAGGTGACCGCCGCGATCGTGGCCGCCACGACGGCGGCGATGGCGAGGTAGGGGCCCGGCAGCAGCGACATCCAGCCCTGCGCGAGGGCCGCCGAGCCGAGGCCGCCGAGCAGCGCGAACAGCAGGACGCCCGCGGCCCGCCAGGCCGGCCGGCGGACCGCGAAGGTGAGCAGGGCGGCCCCGGCGATCGACGACATGATCAGCGGGAGCGCCATGCCGCCGAACCCGGCCCCGCGCGGGTCGTCGGGGTCGGCCGCGACGACGTCCTGGACGGCGGGGGCCGCGTTCACCGCCGCGTCCCGCTTCGGGGCGAACACCTGGGCCAGCGCGTCGAGCTGCTGCGCGACGGCCGGCGACGCGGCGGACGCGGTGAGCACGCGGACGCCGGTCGGCGCCGTGACGATCGCGCCGTAGGCGTCGCGGTCGGCGATGGCCCTGCGCGCGGACGCCTCGTCGGGACGGGTCGTGACGGCGAACGCGCCCGGCCGGGCGTTCGCCAGCCGCTCGGCGACCGGGCCGGCCGCGGGACCGGTGACGACGACGGGCAGCCGGCGCGGCGCGAGGTGGGCGGACGGCCACGCGAAGGCGGTGATCATGATCAGCTGCAGCAGCGCGGCGCCGACGGCGACGCCCAGGGCGCGCACCGCGGGGGAGGACTTCATGGCCGGCTCCTCAAGAAAAGCGAATGTCCGTTCTTTTTAGTACTCCGGTAGCCTCGCACCGCGGTGTCGGGCTTGTCAAGAAACGAACGTTCGTTTTATATTGGCGGTATGCCCCGGGTCAGCGAGGAGCACCTCGAGCGCCGCCGCCACCAGATCCTCGACGCCGCGCGCCGGTGCTTCGTCCGCAAGGGCGTCCACGAGACGTCCATGCAGGACATCTTCGCGGAGTCCGGGCTGTCGGCCGGGGCCGTGTACCGGTACTTCAAGAGCAAGAACGAGATCGTCGCCGCCAACCTGATGGCCGTGGTCGGCGACCTGCAGGCCTTCCTCACCGACCTCACCACCGGCGACCGGCTGCTCCCGCTGGACGAGATCCTCGAACTGCTCGCCGACCGGCTCACCGGCCTGTCCGGCGAGGACGGGCCCGTCCGGCTCGCGCCGCAGGCCTGGGCCCTCGCCATGCACGACGCCGACCTCGCCGACCACCTCACCGGGTCGTTCGCCCGGCTGCGCGAGATCTGGGGCGGCTACCTGCGGCGGCTCGCCGACGACGGGCGGCTGCCGGCGGGCACCGACATCGAGGCCGCGAGCAAGACCCTCTTCGCGATCATGCCCGGCTACCTGCTGCAGCGGCTGCTGATGGACGACGTCACGCCGCAGGACCTGAAGCTCGGCATGCGGGCGCTCGCCAACGGCGCCCTCGTCGCGCAGCCGGCCTGACCGCGCCGGGGCGGGCCCGCCCCGGTCGCGGCGGGTCAGGCGAGGTCGGTGATCTCCTCGGGGCGCTGCCCGGTGACCAGGTAGACGACGTTCTCCGCGACGTGGACGGCGTGGTCGGCGAAGCGCTCGAAGTACCGTCCGGCGAGCGTGATGTCGACGGCCGGCTCGACGCCGTGCTTCCACTTGGGGGACAGCAGGATGTCGAACAGGCGGCGGTGCAGGCGGTCCATCTGGTCGTCGTCGGCGTCGAGCTCCAGGCCCATCTCGACGTCCTGGGACGCGATCACGCTGCCCGTCTTGGCGATCATCCGCTCGGCGATCTGGCCCATCTCCAGCACGGTGGCCTGCAGCTCGGGCGGGACGGCCGACTCGGGGTGGCGGCGGCGGGCCGTCTTGGCGATGTGCACCGCGAGGTCGCCCATCCGCTCCAGGTCGCCGCTCATCCGCAGCGCGGTGATCAGGGTGCGCAGGTCGCCGGCGACCGGCTGCTGCCGGGCCATCAGGTCGAAGACCGTCTCCTCGATCTCCGCGTCGATCTTGTTGACGTGCTCGTCCCCGCTGATGACCTCCTCCGACAGCCGCAGGTCCGCGTCCAGCAGCGCGGTGACCGCGCGCGCCATCGCGGAGCGGACGAGCCGGGTCATCTCCACCAGCTTGTCGGAGAGGGAGTCGAGCTCCTCGTGATACGCGTCACGCAATTGGGATTCCTTGGGGCAAAGGGGGCGAAAGACGGTCATTCTGGGCGGACCCGCCCACGCAACAGCCTGCCCCACCAGCATGAACCCTTCCGTATAAGAAGGTGAACTTTCGAGGAACGAGACTCCGTTCAGGCAGGCCGCCGGGCGGCCGCCCTCGAAACGCCGCTTACGATCCGTGGTGTGGAGGTCGAAATCGTCGCGAGCCTGACCGGGCTTGCCGGGCTCGCGATCGGGCTCGCGACTGGATTGGCGGTGCGCGTGAGCGAGCGAGCCCAGCGGACGGCGTCCCCGGCGGCGCCCGCCGGAGGCGTCCCACCGGGGGTCGCCTCGGTGCTCAGCGTCCTGCGGTCCTCGGCCGTCGTCCTGGACGCCGAGGACCGGGTGCTGCGGGCCAGCTCCGCCGCCCGCGCGTTCGGCATGGTCAGCGGCGACCGCCTCGTCGTCGACGAGCTGCTCGCCATGGCCCGCCTCGTCCGCCGCGACGGCGAGATCCGCGAGACCGAGATCCAGGTCGGCGAGACCCGCCGCCGCGGCCGCGCCGAGGGCCGCTGGTTCGCGGTCCGCGTCGCGCCGCTCGGCTCCCACGGCCTCGTCCTCGTCCTCGCCGAGGACCTCACCGAGATGCGCCGCACCGAGGCCATCCGCCGCGACTTCGTCGCCAACGTCAGCCACGAGCTGAAGACCCCCGTCGGCGCCCTGTCGCTGCTCGCCGAGACCGTCGAGGGCGCCGCCGACGACCCCGATGCCGTCCGCCGCTTCGCCGGGCGCATGCAGTACGAGTCCGTCCGGCTCACCAACCTCGTCCAGGACCTGATGACCCTGTCGCGCATCCAGGGCGACGAACCGCTGCCCGAACTGCGGCCCGTCCGGCTCGACGAGATCACCGCCGAGGCCATCGACCGCTGCCAGATCAAGGCGTCCAGCAAGGACATCGAGCTGGCCGGCGGCGGGCAGGAGGGACTGCGGGTGCGCGGCGACGCGGAGCTGCTCATCACCGCGCTGCGCAACCTGATCGACAACGCCGTCGCCTACAGCCCGGAGCACACCCGGGTCGTCGTGTCCGCCCGCCGGTGCGAGGACCGGCACGTCGAGATCAACGTCACCGACCAGGGCATCGGCATCCCGGAGACCGAGATCGAGCGGATCTTCGAGCGGTTCTACCGGGTCGACCCCGCCCGCTCGCGCCAGACCGGCGGCACCGGCCTCGGCCTGGCCATCGTCAAGCACGTCACCACCAAGCACGGCGGCGAGGTGACGGTGTGGAGCAAGGAGGGGTCCGGGTCGACGTTCACGCTCCGGCTCCCCCTCATCGACCCGCCCGTGCCCGCAGTAAAGCCCGTCGAGAGGGCCGCAATGGAAACCGCCCGGGAGGCAACACCGTGACCCGCGTGCTCGTCGTTGAAGACGAGGAGTCGTTCAGCGACGCACTGTCGTACAACCTGCGCAAGGAGGGCTTCGAGGTCGCCGTCGCGGCCACCGGCCCCGACGCGCTGGACATCTTCGAGCGCAACGGTGCCGACCTGGTGCTGCTCGACCTGATGCTGCCCGGCCTGCCGGGCACCGAGGTCTGCCGGGAGCTGCGCACGAAGTCCAGCGTGCCGGTGATCATGCTCACCGCCAAGGACAGCGAGGTCGACAAGGTCGTCGGCCTGGAGCTCGGCGCCGACGACTACGTCACCAAGCCGTTCTCCACCCGCGAGCTGATCGCCCGCATGCGCGCCGTGCTGCGCCGCCAGGGCGAGGTCGAGGAGCTCGCCCCCGCCACCCTGGAGGCCGGACCGGTCCGGATGGACGTGGAACGGCACGTGGTCAGCGTCGGCGGCGCCCCCGTCCAGCTCCCGCTGAAGGAGTTCGAGCTGCTCGAGGTGCTGTTGCGCAACGCCGGCCGCGTCCTGACCCGCATGCAGCTGATCGACCGCGTCTGGGGCGCCGACTACGTCGGCGACACCAAGACCCTCGACGTCCACATCAAGCGGCTGCGCGCCAAGATCGAGGCGACCCCGTCCTCGCCGCGCTACATCGTCACCGTCCGCGGCCTCGGCTACAAGTTCGAGCCCTGATCGACCCTGATCGACGCGGAGAACGGCCCGTACGGCGAGTGCCGTACGGGCCGTTCTCTCGTTCCGGGGTCTTACGGGGTGGCGGAGCCGGTGGGCGTCGGGGAGCCGGCGCTCGTGCCGGAACCGCCGGACACGTCCGGGGACGGGGACGCCGAGGTGGTCGGCGCCGTCTCGGTCCCCGGCGTCGTCCCGGTCACCGGCGCGGCCGGGTAGGTCTCGTACTCGCCCTGCTGCGGGATCACCGGCACCTGCACCTGCACGGAGCCGGCCTGCTCGAACTGCAGCGTCACCATGATGTGCTCGCCGCCGACGAACTGCCGCGTCGCGCCGCTCAGCACCACCAGCGGGCCCGTGCCGGCCCCCGGCGAGGGCACCGAGGCGGTCTGCGGCGGCGCCGACGGGGTGTTGCTGGACGCAGCCGACGGGCTCCCGCCCGGCGCCTCGCCGGTGCCCGTCGGGCCCGGCGTGACGGGCGTGCCGGTCGCGTTCGGGGACTCGGTGGCACCCGGCGACTTCTTCCCCTTCTTGCCCGTCGGCGACGCGGTCGGGGAGACGGCGGGGGCGATCGTCTGGCCGATCAGCTTGACCGCGCTGCCCTCACCCGACGGCGCGGCGGCCGGGATCACCACGCCGCCGCCCTGCAGCTTCACCTGGGAGAAGGCCGGCGAGCTCACCGAGACGAGCTTGTCCGGCCGGCCCTTCACCTGGTTGACGATGGTGGCGTACAGCGGCGCGGCGCCGCCCTGCGCCAGCGTCTGGCCCGGCTTCGGCCCGAGGATGAACAGGTTGCGGATGTCGATCTGCGCCGCGGCCGGCTTGTTCTTCGGCACGGACGCGTTGACGCCCTCGGTCAGCTGGGTCGGAGCGGAGGTCTGAGGTTCCTCGCCGGCGCCGCAGCCGGAGATCACCGGTGCGATCGCGACGGCGCCCGCGACGGCGAGCGCGACCACTCGACGGCTGTTTCGGATCACGGCGTCGGTCTCCTCGCGAAAAAGGCATTGGGTAGTACGAGAGCGGCGTGAGATACGCCAGGGGAAGCGTAGCGAGGTACCGGCGCGGACCCTGATCCGGGGTGGCGACACGGCCGGAAAATGTCAGCCGTATCTCAGCGACTTGACCTTCTGGACGAGGTCCGGCCCGGGCGTCGCGCCCGGCACGACGTTCTTGACGACGCCGTCCGGCTGGACGAACACTGCGGTGAGCCCGCCCCCCGCCGTTTCCGGTGCCGGGACGTAGGCGCCCGCGAGCAGGGCATTCGTGTCCTCGAGGATCTCCGGCGTGCCGTCGTGGGCGGTGCCCGCGCACGCCTTGACGTCCTTGAGCGGGACCGGCTGCCGCCCGCCCGCCGGCCGCGGGTCGGCCACCAGCAGGAACCGGACGCCGTACTCGTGCGCGCTGCCCGCGAGCGCGGCGATGACACCCGGGCACTGCGCGCCCGGCGGCACGATGCCGAACACCGCGGGACGCAGGTCGCGCAGTTCCCTGGCGTTCTTGCCGCGGTTCACCACGTCCACCGAGCCGGCCGGCAGCAGCCCGCCGATCTCGCCCGGCGCCGCGGACGGGCTCGGGGCCAGCGCGACGCCCTTCGGGCGCGGCGCCGGGCGCGGCCCGAACGCCGTCATCAGCGCCCCGCTGATCAGCGCGACCAGCAGCGCCCCGGCGATGATCGGGATCGCGACGCCGAACCGGGTGACCGGGCGGACGACCCTGCGCACCCGCCGGCGGCGCCGCCGGCGGCGCTCCTCGCGGCGGTAGGCGAGCACGTCGCGGTCCAGCTCGCGGGCGTCATCGGGGACGACGACGTCCACGTGCGGGAGCCCGTAGTCATCGGGGTCCGGGTCGCCGTCGGGCCTCACGCCGCACCTCCTCGCCGTCGCTCGCCGGCACCGCCTCGCCGCCCGGCCACTGCCCGGTTCGGTCCCTTCCGGCCGCTTCGTACCCGGTCGGGGCGGCATGTTCACCTCCAGTATGGGACGCGTCCGGCGGATCGGCGGCGGGGACGCTTGTATCCGTGGGGTGGTTGGCGGTAGAGGCGTTCCGGGGGGGCACTGGTGGTGCTCCGGTCACGCTGAGTACGGGGAACAGGTGCCCGATGCACCATTAAAGGGCTTTGTCAATACCCCAATATGTGGCTTGACCTGCGCATATGTCGGCAAGGCCGGTTCAGGCACGCTCGTTTCCGTGCTACCCTGGTTCTAGCGGAAGGGGTACTTGTCACATGACTTTCCAGGTCGGCGACACCGTCGTCTACCCCCACCATGGGGCTGCTCGGATCGAGGCCATCGAGACTCGCACCATCAAAGGTGAGGAAAAGACCTATCTGGTCTTGAAGGTCGACAAGGGCGACCTGACAGTGCAGGTTCCGGTCGAGAACGTCGAGGACGTGGGCGTCCGGGACGTCGTCGGCCAGGAGGGTCTGGAGAAGGTGTTCGAGGTGCTCCGCGCACCCTACACCGAGGAGCCCACCAACTGGTCGCGCCGGTACAAGGCGAATCTCGAGAAGCTCGCCTCCGGCGATGTGAACAAGGTCGCCGAGGTCGTCCGCGACCTCTGGCGGCGCGACAAGGAGCGCGGCCTGTCGGCGGGTGAGAAGCGCATGCTCGCCAAGGCGCGCCAGATCCTGGTCAGCGAGCTCGCGCTCGCCGAGAAGACCAACGAGGACAAGGCCGAGGCCCTGCTCGACGAGGTCCTGGCCAGCTGAGTTGAGCGCAGGGATTCCACGGGTGGGCGTCGGCACCGACGTCCACCCGTTCTCGTCGTCCCCGCGCCCGCTGTGGGTCGCGGGCCTCGAATGGCCCGGTGAGGGCCACGGCCTGACCGGGCACTCCGACGGCGACGTCGCCGCGCACGCCGCCTGCGACGCGCTGCTGTCGGCCTGCGGGCTCGGCGACCTCGGCGCCGTCTTCGGCACCGCCGACCCGCGCTGGGCGGGCGCGTCCGGCGCCGACCTGCTGCGCGAGGTCGCCCGGCTGGCTGCCGACGCCGGCTTCGCCATCGGCAACGTCGCGGTGCAGGTCATCGGCAACCGCCCCAAGATCGGCAAGCGCCGGGCCGAAGCCGAGAAGGTGCTCGGCGAGGCGCTCGGCGGCGCGCCGGTGAGCGTGTCCGCCACCACCACCGACGGCCTGGGGCTGACCGGCCGCGGCGAAGGGCTCGCCGCCGTCGCCACCGCCCTCGTCGTCCCCGCCACCTGATCTCTCAGCCTGATCTCTCCGCCGTTTCGCGGCACCGCATAGCGGGCTTCTCGCCGCTAATGGTGCGCCGTCCGGGATCTTCGCGGCGAAGATGCCCGTGAGCGGCGTCCGGGCTGGCTAGGGTCGCCTTGAAGGCCCACCCCGCAAGGCGTTCACCCCGGAACGAGAGTCATGCCATCTGATCCCACGCGCCCCGGCGGCCCCCGCTACAGCCCGGCCCAGCGGCGGCTGCTCACCGCGACCGCCGGCCTCGTCGTCGTCGCGCTGGCGGCCGGCGCCTACGTGCTGACCTATCCGGTCCTGCGCGAGCTCGCGCTGGCCGGGCGGGCGAGCCGCCGGTGGGCGCCGGCGTACCCGGTGATGGCCGACGCGCTCACCGCCATGACGATCCTCGCCCTGGTGGTCGCCCGGAACGCCCGCTGGTGGAGCAGGGCCCTGCGGTGGACGCTGCTGCTGCTCCTGCTGGCCGGGGCCGCGGCCGCCGCCGTCCAGCGCGCCGTATGGGGGTTCGGCTCGCTGCCGCGCGACGCCGTCCGCGCGGGCGTGGCGGTGGCGCCGCACGTGATGCTGGTGATCGCGGTCTGGCTGTGGCTGACGATGATCAAGCAGATCCGGGTGTCCCGTCCCGCGGCGGGCGAGCCCCAACCCGTCGAGGCGCAGCGCGGCCACGTCAAAGTGCTCCCCGCGCTGGAGCCGCCCGCCGCGGAGCCGCCCGCCGCGCTGGAGGCGCCGGCGGAGGGCCGCGCCTACGAGGTCGAGCGCGGGTACGCGCCGCGGCCCCGCCCGCTGGACCTGCTGCCCGGAGGCTCGTCCGAGGCGGAGCACGAGCTCGAGCACGCGACCGTCCACGAGTACGAGGCGGCCCGCGACCACGAGGACGAGGTGCTCCACGGTCACCGGCCTTACCTCGGCCACGACGACGAGCCGGAGTCCCGGTACGACACGGCCCGCGACGACGACTACGCGGGGGCGCGCGGGCACGACTACGGGCAGGGCCGCGAGGACGAGTACGCACAGGGCCGCGAAGTGACGCGCGAGGACGACTACGCGGAGGCGCGCGGCGCGGTGCGCGACGACTACGCCGACGACGTCGACGAGGCCGACGATGACGAACACGGTTACGGCGTCGTGTACGCGGAGGAGTACGAGCGCGAGCCGTCCCCGCCGCTCGACCCGCTTCCCGAGCCCCGCCGGGCGCCCGCGCTGCTGCCCACCGACGTCGAACTGGTCAGGGGACGCGACGCCGAGGGCCCCGAAGACTCCGAGCCCCGTGAGAAGGCCGGGACGACTCGTCCCGACATCGTCGTCCCCGGCACCGCCGACGACACCGAGGAGATCGAGGAGACCGCCGAGGTCGACGACGGTGCGGAGGAGCAGGACGGACCGTCCGCCGACCGGGCCGAGGACCCGGACGCGGGCGACGACGGCGGCGCCCTGCCCGCCTCGCCCGTCCGGCCGGGGCCGCCGGCCCCGCGCGTCCCGCGCCCGTCGCCCAGCCCGGAGGACGAGAGCGAGCCCGGCGAGGGGCGCATCTGGGACTGGAACCCGCCGCCGTCCGGCAACTTCCGCAGCGGGCCCACGCCTCCCGTGGAGTAGCCCGGGTCCGCCGACGGCAGGGGCCGGATCCAGGGCGCCCGCGGCCGGGTCAGAACCCGTGACACTGGGGAAGATATGTCTCCATGACGACGGCTTCGTGGGTGGACCTCGATGAGGACGGCGGCTTCGGAATCGAGAACCTGCCGTACGGCGTGTTCTCGCGTCCCGGCGAGATGCCGCGCGTGGGCGTGGCGATCGGGACCTGCGTGCTCGACCTCGCCGGGCTGTCGGCCGCCGGGATCGTGGAGGACCGGCACTACTTCGCGTCCGGTTCGCTGAACGCCTTCATGGTGGCCGGGCGCGCCGCCTGGCAGGCCAACCGCGCCCGCCTCACCGAGCTGCTGACGGACACGGCGCACCGCGGGCAGGTGGAGCCGCACCTGATCCCCGTGTCCGACGTGGAACTGCTGCGGCCGATCGAGGTCGCCGACTACGTCGACTTCTACTCGTCCGAGAACCACGCGGCCAACGTGGGGCGGATCTTCCGTCCGGAAGGGGAGCCGCTCAAGCCGAACTGGAAGCGGCTGCCGGTCGGCTACCACGGGCGCGCCGGGACGGTGTACCCGTCGGGGACGCCGATCGTCCGGCCGTCCGGGCAGCGCATGACCGGGGTGAGCGAGCCGGAACCGTCGTACGGGCCGTCGCTGCGGCTGGACTTCGAGGCGGAGGTCGGGTTCGTCGCGGGCGTCCCGTCGGTGCCGGGCCGGGGCGTCGCGACCGGCGCGTTCCGCGACCACGTGTTCGGATTCCTGCTGGTCAACGACTGGAGCGCGCGCGATCTGCAGGCGTGGGAGTCGCAGCCGCTCGGGCCGTTCCTCAGCAAGTCGTTCGCGACGTCGATCTCCCCGTGGGTGGTGCCGGTCGCCGCGCTGGAGCACGCGCGGGTGGACCCGCCCGTCCAGGATCCGGAGCCGCTCGGCTACCTGCGCTGCGCCGAGCCGTGGGGCCTCGACCTGCGGCTGGAGGTCCTGATCAACGGGCAGGTCGTGTCCGAGCCGCCGTACGCCGGGATGTACTGGACGGCGCCGCAGCAGCTCGCGCACGCCACGGTGAACGGCGCGCCGCTGCGCACGGGCGACCTGTTCGCGTCGGGGACGGTGTCGGGGCCGGACCGCGGCCAGCGCGGCTGCCTGCTGGAACTCGGCTGGAACGGCCGCGAGCCGGTGGACCTGGGCGACGGGACGAAGCGGACGTTTCTGGAGGACGGCGACACGGTGACGATCCGGGCGACGGCGCCGGGCGCGTCGGGGTCGGTCATCTCGCTGGGCGAGGTCGTCGGGACGGTGCATCCAGCCCTGCCCTGACGGCCGGGTTATCCACAGAACGACGTTCTGCTTCCGTCGGCCGCGCACGGGCTCGACCATGGAGGCGTCGCGGTCGGCGGGCGCCGGCGCGGCGAGGGCGAAGACGTACGGTGAAGGGGACGAAGGCGTCCCCGATGGGAGGCGGCGATGCCGTATTACAGGGCCGTGGGGGAGATCCCGCGCAAGCGTCACGTGCAGTTCCGGCGGCCGGACGGCGGCCTGTACGCCGAGGAGCTGATGGGCGAGGAGGGCTTCACGTCCGACTCCAGCCTGCTGTACCACCGGCACGCCCCGACGGCGATCACCAAGAGCGAGGGCGTGCGGGACGCGGCCGCCGACGGCGCCGGCCTGGCCCCCAACCATCCGCTGCAGCCGCGCGCGTACCGCACCCAGGACCTGCCCGAGGGCGGCGACGCGGTCCTCGGCCGGCACGTCCTGTTCGGCAACGACGACGTGACGCTCTCGTTCGTCGCGGCCGACACCACGAGCGAGCTGTACCGGAACTCGGCCGGCGCCGAGGTCGTGTACGTCCAGTCCGGGCGCGCGCGGGTCGAGACGACCTACGGGGCGCTCGACGCCGGCGAGGGCGACTACGTGGTCATCCCCACCGGGACCATCCACCGCTGGGTGCTGCCGGAGCGGGGCGGTGGAGCACCCCTCAGGGCGCTCGCCATCGAGGCCAGAGGGCACATCAGGCCGCCGAAACGGTACCTGTCGCAGTACGGGCAGTTCCTGGAGCACGCCCCCTACAGCGAGCGCGACCTGCGCGGCCCGTCCGAACCGCTCCTGGTGGACGGGGGAGAGGTGCCGGTCCTCGTCCGCAACCGGAGCGGGCTGTCGCGCCTGACCTACCTGCGTCATCCGTTCGACGTCGTCGGCTGGGACGGGTACCTCTACCCCTACGTCTTCAACATCAATGACTTCGAGCCCATCGTGAAGCGGACGCACGCGCCGCCGCCCGTCCACCAGACGTTCGAGGGGCCCGGGTTCGTGATCTGCTCGTTCTGCCCGCGTCCCCTCGACTTCGACGATCAGGCCGTGCCGATCCCGTACAACCACCACAATGTCGACAGCGACGAGATGATGTTCTACGTCGCCGGCGACTACTCGGCCCGCAAGGGCTCGGGCATCGGCATCGGCTCCATGACGCTGCATCCGTCGGGGTTCACGCACGGGCCGCAGCCGGGCGCCGTCGAGGCGGTGCTGGAGGCGGTGGAGCAGGGGCACGACCGCACCACGGAGATGGCCGTCATGATCGACACGTTCCGGCCGCTGCGGCTCGGCACCGCGGCGCGCCGCTGCGAGGACCCCGAGTACGCGTGGACGTGGGCGCGCGCCTCCGGCCAGCGGGAGGGCGATGGCTGAGCCGCCCGGCCTCGGCGAGCCGGTCCGGACCTTCGACGCGCGGCCGGCCCGGCGCCGCGCGCTCACCTGGCTGATCGCGCTCGTCGTGGCGGTCGTCGCGCTGGTCCCGGCCGCCGTCGCGGCCTTCCTGTCCGGCGCCGCCTGGCTGGGCGCGCCGCTCACCGTCATCGCCATGGGCTGCGCGGCCGCCGCCGGCTGGATCGCCGGCCGGGGCACGGTGTGGAGGCGCGCCCCCGTGGTGCACCTGTTCACCGGCGGCCTCGTGGTCTCCCCGGCTCCCGGTCCGGCGGGCGCCGCGCGCGACGGCCCCCAGGGTGCGGGCGCGCCGGCCCGTCGTGCCGTCGCCGGCCTGAGGGGAGACGGCGGCACATGGGGCGATGCCGCGCCCGAGGTGCTCGCGGCCCGTGGCCTGGACGGCGACGCCAGCGTGTTCGTCTGGGACGACCTGGTCTCGGTGACGGTCTCCGGCGTCCGGCCCTGGGACGGCGGCGCCGGGGCGGTGAACGGGACGCGGTGGTCCTTCACGGTCGTGAGCTCGGACGGACGCGTCCTGCGCTTCGGCGACGAGCTGCCGGGCGTGCGGGCGCTCGGCGAGACGATCGCCGCCGAGGTGACGCGCCGCGCGGTGCCCCGGCACCTCGCGGCGGTCGAGGCGGGCGAGGCCGTGCGGCTGGGGCCGTTCACCGTCGACCTGGGCGGCGTGGAGAAGGACGGGCAGCGGGTCCCGTGGCAGGCGGTCCGCGGGGTCGGGATCGGCGGCGGGCTGGTGACCGTGCACTCCTGCGGCGGCCGTCCCGACCTGGCCGCGGTCGCCGGCCACATGCCCGACGCCCTGCCCTTCACCCTCCTCTGCGACCGGATCAAGGAGCTGCTGGGCCCCGGCTGACCCGGTCCCTCGCGCTCGCCCCGGGGCGCGCGGCCCAGATCTGGGGGACACTCGGGCGCCTTCGGTGGAGGCGCGGGGGTCGGGGCCGGGATGGGCGCGTCAGGGGAGCGGGCCGGGGTGGGGGCGTCAGGAGAGCACGGCGGGCTTGAGGGTCTCGGCGCACCACTGCTCGAAGGTGGTGGGGGAGGCGGTGCCCGGGGTGCGGGCGACGCCGGCGTCGAGGCCGTCGTCCTTGGGTCCATCGACCACGTCGATCCCGAGGCGCGGGTCGAGGAGCTGGTCACGCTGCGGATGGCGGCGGCCGTCCGGCCCGGCCACCCGCTCACCGAGGGCTCGCTGACCCCCGCCCGGCTCGCCGCCGCCGAGCACGTCGCGGTCAGTCGCCGCGGCCGGTTCACCGGACCGCTGGACGCCGCGCTGGCCGAGCACGGCCTGCACCGGCGGGTCGCCATCGTGCTCCCCGGCCAACCTGGCCGCGATGACCCTCGCACAGCGACGTCGTCTGCCTCGTCCCGGCGGCGCTTCCCGGCGCCGCCCCCTCGCCCCTCAGCGGCGACGCCACCGCCCTCGGCCTGCGCCTTCTCGACATCCCGCTGCCCCTGCCGCCGCTGACCATCGGCTGGCCTGGCACCCCCGGCACGCCGCCGACGGCGCCCACCGCTGGCTCCGCACCGCCGTCCGCCGCGCTCTGCGCGCCCCCGCGGACCGGACCGGCTGACACCGCACCCGGCTGCGAGGCGGAGAGGCGCTCGCAAGAAAACCCGGGATCTCTTCGGGAAGGATGTCGAGGAACCGGCCGCGGCTCCGATCCATGCGTGACGCGCGGCCGCCGAGGGCCGTCCCGACACCGCGTGCGGCCCGCGAAGCCGCGCCAGAACGAGGAGAGACCCGTGAAGTACATGCTGCTGATCTTCAACCGGCCGGGGTTCGTCGAGGAGCTGACCGAGCAGGAGCGCCAGGAGCTGTTCGGCCAGGTCGACGAGATCATGAAGGAGATCACCGAGCGCGGCGAGCTGGTGGTGACCGAGGCGCTCGCCGACCCGTCCACCACCAGGGTCGTCCGGGAGAAGGACGGCCTGCCCGCCGTGACCGACGGCCCGTTCCTGGAGGCGAAGGAGCACCTCGCCGGGTACGTCACCGTCGACTGCGAGAGCCTGGAGCGGGCCGTGGAGATCGCCTCGCGCTGGCCGGACGTCCGGTTCGGCGGGCGGATGGAGGTCCGGCCCGTCATGCACCACGCGGGGAACGAGATGTGACCGTGCCCGTCGCGGTCGAGGACCTGCTGCGTGAGCTGGCGCCGCGGGTCCTCGGGACCCTCGTCCGCCGGCACGGCGCGTTCGACCAGTGCGAGGACGCCGTGCAGGAGGCGCTGCTCGCCGCGGCCGTCCAGTGGCCGGACGAGGGCGTCCCGCAGAACCCGCGCGGCTGGCTGCTGACCGTCGCGACGCGCCGCCTCACCGACCAGTGGCGCAGCGAGCGCGCGCGCCGCGACCGGGAGGCCGCCGTCGCGCTGCGGGAGGCGCCGGCCGGCGAGGACGGCCCCGGCGCGGACCGGCCCGGCGACCGCGACGACACGCTGACCCTGCTGTTCCTCTGCTGCCATCCCGCGCTGACGCCGTCCTCGCGGGTCGCGCTCACCCTCCGCGCGGTCGGCGGGCTGACCACCGCGCAGATCGCGCACGCGTTCCTGGTGCCGGAGGCGACGATGGCGCAGCGGATCAGCCGGGCCAAACAGCGGATCCGGGCGACCGGCGCCCGGTTCGCGCCGCCGCCCCCGGACGAGCGCGACGAGCGGCTCCGCGCCGTCCTGCACGTGCTGTACCTGATCTTCAACGAGGGGTACACCGCGTCCAGCGGCCCGGAGTTGCAGCGCGCCGACCTCACGGCGGAGGCGATCCGGCTGGCCAGGGCCGTGCACGGGCTGCTGCCCGGCGACGGGGAGGTCACCGGTCTGCTCGCGCTGATGCTGCTGACCGACGCGCGCCGGCTCGCCCGCACCGGCGCCGGCGGCCTGCTCGTCCCGCTGTCCGAGCAGGACAGGACGCGCTGGGACGCCGCCGCCATCGCCGAGGGCACCCGGCTGATCACCGACGCCCTCACCTGGTCGCCGCCCGGCCCGTACCAGGTGCAGGCCGCGATCGCCGCCGTCCACGCGGAGGCGGCGCGTCCGGAGGACACCGACTGGCCGCAGATCCTCGCCCTGTACCGGCTGCTGTCGCACCTGGCGCCGAACCCGATGGTCACGCTGAACGGGGCCGTCGCGCTCGCGATGGTGCACGGCCCGCGCGCCGGCCTCGACCTGCTGGCGACGCTGGACGGCGACGAGCGGCTGTCCGAGCACCACCGGCTCGCGGCCGTCCGGGCCCACCTGCTGGAGCAGGCGGGCGACCGGGCCGCCGCCCGCGACGCCTACCGCGCCGCCGCCCGGGGCACCACCAGCCTGCCCGAGCAGCGCTACCTCGAAGCCCGCATCGCACGACTCAACGGAGAAGACCACGATGCAAACGACGGTGCGAACCCTTGACGTCCCCGGCGCCTCGCTGCACTACGAGGTGCGCGGGTCCGGGCCTGTCCTGCTGCTGATCTGCGGCGGGATCTACGACGCGGCGGGCTACGCCGGCCTCGCCGGGCTCCTCGCCGACCGGTGCACGGTCGTCGCCTACGACCGGCGCGGCAACTCGCGCAGCCCGCTCGCCGGGCCGCCCGGGCGGCAGGAGGTCGCCGTCCACGCGGACGACGCGTCCCGGCTGCTCGCCGAGGTGGGCGGCGGCCCCGCGTTCGTGTTCGGCAACAGCTCCGGCGCGCAGATCGCGCTGGAGTTCGCGGTGCGGCATCCCGAGCAGGTCCGCGCGCTCGTCGCGCACGAAGCGCCCCTGCTCGGGCTGCTGCCCGACGCCGCTCACTGGGAGTCGGTCATCGCGGACGTCGAGCGCGCCTACCGGGACGGCGGCGTGGGCCCCGCGATGGGCGTCTTCGGCGCCGCGATGGGCATGTCCGGCGGCGGCGAGTCCGGCGGCGAGGCCGCCGAGCCGCCGAGACCCGAGATGCTGGAGATGTTCGCGCGCTTCGAGAAGAACACCGACTTCTTCATCGGCTACGAGGTGCCCGGTTTCGGGCGCCACGTCCTCGACGTCGCGGCGCTGCGCGAGTCCCCGGTCTCGATCACGGTCGCCGTGGGCGCGGAGTCCGCCGGCGAGCCGCCGCACCGGGCCGGTCTCGCCCTGGCCGAGCGCCTCGGCGGGCCCGCCGAGACCTACCCCGGCGATCACGGCGGCTTCGGAGCCGAGGCGCCCGCCTTCGCGGACCGCCTCGCCAAGGCGTTCGCCTCCTGAACGGCGGCACCGTCCTCAAGCCCCTCCGGGCGAGCCCGGAGGGGCCCGCGAGATCGGGGCGCGGGTGCGCGAGAGCCCGCGCGGGTCAGGGCGGATCCAATAGCCTGTGACTGTGAGTCTGCGCCTTTACGACACCGGTAGCCGTAGCGTCCGCACGTTCGAGCCCCTCGAAGAGGGCCGCGTGGGGATGTACGTGTGCGGTGCGACGCCGCAGGCCTCGCCGCACATCGGCCATCTGAGGTCCGGTGTCATCTACGACGTGCTGCTGCGCTGGCTGCGCGCGTCCGGCTACGAGGTGACGTTCGCGCGGAACGTCACCGACGTCGACGACAAGATCATCGCGGTGGCGGCGGAGCGCGGCGTGCCGTGGTTCGCGGTCGCCGAGGGCAACCAGCGCGTCTTCACGCAGGGCTACGACCTGCTCGGATGCCTGCCGCCCACGATCGAGCCGCGCGCCACCGGGCACGTCCCGGAGATGATCGTGCTGATCCGGCGGCTGATCGAGAAGGGGCACGCCTACACCGCGGCCGGCGACGTGTACTTCGACGTGAAGTCGTGGGCCGACCACTACGGCGAGCTGTCGAACCAGCGGCTGGAGAACATGCGGCCGACCGGCGACACCCCGAACGAGGACGCCAAGCGCGACCCGCGCGACTTCGCGCTCTGGAAGGGCGCCAAGCCCGGCGAGCCGTCCTGGGAGACGCCGTGGGGCGACGGGCGGCCGGGCTGGCACCTGGAGTGCTCGGCGATGGCGACCAAGTATCTCGGGGCCGCCTTCGACATCCACGGCGGCGGCGTCGACCTGATCTTCCCGCACCACGAGAACGAGATCGCCCAGTCGCGCGCGGCGGGCGACGGGTTCGCGCGGTACTGGCTGCACAACGGCCTGCTGACGGTGGACGGCGAGAAGATGAGCAAGTCCGTCGGGAACGTGGTGCTGCTGCCCGACCTGCTCGGGAAGGCGCGTCCGGCGGAGATCCGCTACTACCTCGCCTCCGCGCACTACCGGTCGCTGATGGACTACACCGACGCGGCGCTCGCCGAGGCGGTGTCGGCCTACCAGCGCATCGAGGGGTTCGTGACGCGGGCGAGCGAGGTCGTGGGCGCCGTCGAGCCGGCGGACGCGGTGCCTGAGGCGTTCGCGGCCGCGATGAACGACGACCTGGGCGTCCCGCAGGCGCTCGCGACGCTGCACGAGACCGTCCGGGAGGGCAACAGCGCGCTGGCGGCCGGCGACGAGGACGCGGTCCGCGGGCATCTGGCGTCCGTCCGGGCGATGGCGGGGGTGCTCGGCCTCGACCCGCTGTCGGAGCAGTGGACCCAGAGCGGCGGCGATGACCTGCGCCCCGTCGTGGACGCCCTGGTCGCGGTGGCCCTGGAGCAGCGGCAGGCGGCGCGTGCCCGCAAGGACTACGCGTCCGCGGACGCCATCCGCGACGGTCTCACCGCCGCCGGGATCGTCGTCGAGGACACCCCGCACGGCGCCCGCTGGGAACTCAAGCGCGACTGATCGCGCCGAGCCGGGTGCGGTTCGGTCCGGCGGGCGCCGCGCACTGGCCGCGGCGGATAAAATCGGATGTTCGCGGGCGTCGGCATGTGCGCCGCCCCGGAGATCTCAGCCGCCCGGCAAGCCGCGAGGGCGAGCACGCAACCGTCGCGAGGGGCGTACCGAACAATGGCCAAGCGCAAGGGCAAGGGTCCCACCCCCAAGGCCGAGGACCGGCACTGGCACGGCAAGCGCCAGAAGGCGCGCGCCGTCAAGAACGCCAGGCGCACCGGCACCCCGACGATGGGCCCGGGCGCGCGCGCGGCACGCGCCGCCGAGGGCCGACCGGCCGCGACGGGCCGTCCGGCCGGAGCGCGGCGCGCGAACGGCGAGGTCCCCGAGCTGGTCACCGGCCGCAACCCGGTCGTGGAGGCGCTGCGCGCCGGGGTGCCCGGCAGCACGCTGTACGTGACGTCCGGCACCGACGAGCGGGTCCGCGAGTCGATCCAGCTCGCCGCCGACCGCGGCATCCCGCTGCTGGAGACCGGCAAGAACGAGCTCGACCGGCTGACCGACGGGGCCGTCCACCAGGGCATCGCGCTGCAGGTCAAGCCGTACCGGTACGCGCATCCGGACGACCTGCTCACCGGGACGGCGCCGCTGGTCGTCGCGGTGGACGGGATCACCGACCCGCGCAACCTCGGCGCGATCGTCCGGTCCGCGGCGGCGTTCGGCGCCACCGGCGTGGTGGTGCCGGAGCGGCGCGCCGCGGGGGTGAACGCGGGCGCGTGGAAGTCGTCCGCGGGGACGCTCGCGACGATCCCGGTGGCGCAGGCGACGAACCTGGCGCGGCAGCTGAAGGCGTACCAGAAGGCCGGCTGCTTCGTCGCCGGGCTGGACGCGCGCGGCGGCGTGACCGTCGCCGACCTGGAGATCGCGAGCGGCCCGTTCGTGCTGGTCGTGGGCTCGGAGGGCAAGGGGCTCGGGCGCCTGGTCGCCGACACCTGCGACATGCTCGTGACGATCCCGATGCCGGGCAAGGCGGAGTCGCTGAACGCGGGGGTGGCCGCCGGGATCGCGCTGTACGAGGTCAGCCGGCTGCGTTCCTGACCGGCCCCGCGAAGTGTGACATAGATTACTTTCTTCTCGTAAATAATCTCAACGTTAAGATGGTTGGCATTGAGGTAAGCCCGTGCCGCCCGCGCACCGCGAGACGGCCGAAGAAGGGTGATCCAGATGACCGCCATCGCGGCCCCCCGCTCGCTCCGCGACCGCTACGCCGCCGACCTCGGCCTCGCGGCGCTCGCACCCGCGAGTTGGGGCCGATGGTCGCGACCCTCGCCGGCCTGCTGATCCTCGGCCAGATCCTCACCGCCTGGCAGATCGTCGGGTTCACCGTCGCGCTCGGCGCCCTCGTCGCCGGGCAGGCCCTCAACCGCCGGTCATGACCCGCCGCCCCGCAGCACGCCGAGGCGCCGCCGCTCCAGGAACGCGATCTCGACCTCGTCCTGTGTGCGCGCGAGCGCCTCACCATAGGCCGCGGCGGCCTCCGCGTCCCGTCCCGACCGCCGCAGCAGATCCGCGCGGACCGCATGGAACAGGTGGTACCGGCCGAGATCGAGCCCCTCGACCAGCGGCAGCGCCGCATCCACCCCCTCGACCTCCGCGACCGCCACCGCCCGGTTCAACGCCACCACCGGACTCGGCGCCACCGCCATCAGCTGGTCGTACAGTGCGAGCGCCTGCCGCCAGTCCGTCGGCGGACGGCTGTGCACCGCGTTGATCGCCGCCTGGATCTGGTACGGGCCCGGACGGCCGCGCCGCAGGCACCACCGCACCAGCTCCCGCCCCTCCTCCGCCATCGCCCCGTCCCACAGCCCCGGATCCTGGTCCGCCAGCAGCACCAGCTCACCGCCTCGCACCCGCGCCGCCCGCCGCGACTCCACCAGCAGCATCAACCCCAGCAGCCCCCGCACCTCCGGCTCGTCCGGCATCAGCTCCAGCAGCACCCGCCCCAGCCGGATCGCCTCCGCCGCCGTCGGCTCCCGCCGGTACCCCTCGTTGAACACCAGATAGACCACCGCGAGAACCCCGGCCAGCCGCCCCGGCAGCTCCTCCGCGCCCGGCACCCGGTACGGGATCCGCGCCTCCCGGATCTTCGCCTTCGCCCGCACCAGCCGCTGCGCCATCGTCGCCTCCGGCACCAGGAACGCCCGCGCGATCTCCGCCGTCGACAACCCGCCCACCATCCGCAGCGTCAACGCCACCCGCGCCGCCATCCCCAGCGCCGGATGGCAGCACGTGAACAGCAGCCGCAACCGGTCGTCGCCCACCGCGGGCTCCGCGCCCGCCTCCGCCGGACCGCTCAGCAGCACCGCCTGCGCGTGCTTCTCCGGCCGCGCCCCCTCCCGCCGCAGCCGGTCGATCGCCCGGTTCCGCGCCGTCGTGATGATCCACCCCGCCGGGCTCGGCGGCGGCCCGTCCACCGGCCACCGCCGCACCGCCTCGGCGAACGCGTCCTGCACGGCCTCCTCCGCGACGTCCAGATCCCCGAACGCCCGGACCAGCACCGCCACCGCGCGGCCGTGCTCCTCCCGGAACGCCCGCTCGACGTCGTCAGCACTCACCCTGGAAGGGTCGCACCTCCACCGGCAGCCCCGTCACCCTCGAGTACCGCCCGGCCCACCACAGCGCCTCGTCCTGCGTCTCCATCTTGACGATCGTCAACCCGCCGACATGCTCCTTGCTTTCGGTGTACGGCCCGTCCGTCGCGATCACGTCCTCGCCCTCGACCCGCACCACCGCGCTGTCGCCCGGCTCCTGCAGCGGGCACCCGAACACCCACGCCTCCGAGAGCTCCAGCTCCCGCCGGATCTCCCCGAGCTGCGCCATGATCTTCTCCAGCTCCTCCGGCGGCGGCTTCTCGCCCACGGGCTGGATGATGTTGAACACGTACCGCTTCATGCGTCCCCCTGTTTGCGATAGGTCGCGATGACGACCCCGGTCGTCGTCGTGACGGCGTCCACCAGCCGCAGCCTCTCCGCGAACCCCGCGAACAACCGCCGGCCCGTCCCCAGCACCACCGGATGGGTCAGCAGCAGGTACTCGTCCACGAGCCCCAGCCGCGCCAGCGACCGCACGAGCTCCCCGCTGCCGTGCACCGTCAGCCCCTCCTCCCGCTCCTTGATCCCCGCCACCGCCTCCGCACCGTGCACGAGCACCGAGTTCTGCCACGGCAGCGGCTCCCGCAGCGTCCGCGACACGACGTACTTGCGCGTCCGGTTCAGCACCTCGGTGTACGGGTTGTCCTTCCGCCGGGGCCACACCGCGTGGAGGTCCTCGTACGTCCGGCGGCCGAGCAGGATCGCACCGCCCCCGCCCATCCGCTTGCCCATCTCGGACGCCATGACCTCGTCATTCCCGGGAATCCCCCAACCACCGTGCGGGAACCCGTCCCGTTCGTCCTCGTCCGCCCGCGCCGGCGCCTGCATCACCCCGTCGAGCGTCACGTGCTCCACCACAGTCAGGTTCCCCACGAGCCGATCTCCTCACCTACGGCCGGCCCACCGCCGGCCCCTCGTCCCCTATACGAAGACCCTCCCCCCGAATCGACATCCTTGGGGCGTCGTGTTGCCCCGCCTCCTGTTCCCAAGGCTCCGGGAAACCACCGCCGCCCGCCTGGCTCACTCGCGACACCCCTCTCACCAGGGTCAACGGCCGGTGAGTACGGCACGTCCCAGAAACGCCGCCACAGGACGCGGCATCCGCAACGGGAACAGGAATCCTCCATGCGCATGATCATCGCCGCAGGCGTCACCGTCCTCTCCCTCGCCGCCTGCGAACCCGCCGCCTCCACAGCCGCGCCCGCCAAGACCGTCACCGTCACTCCAACGCCGACGCGCACCGTGACCGCAGCCCCGAAGGCCGCCGCGCCGCGGAAGACGCACGCCGCGAAGCCGATCCGCGTCCCCGACGTCGTCGGCCACAACCACCAGAAGGCGCAGGACGAGATGCAGGCACACGGCCTGTTCATGCTCGCCGAACAAGACGCGACCGGTCAGGGACGGATGCTGCTGTGGGACCGGAACTGGGTCGTGATCCGGCAGAAGCCCGCACCCGGAACCACGGTCTCGCCGAACACCACGATCACCTTGTACAGCAAGAAGTACACCGACTGATCCGCAGCTCGAGGCCCTCGCACGCACGTCCACATGTGGACGCAGAAAGCCGCAGGTGAAGGACTGATCGGCCCCATACTCTTGCGCTGATCTCGGGAGGTCATAAATGGATCGGCTGTACGAACGTTCCAGCAGGCGCTGCGAGGCCGGATCGCTCGATCCGGCGGTGCGGGACGCGATCGCCGCGCACGCCGAAGCGCACCAGCTCGGCGACGTGCTGGGAGCGGCGCGCTGGTGCTGCGAAACGCGCAGCGTGCGGCTCAAGCGCCCTGGCCTGCTCATGCGGCTGACGAAGTCCGGCGACCCCGACAAAGAGCACACGACCGTCGCCCTGATCCTGCCCCGCTACCTGGTCGTGGCCGTGGCCGGAGAGCAGCGGGGCATCCACGTCCGGTCGATCCGCCTGGAGGACGTCAGCGTCGGCCGCGGCCTGGCCTCGAACATCGACACCGGGGTCAGCGCGACCGGACTGTGGTCAGGGACGACGGAACCCGCCTCCTTCTACATCGGCCTGGGTGACGACACGGACGGCAAAGCCTTCCTCGACACGCTGCGAGGCGCGATCGCCGAGGTCAAAACCGCCTGATCACCAGCATCCGCACGTGGATACCCGCACTGGAGCCACGATGATCGCAAGAGTCTGGCGCGCGACCGCTACCGCCGAGGGAGCGGAGGCTTACCGCGAGCACTTCACCAACTCGGTGCTGCCGACGCTCCGCAGCCTCGACGGCCATCGAGGCGCCTACCTGCTTCGCCTGGACAGGGACGACCTGGTGGAGCTGGAGGTGCTGACCCTCTGGGAGTCCGACGAGGCCATACAGGCTTTTGCCGGCACCGACCTGACCACGGCCGTGGTGGAGCCGGAGGCCCAAGCCGTGCTCCTGTCCTATGACGAGACGGTCAGCCACCGAACAGTCGTAGTCGACACCCTGGAAGCCACACGCGACGCCCCGTCCGGCGGCTGATCGGCGATCCTTGGTTTCTCACCGCGCATGTTCCGCGACGTGCACAGGTAAGGCATGACCGCCCAGCCGAGGAACCGTCCGCGCGGCTCGATCCCGGCGAGGATCCGGCCGCGATCTACGACGCGCTCCCATGGTCACACCGGGAGCAGTTCCGGGCCGAGTACGACCAGGCATTGGACGCTGCACACGACCTGGCGCGGTTCAAGCAGGTTCAGCCGTTGCTGCGGCAGTGGCGCCTGCGAGCCATTGCCTACTCCCGTCCCGGCCTCGAAGAGGCCGTCCAGGACGCCCTGCAGGGCCGTGAGGACGCCTTCGTGCGGTACACGCCGCCGGGCTGGGGAGGCCGGGTGCGACCTACCGCTTCGAAGGGACGCGCGCTGTACGAGCTGCCCGATCCCGTGGCTCCCACGGTGGTGCGAGAGGCCCCTTGCGAAGATCGCGAGGGGCCTCTGAGCTGGGAGCCGGCGAGGGGACTTGAACCCCTAACCTTCTGTTTGCAAGCAAGATCAGCGACGTCCAGGCGCGTCCCCACGTGCCCACTGACCAGCGCCGCAACCTCCCGGACGTCCACACGCATCCAAGATCATCCGACCTCGTTGTTAGCACCGCCGTTAGCACCCACACCCGTCCCGGAGGGTGCGCCCGCGCGAACGGCGAGACGGTGTGACAGACGGATTCGCGCGGGCGTTCCCTCCGGCCCGCGGGGGGGGGGCTGGGGGCTGCGAAGCCCCCGCTTCGGACACGTCCAACCGGCTGAGCCAAACAGCGCACCGATTCCTTGTCTGCCTTCTCTAGCCACCGCATAGCCTCGTTCGAATGAATGAGGCAGTCCTTATCGAGGTCACCGTGCTGTGGGCCGAACACCTCGGTGCGCCGTGGCCTGAAGAGCTGTACCAGGTGGATGACCGTGACGGCGATGTGGTCGAGATCGATGGTGCGATGGCTGGATGCATCTCGACCTATGTGCAAGAACGTGGGGTGCTCGATGCGAAGCGGTCCCGCATCCTCCAGGCATGTGCACGCGACCTCCAAAGAATCCTTCCCCGCTTGCGTAGTGAAGGGGCACGACACGTTCGCCGTTTGATCCGTATCGCGGAGTTGATAGGTCGGTCGGAGGAAGCTGTCACCTCAGGCTCGTAGCTCCACTGTCCGTCAGAGGGCGCTTCCTTTACCCAGGCGGACGGGCGGCGCGGCGCGGCGGGACCGGACGGGACAGGCCGCACGCCCGGCGCGCCGGGGCGGGCGGCCGCCGGCGACCGCGTAGCGGGCGCCCTTGAAGACGTAGAGAAAGTTCTCATCCGAGTAGCTTCGCTGAGCTTCGCTGGTCAGGAATCCAGGCGTTCGGCGGTGCCGAGCACGTACGGCGGCAGTTTGGAGCGGGCGTCAAGGATCTCGATGCCAATGACGCGCCCCTCCTCGTCGAAGTCGAGGTTGATCATGCCGTCGACGGCGATGGGATCACACTCGTAAGTCTTCACCGCCGACCCCGGCGCTCCGGCTTGGGCGGGGTCCTCGAAGTAGATGTAGGCGGCGTTGGCCTGCCGGTCATAAGTCGCCTTGAGTTCGGCCACATGCTCTCCTTGCCGCGGTGGATATGGGGATTATCGCAGCAGCCCACGTCAGCCGAGATGGTAGAAGCGGCTTGACCTCCTAACAACATCGGAGGTCTCATCCGGCGGCCCTAGGGGTGCTGTCTGGTCCGAGGGGCGCTTGGTGCCCAGTCCTGCGGGATGTGTGACAGTGCCCGATCAGGAGGGCTGGTCGCTGACCCACTCGACGTGTTGGAGCAGGTTCCAGGAGAACACCGCCCAGAACGGGCGGATGTATCCGTCGACGTCGCGGGCTTGGAGCTTGTACTCCTCGTACGGGGGCCAGATGTCGCCCTCCTCGATTGGTGGGCCGAAGCGTTCGAAGACTTCGCTGCGGAGCCAGGCCCAGGCCCGAAGATCGGTGTACTTGTCGGGGAGGGTGTGTGGCGCCTGGGGTGAACGGGCGAACCCGAAGTCGTGGGCCACGGGGAGGCCGGGCCTGCCGACCAGGTAGAAGACCAGGCCGGGCCACAGAGGAAGCTCGTAGGTGACCTTGGTCAGCGACGCATCGTCGGTGACGTCGGCTGGGGTCGGCTGAATGGTCTGCGATGTCACAGGGGTCCCGAGCAGAGCGGCGGCGTTCTCGAAGCGGCCGGCGGGCAGGAAGATGTGTTCGGTGCGTTCGCGGGCCGCGATCATGTCGGCCTGTCCTGCGCCGAGGTTGCGGAGAGCGTCCTCGACCATGGGGGCGTTGCCGCGCATCCCGGACAAGAGCCGTAACTGGAAGTCCCGCAGTCCGGGGGCACCGCCAGGGCTGGGCATGGTGGGGCTGTTGTCGCTCACGATCGGTTGGACGTTCGCCTGGCTCGAGATGTTGAGTGAGCGGCAGCTCCGGCTCCAGGCCGAAGCGAGCCCCGTTGTTAGAGCATCTGGCGGGGGCCTCTGAGATGGAGCTCCGCGATCACCTCCATGGGTGTGAACGCTCCAGCTCTGCCTTGCTGTGGCTCGCTGGTGTGGCTGCAGGGGTGCGGGTGCGGGTGGTAGAACGCTCGGTCATGGGTGCTGAGCGGCTGCGGGAGATCGGGCAGGAGTTGCGGCGGCTGCGGTTGGCTGCTGGGTTGTCCGGTGTTGGTCTGGCCTCGCGGGCTGGGGTTCCTCAGCCGACGGTGTCTCGGGTGGAGACGGGTCGGCGGGTCTCGGATCCGGATGTGGTTGCTCGGTTGTTCGGTGCCCTGGAGCTTGAGCCGGCGGAGGCTGAGCGCCTGGCGGGCCTGGTGCGGGCGGCGTATGAGGAGACGGCGGTTCGTCGGGTTGATGCGGGGGTTTCGTTCCGGCCTGGAGTAGCTGTCGAGTGGGCGCAGGGGGCTCGGGTTGTTCGAGCGTTT
The DNA here is from genome assembly GCF_008923205.2 of Actinomadura physcomitrii. Lineage (GTDB taxonomy): Bacteria > Actinomycetota > Actinomycetes > Streptosporangiales > Streptosporangiaceae > Spirillospora > Spirillospora physcomitrii. The sequence continues at coordinate 31,862 of NZ_WBMS02000060.1, read as the reverse complement.
GGCGCGGTGGTTCTGCCTCGGCTGCTGTGGACGAGTGGGTTCGCTGCCGCGGCTGAGTCGGGCGGCGGGGGTGAGGTGTGGACTTCGCTGCTTCGGGACGAGGGGCGGCGGGTCGTGGTCGTGGTGGGTGAGGGCGCTCTCCGGACGTGGCCGGGGTCGGGTGAGTCCATGGGCGGGCAGCTCGCTTACCTGGTCGAGGCTTCGGGGTGGTCGCATGTGCGGTTCGGGGTGGTTCCTGGTGGGGCGACGCCTCGGGTGCCGTTGCATGGGTTCACGGTGTACGACCAGGCGGCTGTCACGGTCGAGACGTTCACACGTGAGCTGACCTTGACCGATGAGGACGAGGTGGCGTCGTACGAGGAGATCTTTGCGGAGTACGAGCGGGTAGCGGTGTTCGGTGGGCAGGCGCGGGCTCTGGTCGAGAAGGCTGCCGATGATCTGCGGGACGCTCTAGGCTCTATTCACTGAACGTATTGAATAGTCCCCTAGATCTGTCATACGCTGCGTGTTCCTCGGGGTGTGTAGCCCCCTAGACGCGTGGGTGGTGATCGGTGTGACGCGCTGGTCTCGTCTGTTCACGGGCCGACCTCAATCGATCAGTGACGCCAGGGCCTTCTCTCGGGCATACATGATCAAGAAGGTCCCGGAAGACCTGGTCACGACGGTGGAACTCGTCGTCAGCGAACTCTGTACGAACGCCGTGGAGCACACGGCGAGCGGAGAGGAGGACGGCCACTTCGTCCTGGAACTGGAGGCCCACCCGGAACACGTCCGGGTCGCTGTTATCGACCTCGGCGCGAAGACGGACCCCGTCGTCCGCGATGAAGCGGTGAGCGCCGACGCCGTCTCAGGCCGTGGGCTTCTGATCGTCGACGCGGTCTCCAAGGCTTGGGGGACCGAGCCGCTGCGCGTCGGACGGCGGGTCTGGGCGGACGTCGTCGGCGCCTCAGTGTGAGCGGTCCGCCGATACCGCGCCGTCGGCGGCGCTTACGCGCTATCAGCTCCTCAACCGGCCTGGAACTATCCGGCACAGTGTCTAGGGTCCTAGACTCGCTGGTGGAAGCCGGAGGAGGTGTCATGCCAGGCGAGTTGGAGCGCATCGCTCAGATCGACGACCCGTACGAGCTGCTGCGCGCCGCAACTGAGCGTCTGGCGGAGGCCCAGCAAGAGGTCACGGAGTTGGCGCGGCTGCGGCGGCGCCTCATCCAAGAGTTACATGCGCAGGGTATGTCGTACGCGCAGATCGCCCAGGCTGCCGGGCTGAGTCGCGGGCGCATCCACCAGATCCGGCACACGGGGCCGGCGCCCGAAGGGGCGTTCCTCGGCTCGGGCGAGGTGACCGTGGTGACACCGCTGCGGCCCGACCCTGCCAGCGATCGGACCTATGTCGCGCTCGACGACCTGAAGACCGGGCAGCGGCTGGAAGACCTGGCTCGGACGTTCGACCTGACGGTCAACTCCGACCACGTCGGCCTTGATGGCGGCATCGACCTCAACCGTGCCGGGCTGCTCGTAATCTGCGGGCCTCGGATGTCCCCCGCGATGCAGGACGCGTACAACAAGGACCCTGTCCTGGAGTGGGAGCGCGACGAAGCCGGCTGGCTGCTGCGCGACACCCGGACCGGTGCCGAGTACCGCTCGGGGCAAGAGGACGACCCCCCTCGGGATTACGACGTCGGCTATCTGGGGCGGCTGCCTCGGCCGGACGGCAATGGCAGCTTCCTGGCCATCGCCGGTATTCACCCTGAGGGGTCGCTGGGCGTCGTTCATCTGCTCACCACGGATATCGGAAGCCTCTGGGGGCAGGTTGGCAACGACCGGTTCTCAGTGGTGGTCGGCACCGAGTGCACGCCGGACACCCATGAGCCCGTTCGGACGGAGTTGCTGACCCCGATCTACCGGCACGACGAGGCGGCTACCTGACGAGGGACGGATGCGCGTACAGATCGCCAGCGAACCGGGACGTCCGGACAGGGACAACGAGGACTTCGCGGCGGCCGCGCCCGGACTGTTCGTCGTGGTCGACGGGGCCGGGGCGCCGGCGGGCGTGGCGTCTGGGTGTGAACACTCGGTCGCCTGGTACGCGCACAACCTGGGCGGGATGCTCCTGGCCGCTGCTAGGGATATCGGCGTCGGTCTGGACGAGGCGCTCGCGATCGCGATCGAACGTGTCAACGCGCTCCACGCTGGGACGTGTGACCTCGGGCATCCCGGCTCACCCTCGGCGACGGTCGCCATGGCGCGGGTGAACGGCGAGCGGCTTGAGCACCTGGTGCTCTCGGACGCCGTGGTCGTCCTCGACCTGACCGACCGAGAGCCGATGATCATCACTGATGATCGCCTCGCGCGGGTCATCACTCGTCTTGACGAGTCGGCGGAGTTGTCTGCCGTGGGTAGCCGCGAACACACCGAGCGGCTTCGGAGCCGAGTCGAGCGGCTCGGCTCCTACCGGAACCAACCCGGCGGGTTCTGGGTGGCGAGCACGAAACCAGAAGCGGCCGAAGAGGCGTTCGCGGGGTCGACTCCACTGGGCGAGTTGGACGCGGTCGCACTGCTCAGCGATGGGGCCAGTCGGCTAGCTGACCGCTTCGACCTGATGAGCTGGCTCGAACTGCTGGCGGTACTCCGGAAGGCTGGGCCGACGGAACTCATCGCTCGGACGCGCGAGGTCGAGGCGTCCGACCCGGACGGAGCGCGTTGGCCGCGTGGCAAGGCATCCGACGATGCCACCGCGGTCTGGTGGTCGGCCGGCGATTGAGGACCGCGCACCCCGGACGCGAGGAAGGTTGGCGAGGTTGCAAAGTGGTCGCAACGTTAGCGAGTCTCGTTAGCAAGAGGCCCCCTTCCGTGATCGGAAGGGGGCTTTGAGCTGGGAGCCGGCGAGGGGACTTGAACCCCTAACCTTCTGTTTACAAGACAGATGCTCTGCCAATTGAGCTACGCCGGCGGGCTCGTCCCGCATCGTAGTCGACCGCGGTGGGGGTTCGCGCGGGGGTTTCGGGGCGGCGGGGCAGGTGATTCGGGGTGGTGAGCGGGCACAGGGCGTAGGTGAACATTACGGGGATCATCACCGCGATCGTCATCGGCGCGATCATCGGGGCGCTGGGGCGGTTGCTGCTACCGGGACGGCAGCCCATCGGGATCGTGCTGACCGTGCTCATCGGGATCGTCGCGGCGATCGTGGGGACCGCGATCGCGCAGAAGGCCGGCGTCGCGACGACGTCCGGGATCGACTGGATCGAGCTGGTGTTCCAGGTCGGGCTGGCGATGATCGGGGTCGCGGCCGTCGCGGCGTGGCGGCGGAACCGGCACCGTACGAGATGAGTCGGCTCCTTCGTGCTTGAAGGCGCCGCCCTTGTCAGCGGCGGGTTCCTGCGGTCAGCTGGGATGCGGGAGGCGACGATGACCGAGGGGCCTTCGGGGGTAGAGGCGGCGCGCTGGTGGGCGCGGATGATGCGCGATCCGATGGACGCCTACGGGGCGCTGTTCCGCCGGTACGGGGACGCGGTGCGGCTCCCGCGCGACCGGCGGCGGGCGCTGTTCCTGCTGTCGCGGCCGGAGCACGCCGAGCACGTCCTGGTCGCGAAGCAGGACAACTACGTCAAGGCGTTCACGTACCGGCCGCTGCGGGTGTTCCTCGGCGACGGGCTGCTGACCAGCGAGGGGGAGACGTGGCGGCGGCACCGGCGGCTCGTGCAGCCGGTGCTCGCGCAGCGGCATCTCGCGGCGTTCGCGCCGGGGATGGCCGAGGTCGCGGCGCGGGCGGTGGCGCGGTGGCCGGACGGGGTGACGCTGGACGCGGCAGCGCACATGCGCCGGGTGACGCTGGACATCGTGGGGCGGGTGCTGTTCGGCAGCGACCTCGCAGGGGAGTCCGACGCGACCGGGCGGGCGCTCGCGGACCTGCAGCGCAGCGCCGTCATCGGGCTCGGCGCGACGTTCCTCGGCGACGCGGGGCTGCGGCGGGCGTTCCGGCTGGTGCCGGGCGCGCGGCGGGCGGGCGGGCAGCTCGACGGGATGCTCCGGCGGGTGGTCGACGAGCGCCGCGCGGCGGGCCCCGGTGGTGAGCCGGACCTGTTGGACCTGCTGATGCGGGACGGCGAGTTGCCGGACGCGGAGCTGCGCGACGAGGTGCTGACGCTGCTGCTCGCCGGGCACGAGACGACCGCGGCGGCGCTGACCTGGACGCTCATCCTGCTGTCGCGGTATCCGGCGGCGCGTGACCGGGTGGAGGCGGAGGTCGACGAGGTCCTCGGCGGCCGGGATCCGGGCGCCGAAGACGTGGACCGGCTGCCGTGGACGCGGGCCGTCCTGTCGGAGTCGATGCGGCTCTACCCGCCCGCGTGGACGATCGAGCGGGACGCGGTCGCCGACGATGACGTCGCGGGGGCGGAGGTGACGGCGGGTTCGACCGTGGCGATCTCGCCGTACCTGCTGCACCGGAACCCGGACCTGTGGCCGGATCCGGAGGGGTTCCGGCCGGAGCGGTTCCTCGGGGAGCAGGACCGTCCGCGCCACGCCTACCTGCCGTTCGGTGGCGGGCGGCGGATCTGTGTGGGCGCGGGCTTCGCGACGATGGAGGCGGTGCTGGTGCTCGCTCTGGTCAGCCGGTCGGTGCGGCTCGATCTGGCGCCGGGCGTCGCCGTCCCGTCGCGGGCCGAGGTGACGCTGCGGCCGGCGGGGCCGGTGCCGATGCTGGTCTCGCGGAGGCGGTCGCCCCGGGGCTGACCGGGCGCCGCTTACTCCGGCTTCCTCGGCCGGGGTGCCGGGAGGTGGAACAGGTCGGCGAGCCGGCGGACCGCCGCGGTGTCGCCGGACACCGCGGCGCTGCCGTCCTCGATCGCGGCGCCCAGTGAAAAATGGCCCGAAGCCATCGCGATCAGCACGTCCTCGCTCATCGCGACGGACGCGTCGGGCCGCTGTGCCGGGCCGTGCACCATCTGGACCGACCCGTCATCGACGGCGGCGTGGAACACCTCGTCCTCCACGCGGAACTCGTACACCAGGTGCAGCCCGGCCGACGCCTCCGGCACGAAGCAGGCCTCCAGACCGAGCACCGCCCACCCCGGATGGAACGTCTCGCCCTCGCGCCGCTCGCCGAGCGCCCACCGCATGCCCCAGCGCGCCAGCGCCAGCACCGCCGGGCCGAGCTCCTCGCCGGCCTCGGTCAGCGCGTAGGCGGGGGTGCGGGCGGGCGGCGGCAGCGTGACCTTCCGCGCGAGGCCCTCGCGTTCGAGGTGCTTCAGCCGCGCCGCGAGCAGGCCGGTGCCGAGCCCGCGCAGGCTCGCCTGCAGGTCGCCGAAGCGTTTCGGGCCGGTCAGCAGCTCGCGGATCAGCAGCAGCGTCCAGCGCTCGCCGACGAGGTCGAGGGTCCGCGCCGTCGCGCAGTACTGGTTGTAGGTCCGCTGCTCCACCGCATCACTCTAAGCGCCCGCCTGGAGGATCAGGCGGGCCAGGGCATCGGGCGCGGTCAGCATCACGTCGTGCGGGCCGTCGATCTGGACCGTCCGGTATCCGATCGCCTTGGCGCACTGCTCGAACGGGTAGACGCTCGGCCTGCACAGAATCGCGGTGCCGGGGATCTGGTCGACGGCGCCGGTGAGGCGCGTCGGCTCCTCGAACGCGCGGGCCGGCTGCGGGCGCATCCGCCCGGCGAGCCAGGCCGCGTCGTCCGGGTCGTCGATGCCGAGGGCCGCGGGCGGCGGGACGCCGATCCGCCCGCCGGACGTGCGGTCCCGCAGCGCCTGGACGAACGGGGCGGGCGCCAGGTCGTACAGGCTCGTCCCGTCGGCGCCGGCCCAGCCGTCCACCAGGACCAGGTGGCGGACGCGGTCGGGCCGGCGGTCGGCGGCCTCCCGGACGACGAGGCCCGCATAGCTGTGCCCGACCAGCACGACGTCGTCGTCGATGCCGTCGAGCGCGGCGACGACCTCGCCGGCGTGGTCGTGGAGGCCGACGTCGCCCTCGCCGAGCGCGGGGGTGAGGGTGCGGGCACCGGCATCGTGCAGGAACGGGGTCACCCGGTCCCAAGCCCAGGGGCCGTGCCAGGCCCCGGCGACCAGGACGAACGCGGTCATGATGGGACCTCCGCGGAGACGAGGGGACGGACGCGACCGGCGAACTCCTCCAGGGCGGCCTCATGGTCGTCGGTCGCGAAGCGGACCACGATGTGGCGGGCGCCCGCCTCGAGGTAGCGGGTCAGCCAGGCGGCCGCGTCCTCCGGCGTGCCGGCGAACATCGCCTGGATGGAGGCGATGAACTCCAGCGGCGCGTTGTAGTAGCGCTCGATGCTCGCCCGGAGCCTGTCCCGCGCGCGCTCGGGGTCGTCGTCGAGGCAGAACGTCGCGTACAGGGCCGGGGTGACCGGGCGCTGCGCCGTCTCCCGGATCGTCGCGGCCTCCTTCGCGTAGACGCCGTGCTCGGGCGGGTACGGCAGCCAGCCGTCCGCTATGCGGGCGACGCGGCGCAGCGCGGGGCCGCCGCCGGCGAGCCAGATCGGCGGGCCTCCGGGCCTGGCCGGCGGCGGCGCGACGCTCACGTCCTCGAACGCGAAGTACTCGCCCTTGAGCGAGACGGCCTCGCCGGTCCAGAGCAGCCGCATCGCCTCGATCGACTCCTCCAGCCTGCGGCCCCTGGTCGCGAAGTCGACGTCGAGCGCGGCGAACTGCGCCCGGGTCGCGGCGGTGGGGAAGCCCGCCCCCATGCCCGCGATCACCCGCCCGCCGCTGAGCCGGTCGAGGGTGCCGAGCTGGTGGGCGAGCAGGATCGGGTGCCGCAGCGCGGGCAGCAGCACCGCGGTGCCGAGCGCCACCCGCTCAGTGGCCTGCGCCACGGCGGCCATGAGCAGCAGCGGGTCCGCGCGCTGCCGCGTGATGGGGCTGTCGCCGGCCCAGACCGAGTCGTAGCCGAGCGCCTCGGCGCGCACCGCGTACTCGACGAGCCGGTGCGGGGCGTGCTCGCCCGTCACCGTCTGGTCGCGCGTCGGCAGCAGGTAGCCGAACCGTGTCTCCGGCATGGATCACCTCCGGTGGTCGTCCCGGTGGTGATCCTACGACTATCGCTTCTTGTTTTTGAAGTAGTTAGTTCAGATTCGGGAAGTTGTGTGGCTTCTGGCGTGCACCAGCGGGAGGAACAGGTCGTCGACGATCTCGGCCAGCGCCTCGTCCGGCACCGGGCGGTCGGTCAGGAGCATCTCGTGCCGGACGAGGTCGGTCGGCATCCGCGCGAGCCGCGGGGTCACCGCGCCGGGGGCGACCTCGCCCCGGTCGGCGGCGCGGCGCAGGATGGCCGACATCGCGTCCGGGATCACCTCGAACGTGCCCGGATCGAGCTCTTGCGCCTCCGCCATCAGCCCGTGGACCAGGTCGGGCCCGAACTCGCCGAACCGCCGCGCCATGTACCGCAGGACCGCCAGGACGTCGCCGCGCAGGCTCCCGGTGTCGGGCACGTCGTCCGCGATCGAGGAGTACCGGTACCGCAGCGCCGCCAGGACGAGGTCGGGCCGGCTGGCCCAGCGGCGGTAGATGACCTGCTTGCCCGTCCGCGCGCGCGCCGCGACGTTCTCGATGGTGAGGCCCGCGTAGCCGGACGCGTCCAGTTCGTCCCAGGTCGCGTCCAGGATCGCCGTCTCCAGTGCGGCCCCGCGCCGCCGCGTCTTCGCCTCGCCGGTCACGTCCACTCCTCCTTTAAGAGACCTTGCGTCTCTTGTTCTGCGCAGCCTACACTCCGGGACCCGTTAGAGACGTTGCGTCTCTTATGAAGGAGGCCCGCATGACCACCGGCACCCGCGCCGCCCCCGAACGGCTCGACCCCGCCCTGCTCAAGCTCGCCGGGATCCTCGTCACCGGCGCCCTGGCCCCGCTGCTCGACAGCACGATCGTCAACGTCGCGATCGGACGGCTCGGCCGCGACCTGCACGCGCCGGTCGCCGAGATCCAGTGGGTGATCACCGCCTACCTGCTGGCCCTCGCCATGGCGATCCCGCTCACCGGCTGGGCCGAAGGCCGCTTCGGCGGGCGCCGCGTCTGGCTGTTCGCCCTCGGCCTGTTCCTGCTCGGCTCGGTGCTGTGCGGGCTCGCCTGGGACATCGGCTCGCTGATCGCCTTCCGCGTCCTGCAGGGCGCCGGCGGCGGGCTGATGACGCCGGTCATGCAGACGCTGCTGATGCGCGCCGCCGGCGGCCGCCGGATCGGCCGGCTGATGGCCGCGATCAGCATGCCCGCGCTCGTCGGCCCCATCCTCGGCCCCGTCGTCGGCGGCCTCGTCGTCGGCCACGCGGGCTGGCGGTGGATCTTCTACGTCAACGCGCCGATCTGCGCCCTCGCGCTCGTCCTCGCCTGGCGCGGCCTCCCGCGCACCCCGCCGCGCGGCGGCACCCGGCCCGACGTCACCGGCATGGCCCTGCTGTCGCCCGCGCTCGCCGCGATCATCTACGGGCTCTCCGAGGCGAACCGCGGATTCGGGCGCACCTGCGTGCTCGCCCCGCTCGGCGCCGGGACCCTGCTGCTCGCCGCGTTCACCGTCCACGCCCTGCGCACGCCGTCCGAACCCGCCATCGACCTGCGGCTGTTCCGCCGCCGCAGGTTCGCCGCCGCCGCGACCCTGCTCTTCCTGTCGGGGCTCTCCCTGTACGGCGCGATGCTCCTGCTCCCGCTCTACTACCAGCAGGTCCGCGGGCACGGCGTGGTCGCCGCCGGCCTCCTGCTCGCCCCGCAGGGGCTCGGCAGCCTGCTCGTCCGCACCCGCCTCGGCGCCCTCACCGACCGGATCGGCCCGCGGCCCGTCGTCCTCGCCGGCCTCGCCGTGACCGTCCTCGGCACGCTCGCCTACGCCGAAGCCGGGCCGCACACCAGCGAATGGCTGCTCGGCGCGGCCCTCGTCGTCCGCGGGGCCGGGCTCGGCGGCGTCACCCTCGCCGTCATGACCGCCGCCTACCAGGGCCTCGGCCCGGACGAGATCCCGCACGCCAGCAGCGCCACCCGCGTCATCGTGCAGGTCGGCGGCTCGTTCGGTGCCGCCGTCCTCGCCGTCGTCCTGCAGCACCAGACGTCCGGCGGCGCCGCGGCGTCCACCGCGTACGGGCACGCCTTCTGGTGGTCCCTCGCCTTCACCGCCCTCGCCTTCCCCCCGGCCCTCCTCCTTGGCCGGACCGGGCCACCTCACGTTTCTGGCTAAGTGAGCACTGTGGCGGGCGAATCTTTGATCTCATAGAGCATCGAAATAAGCACATAGAGTTACGTCTGGTTCAGGGGGAACTGTGGTCGGGGGCTCGAAAGTGTCACGGGACGGGACGAGGCCACGGAGGCGGACCGACCCTCCCGGCCGTTACGCGCCGCTCGCGGAAGACCCGAGATTCCTGCAGCTCAGGAAGAGGTTCCTGGTGGCGGCCGCGAGCGTCACGGCGGCCTTCTTAGGGTGGTACGCGGTGTACGTCGCGCTGTCGGCGTTCGCGCGCGGGTTCATGGCGCGGCAGGTCGCGGGGCACGTCAACGTGGCGCTGCTGCTCGGGCTGCTGCAGTTCGCGTCGACGTTCCTGCTGGCCTGGGCGTACCTCGCGTACGCGCGGCGGCGGCTGGACCCGCTCGCCCAGGACCTGCGGCACCGGCCCGCCGGAGACGGGACGGCCCGGTGATGCCGGCCCTCGACGGGCGCGCGCTGACCTGCACGCTGTTCGTGGCGTTCGTGCTCATCACGCTCGGCATCACGGTGTGGGCGCGCGCCAACACCAGCGGCGCCGACGACTTCTACGCGGGCGGGCGGACGTTCAACGGCGCGCAGAACGGGATCGCGCTGGCGGGCGACTACATGTCGGCGGCGTCGTTCCTCGGCATCGCGGGCCTCATCGCCCTGTCCGGATACGACGGTTTCCTGTACTCGATCGGGTTCCTGGTGGCGTGGCTGCTGACCCTGCTGCTGGTCGAGCTGATGCGCAACACCGGGCGGTTCACCATGGCGGACGTGCTGGCGCACCGGGTGCGGCGGCAGCCGCCGGTGCGCCGCGCGGCGGTCGTGTCGACCGTGACCGTCTCGGTGTTCTACCTGCTCGCGCAGATGGTCGGGGCGGGCGCGCTGGTGTCGCTGCTGCTCGGCATCCACCGCGGCGGCGAGTTCCTCGGCATGTCCGCCGCGACGGCGCGGACCGTCACGATCGTCGCCGTCGGCGCGCTGATGATCTGCTACGTGATGTTCGGCGGGATGAAGGCCACCACCTGGGTGCAGATCATCAAGGCCGTGCTGCTGATGGCGGGGGCGCTGGTGCTGACCGGGCTGGTGCTCGCCCGGTTCGGCTTCGACGTCGGCTCGATGCTCGGGTCCGCCGCGCACGCCAGCGGGAAGGGCGAGGCGTTCCTGCGCCCCGGCCTGCGGTACGGCAGGGACGTGCCGGGCGACGCGTACCAGACGATCGTCAACAAGCTCGACTTCATCAGCCTGGCGGTCGCGCTGCTGCTCGGCACCGCGGGCCTGCCGCACATCGTCAACCGCTTCTTCGCCGTGCCCGACGCGCGCGCCGCGCGGACGTCGGTGTCGTGGGCGATTGGCCTCGTCGGCGTGTTCTACCTGATGACGCTGGCGCTCGGGTTCGGCGCGGCGGCGCTCGTCGGGCGGAAGGCGATCGTCGCGCAGGACCCGTCCGGCAACACCGCCGCGCCGCAGCTCGCGCAGGAGCTCGGCCGGCACCTCGGCGGGCGGGTCGGCGGCGACATCCTGCTCGCCTTCATCGGCGCGGTGGCGTTCGCGACGATCCTCGCGGTGGTGTCGGGGCTGGTGCTGGCCTCGTCGACGTCGCTCGCGCACGACTACTTCGGGCAGGTGCTGATGCTCGGCCGGCCGCGCGAGTCGCAGGAGGTCGCGGTCGCGCGGGTCGCCGCGTTCCTGGTCGGCTCGCTGGCCATCGTGCTGGCGGTCGCCGCGCGGAACCTGAACGTGGCGTTCCTGGTGGCGCTGGCGTTCGCGATCGCGGCGGCGGCGAACCTCCCGGCGATCGTGCTGACGCTGTTCTGGCGGCGGTTCAACTCGGCCGGGGTGACGGCCGGGATCTACGGCGGGCTGATCAGCTCGCTGGTGCTGGTGTTCTTCTCGCCGGTCGTGTCGGGCAAGGTCGACCCGGTCACCGGCCAGAACCAGGCGCTGTTCCCCAAAGGGGTCGACTTCCACCTGTTCCCGCTGGAGAACCCCGGCCTCGTGTCGATCCCGATCGGGTTCCTGTGCGCCGTCGCCGGGACGTTCCTCGGCCGGGAGAGGGCCGACCCGGCGCTGCACGACGACATGTCGGTGCGGGCGCTGACGGGCGCCGGCTCGCACTGAGCCGGGCGTCCGGCGGGCCCGTCGCCGAGGTGTCCGCGACGCGCCCGGCGGGGCGGGCTACCATTCCGTTCCGGACCCCGGTTACCCGCCGGTAAGGGACGGCTGGTGACGGCTCGGGGACGCGCGGTCGCGCGCCGTCCCGGACCGTCCCCGGAATGTTCCGGGCGCCCCGGCGCCCTGGACATCGCGTGGCAGAATGTCAGATCGCGCCGTGGACCACGGCGGACGGCCGAGGGGAGGTGCGGCGGCGTGTCCCATGCCGGTGCCCGCGCCACCGCGGCGCTCACCGTGCTCACCCTCGCCGCCGCGGTGGCGGTCCCCGCGGCGCTCGTCCGCGACGAGGCCGGCGGCGCGCCGCGCTCCGTCCGCGGCGCCGCCGCCGGCGCCGCCGTGCGCACCGCGACCGACCAGATCCGCGCCCGGGAATGGCACCTGACCGTGCTCCGCGCCCAGAAGGCCTGGCACTACTCCAAGGGCGCCAACGTGATGGTCGCGGTCCTGGACACCGGCGTCGACAAGGGCCACCCCGACCTCACCGGCCGCGTCGTCACCGGCCCCGACCTGACCGGCGGCGCGCGCCGCCCCGGCGGCCGCTACTGGGGCCTGCACGGCACGTCCATGGCCAGCATCATCGCCGGTCACGGCCACGGGCCCGGCCTCGCCCAGGGCATGCTCGGGGTCGCGCCGCAGAGCCGGATCCTGTCCGTCCGGGTGACGCTGGAGAACAACGACCCGCTGCGCAAGACCGACACCTCCGCCACCACCGGCTCCCGCGACGCCGTCGCGCAGGGCATCCGGTACGCGGTCGACCACGGCGCCGGCATCATCAACATGTCCCTCGGCGGCGGCCGGCAGTCCTACAACGGCAACCCCGCGCAGGAGAGCGCGATCAAGTACGCGCTCAGCAAGGGCGTCGTTCTGATCGCGTCCGCGGGCAACGACGGCTCCGGCGCCGACCGCAAGAACTTCCCCGCCGCCTACCCGGGCGTGATCGCGGTCGGCGCCCTCGACCGCAAGCTGCACCTGTGGAAGGACAGCAACCGCAACTCGCACGCCGCCGTGTGCGCGCCCGGCGTCGACATCGTCAGCGCCGACGCCAGCAACGGCTACGTCGTCGGGACGGGCACCAGCGCCTCGTCCGCCATGGTCGCCGGGGTCGCCGCGCTGATCCGCTCCCGCTACCCCAAGCTCAGCCCGGACGAGGTCCGGCAGGCGCTGATCAAGGGTTCGCCCGCCCGGCGCGGCCACCCGACCGGCTCGACGACCTGCGCGGGATCGGTCGACGCCGTCCGCGCGCTCGTCGCCGCCAACACGCTGAACAAGACGTCGAAGGGGCCGGTCGAGGCGGCGCCGACGCCGTCCGCCACGCCGACGCCGGCCGCCGACTCCCCGTCCGCGGGCTCCGGCGTGCTGCTCCCGCTGGTGCTCGGCGGCGGCGGCGTGCTGGTGATCGTCGGGCTGTTCCTCGGCTGGCGGCAGCGGCGCCGCCCCGGCGACGACGCCCTGCCGTACGGCGACGAGCCGTTCGGTGACGGCGGGCCGGACGACGACGATCCGACGCCCGGCTACCGGCTGCCCGGCGCGCCGCCCGAGCCCGCCGCGATGCCGTCGCCCGGCACGGTCCCGCCGGGCTCGCCGATCGCCCCCGTCCACACCGCGCCGTTCCAGAGCTCGCATCCCTACACCGGCCCCGGCCTGCCGCCGCCCACCGGACACCCGGAGCCCGCCGCCGGACGGCCCGTCCCGGACCCGGTCGCCGAGTCCGAGCCGTACGTCCCCGAGCACGCGCTCCCGCCGGACCAGTGGGACGAGCCGCCCTGGGAGACCGGCGCCCCGCCGCAGGACGGCGGCCCGCCGCGGCGGCCTCCCGTCATGACGAGCGAGCTGCGCCCGTTCGTGCCGGGCGAGTTCCCGGTCGGCGAGTTCCCCGTCGGCGGGCCGAACGGGTCGCTCCCCGGCCCGGTGGAGGGGTTCTCCCCGGGCGGACGGCACCTCCGCGAGGACCGTCCCGCGAACGGACACGACCACGGCGGCGGACGCCACGCGGCCAACGGCCACAACGGGCACGACTTCACGAACGGCCGGGACGCGATGAACGGCACCGGCGGCGCCGCGACGAACGGCGCGGCTGCGAACGGCGCGCCCGCACCCGGCGACGACGCCCCCGCGCTCGACGACGAGGAATGGGAGCGGTTCCGGCGCAGCGCCCTCGAAGGATCCGGTCTGCCCGAACCCGAGCCGCCCGCCGCACCGCAGGACCCGTTCCCCGCCGCACCGCAGGACCCGCCGGCCGGCCCGCCGCCGCCCGCGGCTCCGCCCGCGTCCGCCGTACCTCCCGTGGACGACACCGGCGGCTTCCCCGCGCCGCCGCCCGTCCCACCGGCGCCGCCCGGCCCGCCCGCCGGCCCGGCGGACGACGACGCCCGCGGCCACCAGGCCCGGCGCCCCTATTCCTCCAACGAGGACGACGACTACCGTCCGCCCTGGTGGTGACCGCCGCCCCGGGCGGGGCGGGGGCCGTACTCCGGCGGGCGTAGCGCAGGTGCCTCCCGCCGTCCGATTCGCGCCCCCGAACCCGTCGCGCAGCATCGAACCATCCGCACACAGGAAGGTCGATGACCATGTTGACGACGCTCGCGACGCATCCCGGCCCGTGGCACGACGGGGGCGGGGGCGCCCCCGGCTACTGGCCCATCTTCCCGATCATGTTCGGGCTGTTCTGGCTGGCCGTGCTCGGTACCGGCTTCTACCTGATCCGCCGCCGGATGTCGGCGTCCGCCGCGTCCGCCGCGGCCGCGTCCGACCCGATGGCGCAGGCGCAGGCGCTGCTCGCCGAGCGGTTCGCCCGCGGTGAGATCGACGAGGACGAGTACCTGATGCGCCGGTCCGCCCTCCGCAACGGCGGCTGACCCCGCCGTGAACACACGTTCACTTGCGGCGAGTCGTCGTTATCCGGCCCGGCATAACGACGACTCGCCGCAAGTCAACGGGGGCCGGGTTACTCCAGGCCGGCCTCTTCGAAGATCTTGTCGATGCCGTCCGGGTCCATCGGGTCGCGGGCGGCGGCGTCGGCGAACCGGGTGAGCAGCCGGGCGAACTCGGCGCGCTCGGCGTCCGTCCAGTCGTTCATCAGCCCGTGGTAGTAGGCGCGGCGGTACCGGTCGGCGACCTGCTTGACCCGGCGGCCGGCGTCGGTCAGCCCGAGGTTGGCGCGGCGCGCGTCCACGGGGGAGGGGCGCCGGGAGACCAGGCCCGCGTCGATCGCGTGCCCGACGAGCCGGCTCGCGGTGGACGGGTCGATCTCGAGCCGGTCCGCGACGGCGCCGACGGTGATCTCGCAGCCCGCCTCCGCGTCGTCGGGGTCTCTGGCGGCGCAGGGCGCCCCGGACGGCCCGGACGGCGGCTCGTCGGTGAGCGCGGCGACGGCGTTCACCACCATCAGGTTGGAGATCTGCAGCGGCCGTCCGCCGGGCGGGCCGGCGGTCCGCGCGCGGATCCGCTTCATCATGTCGGGCTTGATCCAGACCCGGCGCAGGTGGAACAGCGCGGTGCCGATGGCGGCGAGGACGGGATCGGGCCGGTCGCCGCTCACCGGACGCCTCGGACCGTTGTCCAGCCTGCGGTCTCGTGGCGGGGCGTGTCCGTCGCCATGCAAGGGTCTCCCGTTCAATTTCCTGTCACCGCGGACAGCGGACGGTGGCCTTCAACTCTAACGGCTGTACGGTGCATATGTTCTTTATGCGTTCTTTATCCCAGTCGTTCGGGTCGAATCCGGGACTGCGGCGACCGATGTGCCCGCCGTTGGCGGTGGGACGCGGGACAATGGAGATCCCCAGGTGAACGGGGATGCGGTGCGCTGGACGACCGGCGCGGGTTCCGCCGGAACCGCCGGACGATGTCGGCCCGGACGCGTAGCATGGCACCGGCCGAACCCGGACGACCCGGGATCAGTGACCACAGAGGGGACCTGATGCGAGCGGCGAACGCCCCCGGCGACGTCCCCGGCGACGTCCCTCCCCAGGACGGCGGCACGGACGACGGCGCAGCCCTGAAACGCGTGATCGACCAGCCCACCGACCCATCCATGTCCGGCGAGGACGGCGTCGAGGACGCCGCCGCCTTCCCGGCCGACCTGCTCTCCGAGCGCGACCGCCGGATCCTGTCCTTCGAGCGGCAGTGGTGGAAGTACGCCGGAGCCAAGGAGCAGGCCATCCGCGAGCACTTCGACATGTCGGCGACGCGGTACTACCAGCTCCTGAACATCCTCATCGACCGGCCCGAGGCGCTGGAGTGCGACCCGATGCTGGTCAAGCGGCTGCGCCGGCTGCGGTCGCAGCGGCAGCGGCAGCGCGCCGCGCGGCGGCTCGGCATCCGGCCCTGAGTCGACCACGATAGGTCGGCGTGAACTCTCCCCGTTCTGTGACGGCCGTCGGCACCGACGGCCTGGACGCGATCCGCACCGACCCCTCCCGGGCCGTGCTCGGCTTCGACTTCGACGGCACCCTCGCGCCGATCGTGGACGATCCCGCCGCGGCCCGGGCCCATCCGGGGGCCGCGCCGGCGCTGGCCCGGCTGGCCCCTCGGGTGGGCACGCTCGCGATCATCACCGGTCGGCCCGCCCGCGTGGCCGTGGAGTACGGCGGCTTCGAGGGCGTCGACGGCCTGGTGGTGCTCGGCCAGTACGGGCTCGAGCGCTGGGAGTCAGGCGCGCTCACCGAGCCGGACCCGCCGCCCGGCATCGCCGAGGCGCGCGCGAAGCTGCCCGGCGTGCTGGAGGCGGCGGGCGCGCCGCCCGGGACGTTCGTCGAGGACAAGACACACGCGATCGTCGTGCACACGCGGCGCTGCGCCGAGCCGCAGGTGGCGCTCGACCGGCTGCGCAGCATCATCGAGGCGCTCGCCGAGCGCACCGGCCTCGCCGTCGAGCCCGGCCGGTACGTGCTGGAGCTGCGTCCGCCGGGGGTGGACAAGGGGCGGGCGCTGCGCTCGCTCGCCGACGCGTTCGCGGCGAAGCACGGCGCGCCGCCGTCCGCGGTGCTGTTCGCCGGCGACGACCTCGGCGATCTCGCGGCGTTCGACGCGGTGGACGCGCTGCGCGCGGAGGGCGTTCCGGGCGTCACGGTGTGCAGCGCGTCCAACGAGGTGACCGAGCTCGCCGAGCGCGCCGACCTGGTCGTGGACGGTCCCGCCGGAATCGTCGAGCTGCTCGGGACGCTCGCCGCGGCCGATTCCGCGCCGGAGTGACAAGTGCCGTAACCAGATTTGTCGCATCTCGCGTGACTCTTGTGGCACCTGTGGACCACACGTCTAATTGCGCCAAAATATGGTGGATTGCGGTATGTGTGGACATTGGACGGCCACGCGAGGGACACGGGAGGTTGGGACGGTGGACACGGATCCGGGAATCCCGCGCCGCCCGGGCGACGCCAGGGGCACGCCTCCGCACGGCTTCCCTTCCCCCGCGGCGACCCCGGTCCAGGGCACGCCGGTCGTTCCGGGAGCGTCCCCGGCGGGGCTCGGCGGCGCGCCGATCCCGCCCGACGCCCCGTCGCGTCCGATCGTGCACGCCCCGGCGCCTCCCGGGCGGCCCTACGGCGGCCCGGGCCGAGCGCCGGGCGCCGGGACGCCGCCGCAGGCATGGGGCCCGGTCCCCGCGTCGCCCCCGCGGACGGGCCCGCAGCCGGCCGTGCCGCGCTCGCAGACGGGCCCGCAGGCCGCCGTGCCGCGCTCGCAGACCGGACCGCAGGCCGCCGTGCCCCGCCACCACACCGGGCCGCAGGCCCCCGTGCCCGGGGTACGCACCGGGCCGCAGGCCGCCGTGCGGCAGCCCGTCGAGGAGCCGTCCGCCGCGGGCCCGATGGGCTCGCGGGAGACCAGCGGCGTCCAGGTGCGGCTCGGGTCGCGGGCTCTCGACGGGCAGGGGCGCAACCGCAGGCGCGGGCGCCGCGGCGGCCTCATCGCGGGCGGAGTGCTCGTGCTCGCGGCGGCGGTCACGGCGGGGCTCGTCCTGCTGCCGCGCTCCGGCGACGGCAAGGGCGGCGAGGGCCCGGCGCCCGCCTCGGCCGAGCAGCGGCCGGCCGGCGGCCAGGCGCGGCTGCCGCGCACCGGGACGCCCATCGAGGTGGGCACGGCCGACGGGTCGAAGTACCGGCTCGCGGCGGTCGGCGGCGGCGTCAGCGACGACGGGGTGGTGACCACCTTCCAGTCGTCGCCGCCGTCCGGGACGTCGTTCGCCTACATCGAGTACGTGCTGACGAACCCGACCGACCACAAGGTGCTGCTCGACTTCCCGGGCGACGTCTTCCTCAAGCGCGCCCTCGTCACGAAGGCGGCGCAGGGGCGGTGCATGCCGCAGGCCGGCGTCTCGGAGGACATGTGCACGCCGCCGACGCAGAGCCGGGTCGTGCGGCGGCTCGCGGGCGGCGACCTCATCCCCGGGGACGGCGGTGACAAGTACCTGTCGCCGGGCGCGTCCTACCTGGTCCGCGCGACGGTGGACGTGCCGGTCGCGCGGCGGCTGACGAAGGCGGACATGGGCCTGTACGTGTGGAAGCAGCTGTACATGGCCGACCAGCTCGCCAAGCAGGTTCCGTTCCCCGGCGGCGGCAAGTAGCCGGACGCGCGAACGCCGTGGCCGTCCGGGCTGTCCGGACGGCCACGGCGTCGTCGGCCGGTGGCCTGCCTGGGGGCGCGCGGCCTCGGGATCAGAGCACCCTCGGGCGCGGACCCGAGAGGGCGGCTACTCGGCCTCGGGGTCATCGGCGAGGATCCCGTAGATGCGGCGGCGGGCGTCGTTGATGACGTCCAGCGCGCGCGCCTTCTGGGCGTCGCTGCCGACTGCCATGACCTGTTTCATGGCGCCGAAGAGCTGGCCGAACGCCTCGCGCTCGCGCAGGACGTTCGCGCCCGCGGCCTCGGTGACCTCGTCCCAGGGGGCGGTGGTCTGCGCCGCCGCCTGCTCGCGGCCGGTGTCGGTGAGGGAGAACAGCCGCTTGCCGCTCTCCTCCCGGCTGGTGACCAGGCCCTCGTCCTCGAGCATCTGCAGGGTCGGGTAGACCGAGCCGGGGCTCGGCCGCCAGACGCCGCCGGTGCGCTCGTCGAGTTCCTGGATCATCTCGTAGCCGTGCATCGCCCGCTCGTTGAGCAGGGCGAGCAGCGCGGCCCGCACGTTGCCGCGGCGGGTGCGCCGGCCGCGGCCGCGGCCGTGGTGGCCGGGACCGAAGCCGGGGCCGCCCGGGCCGAAGCCCGGTCCGCCGGGGCCCCAGGGGCCGAACGGATCGCCGCGCCGCGCGCGCCCTTCGGGTCCGCCGTGGCCGCGCCTTCCCATCGTGTGTCCATGCATCGCTGTCTCCTTGGAGTCGGTCCGATCACACGGTCGTGATCGGTTGCGATGCATTAACGATATATCGGAACCGCTCGCGATGCAACCCCTCGGATCGGTGGCGGTTCTCAGCGCAGCCGGGGCAGGAGCTCGGCGACCCTGCCGAGCTGATCGTCGATCTCCTCGAGACCCGTCGTGCCCAGCCGCAGCACGAGATGCCGGGCGCCCGCGGCGGTGTACTCCGCGAGCCGCGCCGCGACCTCCGCGGCGCCGCCGGCGGCCACGGCCTGGATCTTCACGGACGCGAAGAGAGCCGGAGTAACGGCATCGGGCGCCCGCCCGCGCTCTGCCGCGGCACGGTGGACGTCCGCCAGCGCGGCCTTGTAGTCGGCCGGGTCGGGCGGGTAGGGGAGCCACCCGTCGTACATGCGTCCGGTGCGGGCCAGGGCGGTCGGGGTGATGCCGGCCAGCCAGATCGACGGACCGTCCTTGCGGAACGGCGACGTCATGGTGGGCAGGTCGTCGAAGTGGAGCAGCTCACCGTGGAACGCCTTGTTCTCCGGCTCCCGCCACAGCTGTCGCCATAGCGCGACCGTCTCGTCCAGCCGTGCGAAGCGCCTCTCCCAGGGAACCTGGGACGCGGCGTACATCGGCTTGCCGAAACGGCCGGGAAAGCCCGCGCCGACCGACACCGTAAGGCGCTCCTGTGAGAGCAGGTCGATCGACGCGAGCGTCTGGGCCGCCTGCACGGGACGGCGGAGCACCGGCATGAGCGCCGCCGTCCCCAGCGTGACGCGCTCGGTCACCGACGCGGCGGCGGCAAGTCCCCGTCCGGCGTCCGCAGCCGCAGCGGGACGGCGAAGCCGAGCGCGCCGCGTTCGCGACCGCGACCGACGTCACCGTCGCCGAGCTGCGCCTGGAGGCGTTCCTCCCGGTGGACGAGGCGTCCGCCGGGATCCTGGCGGCGCGCGCCGCCCGCTCTGCCGGCGACGCCCGTCCGGCGACCGGGGTCAGGGGCCGGTGACCTTCAGGTTGTCGAGGATGTCCTTGGTCGCGTTGCGGTTGTCGGTCTCCTTGACCCGGATCCACAGCCCGAACTTGCCCGCCTTGTCCTTGAGGCCGACCTCGGTGACCGACGGCGTCCCGCTCTTGCAGGCGGTGAACCGCGTGATCGTCCCCGTCAGCGCCCCGTCCGGGCTGGTGTAGTTCTCCGGCGCGGCCTTGGTGCACTGCGCGTGCACGGCCGCGGTCGGCGGCGGGAGGTGGCCCGGCTGCACGTCGGTGGTCAGGCCGATGAACACGCCCGGACCCGTCCCGTTCCCGAGGAACTGCTGCAGGCTCGGCGTCGCGCGCAGCACCGGGCGCGGCCCGGCGTCGTTCAGGTGCACGGTCGTCGGCACCCAGGTCTGCTCCTGCTGCTTCGGCCAGGTCTTCGGCACCGCCGTCTTGATCTTGCCGGACGGGTCGGCGATCGCGACGAAGTCGGTCGGCACCTTGGGCGTCTTGTCCTTGCTCTTCTTTCCGCCGCCCCCGCCGCCGGACAGCATGCCGAGGGTCAGCCCGACGACCAGCGCGAGCGCGAGCACCACCGCGGTGATGATCAGCGGCGTGACGAACTTGCGCGGCGCGCCGCCGCCTCCCGTCCCGCCAGGACCGCTCGGACGTCCCGCGCCCGCACCGCCGCCCTTGAGCCTGCCGAGCAGACCGCCGCCCTTGCCCTGCCGCCCCTGGCTTTCGGGGCCGGGCGGCGGCTGGAAACCGGTGGGCGGCGGGCCGAACTGCCCCTGCCCCGGCGGCCCGGGCGGCCCCATCGGCGCGCCCTGGGGCGGGCCCTGCGGAGAACCCTGCTGGGGCGGGGGTTGCGTCGGGAACACGGTCGTCTTGTTGTCGCCGCCCTGCGGCGCGGCCGGGACCGGCGGCTGCGACGGCGGGTACGACGCCGGCCCGAACGCCCTCGTCCGGTCGTCGTCGGGCGAGGTCGGCGGCTCGAGGCGGCCGGCCGGCTCGTCCATGATCGTCTGCTCGCCGCCGCCCGGCACCGGGCCCGCGCCCGCCGGCAGCCGCATCTCCGAGGTGCGGACGTCGTCGTCCTGCGGCTGGTCGAGCCGCGTCCGCAGCTCCTGCGGCACGTTCTGCGGGGACGGCCCCGGGCCCGCGGCCATCGTCTGGCCCGGCCCCGGCGGCTGGACGGGCGCGGGCGGACGGTCCTGCCGCGCCCCGTCGTGGTAGAAGTCCTGGACGGTCGCGTCGGGCTCGATGCGCGGCGCCGGCGGCGCCGGCGGCGAGTACGACGGCGCGGCGCCCGGACCCGCCGTCGCCCCCGGCCCGGACGGACCCGGCGCGGCGGGACCGCCGGGACCCGGCGCGGTCGTCGGCCGCAGCGTCGACAGCGCCTCGGCGAACGCCTCCGCCGTCGGCCACCGCTTCTCCCGCTCAACCTCCAGCGCCCGCAGCACGACCTGGTCGAACGCCGGCGACAGGCCCTCGCGCAGCTCGCTCGGCGGCGACTTCACCGGCGCCGGGCCCGGGGCCCGCCCGGTCAGCATGTGGTAGGTCAGCGCGCCCAGCCCGTACACGTCGGCCCGCACGTCCAGCCCGCCGCCGAAGCGCGCCTGCTCCGGCGACATGTAGCCGGGGGTGCCGACCGGCAGCGTGAACGCGCCCGACGCGTGCGCGAGCGCCTTCGCCAGCCCGAGGTCGGCGATCAGCAGCTTCTCGCCGCCGTCCGGCGTCGACTGGAACAGCACGTTCGACGGCTTCAGGTCGCGGTGGATCACGCCCAGCGTGTTGATGACCTCGACGCCGTAGGCGATCTCCTCCGCCATCGCGACCGCCTCGGTGACCGGAAGTGGCCGTTCGCGCATCCGGTCGGCGAGCGTTCCGCGGTCGGCGTACGACATCACGAAGTAGGGTCGTCCGTCCGGCAGCTCCCCGATGTCGTGCACGCGCACGAGCCGCTCGGAGTCGGCGCGGCGCAGGATCCGCGCCTCCTCGAGGAAGCGATTGCGCACGTCGAGGTCGTCCAGGAGGCTCCCGGACAGGACTTTTATGGCGACCTGGGAGGCCAGCGCGTCGTCGTGCCCGAGCCACACAGACGCGAACGCCCCAGATCCGAGGACGCGATCGATTCGGTAACGGCCGACAGTCGGTGGGAAGGACACTCCCGTATCATGCCCAACAAACGGGGTGAGTGTGCGAACGAGCATTGAGGCGCGGCATGGCATTCGATGAGCGGACCGAAGAGCTGGCGGTCAAGGCCGCCCAGGGCGATCAGGCCGCCCTCAACGAGCTGCTGCGCAAGATCGAGCCGGACGTGCTGCGGCACGCCGCCCGGTTCCTGCCCTGCCGGCAGGACGCCGAGGAGGCCTGCCAGGACGCGTTGCTGCAGGTCGCACGGAACATCCACCGGTTCGAGGGGCGGTCGCGGTTCAGCACGTGGCTGCACGTCGTGGTCGCGAACTCGGCCCGCTCCACCTACCGGTCGCTGAAGCGCCGCTCGGTCGAGCAGGCCGGCGAGCTGCCGCAGCAGCGCCCCGACCCGCGCCGCACCAGCGTCATCGCGGGCTCCCGCGTCGACATCCTCGACGCCATGGAGGACCTGGAGGCCCGCAAGCCGGACCTCATCCAGGCGCTCGTGCTCCGCGACGTCTCGCAGCTGGAGTACGCGGAGATCGCCGAGCAGCTGAAGCTGCCGCTCGGCACCGTGAAGTCGCGCATCCACGAGGCTCGCAAGCAGGTGCGGCAGACGCTCGGCGAGTCCTACACCTGACCGCCCGGTCGCTCCTGCTTCCGCAGGTCGGCGCCGTCAAGCCTTCGTCATCGGGCGGCAACCGTCCGTTCAGTCGCCGGATTCCGCGGCCCCGCTCGGCCACCATGCGGTGCATGTCATCCGGCCTCGAGACCCCGTCCGAACGCCCGATCTTCGTGTTCGGCTGCCCGCGCTCCGGGACGACGCTGCTGCGGCTCATGCTGCACTCGCATCCCCGCATCGCGATCCCGACCGAGACGCGGTTCGTGCTCCCCGCCTATACGTCGCGGGCACAGTTTGGTGACCTCACGGACAGCCGGAACAGGCGCGCCCTCGCCGACTGGCTCACCGCCCGGCCGGCCACCCGGTTCGGCGAGCTCGGCCTGGACGCCCGCGCGGTCGCCGAGGAGATCGTCGCGGCGCCACCCACCCTCGGGTCCGCGCTCGCCGTCGTCTTCCGCGCGTACGCCCGGCTGCACGGCAAGACCCGCTGGGGCGACAAGCGGCCGAGCTACATCCGGCACGCCGGCGCGCTGCTGCGAATGTTCCCGGACGCCCAGTTTGTCCACCTCGTCCGCGACGGCCGGGACTGCGTCGCGTCCCTCAAGGAGATGCCCTGGTACGGCCAGGACCTCAACCACGCCATCTCCGTCTGGCGCGAGGCCGTCGACACCGGGCACCGGCTCGCCGCCCGCCTCGGCCCGGACGCCTTTTACGAGCTGCAGTACGAGCGGCTCGTCACCGACCCCGCCGACGAGCTGTCCCGGCTGTGCGAGTTCCTCGGCGAGGAGTACCACCCGGCGATGACGGCCCCGCAGACCCTCGCGCAGCGGACCGTCCCGCCGCAGAAGACGTGGCACGGCCTCACCCGCGCCGCCGTCACGTCCGCCCGCGTCGGGTCGTGGGCGCAGCGGCTGGACGCCTGGGAGATCAGCCTGGCCGAGGCCGCGTTCGGCGACCGGCTCGCCGCGTACGGCTACGAGCCCAGCGGCCTGCCGAAACCGCCCGCCGCCCGGCTCGCCCGCTTCGCCCGGACCGCCGCGCACCGCCGCATGGCGCACGGCAAGGCCGACCTGCGCGAACGCTGGCAGCGCCGCCACGAACCGAGCCCCGTCGACTGCCGCCTCGCTCCGGCCGGCGACCCGGTGGCCCAGCAAGGGCATTAGTCGAGCGCTGCGAGCTGGTCGGCGAACCACCGCTGGGGCGGGAGCGCCGTCGCGGCGGACACGAGCCGGGCGCAGCGCTCGGCCCGCTCGTCGCGGGGCATCAGCAGCCCCTGGTGCAGCGCCTCCGCGGTCTGCGACACGTCGTACGGGTTCACCACGAGCGCG
Organism: Actinomadura physcomitrii; assembly: GCF_008923205.2. Classification (GTDB taxonomy): domain Bacteria; phylum Actinomycetota; class Actinomycetes; order Streptosporangiales; family Streptosporangiaceae; genus Spirillospora; species Spirillospora physcomitrii. The sequence goes on along the minus strand of NZ_WBMS02000060.1, from coordinate 8,158 downwards.
TCCTCCGACAGCTCCGCCGCGGCACCCGCCTCCCGCGACAGCACCAGCGCGCAGCCCCGCTCCGACAGGACGGGCCCCTCCTTCGCGACGAGGTTCATCCCGTCCCGGATCGGGTTCACCAGCAGCACGTCCGCCAGCCCGTACGCGGCGAGCGACCGCGGATAGTCGTCGTTGACCTGCAAGATAAGCGGCTCCCACGTCGCGGTGCCGAACTCCTCGGCGATCTGCTTGGCCGTCCGCTGCACCGCCGCCGTGTACTCGCGGTACTCGGGCAGGTCGTAGCGCGACGGGTAGGCGAACGCGAGGTGCACCACGCGCCCGTGCCACTCCGGATGGTTGGCGAGCATCTCCCGGTACGCGGCGAGCCCCCGCACGATGTTCTTCGACAGCTCGGTCCGGTCGATGCGCACGATGAGTTGCCGGTCGCCCACCTGCTCGCGCAGCGCGCGCGCCCGCTCCGTCACGTCCTGCTGTGCGGCGCGCTCCCGCAACGCCGTCCCGTCGACGCCGAGGCCGTGAACACCGACACGGGTCGTGCGTCCCTCGCACGTGACGGTGCGGGCCACGCGGTCGACGCGCGCGCCGAGCACCACTTCGCAGCAGTCGAGGAAGGCCGAAGCCCAGCGCTCCGTGAGGAACCCCGCGTGGTCCGCGCCGAGGATGCCCAGCAGGACCTGCGCGCCGATGTCGTCGGGGAGCAGACGGAAGTACTCCGGCGGCGCCCACGGCGTGTGCGAGAAATGCACGATCCTAAGGTCGGGACGCCGCTCCCGCAGCATCCGCGGCGCCAGCGACAGGTGGTAGTCCTGGATCGCCGCCTTCGCTCCCTGCGCCGCGTCCTGCGCCAGCGCGTCGGCGAACGCCGCGTTGTACGCCTCGTACGACTGCCAGTCGCGCCGCGCGCGCGCATCGAAATGCGGGCTGCGCGGGGTGTCGTACAGCAGATGGTGGACGAACCACAGCGTCGAGTTCGCGACCGCGTTGTACGCACGGTGGAACGTCGCCGCCGGAATGTCGAGCATCCGGACGGCCGCGCCGCCGGTGTCGTGCCCGGCGCGGTCGATCCGCCCGTCCGGAGCGCGCCGCGCCGCCGTCCGGTCCGCCTCCCCGAGGCTCGCGCACACCCACAGCACGTCCTGCCCCGACGCCACCCCGGCCAGGCCCGACACGAGCCCGCCGCCTCCCCGCCGCATCTCCAGCGCGCCGTCGTCGGACAGCGAGAACGACACGGGCCCGCGGTTCGACGCCACCACCACTTGGCTCATACCGGCAGGGTCTCAGTTGCGACGGGGGTGCTTCAAAGTGGCCCAGGGGGAACACTTCGGCACCACCCGGCGGGTAGGCATCCGTACCGAAAGCGCCGTGATTAGGGGGATTGCTCCGGGTACCCGGCCAGAATGAGTCGGGCCGAGACGACCAAAACCGTCCTCGTCGCCGGGACGGCCGACTTCATCCTCGCCATCGCGAAACTGATCGCCGGGACGCTCGCCGGATCGAGCGCGATGCTCGCCGAGGGCGCCCACTCCGTCGCCGACACCCTCAACCAGGGCCTGCTGGAGGGCACGTCCTGGGTCCGCGCGTACACGCAGGCGCGCCGCGAGACCCGCGAGAACGGCCGCGACATCGTCGAGCACGTCCGCCGGTCACCCGACGTCACCTTCAAGGCCGCGCTGTTCGAGGACACCGCCGCCATGATCGGCCTCGCGTTCGCCGCCGCCGGGCTCGTCCTCCGCCAGCTCACCGGCTCGCAGTTCTGGGACGGCCTCGCGTCCGTGCTGATCGGCCTGCTGCTCGTCGTCGTCGCGGTGGTGCTCGGCCGGGACAGCAAGGGCCTGATCATCGGCCGCGCCGCCGACCCCGCCGCGCTGGCCGAGATCCGCGCCGAGATCGCCGCGGCGCCCGGCGTGACCGGCGTCGACGACCTGCTCACCATGCACTTCGGCCCGGACGAGTTGCTCGTCGCCGCCCGCGTCCACTTCTCCGACGCCATCAGCGCCGACCAGGCCGAGGACGTCGCCGGCGAGATCGACCGGCGGCTCAAGGAGCGCGTCCCGATCGTCCGGCACGTCTTCCTCGACCCCACCCAGCGCACCCCCGCACCGCGACGCCGCCGACGAGCCGGCGTGATCAAGACCACCCCCGGGGTAACGTCTCACAGGGCGGACCCGTCTGTCCGCCCTCCGGTCACGTCATGTAAAGTTCGCATACGAGCTCAAAGCGCTCGTTATCTACTGGCGCTCTGGCTCCTATAACTGAATACCGCTCATCCAGAGGGGTGCAGGAAGCACAGTGGCCGACGGGCCGGTCTTCCAGCTCAGCCCCCTGACAACTGAATACCGCTCATCCAGAGGGGTGGAGGGACCGGCCCTGCGAAGCCCCGGCAACCACTCGGCCATGGCGCGCTCGCGATCCTGCGAGGCCGGCCGGGAGATGGTGCCAACTCCGGCCTGCGACCAAGGTGGCGCAGGGAAGATGGGGAGAAAGGCCTCGCCCTCATGGCATTCACGCCTGCCACTGACCTCGGACCCGCTACCGCCCTCGTCTGCCGCGAATGCGGCTCCAAGCGCGATCTCGGCCCCTTCTACGCGTGCGAGGAGTGTTTCGGCCCGCTGGAGATCGCCTACGACTTCGGCGGGATCACCCGGGCCGACATCGAGTCCGGTCCGCGCAACATCTGGCGCTACCGCGGGCTGCTGCCCGTCCCGTCGACCGTCGCCGACACCCCCAACACCGAGCCCGGCCTGACCCGGCTCGTCCGCGCCGACAACCTCGCCGAGAGCCTCGGCCTGCAGCGCCTGTGGGTGAAGGACGACAGCGGCAACCCGACCCACTCGTTCAAGGACCGCGTCGTCGCGGTCGCGCTCGCCGCCGCTCGCGAGCTCGGCTTCAAGGTGCTGGCCTGCCCGTCCACCGGCAACCTCGCCAACGCGGTCGCCGCCGCCGCGGCCCGCGCCGGGATCCGCAGCGCGGTGTTCGTCCCGTCGAACCTCGAGTCGCAGAAGATCATCACGACGGCGGTGTACGGCGGGACGTTCGTCACCGTCGACGGCAACTACGACGACGTGAACCGGCTCGCGTCCGAGATCGCCGGCGAGCAGGAGGACTGGGCGTTCGTCAACGTCAACGTCCGCCCGTACTACGCCGAAGGCTCCAAGACGCTCGGCTACGAGATCGCCGAGCAGCTCGGCTGGCGGCTGCCCGACCAGATCGTGGTGCCGGTCGCGTCCGGCTCCCAGCTCACCAAGATCGACAAGGCGTTCCAGGAGCTGATCAAGCTCGGCCTGGTCGAGGACAGGCCGTACCGCGTGTTCGGCGCGCAGGCCGCCGGGTGCGACCCCGTCTCCGCCGCGTTCAAGGCGGGCCACGACGTCGTCCGGCCGGTCAAGCCCGACACCATCGCCAAGTCCCTCGCCATCGGCAACCCCGCCGACGGACCCTACGTCCTGGACGTGGCCCGCCGCACCGGCGGCGCCGTCGAGGACGTCACCGACGAGCAGGTCGTCGAGGGCATCCGGCTGCTCGCCCGCACCGAGGGGATCTTCGGCGAGACCGCCGGCGGCGTCACCGTCGGCTGCCTGCGCAAGCTCGTCGAGGCGGGCACCCTCGACCCGTCCGCCGAGACCGTGATCATCAACTCCGGCGACGGGCTGAAGACCCTGGACGCCGTCGCGCCCGTCGCCAAGCCCAGTGCGAACATCGCCCCGACGCTGGAGGCGTTCCGCGCCGCCGGCCTCGCCTGAGAACGACAAGGAGCCAGCAGATGAGCAGCGTGTCCGTCCGCATCCCGACGATCCTGCGGACCTACACCGGCGGCGAGGCGGAGGTGAAGGCCGAGGGCGACACCCTGCGCGCCGTGGTCGCCGACCTGGAGGCCAGCTACACCGGTATCGCGGCCCGCATCCTGGACGACGCCGGCAAGATCCGCCGGTTCGTCAACGTCTACGTCGGCGACGAGGACGTCCGGTTCGCCGACGGCCTGGACACCGCGACCCCCGCGGGCACCCAGATCTCGATCATCCCCGCCGTCGCCGGCGGCTGACCGCCACCGGCCATCCCGCCCCCGCCCCCGAGGCGCCGTCGTACCCGCCGGGTAGGGTCGACTCCGATCATGCCGAGTCGACCCCGCCGCGGCCCAGCGCCGTGACGACCCGGCTGGTCCGCGGTCCCCGCGGTGGCAGGGGCGGGGGCCGGGCACGCTCGAACGGCGGGGCTCGGAATGGCGCAGGGCACGGTCAAGTGGTTCAACGCCGACAAGGGGTACGGCTTCATCGCGGTCGACGGGGGCCGCGACGTCTTCGTCCACCATTCGGCGATCCAGATGGACGGCTATCGCACCCTCGAACAGGGCCAGCGCGTCGAGTTCGAGATCACCCAGAGCGACCGCGGCCCCCAGGCCGACGCCGTCCGCCCCCTCTGACGATCACGTGGGCGGAGCGGCAGCCCCATGGCGCCTCAGTGCCGCGCGTGGCGGACGCTCGACCCACCTCCGGTCGCGGAACGCGCGGAACGGATCGCCACCCCTACCTCCCACCCCGGGCACGTGTTCCGCGAATAACGGCGCACGATCGCGTACAACGGAGCACACCGACACACGTCCGGCGGTGAGCCGCGGCCTTCCGGTGCAGGTCAGGGGGAGTCCGGGCGGGTCGGGGAAGATGAGTGCGGCGAGGTTGTGCGGCGCTTGCACTCGGCAGGGTAGAGTGCTAAAAAACGGTTGGCACTCTACTGTGGAGAGTGACAGCTTCACAGTCTGGGTCGGGGCGATGAGGCCCCAGTCCGGTGGCGGAATGGCAGCCGCCGGGCGCGGGGCCGTCCGTCGCGGGCGTCGGCTCGATCCTTTAAGCCACCTTGTTCCGGGAGGACTAGGAGCCTATGGCTGCAAAGATGATCGCGTTCGACGAGGAGGCCCGGCGCGGCCTCGAGCGCGGCATGAACCAGCTCGCCGACGCCGTAAAGGTGACCCTTGGTCCCAAGGGCCGCAACGTCGTGCTGGAGAAGAAGTGGGGCGCTCCCACGATCACCAACGACGGTGTGTCGATCGCCAAGGAGATCGAGCTCGAGGACGCCTGGGAGAAGATCGGCGCGGAGCTCGTCAAGGAAGTCGCGAAGAAGACCGACGACGTCGCCGGTGACGGCACGACGACGGCCACCGTGCTGGCGCAGGCGCTGGTCCGCGAGGGCCTGCGCAACGTCGCGGCCGGCGCGAACCCGATGTCGCTGAAGCGCGGCATCGAGGCCGCGGTCGAGCGGGTCAGCGAGGAGCTGTCCAAGCTCGCCAAGGACGTGGAGACCAAGGAGCAGATCGCCTCCACGGCGTCCATCTCCGCGGGCGACCCGCAGATCGGCGAGATGATCGCCGAGGCGATGGACAAGGTCGGCAAGGAAGGCGTCATCACGGTCGAGGAGAGCCAGACCTTCGGTCTGGAGCTCGAGCTGACCGAGGGCATGCGCTTCGACAAGGGCTACATCTCGCACTACTTCGTGACCGACCCCGAGCGGATGGAGGCGGTCCTCGAGGACCCGTACATCCTGATCGTTCAGGGCAAGGCGTCGGCCAACAAGGACCTGCTGCCCGTCCTCGAGGGCGTCATGCAGTCCGGCAAGCCGCTGCTGATCATCGCGGAGGACGTCGAGGGCGAGGCCCTGGCGACCCTGGTCGTCAACAAGATCCGCGGCATCTTCAAGTCCGTGGCCGTGAAGGCCCCGGGCTTCGGCGACCGCCGCAAGGCCATGCTCGGCGACATCGCCACGCTGACCGGCGGCCAGGTCATCAGCGAGGACGTGGGTCTCAAGCTGGAGAACACCACGACCGACATGCTGGGCCGCGCCCGCAAGGTCGTCATCACCAAGGACGAGACCACCATCGTGGACGGCGCCGGTGACGCCAACGAAATCGCGGGCCGGGTCAACCAGATCCGCACCGAGATCGACAACACCGACTCCGACTACGACCGCGAGAAGCTCCAGGAGCGCCTGGCCAAGCTCGCGGGCGGTGTCGCGGTCATCAAGGCCGGCGCCGCGACGGAGGTCGAGCTCAAGGAGCGCAAGCACCGCATCGAGGACGCCGTCCGCAACGCCAAGGCCGCGGTCGAGGAGGGCATCGTCCCCGGCGGTGGCGTCGCGCTGCTGCAGGCCGGCACCAAGGCGTTCGACAAGCTGGAGCTCGCGGGCGACGAGGCCACCGGTGCCAACATCGTCAAGCGCGCTCTGGAGGAGCCGCTGAAGCAGATCGCCGTGAACGCCGGCCTCGAGGGCGGCGTCGTGGTGGAGCGGGTCCGCAACCTGACCCCGGGTGAGGGCCTGAACGCCGCGAGCGGCGAGTACGTCAACATGTTCGAGTCGGGCATCCTCGACCCGGCCAAGGTGACCCGGTCCGCGCTGCAGAACGCCTCGTCGATCGCCGCGCTGTTCCTGACCACCGAGGCCGTCATCGCCGAGAAGCCCGAGAAGACCCCGGCCCCGGCGGGCGGCATGCCCGACGCCGGCGGCATGGACTTCTGATCGAGCCCATGACCCGGACGATCGGGTCCGGCCGGCCATAACGGCGGGCACACGATCGTGCGGTGATTCGAGGGGCGGTTCCTTCGGGAACCGCCCCTTTGGCGTGTCCGGGGCGTGGGCGCGTTGGACGCGCCCCGTTCGGGAACGCGCACGCCGGCGCGGCCGTTCGAACAGCGGGGGCGCGGTCTCCCGGTCGCCAGGAGATGCTTTCCGCGCGGAGCCGATTGGAGGACGGGCGTGCAGGTGAGCGGCGACGGCGGCGGTACAGGCCCGTGCCGCCGGTCCGGAACGGCTTCCCCTGAGCGGCCGGTGTTGGCAGGATCGCGGCTTGGACGGCGCATCCCGAACGCGCCGGCCGACGGACTCGGCGGACGGCCCGCGTGAGCGGCCGATGAGGCAGGAGAACGCGTGAGCGAAGTGTTCAGCTCCCCGGTGCTCAAGGTGGAACAGCCGCGCAGAGGCCCGTTCGCGAAGTCGAGGTACCGGGTCCTCGACGGCGACGGCACCGTCCTGGCCGTCGCCGGCGAGACGGGCGAGAAGGGGCGCGCGGAGACGCTGCGGACGCTCTTCCCCGGCAAGTCCGATCTCGACGCCCACGTGGTGCTGCTGACCACGCCCGGCGGCGATCCGCTCTACGTGGTGGACAAGCGGCGGGGACGGGAGCTGACGGAGGTGCATGACTCCAAGGGCGAACTCCTCGGCGCGTTCGTCACCGAGCGGGTCGGCCGCCGCTACGTCCTCAGGGACGCGGAGGGCGGGAGGCTCGGCACGATCGCCGTGGACCTGCCGCGCAACAACTTCGAGGTCATGGACACCGACGGCGGCAAGGTCGCGCATGTCCGCAAGAAATGGGCGGGCCTCGCCACCCACCTGCTGACCACGGCGGACAAGTACGACGTCGAGATCTTCGACCCGGTCCGGGAGCCGCTGCGCACGATGGCCGTGATGACGGCGATCGTCATGGACCTGAACCTGCACGAGTCGAAGGACATCACCTGACCCGTGCCCGCGTCCCGCTCTCGCGTGCGGGGACCGGAGGCGGAGATCGCGGGTGGGGCCGGCCTCTCGCAGGACGTCGGCGGAAAAATTTCGACCGGACAAAAGTTGTGGAATGTCCCTTTCGGGACGGGGCTTCCGGGACAAACCTCGAGGTCAGAGCGGTGCCGTCGGGCACACCCGCGCCGGAGACGTCCGACCCGTGCGCAGCGGAGGCCGCGAGTCGGTTTGACGACGGCGGCCGGTGGGCATACTGTTCACTTCGCCCCACAGGGGAGCGGGACGCCGGAAGGCGGCCGGCCCGAAGGGGAAACCACCACTCAGCAGCCGGCGCGGCTCCGCCGTGTCAGCCGTGCCGTGGTGGCATCGGAAAGGCCCGATTTTGCAAAACGGGCCGGATCTGATGAAATGGCAACACCGCCCGGAAGGGCCGCGCGAGCGGACCGGAAAGGCGATCGGAAAAGCCCGGAAATTGACACTCCGAGCGGATCTGATAAAGTAAGAACAGTCGCCCCGGGGCGGGAAACGCGAAAGCGGGTCCAGCGCGGTGGGTGTCCGTTTCTTGAGAACTCAACAGCGTGTTAAAAGCCAGTGCCTTTATCGATCCGGCCGGCAGGCCGGGTCGCCCCGTGGCCATCCTCGTTCGCGAGGGTGGTGGGGA
>NZ_WBMS02000006.1:276115-302881 GCF_008923205.2 Actinomadura physcomitrii | reverse complement strand
GCAGAAATCCCGCGAATGGAAACTCGCCGCCCAGCGCATGGCCACCGCCGTCTCCGGCATGAGCAAGGTCATCGGCGAATCCCACGACATCCACCTCGGCGCCGAACGCCAGAACACCGCCATGTGGAGCGCCTGACCCGCAGGTAAGGACCACCATGCCTCCCCAAGACCCCACCACCAACGACCTCAACCAACTCCTCTACCCCCACGGCGCTCCCTTGGCCGACCCCTCCCCCACCAACAGCTCCCCTACGACGCCACCGGCCGCCGGCACCCCGGCCCGGGGCGCCGGCGGGTACGAGGTCCGCCGTCGCGAACTCCTCAAGGTCGCCGACGAGATGCGCGCCGACATCGAGTCCGTAGAGCAGGCCGTCCAAGCCCTCAAGATCCAGGTACACCAGGTCGGCGACTGGGACGTGGCGCAACAACTCGCGTCCAAGGTCAACACCGCCCACACCAACATGCTCGGCGTCCTCGACCTCTACGTACAGGTCGCCAAGGCGACAGCCGGCCGGGTCGAGAACTCCGCGAAGACCTACGGCAAGGCAGAAGAAGGAGCAAAGGAAGCGTCCCGAACCCCGACGCCGACGAACGTGACCCCTTGGTAACCCACACCTCGTACCGAGCAACCGTTGCACCGACAGGAGGCGAGCGGCTTTGACACTCCACCCGTACGAGCACGGCATCCGCCCCGGCTCCCTCGGCCACGGTGACCCGGCCCAGTACGACTACCTGACCATCAAGTCCTTCTTCGCGAACGCCAAACCTGCCGACCTGGAAGGGCTCCAGCAGGCGTACACCAAACTGCAGAGCGCCCTCCAGGACCTCGAACAGCGGCTCGGCCAGCACACCAAACGCCTGACCCAGATCTGGGACGGTGACGCCCAGCAGGCCGGCACTTCCGAGCTCAAGCAGCTCACCGAGAACGCCGCCACCCTCGCCAAGGCGAGCGGCCAGTTCGGCACGGCAATGCAGAGCGGCGCCGCCGCCCTGCGAAACCCGCCCCAGCTTCCGCCACCGTCCGGCCCCGCAGGCGCCCTGCCAGGCCTCATCGGCGAAGCCGCCGCCTCCCCAGCCGACACAAAAGCCGCCCAAGAGGCCCTGGCCAAAACCAACACGTCCCTAGCCTCAGCCTTCAACCAAATCCCCGCCACCCTCGCCCTCGAGGTTACCGACAACAAAAACGAGATTCCCTACAGCGGAGGTTCTCAGCTGGCAGGAACGCCAGGTGGGCCAACGGGAGGGGGCGGGACAACCGGCGGCATCCCCTCCCTCGACACCGCAGGGTCTCCAGGAGCAAGGACCACGACACCGCAATCGTCTCTCAAATCCGTGAGCCCTTCGAGTCCAAAGACCATAGGAGTTCTCACCGGAGAGCCGGTGGCCTCGTCTCCCGCGCCTTCACCTGCTCACAATCCCTCAGACCTGGAAGGGGCCACCCCCGCCTTCGGCGAGCAGCCCGGAGGCGCGCCTGAATCAACGTCGCCGACACCGCCTGCGACCGGTGGGAAGGGCCTCGCTCCGGGAGGTATTCCCCGCGGCATCGGGGTCGGAGTGCCTTTGCCGCCGACCGGTCAAAGCTCTTCGCCACGTCCGGTTCCGGGGAAGCAGGTGCGCGGTTTGCCTCATCCTCCGCAGTCGGCGGATCCAGGACTGCACGAGGGCGGCAGACTGGGGCCGAACCGCATGATGCCTCGCGGGGTCCTCGGCAGCACCGGTTTCAAGAGCCTGGGAGGCATAGGTGAAGAACCGTTGGGCTCCTACGGCACTGCGGGGGGACCACGGCAAATGCCGGCAGGCGGTGTCTTGCGCAATGGGGTCCTGCGGCCCGGCACAGACGCCACGGGCATACCGATGAACGAGGTTCGTCGCGAGACCGTCGGGACTGGCCTCCCCATGACGGGAGGCATCGGAGGCGGCGGTGTGAGCGGTGAACGATCAAGAGACGTCTCCCTCGCCGAGGACGATGACCTGTGGAGGGACGAAACGGCCGTCTCCCCACGGGTCATCGGCAAGCCTGATCGATCCTCCGGGGACGCACAACATGGCAACTAACCCGCATGCGCGGAGGGCTCGAGGGGCACGAGGCATCGCAGCTTCGGCCTTGGCTTTGGCTCTCCTCACTCTCGACTGCCCTCCAGCGCAGGCGGCGCCCAAGCCGCGTCCCGAAGAGTGGTGGTTCGACGCTTGGCAGATAACCGAGAAGGTCTGGCCCCTCACCCAAGGCAACGGCGTTACCGTGGGTTTGATCGACACGGGCGTGGAGGCACGGCTCCCAGGGCTGAGGAGCGTCGTCCTGCCGGGCACTGGGGGCGACAACGTACCGAACGGTGACGGCCGCGTAGACTCGGACACCAAAGACGGGGGGCACGGTACCGGCATGGCTGCTCTGATTGCAGCTCAAGGTTCGAGTGACCGGATGGTCGGCATTGCACCGAAGAGCCGCATCCTCCCCATCATCGACTCGACCGTTGGCTTCGCCAGAGATATTCGCTATGCCGTCGATCACGGCGCTAAAGTGATCAACTTGTCCGTAGGTATGCCAGCCGAAAGCTGTCCCGACGCCATACGATCGGCCGTTGACTACGCCATCCAGCATGACGTCGTCCTGGTCGCCGCCGCAGGCAACGAGCCGGAGGACATCACCACAGGCGCCCCCGCCAACTGCCCGGGAGTGCTCGCCGTAGGAGCGCTTGACGCCCATCTCTCGCCATGGCAGAAATCAACTCCAGGACCGAATGTCATGCTCGCAGCCCCGGGAGTATCCGTAGGGTCCATCGGCCGGGCGGGAGCGTTTACCCCGGGGGTTAATGGAACAAGCTCAGCAACGGCACTCACGTCCGGGGTGGTCGCGCTGATGAGGTCCCGCTTCCCTGCCATGTCAGGCCGCGAGATCGTGCAGCGCATGCTGGCCACCGCTAGAGACGTAGGCCCCAAGGGTTGGGACAACAAGACCGGCTACGGCGCCCTGATCCCCTACAAGGCCCTAACCGCCAACGTCTCAAGAACCGCGCCAAACCCAGTCTACAACAGCACCATGACAACACCAGGCAACGAGAGCGAAATGAATGCCAGCAACTCGCCCAATACTTCGGCACACCACGTTCCACCAAAATCGACATCACATGATATTTATAACATGAATATCAGACTTATTCTAGGCGTCGCGGCAATCGCATTTACGACGCTACTAGGCGGCCTGATTTTCAACTTCGCGAGGAAACGAAGATTCCCAAATTAAGGTATCACATCTCTTGTTCAACATACTCTACTCTCAAGAGAAGATGAAACGAACCCGAGCAAAAATTATTCTGGCCACCGTTATTCTGATTAATTGTATTGCCGGGTGCAGCGGAGGCGCATCAAGTTCGGAACCCATCTCTACGACGAAACCGCATTTGACATCACTTCCGCAACTCACACCCGGCGGCCCTGCCCCAGCACACTGGAGCCCGGCCTGGCGGATCACCAGCAAGCTCAAGAATCCGTCTTTTGATCTGGTTGCCGGGGTGCTGATTCTTGGATCCCGCACCGGAATTCAATCGTTCGATGCCCGGTCTGGGGAACTTCGGTGGCAAACCACAGAAAGGACTCACATAAGATCTTACGAAGTAAGCAGTAACGTGGTTCTCGTTGTTACTGAGCAAGGAGATTGGTATGGAGTCGAGGCAGCTACCGGTAAGGTACTCTGGCGGCGCAAAATTCTTGGAACCCTTGCCACGGACACTCCGCGCGCCTCGATGACGACGGAAACAGTACCAGTGCTGCAGGCACCTGCAACTGACGGAGAATCCGAAATACTGGGAGTGGATGCCCGAAGCGGAAAAACTCGCTGGCGCCTCACCCCACAACTCCTGATGGGCTGTACCCCGGATACAACACGCCTGGCGCGAGGAATAGGCCAGAACCATCAGGGTGCCTGGGTCGGCGGGCACTACCTAGCTATGCCGGTGAAGTGCAACACTAAAAGCTATCTTTTGCTGTTCAATATGGACACTAGTAAAGTTGTCTGGCGTTATGCGGCGCCCGCGAACGACAATGTCCAGTCGAACAATTTTCCCGCAACTTACATTAATGGTGTAGCGGTCGATGGCACGACGTCGATAACGGACTCTCAGCAGGTAAAAATCATGACGCCGACCGGGGGCAATATAGCTAACGTCAAGTACCTATCCGCCTCGAACTACAGCTTTCTCCCTCCTATATTGACTGCCGATAACAAAGCCTGGGTTTCTTATTTTGTATTCGGGCAAAACAAGGTCGGCCAGTCAGTGATCGACCTCACCAATGGGCATACAACCCACTTCGACGAGCGATCCGACCTGTCAGGAGATTCTCGGGCCCTGATCGCTTTCGATGGCGCCAGAATATATCTGTCAACTACACCAGGCGTGTTCGCCGTCACTGATGTCCAGACCTCTTCAACGCAAGAGGTAACTGTTTCGAACACGAGGGTGGCTTCTCCATCGTGGTTGGCAGTTGCCGCTGGCTCACTCTACGTTGCAGGCCTGTCGACCGGAGATCGTCAAACCAATTCGACCACGGTTACTCGGCTCAGCTGAAACAGGGACGAAACGATGACAGAAGGATTTTCCGTCTTTTATCCAGCTCTCATTAGCACTGCCAAGACCTTTGCTCAATCTGCGAGCACTTATGAGAGCCTGATGCCCGATGAGGGATTTCCGGTGCCGCGTAGTGGCAGTGAGATACTTGATCGCACCATGGCACTCGCGCTTCATGCGATGGGTGGAGCGCATAACATCATCGCCGACGTGATCGACCAGCATGCCTTCAAGCTGGCCGATTCACATCGGTCATACTCGACGGCGGAGAGCGATATTATAGACGCGATTCTCAACAACGTCTTCAGCAAACCTGCTCTTCGAAACCCACCCAAAGGACAGCCAGCCGGAACCGTCATGGAGATCCCAGAGCTCGGAAAGATGCGGCCTAAGCCGTTGCCGCCGGCGAGTTTGCCGACTCAGACGCTTCCATCAGTGGGTTCGCTGCAATACTGGCGCTACTACACAGGCGGCGCCCAAGTAAGGCCTGAAGGAGGAGGGGGCGACCCTTGGATTGGCGGTGATATCGCAGGATTAAGCAATTTGGGCGTCCAGCTCTCTGCGTTCTCAAATCAGACGTCACCAGTGACTGAGGACCTTGTCTCCTCCGTACGCAGACTGCTTCGCGGATCAGGTGAATGGAACGGCACGGGTGCGACCAATTTCGCGCGGGCCTTTTCGTGGGATGCGGCCAACATGCAAGTGCTCCAGCAAAAGATCGCCGAAAGTTTTTCAACTGATGTCATGGGTCTTGCCTGGGACCTCTATGGATGGCAAGGACAACTCGAAACGTATGCACAACCGCTTGTCGACGCCGGATGCAGAGTTGAGTGTGATGGTGATGATTTCGTAGTAACCTCGAACAGGGCAATCGATTATCGAGACGCACTGAGAACCCTGAATAGCGTCTACCACGAAGTCAAGGGCTACGCTAAGCAGGCACGAGATCGAGTCACGAAGAACGTAAACGAGTACTATAAGCTGGCCTACGGCATCCTGGAGAGCTACCGGACCGACAACAGCGGTATATACCACACAACCGATCTGAACGCCGACCAAGGAAATAAGCTACAAAGGTATGTGGATGATCTCGGTGCTTTACAGAAACAGGCTCAGGCCGGTGACCAAGGCGGCCTTCAGATGGATTGGGTCGCTGGCGGGAAGTGGGCTCTGCAGAAAGTCGCCAGCACGGGCCCCTGGGCGGTAGTAGCTGCTCCGATCGTCGAAGGCATTATGACACTGATATCTGGAAAAGAGGGTCGTTGAGATGAGGCGGATGGCATCGTGAGTGACGAACTTTCAGCGAAGTACGCCGGGTTCCAGAACGCCTACGCCGGCTTCACCACCGCGGTGAATGAATATGATAAGGTGCTCACTGCACTTGATCGCGATCTAAAGATATCGTTAAGTGAATGGTCTGGCGACGCTCAGGAGTTTTATCGACTGAGACATGATGAATGGATGGCGGCAAGTCGCCTTATGCACGCCTGGCTCAACGATCTACGCGTTCTTATCGGCCGTTCCCATGTAATCTTGAAAGCAGCCGATGACCAAGTCGCACGGAATTGGCCCGGTTAGGCGTCCCTATACTCATATACCATAAGATGCACCATTGTAACCCCGCCTCGCAGTAACCAGCCCTACCGGGAACTCGGAGTCCCGGCCACCCGAATGCGCGCGAGCTGTCGATAACCTCGCCATCGGCAGTAGTGAGGTCGGCCATGCGAGGCAGACAGTCCTGGTACGACGCGAGGACGAACCTTTCGCTTCAGGCGGGACATGGCGGGGGCATTAGCAGTGCAAAAAGGGACCCGCCAAGGTGGTATCGAGCGTGGGGGCTAGTCGCTGAAAAGTATAAGCGGCGTTAAAAACCATTCGGTTCTGGTGCAGCGGATGTGTAGAAGAAGCACGCGGTAGCGACTGCGGGCTCGGTGACGGTCATTGGGTGCGGGCGCGGGTCGGGGGGCTTGTTGGTGGGCATCGCAGGCTGGGACGGGGGCGGGCCTGGAGCGGCTTTGGGGGAGCTAGGGGTATGCGGTGGCGTGGGGCGGGATTGTGGGGGGATCTTCGGTTGGGGGGCGCTGGGGCGGGAAGTTGGTTGCGCATGGAGATACCGCGGACGCTGGTGCTCGGGGGGCACTTTCCGCCGGAGCCGGGCGGGGTCCAGACGTTCACGTGGGAGCTGGTGCGGCGGCTGCCCGCCGACCGGGTGGTGGTCGTCGCGCCGGCGCGGGCCGGGGCGGCCGGGTTCGATGAGCAGCTGGACTTCCCCGTTGTGCGGCGGCACGGGTACCTGCTGTGCCGTGGGCTGCGGCGGCTCGTCGCGCGGTACGGGGCGGACGCGGCGTGGATCACGGCCGTGGCGCCGTTCGGGCTTTACGCGCCGCTGGTGCGGGCCGCGGGGGTGGGGCGGGTCGTCGGGTCGACGCACGGGCAGGAGCTGGGGTGGTTCCGGGCGCCGCCGACGAGGGCGGCGCTGCGGGCGGCGGCCCGGTCGTTCGACGTGCTGACGTATCTCAGCAAGGGGACGCTTCCGGGGCTGAGGGAGGTGGTCGGGGACCGGGCGCGGCTGGTGCAGATGGCGGGGGCGGTGGACACGGGGCGGTTCCGGCCGGGGCTGGATGGGGCGCGGATCCGGCGGCGGCACGGGCTCGGGGACGGGCCGGTGGTGCTGAGCGTGGCGCGGCTGGTGCGCAGGAAAGGGCATGACGTGCTGCTGCGGGCGTGGCGGGACGTGGTCCGCAGGACGCCGGACGCGCGGTTGGTGATCGTCGGGGACGGGCCGATGCGGTCGCGGCTCGCGGAGCTGGCGCGGGAGGCGGGAGGGACGGTCACGCTGGCCGGCACGGTGGCGCCCGCGGACCTGCCCTTCTACTACGCGGCCGCCGACGTGTTCACGCTGCCGTGCCGGGACGACCGGCGCGGGTTGCAGACCGAGGGGCTCGGGCTCTCGGTGCTGGAGGCGTCCGCGGCGGGGCTGCCGGTCGTGGTGGGCCGGTCGGGCGGCAGCCCGGAGGCGCTGGTGGACGGAACAACGGGGATACTGGTCGACGCGTCGGAGCCGGACGAGCTGGCGCTCGCGCTGCACAGGCTGCTGGCACAGCCCCGGCGTGCGGCGGAGCTGGGCGCGGCCGGGCGGGAGTGGGCGTGCGGGCGGTGGAGCTGGGATGCCGCCGCGGCGCGGCTCGCGGCGCTGCTGGGCGACGGCCCCATCCGCCGCCGGACCCCGTGGATGGAACCCGCATGGCGCTCAAGGAGCAGCTGACCCGGCCGGACTTCCGGCGGCTGATCATCGGCCAGACCGTGTCGGCGCTCGGCGACTGGATGGGCACGCTCGCGCTGATGTACTTCGTGCTGGAGCTGAGCGGGTCGACGACGGCGGTCGGCGGGGTGCTGGTGCTGCGGCTGCTGCCGTCCGCGCTGGGTGCGCCGGTGGCGGCGCGGGTGGTGACGCGGTGGCGGCGGCGCAGGGTGATGCTGACGTCCGACCTGGTCAGGGCGGGGATGGCGGTGGCGCTGCCGGTCGTGGCGGGGCTGTGGTGGGTGTACTTCTGGGCGTTCATGATCGAGGTGGTGGGGCTGATGTTCCTGCCGGCCCGGGACGCGGCGATCCCGTTCCTGATCGGGGAGGACCGCGAGGAGGGCAAGGACGACCACGACACCGGGACGCTGGAGCTGGCGAACGGGATCACGATGGCGACGTCGTACGGGATGATCCCGTTCGGCGCGGGGGCGTTCGGGCTGATCCTGTGGATATCGGAGCAGGCGGGGTGGGGCGGCCACTGGCGGTACGTGCTGGTGTTCTGGCTGGACGCGCTGACGTACCTGGCGTCGTGGCTGGCGGTGCAGGCGATCCCGGACCTCGGGCCGGGGCCGGGCGAGAGGCTCGCGATGGAGCGGGACGAGCGGGAGGCGGGCGAGAAGCACGGCTTCTTCAGCGCGCTGAGGCTGCGGGTGGTGCGGAGCGTGCTGCCGGGGATCGTGGTGGTGGCGCTGGGGCTCGGCGCGCTGTTCTCGCTGGGCGTGGTGTTCGTGAAGGGTGTGATCAACGCGGGGCAGATCGGGTTCGGCGCGCTGGTGGTGTGCTTCGGGGTGGGGGCGGTCGTGGGGCTGCTGCTCCTGCACCGCAAGACGGGCAGCCTGCTGACGCAGGTCAGGGTGGCTACGGCGGTGCAGGGGGTGGTGATCGCGTCGATGGGCGGGCTGGCGTCCAAGTCGTGGTCGTTCGCCGGGGCGGTGCTGTTCGGCGCGGCGGCGACGAGCGCGCTGGTCGGCGGGATCACCTACCTGCAGGAGAGCCTCGGCGGGGTGGACCGGAACCTGGCGCTCACCGCGTTCCACGCGGTGCTGCGGTTCGGGCTGGCGCTGGCGGCGCTGCTGGCGGGCGGCGCCGCCGACCTCCTGAAGGAGGCCGGCGGGCGTCCGCTCGGCATGGTCCCGGCGCAGTTCGTGCTGATGCTGTCCGGCCTGGTGGTGCTGGCCGGCACCTTCCTGATCCGTGCCCCGGGGGGGCGGGAGCCGGCCGCTACTTGACCGGGACGGGTGCGGACGGCGCGTCCTGCAGCGGCTGCTCGGCCTCGCCGCGGGTGTTGGCGGCGCGCAGCGCGACGACCGCGGCGGCGGCGAGGAAGATGCTGCAGGCGAGCAGGGCGCGGGAGAACCCGCCGGTCAGCGCGTCCGGCATGGGCTTGCGGTCGGCGACGAGGTCGTGGGTGCGGGCGGTGGCGAGGGCGGAGAAGATCGCGAGGCCGAGCGCGCCGCCGAGCTGCTGCGAGGCGTTGAGCAGCGCCGCGGCGATGCCCGCCTGGTCCGGGGCGACGTTGGCGTTGGCGGCCGTGGTGATCGACACGAACGCCAGGCCGAGCCCGATCGAGGCGATCATGAGGCCGGGCAGCAGGTCGGTGAGGTACGCGCCGTCCACCGGGATGCGGGACAGCCAGTAGACGCCGGCGCCCGCGAGCAGCAGCCCGGCGACGATCACGGGGCGGGTGCCGATCCGGGCGAGCAGCTGGGACGCGATCCCGGCGGCGATGCCGACGCCGAAGCAGAGCGGCAGGTAGGCCGAGCCGGTCTTCATCGGCGAGTAGCCGAGGACGTTCTCCATGTAGAGGCTGAGGAAGAAGAACATCGAGCCGATCCCGGCGACGGCGACCAGCATCGCGACGTCGGCGGCGCCGAGCCCGCGGATCCGGAAGATCGACAGGGGCAGCAGCGGGTTGCGGCCGCGCTGCTCGTTGAGCAGGAACGCCAGCAGGATCATCGCGGCGCCGGCGAGGCCGCCGATGGTGCGGGCCGCGCCCCAGCCGACGTCCGGCGCCTTGACGATGGTGTAGACGAGCAGCAGCATCCCGGCGGTGACGAGGACGGCGCCGAGGAGGTCGAAGTCGGCGAACCGGGCGCTCCGCCGGTCGCCCTCGACCAGCAGGAACAGCCCCGCGATCACGATCACGCAGACCGGCACGTTCACGAGCATCACCCAGCGCCAGCCGGGCCCGTCGGTGAGCAGCCCGCCGAGCAGCACGCCCGCGGCGGACGCGCCGCCGGCGACGCCGCCCCACACGCCGAGCGCCTTGGCGCGGTCGCCGCCCTCCTTGAACGTCGTGGTGAGGATCGACAGGGTGCCGGGCAGCATCAGCGCCGCGCCGATGCCCTGCGCGAAGCGGGCGCCGACCAGCATCCCGGAGCTCTGCGCGAGGCCGCCGGTCACCGAGGACAGCGAGAACAGGACGGTCCCGGCGACGACGATGCGGCGGCGGCCGAGCAGGTCGGAGAGGCGGCCGCCGAGCAGCATGAAACCGCCGTAGGTGAGCAGGTATCCGGACGGTACCCACTGCAGGTTCTGGACGGAGAAGTCCAGGTCCTTGCGCATCGCGGGCAGCGCCACGTTGACGATCGAGGCGTCGATGAAGTCCAGGAACGCGATCGCGCACAGCAGTGTCAGGGTGATCTTGCCGCGCCCGGTCGCGAGGAAGGACGGGCGGGCGTCCGTGGTCGCCATCATCATCTCCAGTTCTCAGGCGCTCGCCGGCGTCCGCCAGCGGGGCGCGCGTTCGTAGCGGGGCCGCCAGAGGGCCCGGTACAGCAGCCGGACGGGCGGCGGGACGATGCCGAGGACCTTGCGGCGCGTGTCGTCCTCGGCGCCGTCGAGCAGCCAGGGGAAGAAGGCGGCGGCGCCGCTGATGCCGAGCCTGGCGCGCTGCTCGGCGCCGAAGGCGTCCCATTCCTTCTCGGTCAGCAGTTTCTGGACGAGCGGCAGCGCCAGCTCCTCCTCGTGGTCGCAGTGCGCGGTGAGGCCCTGCGCGAGTTCCGAAGCGCGCGCGGCGAGGACCTCGGCGGGCGCGGACGCGTTGATCGCGGCCTCGACGCCGTCCAGCAGAAGGTCGAGGGCGTTGTGCTCGTCCTCCATCTGCTCGAGGACGGCGGTGTCGGCGACCCGGCCTTGCAGGACGGGCCACAGATGCGTGTCCTCGGCGGTGTGGTGGACGTGCAGGAACGTGCTGAAGCGGTCCCAGCCTGCGCGGAGCGCGGGGCCGGGGACGTCTCCGGCCTCGGCCATGGCGATGAGCCGGTCGAGGTCGCGTTGGAAGGCGTCGTGGACGGCGTACATGAACGAGACGTCGATGCGCTCGGGCGGGACGGATCGCGTCCGCGCGCCCGGTTCGGTGGTGCGGCTCATGAGGTGGCCCCCTTGTGTCGTGCCGGGATCGACCCGGTCTTGCGAGAGAAGAGGGACGCCGGGCCGGCGAGTGTGACACCGGGCGCCCGGGATGAGGCCCACATCACAGTTCGCTGGGGGATGTCACACTTCGGGGGGTGCGGTCCCTCTAGGGGGTGAGCGCACAGGAGGTCGACCCATGCCCGAAGGCACCGCCGAGGACACCGCGACGCGGGTGTTCGCCGATCACCGGGAGCTGCTGTTCTCGGTCGTCTACAACATGCTCGGGAGCGTCGCCGACACCGAGGACGTGCTGCAGGACACGTGGCTGGCATGGGCGGCCCGGCACAGTGACGGCGCGGCGGAGGAGATCGAGAACCCGCGGGCGTACCTGGTGCGGATCGCGGTGAACACCGCGCTGGCCCGGCAGGCGGTGATCAGCCGCCGCCGCGAGACGTACGTGGGGCCGTGGCTGCCCGAGCCGCTGGTCAGCGACGCGGGCGCGGAGGAGTCGGCGGAGCGGACCGAGGCGGTGTCGATGGCGCTGCTGGTCGTGCTGGAGACGCTGACGCCGCTGGAGCGGGCGGTGTTCGTCCTGCACGAGGTGTTCGGGTACGCGCACACCGAGATCGCGGCGATCCTGGACCGCAGCCCGTCGGCCGTCCGGCAGCTGGCGCACCGGGCCCGCGAGCACGTGCACGCGCGCCGTCCCCGCTACCAGGCGGATCCGAAGGTGCAGCGGCAGGTGACGGAGCGGTTCCTGCGGGCGGCGCTGGGCGGCGACATCCAGGATCTGATGGAGATGCTGGCGCCGGACGTGACGCTGTGGACCGACGGCGGCGGCAAGGCGCGGCCGGCGGCGCTGCGCCCGATCCAGGGCGCCGACCGGGTCGCCCGGACGATCACCGGTGGCTCCGGGCGGGAGCGGTGGCCGCTGGACATCCGGTACCGCACCGTCAACGGCGACCCGTCGGCGGTGCTGTTCGACCACGGCGACGCGCCGTTCGGCGTGATGGTCCTCGATCTCGAGCCGGAGGGCGACCGGATCCGCGGCATCTACGCGGTCACCAATCCGGACAAGCTCACCCACATCGACGATCACCGCTGAGAGACGCGGTCCGCCGCCGGGGGCCGCGGCGGCGGACCGTCCCGGCCCCGGCCGCCTACGGGCAGGCGGGGAACAGCCGGCGCGTGCCGGTGCCGGCGGCGTAGGCGGCGGGGTCGCTGAACCGGCAGCCGTAGTCGGGGCGGGCGACCACGGACGGCCTGGTCGTGACGTCGCCGGCCGGGCGGCGGCCCGTGTCGACCCAGCGGACCAGGTCGTCCCAGGCGGCGCCGGCCTCGGCCGCGGAGAACTCGCAGTGCTCCGCGGTGCGAATCGCCCGCTGGACGAGCAGCCCCGACCGGTGGTTGCGGGCGGTCTCGGCCGCGTAGACCTCCTCCATGGAGAACGGCACGAACATGTCGCCGAGTCCGTGCAGGGTCAGGACGGGGACGTTCGGGCGGCCGCTGATCAGGGGGACCTGCGACAGCCGGTGCGAGAGGCGAGCGGCCGGGTTCGCGGCGCGCACCCGCTGGACGGTGCGGTTGACCTCGACCGGCCTGTCCGGCGCGTAGCGGGTGAACAGGTTGGTCGCGATCTGGCCCGGGTACTCGGCGAGCGTGGCGCCGGGCGTGGACGGGGTCGCGAGGGTGAACGGGAAGTCCTTCCAGTACGCGAACGCCTGCTCGGCGCCGGGGCGCGGGCCGCCCGTCCGGCCGATCATGATCGAGCGGAACTGCCCGCCGCGCGCGTTGGCGGTGTCGGGGCCGCCGGGGGTCAGCCCGGTCAGCCCGAGCGCCTGCTCGATCTTCGGCACGGTCGTGGTCTGGTAGGCGGCGGTCACCGGGTACTCGCGGACGCCGGACAGGTCCTGCGCGACGAGGTTGTAGTCGAGGAAGTAGTCGAACAGGGCGTCGTCGCCGAGGACACCGCACATCGGCAGCGCGCCGGCGTAGTAGCCGGGGTACTGCTCGATCGAGCGGCCGATGATGTGCCCGCCCATGGACGCGCCGAGGATGATCCGCTGCCGGGGCCGTCCGACCTTGGCGGCGAACAGGTCGGCGAGGTCGCGGGTGCCGGTGACGCCCGCCCGCACGTCGTAGCCGTTGTCGTAGTAGGACGACGCGGCCCACGCGTAGCCCTGGTCGAGGAGCCGCTGCCGCAGCCCGAACGGCGGCGGGCCGACCGTCAGCACCTTGCCCTGCCCGGCGTAGCCGTGCGCGTACATCGCCAGCCGCCCGTTCCAGTGCGGCGGCACCTCGATGTCATAGGCGGCGTGCCGGTGGACGCCCTGCATGACCCTGGACGGGGCGCCGTGCACCTGGACGGGTGCGAGCGGCGGGTTCTGGATCGTGTAGCCCGGCAGCGGCTGGTCGCCGGGGGTCCCGGCGGCGCGGGCCGTCCCGCCGGGCGGCAGTGCGGCGAGCGCCGTGGCGGCGAGGGCGGTGGCGGTGAGGGCGGCGAGGGCACGGACGCGCATGGGGCTCCCCGGGTCGGACGTGCCGCAAGTACATACCGGCCGGTCGGTTTGTGGAATGACCGCGACCGGATCCGGCCGCCCCGCCGCCCCGGCGCCTGCCGTCCCGCGGGGTCGATTCGAGCAGACGTGCCTGGGTAGGGGGTCAGCGCGATCGCTCGCGGCCCGGAGGCGCCGGGCGCGGATCGCCCGACCACTATGAGCATTCTCGGGATGATCTTCGCCGTGGTGGCGGCCGCGTTCACCGGGCTCGGCTTCGTCGCCCAGCAGCATGCCGCCTACCGGGAGCCGCTGGAGGAGATGCTGCACCCGCGGCTGCTGCTGCACCTGCTCCGCAGCCGGCTCTGGCTGGCCGGCATCGGCACGATGATCATCGGCCAGGTGCTGTTCGCGGTGGCGCTGAACATGGCCGACATCGCCGAGGTCGAGCCGCTGCTGGCGAGCAACCTGATCTTCGCGCTGGTCGCCGCGCACCTGATCTACCGGGAGCGGCTCGGCCGCGCCGAATGGCAGGGCGCGGTGCTGTTCACGGCGGGCGTCGCGCTGTTCCTGACGATCGGGGAGCCGCACGGCGGCGGCGAGCCGAGCACCTGGTCGCCGCGGTGGATCGCCGGCGCGGTGGTGATCGGCCTGGTCGGGCTGCTGACGATCGCCGGCCAGCACCGCGACCTGCGGGTCCGCGCGATCACTCTGGCCTGCGCGGCGGGGCTGCTGTACGGGCTGCAGGACGCGCTGACCCGCAGCGTCCTGCTGCTGTTCGACCAGGGCGTCTGGCAGGCGGCCAAGGACTGGCAGCCCTACGCCCTGGTGTTCATCGGGGCGACCGCGCTGCTGTACTCGCAGAGCGCGTTCGACGCGGCGCCGCTGCGGATCTCGCTGCCCGCGACGACGGCGGCCGAGCCGCTCGTCGGCATCGCGCTCAGCATCGTGGTGTTCGGGGAGCGGCTCCGGGTGTCGGTGGGCAGCCTGGCGCTGGAGGCGATCGGGCTCGCCGCCATGGTCGCCGGGATCGTCGTCCTCGGCCGCTCCCCCTACCTGGGCAAACCCGGCGACCGCGCGGACGCGCGCAAGGACGGGGTGCAGGCCTGATGCTCCCGGTCCTGTTCGCGGTCCTCGCCGCCGCCGCCAACGCGCTCGCGTCGGTGCTGCAGCGGCAGGTCGCCAAGGGCGCGCCCGACGAGCACACGTTCCGGCCGTTGCTGATCGTCGACCTGCTGCGCAAGCCCGCCTGGCTCGGCGGGATCGGCGCGCTCATCGCCGCGTTCCTGCTGCAGGCCGCCGCGCTGGACAAGGCCGGGCTGGCGCTCGTCCAGCCGCTCCTGGCGGCCGAGCTGCCGTTCACGATGCTGCTGCTCGGCTGGCTGATGCCCGGGGCGTTCCGCAAGGTGCCGTGGGCCGCGGTCGGCGCGCTCACCGTCGGGCTCGCGGCGCTGCTCACCGCCGCGTCGCCGTCGGAGGGGCCGGGACGCCCCGGGCCGCTCGGCTGGGCGGTCGCCACCGGCGTGACGGCGGGCCTCGCCGCCGGCCTGATCGCGGCGGCCTGGATCTTCAGCGGGCCGCTGCGCGCCGTCCTGCTGGGCGTGACGACCTCGCTGGGGTTCGCGCTGACCGCCGCCTACATGAAGACGGCCACGCAGGTCATCACCGACTCCGGGCTCGGCGCCGCCTTCGCGTCCTGGGAGCTGTACGCGATGGTCGCGACGGGCGTCGCCAGCCTGATCCTGCTGCAGATGGCGCTGGCCAGCGGCACCCTCGTCGTGGTCCAGCCCGCGCTGACGGTGACCGACCCGGTCGCGAGCATCTGCCTCGGCCTCGGCCTGTTCGACGAGCACATCCGCACCGGCGGCTGGGTCGCGATGGAGCTCGCCGGCATCGCGCTGATCCTGGTCGGCAGCATCGGGATCGCCCGCTCCCCCGTGCTGCACGAGCAGCACACCGTCAGCCGAGCGCCGCGCACACCGCCTGCTCGGCGGGTTCGGCGCTGAACAGCGCGTCGACCCGGGCGGCGCGGGTGCGGCGCAGCGCGCCGTCCTCCAGCCGGTCCAGCGCCTGCACCAGCTCGGCGGGCGAGTGCGCGTAGACGCTGAGGCCGCCGCGCGCCATGGCCCGCGCCCCGTCGCGCCCGTGCCCGGGGATCGGCCGGTAGGAGATCACCGGCAGCCCGCACGCGAACGCCTCCCGGCACATCATCCCGGCGGCGTTGTCGACCAGCGCGTACGCGCCCGCCATCAGCCGCGGGACGTCGTCGCGCCAGCCGAGGGCGGGGGCGAGCCCGGTGCCGAGGATCCGCCGGCGCAGGTGCCCGTTCCGGCCGCACAGCACGACCGGCCGGTACCGTCCGGACGCCGCCAGCACGCCCGCCGCCTCCACCACCCGCCCGACGCCCCACGCGCCCGCCGAGATCAGCACGACCCGCTCGTCCGGACCCGCCCCGGACACCTCGCGGAGCCGCGCGCGGCCGTCCCGGGCGTCCGGGCGGCGGAACTCCGGCGGGACGAGCGGCGCGCACGTGCTCGCGGGACGTCCCGTCGCGGCCGTCACCGCCCGCGCCGCCGCCTTGTCCGGGCAGAGGTAGCGGTCGTTGCCGGGATGCAGCCACATCCGGTGGACGGCGAAGTCGGTGAGCAGCACCAGGGACGGCGCGTCCAGCCCCCCGGCCCGGCGCAGCCGCCCGGCGGCCTGCGCGGCGACGTGGAACGTCGACACGACCGCGTCCGGCGGCAGTTCGCGGACACGGTGGTGCAGCCGCGCGGCGATCAGCGCGGTCAGCGGCGAGGGCGGCGGCGGGCGCAGCGGCCCTGGCCGCCGGGAGACGAAGAACGCCCGGTAGACCGCGGCGTAGAGCCACGGCGCGGACCGGATCGCGCCCGCGTAGGCGCGGCGCAGGCCGCGGCCCAGCCGCAGCGGCACGAGGTCCAGGACGTCGACCACGGAGACCTCGACGCCGTGCGGGGCGACCCGCCGTTCCAGTTCCCCGGCGACCGCGTCGTGCCCCGCCCCCATGCCCGCTGTGAGAATTAAGAGTCGCTTGCCCATTAGATGGGACCCCCCTGTGCAAGATGGTCATGTGCACACACATATCCGGGCGCGCCGCGTCGCCGCGGCGGCGGCCGGTCCCGCCGCCGGGCTCGGCGCGGTGCTGCTGGCGCACGCCCTGCCGGCGGTGACCTGGCTCGCGCCGGTCCGCCGCTGCACGCCCCGGATCGCCGGCCGCGGCTTCCCCGACCACGTCGCGCTGACGCTGGACGACGGCCCGGACGGCGCGTCGACGCCGCTGTTCCTCGACGAGCTGGCCCGGCTCGGCTGCCGCGCGACGTTCTTCGTCCTCGGCTCGATGCTGCGCCGCCACCCGGACGTCGGACGGCGCATCGCGGCCGAGGGCCACGAGCTCGGCGTGCACGGCTGGAACCACGGCAACGCGCTGCTCGCCAGGCCCGGGCGGGTCGCGGCGGAGATCGCCCGGACGGTCCGGGCCGTCGAGGCGGTGTGCGGGGTGCGGCCCCGCTGGTACCGGCCGCCGTACGGGGCGCTGAGCGCGGAGGCGCTGGTGGCGGCGCGCCGCAACGGGCTGCGGCCGATCCTGTGGTCGGCGTGGGGACGGGACTGGACGGCGTCCGCGACGCCCGAGTCGGTGCTGGCGGCGCTGTCGCCCGGCCTCGTCGGCGGAGCGACGCTGCTGCTGCACGACAGCGACGTCACGTCCGCGCCGGGGGCGTGGAAGTCGTCGCTGGGGGCGCTGCCGAACGTGGTGGGGGTGTGCCGGGCCGCCGGGCTCACCGTGGGCCCGCTGCGCGATCACGGGATCCCGGCCTGACGGCCGTGCTTCCCCCCGGCCTCGCGGCCGCGTCTTCTGGCGCCCCTGTCACACGGACTCTTCTGCCCCTGGGTGCCGCAGGTATGTGGCCCGCATTCCCCGCCGTCACGTTTGCCGCTTTTGTGCGTTTCACCTCCTGATTCACGGTTACAAGACGCTGAGGGAGATTCTCCTATGGGGGAGGAGATGTCATGAGGGATCGCAGAAGGTCCACAGGAAGGGACTCGCCGGCTCCCGGCGAGGGCACGCCGATGACGGGCCCCGGGCACGAGCACGAGCACGACATGCCCGCGCACGACATGCCCGCCGGCCGTGGCGTCCCCGCCGCGTCCGCCGCACCCAGGGAGGGTGCGATGGAGCGCGAGCAGTTCGCTCTCTGGGAGGACCGTACGCGGATCTCCCTGACGCCGATCGCGGCGCCGTCGATCCTCGGACTGTTCGGCCTCGCCGGCGCGTTCATGATGGTCGGCGCCTGGCAGGCGGACTGGTACGGCTCGGCGCTCACGCCGCTGGTGCTGTTCCCGTTCGTGCTGACCTTCGGGGGACTGGCCCAGTTCCTCGCCGGCATGTGGTCCTACCGGGCCCGGGACGGACTCGCCACCGCCGTACACGGCATGTGGGGCGCGTTCTGGATCGGCTGGGGACTGCTGTTCCTGCTCGTCAGCGTGGGGGCCTACCCGCTGGCGCTGGTGCCCCGGATCGGGGTGACCAACCAGGGCTTCGCCTTCTGGTTCATCGCGCTCTGCGTGATCACCGGAGTGTGCGCGCTGGCCGCGATGGGCAAGAACCTGGCCATGTCCGCGGTCCTGTGGCCGCTCGCCGCGGGAGCGGGGTTCACCGCCGCGGGATTCTGGGCGGGCTCGACCTGGCCCATCCGCGTCGGAGGCTGGCTGTTCGTCATCGCCGCGGGGATCGCCGTGTACACGGCGGCCGCGCTGATGCTCGAGAACAGCTTCGGCCGGACGATCCTGCCGCTCTTCGCGTTCCGGGGAGGCCAGAACATCCCCGGACGCCGCGCCAGGCGTCCGCTGGAGTACCGCTACGGCGAGCCGGGCGTCAAGATCGGTCAGTGATCCCCGGCGCTCCGTGCCGCGCCCCGTCCCCGGGCAAGGGGCCGGGGCACGGGCATGGACGGAGACTTTACCCAGCTCGCGGAAGTTTTACCTTCCCGCTCGCCTATCCTGGGCGTCATTCCACCGGCGCTTGGAGGGGGCGGGATGCGATCGGCGTTTCGGAGGACGTGGCGACGGGCCGTGCAGGCCTACCACCTGGCATGCGCGCGGGACGACGCGGCCAGGCGGAAGCTCTCGGTCCCCAGCGGGGTCTGGGTCTGCGACCACTGCGACGAGGCCCTGCTCGAACTGCACGCCCTCCGCGAGCACGTCCGCACCCGGCACGCCTACATCTGACCGCGCTCCCGGACGCGGCGGCGAAAGCTATTGACATTAGCCAGTTCGGCAAATAGCTTAGCCATCACTGCACCACGTCTCCGGGAGAGAGCCATGCGCCTCGCGCCGAACCTACACCGCCTCGGCAACGACATCGTCGCCTGCTACCTCGTCGACACCCCCGACGGCATCACGCTCATCGACGCGGGCCTGCCCGGCCACTGGCACGACCTGCAGCGCGAACTGAAGGCCCTCGGCAAGTCCGCCGACGACATCCGCGGACTCGTCCTCACCCACGGCGACTCCGACCACATCGGCTTCGCCGAACGCCTGCGCCGCGACCACGGCGTCCCGGTGTACGTGCACTCCGCCGACGCCGCCCGCGCCCGCACCGGCGAGAAGCCGAAGACCCCGATCGGCCCCATGCGCCTCGGCCCGACGCTCGGCTTCTTCGGCTACTCGATCAGCAAGAACGGCCTGCGCACCCGGCACGTCGCCGAGGTGACCGAGGTCGCCGACGGCGACGTCCTGGACCTGCCCGGCAGCCCGGTGATCGTCGGCATGCCCGGCCACTCCCCCGGCAGCGTCGGCGTGCACGTCCCGGCCGCCGGCGCGCTCTTCGTCGGCGACGCCCTGACCACCCGTCACGTCCTCACCGGACGCACCGGCCCGCAGCCCGCGCCGTTCACCGACGACCCGGCCGAGGCCCTCGCGTCCCTCGACCGCATCGCCGGCCTGGACGCGTCCTGGGTCCTCCCGGGCCACGGCACCCCCTGGCAGACCTCCCCGTCCGAGGTGGCGGCCGCCGTCCGCAACGCCTGACTCGCTCCGCGCCGATCCTGCGACCAGGAGGGCTACGACCTCACCACTTGATCAACTTGCTCACTGACGAAGACCGCACCCACGTTTATTCGCTGGTTTGCCCGACGGCTGCCAGGGAGCCGGGGCGGTGATGTCGATGAGATTCAGTGACGGTGTCATGGAGATGCATGGGTGAAAGGTGGGCTCTGCGGCGCGGTTCCGCCCTGCCGAGGGAGCGGTTGATCTGCGGGGACCTCGTTCTCCGCCCAAGAACCTGTTCACATCGCTGTGGGGTGGTGCGTCGGTTGAGCAGGGCCGGCTCAGCGGTCTTGAAGTGTGGCCAACATGCGGGCTGCAGGCGTGAGCGCGGCGTCCAGGCGTTGGCGGTCGGGTTCGGGTAGGCCGCCCAAGTCGTCCTCAAGGTCGGCGAGCAGGTCAGCCACCACCTCAGCAGCCAACTCGGCGGTTTCGGCGGCTGGGCCGAGTTTGCTGCGGGCCGCGTCCACTCGTGGCGGGGTGAGCCGCTCGACCGCAGCGGCCAGCAGCCAGGCCGGTACTCCCGTCACCCCGCCGGGCGGCGGCACGAACGGTCGGGCGCCGTTGTAGCGGGCGTCCTCGGCGAAGTCGGGGTGCTTGACCTTCACTACCGGCCGTGGTCCCCGTTCGCTCGTATCCCAGGATCCGGCGGGCTTGAGGACGTAACCTTCGGCGCGGTTACCGGGTAGCTCGGGAAGACCCAGCGCTCCGGGCACCAGCGTTGGGAAGTCGACCGTCAGCTCTCTCAGCTTTCGCCGATGGCCTTGACCCACCAGCGGCACGCACTCCAAGCCGACACTGGCCACCAGTTCCGCCAGTTCTGCGCGGCTCATCCAACGTGGTCCTGACGATGTGCCGACGGTGCCGTCGAACGCCAGCCACACCAGGTCAGGGCTATACCATACGCCGGTCTGTACTGGGCCGATGTCCTCGACCGGCGGTACCTGCGGGTGTGGATAGCCTCCGCCGGCCAGTTCCCCATACAAGATCACGTCCTGTCCGGCCGCCCGGGCCGCTGCCGCCGCCGCTGTCGCCAGTACCGGCCACAGCCGCGTCACCCCGAAGAACGCCTCAAGCCGATCCTCGTCCAGCAGCCCGCGCCGTCCGGCGGCCCGCGCCGTCCGGCCATTGCTGACCAACGCGAGATGGGCGCCGTGCACCTTCTCCTCGGCCACCCAGCTCCCGCCGGGCAACGACCCGTCGCCGAACCGCTGCGGGATTTTCGGATACCACACGGCCTGACCTCCGTTCCGTGCACGGACGCCCCGCTGCCCGGCCGGGGCACTCTGGCGGGCAGCTTCTCCGACGCCCATCTGGAGATCAACTTATTTTCAAACGCTCAGTTCAGAGGCTTCCCTTTGGGGACCGAAGTCATCCCGAGCGGAAATGGTGTCTGCGCACCGAGCGCCGCACACCGAGAACGCTCACCGTTCCCAGCAGGCCGGCCGCGCAGATCACCCTGTACGGCGGGACCGCTGCGGCGACGGCGCCGCCAGCGGCCATGCCGAGACCCTGGAAGGTCATGATGCCGGCGCCCAGCAACGACATCGCCCGTCCTCTCACGTTCTCTGCCACCGCTTGGACGAACCATCTGTCGATGCCCAGCGTGTACCCGGCGCACAGTCCGGTGAGCAGCATAAATCCGACTGCGAGCGGCAACGGGGGCCGAACCACGAAGGCGATCATCGGCAGCAACGACACGGTCATGAGCGGCAGCGCGAGGCGGTCACGGGCGGCAGAGCCGAGCAGGCTGCCGATCAGTGCCTCGCTCACCACCGTGCCGGCGGGCATCGCCGCCAGGAACAGCCCGAAGCCGGCCGAGCCGGCCCCGCAGGCGTCGGCGAAGGGGGCAGCGACCCCTTCGGCGACGACGAAGAACATCGGTGGAACCCACCACATCAGCAGCAGCGAACGGACTCGGGCATCGGCGAGCAGCCGTCCGGTGGAGGCGATCGAGTCACGCGCCATGCTTCCGCTTCGGAGCTCCCGGGCGGGACGGGCACGGGTGCCCAGGCGCAGCAGCAGGGCCGAGCCGATGAACGTCAGGACGGTGACGCGCAGGGCGGTGCGCGGCTCCACCCACGCCAGCAACAGGCCGCCCAGCCCGTAACCGATGATCTGGGAGCTCTGCGAGACGATCCGGATCAACGAGCGGCCGAGGACGTATCGGTCCCCCGTCAGGATGTCGGTGAGGCTCGCCGCCCGGGTGCCGGTGAACAGCGGCGCGATCATCGCGACGGCGAGACGGAGAGGGAACAGGGCCGCCAACGGGGTCGCCGGGACGGCCATCAGTGCCACGCAGCACGCCGACAGCAGGTCGCAGGCGACCAGCACACGGCGGGGCGGGTACCGGTCGGCGATACCGGACAGCACGATCCCGCTGAGCGCGTAGGGCAGGAAGCCGAGGGCGAAGACGAGAGCCGTCAGCGGCGCCGAGCCGGTGTGTCGGAAGACCAGGACGGCCAGCGAGACCTCGGCCAGGACGCCGCCCAGCACCGACAGGAGATGGGCTGCGAAGACGGCTCGGAATTCTTTGACCGCGAACACGGCACCGTATCCGGCCCTGGCGCCTTCCCTGCCCGGAGGGTCGGTCACCGAATTTTCCGATTCTGCATGCGGTGAGGAATTCGCAACCATGGGAATGATGTTCGCTTTCCTTTGTCTGATGCCCGGTTCATTGTGGGGGCAACGTTGCATGGTGGCCGTCCGCACGACATGCCTGCTCGGCCGACGCGGCAGGGACCGGGCCGATCGGAGGCCCGCCGGTCGTTCCAGCGAAGGCGGTGGTGGATCGGTTACGCATGGCTCATCGCCGGTCCGGCGCGGCCCTTCGGGTACCGCGCCGGACCGACATCAGATCTCAGTAATGGCGGCTGAGATCAGATACCCCGGACTCAAACCGGGAACACCATTCTACGGGATCCAGTTCTTGGGAATCCAGTTCTGGCCGTTGCCCATCTCGCCTCACCTCCAAACTTCATCCGAGTTCTCATGGGGATGAGCCCCCATGGCGATTTGGAAGGGACGTCCTGCGACCATTCCCTATGCATTGAACGAAAGTTGAATTTGAGTATGAGCATGGAGGAAGGGGGAGATCTTCTTCTGCTTCTTAAGTGAACCCGGAAGCGGCCAGTTCGGCGTACCGTCCAGACGCGAGCACCGCCTCGGCCCTGCGGCAGCCCGCCGAAAAACCCGTGCCGACCTATCGGCGGGGGGCGTTTCGGCGGCCAGTGTGCCTCCTCCTGGGGCCGGGTGCGCGTTCGTGCGAACGAGCAGCCCACGACGCCGCCGGCGGTCGCAGCCCAGTGTGGTCTTTTGGCTCGTGGCCTGCTGGCTCAAGGTTGGCTCCTTGCTGCAGGAAGGGTCTTTCTCCAAGCCGTCTTCGCGACCCGAGACGAGACAGCCCGGCTGTGTGTGACATGCGAGCGAGAGGAAGGCGCCAACAGCACGACATCGACGCCAGGGTCCGGAGTGCCTGCTTGGGCTGGTCCGCTGGGGGTCGTCTTGGTGCCGCCTCCGATGTCCCGGCTCGCCGGCGCGAGAGATCTAGGGGAAAAGATGTTCTTGGTCACGGGTGCGACGGGCAACGTCGGCTGTGTGCGGAACGCCGGGCAGGCCGTGCATGCGGGTGAGCACGAGGATCTCCTGATGTCCGGCGCGCACGCCCACGGCGCGCAGGGCATCGAGCATGTACCGGCGGTCGACGGGGGAGAACGCCGCATAAGCGATCGGCATGGCCGCCCCTGGCGCGAAGATGCCGAACTCGAACGTCGTGTCGCTCCTGGCACTGCGCAGGTAGTGCAACCGGGAGGGGTCACGTCTCAGCTTGGTCCCGCCCACCAGCATCGAGAAGTGCGCGTCGTAGGCCGCGTCGATCGTGGCCATGGCGATCTCGGCGGACCGGACGAGCGCCTGGACGCGCACTCGTTCGTAGACGTCCGGCACGGCGCCTTCGGCGAGCAACTCACGGGGAAGGGCGGGCAGGTGCAGGCGGACCTGCGTCTGCATCGTTCGGGCGGCCACACCCACACGGTGCGCGTCCGCCTCCCACAGCGATGTGGAGTTCTCGATGAACCGCTCGACATCCGGATCGCGCAGGGCGGCGATGAGATCTTTTCTACTCGAAGCGGAACAAAGGCTCGAACTCCCCGGTGCGTCCGGGCACGTCGATGGCGATTCACGCATCTGGCCAGTCCCTACCGGAGCCGGGCTGAAGGCCGCGCCACAGTGATTTCCTATCTCAGTCGACGCGCGGCGAGGGTACGGCTCGTGCACCTTCCCCGATGCCCTCCCGCCCCGCTTCGCCACGACGCGGCGGGCAGCGTCCTGCCGGACCGGCCGGCGGAGGGTGTTCCTGAGCTCGTCCCCAGGGGGCCGTCCGCACGCCCGGTCCTCACCACCGCTCGGCAGCCGACCGCAACGGCCAGAGAGGCTGGACGCCGCCCGGTCCGCCGGTCACCGGTCGTAGCGGCCCGCGCGGATGTCGCTCACCAGTACCCTGAACGCCCCGCACCCCAACGCCAGCAAAGGGCCGCCTGGGTCCTTCGAGTCCCGCAGAGCCACCGCCACCGCCACTCCGGCCACCTCAACGCACGCTCCGCCCTCGCTGTCACTGCGAGAACTCTTCCGCCAAGAGGCCACCTCAACGCACGTGCCCCCCTCGGAGCCGCTTCTGCTGCTCTTGCGCCAGCGCAGGGATGACCGGTCGAACGTACTCACGTGTCCTCCATGATCGTACGGATCAGCTCTGCGGACGCCGCCGCTGATAGAGCAGTGGACCTGATCACGTCGAAGACGGGTGCCGGAACTAAACACGAAACGCGCATATTCTTCGGTTTGCAATAGTCCGGTGACGAGCAGGGGCTCGAAGATGTTGATCTGGTGCGCCTCCTTCTCCGCTTCGACTAGCGGTCGTACGGCGCTGGGAATGAGACACCGCTTCCGAGCCTCCACATGGCGCTCCCAGATACGGCGGAACATGCCGCCGGTCTGAAAGCGAGTGTCGAGGTCATCGGCGAGCCCCTCCGACGGCGGCTTCTCGAATTTTTCGACCTTGGCGAGCCACTGCGGAGTGCAGCCGAGCGCCGCGGCGAGCTTGTTGCGGGAGAGCTTGGCCGCCTCACGCCTGGCGCACAGCTCGCTGACGAACACTTCCTGATGAACGGACGGGTTGGCGTCGCTCGCGGGTGCCATCGGGTGCCTCCCGGGTGTCAGGCGGGTGCTTCGGGGGTGTCAGGCCGTCTGGTCGGGGTGCCGACTGGGGGGTAGTCGGTTCGTAGCTGAGAGTAACCCGACCCTGTCACGCTCGTCCGACGAAATTCGGACCGAGCACAGGAAGCCCCCGTCCATGAACGAGCAGCAACGCGCACAGCTTCAGGAGGCGTACCCCGCCTGGCACATCCGCCGGCCGCAGGGAATGGAGTGCCTCGTGGCAACGCGCCTCGGCCGGCCTCTCACCGAGCAGGAGATCTACTACGGCCTGTGCGCCACTCTCGTCGAGGACACCTTCGACTTGCTCAGCGAGGCCCTGGCGGAACAGCGCAAGATCGAGGACGCCCTGTGATCTTCGCGCTCGCCATCACCGGCGTCACGCTTATCGCGATCCTCGCCGTTTGGATGCTCGTCCTCGTCGTCAGCATGGAGTTCGCCGACAACGGCTACGTCGGCAAGCATCGCGGCCTGCCCGACCCCAAGCCGAGCAGATCGGGACGGCCCGACTCTCACCGCTCCTATCACCGCACCCTTGGAGGACGAGTACCCGAGCGCACTTCACGGACGCGCGATGGCCGGACGCCGGTCAGCAGATCGGCCTAACGACCGGAGGCACCCGGGGAGAACTCGGCGTCCGTCACCGGCGTGCCCTCGGCACGCAGGTCATCGACGATCTTCGCGAGAGCGTCCAGCGTCGCTGGGACCCGCGTGATCCAGCCGCCGACCTGGTAGCCGGCGGGCCCGTCTCCGGAGAAATCGCCGGTCGATCCGTGGCCATGCCTCACCGAACGTCCGTTGGAACTCCTCCAGCGAAACGCGTTCGCCGCCGTCCAGGGCCCATGCGGGTGGTCGATGCGCAGTCAGGGTGGCGCGCTTGTGTGAACTATGCGCTCGTTCGGCGCGCAACGCGCATCTTCCAGCGGATTCGTGCCGAGTCGATCTGTAATGCCGACCCCGATGACGGCGAAAGATCCGTCATCGAGAGCCAGAATATCGGGAGATCCGCTCGCGGACGTCGTGTCGCCGCGTTCCAAAGGAGTCTTGCCCAGCCGGCCTCAATCGGAGGGCGATTTCGCGGGAGGGGTGATCGGGCGGGTTTGCTCGGGGGCTTACTGGGGTGGGGCGGTGGAGTCGTTCATGCCGAATCCGAACACGTGCCGCCCTGTGGTGCGTCCGGCGCCATTCACCAAGATCATTATTTACCGGTCTCCCCGCACCGGCGGAACTCGATCACGGCGCGCCGGTGGTGTGGACGACGTCACGGCGAGCCGCCGCGGGCCGGAGCCGGCCGCGGTGCGAGCACACGGCTGCGAGCTGAAGGGTCAGCGTGTCCGAGAGCACTTCCGCCGAACTGCCGGCCGAGCTGGAGGAGATGATCGAAAGGCACATGGAACGGTTGCGGGAGGCCAACCGGTGGTCGTCGGCGGCGGCCGCGCGGGCCGTGAGCACCGGCGAGTTCGCCATCGCGGGAGCGGGACGGGGAGCGCCGGCGCCGTCGAGCGAGCGGCCCGACCCTCGCGTCGTCCGGGAGGTGGCCGGGGAGTCCGACAGGCTGCACGCCGAGCTGCGCAGTGAGGCCGACGAGGTGCTCGAACGGATGGACGCGCTCCTGCTCACGGACCTTCCCGCCGAACACCGGGCCGCCGTCGTCGACGCGCGCCACTGGTGGACCGGCTATGTCGGCAGGCTCGCGAAGCTGGACTAGAGCCGTGGGGGGGGGGGGGGGGCCCCCCCCCCGGCCCCCCCACCAACCCACCCCGGGGGGGCGGCCCGCGGGGGG
>NZ_WBMS02000006.1:228822-276105 GCF_008923205.2 Actinomadura physcomitrii | reverse complement strand
TCTTACAGCGTCGGGTTGGGGGCGCCCCGCCCACCGGCCTCCCCCACAAACGCCGACGGAGGGTCAGCGGCCGTAGGGGGTCGGGGAGGTGCGGCGGGGTTCCTTGTACGTGGACGGCGGCGACCAGTCGATCTTCGCGTCCGTGAACTCGATGGCCGACGCGCCGGACGGCTTGAGGTTCCGCAGCTGCACGACGGCTCCGCCCGCGAGCAGCGTCGACATGATGTTCTTGGCCGCGTTCAGGAACTGCGTCAGGCCGTACACCAGGTTGCCGACCGCGGCGATGACGGCGAGCGCCAGCGTGGTCGCGGCGATCCGCGCGCCGATGCTGGTCGGCGGGTACGGGACCCGCTGCAGCGCCCACAGCGACAGGAAGGCCGGCAGGATCGCGACGGCCATGTCGCCGAGCGCCGTCCAGTACGACGTGTACGCCTTGGCGACGCTCTCCACCGCGCCGCCGCACGCCTCGGCGTACTTGCGGCAGGTCTCCAGCTGGCGGATGAACTCGTCCACGGCCTTGGCGAACGCCTCCTGGTCGTCGGCGATCCAGTCCTTGCCGGAGTCGGTCTGGAGGCCGCGCATCATCTGGTTGGCCGGCTTGTCGAGGTCGCCGGAGATCCGCGCGCGCCAGTTCGACGCCGCCTGGTACATGCCGGGGACGTTCGCGACGCCCACCGCGGCCGCGGCGATCGCGATGACGATGAGGGGCTCCTTGCGGGCCACCTGCCGCCAGCTCTTGAGCGCGTCCTCGACCAGCGCGGTCGCGCCGCCCGGCGGGGGCTTGGCCGCCGTCGCCGCGGGCGGGACCGTCGGACGCGGCGGGACGGTGGGCCTCGGCGGGACCGGCCTCGGCGGGGTGGCCGGGCGGAACGGGGAGGCCGGGGCGGCCGGGCGCGGTGGCGCCGACGGGCGGGGCGGGGTGGCCGGGCCGCTCGGCGGGGCGCCCTGGCTCGGCGGGGCGGCCGGATTGGGCGGGGTGGCCGGGTTCGGCGGGGTGGCCGGGTTCGGCGGGGTGGCCGGGGGGCGGCCCCAGGCGATGCGGGGGTCCGGCGGCTGGTTGGGAGTGGTCATCTCATTCTTCCTTGATCCGGCGGGACGCGTCGGCCCGGCTCATTGGTAGACGGCGGGGCCGGTGATTCTCACGTCCCGTCCGCCCGGTCCGTGGACGACCTTCGGAGTGCTGTAGTCCTCAGCCGCACGCCATACCCGTTCGATTCCTTCGAGGGCTTCGCCCCATTCATCCATCACCTCCATGGCGTCATTCATGAAACGCCGCATGTCGTTCTGCACGGCGGCGTAGGCGTCTGCGAGGAACGCCAGGCCGACCACGCCGAACGCGACGCCGCCGACGTCGGTATCGTCCACCTCGTCCCGGATGCCGCGGAACAGGGGCTTGGCCTCGTCCAGCACCTGCCGCCGCGTCCTCTCGATGCCCTGGGAAGTGACGTATTTTTCCTGTCCACCGGGTGCCATGACCCTTTGCTACCGCACCGCGGCGACGGGCGGCAGGAAATTCCCCGACTCCGATGATCTTTCTATCCCGCGTCGGTCGATCAACATGAATAATTGGTCGCTCATTCTCCCGCGCGACATCTTCGGTTGCTCGGATTGCCCTACCGACGGCATCCGACGGAAGGAATCCGATGCTCGACTTCGACCCCGCGCGTTTCCGTCCCGAGGACGTGGACCGGCTGGCCGCGCAGGCCGACGACGCGCTCCGCCGGCTCTCCGCCTCGACGGAGGAGATGGTGAACCTGACGGCCACCGGGGAGGCCGCGGGCGGGCTGATCAAGGCCACGGTCGACTCGTCCGGCCGGATCAAGCGGATCGCGCTGAACCCGCGGGCGCTGCGGATGGACAGCGAGACCCTCGCCGAGTCGCTGATCGAGGCGATCGGCGCCGCGCAGGACGACGCGCGGGACCGCGTGCAGGAGATGGTGGCCGAGCTGATGGCCGCGACCGGGCTGCCGGCGAAGGTGGACACCGAGGCGGTCCTGGAGAAGGTCGGCGCGATCGGCGACGCGACGCGGCGCCGGTTCGACGAGCACCACGACGACCTCAACGAGGTTCGCCGGGCCTTCTGAACCCCGGCTCCAGCGCCGTCCCGCCCGGACGGACGGGACGGCGCGGCGGCCCGCGGCGGGGGTCAGACGCCGAGGCCGCGGCCGATGATCTCCTTCATGATCTCCGTGGTGCCGCCGAAGATCGTTTGGATGCGGACGTCCTGGTAGGCCTTCGCGATCGGGTACTCCGTCATGTAGCCGTAGCCGCCGTGCAGCTGGAGGCAGCGGTCCACGACGCGCTTCAGCAGCTCGGTGTTCCAGTACTTGAGCATCGCGGCCTCGTCGGCGGACAGCTCGCCCTTGCTCTCCTTGACGATGCACTCGTCGGTGAAGGAGCGGCTGACGGTCAGCTCGGTCTTCATCTCGGCGAGCGTGAACCGGTTGTGCTGGAACTTGCCGATCGGGCGGCCGAACGCCTCGCGGGTCTTGCAGTACTCCAGGGTCTGCTCGAACGCCGACTCGGCGGCGGCCATCGCGGTGGCGCCGATGGACAGCCGCTCGCGGGCCAGGTTCGTCATCAGGTAGATGAAGCCCATGCCCTCCTCGCCGAGGAGGTTCTCCTTGGGGACGCGGACGTTGTCGAAGAACAGCTCGGCGGTGTCCTGCGCGTGCATGCCGATCTTGTCGAGGTTGCGGCCGCGCTCGAAGCCCGCCATGCCGCGCTCGACGGCGAGGAGGCTGACGCCCTTCGCCCCGGCGGACGGGTCGGTCTTCGCGACCACGATCACCAGGTCGGACAGGATGCCGTTGGAGATGAACGTCTTGGAGCCGTTCAGGACGTAGTGGTCGCCGTCCCTGATCGCGGTGCTCTTGATGCCCTGCAGGTCGGAGCCGGCGGCGGGCTCGGTCATCGCGATGCCGGTGATGATCTCGCCGGAGCAGTACCCCGGGAACCAGCGCGCCTTCTGCTCGTCGTTGCACAGTTGGCGCAGGTAGCCGCCGTTGATGTCGTTGTGCACCGAGAAGCCGGGGCCGTGCACGCCGGCCTTCGCGAACTCCTCGTTGATGATCACGTAGTAGCGGTAGTCGGGGTTGCCGCCGCCGCCGTACTCCTCGGGCATGTCGATGCCGAGCAGCCCCTGCCGGCCGGCGGCCAGCCACACGTCGCGGGAGACGACGCCGTCCTTCTCCCACTGCTCGTGGTACGGCGCGATCTCCTTCTCGATGAAGGCGCGGACCATGTCGCGGAACGCCTCGTGCTCCGCGGTGAAGATCTCCCGTGCCATCCGGCGGTCTCCCTCGGTAAGTGCGTACTGATACAGAATCAATGTAACACTGGCACTGTCACGTCAGGAGGAGCGGCATGGATCTCACCGTCGACGAGCTGGCCGCGCGCGCGGGGGTCACCGTCCGCACCGTCCGGTTCTACGCCGGACGCGGCCTTCTGCCCCCGCCCCGGCTGCGCGGCCGGACGGGCCTGTACGGCCCCGACCACCTCGCGCGGCTCGAACTCGTCCGGGAACTCCAGTCGCTCGGCCTGACCCTCGCCGCCATCGAGAAGCACCTGCGGAAGATCCCCCTGGACGCGCCCGCCGAGGACCTCGCGCTGCAGCGGGCGCTGCTGTCGCCGTGGGCGCCGGAACGTCCCGAGGACGTCGACCGGCACGAGCTGGACCGCCGCGCCGGGCGCCACCTCGACGACGACACGCTCAAGCGCCTCGAAGCGCTCGGCGTCGTGGAGAGCATCGCGGCGGACACCGTCCGGGTCGTCATGCCCGCCCTGCTCGGCGCCAGCGCCGAACTCGCCGCGCTCCCCCTGCCGCTCGACACGCTGATCGCCTCGCACGCGGCCGTCGAACGCCACACCACCGCGCTGGCGGCCGAACTCCAGCAGGTCTTCCAGGACACCGTCGTCCGCCCCTACCGGGAGAGCGGCCGCTCCCCGCAGGAGCGCGACCGGCTCATGGAGCTGGCCGGCAAGCTCAAACCGCTGATGATCCAGTCGCTGGTGTCGTCGTTCCAGCACGCGGTGAACAAGGCCATCCGCACCTCCACCGACCGTTGACTTGTGGCGTGTCGTGGTTATGGACGGCCGCTTAACCACGACACGCCACAAGTCAACGTGGCGTCAGGAGTCCTTCCACTCCTGGCCCTCGTACTGGACTAGGCGGGGGTGCACGAGGGTGTTGACGCCGACGTCGCGGGAGCGGCGGTCCTTGGGGAAGACGGACGCGGCCTGCAGCACGGACGGGTCGAGGAAGCGCAGCGGCGGCGCGTCCGGCGACAGCCCGAGCGCGGGCGGCTTCGCGGTCGGCGAGGCGAGCGTGAACCCCCAGTCGCCGAAGCTCGGCACGTCCACGTGGTAGGGGGTCGTGGCGAGCCCGGCGGCGGCGATCGACTTCTCGATGCTCCAGAACGACTTCGGCGCGAAGTACGGCGACCCGGACTGCACGACCATCCGGCCGCCGGGCGCGAGGACCCGCTTGACCAGGCCGTAGAACTCGACGGAGTACAGCTTCGCGGTGGGGACGTCGTCGGGGTCGGGCATGTCGACGATGACGGCGTCGAACCGGCGGGTCTGGCCGCGCAGCCAGGTGAACGCGTCGGCGTTGACGGTGTGCGCGCGCGGGTCCTCGAAGGAGCGGTGGTTGAGCGCGACGAGCGGCCCGTAGGTGCGGGCGAGGTGCAGCATCTCCGGGTCGAGCTCGACCAGGGTCGCGCTGCGGACGTCCGGGTAGCGCAGCACCTCGCGCAGCGCCAGCCCGTCGCCGCCGCCGAGGATCAGCACGTTCCCGTGCGGCCCGGACATCAGCGGGTGGACGAGCGACTCGTGGTACCGGTACTCGTCCACCGAGGAGAACTGCAGGTCGCCGTTCAGGAACAGGCGCAGGTCGGTGATGCCCGCGAGGGTGACCTTCCGGGTGATCACGATCTCCTGGTACGGGGTGTCCTTCGCCAGCGCGATCGGGTCCTGGAACAGCGCCTGCCGCGCGGTCACCTCGATCCGGTCGGCGAGCGCGTACGTCGTGCCGAGGACGGCGAGGACCGCCACCATGCCGAGGCCGATCCCGACCCGTGCGAGGCGGCCGAGCCGGCGGCGGAACAGCCACAGCACCACCGCGACGCCGGCGACCGCGTTCACGACGCCGACCAGCAGCGCGCCCTTGACGTGCCCGAACGTCGGCAGCAGGACGAACGGGAAGGCGAGCCCGCCGATCAGCGCGCCGACGTAGTCGGCGGCGAACAGGTCGGCGACGGCGCTGCCCGCGTCCTGCCTGCGGATCTTCTGCAGCAGCGTCATCAGCAGCGGGATCTCCGCGCCGATCAGCGCGCCGACCGCGAACGACACCACCACCAGCGCCGGGACGTACAGGTCGAGCCAGGAGAACGCCGCGTACAGCGCGAGCACCGACAGGCCGCCGACCAGCGCGAGCGCACCCTCGACGATGGCGAACGCGGCGGCGGCGTGCTTCTGCAGCGGCTTGGCGAGCAGCGACCCGATGCCCATCGCGAAGACCATGACCGACAGCACGATCGACGCCTGGGTGACCGAGTCGCCGACGAGGTAGCTGCCGAGCGCGACGAGCGCCAGCTCGTAGACCAGGCCGCACGCCGCGCAGGTGAACACGGCCGCGAGGATCAGCGCCCGCGCCACCCGGGCGGGCGCCCCCAGCCGTCCCGCCCCGCCGCCCGGCCCGGAACCGGGCTCGGAGCCGGGCTCGGAGCCGGCCGCGGGCGCGTCCGGCGCGGGCGCCTCCGCCGCGGCGGGCGGCGGAGGCGCCTGGTCGGTGTCGCGGGAGGTCAGGAGACCGCCCCGGCCACGATCGCGGCGACGGCGATGTCGGCGGCGGCGACGACCCAGCCCGCCGGGTGGATGGCGTCGCCGTTCACCAGTGTCGCGCCCAGCTTGCCCGGCGTGATCAGGTCGAGGAAGTAGAACGCCACCACCATCAGCAGGATGCCGATCGCGCCGTACACGGCGGTGTCGATCAGGCCGTCGCTCAGGTCGTTGTCGCTGGTGACGATCGCGGTGGTGACGATCGCGCCGACGCCGAGGAGCTTCTCGCCGAGCAGCAGCGCGGCGCCCTTGTTGCCCTCGCCCCAGATCTGGTGGCCGAGCCGTCCGGGCGTCGTCACCTCCACCACCAGGTAGCCGATCGCCATCAGCGCGATGCCGACCGCGCCGTAGGCGAAGGTCGCGCCGATGTCATGCGCCATGTCGTTCATGCGTTGCTCCTCATTTGCCCGACCCTGGACCGCCGCCGCGGAAGGACGCGATGCCGTGCTTGTTCCAGCCGCCGCTGCCGGGCGCGCTCCAGCGGTGGCCGACATGGGAGTAGTAGCGGTTGTAGCCGCCGGACGGCTTGTCGATGGTGATGTGGCTGCCGCTGCCGTACGGCGTCACGCCGACGACCAGCTTCGGGTAGCGCAGGAACACCCCGCCGCCCGAGCCGTACCGGGCCAGGTCGTCGACCTGGTCGATCGCCTTGAACTTGCGGTTGATCGCAGAGGCGACCGTCCGCGGGGGCTGCGACGCCTGGAAGGTGTTGTATCCGATCTTGTGGTACTTCTTGCCGATCCACGACTGCTGCGACTGGCCGCAGCCGCCGAGCGTCACGGTCAGCAGGACGGCGGCGGCCCCGCCGGCCGCCGCCCGGTGCGTGCTGTTCATGTAGGTCTCACCAACCGGCTCCGCGTCATCACGATCTCCCGGGTCTGGGGGTAGGCGTGCCAGGTCCGCCAGCCGATGCCGGCCCGCCGTTCGGGGTTCTGCTCGAAGTTCTGCTCGCCCGGACCGCCGCCGACGTTCGCGGCGTCCGGGACGCCGGGGTGCTCCAGCGCGAGGGCGGTGACGGCGTGCCGGGATCCGGGGAACGCGCCGGTCAGCGCGTCGCCGCGGTCGGCGAGCCGCGCGCAGACCGCGTCGACGGCCCGGGCGAACGCCGCGTCGTCGGCGTGCACCGCGGTCGTCGCGGTGAAGTCGTAGGCCCAGCCGGGCAGCGTCGTGGCGGCGCTGCCGGGCAGCGGCTCGCCGCCGTCCCCGGGCAGGCACGCCACGGTCTCGCTGAGCGGCCCGGCGATCACCTGGTGGGACGCGCCGAGCAGGCGCAACTGGACGGTCAGCCCGCCGCGCTCCACCGGCAGGACGGCGAGCGCGTCCAGCGGCGGCAGGCCGAGCGCGAACGACAGCCCGTCGGCGCGCGCGTCCCGGTAGGGGGTGTCGAGGACGGTCCGCATTCAGCCGCTGCCCGGGTAGATCGTCATGGTGCCGTCCGGGACGCGCTCGCCGAGCCCGGCCTCCCACTGGCCGCCGCCGTACTGCTCGAACGACAGGTACCGGCCGCGCGGGCCCTCGTAGTCGACGTACTCGACGCGGCCCTGGACGCCGACACCGGTCGTGCCCTCGCTGGTGTAGTCGGCGGTGCCGTGCTCGTCGCGGCGGTACTCGACGCCCTCGACGGTGACGGTGCGGTCGCCGGGCCGCAGGTCGCCGATGTCGTACTCGGTCCAGAAGACGACCTCGAGGTCCGGGTCCTCCTCCACCGACAGCCACACCTTCTGCCCCTCGATGGTGTCGGCGTCGAGGAGGTGCTCGGACCAGGTGAAGCCGCCCTCGCGCAGCCGCAGCGAGCCGCGCACGAAGTAGCGGGTGCCGAGGTACTCGACCATGTCGCCGGCCTTCAGCGTGCGGGGGTCGCCGGCGGCGCTCTGCTCGGGGGCGAACGGGTCGCGGGGCGCCGCGGGCGCGGGCGGCGCGGAGCGGCGCCGCGACAGCACCACGACGAGCACCACGACGAGCACGACCACGAGGACGATCAGTGCCAGCACGAGCGCCAGCACGGTCCCATTCACGGACATACCTCCATTGATTCGGCGATCCCGGAGGGCGGAGACCAGCGGATCCTACCGACTGTGGCCGCTTACGCCCATATCGCGATCAGACGTAATGAAGGAACATCCGGTTTCATACGGAAAACCCGGACACGAGACGGCGGGCCCGGGATCCGGAAGTACGGGGAACCACGGTCCCCGGACGCGGCGCGCGCCTGTTGGGAACCGTGCAGGTTCAGAGGCGGGCGACGGCCGCGGCGACGCGCTCGTCCGTGGCGGTGAACGCGATCCGGACGTGCCGGGCGCCGGCCGTCCCGTAGAACTCGCCGGGCCCGACGAGGACGCCGAGCGAGGCCAGGTGCCCGACGGTCTCCCAGCACGGCTCGTCCCGCGTCGCCCACAGGTACAGCGACGCCTCGGAGTGGTCGATGCGGAAGCCGTGCTTCTCGAACGCGGCGCGCAGGTCGGCGCGGCGCCGCGCGTAGCGGGCGCGCTGCTCGTCGGCGTGCGCGTCGTCGTCGAACGCAGCGACCATCGCCGCCTGCACCGGCGCCGGGACGATCATGCCCGCGTGCTTGCGGACCTCCAGCAGCCGCTTGACGACCGCGAGGTCGCCGGTGACGAACCCGGCGCGGTAGCCCGCCATGTTGGAGCGCTTGGACAGCGAGTTCACCGCGAGGAGCCCCTCGTGGGAGCCACCGCACACGTCCGGGTGCAGGATCGAGACGGGCGGGCGCTCGTCGTCCCAGCCGAACTCCAGGTAGCACTCGTCGCTGATCACGAGCGCGCCGCGCCCGCGCGCCCACGCGACGACCTTGCGCAGGTGCTCGGCGGGCAGCACCTTCCCGGTCGGGTTGGACGGCGAGTTCACCCACACGATCTTCGGCCGGACCGGGCCGAGCTTCAGCAGGCCGTCCGTCGCGACGGGCTCCGCGCCGGCCAGCCGGGCGCCCACGTCGTAGGTCGGGTACGCCAGCTCGGGGAAGACGACCTTGTCGCCGGGGCCGGCGCCGAGCAGCGTCGGCAGCCACGCCACCAGCTCCTTGGTGCCGATGACGGGCAGCACCGCGGCCGGGTCGGCACCGGCCACGCCGGCGCGGCGGCGCAACCAGCCCGCGACCGACTCGCGCAGCTCGGGCGTGCCGTAGGTGGCGGGGTAGCCGGGCGCGTCGGACGCCTCGGCGAGCGCCTTGCGGACGGCGTCGGGCGTCGGGTCCACGGGCGTGCCGACCGACAGGTCGACGATGCCGTCCGGATGCTCGGCGGCGCGCTTCTTGTACGGCTCCAGCCGATCCCACGGAAAGTCCGGCAGCGTGAACAAGACCCAGCCCTCCTCGACGGGACGCGCGGGCGCCCCGAATCACCAGGGCCGTGGCCTTCCGCGCAGTGCGGCAGACCACGGCCCGGACGCGTCGAACCGCGATGACCGTCGGCCGGGACGCTCCCGAAAGGTCGCGACCCGCCCTGGCCGGTTTCAGCCCGCTGTCAGTCTTCCTGGCTCTGCGGGGG
The DNA here is from genome assembly GCF_008923205.2 of Actinomadura physcomitrii. Classification (GTDB taxonomy): domain Bacteria; phylum Actinomycetota; class Actinomycetes; order Streptosporangiales; family Streptosporangiaceae; genus Spirillospora; species Spirillospora physcomitrii. Next base: position 266,761 of record NZ_WBMS02000006.1, on the reverse strand, counting down.
CAGCGCCGCGACGATCGGGTGGTCCTTGTCGATCTTGCCCACCTTGGAGGCTCCGCCGGGCGAGCCCAGGTCGTCGAAGAACTCCACGTTCACCTTGTAGAAGTCCTTCCACTGGTCGGGGACGTCGTCCTCGTAGTAGATGGCCTCAACCGGGCAAACCGGCTCGCACGCACCGCAGTCGACGCACTCGTCCGGGTGGATGTAGAGCTGACGCTTCCCTTCGTAGATGCAGTCGACCGGGCACTCCTCGATGCATGCCTTGTCGAGCAGGTCCACGCAGGGCTGCGCAATGACGTAGGTCACGTCAGTGACTCCTCTCGGGTTTCCGGCCCCGCCGCACGTCACGGCTCACCGCAAGCTCGCTGTGAATAGTATGGCCACCACCGCGCAGTCGATTCGACATGGGGGTCCTCACATGTCTGGCCGCTTTGCCGCGCGCCTGGTGGTGTCCATCAGTAGCGCGGACGTGGGTCAGCGGGTCTCGCTGCGCCGTCGTCTGCCAACGGGAGAGTACAGCGACGTGGTGGGCGTACTCGAATCCTGGTCCAACAAGACGCTCCAAGTGCGCCGCCGCAACGGCGAACTCGTCGAGGTGCCCGAGGACATCGTGGTGGCGGGCAAGGTCGTCCCGCCGATGCCTCCGCCGAAGCGCCGCGGAGTCTGACGGCGCTCGACGAGGCCGCGTGGCCGGGGCGTCCCTCAGTCGCCTTCGGCCTGCTGAGGCCGGGGGCCGGACCTGCTCGGCGCGGGACCGGCCGGAGACCCGGCCGGCGGCGGACTGGCGGTGACCGGGGCCGGCGACGCGGTCTTGCGCGGCAGCAGCTCGGAGTAGGTCCGGCCGGGCTGCAGCCGCCGGTTCTGGAACAGCTCCGACACCGTGACGAACGTGAAGCCGCGCTTCTTCAGGCCCGCGATGACCGCCGGGATCGCCTTCACGCTCGGCTTGTGGATGTCGTGGAACAGGATGATGCCGCCGGGCCGGGGCTCCTTGATGCCGACGCGGGTGTCGCGCGCGGTGTTCAGGTAGCGCCAGTCCTCGGTGTCGACGCTCCACAGGATCAGCGGCATCCCGATGGCCTGCCCGACGCGCCTGTTCGTCGCGCCGTACGGCGGGCGCGTGATCGTCGGCTTCACCCCGCCGGACGCCTTGGTGATCGCGGCCTGGGTGCGCTGGATCTGCGCCCCGACCGCGGCGGTCGACAGTTTGGTGAGCTGCGCGTGGTCCCAGGTGTGGTCGCCGATCTCGTGGCCCTCCATCACCTCGCGACGCACGACCGCCGGAAAGCCGTGGACGTGCTGCCCGATGAGGAAGAAGGTGGCGCGCACGCCCTGCCTCTTCAGGACGTCGAGCAGCCCGTCGGTGTACGGGCCCGGCCCGTCGTCGAACGTGAGCGCGACGCACCTCAGCCTGTCGCAGTCGATCTTCCGCTGGGCGGGCGGCCGCTGCGGGCGCGGCGCCGTCCGCGCCTTCATCCCCGCCGCCTTCCCCGCCGCGATCCGGTGACCGGCGGTCCGCGCCTGCCTCTTCTCCGCGTGGCCGCATCCCGAGGCGAGCAGGAGACCGGCCGCGATGATGGCGATTTTCCTGGTCCGCACCACGCACCCCCGTAACGCGTTGCCTCGGGCCGCTTCTTACCCTGCGCCTCACTCGCAACACACGTCGCCAAGGTCCGAATTGTCGGGATCGTCCTCGGGGGCGCGACGGGGGACGCAGCCCCCATCATGCGGCCGGTACCGGGCCTCGGCGCCACCCCGGGTGAGGGAAGTGTCGCCCTCCGGTCCCTTCACCGGCACTTCCCGGCGGCCGTGAACTCCCGGCGGCGCTGCGGGTGATGACGGGTGACCGTGCGGCGCCCCGCACGGACCCACCGCAGAGGACGGAGCCGTATGACCCTCAGTCAACGCGCGCCGGCACCACCGGACCGCGACCCGGAACCGCCGGAGGACGACGCACGCCTCATCGAACGGTCCGGGCGGCACCCCGAGGCCTTCGCCGACCTGTACGACCGGCACGCGCCGTCCATCCACCGGTACGTCGCGCGCAGGCTCGGCGACCAGGCCGCCGACGACGTCGTCGCCGAGACGTTCCTGGCCGCGTTCCGGCACCGCGACCGCTACGACCGGGCACGCCCGGACGCGCGGCCGTGGCTGTACGGGATCGCGGCGAACCTCGTCGGCAGGCACCGCAGGGCGGAGACGCGGATGCTGCGGGCGCTGGCCCGCACCGGCGCCGACCCGGTGACCGACGCCATGGACCGGGTGGACGCACGGGTGAGCGCGGCGGCGGCCTCCCGGCCGCTCGCCGGAGCGCTGGCCGACCTGGCGCAGGGCGACCGGGACGTGCTGCTGCTGGTCGCCTGGGCGGACCTGACCTACGACCAGGTCGCCGAGGCGCTGTCGATCCCGGTCGGGACGGTGCGGTCCCGGCTGCACCGGGCCCGCCGGAAGGTACGGGAGGCGCTCGGAGGCGCCGACCCGACGGACGTCCAGGAAGGGACGGGCGAATGAACGACCTCGAGGAACTGGCCGCGTTCCGCGCGCAGGTGCGCGAGCCGGACACCGACCGGCTGGCGAACGGCCGCGACCGGCTCGTCCGGGAGGCCCTCGGCCAGAACGGCCCGGCAACCGGCGGCCGTCGCAGCTCGGAGGCGCGCGACCGGCGTCGCCTCCGCTTTCCGAAGTGGCAGATCGGGCTGGCGGCGGGGGTCGCCGTGGCCGGGGCGGCGGCCGTCGCGGCGGTCGCCCTGAACGGCGAGGACTCCGCTCCGGCGCCGATCGCCGCACGCCCGGTGAGCGCCACGCAGATCCTGGAGCGCGCCGCGAAGACCGTCGCGAGCCGGCCGGACCAGCGCCCGGCACCGAACCAGTGGGTCTACACCCGGACGTACCAGGTGATGCAGAAGAACGCCCCGTCCTCCCTGCGGCACAAGGAGGAGTGGGTGCGCTTCGACGGCCGGGAGAGCGCCGCGTACGACGCCCGCCCGGGCAAGAAGCCGCGGCTGATCGTCTCGCAGACGAAACCGGACGGTGACAGCGAGGAGCGCTCGCCCTCGCAGTGGTACGACTACCTGCGCGCGCTCCCGCACGACCCGTCCGCGCTGCTGGCGAAGATCGACCAGCGGGCGAAGACCTACAACGCCGAGAACGGCGGGCGGCTCTACACCGGCCAGGACGGCCGCGACCAGTGGGTGTTCGGCCGGCTGGCGGACTTCCTCGGGCTGGGCCCGTCCACACCGCCGTCGGGGCGCGCCGCCATCTTCCGGGCGCTCGCCCGCATCCCGGGCGTGCAGGTGAAGGAGGGGACGAAGGACGCGCTCGGACGCCCCGGCACCACCGTCTCCCGTACCGGCCCCGACGGGACGCGTGAGGAGTTCGTGCTGGCGCCCGGCACGTACGACTACCGCGGGCGGCGGATCGTGGCGACCAAGGCCCGGCACCTCCCGAACCCCCCCGGGGTGCGGGTGCGGGGCGGCGACGCGCCGGACATCCCCGCCGGAAGCGCCCTCGGCGACCAGGCGGTCGAGGTGGCCGCGATCGTCGACCGCGCCGGGCAGCGGCCCTGACGGACGGTGCGCCGCCCTCGCGGACCCACGCGCGAGGGCGGCGCACCGTTGTCCGTGCGACCCGGACCGCGCGCTTGACCGCGCCGAGGGTCAGCGGACGGGCCAGTCCGGGATGTTCTTCGGCAGGTCCTTGCTGACGCGCAGGGGGAACGCGGCGGGCCGCTTCTCCAGGAACGAGGTGACGCCCTCGACGGCGTCGGCGCCGCCGCCCAGCTCGGCCATCAGGCGGGAGTCGGCGGCGTGCGCGTCCCACGGGGACGGCGCCGACAGGCCCGACCACATGAGGCGGCGGATCGTCGCGACCGACACCGCGGAGGTGTTGCCGGCGATCTCGCGGGCCAGCGCGTACGCGGCGGGGAGCAGCTCCTCGGGCGCGAGGACCCGGGAGACGAGGCGGCCGGCGAGCGCCTCCTGCGCGTCGAACACGCGGCCGGTCGCGGCCCACTCCATCGCCTGCGCGATGCCGACCAGGCGCGGCAGGAACCAGCTCGACGCGGCCTCGGTGACGATGCCGCGCCGCGCGAACACGAACCCGAACCTGGCCTTCTCGCTGGCCAGCCGGACGTCCATCGGCAGCGTCATCGTCACGCCGACGCCGACCGCCGCGCCGTTGAACGCGCCGATGACCGGCTTGAGGCAGCGCGCGATGCGCAGCGCGACCGTGCCGCCGCCGTCGCGCGGGGTGCCGTCCTCCAGCACGTCGTCCTCGCCGGCGAACATGTCCTTCGACCTCTCCTTGTCGAAGGTGTCGCCGCCGCCGCTGAGGTCGGCGCCCGCGCAGAACGCGCGGCCCGCGCCGGTGACCACGACGGCGCGGACGTCGTCGTCGGCATCGATGCGGTCGAAGACGTCGAGCATCTCGCTGCGCATGGTGAACGTGTAGGCGTTCATCTTGTGGGGGCGGTTCAGGGTGACCGTGGCGATCCCGTCCTGAACCTCGTACTCGATCTCGGCGTAGGCCACGTGCGTCCCCTTCTCGCGCCGGTTGATTTCCGAATGCGATTCTAGGAACTCGGGCGGGCACGCGTCAGATCCGGGCCTCCGGGAACATGCGCAGGACGACGTCGCGGCGCCACTCGTCCAGGCCGCCCTCGTGCCCGGCGGGCGGCAGCAGCATGATCGCGCCGTTCTGGTCCGGCCAGAGCCGGACCGGCACGTCCGGCGGCAGCGTCAGCTCCATCGGGTAGTCGCGGCTCGCGGCGAACACGCGCGCCGCCTCGCCGAGGACGCGCGCCCAGCCCTGGCCGAGGTAGGGCGGCAGGCCGTCCGCGCTCAGCTCCGGCAGCCCGTGCTCGATGAGCCCGGTGGTGCGCAGCGCGAGGCCGTCCGGCCGCTCGGTGCCGACGATCCGCACGACATCGGGCTTCTTCATGGCCGCGACGATACGGGACGCGCCCAGGTGACGCGGGTCACCCGGCGGCCTTGGGAGGGGGGAACCGCGCACCCGCCGAAGCCATGTCCGATAAATTACGACAGTGAATTGGGCCGTGACGTACGACTCCGCCTTCGGGTACGTCTCCGCGCACGGCGCGCCCCTGGTCGACCTGCTCGACCCGCAGCCCGGTGAACGGATCATCGACCTCGGCTGCGGCACCGGCGCGTTCAGCGCGGAGATCGCCGCCCGGGGCGCCGAGGTGCTGGGCATCGACGGCAACCCGGACATGGTCGCCCAGGCGAGCGCGCTGAACCCGGGCATCTCCTTCATGCTCGGCGACGCGCACACCTTCACCATCACCGACGTCTGCGACGCCGTCGCCTCCAACGCCGCGCTGCACTGGATGACCCGCGACCCGGACGCGGTGATCGCGCAGGTGCACGCGGCGCTGCGGCCCGGCGGCCGGTTCGTCGGCGAGCTCGGCGGCGAGGGCAACTGCGCCGAGCTGGTCGCCGCGATGCAGACCGCCTGGCGGGTCTTCGGCCTCGGCGAGCCCGAGCTGCCCTGGTACTTCCCGAGCCCCGCCGAGTACGCGACGAAGCTGGAGGAGGCCGGCTTCTCGCTGCGGCTGCTGGAGCACGCCGAGCGGCCGAGCCAGATGACCGAGGGCCCGAACGGCGCCGCCGACTGGGTCCGCGCCTACGCCGCGCGCGCGCTCGCCGACGTCCCGCCGGAACTGGTCGAGCCGCTGCTCACCCGGGTGAACGACCTCGCCGCGCCGGCGCTGCGCCGCGAGTCCGGCTGGGTCGCCGACTACGTGCGGCTGCGGTTCGCGGCCGTCCGCAAGCCGGACGCCCCGCCCATGCCCGAGGCACCGCCCGTCCCGCCGAACCCGCAGGCCGCGTCCGCCGCCGAGACCCCACCCGCGCCGGGACCCGCGCCCGCCTCGGCGGGCGCGCACGACGGGCCGGCCCGCTGACGGGCCGCCCGCCCGGCCGGGGGCCGGAAGCGGGGCGGTTCGCGCGGGTTGCTTAGGGTTGGGGGCATGCGGATCTACGACCATCGCACCGGGCAGGCCGAGGATCTGCCGTCCGGGCGGGTCCTGCGCGTCCAGGTCCTCGAAGGGGCCGGGCACCGCGCGCTCGTGGTCGCCGACCTGCTGCGGCGGATCGGCGAGCGCGCCGGGCGCGAGGTCCCGGTGGCGTGCTCGCCGGACCTGTCCGTCCGCGACGGCGACTGGACGGACTACAACATCGCGCCGTTCGAGCTCCTCGGCTGGGACGCGCCGCCACCGGACGCCGACCTCTACATCGCCTCGTCGACCAACGTCGACGCCGGCGCGCCCTGCGTGCTCGTCCCGCCGGAGAGCGGCGACTGGCACCCGGTCCTGGCCGACGCGGGCATGGACCCGCTCGCGGCGCGGCTGGCGATGCTGGAGGTCCGCTACCGCGACCCGCTCGAGCTGACGGCGTCCCGGCTGATGACCGCCGCCGCGCGGCTGGACGCATGGCGGAGCCTGGTCGCCGGGTGGGCGCGCTCCCCTGGCCGCCCGATGGACCGCGACCACGCCCGCAGGGCCGAGGCGGCGCTCGGCGACGACCTGGACAGCCCGGCCGCCCTCGCCGTCCTGGACGAGATCGCCGCGGACCCGGACGTCCCGCCGGGCGCGAAGCTGGAGACGTTCATCCACCTCGACCTGACGCTGGCCCTGGGCCTGGTCGCCGCCATCGGCGCCTCCTGAGCGCCAGGGCTCAGTCGTGCACCTCCAGGAGGGTGCCGTCGGCCAGGAGATAGGCGATCGAGCGTTCGAACACGTACGCCGTGCCGCCGCCGGGCTGCTCGAACCACGGCACCGCCGTACCGGTGAGGACCTGCATAGGGCGCAGTAGCCGGTACACGTGGTACTCGCGTTGCTGCCAGTCGGCGGGAAGCGAACGTTGCGCGAACGGTGTGCGCGCGGCGTAGGCGGTGTTCCCGCCGTGGCCGCCGTAGCGGTCCACCTCGGTTCCTGCGGGAAGCTCGGTGATCTGGCGGTCCCGCAAGAGAGAGAGCGGCGGCTCCCCCTTCAGCGGCTGGATCTTCGGGATCTCCATGGTCTGCTGCTGGGGCACCGCCATGAGCAGGCTGCCGAGCAGGTACGCGGCGGCCTGCTCCCCTTCGGCGAAGGCCGCCTGCCGGGTCCGCGCGCCGTCGACGAGGCGGAAGACCGTCCAGCCCGCCTTCTCCCGGACGAGGCACCACGCGCCGTCCTCCTCCCCGCGGAGCCGGTAGTGCGCGCGGTCGACCTGCAAGGCGTCCAGGCGGTTCTGCAGGAGCGCGAGCCACTGCTCCGGCTCCGGTTCCGTCCGGACGCCGCGCGGCGCGGTGCGTCCCATCGCGGCGGCGCTCGCGGCGTCCATCGCGTCGTCGCCGACGGCCGGGACCGCGAACCGGCGCGCGCGGATGTGCGCGACGAGGTCCGGCTCCGGCGGGACGCCGTGCTCGCGCAGGTAGTAGCCGACCGCGCCGGACCACACCCACGCGCCGTCGGTGTGGAAGGTCAGCGGGACGCGCTCGCCGCGCGACGGGTCGAGCAGGTCGGGGGCGCTGGACCGGGCCGCCATGACGGTCGGCGCGTCCTCCAGGTACCGGACGACCCGCTCGGTCTCGTCCGGCGGGACGGGCGGGCGCGACACCTCGGGCGGGCCGCCGTCCGTCCCGGCCCGGTCGAACACCCGCGCCTTCCGCACGGGGCTCTCGAAGCGGGTGGGCGGGGGCGGCGCGACGGGCGCCGGGCCGAGGCGGCGCGCCATCCACTCCGGGACGTCGCGGCGCGGGAGCCGCTCCAGCTCGCGCCGGACGTCGTCCGCGGACGGCTCGGACTCCCAGCGCGGCTCCTCGTCATGGGTGAAGCGCGCGCGGCACCGCACGGCGCCGTCACCGTACACGACCTCGACGTCGATCCGGGACCAGGTGGAGCCCTGGGACGCGTGCGTCCCGGCCCGCAGCCGGTCCAGCAGCCCGGCCGCGGCGGCGGGCGGCGCCCAGGACGCGGTCGAGCCGTCCGCCTTCCGCAGCGCCATCGGCGGGAACTCCACATGCCCGCCGACCGCCTGGTAGTGGCCCGAGATCCGCTCCCAGAACGGCGGCGCGTGATCGGCGACCAGCACCGTGAACGGCCCGGTCAGCAACTCCGTCTGCTCGACCGGGTCCAGCGGGGACGGCGCGGGCGGCCCGGTCGGCTCCGACGGCTCCCGGCCGTCCATCCGGTCGCGCAGCCAGCCCGGCACGTTCGCCCCGTCCCGGGGCATCACGATCTGGTCGCGGCGCCACGCCTCCACGGGCGCGGGCGGGTCCCACTCGGGGTCGAACTCGTCGTTGTAGAGGAACAGCGACGCGGCGGGCTCGACGATCGCCAGCATCGAGAACCAGGTGCCCTGCTCCGACAGGTAGTGCGCGCGCCGCAGGTCCATCAGCAGCGCCGACAGCTCGTCCGGGACGATCTCGGCGGGCACCACCGCGTTCTCGCCGGTCAGCATCGTCAGCGTCACGTCGCTCGCCACCACGGTCGCCGCGCACCGCAGGTCGATGCGGCGCCAGTTCGGCGGCGCGGTCTGCCGCGCGAACCGGACGATCCGCTCCTCGATCTCCGCGATCCGCTCGCTCTGCCCCGTCACCCGCGCGTCCCCCCCATGTGATCCCGATGGAACCTGAGCGGCAGGTTAACCGCACGGATCGGTCCATTGCGGCGTGACCCGGCGGTCGCCGACGCTCGGGGGCATGGCCGTCGAGGCGCCCGGAGCCCACCGGGACGTGGGCTAACGTCCATGTCGTGTCCACCGATGCCCCCGAATCAGCGGTCCCCGCGCCGCCCGGCCGGCCGGCCGATGCGCGGCGCCGCCGCCGTGCCCGCGCCCTGATGGCGACGATCGCCGCCATCGCCGTGCTGCTGTGCGCGGCGGTCGGCGGCGTCGGCTGGTACTTCGCCGGCGTCGCCACCGAGGTCGACCACTCCGCCGAGTACCCGTTCACCATCGAGGACGCGGCCGGCGGCACCGTCACCCTCCCCCGCGAACCCGAGACGGAGCGCCCCGGCACGTGGGCGCTCGTCTGGGAGCACGGCGGACGCGCCCTGCTCGGCCCCGTCGTCGGCGGCGGCGACGACCACGTCGTCCGGAAGGTGCTGTCGGTCTCCCACGGGACGCTCACCAAGGGCGCCGCCGCCGGCATCGACCACTGGGTCTACTCCGGCGACCCGCGCTCGGCGCTCGGGCTCGATTTCCAGGACGTCACCTATCCGTCCGAGCTCGGCGCCATGCCCGCATGGCTGCTGCCCGGATCGTCCCCCAAGAGCACCTGGGTCATCGCCGTGCACGGCCGCAACGCCGACAAGGCCGAGACGTTCCGCGCCATGCGGACCGTCCACGGCCTCGGCCTGCCCATGCTGTCGATCGCCTACCGCAACGACGTCGGCGCGCTCAAGTCCCGCGACCACCGGAACCACCTCGGCGACACCGAATGGCACGACGTCGCGTCCGCCGTCTCGTACGCGCGCGCGAACGGCGCCACCGGCGTCGTCCTGTACGGATGGTCGATGGGCGGCGCGATGGTGATGACGACGCTGCGGCACGACCCGTCGTTCGTCCGCGGCGTCGTCCTCGACTCCCCCGTCATGGACTGGAACGCCACCCTCGACAAGCAGGGCGACGCCCGCCACCTGCCGCCGTTCGTCACCGGCCTCGCCAAGACCGTCCTCGAGCGGCGCATCGGCATCGACCTCGAGGACTACGACCAGCGCCCCTACGCCCCCAAGCTGCGGACCCCGACCCTGCTGTTCACCACCGCCGACGACGCCACCGTCGCCAACGGCCCCGCCTTCACCTTCGCCCGAACGGCCCCGCCCGGCATGGTCACCCACATCACCGCGCAGGGCGACCACACCGAGGCGTGGAACGTCGACCCGTCCGCCTACGAGACCGCGCTCCGGGCCTTCCTCGCTAAGGTGCGGTGACCTCCAGCAGCGTCTTGCCCGTGGTCGCCCGCGACTGGATCGCGGCATGCGCGTCCGCCGCGTTCACCAGCGGGAACCGCTGCCCGATCACCGGACGCAGCCGTCCGGCCGCCGCCTCCCGCAGCGCGCTCTCCGCCGCGTCCCGGAGGTCCTCCTTCGACGGCTTCGGCCGGATCAGCGCGACCCGCCGCGCCTCCGCCGCCTCCTGCGGGACGTCGGCCGGCTCGCCGCTCGCCAACCCGAAGGCGACCATCCGGCCACCCGCCCGGAGCAGCGTGAACGCCTCCCGCGCCACGTCCCCGCCGACCCCGTCGAACACCACGTCCACCGGGCCCGTCCGCGCGCTCCAGCCCGGCTCCCGGTAGTCGACCGCCTCGTCCGCACCGAGCCGCAGCGCCGTCTCCGTCTTGTGCGGCCCGCCCGCCGCCGCGACCACCACCGCGCCCTCCGCCTTCGCGAGCTGGACGAGCAGCGTCCCGACCCCGCCCGCCGCCGCCTCCACCAGCACCCGCTCCCCCTTCACCGGACGCGCCGCCCGCACCATCAGCGTCGCCGTCCGCCCGTCCGCCAGCAGCGCGACCGCCTCGTCCAAGCCCAAAGCGTCCGGCACCTCCAGCAGGCCCTGCGCGTCCACCACCGCCAGCTCCGCGTAACCGCCGCTGCCGTTCAGGCTGCTCACGACCCGCCGCCCGACCAGCCCCGGATCGGTACCCGGCCCCACCGCCGCCACCGTCCCGCCGACCCCGTTCCCGGGAATCATCGGGAGCCTTGGCGCGAACGGCTGCGGCCCCGTCCCCGCCCGCATCTGGGTCTCCACGAAGGTGATATTCGCGTACTCCACCGCGACGAGCACCTGCCCGTCGCCCGGCACCGGATCCGGTGCCTCCCCCGGCACCAGCACCTCCGGACCACCGAACTCCCTCAACCACACCGCGCGCACGGCACCCTCCGTTCTCGGTTCGTCCCACCAGCCTGCAACCTCGACCAAGATCGAGGTCAACCGTCCGCAACGAATCCCTTTTCTCGCCACACCCATCTCTGTAAGCTTTCGCGCGTATTCCGCCCCGTTGTCGGCTGCCGCTCAGGGATGGCGATGCGCGCCCGGTTGGTACCTTCCTCCCCGCCATGGCTCCGCCGCGCCGCGCTCCCCCTCGCCGCCGTCCCCCTCGCCCTCCTCGCGGGCTGCGGCTCGTCCCACCCGTCGTCCGGCGCCCTCAAGCCCGAAGGCACCTTCGACACCGCCGGCCCCGGCCCCGCCACCACCGCGCCCGCCCCGTCCGCCGTGCCGACCGCGCAGCTCTACAAGACGGTCATCGACCGCTACCGCGCCTACCAGGCCGCGTACAAACAGGCCTACGCCACCAACGACCCCAGCGCCCTCCCCGCCGTCGCCATGGACCCCCTCCTCGCCCAACTGACCAAGGACATCGAGTCCACCAAGTCCAAAGGCGAGATCTGGCGGTTCGCCAACACGCTCAACCCCCGCGTCTACGCCCAGTCGAAGGACGGATCGAAGGTCTACGTCATCGACTGCGTCCACACCCTCGCGGGCTACCGCTACTCGGCCAAGACGGGCAAGCGAACAGGCGAAGTACCGGGCGGATCGTTCATCTACCGGACGACCGTCCAGTACGACTCCGGCGCCTGGAAGGTCGCCGCCACTGTCCGGGACCGCGCATGCTGACGGTCCGCAGGGAAGGACAAGTGATGTCTCCCTACTCCCCCGGCCGCCGCCGCACGGCGATCGGCGCTCTCACCGGCGCCGCCCTCGTCACGCCGTTTCTCACGGCCATCCCCGCACAGGCAGCTCCCTGCCACCTCAGCGGGAACACCGGCAGCTGCAACGGGACCGTCCACCAGCCCGGCTCGCCGGGGGGCGGAGGCGGATCAGGCGGGAACTCCGGCGGAGGCGACAGCGGCCCCGTTGCGCCCCCGGATCCGGTGGGCCTGAACCCGAACCAGGGCGAGGGATTCGTCCAGGTGCCCGGGAACCAGGCGCCGCCTGCGCCGGCGAAGCCGGCCACGGCCGACCTCGTGGCTCAGGCGCAGGCCGCCGCGGCGTTCCCCGTCCCCATCGTGCACACCTCTCCGAAGGGCAAGACCTTCGTACGCCTGCGGACGTCCCTGTGGGTCGACGGCTTCGACGTCGTGAAGACCGAGCCCATCACCGTGGGCGCTCAGACGGTGCAGCTGACGGGTGAGCCCGCAACGGTGACCTGGGACCTCGGGGAAGCCACGCACACCTGCGACAACGCGGGCAGCCAGGACGGCAAGGCCTGCGGCTACACCTACAAGCGATCGTCCGCCGGACAGCCGGGCGGGGCGTACCAGATCACCGCCACCATCCGATGGAACGTCACGTGGTCCTGCGAGGGCGCGGACTGCGACTTGCCGGGCGACGACCTCGGGCAGCAAGCCATGCCCTCCGCGGTCACGCCGCTGGTGGTCGGTGAGATCCAGACCACCACGGGCCAGTGACGGACGCATCACCCGGCTGGGAGGTACCCGGCTACGTCCGGATCAAGGAACTCGGCTCAGGAGCGCAAGGCGCGGTCGTCCTCGCGCGCCACCAGACGGGCGGCCCCGCAGTAGCGATCAAGTACCTGGCTCCGGGCATGCTCGGCCGCACCGTCGCCCGGGACACCTTCCGGAGCGAGGCCGAACTGCTCAGACGCGTGGTCGATCCGCACGTGGCGCGGCTGTTCTACTACGTGGAATCGCCGCGGGGAGCCGTGATCGTCCTCGAAGCGGTTCCAGGACGATCACTTCGCCATGTGCTCGACGCTCAAGACGAGCCGCTGGCACCCGAGGCCGCGCTCACACTGATGAAGGGCTCATTGCTCGGGCTGGCGGCCGCGCATGCGGTCGGCGTCGTCCACCGCGACTACAAGCCGGCGAACGTCCTCGTCCAGGACAACGGGCAGAGCAAGCTGATCGACTTCGGCATCGCCGTCCTGACCGGGCAGGGAGACCGCGCCGGAACGCCCGCTTACATGGCACCCGAGCAGTGGGAGGGTCAGCCCGCCACTCCGGCGACGGACCTTTACGCGGCGACCTGCGTGTTCGTGGAATGCGTCACCGGCAAGAAGCCCTTCCAGGGGACGACCGTGGAAGCGCTCCGAGCGCAGCACGCCACAGCACCCGTCCCCCTGGACCAGGTACCCGAGGCCCTGCATTCGCTGGTCGAGCACGGTCTGGCGAAGAGTCCCGCAGAGCGCGCTTGGAACGCACATGAGTTCGTCAGCGAACTCGAAGCGCTCGCCGCCCGTGAATACGGGCCCGACTGGGAGCGGCGAGGGATCGTCGCGCTCGGTGCGGTAGTGGCGACCGTAGGGGCGGCCGTCCCGCTGGCCATCCTCGGCGGTGCGCTGGTCACTCATGGCGCGTCGTCCACAAGCGTGGGCGCGCTCGCCTCCGGTGTGACGGGTCACGCCGCAGCGGGATACATGCAGGCCGCGGTCTCTGCGGACACCGCGGCCAAGAGCGGCGCCTCCACTGCCAAGGGCGTGCTTTCCAAGGTGGGCGGGGCGAAGGGCGCCACAGGAATCGCCGCCGTTGGAGTCGGTGCGGCTACAGCCGCCTGGTTCTTCTGGCCGGGGCCGGGAGTCGGCGGGGTGAGCCACGGCGCCCTCCACGCGGCTTTCACCCGCCCGGGGGCGCTGCTCGGCCAGCCGTACATGCCCGCCGCCGAGACTCCCTACATGGACTTCAAAATCTCGGTCAGGCCGGCCCGCGCCAAGCCAGGCACGCGGTTGCGGCTGGTCGTGCGGTTCCGTGCGCGCACGGTCGGCGCCGCTTATTACCTGCCCGACGGCAGCCGTCAATGCCTGGGCGACAAGGCCAAGCCGCCGAAAACGAAGGAGTACAACTTCTCCATCGGCGAGGACACCGCTCAACTCGGTTTGAAGGCGAGATCCTATATCGGCTTCTATAAGGCGCCACCGGAGAAATGGAATCGACTTCCGCAGAAGGCGGATGGAGTCTACTTGCCCACCGACTACAAAAGGGCAGCAGAGTCGCAGCCGTTCAACCGGTCGGAGTGCGCCTACGCGAGCCGATGGACCGAAACACGGACGGTCCTGCTGCCTGGCCCTGAACTTCTGGAGCCGGGAAAGTATCTGGTCACGCCGTTCGCACCCGTGAAGCTCACCAACCTGACCCAAGCCGGGAAGCCCGTTTCACCGGAGGCGGCCGGGGCGTTCACGCAGGGAAGGCTGCCGGTGATCCAGGTGTTGGACGCCTGAACGGGCGGGACATGTGGGCTGGTCCGGGGGGCGGGGGTGAGGCGGGTGATCGTTGTGGGGGGGGTGCGGTGCAGGCGCTATCGTGGCGCCGTCGTCCACAGTTAGGGTCCCGGTGTTGCTCTCCGCTCTTGTCGGCCGCCTGAGGTTCGAGCCGGTGCGCGCCGCGGTGGCGGGCAACCGGCTGTTCTCGGTGCTGCTGGCGGCGGGGGTCGTGCTGCGGGTCCTCGTGGTGCTGGGGTTCCCGCCGGCGCTGTTCTTCAACGACAGCTTCGACTTTCTGCGGATCGCGGACAGGCCGTTCCCGCACCCGCTGCGGCCGTCCGGTTACGGGTTGTTCCTGTGGGGGTTGAGGCCGTTCCACAGCCTGGCGCTGGTGACGGCGGTCCAGCATGCGGCGATCGTGGGGATCGCGGTCGTCGGGTATGCGGCGCTGGTCCGGAACTTCGGGGTGCGGCGGTGGGCGGCGGCACTGGCGGTCGCTCCGCTGCTACTGGACGCCTACGAGGCGGAGCTGGAGCATCTGGTCCTGTCGGACACGGTGTTCACCGTGCTGATCCTGGGGGCGTTGCTGCTGCTGGCGCGGCCGGGGGCGAGCGGGTGGCGGCGCGCCGGGCTGGTGGGGGCGCTGCTGGGCGTCGCGGCGGTCACCCGGACGGTGGGGGCGCCGCTGTTCCTGATCGCGCTGCTGTACCTGCTGCTGCGGCGGGCGCGGTGGACGTCGTTCGCGGCGCTGGCGGCGGCGTTCGTGCTGCCGGTGGGCGGGTACGCGGTGTGGTTCCACTCCGACTACGGCCGGTTCGGGATGTCCGGGGTGGACGGGATCTTCCTGTGGGGTCGGACGTCGACGTTCGCGGACTGCGACCGGCATGCGCCGCCGCCGGAGCTGGCGCATCTGTGTCCGTACGGGTCGCCGGACGGGCGTCCCGCGGCGTCGCACCAGATCTGGGTGGAGAACTCGCCGACGGGGTGGACGAACGGGAAGCCGTTCGACGAGAAGACCAACGAGCAGGCGCAGGAGTTCGCGTTGTGGGCGATCCGGACGCAGCCGCTCGATTATGTGAAGACCGTTTCCTACGATTTCTTCGTGCGGACGTTCTCGTGGAAGCGGCACCGTTATCCGACGGTCGGGACGGAGGCGCGGTACCACTTCCCGACGCGGCCGTGGGCGCAGGGGGAGAAGCCGCTGCCACTGGTCGGGGGCGGGGACCGGGTCTCGGTGGTCCGCGATTACGAGCACGGGTCGGGGAGGACGCATATCGTCGGTCCGTTCGCGGGCTGGTTGCGCGCTTACCAGAAGCAGGTTTTCGTGCGGGGGACGATGCTCGGCGCGGTGCTGCTGGCGGGGCTCGCGGGGCTTTTCCGGCGGCGTGGCCGCAAGGAGATCGCGCTGCTGTGGGCGGCGGCGGTGACGCTGCTGGCGGTGCCGCCCGTCACGGTGGACTTCGACTACCGGTACATGCTGCCCGCGGTTCCGTTCGCGTGCTTCGCGGCGGCGCTGGCGTGGGGGCGTCGCGGGGCCGGGGAGGCGGGGCCGGAGGCGTCGCCCGCGGAGCCGGAGGACGCGCAGGTCCAGCCGGCCGGCGCGTGACGGTCGCCGCGTCCGCCGCCGCGCTAGAGGTCGAGGTCGTCGGGGTGTTCGGCGAGGTGCTCCCAGAACTCGACATAGGCCTGCTCGTGCATGATGCCGAGCTTGAGGATGCGGGCCCGTGAGGTGAGCCTGACCTGGTCGGACGGGTCGAGGGCGGCGCGGCGCCCGCGGTGGTCGGCGAGCCAGCGGCGGTGCAGGGCGGCCTGCTCGCGGGCGAGCGCGACGACGTCGCCGGGAATCGCCGAGGTCGCCGAGGTCGGCGAGGTCGGCGAGGTCGGCGAGGTCGGCGAAGAACAGTTTGAGCTGCGCGGGGTCGCGGGTCTCGATCCGCGGACCGCCGGGGTCCGCGAGCCAGCGGCGCAGCGCTGTGCCTCGCGGCCCGCGACCGGGGCGGCCCCGCCATCGCGTTCCAGACGCTGCTGATCCCGTGCCTGGACGACCGGCTCGGCACGCCGTCCGCGCACCGGATCGCCGACCCGCGCTTCACCAACCGCGCCAAGCTGCGCGCCATGTGGGACGCCTACCTCCCGCCCGGGCCCGTCTCCCCCTACGCCACCCCGGCCCGCGCGGGCGACCTGTCCGGCCTGCCGCCCGCCTACGTCCTGACCTGCGGCCTCGACCCGCTGCGCGACGAGGGCCCTGGACTACGCGCGGCGGCTGACGGAGGCGGGCGTCCCGGTGGAGACGAAGGACGTGCCGGGCGCGTGGCACCTGTTCGAGGCGTCCGCGCCGGGCACCGAGCTGGCGCGGCGCACCACGCGGCACTGGCTCGCTCCGCACGGCGCTCACCCCATCAGACTCATGAGCCGAGGCGGGCGGCGGCCACCTTCTTCGGGACGACCATCCGCCACGCGTCCATGACCAGCTCGCGCATCTCGGGCTCGTCGAGCGCCGCCGTCCACGCCTCGACCCAGTTGAACCGCAGGTCCGACTCGCCGGGCAGCCGGAACCTGTCCGGCTCGGACGCGACCAGCGCCGCCCGCTCCTCCTTCGGGAACGCGAACCCCATCACCGTCTCGTCCCGCGAGAACGCCACGTAGACGATCGAGCCGACGCGGAACTTCACACGGTCCCTGATGAGGTGCTCCGACGTGCGGGGCAGCGTCAGCGCCAGCGCCCGCACCTGCTCGACCGTGATCACGTTGCCCTCCCGTGGCCGTCGCCGGGAAAGTATCACCGTCGCCCGGCCCGCGCTTGATGATCTCGTTTACATTGGCGGGGCGGCGCGATCTCATGGACGTCGAGGGGCGGGGACACGTGAACGAACTGGTGCGCTGGCAGACCGAGCACGGCAGCATCGTCGTCGAGAGCGACGACGACGAGCCCGGCATGGCGGAGGTCTCCCGCGGCGGCGACCTGATCGGCAAGGCCGCCGCCAAGTTCGAGGACTCCTTCCAGCAGGTCCGGGACGCGGCGGAGGCGGCGCTCGCGGCGCTGCGCGGCGGCGACCTCAAGCCCGACGCGGTCGAGCTGGAGTTCGGGGTCAAGCTGAACGCCGCCGCCGGCGCCGTCATCGCGAAGACCGCCCTGGAGGGCCACCTGAAGGTCAAGATGACCTGGGGCGAGCCGAAGGCCGCCGCCGTGGAGGAGTAGGTGGGCGACTGGCAGTGGCGCGCCTGGGTCGGCACCCCCGCCGGCGGGAAGCTCGGCGCCGCCTTCCTCGTCACCCCGACCCGGCTGCTGACCTGCGCGCACACCGTCGCCGGGCAGGACGAGCCGCGCGTCGGCCTGCCCGGTCTCGCCGAGGACCTGCCCGCCCGGGTGGTCGCGTCCGGCGGCTGGCGCGGCGCCCGCGACCTCGGCGACGTGGCGGTCCTGGAGCTCGCCGAGCCCGTTGGGTACGAGCCGGCGGTGCTGGCCGATCCCGCCGGCGTGGACGCGCTCGCCGCGGGCGGCCGGGAGTTCGGCGTGTACGGGTTCCCCGCCCGCAAGGACGGCAACGAGCGGCACGCCACCGTCACGACCGGCCCGCACCTGCTGACCCGCAACGAATGGTGGGAGATCCGGACCGTCGACGGCGCGCCGCTGGAGAAGGGGTTCAGCGGGTCCGCCGTGTACGACATCGCGACCGGCGGGGTCATCGGCATGGTGACCGGCGCCGAGCTGCGCGGCGGCCGGGCCGGCCTCGGCTGGATGCTCCCGCTGTCGCGTCTTCGCGCCTACTGGGAGGGCCTCGACGACGTCCTGCCGCTTCGCTGGCTGTCCGCGGACGCGCGGCGGGAGCTGCGGCGGCTGCTCGACGGCGTCGCGTTCGAGGACCATTTCGCCGCCGACCTCGAACGGGTCGTCGGCCGCCGCCCCCGCGAGCGGTTCGGCTCCGCGTGGGCGTCCGTCCGCTACGTCGCCGAGGGCTTCCCGGAGGACCGGCTCGCCCGCTACCTCGGCGCGCTCGGCCGGCACCTGCCCGAGCAGCGGCGGCCCGAGTTCGCCGCCTGGCTGCGGCTGCACCTCCCGGCGGCCGGGCCCGCGCAGGAGGAGCCCCCGCCGGCGTCGGTCATCGTCCGGCTGGAGCACGCCACCTTCCCCAAGGAGTACGACCTCACCGTCCACACCTGGTTCGACGAGGCGGACCAGACGTCGCAGGCCACCGTCCGCGTCCCGGAGGGCAAGGTCCGCGGCGCCGTCCAGGACGAGGTGGCCCGCGCGAGCCGCGCCCTCGTCGGCGGCCGGTGGATGATCGAGTTCGCGGTGCCGGAGGGCTGGCTCGGCAGGCCGTTCGAGCGCTGGTACATCGACGTCGAGGACAAGACGCCGATGCGGCGGTACCCGCTGGTCGTCCGGGACGTGAAGCGGCTGCGGCCCGGCTCGATCCGGCGCGACCAGGCCCACCGGCGGTGGCGGCTGCTCGAGGAGCGCGGCCGCACCGACCCGCGGCTGATCGCGTGCGACGACCACCGCACCGCCGCCGCCTTCCAGGACTGGCTGGAGGCCAACCCCGACCACTGCGCCCTCGTCTACCAGACCCCGCCGTCCAAGACGCGGCTCGCCGCCGCGCTCGGCAACGGCGTACCGGTGATGCTGTGGTCCCGGACCACCTGCAACGACCCCGCCCACGACGACTGCCCCGGGCATCGCCTCGGCGAGGCGCTGGCCGCCGCCGTCCGCGACGCCCGCCCCGAAGAACTCCCGCACATCGCGCTCGGCCTGCGCCGGGACGCGCTGCTCGCCCCGAAGGACACCCCGCACTGCGGCCGGGACCTCACCCTGCTGTGGGACGACCCGTCCCGGCTGCCCGCCGACCCCCGGCTCGCCATGGAGGAATGATGCCCGACTGGCTGCTCTACACCGGCGGCCGCCGCCGGCACGACGGCATCGACCGGCTGCCGCCGCCCCCGCCGTGGCGCGCGTTCGACGGCGGGCCGCTGCTGCCGCCGCCGTCCGGCGGGTCCGGCAACACCCACCAGGCCACCACGTACCGGCCGTCGGACGACGCCGTCCAGCAGGTCAACGCCGCGCTGTACCTGCGGCGCCCGCTGCTGGTGACCGGGCCGCCCGGCACCGGCAAGTCGACGCTGGCGTACGCGGTCGCGCACGAGCTCGGCCTCGGGCCCGTCCTGCACTGGCCCATCACCAGCCGGACGACGCTCCGCGACGGGCTCTACCAGTACGACCCGCTCACCCGCCTCTACGCCGCCCGCGACGGCGGCGCGCCCGCGTCCGACGAGGACATCGGCCGGTTCATCCGGCTCGGCCCGCTCGGCACCGCGCTGCTCCCCTACGCCCGGCCGCGCGTCCTGCTCGTCGACGAGATCGACAAGAGCGACATCGACCTGCCCAACGACCTGCTCACCGTGTTCGAGAAGGGCGAGTACGAGATCCCGGAGCTGGCGCGGCGCGCCGACCCGTCCGCCGACGTCATGACCGCCGACGGCCCCGGCGGCCGGGTCACCGTCACCGCCGGGACCGTCCGGTGCAACGCGTTCCCGCTGGTGGTGATGACCAGCAACGGCGAGCGGGAGTTCCCGCCCGCGTTCCTGCGCCGCTGCGTCACCGTCGAGCTCCGGCAGCCCGCCGACGAGGCCGAGCTGTCCGCGATCGTCCGCGAGCACCTCGGCGACCTCGCCGACCGCAGCGACGACCTCGTCCGCCGGTTCTTCGAGCGGTCCGCGTCCGGCACCCTCGCCACCGACCAGCTCCTCAACGCCGTCTACCTGTGCCGGCACGCCGACGCCGACGACCGGGAGGCGCTCGCGGACCGGATCATGCGGCGCCTCACCGGCCCGATGGACGATGATTGACCGCCTGCGCGAGGTCCTCGGCGAGGTCTCCCCGCAGGACGCCCCGGACGCGCGCGAACTGAGCGAGATGCTCTGGCTCGCCTGCCACATCGCCCCCGCGCGGGACGAGCCGACGCCCGGCGCCCCTGCCCCGCCCCGGGCGGAGGAGGATGCTCCGCCGCAGGCCGGACCCGATGGCGAGGAGTCCGCGCAGGCGCCGCCCGAACCCGCCCCGGAGCCCCGCTCCGCGCTGCATCCCCTGCCCGCCGCCGGCGCCGCGCCGTCCGCCGGCGCGGCCTCGGAGGTGCTCGTCCCGACGGCGCCGATGCTGTCCGACCCGCTCGGCGTGCAGCGCGCGCTCCGGCCGGTGAAACGGCGCGTCCCGTCCCGGCACCGCCGCGAACTCGACGAGGACGCCACTGCCGACCGCATCGCCGACACCCGCCTGTGGACGCCCGTCCTCGTCCCCGAGTCCGAGCGGTGGCTGACGCTGACCCTCGTCGTCGACACCGGCCCCACCATGCGGCTGTGGCGGCCCCTCGCCCGGGAGCTGGCCGAGGTGCTCCTGCGGCAGGGCGCGTTCCAGAACGTAGGCGTCGCCTACCTCGACGCCACCGGCGGCGTCTCTCCCGTTCCCGGCGCACCCCCGCGCGCCCCCGGCACCGTCCAGGACGCCACCGGACGGCACGCCGTCCTCCTCCTCAGCGACTGCTCCGGACCGCACTGGTGGAACGGCCGCGCCGCACCCGCCGTCCGCCGCTGGGCCGAGACGGGGCCCACCGCGATCCTCCAGCCCCTCGCCGAGAGCCTCTGGCGCCGCACCGCCGCCCCCACCACGCCCGGCCGCGCCGTCCTGCCCCGGCCGGGCGGCCCCAACACGGCCCTCCGCTTCACCCCGCTCGACGGCGCCGCGCCGCCCGGCGTGCCCGTCCCGGTCCTGGAGGTCACCCCGCGCTGGTTCGGCGCCTGGGCGCGGCTCGTGTCCGGCGCGGGCCCGCAGCCCGCGGCGATCGCGTCGCTGCCGTCCGGCCCGTCCGGCCCGGCGCCCGCGCCGCGCGACGTCCCCGTCGCCGAACGCGTCCGCCGCTTCCTGCGCACCGCCTCCCCCGACGCGGCCGAACTCGCCGCGCACGTCGCCGTCTCCGTCCCGTCCCTGCCGGTGATGCGGCTGATCCAGCACGGCGTCCTCGGCGGCTCCGACCCGGGCCGGCTCGCCGAGGTCCTGCTCAGCGGCCTGCTGCGGCCGCTGGACGACGTCCGCTACGAGTTCGTCCCGGGCGCCCGCGAGGCCCTCCTCGACACCCTCCCGCGCCCCGAGGCGCAGCACACCCGCCGCGTCCTCGAAGCCGTCTCCGCCGAGATCGAGCGGCGCGCCGGCGGCACCGCCGAGACCTTCCGCGCCCTCCTCGCCACCACCGCCGGCCCCGTCACCCTGACCGCCGACACCGACCACTTCGCCCTCCTCACCGACGAGACCGCCACCGCCCTGGTCCCGTCGCCACCGGACGTGCCGGGCTTCCCGGCGGCCCTGCGCGCGGACTACGAGCCGGTCCGGGTGCTGTTCACCGGCCCGTGGGCGACCGCGTACCTCGTGAGGCCGGACGACGAGTACCTGGACAGGGAATTCGCGGTCGTCGAGATCCTCCGGGAACGCTGGAGCGAGCAGGACAGGACGGTGCTGCGCTCCCTGATCGAGCCGGGGCCGCGCCTCGCACAGATCTACGGCTACGGCGAAGTCGACGTCGAAAACGGCGCCACGGTCGGCTGGTACGCGCACGAGTACTGCCCGCAGGGCTCGCTGGACAAGCTGATCCACGAGGACGCGCCGCCCACCGACGACCGGGAACGGCGCCAGATCCTCGCGTCCCTGGCCGAATGCCTGCAGTTCTGGCAGGACCGCCTCGGGCTCACCCACACCGACCTGCAGCCGGCGAGCGTCCTGGTCCGATCGCGCGACCCTTACGAGCTGGTCATCGGCGACGTGCGCGGCGCGGCACCCCTCGCACGCCGGACGCGGGACGCGGCGCCGCTCACCGCGCGCTATGCGGCCCCCGAGCTGCTGAACGGCGAACTGGGCAGGCCCGGGGCATGGTGGGCGCTCGGAGTCATCGCCTACGAACTGCTCCTGTGCCGGACGCCTTTCGACGATTTCACGACCTTGGAGCTGGTGGAGAACCTGGGTCGTCGCGGTCGGCCGCCGGAGCTCGACGACGTCCGCGATCCGGAATGGCGGCGCCTGATCTCGGGCCTGCTGACCATCGATCCGGACCATCGCTGGGGCTACGACGAGGTCGCGAGATGGGTCCGCGGCGCCGGGAAGCCCGGCCGCTCCGCGGTGGACGACGCCCTTGAGCTGAACGGCGCCGGCCAGGGGGCCGCGTTCTCCAACGCGTGGAGACTGCCCGTCTCGACCCCCAGAGAGCCGAGCATCGGGCATGACCTCGATGGCAATGCCTTCACCGTGCCGTCCCTCGACCTCGCGGCCGGCAACTCGGGCCTGGTCGCGGGGGACGACGACGCCCGGCGGCATGTCCTGCGGGTGATCGCCCTCGCGCTCGCCGCAAAGTACTCGCCGTCCCACATGAGGTTCGCCTTCGCCGACCTGGGAGAGCGTCCGCTGGGCGAGCCGTTCTCCGACCTCCCGCACGTCCTGTACTCCGGCGAGGAACTGCTGGGCAGGCCGCGCGCGCTTCGGGATTTCCTCGACTTCCTCTTGGCCGAACTGGACCCGCGCAGGCGCCACGCGTCACCCGAGGACCTGCCACACCTGGTCGTGATGGCGGACGTCTCGCTGACGTTCCCGTCCAGCAAACGCGAGGTGGGCGAAACGCTCCTCCAGCTCGCGCAGCGCGGCACGTCCCTCGGCGTGCACGTGATCCTCGCGTCGTCCACCGTCGAGAGCACCACGATCTGGGACCGCTTCCTGCCGCTCCTTGACTGGCGGATCGTCGCGAGCCGCCTGCCGCCCGCCGTGCTCCGGCGCGTCCTCGGCCGCGCGAGCCTTCCGTTCCCCGACTCGGGCAGGGCCTACCTGTCCACCGGAGACCGCGCTCCCCGCCCGTTCATCCCTGCCCCTCTGCCGTCCGAGGCCGCCCTGTTCCGCTTCATCGGCGACATGCCGGAACAGCCCACCGACGACCAGCCCGACGCCGAGCCGCCAAGGACCGCCCCGACTGAGGGCGATGGATCCGCGAGTGATGGGTTGCCGGAGACGCTCAGCATCAGCGAGCTCCCTCCGATCAACGACCACCGCATTCCGATCGGGGTCGGCGAAGGCGCTCGCGAGCCCGTCTACCTGGACTTCGACGCCCACCCCCATCTGCTGGTCGTCGGCCAGCCCGGTTCGGGGAGGGCGAACCTGGTCCGATTGATCATCAAAGGCATCGGAGAGCGGACCAGCGGCCGGCCGTCGCGAGTCTTCGTCTTCGACCCCAACAGGTACGTGAGGGCGCTCGCCGCTCAGTTCGGGGTCGACTCACCGGTCGAGCGCGGAGTCCGATACACCGAGTCTCCGGAGACGTTCGGCGACTTCGTGTGGGAGGCGCTCGACCTCCTCCCATCGACGGAAGCGTTCATCGTCGCGATCGACAGAGGGCGTCCGCGCGGCACCGAGCCTCTGGAAGCGATCCTTGACATGCTCCCGGATCTCACCGCGAACGGGCTGCATCTCATTGTCGCCCAGCCGCCGACCACTCCCCGACCGGCCATGGAGCCTCTGGTGGCTGCACTCCACCGCCTGCGCAGCCCCACTCTTCTGCTCGGAAGCCTGCGGGGAGAGGAGGCAGACCTCTATGGAGCCCCGCCGCCGCCGGAAGATTACCCGCCGGGGAGAGGCGTGCTCGTCCAAGGGGACATGCGCTGGGAGATCCAGGTGGCTCTCTCGGAGCCGGACTGAGAGGTATTGGATCGAGCTGTCCATAACGTGTTAGGGTCGGCGCATGGCGAGGCCGAGGCAGTTCGAGGAGGAGCGGGCGGTGGAGGCCGCCATGCGGGCGTTCTGGGAGAGCGGCTACGAGGCGACCTCGACGCAGGAGCTGTGCGAGGCGACGGGGCTCGGGCGCAGCAGCATCTACAACACCTTCAGCAGCAAGCACGACCTGTTCACGCAGGCGCTGACGCTGTACACGGAGGTGAGGACGGCGAACATCGTGGAGGCGCTGCAGGACGCGGCGCGGCCCGTCCGGGACCGGCTGCGGACGGTGCTGGGCTGGGCCGTGACGGCCCCGGCGGACGATCCGGTCGGCTGCCTGGTGGTGAACTCGATGATCGAGCTGGCGCCGCGCGACGAGGACGTCGCGGGGCTGCTGCGCAAGGACCAGGAGACGCGGCTGGCGGCGCTGCGGACGGCCATCGAGTCCGGGCAGCGGTCCGGGGAGATCGACGCCGGCAAGGACGCGGGCGCGCTGGCGCACTTCGTGGTGGCGGCGATCAGCGGGATGCGGGTCGCGGCGCGCGGCGGGGCGGACGGGCGGACGCTGCGGGCGATCGCCGACACGGCCATGACGGCCATCTGAGGCGGGCCGGCGGGCGGCGCGAGCCGCCCCTTTTTCACGGCCGAATTCTGAACTGTTCAATCCAATATGGAGGTGAGCGATGCCGGGCGTCGGTTACCAGCGGCACTGCGGGGCGGGCAGGCCCCAGAGAGCGCGCCTGTTCGGGGACTCGGCGAGCGTCCAGACGCGGTGCTGGGCGCGGTAGCAGCTCAGGTCCTCGGGACCGTGGGAGATGGTCCGCTTGGACAGGTTCCGCCAGCGGTGCCCGCGCTGGTCGGCCTGGAGCATCGTGCCGCGCCTGGAGCCGTGGCTCTGCGTGAACCACCAGTGGCCGTGAGCCCGGACGCCGCCTTGCACGCGGTCGCCGGGAAGCCTCGCGACCCAGTTCGGGTAGGCGACCCGTCCGGACCCGGCGACCAGGCCGGTTCCGTTGCGCAGCGGCCACGTCGCGACGCGCCCGCGCGGTTCCCTCTCCTTGCAGTACTCGCCCGCGATGAGCGACGGGACGCGGGTCGTGCGGTCGATCGACATCCACGAGACGCGCAGCGCGCCGCGGCCCGCACACCTGGCGCCGGCCCAACCGTGCGCGTACTGCCAGCTGCCCGTCTGCGGCATGACGTACCGGTAGCCGTGGCCGTAGTACCTGCCGCCGTGCCGGCCGACCCACTCCGCGTGCCGCGTCGACCCGTTCCTGCTGCGGCCGAGGTCGAAGATCTGCCGCATGTCGAACTCGCGCAGGCCCGCGCGGGTGTCGGCGACGTACAGCTTGTCGCCGAACCAGGCGATGCCGCCGGCGTGCAGGTCGATGTCGCTGTAGGAGACCTCGCCGTGCCGCAGTGCCGGGTAGACGAGCAGGACGTGCCGGTAGGTGTGCCGGTCCGGGTTCACGAACGTGAGCCGGATCGCGCCGTCGTTGTGCCAGGACACGACGATCGGGCGGCCGGCGCCCCACCGCCCGTCCACCGCCGCGTCCGAGACGGTCGTGACGCCCTGCGGGTACCACTTGCGGGTCGCCGAGTCGGCCTTGTCGAAGCAGTAGGTGCGCGCCCTGGCGGGCACCTTGGCCGCCGCGGCGCAGCCGCCGGTGAGGCGGCGCTGCCCGGACCCGTTGATCAGCGCCTGGACGCCGCTCGTGGCCAGCTCGTCCCCGAGCGCGCGCAGCGGACGGTCGAGGCTCGCGCCGCGGCGCAGGCCGAAGTCCGCCCTGCGCGGCGCGGCGTCCCGCGCCGCGGTCGACGCCGCGGCGTGCCCGGGTTGGACGACGGCGGGGACGGACGCCACCAGTGCCACCAGCGGTACGCCGGCGGCCAGCGCGATGGCGGCCGGCCGCCGCCCGCTCGCTCTCCGTTTCTTGATCATCACGCCCGGCGATCTTTCCGGGGCCGTCTTGCGGAAAACCCCGCGCGCCGTCGACGGAGAGGCAAATGACCATTGCATCGGCCGTGTGAACCGGCTCGCCCGCCCAGGCGTCCGCCCAGGCGGGCGAGCGCGGTGACCGGCTCAGTTGGTGCTGCAGGGTCTTCCAGCGTCCCCCACAGCGCCCGCTTGCCGGCGTGCTCCGCGACGGTCCAGACGCACCGCCGGCCGTTCTACAGCAGCGGGCGCGCCGCCACGACGATGCCGTCCTCGTCGCTGTAGAGCCAGTCGCCCGCGCGGAACTCGACGCCGCCGAACGCCACCGGCGCGTCCACCTCGCCGGCGCCGTCCTTGGCGCTCTTGCGCGGGTTGGAGCCGAGCGCCTTGACGCCGAGGTCGAGCCCGCGCAGCGCCACCACGTCCCGGACCGCCCCGTTGATCACCACGCCGGCCCAGCCGTTCGCCACCGCGGACGCCGCGATCAGGTCGCCCATCAGCGCGGACGCCAGCGACCCGGCACCGTCCACGACGAGCACCCGGCCCTCGCCCGGGGTGTTCAGCAGCCGCTTGACCAGGCCGTTGTCGCGGTGGCAGCGCACCGTCGACACCGGACCCGCGAACGCCGCGCGGCCCCCGTACTGCCGGAACTGCGTCTCGCAGCTGCGCAGCTCGTCCCCGAAGTCGTCGATGAGGTCAGCGGTCGCGAAGTCCATGCCCGGCAGCCTACTGCCCGGTAACCGGAGCGGTCCCGCCGGACGGGGCGCCGGACGGGGCGTCGGTCGGCCGGCCGATCAGCCGGGACAGCACGATCGCGGTCTTGGTCGCGGTGATGTTGTCCTCGCGCCGCAGCCGTTCGAGCGCCTGCTCCAGGTGCTGGATGTCGCGGGCCCGGACGTGCACCAGCGCGCTCGCGTCACCGCTGATCGTGTAGGCCGCCACCACCTCCGGATGGCCGCGCACGCTGGAGTAGATCTCCTCGGGGGACGTCGCGCCGGTGCAGAAGATCTCGATGAACGCCTCGGTCGTCCAGCCGAGCGCGGCCGGGTCGACCACCGCGGCGAACCCGTTGATCACGCCGTCCGCGCGGAGCCGGTCGACCCGCCGCTTCACCGCGGGCGCCGACAGCCCCACCTTGTCGCCGATCTGCGCGTACGAGGCGCGGCCGTCCTCCAGGAGCCGCGCAACGATCTGACGGTCCAGCTCGTCAAGACGCAACAAACAGCACCCCCAAAGTCGGTTTTCGTCATTGGTCGCCGGTAACCCCCGAACATACGCTGGATATGGACCGGGCGGCCACCCGCCGCGGCCGGTCCCCTCCCCCTCGGCACCGGGTCCCCGCCCGGTGTCCCGGCGATGCCCGGCCCGACCGGCCGGACCGAACGCGTGAAGGAGCGTCGTGACGGCGACCGAACAGCTGCGGGCGATGTCCGAGGAGCACAGCGCGCACAACTACCACCCCCTCCCGATCGTCGTCGCCGACGCCGAGGGCGCCTGGCTCACCGACGTCGAGGGCCGCCGCTACCTGGACATGCTGGCGGCGTACTCCGCGGTCAACTTCGGTCACCGCAACCCGCGCCTCGTCGCCGCCGCCCAGCGGCAGCTCGAGCGGGTCACCCTGGTCAGCCGGGCCTTCGACCACGACCAGTTCGGGCCGTTCGTCACCGAGCTCGCCGCGCTGTGCGGCAAGGACATGGTCCTGCCGATGAACAGCGGCGCCGAGGCCGTCGAGACGGCCCTGAAGACCGCCCGCAAGTGGGGTTACGAGGTCAAGGGCGTCCCCGCCGGGGAAGCGAGCATCATCACCTTCGAGGGCAATTTCCACGGCCGCACCACCACGATCGTCAGCTTCTCGACCGACCCCGACGCCAAGGACTCCTACGGCCCCTACACGCCCGGGTTCCGGACCGTCCCGTACGGGGACGTCGACGCGCTGAAGGCCGCCATGGACGCCTCGACCGTCGGCGTGCTGATCGAGCCGATCCAGGGCGAGGCCGGCGTCAACGTCCCGCCGAGCGGGTTCCTGCGCGCCGTCCGGGAGCTGTGCAGCGCCAACGGCACGCTGATGATCGCCGACGAGATCCAGTCCGGGCTCGGCCGCACCGGCACGACGTTCGCCGTCGAGCACGAGGACGTCGTGCCCGACGTGTACATCCTCGGCAAGGCGCTCGGCGGCGGCATCATGCCGGTGTCGGCCGTCGTCGCCGACGCGGACGTGCTCGGGGTGTTCAAGCCGGGCCAGCACGGCTCCACGTTCGGCGGCAACCCGCTGGCCTGCGCGATCGGCCGCGAGGTGATCGCGATGCTGAAGACCGGCGAGTACCAGGAGCGGTCCCGCGCGCTCGGCGCGCACCTGCACGACCGGCTCGGCCGGCTCCCCTCCGACCTCGTCCGCGAGGTGCGCGGCCGGGGCCTGTGGGCGGGCGTCGAGCTGCACGGCCGGGCCCGTCCGGTCAGCGAGCGGCTGATGGAGCTCGGCGTCCTCGCCAAGGAGACGCACGAGACGACGCTCCGGCTGGCGCCGCCCCTGGTCGTCGGGAAGGACGAGCTCGACTGGGCGCTCGACCAGCTGGAGGCGGCCCTCAAGGGCTGAGCCCAGCGCGGTAAAGAATCACCCCTGGACCGCCTGTCCGCGCCGGGCGCGCCTTCCGCGGCGGGAGGGTGTGCGCATGCACCAGAAGCCGCCCGCGCAGGACGCCACCGAGCAGGACGAGCGGCCCGGGCGCCGCCGGCGGCGGGTGCTCATCGGCTGCGGCGTGCTGGCGGCGGGCGCGCTGCTGCTGCTCGGCGGCGGCGCCTACCTGCTGGAGAACGCCTACAACGACGGTGTGAAGCGGATCGCGGGCGCGATGCCGGAGCGCGGCGGCCGTCCCGTGTCGACGGGCCGCGGCGAGAACTGGCTGCTGATCGGGTCGGACCGGCGCTCGGACATGCCGTCGATGGGCGCCCGGTCCGACACGATCATGCTGGTGCACCTGTCCGGGCGGGACGGCCGGGTGTCGGTGATCGCGCTGCCGCGCGACAGCTGGGTGCCGATCCCCGGACACGGCTCCGGGAAGATCAACTCGGCGTTCTCCTACGGCGGGCCGAAGCTGCTGATCCGGACGGTCGAGCAGCTCACCAGCGTGCGCGTCGACCACTACGCAGCGCTGGACTTCGGCGGCTTCGTGAAGATGACGGACGCGCTCGGCGGCGTCGACGTGACGGTCGAGAAGCGCACTTACGACCCGATGCACCACCGGACCTGGCCCGCCGGGCACCAGCACCTGGACGGCGTGCAGGCGCTCGACTTCGTCCGGCAGCGCTGGAACCTGCCCGGCGGCGACCTCGATCGGATCAAGCGGCAGCAGGCGTTCCTGCACGCGCTCGCCGACAAGGCGCTCGACACCCGCAACCCGCTGAAGATCGACCGGTTCGTCCGGGCCGCGACGCACTCGGTGACCGTGGACGACTCGGTGACGGCGGGCACGCTGCGCGGGCTGGCCGCGCGGCTGCTGAAGACGCCGCTGGTGGAGTACCTGACGGCGCCGGTCGACCGGTTCGCCTCGCGCGGCGGGCAGAACGTGGTGCTGCTGGACGGGGCCGCGGGCGCCGAGCTGTTCGCCGACGTCCGGGCCGACCGGGTCGGCGACTTCGTGGCCCGCAACGGCGCCGCCAATTCTGTCGGTACCGTCCGCTAGAACAAGGCGTGTGACCTGTGCGGATAAATCGGGCATCACACTGATGTGACGGTACAGGTCCTGATGGATTAGTCTAAGTGGACTAATCCGAACTCGACCAAGAAGGTCGCACCTTGTCCCGACCCCTCACACCGCTCGCGCTGACCGTGCTGCGCATGCTGTGCAGCGGGCCCATGCACCCGTACGAGATGCAGCAGCGGATCCGCGACCACGCCTACGACCAGGCCGTCAAGGTCACGCACGGCTCGCTCTACCACTCGGTGGAGCGGCTCGCGTCGGCCGGCCTGATCGAACCGCTGGAGACGGCGCGCGAGGGCCGCCGCCCGGAGCGGACCGTCTACGCGGTCACCAGCGCCGGGCGTGACGCCGCGCACATCCGCCTCGCCGAGCTGCTCGCCAAACCCGTCGAGGAGTTCCCGCTGTTCGGCACCGGCCTGGCGTTCATCAACCTGCTGCCCGAGGCCGAGGTCGCCCGGCAGCTGCGGACCCGCGCCGTCGCGCTGGAGGCGCTGCTCGTCGGGCACCGGACGATCAACGACTCGCTCCGCAAGCGCGGCCTGGAACGCTACAAGCTCCTCGACCTGGAATGGAAGATGGACCGCTTCCGCGGCGAGCTGGAGTTCGTCGAGAACCTGGCCGACGAGCTGGAGTCCGGCCGGCTCACCTGGACCGGCGACGCCGGGGTGACCTCCTGCCACCCGCCCGACCAGCACGGGCACCTCACCGACCACCACCACGCACGCCACAACGACAAGGGGGCACCATGACCAAGTGGCGCGGAAACCCGTGGGCGATCCTGCTGACGCTCTCGCTGGGCTTCTTCATGACGCTGCTCGACCTGACGATCGTGAACATCGCGATCCCGAGCATGATCGACAAGCTGGACGCCTCGCTGGACGAGGTGCTCTGGGTGGTCAACGCCTACATCCTGGTGCTGGCCGTGCTGCTCATCACCGCCGGCCGCCTCGGCGACCTGTGGGGCAAGAAGAACCTGTTCATCGCCGGTGTGGCGCTGTTCACGCTGTCCAGCCTGGCGTGCGGGATCTCGCAGGACCCGGCCCAGCTGATCGCGGCCCGCGCCGTGCAGGGCCTCGGCGCCGCGCTGCTGATGCCGCAGACGATGTCGATCATCATCGGGGTGTTCCCGGCGGAGCGGCGCGGCGCCGCGCTCGGCGTCTGGGGCGCGGTCGCGGGCGTGTCCACCATCGCCGGGCCGACCATCGGCGGCCTGCTGGTGACCAGCCTCGACTGGCGGTGGATCTTCTTCGTGAACCTGCCGATCGGCATCCTCGTGCTGGCGATGGCCGTGCCGATCCTGCCCGGCCACACCCCCACCGTGAAGCACCGCTTCGACATCGCCGGCGTCGGGCTCGCCTCCGCCGGGCTGTTCTGCCTGACGTTCGCGCTGACCGAGGGCCAGAAGTACGACTGGAACGAGGGCATCTGGGGGCTCATCGCCGCCGGCCTCGGCCTCTTCGTGATCTTCTACGTCTACCAGCGGACGCAGCAGGACCGCGAGCCGCTGGTGCCGTTCTCGCTGTTCCGCGACCGCAACTTCACCATCCTCAACGTCGTCGGCGCCGCCGTCTCCATCGGCATGATCGGCCTGTTCCTGCCGATGACGATCTACATGCAGTCCGTCCTCGGCTTCAGCGCGCTCAAGGCCGGCCTCGTGATGGCGCCGTCCTCGGTGGTGTCGATGTTCCTCGCGCCCGTCGCCGGCAAGCTGTCGGACCGCATCGGCGGCAAGTTCATCCTGATGGGCGGCCTCACCCTCTACGCGCTCGGCATGCTGTGGCTGGTGCTCGCCGCCGAGGTCGGGACGGACTGGACCGCGTTCATCCCCGCGCTCGTCGTCGCCGGGTTCGGCATCGGCGGCGTGTTCGCGCCGATGGCCACCGAGGCGACCCGCCACGTGCCGCCCCGGCTGGCCGGCGCCGCCTCCGGGGTGAACAACACCGTCCGGCAGATCGGCTCGGTCCTCGGCAGCGCGGCGGTCGGCGCCGTCCTGCAGAACCAGCTCGCCTCCTCGCTCAAGGACGAGGCGGCGACCCGGGCGGCGGCCCTCCCGCCGGACGTGCGGCCCGGGTTCATCAAGGGCTTCGCCGGCGCCGCCAAGGGCGGCCTGGAGGTCGGCGCCAGCCAGACCGGCGCCCAGCAGAAGCTGCCGCCGAACGTCCCGCAGAGCGTGGTCCACCAGGTCCAGCAGGTCGCGGGCCAGGTGTTCTCGCACGGCTTCGTGCACGCGATGAAGCCGACGATGATCCTGCCGATCGTCGTCGTCCTGGCGAGCGCCGCCGCCTGCTTCGGCGTGAAGGGCTACCGCTCCACCCCTGCATCGAACGCCACCGACCCAGCCCCCGCCACCGTCAAGGGCTGACCCCCAGCCGGGCGGGGCAAGCCCGGCCTCCGCGGGTTGAACCCCAGCCCCGGCAGGTTGAACCCCAGCCACCGTTACGGGCGGGCACGCGGAGCGAGTGCAGCGAGCGGAGCGGGCCTGCCCGCCGACGGACGGGCTGTTTCACGCGGAGCTCTAGCGGAGCGTGAAACAGCCCGTCCGTCGTAACGGGGGTTCCAGGGGGTCGCCCCACTGGGCTAGCACAGACGGTGGTATGCGCCGGCGTAGAAGATCAGGGGTTTCGCGTCTTGGGACGGGACGTGCAGGGTCAGGACTTCGCCGACGACGATGCTGTGGTCGCCCGCGTCGTGGACCGCGTGCGTGCGGCACTCCAGGGCGGCGACGGCGTCGTTGAAGATCGCGGCGCCGGTGACGGGGCCCCGGCAGTGGTCCCAGCCCTGCAGCTGGCCGTCCAGCATCCGGCCGCGGGTCGCGAACCACTGCGAGGCGTCCCGCATCCCCTCCGACAGCACCGACACCGCCCACTCGCCGGCGTCCAGCGCCAGGTCGTGGAAGCGCGCGATCTTCTCCGGGCAGAACATGACCAGCAGCGGGTCCAGCGACACCGAGGCGAACGCGTTCACCGTCATCGCGTGATCGGCGCCGTCCACCACGCTCGTCACGATCGCGACGCCCGTCGCGAACCGGCCCGCCACCCGCCGGAAGAGCCCGGGATCCACGCTCTGGTCCACCCGGCCGCCGCTCACAACGCGCACACCCTAGCGATCCCCCTACCCGCGGGTGCGCGCCGTCCTCCCGGTGAGCCACTGCCCCGCCGGGCCGGGCGACGGGACCCGCGCCACCGCGATTCCGGCGGCCACCATGCCGCCGACGATGTACACATACCCCGCGAGCGTGCCCGGAACGACCAGGTCGCCCTCCGGCCGCTGCATCGACATCACGATCACCGCGACGCCCCACACCACCGCCGGCACCGCCGCGCCGATCTTGCCGCCCATCCCGTGGCCGGCCAGCCGGACCATCGCGTACACCAGCGGCACCAGCACGATCGAGGTGACCGGCACGTCCCCGGCCGTCCACTCCTGGGCGTACGAGCCGACCAGGCCGAAGACCCCGCCGAGCAGGCCCAGCGCCGCGTACGCCCCGCCGGTCACCAGCGCGTCCAGCGGGCTCTCGCCGCGGCCGCCCGCGTCACCGGCCACCGACGCGCCGCCCGCCGCGCCCGGCGGGAGACCGTCCTTGGCCAGGCTCACCCGCGCCTCGTCGTCCTCGTCCACGGCCTCAGCGTATCCAGCCGGTCAGCCCTGCGCGTCGTCCAGGCCGGCGAACAGGTCGGTCTCGCGGCGGCCGGGGCCGACCGGGCCGAGCTCGCCGGTCTGCAGGATGTAGTACTCGGTGCCGAACGCCTGCTGGCCGAGGTTGTTCGACAGCGCGAAGAACGGCCCGACCGCCTCGGGCGCCACCGTGATCTGGGTGCGGTGGGCGCGCAGCGCGGCGAGCTTGGCGGGCAGGTGCGCGCGGGCGTCCACGACCGTGGTGACCTGCCCGTCCGGGACGCCGGAGCCGAGCTCGTCCAGGCCGGCGACCCGCGCGAACGGCAGCTTCGCCTCGCGCATCACCGCGATCGCCCGCGCGAGCACGGTGCGCGGGGTGGCGTAGGCGTAGAACTTCGCGGCCCGCCAGGGCTCCCGGCCGTCGTCGAACGCCGGGTCGGCGGCCAGCTCGAACGCCCGCCGGGTGACGCGGTGCGCCTGGATGTGGTCGGGGTGGCCGTAGTTGCCGCGCTCGTCGTAGGTGACGATGACGTGCGGCCGGACCTCCCGGATGATCTTCGCGAGCTCCGCGCCGGCCTCGTCGACGTCGGCCCGCCAGAAGCTGCGCGGGTCGTCGTTGGTGGCGGTGCCCATCATGCCCGAGTCGCGCCACCGGCCGGGACCGCCGAGGTAGCGGTGGTCGCGCACGCCGAGCGCCGCGGCCGCCGCCGCCATCTCCCCGATCCGGTACTCGCCGAGGCGGTCCTCCTTGTCGGACGCCAGATGGCGCAGCTCATCGGGGATGACCTCGCCCTCCTCGCCCAGCGTGCAGGTGACGAGACAGACATGGGCGCCCTCGGCGGCGTACTTGGCCATGGTCGCCCCGGTCCCGATGGACTCGTCGTCCGGATGGGCGTGGACGAACAGGATCCGCGGCTCCTTCATGGTCACGAGCCTACTCAGGGGTCGCGGGCACGGCGATGACCGCCCTGCCCGCCCGGCCACCCGGGGCTCGCCGCCGCGGGCGGGCGCCCGTCAGTTGCCGCCGCCTCCGGCACCGGTGCCGCCGCCACCGCCGTCACCGTCGCCGCCGCCGTCACCGTCGCCCGAGGTGTGCGTCGGGTTGGTGGACGGCCCGTGCGTGGTCGGGGCCTCGCTCGTCGGAGCCTCGCTGGTCGGCGCCTCGGACGTCGGGGCCTCGGACGTCGGGACGCGCGTGGGCGCCGTGTGCCTCGGCCGGGTCGGGCGGGTGTACGTCGGCTCCTCCGTCGTGGGCTGCTCGTCGGTCGGGCTGTCGCTGGCCGACGAGGAGTCCGAGACGGTCGGGGACGTCCCCGGGGTCGGGGATTCGTCGTTCCCCCGGTTCGCCATGAACAGGCCCACGACCAGCGCCAGCACGACGATCGCCGCGATCCCCGCGAGGATCGGCCACTTGGACCGGCGCTCCGGCTCGAAGTCGTCGTAGCCGGTGTGCCGGCCGCCGCCGCGGTACGGCGGCTGCTGGACGGGCGGCAGCGTGCCGGTGTAGTTCGCCGGCGACACCCGCTGCGTCTGCCCTCCGGGCGGGCCGCCCTGGTGCGCGCCGAACGCCGCGGCGGCGCCCGCGCCGGCGGCGAGCGTGGAGCCCTCCGCGAGCATCGTGGTCGCCTGCCGGGGGTCGTCCATCCGGGTCTGGCCGGCGCCGCCGGGACCGCTGCCGATCAGCGCCATCATCAGCTGCTGCGCGGTGGGCCGCCGCTCCGGCTCCTTCACCAGGCACGCCGCGACGAGCCGGCGCAGGTCGGCGGGCACGCCCTCCAGGTACGGCGGCTCGTTCATCACCCGGTTGATCACCGCGACGACGGTGTCGTCGCCGAACGGCGGGTGCGCGGTCGCGGCGAACACCATCGTGGTCGCCCACGCCCACACGTCCACGGCCTCGGTGAGGGTGGCGCCCGCCACCTGCTCGGGGGCCATGTAGGACGGGGTGCCGATCGCCTTGGTCGCGTTGGTCTGGCCGGTGTCCAGCGCCCGCGCGATGCCGAAGTCGATCACCCGCGGGCCGTCCGGCGCCATGATCACGTTGTGCGGCTTGAAGTCGCGGTGCACGATCCCGGCCTGGTGGATCGCGACCAGCGCGGTCGCGGTGCCGATCGCGAGCCGGTCCAGCGCCGCGCCGGTGATCGGCCCGGTCTCGGTGACCTGCTTGTACAGCGACGGCCCCGGCACGTACTCGCTGGCGATGTAGGGCTGGTCGCCCGCGACGTCGGCCTCCAGCACCTGCGCGGTGCAGAACCGGGCGACCTGCTTGGCGGCCTGCGCCTCGCGGACGAACCGGTTGCGCGCGCCCGCGTCGGCGGCGAGATCGGTGCGCAGCAGCTTGATGGCGGCCCTGTTACCCGAGGCGTCGACGCCCGCGTAGACGACCCCCTGGCCGCCCTCGCCGAGCCGTTCGACGATCTCGTACGAGCCCAGCCGCCGGGGATCGCCCGGCTGCAGCTCCGGCATGGACCACTCCTTCAACGCCCGCGAGACAAAAGCTTGGGGAGGTCTTGAGCTTACGCGAGCGGGGCCATGCCCAAGGGCCGTTCCCCGGCCGCTATGACCGCCCGGAATCATAGGGGCAGGCAACGGCGCCGCGCCGCCGTTCGGGGAGGCTCGCGGGCTGGCAGACTCGAATGCCATGAGCATCAGCTATCCGCGGCAGAGCGCCCGCACCCGCCGTTTCACCCTCGGCGTCCCGCGCGCCTTCCAGATCGCGCCGGACGGAACGCGCGCGATCTTCCTGCGCACGAGGGCGGGCGACGACCCGGTGACCTGCCTGTGGACGCTCGGCACCGGCACCGGCGAGGAGCGCCTCGTCGCCGACCCGGCCGCGCTGGACGTGCCGGGCGAGGAGAACCTGCCCGCCGAGGAGCGGGCCCGCCGCGAGCGCGCGCGCGAGCAGGCCGGCGGCATCGTCGGATACGCCACCGACCGCGAGATGCGGCAGGCCGTGTTCACCCTGGGCGGGCGGCTCTACGTCGCCGACCTCGACGGCGGGCCGGTCCGGGAGCTGCCCGCGCAGGCGCCGGTGTTCGACCCGCGCCCCGACCCGGCGGGCCGCCGCGTCGCCTACGTGTCCGGCCGGACGCTGCGGGTGATCGAGATGGACGGCTCGGACGACCGGGCCGTCGTGCAGCCGGAGTCGGAGCAGATCTCCTACGGCCTCGCCGAGTTCGTCGCGGCCGAGGAGATGAACCGGATGCGCGGCCACTGGTGGTCACCGGACGGTTCGACGCTGCTGGTCGCCCGGGTGGACGAGACGCCGGTGCAGCGCTGGCACATCGCCGACCCCGCGAACCCGGACCGGACGCCCGCCGAGATCGCCTACCCGGCGGCGGGCACCCCGAACGCGATCGTGTCGCTGGTGCTGCTCAAGCTGGACGGCGGCCGGACCGGGGTCGCCTGGGACCGCGGCGAGTTCCCCTACGTCGTCACCGCGTCCTGGGACCGGCACGCCCTGCTGATCGTCGTGCAGCCGCGCGACCAGCGGTCCCAGCGGGTGCTGCGGGTCGACCCGTCCAACGGGGAGACGTCGCTGGTGCACAACGAGCACGACCCGGTGTGGACCGACATCGTCCCCGGCCTGCCCGCGCACACCGGGACGGGCGAGCTGGTCTGGGTCACCGAGGACCGCGAGACCGACACGCGCCGCATCACGATCGGCGGCAAGCCGGTGACGCCGGGCGGCCTGCAGGTCCGCTCGATCCTCGGCGTCGAGGGCGAGTCGATCCTGTTCACGGCGTCGGAGGAGCCCACCGAGGTGCACCTCTACTCCTTCGACGCCGGGGAGGTCGTCCGGCTGACCGAGGGGCAGGGCGTGTTCGGCGGGGTGCGGGCCGCGGGTGTGACGGTTGTCACAGGATCGCGGCTGGACCGTCCGGGCACCGAGGTCGAGGTGCGCGAGCCGTCCGGCATCCACCCGGTCGCGTCGCTCGCCGAGACGCCGGTGATCACGCCGCAGGTCGAGCTGCTGCGCGCCGGGGACCGCGAGATCCGCACCGCCGTGGTGCTGCCGACCGGCTGGAAGCCGGGCGACGGGCGGCTGCCGGTGCTGATGGACCCCTACGGCGGCCCGCACGCGCAGCGGGTGCTGGCCGTCCAGCGGGCGTACTGCGAGGCGCAGTGGCTCGCCGACCAGGGCTTCGCCGTGGTGATCGCGGACGGCCGCGGCACGCCCGGCCGCGGCCCGGTGTGGGACCGCGCGGTCCGCGGCGACTTCGTCGAGCCGGTGCTGGAGGACCAGATCACCGCGCTGATCGAGGCGGCGCGGGTGCATCCGGCGGCGCTCGACCTGGACCGGGTCGGCATCCGCGGCTGGTCGTTCGGCGGCTGGCTGGCGGCGCTGGCGGTGCTGCGCCGCCCCGACGTGTTCCACGCGGGCATCGCGGGCGCGCCGGTCACCGACTGGCGGCTGTACGACACCCACTACACCGAGCGCTACCTCGGCCACCCGGACGAGGAGCCGGAGGCCTACGCGGCGAACTCGCTGATCGAGATGGCCGGCGGCCTGGAGCGCCCGCTGATGATCATCCACGGGCTCGCCGACGACAACGTCGTCGCCGCGCACACGCTGCGGCTGTCGTCGGCCCTGCTGGCCGCCGGCCGCCCGCACACCGTCCTGCCCCTGTCGGGCGTCACCCACATGACCCCCCAGGAGGTCGTGGCGGAGAACCTCCTCCTGATCCAGGTGGAGTACCTCAAGTCCGCCCTGGCCCGCTGACCTCGTTGAGTTGTGGGGGGGGGGGGGGTTTGGGGGGGGGGTAAAACCACCACGCCCCACAAAAACGATTGTTTAAGGGG
>NZ_WBMS02000006.1:0-228812 GCF_008923205.2 Actinomadura physcomitrii | reverse complement strand
TCACGCCCGCCCGGGCCCCCTCACCTCGTTTAGTGGGGGGGGGTCGTGGTTATCCGGGCGGCGATAACCACGACACGCCACAAGTGAACGTGTGTTCACGGGCTGTGCCAAGAGGTCCAGAGGGCGGCGTAGGGGCCGTTTCGCGCAAGGAGTTCGTCGTGGGTGCCCAGTTCGGTGATGCGGCCGTCCTCGACGACCGCGACGCGGTCGGCGTCGTGCGCGGTGTGCAGCCGGTGCGCGATCGCCACGACGGTCCGGCCGTCCAGGACGGCGGCGAGCGTGCTCTCCAGCCGGCGGGCGGCGCGCGGGTCGAGCAGCGACGTCGCCTCGTCCAGCACCAGCGTGTGCGGGTCGGCGAGGACGAGCCGGGCCAGCGCGAGCTGCTGCGCCTGCGCGGGCGACAGGGTCGCGCCGCCCTCGCCGACCTCGGCGTCCAGGCCGGGGCCGTCCCAGTCGACGGTCGCGAGGACGTCGCGCATCCGGGCGTCGGAGGCGTCCGGGCGGGCCATCGCGAGGTTCTCGCGCAGCGTGCCGCGGAACACGTGGTGCTCCTGCGTGACGAGCGCGACGTGGCCGCGCAGGTCGTCCAGGGGCAGCTCGACGAGCGGGACGGGGGCGTCCGAGCCGACCGTGACCGCGCCGGAGCGGGGGCCGTCGATCCCGGCGAGCAGCCGGCCCAGCGTGGACTTCCCGGCGCCGCTCGGCCCGACCACCGCCAGCCGCTCGCCGGGCCGCAGGTCGAGGTCCACGCCGTGCAGGACGTCGCGGCCCGTCCGGTAGGAGTAGCGGACGTCCCGCGCGGTGAGCCGCTCGCCGTCCGGGCGCCGCTCGCCGGCCTCCCGGTCCGGCGGGACGTTCCCGACGCCGAGCAGCCGGGCCAGCGACGCGCCGCCGAGCTGCAGCTCGTCCAGCTTCGACAGCAGCATGTCGACCGGTTCGATCAGTTGCTGGACGTACAGGGTCGCGGCGGTGACCTGCGCGAGCGAGGCCATCCCGTGCGCGTAGAACAGGCCGCCGAACAGCAGGGTCGTCGCGACCGGCAACACGAACCCGAACTCGGCGACGGGGAACAGCACGGTCCGCAGCCGCAGCGTGTACCGCTCGGCGGCGTAGCTGCGGGCGATGTCGGCGTCGCCGCGGGCGCGCCGCCGGTCGCCGAGGTCGAACGCCTCGACGGTCCGCGCGCCGTGCACGGTCTCGGCGAGGCCGTCGGCGATCAGCGCCCAGGAGGCGTTCTCGCGCAGGTAGCCGTCCCGGCAGCGCGGCAGGTACCAGCGCATGACGCCCCACAGGATCGGGACGGAGACCAGGCAGGGCAGCGCGACCAGCGGCCCGTTGAGCAGCAGCGCGGCGAAGGTGAACCCGCCGACGACGATCGCTACGAGGGTCTCGGGGACCGCCTCGCGCAGCGACGAGCCGAGCGTGTCGACGTCCCGGGACGCGCGGGTGACGAGGTCGCCTGTGCCGGCCCGCTCGACGGCCGACAGCGGCAGCCCGAGCAGCCGGTCGACGAACTCCTCGCGCAGCTCGGCGAGGACGCGCTGGCCGAGGCGGGCGGAGGTGAAGTAGGCGTACCGGGTCAGCACGCCCTGGACGATGACGAACCCGGCGATGGCGAGCGCGGTGGTGTCGATGTGCGCGGTCCCGTCGCGGACGCCCTCGACGAGCTCGCCGAGCAGCCGGGGCGCGACGAGGCCGGCGACCGCGGCGAGCCCGTGCAGCGCCAGCGTGCCGGCGAGGGCGCGGGGATGCCGCAGGGCGACGCGCCGCGCGTACGCCCGTACCTGCGCGGGCTCCGCGACCGGCAGGATCTCGGTGCTCACGTGTGTCGCCTTTCCGCGCGCGGCGCCGGTGCGGCGCGGCGTCGTGCTCTTCTAGTCGGTGGTGCGG
Source organism: Actinomadura physcomitrii (assembly GCF_008923205.2). GTDB lineage: Bacteria > Actinomycetota > Actinomycetes > Streptosporangiales > Streptosporangiaceae > Spirillospora > Spirillospora physcomitrii. The sequence continues at coordinate 226,922 of NZ_WBMS02000006.1, read as the reverse complement.
TCATGCGTGCCTGCCCTCGCGGGCGGGGCCGACGGCGCGGGCGCCTCGCCGCGGGTGACGGCCGCGGCGTAGCGCGGCTCGGAGCGCAGCAGGTCGCGGTGGGCGCCCTCGGCGACGACCCGGCCGTCCTCGACGAACGCGACGTGCGCGGCCCGGTCCAGCATCAGCGGGCTCGTCGTGCACACGACGGTGGTGCGGCCGGCGCGGGCCTCGCCGAGCCGGTCGGCGATGCGCGCCTCAGTGTGCGCGTCGACGGCGCTGGTCGGCTCGACGAGGACCAGCACCTCGGGGTCGGCGGCGAGCGCCCGGGCGAGCCGGAGCCGCTGCCGCTGCCCGCCGGAGAACTCCCGGGCCGCCTCGGCGACGTGCCGGTCCAGGCCGGCCTCGGCGGCGATGTCCTCGGCGGACGCCGCGCGCAGCGCCGCGTCGAGCACGGCCCGGGGGGTGCCGGGCGGGGCGAGGGCCTCGGCGAGGGTGCCGGCGAACAGCCGGTCCTCGTTGACCGCGACGAGGACGCGGCGGCGCAGGCCGGCGACGTCGTGCAGCGGGACGCCGGCGAAGTCGACGTCGCCGGGCGCGTAGCGGCCGAGCCGGTCGGCGATGGCCTGCGCGTCGCGCGGCTGCGCGGCGGCGATCGCGGTGACCCGCCCGGGCCGCACGACCAGGCCGGACGCGATGTCGACGAGTTCGGGCGGCCCGGCCGGGCGGGCGGTGCCGGCGTCCGGGTCCGGGGCGAGGTCGAGCAGCCGGACGACCCGCCGCGCCGCCACCAGCCCCTTGGTGATCTTGCCTGCGGCCTCGCCGATCGTGCGCAGCGGGACGATCAGGAACACCGCGTAGCCGTAGCAGGCCACGAGGTCGCCGACGCCGATCTCGCCGCGCGCGACGTAGTGCGCGCCGGCCCAGGTCACGGCGGCGATCAGCAGGCCGGGCAGGAGCACCTCGGCGCTGGAGATGCGGGACTCGGCGCGGGCCGCGGCGACGCCCGCGTCGCGGACGCGGGCCGACAGGCCGCGGTACCGGCCGGAGAACAGCCGCTCCCCGCCGATGCCGCGCAGGATCCGCAGCCCCTCGACGAGGTCGGTGGCGCGGCCGTTCAGCTCGCCGACGAGCTCGCGGTGCGCCTCCTCGCGCTCGCGGAACGGGCGCAGCAGCGGCGCGGCGAGCAGCAGCACGAGCGGCACGCCGACCAGGACGATCAGCCCGAGCTTCGGCGCGGTCGCCAGCAGGACGGCCGCCACGACGACGATCGCGACGACGGCGCCGGAGCCGCGGCACGCGATGTCGATGACGTCGCCGAGGTGCGCGACGTCGGACAGGCCGATGCTCACGACCTCGCCGGCGCCGAGCCGCTTCGGCAGCGTCGCGCCGAGCCGGGTCGCGTGCCGGGTGACGATCTGGACGGTCCGGTACGCCGACGACAGCCAGAGGAAGACCGCGCGCCGGTGCCGCAGGATGCCGGTCGCGGCCTGCGCGGCGCCGAGGGCGAGCAGCACCCCCGTCCAGGCGAGCAGGGTGCGGTCGTCGCGCCCGGCGACGCCCTCGCCGATGGCGCGGCCGACCGCGGCGGGCATCAGCGCCTGGCTGAGCATCCAGCCGATCCCGAGCAGCCCGCCGGCCAGCACGCCGCGCCACTCGGCGCGCAGCAGCCACAGCAGGTACCGGGCCGGGGTTCTGTGGTCCGGGCTGCCCGGATCTTTCTCCGGCAACGGGTTCACCGGACGAAGATATGCGGCGGGGCCCGCCGCGATCGAACGATTTTTCCGGTGGCCGCCGGGCGCCCGGAAGCCGCCTGACCGGCACTCCGAAGGGGTTTCCGGACCGTCCGTGACCCGCCTCGCGGACGATCACGTGGATGCACGGGGCGCCGGGGACACGCTAAGGTCGGAAGGCACGGAGCGAGCTTCCACCGCTCCTCGAGCCGGGACTCCGGCGGCTGAGCAGAAGCCGCTCCCCCGGTGCGGCCCGGCCTTTGCGTCCTGCTCACCGCAGGAATAACCGGAACGGTCCGGCCGTTGCCAGTGCCGTCGCCAGCCCCGACTTTTCCGGAAGCTTAGTGAGCACTATCAGTCACCAGATGCATCCCTTCACGCCAGGGGCCGAGGACAGGGTCGACCTGCTCCTCATCGACGACGACCCCTCGGACGTGCAGATGGTCGAGAAGATGCTCGCCGATAGCGGCCTGGACGCCCTGATCACCGTCGCGGCGGACCTGCCGACCGCGCGGCGCCGGCTGACCCGCCGCACGCAGTGCATCATCGTGGACCTGTCCGCGCCGGGGATCGACCGGCTGGACGGGCTGCGCCAGGTGCTGGACATGTCCGGGACGGCCGCGGTGGTGGTGCTGACCGGGCTGGACGACGCGGGCCTCGGCGTCCGCGCGGTCGCCGCCGGCGCCGAGGACTACCTGGTCAAGCAGGAGGTCGACGGCCCGCTGCTGGCCCGCGCGGTGCGCTACGCCATCGAGCGCAAGCGGTCGGAGGAGACCGAGCGCCGGCTGGTGGAGGCGCGCATCCTCGGCCGCGAGAACGCGCGGCTGGAGCGCGGGCTGCTGCCCGTCCCGCTGATCGACGACCCGTCGCTGCGGCACCACACCCGCTACCGGCCCGGACGGCGCCGGGCGCTGCTGGGCGGCGACTTCTACGACACGGTGCAGACCGAGGGCGGCGCCGTCCACCTGATGATCGGCGACGTGTGCGGGCACGGCCCGGACGAGGCGGCGCTCGGCGTCCAGCTGCGGATGGCGTGGCGGACGCTGGTGCTGGCCGGGCACACCGGCGAGCAGCTGCTCGGCACCCTGGACACCGTGCTCGGGCACGAGCGGCGCAGCGAGGAGATCTTCACCACGCTGTGCATGGTCACGATCGCGCCGTCGCGGCGGACCGCGCGGATGCACCTGGCCGGGCATCCGGCGCCGCTGCTGTTCCGCGACGTGCCCGGCGGCGGCTTCGAGGTCGCGGCGCTGCCGGAGTACGCGCACGGGCCGGCGCTCGGCCTGGTGCCGGGCGCGGAGTGGCCGACGACGGAGATCGACCTCGGCGAGTCGTGGGGGCTGATGCTCTACACCGACGGGCTGATCGAGGGACGGGTCGGCGCGGGCTCGGCCCGGCTCGGCACCGACGGGCTCGTCGAACTGGCCCGCGGGGCGCGCGCCAAGGGCGTCACCGGGCGGTCGCTGATCGACGAGCTGGTGACCGAGGTGGAGAACCTCAACGGGGGCGCCCTGACCGACGACCTGGCGGTGCTGCTGCTGTCGCGGCAGGCCACGGCGTCGTGATCCGCGTCACGGCCGCGTCCTGACCGCACACCGGCGGCGCCGGGTCAATGTCGGCTGCGTCACCGTCCGGGCGGGTTCCCGGACCCGCTGTGAAGTCACTCACGATCATGGACGGCGGAGGGGCCGGGGAGGCCCGCCCCGGCTCGATGCATAGCCTGTGGCTATCGGATTGAGTGCGCTGATGACTTGGCGCTCTTGTCCAAATTGGACATACCGTTCGCGACGTGGCTATAGCGATACCTGCGATCTACCGATCGACCGTCGGCAAGAAGGCCGTCATGGCCGTGACCGGCGCAATCCTGGTGCTGTTCCTGATCGCGCACATGATCGGGAACTTGAAGATCTTCCTCGGCGCGGGGGACTTCGACCACTACGCGCACTGGCTGCGCACGATGGGCGAGCCCGCCGTTCCGCACCGGACGCTGCTGACGATCCTGGAGATCGTGCTCGTCGTGTCGGTCGTGCTGCACATGTGGTCGGCCATCTCGCTCGCCAAGCGCGCCGCGTCCGCCCGCCCGGTGAAGTACCAGTCGAAGAAGAAGTCGCACGCGCAGGGCTACGCCACCTACACGATGCGCTACGGCGGCATCGTCGTCGCGGTCTTCATCATCTGGCACCTGCTTGACCTCACCTTCTTCGCGGTCAACCCGCTGGGATCCGACGCCACCCCCTACGACCGGGTCATCGCCGACTTCGACGGCTCCCGCTGGTACATCACCATCTGGTACGTCCTCGCGGTCCTGCTGGTCGGCCTGCACCTCAACCACGGCATCTGGAGCGCGTTCCAGACCCTCGGCCTGCGCAGCCCCCGCAGCAACGGCGCGCTGCGCGCCCTCGCGGGGACCGTCGCCGCCGTGGTGACCCTCGGCTTCATCGCCGTCCCGATCTCCGTCACCTTCGGATGGGTGGGCTGAACATGAGCGACAGCTTCTACAAGTCCGGCGAGCCGATCGCCGACGCCAAGGCGCCCAAGGGCCCGATCGAGGACCGCTGGACGACCCGCAAGTTCGAGGCCAAGCAGGTCAACCCGGCCAACAAGCGCAAGAAGAAGATCATCATCATCGGCACGGGCCTGGCGGGCGGCTCGGCCGGCGCCACCCTCGGCGAGGCCGGCTACCACGTCCAGCAGTTCTGCTTCCAGGACAGCCCGCGCCGCGCCCACTCGATCGCCGCTCAGGGCGGCATCAACGCCGCGAAGAACTACCGCAACGACGGCGACAGCGTCTACCGGCTGTTCTACGAGACGGTGAAGGGCGGCGACTTCCGGTCCCGCGAGTCGAACGTGTACCGGCTCGCCGACATCTCCCGGCAGATCATCGACCAGTGCGTCGCGCAGGGGGTGCCGTTCGCCCGCGAGTACGGCGGCCTGCTCGACAACCGCTCGTTCGGCGGCACGCAGGTGTCCCGCACGTTCTACGCCCGCGGCCAGACGGGCCAGCAGCTGCTGCTCGGCGCCTACCAGGCGCTGATGCGGCAGGTCGACGCCGGGAACGTGGAGCTGTACCCGCGGCACGAGATGCTCGACCTGATCATGGAGGACGGGCGGGCGCGCGGCGTCGTCGTCCGCAACCTGATCAACGGCGAGATCAAGCACTACACCGCCGACGCGGTCGTGCTGGCGTCCGGCGGCTACGGGAACGTGTACTTCCTGTCCACCAACGCGATGGGCTCGAACGTCACCGCGTCGTGGCGCGCCCACCGGCACGGCGCGCTGTTCGCCAACCCGTGCTACACCCAGATCCACCCGACCTGCATCCCGGTCAGCGGCGACCACCAGTCCAAGCTGACGCTGATGTCGGAGTCGCTGCGCAACGACGGCCGCGTCTGGGTGCCGAAGAAGGCCGGCGACACCCGCAAGCCCTACGACATCCCCGAGGACGAGCGCGACTACTACCTCGAGCGCATCTACCCGTCCTTCGGCAACCTGGTCCCGCGCGACATCGCCTCCCGCGCCGCCAAGAACGTCTGCGACGAGGGGCGCGGCGTCGGCCCCGGCGGCCTCGGCGTCTACCTCGACTTCGCCGACGCGATCGAGCGGCTCGGCCGCGACAAGGTCGAGGCCAAGTACGGCAACCTCTTCGAGATGTACGAGCGCATCACCGGCGAGAACCCCTACGACACGCCGATGCGCATCTACCCCGCCGTCCACTACACGATGGGCGGCCTGTGGGTCGACTACGACCTGGAGTCGACGATCCCCGGCCTGTTCGTGATCGGCGAGGCGAACTTCTCCGACCACGGCGCGAACCGGCTCGGCGCGTCCGCGCTGATGCAGGGCCTCGCCGACGGGTACTTCGTGCTGCCGAACACCATCAACGACTACATCGCCCGCAACGCGCTCCCGCCCGTCGACGAGCAGAACATCGCCGCGGCCGAGGAGCGGGTGACGTCGCGCATCGACCGGCTCCTGTCGATCGACGGGGACCGCTCCGTCGACTCCTTCCACCGCGAGCTCGGCCACATCATGTGGGAGTACTGCGGCATGGAGCGCACCGAGGAGGGCCTGCGCAAGGCCCTCGAGCTCATCCCGGCGCTGCGGGAGGAGTTCTGGACGCGCGTCAAGGTCACCGGCACCGGCGAGGAGCTCAACCAGCAGCTGGAGAAGGCCGGCCGGGTCGCCGACTTCTTCGAGCTCGCCGAGCTGATGGTGATCGACGCCCTGCACCGCACCGAGTCCTGCGGCGGCCACTTCCGCGCCGAGAGCCAGGACGAGGACGGCGAGGCCAAGCGCGACGACGACAACTTCGGCTACGTCGCCGCCTGGGAATGGGCCGGCGAGGGCGAGCAGCCCGTCCTCCACAAGGAGGAACTGAACTTCGAATACGTCCACCCGACGCAGAGGTCGTACAAGTAATCATGAAGCTCACACTGCGCGTCTGGCGCCAGAGCGGCCCCCAGGACAAGGGGAGGATGGTCGAGTACAAGCTCGACGACATCTCCCCCGACGCCTCGTTCCTGGAGATGCTGGACGTCCTCAACGAGAAGCTCATCGCGGGCGGCGAGGAGCCGGTGGCGTTCGACCACGACTGCCGCGAGGGCATCTGCGGCATGTGCTCGCTGGTCATCAACGGGACCCCGCACGGCCCCGAGGAGCGCACCACCACCTGCCAGCTGCACATGCGCAAGTTCAAGGACGGCGAGGTCATCGACGTCGAGCCGTGGCGCGCCAGGGCGTTCCCGGTCGTCAAGGACCTCGTGGTGGACCGGTCCGCGTTCGACCGGATCATCCAGGCGGGCGGCTACATCACCGCGCCGACCGGCACCGCCCCGGAGGCGCACTCCACGCCCGTCCCGAAGCCGGACGCGGACCGCGCGTTCGAGGCGGCCGAGTGCATCGGCTGCGGCGCGTGCGTCGCGGCCTGCCCCAACGGCTCGGCGTCGCTGTTCCTCGGCGCGAAGGTCACCCACCTCGGCCTGATGCCGCAGGGCCAGCCGGAGCGCTGGGACCGCGTCGTGTCGATGCTGGACACCCACGACGAGGAGGGCTTCGGCGGCTGCACGAACACCGGCGAGTGCACGGTCGCGTGCCCGAAGGGCATCCCGCTCGACGTGATCGGGAACCTGAACCGCGACTACCTGAAGGCGACCGCCGGCGGCAAGAAGCGCTGACCCGCCCTCAGGCCACGGCCCCGCCCGGATTCCCGGGCGGGGCCGCCTTGCTGTCGGCGCATGCCGATCACGCCGGCCCCAGCCTGCATGCTCGTTGAGCCGTGCCGGCGGAGCGCCGCGCGAGGGTCAGGGGCGCAGGCGGCAGTGCAGTTCGAGGCCGGGTACGGCGTCCCAGCCGATCAGCCGGACGAGCTTGTCGATGTGCGCGGTGACCGAGTGCAGGACGAGCAGGCCGTCGCGCCCGGCGAGGTCGCGGGCCGCGACGGTGAGCGTGCGCAGGCCCGCGACGTCGATGAAGTCGACGCCGACGAGGTCGATGTGCAGGTCGCCGTCGACCCGGGCGCGGGCGGACCGCAGGGCGCGTTTCAGGTCGTTCGCGTTGGACACGTCCACCTCGCCGGACATGCGCAGCCAGGGGGTGTCCGCGGCGCCCTCGATGCGCAGCAGCGGGGTGTCGAGTTCGACGACGTCGTAGCGGGGAGCGGTGCGCTCCGGGCGCGCCCCGCCGGGGCCGCCCTCGCCGCCGGTGATCCGCCAGACCGTCATCCGCTCCTCGCCCTTCGGACCGGGGCGCCGCCTACCGTGGGGACGCCCGTATATGCCACGATCTCACCTGTTGACACCTTCTGGACCCCACCACGCGGGAAAACCGCCATCGGGAGGCTTTTCATGGACGAGAAGGCGATCCTGGAGCGGATCAACGAGTTCATCGACGAGGAGCACGCGCTCCGGCAGGCGCATGAACGCTCCGAGACCACCGGTGAGGACGCGAGACGGCGGTTGCGGGAGCTGGAGGTGGCCCTCGACCAGTGCTGGGACCTGCTGCGCCAGCGGCGCGCCAGGATCGACGCGGGGCAGAACCCCGAGGAGGCGCACGTGCGTCCGGCGAGCGAGGTCGAGGGCTACCGCCAGTAGGGCCGTCACGGCACCATCCACGACAGCACGCCGGTGGACTGCAGCCCCGACAGCACGCACATGCCGGCCAGGAACAGCAGGCTCCACAGGACGACGCGGCGGAAGATGTCGCCCTCGCGGCCGTCCAGGCCGACGGCGGCCGCGGCGATCGCGAGGTTCTGCGGGGACACCATCTTGCCGAGGACGCCGCCGGAGCTGTTGGTGGCGGCCATCAGCACGGGCGACAGGTCGGCCTTGTTCGCGGCGGTGATCTGCAGGGCGCCGAACAGGGAGTTCGACGAGGTGTCCGAGCCGGTCACGGCGGTGCCGAGCCAGCCGAGGACCGGGGACAGCACGGCGAAGGCGCCGCCGGCGCCCGCCATCCAGGTGCCGAGCGTGACGGTCTGCCCGGAGGCGTTCATCACGAACGCGAGCGCGAGCACGGCCATCACGGTGAGGATCGCCCAGCGGAGCTGGACGAGCGTGGTGCCGTAGGCGCGCAGGGCCCGGCCCGCGCCGACGCGCAGCGCGATCATGGTGAGGAGGCCCGCGACCAGCATCTGGGTGCCGGGCGTGGTGAAGTAGTTGAAGGTGAAGGTCGGCAGCGTCGACGGCTTGCCGGACGCGGCCGTGATGTGCAGGCCTGGCCAGCCGACCGTCTGCGTCGCGCCGTTGAGCCAGTCCTTGACCTGGTCGATCTGGCAGACGACGAACACCGCGATGATGATCGCGTAGGGGGCGTAGGCGCGGACGACGTCGGCCCGCGAGTCGGCGGGCGCCTCGGCGCGCCCGGCGCGGGCGGCGAACTCGGGGGTCGGCTCGTCGGCGGCGCCGCCGGCGATCACCGGGCGGGCCGGGGCGTGCGGGCGGCGGAGCCGGACGACCAGGACGACCGCGGCGGCCGACACCAGCGACGCGACGACGTCGGCGAGCGGCACCGAGATGAAGTTGGCGGTGACGTACTGCGCGGCGCCGAACGCGGCGCCGCAGAACAGCGCGGTCGGCCATGTCTCGCGGACGCCGCGGCGGCCGTCGAGGATCAGCACCAGGATCAGCGGCACGAACACGGCGAGGATCGGGGTCTGCCGGCCGACCATGGCGCCGAGCGTGTCGCTGGACTCGCCGGTGACCTTGCCGAGGGTGAGGATCGGCGTGGCCATCGCGCCGAACGCGACCGGCGCGGTGTTGGCGGTGAGGGCGAGGACGGCGGCCTTCAGCGGCTGGAAGCCGAGCGCGATCAGCATGACGGAGGTGACCGCGACCGGGGTGCCGAACCCGGCAAGCGCTTCCAGCAGCGCCCCGAAGGAGAACGCGATGAGGATCGCCTGCAGCCGCTGATCGTCGCTGACCTGCGCGAACGTCCGGCGCAGCACGTCGAAGTGGCCGGTCGCGACGGTGATGTTGTAGACCCAGAGGGCGTTGATGACGATCCACAGGATCGGGAAGAAGCCGAACGCGGCGCCTTCGGTGCCCGCCAGGAACGCCTGGTCGGCCGGCATCCCGTACGTCCAGATCGCGATGGCCAGCGAGACCGCCAGCGCGATCAGCGAGGCCAGCCAGGCGCGCATGCGCAGCGCGCCGAGCAGGACGAACAGCACCGCCAGCGGCAGCGCGGCGACGAGCGAACTCCAGCCGAGCGAGTCGGCGACGGGATCGAGGACCTGTCGGTACACGGGATCACCTCGCGGTTAGGAGCGGCCCCCGATTCGGACCGTCAATACCCCGTCATGTGTCCCGCCTCACATTGCTGGTGAACTTTTCAACCAGTCAGCACCTCCCCGAGGGCCGCGGCACCGGTCAGAGCAGCGGGAGCAGCCGGGCCGGGGTGATCGGCAGGTCGCGGACGCGGACGCCGGTCGCGTGGTGCACGGCGTTCGCGACGGCCGCGGCGGCGCCGACGATGCCGATCTCGCCGATGCCCTTGGCGCCCATCGGGTTCAGGTGCGGGTCGGACTCCTCCACCCACGCCGCGTCGATGTCGCGGACGTCCGCGCAGGCCGGGACGTGGTACTGGGCGAGGTCGCGGTTGACGTAGTCGCCGAACTCCGGGTCCATGGCGCTCTCCTCCATCAGCGCCATGCCGATCCCCATCGTCATGCCGCCGATGAACTGCGACCGCGCGGTCTTGGCGTTGATGATCCGGCCGGCGGCGAAGACGCCGAGCATCCGGCGGACCCGGACCTCGCCGGTGTCGGCGTCCACCTCGACCTCGCAGAACTGCGCGCCGAACGCGTGCCGGGCGTAGGCGTCGCGCGCCCGGATCTCCTCGGCGGTGTCGGCGGACGCCTCCAGCCCGCCGGGCGGCACCGACCCGTTCATCTTGCCGAGCAGCGACTCGCAGGCGCGGACGACGGCGGTGCCCCAGCTCGCGGTGCCGGCGGACCCGCCCGCGACGCTCGCCTGCGGCAGCGCGCTGTCGCCGATCTCGACCGTCACCCGGTCCGCGTCGGCCTTGAGCGCCTCGGCGGCGATCAGCGTGAGGGCGGTGCGGGCGCCGGTGCCGATGTCGGCGGCGGCGATCCGGACGGTGAACGTCCCGTCCTCCTCGGCGCGCGCCGTCGCCTTGTTCGGCCGCAGGTAGGCCGGGTAGGTGGACGCGGCGACGCCCGTCCCGACGAGCTTGCGGCCCTCGCGGCGGACGCCGGGCGCCGGGTCGCGGTGCTCCCAGCCGAACCGGTCGGCGCCCTCGCGCAGGCACGCGACGAGGTTGCGGGAGCTGAACGGCAGCCCGCTGTCCGGCTCCCGGTCGGTGTCGTTGCGGATCCGCAGCTCGACCGGGTCGACGCCGGCGGCGACGGCCAGCTCGTCCATCGCCGACTCCTGCGCGAACATGCCGGGCGTCTCGCCGGGCGCCCGCATCCACGACGGCGTCGGGACGTCGAGGCGGACGAGCCGGTGCGCGGTGCGGCGGTTCCCCGCCCGGTACATCACGCGGGTGGGGGTGGCGGTCTGCTCGGCGAACTCGGTGACGGTGGAGGACTGCTCGAACACCTCGTGGATGATCGAGTTCAGCGTGCCGTCGGCGTCGGCGCCGAGCCGGAACCGCTGGATCGTCGGCGTCCGGTAGCCGGTGGTGGCGAACATCTGCTGGCGCGGCACCGCGAACTTCACCGGACGGCCCACCGCGCCCGCCGCCATCGCCGCGAGCACGACGTTGGGGCGCGGTGTGCCCTTGGACCCGAACCCGCCGCCGACGTGCCGGGCGATGACGCGCACGTGCGTCCGGTCGAGGCCGAACACCTGGGCGATCGTGTCCTGTACCAGCGAGGCGCCCTGGGTGGAGTCGTAGAGCGTGAGGGTGCCGTCGTCGTTCCACTGGGCCGCGGTCGTGTGCGGCTCCATCGGGTTGTTGTGCTCGGCCGGGGTCGTGTACGTCGCGTCCACACGGACGGCCGAGCCGGCGAACGCCCCTTCCGGGTCGCCCTGCTCGGTGTCGGCGGGGAACGCCGGGTTCACCTTGTCGGGCTTGTAGAGGCGCGGGTCGTCCGCGCTGAGCAGCACGTCGAACGGTTCGGAGACGTAGTCGACGCGGACGTGCCGCGCCGCCTCCCGCGCGATGTCGAGCGTCTCGGCGATGACGGCGGCGACGAACTGGCCCCGGTAGGCGACCGTCCGGGACTGGAACACCGCCAGCTCCCCGTTCGCCACCTCGTGCAGGTGCGGCGCGTTCTCGCAGGACAGGACGGTCAGCACGCCCGGAATCCGGAGCGCGGCGTCCGCGTGCACCTCCAAGATCTCGCCCTTGGCGACGGTCGACTGCACGGCCGCGGCGTAGGCCGGGTTCTCCAGCGGGTGCTCGTAGGCGTAGCGGGCCGCCCCGGTGACCTTCTCGCGGCTCTCCAGCCGGTCGCTCATGATCGCTCTCCCAGCTCGGTCAGCGTCCGGACGATCAGGTTGCGCGCGAGCGGCACCTTGTAGGCGTTGTCGCGCAGCGGCTCGGCGGCGGCCAGCTCGGCCTCGGCGGCGCGCTGGAACTCCTCACCGATCGCCGGGGCGCCGCGCAGCGCCTCCTCGGCGCGCAGCGCCCGCCACGGCCTGTGCGCGACGCCGCCGAGCGCGATCCGCACGTCGCGGACGGTGCCGCCCTCCACGTCGAGCGCCGCCGCGATCGACACCAGCGCGAACGCGAACGACGCGCGCTCGCGGACCTTGCGGTACCGGGACGGGATGTCCAGCGGCGGCACCTCCACGGCCGTGATGAGGTCGCCGCTGTCCAGGACGGTGTCGCGCCGCGGGTCGTCGCCGGGCAGCCGGTGCAGGTCGCGGAGCGGGACCGTCCGCTCGCCGCCGCGGCCCCGGACGTGCACGGTGGCGTCGAGCGCGGCGAGGGCCACCGCCATGTCGGACGGGTGGGTCGCGACGCACGCCTCGGAGTGGCCGAGGATCGCGAGGTTGTGGTGCTCGCCCTCCCGGGCCGGGCAGCCGGTGCCCGGGACGCGCTTGTTGCACGGTTTGTCGGCGTCCTGGAAGTAGGAGCAGCGCGTGCGCTGCAGCAGGTTGCCGCCGACCGTCGCGAGGTTGCGGATCTGCCCGGACGCCCCCGCCAGGACGGCCTGCGCCAGCATCGGGTGGCTCTCGCGGACCGTCCGGTCCGCGGCGAGGTCGCTGTTGGTGACGGCGGCGCCGATGAGCAGGCTCCCGTCGGGCCGCAGCTCGATCTCGCCGTTCGGGAGGCGGGACACGTCGACGAGCCGCGCCGGCTCCTCCACGCCGAGCCTCATCAGGTCGACGAGGTTGGTGCCGCCGCCCAGGTAGCGGGCGCCGTCCTCGTGCAGGCGCAGGGCTTCGTCGGCGCTGGTGGCGCGCTCGTACACGAAGGGCCTCATGCCCTGGCCCCGTCCGTCTCCGTCTCGCGCGCCGCCTCCCGGACCGCCTTGACGATGCCCGTGTACGCGCCGCACCGGCACAGGTTGCCGCTCATGCGCTCGCGTATCTCGTCGTCGTCCAGCACGGGGTCGGCGGTGAGGTCCTCGGTCACCGCGCTGGGCCAGCCCCGGTCCGCCTCGTCGAGGACGGCCGTCGCCGAGCAGAGCTGCCCGGGCGTGCAGTAGCCGCACTGGAACCCGTCGTGCTCGATGAACGCCTCCTGGAGCGGGCTGAGCCGGCCGTCCCGCGCCAGCCCCTCGACGGTGACGACCTCCGCGCCGTCGTGCGCGACGGCCAGGGCCAGGCACGCGTTCGCCCGGCGGCCGTCGAGCAGGACGGTGCACGCCCCGCACTGCCCGTGGTCGCAGCCCTTCTTCGAGCCGGTCAGCCCGAGGTCCTCGCGCAGGGTGTCCAGCAGCGACGCGCGCGTGTCGACGCGCAGCCGGTGCTCGGTCCCGTTCACGACCAGCGCGATCTCGGCGTGTACCGGGGTGGCTTCGCTGTCCATGCCCGGTTGCCTACCCCGGATCCACGCGGGCAGTCTCGGCGGTCAGGGCGTCCGGCGGGGCCCGCCGGCGTCTCAGCGGCGGCGCCGGGGGCGCAGCCGGTACAGCCGGTACCAGGCCAGCAGGGAGAACAGGACGCCGAGGCCCGCCGCGATGCCGAGGTCCACCCCCCAGGCGGCGACGGCGTGCTTCCACGCCGGATCGGCGCCACCCGGATGCGGCATGATCGTGTCGAGGTCGATGGTCGCGGCGGCGGCGCCGAACCCCCAGCGCGACGGCGACAGCCACGCCAGCTGCTCCAGCCCTGGCTTGCCCGCCAGCCGCACCAGCCCCCCGGACAGCACGAGCTGGCCCATCGACAGCACGATCAGCAGCGGCAGCGTCTTCTCCGAGCTGTTCACCGACGACGACACCAGCAGCCCCAGCGTCATCGACACCACGCCGAGCAGCGCCATCGCCAGCATCAGCTCCGGCAGCACCGCCGTGAACGTCCCGGACGGCGGCAGCTTCACCCCGATCGTCCCGATCAGCACCAGCACGACCGCCTGCAGAGCCGTGATCACCCCGAGGACCAGCAGCTTCGACATCAGGTACACGCCCGCCGACAGGCCCGCCGCCCGCTCCCGGCTGTAGATCGTCCGCTCCTTGACCAGCTCGCGGACGGCGTTGCCGGTGCCCGCGAAGCACGCCGCGAACGCCAGCACCATCAGCTTGGACGCGGCGTCGGTGTTGGGCGAGGGCCCCGTCAGCCCCTTCGGCGCCGGGATCGCCGCGCTCAGCCCGCCGAGGATCAGCGGCATCACCCCGAGCAGCACCAGGTAGCTGCGGTCGGAGGCGATCACCGCGAGGTAGCGCCGGCACAGCGTGCTGAGCTGCGCCAGCCGGGACTGCCGCCGGGGCGGCGGCGCGGGCACCGCCGTGTCGGCCTGCACGGCGCCGCCCTGCCGGCCGCTCTCCACGTAGCGGGCGTGCCGCGGCGAGGCGCGGAACTCGGTGGCCCAGTCCCGGTCCGGCTCCCGGTCGAACGCCTGGAACACCTCCGCCCACGACTTCTTCCCGAAGTGCTCCAGCCCCTCGGCGGGCGGCCCGTAGTAGGCGAGGCGCCCGCCCGGGACCAGCACGAGCAGCCGGTCGCAGGCGTCCAGGTTCGCGACGCTGTGCGTGACGACGATGACCGTCCGGCCGTCGTGCGCCAGCTCCGCCAGCATCTCCATGACCGTCTTGTCCAGGCCCGGGTCGAGGCCGGAGGTCGGCTCGTCCAGGAACAGCAGCGACGGCTTGGTCAGCAGCTCCAGCGCGACGCTGACCCGCTTTCGCTGCCCGCCCGACAGCCGGTCGATGCGGGTCGAGGCGTGCGCGGTCAGGCCGAGCTCGCCGATCACCTCGTCCACCCGCTGCTCGCGCTCCCGCTTGCGGGTGTCGCCGGGGAACCGCAGCTCGGCGGCGAACAGCAGCGCCTGCCGGGTGTCGAGCTGGGTGTGCAGGATGTCCTCCTGCGGGACGAGCCCGATGCGGTGCCGCAGCTCGTCGTAGTCGGCGTACAGGTCGCGGCCGTCGTAGCGGACGGTGCCCTCCGTCGCGGGGCGCGTGCCGGTGACCGCGCCGAGCAGCGTCGACTTGCCCGCGCCGGACGGCCCGATCACCCCGACCAGCGACCGCTCCGGGATCGGGAACCCGACCCCGTCGAGGATCACCTTGCCCTCGGGCGTCCGGACGATCAGGTCCTCCACCGACAGCGACACGTCGCCGGTGTCGACGTACTCCCGCAGCTCCTCGCCGACCAGCTGGAACGTCGCGTGCCCGATGCCGAGCAGGTCGCGCTCGGTGAACTCCGCCGACTCGACCCGGGCGCCGTTGACGTAGGTGCCGTTGTGGCTGCCGAGGTCGACGATCCGCTGCCGTCCCGGACCGAGGCTGCGCAGCTCGGCGTGGTGCCGGGACACCACCAGGTCCGGCACGACGATGTCGTTGTCGGCGGCGCGGCCGATCCGCAGCGTCTTCGGCGCGACCCGGATGATCTGGCTCGGGTTCCGGTCGACGCTCGGCCGGAACGCCGCGGCCGGTTCCGGCCGCGGCGGCGGGACCGTGCGGGGCAGCGGCGGCCGCTGCGGGACTGGGGGCGCCGTGCCCGACGGCGGCGGCGGGGTGCCCGACGGGCGGCCGGGCGGGGCCGGCGACTGCGCGGGCGGCTGGGCGGGCGGCGCCCCGCGCCCGGCGGGCGGCGGGTACACCTGGCGGCGGCTCGGCGGCGGGCTCTCGGGGAAGCAGGCGAGGCTCTCGCCCTCGCTGGAGTGCCCGAGCAGGAACGTGCGGTGCCCGCCGATCTCCATCCGCTCGATGCGTCCGCCCTGGCAGAACGTGCCGTTGCTGCTGCCGACGTCCTCGATCAGCCAGCCGTCCGGGCCCGTCCGCAGCACCGCGTGCCACCACGAGACGCGCGGATCCGACAGCGCGATGTCGGACGCGGGGTCGCGGCCGATGCGGTAGGAACCCCCGGGGCGCAGCCGGTGCACCCGGTCCCGCGTGCGGACGACGAGAACGGGCGCGGCGAGCGATTCGGCGGAAGGACCGGCCGTCATGCGGGGAGTGTAAGTCCTCTTCCCGCAAATGTCGCGGCCCATTCTCCGTGCCCGGTATCGGCGGGACACCGGTCCCATTGACAGGATCCCGGCGACGGAATTGAGTGAGCGCCATGGCGAAACCGCCGGGCGCGGCTGCCGTCACCCGTGTCGAACGCCTTCCGCGGCGCGGGCGGCCACGGTGGCTGACCGTCCTGATCTGCGCCGTCCTGCTGATCGCGCTGCTCCTCGTGGCGGCCGACCGCGGCGGCGTGGTGTTCGCGCAGCACGAGATGGCCGCGCAGATCAAAAAGGAGGGATTCCCGGCGACGCCGAAAGTGACGATCAAGGGAATCCCGTTCCTCACCCAGGTCGCGTCCCGTCACTTCGGCGATGTGCGGCTCGAGGCCAACGGAATCACCGAGGGCCCCTTGCACATCACGAACCTCAAAGTGCGCGCACGGGACGTCCGGGTCGATTCGGGGTTCGGCAGCGGCACGCTCGGCAGCGTCGACGGCACCGCGTTCGTCAGCTTCAAGGACCTGGCGCGCGCGAGCGACGACCCGGACCTCGTGCTCACGGCGGCGGGGAAGAACCTCGTCAAGGCCAAGATGGACCTCGGCATCACGGAGGCCACCGCGACCGCGACCGTCACCAAGCAGGGCAACAGCATCGTGGTGAAGACGCAGTCGATCGAGGGGTTCTCGCGCTCGGAGATCGGCGACGACCTCGACTTCACCGTCCCGGTGAGCGGCCTGCCGATGGGCCTGTCGTTCCAGAGCGTCACCGTCTCCTCGAACGGCGTCGGCCTCCACGTCGTCGGCCGCAACGTGAAGTTCAGCGACTCCTGACCGCCGTCAGCCGGTGTCGGTGATGATCCCCGCGACCTGCCGGGCCGTCTCGGTCGGCAGCGGCGCGGGCAGCCCCTTCCACTTGCGGGACGCCGCCACCGCCGCCGCGCCCGCGCCGCCCCCGTAGGCCAGCGCCGCGACGAACGACGCCAGCTCCGGCGGCAGCTTCTTCTCCAGCAGCAGCACGTTCATCCGGTACGTCGCCGCGGTCGCGAGGACGCCGAGCGTCCCGGCGAGCGCGCCGAACCGCAGCGCGGGCACGCGCTTGCGCGCCTTGGTCAGCATCTCCTGATCAGCCGCTCGCTGACCCCGGTGCGCCGGGACAGCTCCCCGATCAGCACTGCGCTCCTCCTTTAGTTGAACGGCATCGGTGAGCTGACGCCGGCGCCGGGACGCGCCGGGCTCGTCGAACCGGTGCTGCGGGCCGCCCGCGACCACGGCGGCCTGCCCGTCGTCGTGCACGGGTCGGCGCCTACGACGGCGGAGGATCTGGAGACGCTCGGGGGGCTCGCCCGCCGGTACCCGCGCGTCCCTTTGGTCGTGAGCCAGCTCGGCGGGGCGCACTGGATGCGCGCGGTCGAGCTCGTCCGGGACACGCCGAACATGTACCTGGAGCTGTCCACGGCGCCGATCGTCTTCGCGGTCCGGGTGGCGATCGCGGAGATCCCCGGCCGCACCCTGTTCGGCTCGGACGCGCCCTACGGCGACCCCGTGCTCGCGCGCATGACCGTCGAGCGCGTCACCTCCCCCGGTGAGACCCGCGACCGGGTCCTCGGCGGCACCCTCGCCGAGCTGCTCGGCCTGTGAGGCGGGGGCCGGTCGGGCGGGGGCCGGTTTGGCGGGGGTGGCTCGGGTAGGGCGTGACTCGCGGAGACGCAAGGCGGCGCGAAGGCGCTGGTGATCCTGGAGGGCGCCGTGCGACGACGGTGGCGGCAGCGTGTGCGGACGGCGCGCTGGCCGGCGGGGGCGGGGCTCGCGCTCTGGCGCTGGCTCCGGACGGCCCGCACCGCGAAGCGGGAGCGGCTCCGGACGGAGCCGGGCTTCGACCTCGCGCGGATCCCGACCCGCGGCGGCGACCGCATCCAGGGGCTGCGGCAGGGGGTAGGGCCCGTCTACCAGCGCCGCTACCAGGTCCGGGTCGAGGGCGCCGACCTGGACGCGGCCGGGCTGATGGAACGGCTGCGCGCGGACGTCAACGCCGCGTCGCCGGTCGAGTTCGCGGTGTTCGACAAGATCTCCGGGGCCTCCTCCGGGCTCGACCTCGGGGACGAGTACGACGTCCACATGCCGGGGCCGTGGAACTGCCCGGTGCGGGTGGTGGAGCGCACGCCGCTGTCGTTCCGGCTCGCGACCCTGAGCGGGCACGTCGAGGCCGGCGAGATCGAGTTCCGGGCGCGGGACGCCGGGGACGGCGGGCTCTGGTTCACCATCGAGTCGTGGACGCGCAGCGGCGACCGGCTGGCCGACGTCCTCTACGACCGGGTCGGCATGGCGAAGGAGATGCAGCTCCACATGTGGACCCATTTCTGCTGCCGCGTGGCGGAGATGGCCGGGGGCCGCAGGGCGGGGGACGTCGAGGTGTTCACCGAGCGCACCGAGGTCGCCGGGGACTCCCGGGTCGACGGGCGCCACGTGGCCCGCCCGGCGGCCACCGCGCTCGCCCGGACGTTCACCGCGCTGGCGAAAGCGCGCGGAGGCCGGCCGCTGCATCCGCGCGGGGTCGTCCTCGACGCCGTCCTGCGGCTGTCCGGCACCTCGCGCTTCTGGGGCGTCCCGCTGCTGGACGACACGGCGGAGCTGCAAGGGCTGGCGCGCCTGTCGCGGTCGGTCGGGCTGCCGGCGCCGTACCCCGACATCCTCGGGCTGGCGTTGCGCTGGCGGCAGCCCGTGGAGGACGGCGACCCGGCGACCGCCGAACTGCTGCTGGCCACGACGGGCCACGGGCGGGCCGCCCGTCACATGCTCCGTCCGGCGAACCACTGGGGGCCCGGCTTCTACGGCTCGCTGCTGCCGTACAAGGCGGGCGACCGGTACGTCCTGCTGGGCGCGTTCGCCCGGCGCGCCGTCCCGGCGGACTTCGCGGCGCTGGCCCGCGCCGCCGCGGCGGGCCCGATCACGATGGACCTGGTCGTGGCGACGGGCCTCGGGCCTTGGGAGCGGTTCGGGGAGCTGGTCCTCACCGGGCCCGCGCGCGCCGACGACGGCGCCCCGGTGCGGTTCAATCCGGTACGGAACCCGATCCCCGGGTTGCGGCCCGCCGGTCCTCTCCATCAGGTGCGGGGAAGCGCCTACGACGCCGTCCAGCACCTCGACGCCCGCAAGCGCCGGCCGCTGCCCGGCGGCCGGCGGAGGGGCACCGTCCGGCGCAAGGGCCCGCGCGCGCACCGCCGGCTCCAGCGGCTCTACGGGCGGTTGCGGGACCGGCCGGTGAACTTCGAGGCCCGGGAGCGGCCGGAGAACGCCGGGCCCGCCGCCTGGCACATCGACGACCACGTCCAGGCCCTCCCGCCGGAGCGTCCCGGCCCGCCGGAGCCGGACGGCGGCTGGGAGATCGCGCGCCGCCTCGTCCGGGACTACGAGTTCGCCGACCCGCGGATCATCCGCAGCGCCTACCGGACGGGCGAGCCGGAGCCCGGCGCCGACATGCTGCTCGAGGCGCGCTTCTTCGGGCTGCGCTTCCACCTCGGCGTCCGGGTCGGCGACGTCGTCGACGAGGTCGTCGAGCGGGACGGCCGGCGGGTGCGCGTGTGGGGCTGGAACTACAGCACGCTGGAAGGGCACCTGGAACGCGGCCAGATGGACCAGGAGGTGCACAAATGGCTCGACACCGGGGAGGTGGAGTTCCACCTGCACGCCTTCTCGCAACGCGCCGCCATCCGCAACCCGCTCGTGCGGCTCGGCTTCGTGCTGTTCGGCCGGCCCACCCAGCTCATCTACCAGCGGCGGGCGTGCCGCCGCATGTCGGACCTCACGCGGGCGGGGCTCGCCGCGCGGCGCCGCGTCCGGGCCGGGGAGGCCGCGGTCAGCCGCTGAGGGAGTCGCGGACGGTCATCAGCGCGAAGCCCAGCAGGTTCTCCCCCTGCCACTCGGCGGGGTCCAGCGCCCGCGGGTCGTCGGCGGCGAGGCCGATCCCCCAGACGCGGTCGAGGGGGCTGGCCTCCGCGAGGACGCGGGCGCGGGTGCCGACGAGGTAGTCGCGCAGCTCGGGGTTCTGGGCGAACTTCGCCCGGTTCCCGGCGACGACGATGGACGTGCGGTGGGCGGTCCAGGCGTCGTCGTCGAAGCCGCGGACGCGGCGGCCGAGGTCCTTGGCGGCGCCCGGATGGGGCGCGGCGACGACGGCCGCGGCCGTTTCGTCGTCGGAGAAGAGCCGGGCCTTCTCCGCCATCATGTAATGCTCCGCCGTGGCATAGGTCACTCCGTCGACGGTGAATGGGGACGGCCACCATTGGCTGAGATAGCCGGGGCCGGGAGTCCGGTGGCCCCAGAAGAACAGGTACTTCGGCGGGGTGCCCTCGGCGTGGAGGCGGATGAGCTGCTGGACGTCCATGCCGACGATGGTGGCAGGACCGGGCCCGCGGCGCTATCCGGTTTTCGGGCGGGCGGAATGCGGCACCGGGGGCGCGGCGTTATGCCGGGGTGCAGGCCTCGCGGTCTAGACCATTTTGCTAAACCAGGTGGGTCATCGGGGAAGATCTTCTTATTTCGGTCGGCCCGGATGCGGAGAATCGCGGGCCGTCGTCAACGGGAGGACAGCAGTAGAAATGGACAACGCCCTGGCGAACCCTCGTCGCACCCGGATCAACTCGTGGCCGGAGCGGCGCCCGGCGGACACCGAGTCCGAGCGCCCCCTGGACGCGGAGACGGGCGCCCCGGAGGACGACCTCGCCGCACGTTGACCGGCCGGTTTCGGCCGCGATCAGGACCCGCCCGGCACTCCGGGCGGGTCCTGCGCTTTTCACCTGCTCACGAGCATGATCGTTTACCGGTGGAGAGATGTCATCCGCCATCGGGCGTACCTGCCCTCCGCTGATCGGCGGTCCCTCGTCAAGCGGCTGCCCATGACCCTTTACCCCGTCTTTGCCAACGGCTGATGGACTCCGGCCATCGGACCGGAGCTCACACGGGGAGATCACTGACCCATGTCCTCCGCTGCTTCGCCCATCGGGGCCCGGCACACGGATTCATCCACATACGACGTCGCCGTCATCGGGCTCGGCTACGTCGGGCTGCCCACCGCCCTCGCCTTCCACGCCGCCGGCCTGCGGGTCCTCGGCGTCGACCGGGACCCCGGCCGGCTGGAGGCGATCCGCGCCGGCCGCGTGGACCTGCTGGACAGCGACCATCAGCGGCTCCGGGAGGCGCGGGACGGCCTCACCGTGACCGCCGACCCGGCGGACGCGGCCCGCGCCGACGCATTGATCATCTGCGTGCCGACGCCGGTGAACCGGCACCTCGTCCCCGACCTCGGCGCCCTGACCGAGGCGTGCGCCACGGCCGCCGCGCACGCGCGGGACGGGCAGACCATCGTGCTCACCTCGACCAGCTACGTCGGGTCGACGCGGGACCTGCTCGTCCGGCCGCTGGCGGCGCGCGGCCTGCGGGTGGGAACGGACGTCTTCGTCGCGTTCAGCCCGGAGCGCATCGACCCGGGCAACGACCGGCACCCGCACGAGGAGGTCCCGCGGGTGGTCGGCGGCGTCACGCCGCGCTGCGCGGTGCGGGCCATGGCGCTGCTCGGCCGGTACGCGGGCGACCTGCACCGGGTCTCCTCGGCGGAGGCGGCCGAGATGACCAAGCTGCTGGAGAACACGTTCCGGGCGGTCAACATCGCGCTGGTCAACGAGTTCGCGGACGCGAGCCGGCTGCTGGAGCTGGACGTGATGGAGGTCATCGAGGCCGCCGCGACCAAGCCGTACGGCTTCATGCCGTTCTTCCCCGGCCCCGGGGCCGGCGGGCACTGCATCCCCTGCGACCCGCACTACCTGCTCTGGCAGCTGAAGCGCGACCGGCTGCACACGCCGCTGGTCTCCGCCGCGATGAACGCGATCGCGATGCGGCCGGGCCAGGTGGTGGAGCGGGCCCGGCAGGTGCTGTCGGACCACGGCCGCGGCCTGGCCGGCGCGGACGTGCTGGTGCTCGGCGTCGCCTACAAGCCGGACGTCGAGGACCTGCGCGAGTCCCCCGCCCTGGAGATCATCGACGGGCTGCTGGCGGCGGGCGCCGCCGTCCGCTACCACGACCCGCGCGTCCCCGAGCTGGTCACCGAGGGTGGCACGAAGCTGGCGAGCGCCGAGCCCGGCCCCGCCGACCTGGTGATCGCGCACACCCCGCACCAGGGCCTCGACCTGGACTGGCTGCGCGAGGACCAGCTGCTGCTGGACGCGACGTACCGCTTCTCCGGTCCGGCCCGGCGCGTGGCGCTGTGAGCCGTGACCGGCGGTCGCCGATCCCCTTCGGCGGCCTGCCCTGGCGCGCCCGCCTGGTCTCGCTGGGGGCGCTCGCGGGCGTCGCCGTGATCTGCGGCGTCATCGTCTGGCACGTCGGGGTGAAGGTCGCCTACATGCGCGGCGACCTGCTGCTCCCCACGTACACGGTGCTGGTCAGCAGCTACGTGATCAGCCGGTTCGTGCTCGCCGCGTTCTACCGGCCGCCGCGCGACGCCGGCATCACCCCGTCCGTCGCGATCGTGGTGCCCGCCTACAACGAGGGCGAGGCCGTCGCCCGGACGATCCACTCCTGCCTCGGGCTGGACTACCCCGCCGGCAAGCTGGAGATCGTCGTGGTGAACGACGGGTCCACCGACGACACCTGGGACCACATGCGCAAGGCCGCCGCGCGCTACCCGAAGGGCCGGGTGCGCTGCGTCGACCTCGGCGCCAACAAGGGCAAGCGCGCGGCGATGGCGGCCGGGATCCGGGCGACCTCGGCGGAGATCCTGGTGTTCGTCGACTCCGACTCGATGCCCGCGCCCGACTCCGTCCGGCTGCTCGTGCAGGGGTTCGCGGACCGGAAGGTCGGCGCGATCTCCGGCCTCACCTACGTCCGCAACGCCGAGAGCAACGTGCTGACGCGGATGCAGGCGGCCCGCTACTACGTGTCCTTCCAGCTGCTCAAGAGCGCCGAGTCGGTGCTGGGCGCGGTCACCTGCTGCTCGGGCTGCTTCGCCGCGTACCGGCGGACGGCGATCGCGCCGCTGCTGGACGCCTGGGAGCACCAGCGCTTCCTCGGCGTCGAGTGCACCTACGGCGACGACCGCGCGCTCACCAACCGGGTCATCAAGACCGGCTGGACGACCCGCTACGACGCCCGCGCGGAGGCGTGGACGGACGCGCCCGACCGGTACCGCAAGTTCTTCCGGCAGCAGCTGCGGTGGAAGAAGTCGTGGAGCCGGGAGGGGCCGCTGCTGCTCGCGCACGTGTGGCGGAGCCGGACGCGCGCGCTGCCGTCCATCGCCGTCCAGACGATCGCGGGCCTGCTCAGCCCGATCGTGGTGCTGTACAGCCTGGCGGTCCCGCTCGCCGGCGGCCGCTTCCCGATGATCTACTTCCTCGGCCTGTACCTGGTGTCGATGGGGTACGCGCTGACGTACCGGATGCTGCGCGACGACGGCATGTGGATCTACGCGTTCGTCGGCACGTTCTTCTACGTCGCGTTCTCCCCGCAGCTGCTGTGGGCGGTGGCGCGGATCCGGGACGGGAAGTGGGGCACCCGGGACGCGTCGCCGCCCTCGTCGGCGCCGCGCCCGATCCAGGTGTACACCGCGGCGGCGAGCGATGGCTGACCGGGAGGAGCCCGCGCCCTGGGAACGGCCGCCGCCCGGCCGGTCCACCCGGGCCTTCCGGGCGTTCACCGGCCTGGTGTTCCTGTGCGCGCTCGCCCTCGCGCTCACGACGTGGGTGACGCTGAGCCGGCCGTTCGACCCGGGGCAGCAGGCGGCGCCCGCCGTCCGGCTGGACCCGGCGGCGGCCCGGACGGCGGCGGCACTGCCCCGGTACCCGGGATCGGTGCTCGTCCTCACCTACCACGGGGTGTCCGACACCGACCACTCCGGCAGCACGCTGACGCGGCGGCTGTTCGGCGAGCACATGGCGGCGCTCGCGGCGGCCGGGTACCGGACCGTCCGGCTGCGGGACGTGGAGGACCTGCTCGCGCACCGGCCGGTCCGGCTGCCGCCGCGCGCCCTGCTCATCACCTTCGACGACGGGCAGCTCACCGACTGGACGGCCGCCGACCCGGTGCTGAGGGCGCACGGCTTCACCGCGGTGGGGTTCCTCACCACCGGGAAGATCGTCGAGCCGGGGACGCCGTCGTACTACCTGTCCACCCGGCAGGTCCGCGACCTGGCCGCGACCGGGCGGTGGGAGTTCGGCTCGCACGGCGACGACCTGCACGACCTGGCCCGCGTGCCGGGGGACGTCGCCCCGCCGATGCCGAACCTGCTCCGGCTGCGCGGCCGGACGGAGACGCTCGGGCACTGGCGCGCCCGGATCCGCTCCGACCTGAACCGCAGCCAGCGGTTCTTCCGCAAGACGCTCGGCCGCCGGGCCACCGCGTTCTCCTACCCGTTCGGCGCGCCGGGCGAGACCGGCAACGATCCGCGGATCGCGGCCGAGCTGCCCGTGCTGATCCGGCACGCCGGGTTCAGCGAGGCGTTCGCCGGCGAGAACGTCCCGACCGACCACGTGGACGCGCTCACCGCCGGGTCGCCGCGCTGGACGCTCGGCCGGATCGGCGTCCGCTCCACCACGTCGGTGGCGGACCTGCTGGAGATGATCCGCGCCGCCGTCCCCACCGCGCCGCCGCGCGACCTGGCGGCGCTGCCCTGGACGGGCGACCTCGCCACCTGCCGGCGCCGCGCGTCCGACCTGCGCGTCACCAGCGACGTCTACGGGACCTGCCTGCTCACCGGCGTCAACACGAGCCAGTGGACGGACTACCGGGTCAGCACGTCCGTCACCGGCATCGACCCGCGCACCAGCGCGGTCATCGCGGTCCGGGACGGCGCGGGCGCGGGCCACCGCGGCCGCGTCGAGGTCGTCGTCGGCGCCGCGTCCGTCCTGGTCCGGCAGCAGATCGGGGAAGCGGCCCCGGTCGTGCTCGGCCGGACCCGGCTCGCGGCCCGGGAGGGAGCGCGGTCCGTCCGGATCGAGGTGCGCGGCGACCGGATCACCGTCGCCGTGGCGGGCGGCGCGCCGCTGCGCGCCGCCATCGACCCGCGGCTCAACGAAGGAGGCCTCACGTTCGAGATCGCGGCGCGCGGCCGGCGCACGCTGGTCTTCCGCGATCCGGCGCTCACCCCTCTCCAGGAGCGCTGACCCCACCCCCGACTCCCCACGGAGTACCCCCGATGTCTCCACGAAGACTTCTCGTGCTCGTCACCGCGGCGCTGGTCGGCGCGGCGTGCGTCCTCGCCGAGGTGCCGGCGAGCGCCGACACCGGCACGGTCGTGTCGCTGACGTTCGACGACGGAGCGCAGGACCAGTACGACAACGCCCGCCCGGCTCTCGCGAGCCACGGCATGAAGGGGACCTACTACATCAACAGCGCCCGGGTCGGCACGTCCGGCTACATGACGCAGGCGGAGATCGCGTCGCTGGAGTCCGCCGGCAACGAGATCGGCGGCCACACCATCACGCACGCCGACCTGCCCACCCTCTCCACAACCGAGCAGCAGCGGCAGGTCTGCGACGACCGCGTCGCGCTGCTGAACATGGGCTTCACCGTCAAGAACTTCGCCTACCCGTACGGGAACGCGAGCAGCACGTCCGGGCAGGTCGTGCACGACTGCGGCTACAACAGCGCCCGGACGGTCGGCGGGGTCGTCTCGCCCGGCGACTGCAACGGCTGCGGCTACGCCGAGACGATCCCGCCGGCGAGCCCCTACTTCACCCAGACCCCCGACTCGGTCAAGACGGGCACCACGCTCGCGCAGCTCCAGGGGTACGTGACGCAGGCCGAGACGCACGGCGGCGGATGGGTGCAGCTCGTCGTCCACCACGTCTGCAACGGCTGCGACGACACCTACGCCGTCAGCCCGGCCACGCTGTCGTCGTTCCTGGACTGGCTCGCGCCGCGCGCGGCGAACGGGACGGTGGTGAAGACCGTCGACCAGGTCATCGGCGGGAGCCTGCAGCCGCCCGTCAACGGTCCGCCGTCGCCGACGACCGTGCAGAACCCGTCGCTGGAGGCGGCGACCGACGGCGTCCCCGACTGCTTCCAGCTCGGCGGGTACGGGACGAACACCTTCGCCTGGACGCGGACGAACGACTCGCACACCGGGCAGTTCGCCGAACGCGTCGACGTCTCCGCCCGCACCGACGGCGACCGCAAGCTCGTCACCAGACAGGACGCCGGGACCTGCGCGCCCGCCGCCACGCCGGGCCACAGCTACCGGCTCGGGGTCTGGTACAAGGGCACCTGGGCGGCCGGCGTCACCACCAAGATGAGCATCTACTACCGCAGCGCCACCGGCGCCTGGACGTTCTGGACGAACGGCCCGACCCTCACGCAGACGAGCACCTGGCAGCAGACGCTCGTCACCACCCCCGCCGTCCCCGCGGGCGCCACCAACATCAGCTTCGGTGTCGCGCTGCCGGGCGCCGGGACCCTCGTCGTCGACGACTTCTCCCTCACGGACCAGGGCACATGACCGATGAAGCGAAGGCGGCCGGGCCCACGGGGCCCGGCCGCCCGGCCCGCCGCAAGCGGCGGCTGCGCCGCCACCTCACCGAACTCGGCTTCGGCGTCCTCGCGCTCGCCGCGATCGTCCCGCCGGCGCTGGACGCGCTGGTCCCGCAGCGCGGCAACGCCGGCACCCTGCACGCCGAGACCGTCGTGAACCGCGCGCTGCTCGACCACGCCGACACCGGCAACGCGTGCCGGCGCGGGCGCGTCGCCCTCACCTTCGACGACGGCCCCGACGTCTACACGCCGCAGATCCTGGAGGTCCTGCGCGCCTACGACGTGCGCGCCACGTTCTTCATCATGGGCAAGAAGGCCGCCGCGCACCCCGCGCTCGTCCGGGCGGTCGTCGCGGGCGGCCACCTCGCCGAGAACCACAGCTGGGACCATCCGCACATGGCCGATCTCGACGCCGCCGCCGTCCGCCGCCAGCTCGCCGGCACCAACGCCGCGATCATGCGGGCGGGCGCGCCGCGCCCCACGCTGTTCCGGCCGCCGTTCGGCAACACCGACGGCGTCGTGGACGCGCAGGCGCGCGCGCTGGGGCTGCGGGTCGTCCGCTGGTCGGTCGACACCAACGACTG
This sequence comes from Actinomadura physcomitrii, assembly GCF_008923205.2. Lineage (GTDB taxonomy): Bacteria > Actinomycetota > Actinomycetes > Streptosporangiales > Streptosporangiaceae > Spirillospora > Spirillospora physcomitrii. Next base: position 200,093 of record NZ_WBMS02000006.1, on the reverse strand, counting down.
GCGCGGGCGGCGGCCCGCCGACATCGCCGCCACCGTCCTCGCCAAGGCCGGCCCCGGCTCGGTGGTGTTGATGCACGACGGCGTCGCCAACTCCGCCGCCACCATCCGGGCCCTCCCGGCGATCATCACCGGGCTCCGGGCGCGGGGCCTGTGCACGGCGCTCGACGCGGGGTAGCCGATGTCGTCACGGCGGACCATCGTCGCGGGCGCCGTCGCCGCCGCGGCGCTCCCCGCGGCCGTCTTGTCGCTGCGCGGATGCGGCGGGCCGGGCGACTTCGCGTCCCGCACGTCCGGGCGCGACCGCCTGGTCACCAACGAGTACGCGCACTGGAACCCGCGCGCGTCCGACGCGCGCCGGTCCCCCGACTGGGACGTGACCAGCGGGTCCCTGTTCGTCCGGGACGGCGCCGGCTGGTCCGGGCCGCCCGACCAAGCGGTGCCGGACGCCCGCTCGTCCACCGGCACCGGGTCGAGCGTGTTCCGGATGAACACCCGCCGCGCCGACTTCGAGGACGTCCGGGTGACGCTGCGGGTCCGCGTCCTGCGGCTCGTGCCGGGCGGCGGGCGGGCGCCGACCGAGCCGACCGACGGCCTCCACCTGATGCTGCGCCGCCAGGACCAGACCGAGCTGTACGTCGCGTCGCTGGCCCGGCGCGACGGGCTGCTCGTGGTGAAGAAGAAGCTGACCGGCGGCACCGAGAACGGCGGCACCTACACGACGCTCGGCCAGGTCCGGCACCCGTTCCGGCCGGGCGCGTGGCAGTCCTTCGACGTCCGGATCACCTCCAACGGACGGTCGCTGGTGACCATCGCCGTCCGCCAGGACGGCCGCGTGCTGCTGGAGGCCGTGGACGGCGGCCGGCACGGCCCGCCGATCGTCCGCCCCGGCTCGATCGGCCTGCGCGCCGACAACTGCGAGTTCGCCTTCACCGACCTCCGCGCCCACCCCCTCGGTTGACTTGTGGCGTGTCGTGGTTATGGAGCCCCTCATAACCCCCCCCCCCCCCCCCGGGTTGTTGTGGGGGGTGTTTTTTTTTCGCCCCCCCCCCCCCCCCCCCCCCCCCGCCACAAGTCAACGGGGGGCGGCGGTGCTGTCGCGGAGGATGACGTGGCCGGCCACGCGCTCGATGCGGCTGCGGCGGGCGGGCGGCTCGCGCAGCGCGAGGCCCATGACGTGCTCGCCCATCGCCTCCAGCGGCAGCGCGACGGTGGTGAGCGGCGGCGCGAGGTCGCGCACGATCGGGATGTCGTCGAAGCCGGCGAGGGAGATCTCGCCCGGCACCGCGACGCCGTGGTCGCGCAGCGCGGCGAGAGCGCCGATCGCCATCACGTCCGTCACCGCGAACACGCAGGTCGGACGGGGGTCGCGGCGCAGCAGTTCGGTCGCCGCGCGGTACCCGCCGTCGCGCGTGAAGGACTCCTCGACGATGTGCTCCTCGGGCACCCGCACCCCGGCCTCCGCGAGCGCCTCGATGAAGCCGCCGAGCCGGTCGGAGACGGTGGTGAGCGCGCGCGGCCCGCTGAGCACGCCGAAGTCGCGGTGGCCGAGGTCGAGCAGCGCGCGGGCGAGCGCCCCGGCGCCCTCCCGGTTCTGCGGCAGGACGGCGTCGACCTTGAGGCTGCGGTGCCGGCTGAGCACCGCGACGCGCCCGCCGGTGCGCTGGTAGGGGTCCAGCTCGCCGGCCATCGAGCGCTCCCAGTCGCGGTCCTCGAAGCCGGAGCCGATCAGCAGGATCGCGCGGGCCCGCTGCGCGCGCAGCATCGCCACGTACTCGATCTCGCGGGACGGGTCGCGGAACGTGCTGGCGAGCATGACGAGCATCCCGTGCTCGGCGGCGGTGCGCATCACGCCGCGGGCGACGGCGGCGAAGTAGGGGTCGCTGACATCGTGGCAGATCACCCCGACGGACTTGCTGGAGGAGCTGGCGAGCGCCTGGGCGTGCGCGTTCGGGGTGTAGCTGAGCTCGGCGGCGGCGGCCAGCACCCGCTCCCGCAGATCGGCCCTGACCTGCGACGTCCCGTTGAGCACGCGGGAGGCCGTGGCCAGCGACACCTCGGCCTGCCGGGCGACGTCCTGCAGCGTCACGTAGGCCCGGTCAGCGGTGCGCGGCTCCTCCGCCGCCTCGGTCATGCGTCCTCCTCGTGGGGGGCGTCCCCCGCGCCGCCCGGGCGGGGACCGCGGCGGTCCCGCGCGGCCTCGCCGGCCGCCGCGCGGCGGGCCCGTTCGGAAAGACCCTCTTGACCGCGCCCGGCGCAGGTTCCTACGGTACCTCAGAAAGCGCTTTCTGAACGCGCTTTCTCGGCACGGTCCCGGAGGAACCATGGTGAGTCAGCACCTCTCGCGGGGGGACGACCCCCCGCGCTCGGCGAACCGCCCCCCGCACGGGCGGGGCGCGGCGGGCGCCAAGCCGCCGGCGGACGCCCCGGGGGTCGTGGAACGCGACCGGCCCGGCGCGGGCGAGCGGATCGCGACCGCGCTGGAGTCGGCCTGGCGGCCGGTCGCGCTGCTGGTGGCGTGCTTCGCCGCCTGGTGGGCGATCACCGCGTTCAAGCTGGTCGAGGCGTACCTGGTGCCCTCGCCCTGGACGACGCTGAAGCTGATGGGCGACAAGTGGGGCTACATCTGGCACCACACATGGGTGACCACCTACGAGACCCTGATCGGCTTCGCGCTCGCGGTCGTCATCGGCGTCGCCGCCGCAGTGATCATGGTCTACTCCAGCACGGTCGAGCGCACCCTCTACCCGATCCTGCTGTTCGCGCAGGTCATCCCCAAGATCGCGATCGCCCCGCTGTTCGTGGTCTGGCTCGGCTTCGGCATCGGCCCCAAGATCGTCGTTGCGGTGCTGATCGCGTTCTTCCCGGTGGTGATCTCGATGGTCGCCGGGCTGAAGGCGGTCGACCCGGAGATGCTGCAGCTGTCGTCCACGATGGGCGCGAGCGCGTTCGCCACCTTCACCAAGATCCGGCTCCCCGCCTCGCTGCCGCACCTGTTCTCCGGCCTGAAGGTCGCCGTGACGCTCGCCGTCACCGGCGCCGTCGTCGGCGAGTTCGTCGGCGCGAACGAGGGGCTCGGCTACGTGATCCTGCAGGCCAACGGCAACATCGACACCCCGATGCTGTTCGCCGGGCTGCTGGTGATGTCCGCCATCGGCGTCGTGCTGTTCGTCGCCGTCGAGATCGCCGAGAAGCTGCTGCTCCCCTGGCACGCCAGCCGCCGCGGCGAGGCCGTCACCACCACCTACTGACCCGGCCCGTCCGGACGGGCCCTTCCGAACCCGCCTCCACGAACCGGCCGGCCGGCCGGGAGTTCACCCCACCCATGGAGGACCTCCCATGAAACTCCGCATCCTCGCCGTCTCCGTCCTTGCCCCGGCCCTGGCCCTGGCCGCCACCGCCTGCGGCGGCGACTCCGGCGAGACCACCAGTGCCTCCGGCAAGAAGCTCACGAAGGTCACCCTCACGCTGAACTGGTACCCCTACGGCGAGCACGCGCCCTTCTACTACGGCAAGAAGAAGGGCATCTACGAAAAGCACGGCATCGACCTGGAGATCAAGGCGGGCCAGGGCTCGCAGAAGACCGTCCAGGCGACCGGCGCCGGGCAGACCGACTTCGGCTGGGCCGACACCCCGGCGCTGCTCGCCGCCGTCGACAAGGGCATGCCGATCAAGAGCATCGGGGTGTTCCTGCAGACCACGCCCGCGTCGGTGCAGGCCTTCAGCGCCAAGAACCTCAAGGCCCCCGCCGACCTGAAGGGCAAGAAGATCGCGATCACCGCGGGCGACGCGCTGTCGCGCACGTTCCCGGTGTTCCTGAAGAAGAACGGGCTGTCGGAGAGCGACGTCCCGCTGCAGAACACCGACCCCGCCGGGAAGATCGCCGCGGTCATCTCCGGCAAGGCCGACGGGCTCGTCGGGTTCGCCAACGACCAGGGTCCGACGGTCGCCGACAAGTCCGGCAAGCCGGTGTCGTACCTGCGCTACTCCGACTTCGGCGTCAACTTCTTCTCCAACGGCCTGCTGGTCGGCGAGCGGAAGCTGAAGAGCGACAAGGACCTGGTCAAGGACATGGTCGCCGCCACCAGCGAGGCGTGGACGGCCGCCGAGGCCGACCCGGCCGGCGCGGTCGCCAGCATGGCCGGCGCGTCCGAGCAGCTGCCGCCGGCGAAGGTCGTCACCGAGCAGTTCAAGACCACGCTGACGCTGCTGCACACGCAGGCGACGCAGGGCAAGGCGCCGGGCGTCAACAGCGAGGACGACTGGAAGCAGACGATCGCGCTGTTCCAGCAGACCGGGGTCATCGGCAAGGCCGAGGCGCCGTCGACGTACTGGTCGCCGCAGCTGGCGGCGCAGGGATGAGCGGACGGGCGATGAAGACCATGAGCGAACCGGGCAAGGCCGCGGCGGAGCAGTCGTCCGCCGTGCGCATCGACGAGGTGGCCGTCCGGTTCCGCAGCAAGAAGCGCGACGTCACCGCGCTGCGCGAGGTGTCGCTGGACGTCCCGATGGGGGAGTTCGTCGCGATCGTCGGGCCGTCCGGCTGCGGGAAGTCGACCCTGCTGAAGCTCGTCGCGGGGCTGCTCAAGCCGTCCACCGGGAGCGTCCGGCTGCGCGGCGAGCAGGTCGCGGGGCCGCGCGCCGACATCGGCTACGTGTTCCAGCGAGCCGCGCTGCTGGAGTGGCGCAGCGCCCGCAAGAACATCCTGCTCCAAGCGGAGATGCGCAAGATGCCCGCGGAGCAGGCGCGGCGGCGCACCGCCGAGCTGATGGAGATGACCGGGCTGACCGGTTTCGAGGACGCGCTGCCGCACGAGCTGTCCGGCGGCATGCAGCAGCGGGTCGCGCTGTGCCGGGCGCTGCTGCACGAGCCGCCCGTCCTGCTGATGGACGAGCCGTTCGGCGCGCTCGACGCGCTCACCCGCGAGCAGCTCAACATCGAGATGAACCGGATCTGGCGGGAGACCGGCACGACGGTCCTGCTCGTCACGCACTCGGTCGCCGAGGCCGCGTACCTGGCGAACCGGGTCGTGGTGATGACCGACAGGCCCGGCACGGTCGCCGAGGTCATCGACGTGGACCTGCCCGCGGAGCGGGACTACGCGCAGACCATGGCGCAGCCGGAGTTCGCCCGCGTCACCGGCCGCATCCGCAAGCTCCTGGGCGCCGGCGCGGCGCTCGACTAGGCACGCCTCTACACAAGGCTGGGAAGGAACGGGATGGCACGCAAGTCCATCGGGATCGTCATGAACGGCGTGACCGGCCGGATGGGATACCGGCAGCACCTCCTGCGCTCGATCCTCGCGATCCGCGAGCAGGGCGGGCTGCGGCTGGCGGACGGCACCGACCTGTGGCCGGAGCCGGTGCTGGTCGGCCGGTCGGAGGCGAAGCTGCGCGACCTCGCCGCGCGGCACGGGCTGGACGCCTGGACGACCGACCTGGACGAGGCGCTGGCCCGTCCGGACACCGAGATCTACTTCGACGCGCAGGTGACGAGCGCCCGCGTCGAGGCGATCCGCGCGGCGGTCGCGGCCGGCAAGCACGTCTACACCGAGAAGCCGCTCGCCGACGACCTGGCGGGCGCGCTCGCGCTCGCCGGGCTCGCCGACGAGGCGGGCATCAAGCACGGCGTGGTGCAGGACAAGCTGTTCCTGCCGGGGCTGCTGAAGCTGCGGCGGCTGATCGACGGCGGCTTCTTCGGCCGGATCCTGTCGGTGCGCGGCGAGTTCGGCTACTGGGTGTTCGAGGGCGACTGGCAGGAGGCGCAGCGGCCGTCCTGGAACTACCGGGCCGAGGACGGCGGCGGGATCATCCTCGACATGTTCTGCCACTGGCGGTACGTGCTCGACGCGATCGCGCAGGTCAGGTCGGTGCAGGCGCTCGGCGCGACGCACGTCCCGCAGCGGGTGGACGAGGACGGCAAGCCGTACGAGGCGACCGCCGACGACGCCGCGTACGGGATCTTCGAGCTGGACGGCGGGATCGTCGCGCAGATCAACTCGTCGTGGACGACCCGGGTGTTCCGCGACGAGCTGGTGGAGTTCCAGGTCGACGGGACGGAGGGGTCGGCGGTCGCGGGCCTGCGGCGCTGCCGCGTCCAGCACCGGTCGATGACGCCGAAGCCGGTGTGGAACCCGGACCTGCCTGCGACGGAGGACTTCCGCTCGCAGTGGCAGGAGATCCCGGACAACACCGTGTTCGACAACGGCTTCAAGACGCAGTGGGAGATGTTCCTGCGGCACGTCGCCGAGGACGCGCCGTTCGAGTGGGACTTCTACGCGGGGGCGCGCGGGGTGCAGCTCGCGGAGCTGGGGCTTCAGGCGTGGCGCGAGGGCCGCCGCCTCGAGGTGCCGGAGCTGCGGCGATGAAGATCGACCTGCCGGAGCCGGACGGGACGCTCGTCCCGCACACGATGGGCGAGCCGCGCGCCTATCCCCCGCCGCCGGGGCCGGCGTCGTCGCGGGTCGCCTATGCCGCCGCCCATGTGGTCGCCGACCCGTTCGGCGACTCGCTGGACTGGGACGCGACGCTGGCGTTCCGCCGCCACCTGTGGTCGTACGGGCTGGGCGTCGCGGAGGCGATGGACACGGCGCAGCGCGGGATGGGGCTGGACTGGCCGACGACCCGCGAGCTCATCGTGCGCAGCAGCGAGGAAGCGCTTTCAGCGGGCGGCCGGATCGTCTGCGGCGCGGGCACCGACCAGCTCCCGCCCGGCCCGGCCACGCTGGAGCGGATCACCGCCGCCTACGAGGAGCAGCTCGGCGTCATCGAGGACGCCGGGGCCGTCCCGGTGCTGATGGCGAGCCGCCACCTCGCCGCCGCGGCACGCGGGCCGGAGGACTACGCGGCGGTGTACGGGCGGCTGCTGCCGCAGCTGCGCAGCCCGGCCGTCCTGCACTGGCTCGGCCCGATGTTCGACCCGGCGCTGGAGGGCTACTGGGGCTCGTCCGACCTGGACGCCGCCGCCGACGCGCTGCTGGCGCTGATCGGCGAGCACGCCGCTTCGGTCGACGGCGTGAAGATCTCGCTGCTGGACGCCGGCCGGGAGATCGCGTTCCGGCGGCGCCTGCCGGCCGGCGTCCGCCTGTACACCGGCGACGACTTCAACTACCCGGAGCTGATCAAGGGCGATGCCGAGGGGCACAGCGACGCACTGCTCGGGATCTTCGACGCGATCGCGCCCGCGGCCGCCGCCGCGCTGCACGCCCTCGACCAGGGCTCGGACGCCTACGACGAGATCTTCGCGCCGACCCTGCCGCTCGCCCGGCACCTCTTCGAGGCCCCCACGTACTACTACAAGACCGGCGTCGTCTTCCTCGCCTGGCTGGCCGGGCACCAGCGGCACTTCCGGATGGTCGGCGGGCTGGAGTCGGCGCGGTCCGTCCCGCACCTGTCCCGGCTGTTCCGGCTCGCGGACGCGGCCGGGCTGCTGCCCGACCCGGACCTCGCCGCGACCCGGATGCGCGCCTGGCTGACCGTCCAAGGAGCCCTATGACCAGGTTCAGCCTCAACCAGTGGACGACCCGGCACTGGCCGGTCCCCGACCTGCTCGCCGGCTGCGCGGCGGCGGGGGTCGCGGGCGTCGGCCTGTGGCGCGAGCCCGTCGCCGAGTACGGCCTGCCCCGCACGGCCGAGCTCGTCCGCGACCACGGCCTCGCGGTCACGTCGCTGTGCCGGGGCGGCTTCTTCCACAAACCGGACGCCCTGGACGACAACCGCCGCGCGATCGAGGAGGCCGCCGCCCTCAACGCCCCCGTCCTCTGCCTGGTCAGCGGAGGCCTGCCGGACGGCTCCCGGGACCTCGACGGCGCCCGGTCGCGGGTCGCGGACCTGCTCGCCGAGCTCGCGCCGTACGCGGGCGAGCACGGCGTCCAGCTGGCCCTGGAACCGCTGCACCCGATGTACTGCTCGGACCGGTGCGTCGTCTCGACCCTCGCCCAGGCCCTCGACCTGGCCGCGCCGTTCTCTCCGACCCAGGTCGGCGTCATGGTCGACACCTACCACCTGTGGTGGGACCCGGCCGTGTGGGACGGCATCGCGCGCGCCGGCGCGGAAGGCCGGATCGCCCTGTTCCAGGTCGCCGACTGGGTGACGCCGCTCCCCGAGGGCGTCCTCACGGGGCGCGGCATGCTCGGCGACGGCCGCATCGAGCTGCGCCGGTTCCGCGAGGCCGTGGACGCCACCGGCTACACCGGCCCGATCGAGGTCGAGATCTTCAACGACGAGCTGTGGGCGATGCCCGGCCAAGCCGCCCTCAACCTGTCCCTGTCCCGCTACGCCCAGCACGTGGCATGACCCCCCGAACCGCGTTCACTTGCGGCGAGTCGTCGTTGTGACGGCGCGCATAACGACAACTCGCCGCAACTCAATGGAGGGGCGGAGTTGGCGGGGGGCGTCGGGGGCGTGGCTCGGGATCGGGACGGCGCCGGGCGCGCTCGTCCTCGGCGCGCAGGTCGGCGGGCGGCACGGCGGCGCGCTGCCCGTCGCCGTGCTCGCCGCCGGCGGCGCCGTGATGACGGCGCTGCTCGCGGCGCAGGGGCGGCTCGGCCTGCGCCCGCCCGCCGGGGACGGCGCCGGCATGGCCGTCCTCGCGCCGCGCTACCTGCCGCCGGCCGCCGAGCGGGCGTTCACCGCGCTGCTCGCCGCCGCGATGGCCGGCTGGTTCGGGTTCAACGTCGGGCTCGGCGGCGCGGCCCTCGCCGCGCTCACCGGCCTGCCGGACGCCGCCGGGGCGGTGCTGCTGACCGTCCCGATCGTCGCGGTCCTGCTGGCCGGCGGCGGGCGGTGGAACGCGATCGCGGTCGCCACCACGCTCACCGCCATCGCGCTGATCGGGATCGTCGCGGTGCGGCTGCCGCCGCCCGCGTCGCCGGTGTCGTTCGCGCGGGACGGCCCGTTCACCGGGCTCGCCGCCGACCTCGCCGGCTACATCGGGTACGTGTCGGTGTTCGCCGTGCGGGCGCCGGACTTCACCGCCGGGCTGCGCGGCCGCCGCGACCTCGCGGCGTGCGTCGCGCTGCTGGTCGGGCCCGCGCTGGCCGCGTCGGTGGTCGGCGCGGGCGTCGCGGCGGCCAGCGGGTCCACCGACGTCGTCGCGGTGCTGGCCGGGCCGGACGGGCTGCCCGCCGCGAACCTGTTCGTCGCCGCGTCGGTGATCGCGCCGACGTTCGCCGCCGTGCACTCCGGCGCCCTCGCCGTCCGCCGCTTCCTGCCGCCCGGCGGCCGGTTCGGCGCACGGGCGTGGGGCGTGCTGGCGGTCGCGGTGCCCGGCGCGGTGCTCGCCGCGCTGCGCGTCGACCGGATGCTGCTCGACTGGCTGACGGTGCTGGCCGCCGCGCTGCCCGCGCTCGTCCCGCCGATGGCCGCCGAGGCCGCGCGGCGGCGGCGGGGACGGCCCGCGCGTCCCGTCCGGACGTGGATCTGGGCGCCGGGCGCGGTGCTCGCCGTCGCGTTGACGCTGGCCGGGCACGCGGCGGCGGCCCCGATCGGGCTCGCGGTGTCGGCCGCCGCGACGCTGGTCCATGCCCTGTCGACGCGCGCCCGGCCGGCCGCCGGGATCGCGATCCGGCGCCGAATCCGTTCTTGACGGCGGGCGAGAGCCGGTCGTACGTTCGGGAAAGCGCTTCCAGAAAGCGCTTTCCAATCCACTCCGTCCCCCACCCAACCCCCCACCTTGGACGGTCGGAATGAAAAGACTGAGATGGTGCCTGCTGACCACCCTGGCGATGCTCGCCGCCCTCATCACCGTGCTCCCGGCCGGTGCGCAGGCGCGCGACGACGCCCCGATCCTCGACCCCATCCCCGACGACCCCGCCCCGTCCGGACTCGGCCTCGTCCTCAAGGAGGTCGCCCAGCTGCCCAAGTCGGAGCCCTCCGCACCGCCCACCGACCCGCGGCTCGCGCGCTGGAACCGCATCAACCACGTCGGTGAGCTGCCCGACCACTCCGGCCGGCTCTACGTCCCCGACCTGAACGGCAACCTGTACTTCCTCGACAAGAAGACCGGGAAGTCGCACGTCTACCTCGACGTCAAGGGCGCCTTCCCCGACTTCTACTCCGCCGCGGGCCTCGGCCAGGGCTTCGGCTTCGTCGCGTTCCACCCCGACTTCAAGAAGAACGGCAAGTTCTACACCGCGCACGTCGAGTCGGGCAACGCGCTCACGACCAAGACCCCCGACCTGACGCCGCAGCCGAAGACCGGCTACCACGGCGTCATCGACGAGTGGACCGCCGACGACCCGAAGGCGCAGACCTTCCACGGCACCCACCGCGAGCTGCTGCGCATCGGCTTCGCCGGCCGCGTCCACAACCTGCAGCAGATCGACTTCAACCCCAACGCCAAGCCGGGCGACGCCGACTACGGCAAGCTCTACATGTCCGTCGGCGACGGCGGCAACGGCAACGTCGGCGACAACGGCGGCGACCCGCAGAACCTCGGCGTCCCGCAGGGCAAGATCCTGCGGATCGACCCGGCCGGGAACAACAGCGCGAACGGCAAGTACGGCATCCCCGCCGACAACCCCTTCGCCGGCCAGTCCGGCAAGGTCGGCGAGATCTACGCCTACGGCATGCGCGACCCCCACCGGTTCAGCTGGGACACCGGCGGCACGCACCGCATGTTCCTCGCGCACATCGGCGAGCACGAGATCGAGTCGATCCACGAGGTGAAGTCCGGCGACAACATCGGCTGGAGCGAGCGCGAGGGCGCGTACACCTTCCGCAAGGACGACCGCTGCCACCTGTACCCGCTGCCCGCCGACGACGCCAAGTACAACTACGACTACCCGGTCGCCGCCTACGACCACGACCCGCCCGCGGACTGGAACTGCTCCAGCGACACCGGGCACGCGATCTCCGGCGGCTACGTCTACCGCGGCGCCGCCCTGCCCGCCCTGCGCGGCAAGTACCTGTTCACCGACATCGTCGACGGCCGGCTCATGTACACCGAAGAGTCGGAGATGAAGCGGGACCCGGCCGGCAAGCACCGCGCGCAGATCTACTCGCTCGCGGCCTACGACACCAAGGGCAACCCCGTCACGATGAAGCAGCTCGCCGGCGACGACCGGGTCGACCTGCGCTACGGCTCGGACGCCAAGGGCGAGCCCTACCTGCTCGCCAAGGCCAACGGGAAGATCTGGAAGGTCGTCGGCACCAAGAGCTACGCCGGCTGCCGCCCGAACGACGTCCGCGAGAGCCGCGTCATGTCGGCGGACAACTGGGCGCCCGTCACGCCGTCCAAGTGGCGGTTCCCCGGTAAGGAGGTCGTCCTCGCCGAGGCCGGCTCCGAGCGGCCCGGGCCGCGCCGCCCCTTCGAGTACGCGGTGCTGAAGTCCGGCCCGGTGCTCGGCTCGTCCAAGATCGACGCCGAGGTGCGGCTCGACACCCCGGTCGACATCATCAACCGCGACGTCATCATCGTCTTCGGCTACCAGGACGACACGCACTTCTACTACGCGCACCTGTCCACCGACAACAGCATCTACCCCCACAACGGCATCTTCGTCGTGAACGGCGCGGACCGGCTGCGCATCGACCAGCAGTGGAACGCCAACCGCTCGCACGGCGCCCCGCCGACCATCACCGACGCCGACTGGCACCGCGTCCGCGTCACCCACTGCGCCGGCACCGGCGAGATCGCGGTCTACGTGGACGGCTCCACCCGTCCCGCCATGACCGCCCTCGACAAGACGTTCACGTCCGGGCGCGTCGGGTTCGGATCGTTCGACAACATCGGACGGCTCCGCGACCTGACCGTCCACGCGAACCCGGCACGGTAACGGCCTCCCCGGGGCGGGCGGGAGCGAGCCCGCCCGCCCCGGGGGCATCGGAAGGAGACCCTCCATGCTGCTCCGCCGCCGCGTCACGGCCGCGACCGCCCTGCTCGGCGCGTCCGTCGTCGCCGCCTCGCTCGCCGCCCCGGCCCAGGCGTCACCGGCCCCGGGCGTCGCCCCGTCCCTGAAGAAGAACCTCGTCTCCTACTACGACTTCGAGCACCCCGCCCGCGGCGATGCCGCGCGGGAGCGCGACCTCGGCCGCTCCGGCACCACCATCGACCTCGTCAACGGCGGCGCCGCGATGCGCGTCCGGGACGGCGCGCGCCGGCACGCGATCCAGCTCGGCCAGGTGAACCCGTCCACGGCCGGCAACGACGACTGGAAGGCCGGCGTCTACTCCGCCACCGGCGTCCCGTCCCTGCACGCGTTCAACGCCGTGCGCGGCGCGACCGTGGCGGGCTGGTTCAAGATGACCGGCACGAACCCGTCGCCCAACTCGGGCACCGCGAACCCGGACGACGTGTACAACGCGGTCGGCCTCATCGGCGTCCTCACCGGGGACTCCGACGGCCACGCCGTCCGCGCCCTGCTGGAGATCATCGACGTCTCCGGCACGCTCCGGCTCGTCGCGCTCGGCCGCCGCATCGACGGCGGCAGCTCGCAGACGTTCGCCGCGAACACGGACTGGCGCACCCTCCTGCCGCAGAACACCTGGGTGCACCTCGCGGCCACGTTCGACTACGACACCGGCAAGATGTCCCTCTACAAGAACGGCGAGCCCCTCGACGGCTTCTACACCGTGTCCGGCGACCCCTGGAAGCTGCAGGGCACGCCGGGCCCGCACCTCGCCTCCGCCACCGACCCGCGCGGCATCAAGATCGGCGGCAGCTTCCCGCAGAACAACCGGGAGGCGAACCCCTGCAACTGCCGGATGGACGGCCTGATGTTCCTCGACCGCGCCATCACCCCGGGCGAGGCCCGTCTCCAGTACCGCATAGCCAAACGCTGACCCCACCCCCTGAGGCCGCCGGTGCGCCCCGCGCACCGGCGGCCTCGCCATGCCCGGCTGCCTGCGTCGGGCGTAGGTTGGCGAGGTTGATCAAGCGAGGGGGATGGGATGAGCGTCGCACTGTTCACGCTGGGCGGGACGATCGCGATGGCGGGGCACGGTCCCGGCCGCGACGGCGGGACGGTCGTCGCGCGGCTGACCGGCGCCGAACTGACGGCCGCCGTCCCCGGCCTGGCCGATATGGGCGTGCCGCTGGAGGTGCGCGACATCGAGGCCGTGCCGAGCGCGCAGCTGACGTTCGCGCGGATCCTGGACCTGGTGCGGCGGGCGTCCTCGTGGCCGCACACGTGGCCGTGGCGCCGCAGGCGCGCGGGCTCGGCGCGGTGGTGGTGCTGAACGACGAGATCCACGCGGCGCGGTGGGTGCGGAAGACGCACAGCGCGAGCACCGGGGCGTTCACGTCGCCCAACGCCGGCCCGATCGGGTCCGTCCACGAGGGACGGGTCGCCGTGCACGGCGCTGTGCCGCGCCGCGAGCCCGTCGAGGTGGACGCGGCGGCCCTGGCGGACGTGCGGGTGGGCCTCCACACCGTGGTGCTGGACGACGGGATCGCCGCCGCGTTCGCCGAACGCGGCTGACGGCGCGGGCGATCACGCCGATGTGAGGCGCAGGCCGCCGTCGGTGGCCGCGACCAGCGTCCCGTCCGTGGCCAGGGCCAGGTCGTTCACCCGCGCCGGCACGGGCGCGCGGCGGGACGGGGTGACGGACGCGGCGTCCCACACCAGCAGGTCGCCGCCGGCCTCGGCGGCCACGAGGAACCGGTCGCCCGCGACCGCGGCGGCGACCGCGCCGACGTCGCCCGGGGCGGGCAGCGCGACCGCGGGGTCGCCGTCCAGGGATTGGACGAGCACGGCCGCGCCGGACGGCTGGACGAGGAGCGGCGGGCCGTCCGGACCGGGCGCCAGCACCGCGTGCGCGCCGGAGGACGGCAGCGACGCGGCCTCCTCCTCGCGTTCGACGTCGAGGAGCCCGATGGTGCGCTCGGTGTCGCGGGCGAGGCCGACGAGGGGGCCGCTCGCGGGGGTGGCGTGCAGGATCCAGCGGTCGATGGCGGTCCAGTGGCCGAGCCAGACGCCGAACTCGGCGAGCAGGTCGCCGGTGCGGGCGTCGAGGACGGCGACCCGGGCGTCGCTGGCCGGTCCGGAGACGGCGACGACGGCGCCGCGGCCGCCGTGCACGGCGAGCCCGAGCAGGTCGGGCCGCCCGTCGACGGTGAACTCGCCGCCGGTGGACAGGTCGTGGACGTGCACGCGGTCGCGGTGCGTCCAGGCCACGACGGGCGCGCCGCCCGGCAGCAGCCCGAACGCCCACTCGGCGCGGTGGTCGGGGAAGTCGGGGATCGGCGGGCCGAGGGCGGAGCGGGTGCGCAGGTCGAAGGCCTGGCCGATGTTCGCGCCCTGGCCGGCCCGCGAGGCGAACGCCAGCGGCGGCCCGGCGGCCGTGGCGGCGACCCCGTCGAACGCTCCCTGCGCCAGCACGCTTTCGGGCATGCCTGGGAGGCTAGGGCACCGGCCCGAGATCGTTCCGTGAAGTGCGCGAAAAGGCGGAGGCCGCCTCCGGCGGTGATCACGCCGTCGTCCGGTTGCCCGGCGGAAGACCGGATGATCCCGATAGGTTCCAGGGTCGTGGAGCCGATCGATCTGAGTCCCGTCGAGCGGCGCGTGTGGCGGGCGTTCCGCACGGGGACGCCCGTCGACCTGCGGGACGGCGACGACGACCCCGAGCACGGCGGCGGCTGGGGGCCCGCGCGGACGCTGCGGGCGAGCGTGCTGCGCAAGCTGCTGCTCGGCCCGGCCGTCGACGGGGAGATCGCGGCGCTGCGGGTGAACGGCGCGCGGATCTCGGAACGGCTCGACCTGCGGTACGCGACCGTCGCGCATCCGGTGCGGCTGTCGGGCTGCCGTTTCGACGAGGCGCCGGAGCTGTACGGCGCGGATCTGCGGCATCTGAACCTCAGCGGCTCGTTCCTGCCGGGCCTGGTGGCGCAGACCGTCAAGGTCGACGGGGTGCTGCGCCTCACCGACTGCCGCGTCCCGGGGCAGATACGGCTGGGCGGGGCGCGGCTGGCCGGCGCCCTCTTCCTGGAGCGCGCGCGGCTCGGCGAGGACGGCGCGCGGGAGGAGGTCCTGCACCTCAACCATTCCGTCGTCGAGGACGACGTCTGGGCGCCCGGCCTCGAGGCGCGCGGAGAGATCCGGCTGAACGGCGCGTCCGTCGCGGGCATGGTGAACCTCCGGGAGGCCGTGCTGCTGGCCCCGGGCCGGCGGGCGCTCGACGCCGAGAACCTCACCGTCGGGTCGGACGTGGTCGCGACCCGGGCGCGCATCGACGGCGAGGTGAGCGTGCGCGGCGCGGCGATCCCCGGGCTGCTGGTGCTGACGCAGGCGCACCTTTCCGACGCGACCTGCGCGCTGCGGGCGACGAGCGCGGTCATCGGCGAGATGTGGCTGCGGGAGGCGCGGGTCGACGGCACCGCGAACCTGCTGCGAGGCCGGTTCGGGCTGCTGCACGCGGCGCCCGGCGCCCTCGGCGGCACGGTCTGGCTGGACGGCCTGACGTACGGTTCGCTCACGCCCCGGCTCCCCGCGAAGGCCCGCATCGCGATGCTGGAGCGCGACGAGGAGGGCTACGTGCCGCACGCGTACGAGCAGCTCGCCGCCGCGTACCGGCAGGCGGGCGACGACCGGGCGGCGCGGAACGTCCTGCTGGCCAAGCAGCGCCGGCACCGGTCGACGCGGCCCCGGTACGCGCGGCTGTGGGGATACCTGCAGGACGTGACGGTCGGGTACGGGTTCCGGCCGCTGTGGGCGGCGGCGTGGCTGGCCGGGCTGCTCGCCGTGGGCACGGCGGTGTTCGGGCCGCATCCGCCCGCGCCGCTGAAGGCCGGCGAGCATCCGCCGTTCAACGCGCTGTTCTACACCCTCGACCTGCTGCTGCCCATCATCGACTTCGGGCAGGAGAAGGCGTTCAAGCCGGCCGGCTGGCACCAGTGGCTGGCGTACGTGCTGGTCGTCGCGGGCTGGGTGCTCGCGACGACGATCGCCGCCGGGATCAGCCGGACGCTCAGCCGGCAGTGACGGGGCTCAGCCGGCAGCGACCTCGCGGAGCCGGGCGGCGGCGGCCTCCGGCGGCACGTCGTTGATCCACGCCGCCATGCCCGACTCCGACCCCGCCAGATACTTGATCTTGCCGGGGGCGCGCCGGACGGAGAACAGCTCCAGGTGCAGCCGGACGAGGTCGCGGCCCTCGCCGGTCGGCGCC
This sequence comes from Actinomadura physcomitrii, assembly GCF_008923205.2. Lineage (GTDB taxonomy): Bacteria > Actinomycetota > Actinomycetes > Streptosporangiales > Streptosporangiaceae > Spirillospora > Spirillospora physcomitrii. The sequence goes on along the minus strand of NZ_WBMS02000006.1, from coordinate 183,992 downwards.
TGGTGCCAGCCCGCGACGTACGGGAGCGGCGTGTCGTACAGGGCGTCGCAGCGGCGGAGCAGGTCGCGGTAGAGGACGGCCAGCTCGTCGCGTTCGGCGCCGTCGAGGGCGGCGAAGTCGGGGACGTGCCGGTGCGGCATCAGGTGCACCTCGACGGGCCAGCGCGCCGCGGCGGGCACGTAGGCCGTCCAGTGCTCGCCGGACAGCACCACCCGGGTGCCCTCCCGCTCGGCCTTCAGCACGTCGTCGAACAGGCCGGGACTCAGGGACGCCATGGCGAGCATCCGCTCGGTCCGCGGCGTGATGAACGGGTACGCGTAGATCTGGCCGTGCGGGTGGTGCAGCGTCACGCCGATCTCGACGCCGCGGTTCTCGAACACGAACACCTGCCGGACGGCCGGGAGGCGCGACAGCTCGGCGGTGCGGTCCGCCCACGCGTCGATGACCGTCCGGACGCGGGAGACCGGCAGGTCCGCCATCGCGGCGTCGTGGTCGTCGGTGAAGCAGACGACCTCGCAGCGTCCCGCGCCGGGGAACCGCTCGAACACCTCCGCGCCGTCGACCGTCGGCGGCACCGCCGGGGTGCGGGCGTCGAACGACGGGAACCGGTTCTCGAAGACGGCGACGTCGTAGGAGTCGTCGGGGATCTCCGAGGCGGGACCGCCGGGGCACAGCGGGCACTGGTCGGGCGGCGGCAGAAACGTGCGCGTGTTGCGGTGCGCGGTGACCGTGACGTGGTCGCCGGTCAGCGGGTCGCGGCGGACCTCGCAGACCGGCTCGACGGGCGGCAGGCCGCGCGGGTCGGGGACGGGGACTCTTCCGGGGGTCTCGTCGTAGTAGACGAGTTCGCGGCCGTCGGAGAGCCGCGCGCGTGTCCGGTGCATCGCCCGCAGCCTACCGGGCCGCGGCGCCGGCGGTCTCCGCCTGGTGGACCGCCAGCAGGTGCCTCACCAGGGTCGTCAGCACCTCCTTGCCGGACGCGCGCTCCCGGACGTCGCACAGCACGATCGGGGTGGCGTCGGTCAGGTCGAGGGCCTCGCGGATCTCGTCCTCGGTGTAGTCGTAGCCGTCGTCGAACATGTTGACGGCGATGACGAACGGGAGCCCGCGGTTCTCGAAGTAGTCGACGGCGGGGAAGCAGTCGGCGAGGCGGCGGGTGTCGGCGAGCACGACCGCGCCGAGCGCGCCGTACGACAGCTCGTCCCACATGAACCAGAAGCGGTCCTGTCCGGGGGTGCCGAACAGGTAGAGGACCAGGCCGTCGCGGATGGTGATGCGGCCGAAGTCCATCGCGACGGTCGTCGTGGTCTTCTGCTCGACGCCCGCGGTGTCGTCGACGCCGACGCCGCGGTCGGTGAGCAGCTCCTCGGTCTGCAGCGGCCGGATCTCGCTGACGGCGCCGACGAGGGTCGTCTTGCCGACCCCGAAGCCGCCGGCGATGAGGATCTTCACCGCGATGGGCGCGGCGGGGGCCGGGCCCGCGGCTTCAGAGGGCTTGGAGACCATGCAGCACTTCCCTGAGCAGGCGTTCCTTGGAGAGCGTGCTCTCCTGCTGGTGCGGGCGGGTGACGGTGATGAGCCGGTGGTGCAGCAGGTCGCCGAGCAGCACCCGGACGACGACCAGCGGCAGCCGGATCCGGGCGGCGATCTCGGCGACGGGCTGCGGCTGCAGGCACATCTCCAGGATGTCCAGGTGCTCGGGCCCGATGCCGGGCGACCCGGAGCGAGGCCGCGCCGCGGTCGCGACGATCGTGATCATGTCGAACGTCTCGGCCGTGGCGGGCCTGGCGCGCCCGCGGGTGAGCGCGTACGACCGGACGATCGGTCCGGCCTCGTCATCGAGCCATTCGCTCCCAGGACCGGTCATCCGAGGTCACGAGTCCTCGGTGCCGAGGGTCTCGGCGCGGCCGCGCCGGGTGCCCTGCTGGATGGACGACATCATCGAGCGCAGCTCCTCGGGGGTGCGGCCGGCGCGCGGGGCGGGCTCGGCGGCGGGCCGGACGGCCGGCTCCTCGCGCAGCTGCGCGGCCATGTTCTCCTGCCGGACGCGCTTCGGCAGCGCCGGCCGGTCGCCGCGGGCGGCGCCGGGGGGACGCCGCCGGACCTCGCGCGGCGAGCGCGGCGGCCGCTGCGCCGCGGGCCGCTCCTCCTCGCGGCGCGCGGGCGGCTCGCCCCACGCGGACGGCGACCGGCGCTGCTCGGGCAGCGGCCCCTGCACGGGCTCGGCGAACACCGGCCGCGGCCCGGTCGTCTCGGACGGCTCGCCCGCCGGAGGCGTCCCGCCGGTCCCGCCGGTCTCGCCGGTCTCGGCGGTCTCGGCGGACGGGTCGCCCCAGCCGATCGGGCCGGTCCCGGCGCCGGAAGCCTGGGGCGCCGGCACGCCGATCGGGCCGGTGGCCGGGCCCTCGGAGGGCAGGCCGATCGGCCCGGTGGCCGGACCGCCGGAGGGCAGGCCGATCGGCCCGGCCGGCGGGGGCGCGGCGTGCCGTCCGGCGGGCAGGCGCAGCACGGCGCCGCCCGGCTCGTCGCCGGCGAGACCGTCCGGGCGGTGGCCGCCGACGACCGCGCCGACCGGGACGAGGGCGTCCTCGGCGCGGCGGGTGGTGAGCGCGGGCGGCGCCTCCAGCGCGTCGGCGTCGGCGCGGACGACGAGGTCCTCGGGCAGCAGCACGATCGCGGTCATGCCGCCGTACGGGGAGGTGCGCAGGGTGACCTTGACGCCGTGCCGGCGGGCGAGCCGGCCGACGACGAACAGGCCGAGCTGCGAGGCGTCCGACAGGTCGAACTCGCCGCCGCTGGCGAGCCGCTCGTTGGCCGCGGCGAGGCTCGGCTCGTCCATGCTGAGCCCGCGGTCCTCGACCTCGAGGGTGAAGCCGTGCGAGACGGCCTGCCCGTGCACCTGGACGGTGGTGTGCGGCGGCGAGAACGCGGTCGCGTTCTCGATCAGCTCGGCGAGCAGGTGGATGACGTCGGCGACGGCGGGCCCGACGATCGCGGCGCGGGCCATCGGCGCGACGTTGACCCGGGTGTAGTCCTCGACCTCGGACGCGGCGGCGCGGGCGACGTCGACGATCGCGACGGGGCTGCGCCAGCCGCGGCCGGGCGCCTGCCCGGACAGGATGATGAGGCCCTCGGCGTGCCGGCGCATGCGGGTGGCGAGGTGGTCGACCCGGAACAGGTCCTCCAGGTCGTCGGGGACCTCGATGCGCCGCTCCATCGAGTCGAGCAATTTGAGCTGGCGGTGCAGCAGCGTCTGGCTGCGGCGGGCGAGGTTGACGAAGACGTCGCTGACGTTGCGGCGCAGCGTCGCCTCCTCGACGGCGCCCTGGATCGCGGTGCGGCGGGCGGCGTTGAACGCCTCGCCGACCTGGTCGATCTCGCGGGTGCCGAACGCCAGCGGCGGCGCCTCGGCGGCCACGTCGACCTCCTCGCCGCGGCGCAGCCGGCGGATCACGCCGGGCAGCCGGACGTCGGCGAGGTCGAGCGCCTCGCGGCGCAGCCGGGCCAGCTCGCGGATCACCGACCGGGCCACCCACACCGCGATGAACAGGGACGCGATGACGGCGAGCAGGCCGAGCGCGCCGGCCAGCACGACCCGGGTGATGATGCCGTCGGAGATCGGCTTGGCGCGCTGCTCGGCGCCCGCGGTCACCGACAGCTCCAGGCCGCGCAGCCGGGTGAGGTTGGAGTCGGCGGTGGTCTTCCACAGCGTCCCGGAGCCGGAGGACGGGCGGACGAGCGCGCGGGACGCGGTGAACCGGTCCTCCAGCGAGCGGAGCCGGGTGTACTCCGGCATGCCGGTGACGCGCTCGTAGTAGGCCTGGTCGGCGGGGCGCAGCTCCGACGAGGCGAACCCGTACAGGGACCGCTGGGTGCCGACGAGCTTGACGAACTGGGCGTGCTCGGCGGGCGTCATCCGGCCGGCGGCGAGCGCGCCGGCGAGCACGGCGTCCTCCTCGGCGAGGGTCTCGCGGGCCCGCGACAGCGACGCCTCGTTGCGGGCGTCCTTGGCGACCTCGGAGTTGTCCAGGGTGGCGAGGGAGCCCTGCAGCGACCCGACGTCCGACAGCAGGGCGGTGTAGTCGGCGAACGCCTTGGACCGGCCGGTGGCGCCGGTGTCGATGGCGCGCCGTCCGGTGCCGAGCGCGGCGAGCTCGCCGCTGATCCGGTCGGCGAGCCGGCGGGCCTGCGCGGGCGCGGCGCCGCGGGCGCCGGAGTCGCGCACGAGGCGGCGGAACAGCTCGGCCTGCCGGTCGGTGACGAGCCGGCCGGACTCCATCGCGGCGCGGTCCCCGTCGGTGCGGCTGCCGAGGTACACCATCGACAGCCGGCGCTCGTTCTGCAGGGCGCTGCCGAGCGCGCCGGACGGGTAGCCGAAGTGGTCCTGGACGGTCTCGACGTGCCGCAGGTTGAGGCCCTGGCCGAGCGCGATGCTCGCGGCGAAGGCCCAGAGCACGCCGAGCGAGACGACCGAGACGGTCACCATCAGGACGACCTTGACCCGGATGGACCGGAACCGCGACGCCTTGGGGACCCGACGGTGGCCGGCGGAGGGGTCCGGAGAGCGGCCTCGTTTTGGCACTTCGGTGACGACTTTCGCTCGTGGGGGCTGGTGGGGCCGACGGGGTTTGCGCGATACCGGCTGGTCCGCGCGGAACGCACGGAAGCCTAGGACGATCCCGCGCCGTGTGTCGACAGTTTCCAGATCATCACATTTTGTGTGCACACGTGACCAAAAATAGCCCTACGATCTCTCAGCGTGATGGCGAACACCCCGAACCGCGCACATCGGGCGCGGCGCCCGCTCGCGGCGCTCGCGCCGGCCATGCTTATGGTGGCCGCGCTGACCGCCGGGTGCGGCGGCGGCTCGTCCGGCACGGCGCCGCCGCCCGACATCCCGATGCAGCAGGAGATCGGCGCCTCGGAGGGCCGGCTCGACCTGGTCGTCTGGGCGGGCTACGCCGAGAACGGCTCGAACGACCGGACGGTCGACTGGGTCACGCCGTTCACCAAGGCGACCGGCTGCCGCGTCGAGGCGAAGGTCGCCGACACGTCCGACTCGATGGTCGCGCTGATGCGGACCGGCAAGTACGACGGCGTGTCCGCGTCGGGCGACGCGTCGCTGCGGCTCATCTACGGCGGGACGGTCGCGCCGGTCAACACGCGGCTGCTCAGCGGGTACGGCGACATCGCCGGGTTCCTGAAGAACCAGCCGTACAACTCGGTGGACGGGCAGATGTACGGCGTCCCGCACGGCTACGGCGCCAACATGCTGATGTACCGGACGGACAAGCTGGCGCAGCGCCCGACGTCCTGGGACGTGGTGTGGAAGAAGGACTCCCCCGCGTCGGGCCACGTCGTCGCCTACGACTCGCCCATCTACATCGCCGACGCCGCGCTGTACCTGAAGGCGCACCGCCCCGACCTGAAGATCAAGAACGTGTACGAGCTGGATGACAAGCAGTTCGACGCGGCGATCGACCTGCTGAAGCAGCAGCGGCCGAACGTCAACCAGTACTGGGCGAACTACCTCGACGAGTTGCAGTCGTTCAAGAGCGCCGACGACTACGCGGGCACCGCGTGGCAGGTGACCGCGAACCTGGCGGCGGACCAGCGGTCGCCGGTCGCGACGACGATCCCGTCCGAGGGCGCCACCGGCTGGTCCGACACGTGGATGATCTCCTCGAAGGCGCAGCATCCGGCGTGCATGTACAAGTGGATGAACTGGATCACCAAGCCGAAGGTGCAGGCGCAGGTCGCGCAGTACTTCGGTGAGGCGCCGGCCAACCCGAAGGCGTGCGCGTACACCGCGAAGGGCTTCTGCTCGACGTACCACGTCGGCGATCCCGGCTTCTACAAGCGGCTGGCGTTCTGGCGCACTCCGGTGAAGGACTGCGGCGACGACCGCGGCGACGACTGCGTCGACTACGAGCGGTGGACCCAGGCCTGGACGCAGATCAAGGGCTGACCAGGCAGGATCGGTCTCGGAACGGACGGGCACCGGCCGCGCTCAGGGGCCGGTGCACGGCCGTCGGCAGGTAATGAGACACTTACACCAGTTTGTCGCACGACGTCTGGTGAGGTGGGAATGTCCGCGACCGTCCAGCCCCCCGAGAGCGTGACCTGGCGCGTCCACATCGACCGGTCCATGTGGGTCGGCGGAGTGCGCAGCCTCATGCTGCAGGCGCTGCACCCCATGGCCATGTGGGGCGTCTGGCAGAACTCGGGCTTCCAGGAGGACCCGTTCGGCCGCCTCCAGCGCACCGCCGACTTCGTCGGCGTCGCCACGTTCGGCACGCGCGAGGAGATCGACGCGCTGGCCCGGAAGGTCCGCGACATCCACCGCGGCCTGCGGATCCTCAACCACGACACCGGCAGGAAGGAGCGCCTCGACCAGCCCGAACTGCTGCTGTGGGTGCACTGCGCCGAGGTCTACTCCTACCTGCAGATCGCCCGCCGCTCCGGCCTGCTCCTCACCGACGCGATGGCCGACCGGTACCTGGACGAGCAGCGGCACACCGCCACCTACGTCGGCCTGCACGCCGAGGACGTCCCCGGCAGCGTCGCGGAGATGGAGCAGTACCTCGCGAGCATGCGCCCGCACCTGCGCGTCACCGAGGAGGCCGCGGCCACCGTCAGGTTCCTGATGTGGCCGACGCTGCCGGAGAACCTGCGGTTCCTCGCCCCCGGCAAGCCGGGCTACTTCCCCTTCGGCGCGCTCTGCTACTACTCGCTGCCCGACTGGGCGCGCAAGATGTACGGCGCGCTCCCGGAGGTCCCGCAGCCCGCCGTCACCGCCGCGCTCCGCTCGTTCCGCCTCGCGATGAACTCGGTGCCGGAGAGGCTGCACGACTACGCCTTCGCCAAGCCGACCCGCGACATGCTCGAACGCGCCCGCCGGAACCTCGCCGCCGAAGGCTACGACCTCGGCAAAGGCCTCTACGGCCTGCGCGACCCCCGCAGTTGGCCTGGCAGCGCCCTCGGCGCCAGGCGCTAGAGCGCCTTCCTTCAACGGGCGCTGCGTGCGATCGCTGCATCGCTCCGACTCGGCCCTGGGGGCCTCGCCGCGCGATCGGATTCTCGCAAGCTCGAATCCGGCTTCGCTCGCGATCGCGACGGTCGAGGTCCGCGCGTGGTCCGGAAAGACCGGTGATCAGGTCTCGTCGGCGAGGGCCGCCCAGGGGTCTTTTCTCGGGGCGGCTTCGCGGCCTTCGGGGCAGTGGCGGGCGAAGTCACACCAGGAGCACAGGCGGCCGGGACGCGCCGGGAACCGGTCGTCGAAGGGGGCGTGGTCGACCGGCGGCGCGGCATCGCGGCCGGGGGCCGCGGCGACCCGGGTGCGGGCCTCGCCGCGGCGCGGGGCCGGGACGCGGGCCCGGTAGGCGTCGTCGGCGGCGGACGCCTCCGCGGCGATCCGCTCGGCCCGCCTGATGTGCCGCTCCAGCGACTCGTCGGTGTGCTCCCAGGCCGCGACCTCGCCGGACGGCAGATGGTGCAGCTCGACGCGGTGGCACGGGCGGCGCAGCACGCGGGACGCGGCCACCGCGTAGATCGCCAGCGCGAGCGAGCCGCGCGCGTCGTCCGCCGTCTGGACGTACCGGCCCGTCTTGTAGTCGACGACGACCAGCTCGGAGCCGCGCGCGTCGAGCCGGTCGATGCGGCCGGACACGGCGATGCGGTCGGTGCGGGCCGCGACGGTGCGCTCCACGCCGACCGGCTCGTCCGCCGGGTCGAGGCCCGCCGCGTACCGCTCGGTCATCTCGCGGGCGCGCTCGCGCCACCGCGCGGACTGCGCCTCGTCGCGGAACCCGTCCGTCAGCCAGCCGCGCGCCAGCAGGCCGCCGGCGGCCTCCGGGGTCCGGTCGGCGACCGGTAGCCGCCACCAGCCGGCCAGCGCGTTGTGCACGGACGCGCCGACGCTGTTGTGCGCCCACGGCGGGCCCTTCGGCGGCATCGGCCGGTCGAGGTAGGTCATCCGGTACCGGCGCGGGCAGTCCAGCCAGGTGTTCAGCCGGGACGGCGTGCACGCGTAGAGCCGCTGGGGCATGCCGTCGAAGCCCAGCTGCTCGCCCCCGGACACCGGATCAGTCGTCGTCCTGCTCGCGGGCGAGCGAGCCCCAGGTCTCCCAGCGGGCGTCCTCGTCGCCGACCGTCGTCTCCTCGCCCTGGCCGGGCAGGACCCGCAGGTCCTTCGGCAGCGGGGTGAGCAGCGCGCCGATCGAGTTCAGCTGCTTGCCGAGCTCGTCGTACACGCCGCCGATCGAGCCGGGGCGGCCGCGGTGCAGGGTGTCGCCGGAGAACAGCACGCCGAGCTGCTCGCTGATCACGCTGACGCTGCCGGGCGTGTGGCCGGGCGTGTGCAGCACCTCCAGCTGGGTGTCGGCGATCTCGAAGACGCCGCCGTCCTCCAGCCAGATGTCGGGCTCCAGGGAGCGCAGCGCCTTGGCGTCGTCCTCGTCCTTCTCCTCGCGGGCGAGGCGGCCGAAGTAGTCCCGCCACAGCACCCGGTCGCCGCGGTGCAGCGCGATCGGGGCCCAGTTCTCCTCGTCCTCCTCGCCGGCGGCGGCCACCTCGAGCACCACCTCGAGGCGGTGCTCGCCGCCGTCGGTGAGCAGGACGGCCATGACCTCGCGTTCGCCGACCTCCTTGAGGATGGCGTCGGCGTCGAAGGCCGGGTCGATCACGATGACCTCGTCGTCGTCGCCGACGATGTAGGTGTTGTTCTCGACGTCGTACTCGGTGTCGTCGAGGGTGAGCTTCCCCGACGTCGTCACCTGTTCGATGCGCGCGTCCACGCTGGCACCCTACCGTGCTTCCGGGACGGTTCCGGGCGGCCCCGCGTCAGCGCCAGGCGGTACCGCGCCGGCGCCGGAGGCGACGGGCGCGGAGCCGGTGGACGCGGCGGTGAGGGCGGCGTAGGCGTCCGGCGCGGTGGTCTCGGCGCCGAGCCGGTCGCCGGTGAGGGCGCCGTGGTCGTCGCTGGAGCCGGTGGCGGCGAGGCCGAGGTCGCGGGCGAGGCCGCGCAGCGCGGCGCGCTCCGCCGCGTCCTGGTCGGGGTGGTCGACCTCGACACCGGCGAGCCCCGCCGCGGCGAGGCCCGCGATCACCTCGTCGGAGAAGACGTAGCCGCCGCGCCGGGTCCGCGGATGGGCGAGCACGCACACCCCGCCCGCCGCCCGGACGAGCCGGATCGCCCGCCGCGGGTCGAGCGCGTAGCGGTCGGCGTGCGCGCGGCCGCCCTCGGCGATCCAGTCCCGGGTGAACGCCTCGTCGGGGGACGCGACGACGCCCGCCTCGACCATGGCGCGGGCGATGTGCGGCCGGCCGACGGCCTCGCCGCGCGCCAGCTCGCGGACCCGGTCCCAGGTGACGTCCGCGCCCAGCGCCCGCAGCCGCTCCACCATCGTCCTCGCCCGGATGATCCGGTCGTCGCGGATCCGGGCCAGCTCGGCGGCGAGGACGGGTTCGGCCGGGTCGAACAGGTACCCGAGCATGTGCAGGCTGCGCCCGTCCTGCCTGCACGACAGCTCGATACCCGGGACGAGCGTCAGCCCGTCCGGCAGCGCGGCGGCGGCCTCGGCCCAGCCGGCGACGGTGTCGTGGTCGGTGAGGGCGAGGACGTCGACGCCGTTCGCGCGGGCCCGCCGGACGACCTCGGACGGCGGGCGCGTCCCGTCGGAGGCGTCGCTGTGGCTGTGCAGGTCGATGCGCATGCGCCCTTTCTAACAGCCGCCCCTTCTGACAGTCGGCTGAGGCGGCCGTTCGGCTACTCGTCGAGCCGGGGGCTGTAGGCGCCGTAGGGCAGGTCCAGGTCCATGCCGGGCTCGCGCAGGTCGAGGAGGTTCAGGCGGTCCAGCATCAGCACGCCCGCCTCGGCGGGCCACAGCACCGCCCACAGCCAGTCGCCCATCGCCTCGCCGACGTAGACGGCGCGGTCCGCCCTGGTGCCGACGGCCCACATCGGCACCGAGTGCCCGCAGGTCGCGGCGGGGCCGCTCACGTCGATCTTGGTGTCGGGCGGGCTGCCGTCGAACCCCGGGCCGGGGTCGCCGCCGTCCAGCCCGGCGTAGTGGCCGCCGAGCCCGATGCCGGGCTCCTCGGCGATCAGCACCAGGTCGGCCGGGCCGCTGAGCAGGCCCGGCCCGGACAGCGCGACGGCCGTCGCGCGGGCGCCCGAACGCTCGTCGCCCACGCCGCAGAAGCCGGTGACGAGCCAGGCCGGCGGAAGGGGCCAGGGCGTCCAGACCGGGACCCTCGCGTCCCGGAGCACGGCCGCCAGCCCGTCCGGGCCGGGGCGCTTGGGCGGCTGGCGGGGAAGTACGGCGCCGTGCACGCCGCATCTCCAGTCGCTCGACCAGAGGCCCGGCGCGCTCACCGGACCCGCGCATCGCGGGCATGTGGGCTCCGCCCTCATGATATCCACCCTGCGCGCCGCCTCCCTCCGCCGTCAAGTTCCCCGAGGTAGCGGACCGGGCAAGGCGCGACAAAATGGTGGCATGAGGGTGCGCTGCGTCGGCGGGATCGTCAGGGACGGGAGCGGACGGCTGCTGCTGGTACGGCGCGGCCGGCCGCCGGGCGCCGGGCTGTGGTCGGTGCCGGGCGGGCGGGTCGAGCCGGGCGAGGACGACGCCGCCGCGGTGGTCCGGGAGCTGAAGGAGGAGACGGGCCTGGACGTGGTGGCGGGCGCGCTCGCCGGGTCGGTGGACCGTCCCGGTCCCGGCGGGGTCGTCTACGAGATCCACGACTACGAGGCCCGGGTGGTCGGCGGCGTCCTGCGGGCCGGCGACGACGCCGCCGACGCCCGCTGGGTCACCGCGGCGGAACTGCGCGGCCTCCCGCTGACGGACGGCCTGGTCGAGGCGCTGGAGTCGTGGGGGCTACTGGGGCCGTGAGGCGAACTCGGGCTCGGGGTCCTGCGGGAGCGCGTCCGGGCCGGGGGCGTCCGCCGGCACGGACGTGACGGTCTGGATCTTCTTGCGGCGCGCCAGCCACACGACGGCGGCCGCGTACAGCAGCATCGGCGCGACGTCGGCGGCGACGGCCTGCCACGGCACCGAGCCCTCGTTGATGTCGAGCTCCCCGACCGCGGCGGGACCGAGGAAGGCCAGCAGGTTGTTGCAGACGTGCAGCGCGATGCCGGACTCGAGGCCGCCCGTCCGCGTCGCGAGCCAGGCGGCGACCGCGCCGAACACGAAGATGTCGAGGATGCCCCAGCCGGTGTAGCCGTGCAAGGAGGTGAACGCGGCGGAGCCGATGACGATCCCGGGCCAGGGGGTGCGGAAGACGGTGCTGAAGGCGCGCCCGACCCGTCCGGTGCGGGTCTGCAGCGTGCAGGCACCGATGGCCTGCAGCAGCCAGCCGCGGAAGACGACCTCCTCCGCCGACGACTGGAGCGGCACCAGCAGGATGATCACGATGGCCGCGGGCACGAACCGGCCCCAGCCGACCCAGTGCTCGCCGCCGGAGGAGTCGTCGGGCAGGAACGCGGCGGCGACGATCGACGAGGCGTACGACACCGCGCAGTACCCGACGGCGAGGGCGCAGCAGGTGAGCAGCCAGCGCCGGCGGACCCGGCCGGTGACGGAGGCGAGGGTGCCGGGCCTGCGCCGCTGCAGCAGCCACGCCGCGAGCAGCGCGACCGGCAGGAAGACCGCGATGGCGGCGAGGTTGAACGCCAGGTCCGCGGTGGAGTTCCCGAGGATCGTGTCCGAGCCGCTGCCGGTGGTGTCGGGCGCCTCGCCGGTCGCGATGACCCGGACGACGAGTGCGACGATCATCATGCCGATCGTCAGCGCCATGCCCACGACGACGATCGCCGCGCTGCCGGCGAGCGGCCGCCACCAGTGGTGCAGCGGTGTCCGCGCCATCCGGTGGAACGGGGTGCCGGGCGGGGGCTCGGCCGTCCACGGGCCCTTCGGCCGCGGCGGCCCGTACCCGGTGAACCCTTGCGGGACGTAGGGACCGTAGGCCGCGGGGTACGGCGGCCCGTAGGGCGCGCCGTAGGGCGGCGGCGGCGCGCCGTAATGGCCCGGATAGGGCTGGGGCGCCGGGTGGGGTGGTGGGGCGCCTTGGCCCGCGGGCCACGTCCAGCCGGCCGGCGCGACCGGGCCGGGTGGGCCGACCGGGTTGGGCGGGCCGGGGGCGTGTGCCGGGGGCGGCTGAGGCGCGGCGGGCTCCGGTGCCGGCCCCCGCCCGGGCTCGTCCGACATGCCGGGATCGAGCGGGGCCCAGCCGTTCCCGTCCCCTGCCATCGCCACCTGATCCTCTCCCCGCGACGGTGTCACCGTGTGGGACGAATGGTACGTCCCGTCAGGTCGCCGGGGGGGCGAAGCGCTTGGTCCGGGCCATCCCGGCGGCGCGCCCCTTGACCGCGACGACCAGCGCCATCTTCCGGGACGCCTCATCGATCATCTCGTCCCCGAGCGTCGCGGCGCCGCGTCCCTCGACGGTGACGTAGTGCTCGTAGGCGTCCAGGATCAGCTCGGCGTGGTCGTAGTCCTCCTGCGACGGGGAGAACACCGCGTTCCCGGCGTCGATCTGCGCCGGGTGCAGCACCCACTTGCCGTCGAACCCGAGCGCGGCCGAGCGCTTGGCGACCCGGGTGAAGGCGTCCACGTCCCGGACGTTGAAGTACGGCCCGTCGATCGCCTGCAGGTCGTTGGCGCGCGCGGCCATCAGGATCCGCATGAGGATGTAGTGGTAGGCGTCGCCCTCGGGGTAGCCGGGCGGCTGCTCACCGACCACGAGCGTCCGCATGTTGATCGAGGCCATCAGGTCGCCGGGGCCGAACACCAGCGACTCCAGCCGCGGCGACGACGCGGCGATCGCGTCGATGTTCACCATGCCCTTGGCGTCCTCGATCTGCGCCTCGATGCCGATGCGGCCCGGCTCCAGGCCGGTGGCCTTCTCGATCTGGGTGAGGAGCCGGTCGAGCCACTGGACGTGGGTGGCGTCCGACGCCTTCGGCAGCATGATCGCGTCGAGGTTCGCGCCCGCGCCCTCGACGACCTCGATCACGTCCCGGTACGCCCAGTGCGTCTCCAGGTCGTTGATCCGCACCACCCGGGTCTTGCCCGTCCAGTCGCCGTCGTTGAGCGCGGCGACGACGGTCTTGCGGGCGTCCTCCTTGGCGGACGGCGCGACGGCGTCCTCCAGGTCGAGGAAGATCTCGTCGGCGGGGAGCCCCTGCGCCTTCTCGATGAAACGGGGATTGCTGCCGGGGACCGCGAGGGTGGTACGTCGAGAGCGCATGGGCCGGATGGTATCCACCGGGTGTGAGACGCTTTCGGCGTGGGTGAGCTGAACCGCGCGCTGGTCGACGAGGCGGCGAAGAAGTCCGGGCTGCTCTGGCTGGACCTGCCCGGGCTGCCGCAGCCACGCGCCGCCTGGCATGTGTGGCACGACGGGTCGGCGTACGTGCTGACCGGCGGCGAGGGCGAGCAGCCCCTGCCGGGCCTGCCCGAGGCCGACCGGGTCACCGTCATCCTGCGCAGCAAGGACAAGGGCGGCCGGCTCGTCGCCTTCACCGCCGAGTGCGCGCGGGTCGAGCCGGGCACCGGGCTGTGGGACGAGGTCGCGCCGCTGCTGGCCAAGGAGCGGCTGAACGCCCGCGACCACGAGGGCCAGGTGCGGACCTGGGCGGGCGAGTCGTGGATCGTCCGGCTCACCCCGGTGGACGCGGCGGACGACCCGGCCCCGGAGGCGTACGCGACGGTGCGTCCGGTGCCGACCCCGGCGACCACCGCGGGCCCGCCGCCGAAGATGTTCGGCGGCAGGCGCCGCACCGTCGACCGGTAGCCGCCCGCGTCACATTGTCAGCGTGCGGCCCTCCGCGATCGCGCGGAGCTTGTCCGGGTTCGCCACCAGCTGGATGTCCCGGACGCGCCCGTCGGCGCCGGCGGTGGCGGTGATCACGCTGATCGGCCCGTCCGGGCCGGACACGACCACCGCGGGCCCGCCGTTGATCTCGACCCGGCGCAGCAGCCAGTCGGCCGGGTCGACGCCCTCGTAGGGGCGGGTGGTGATGTTCGCGAAGAACCGGGCGATGAGGTCCGCGCCGTGCACGATCTTCCGCGGCGCGCGGACCTTGCCGCCGCCGTCGGTCCACAGCGTCACGTCGGGGGCGAGGGTCTCCATGAGCCGGTTGATGTCCCCGCCGACGACCGCCTCGAGGAACCGCTCGGTCGCGGCGCGCCGCTCGGCGCCGCCCGCCTCGAACCGGGGACGGCGCGCCTCCACGTGCTTGCGGGCCCGGGTGCCGAGCTGCCGCACCGACGTCTCCGCGCGGTCCAGCGCCCGCGCGATCTCCGCGTACGGGTAGCCGAACACCTCCTTCAACACGAACACGGCGCGCTCCAGCGGGCTGAGGGTCTCCAGCACCACCAGCATCGCCATCGACACCGACTCCGCCAGCTCGGCGCCCTCGGCCGCGACGTCCGGCGAGGTCAGCATCGGCTCGGGCAGCCACGGGCCGACGTAGGTCTCGCGCTGCGCGCGCGCCGACCGCAGCCGGTCCAGCGCCACGTTCGTGGTGATCCGGACGAGGTAGGCCTTGGGGTCCTGGACGTCCGAGCGGTCGGCGGAGGACCAGCGCAGCCACGCGTCCTGGACGGCGTCCTCGGCGTCCGCGGCGGTGCCGAGCATCCGGTAGGCGACCGCGAACAGCAGGTCGCGGTGCTCCTCGAAGACATCAGACATGATCGTTCAGCCTCTCCCGGCCGGGCACGCGCGCGCCCGCCCTCACCCCCGAGGACGGGACGCCCGCCCGGATCGTGACATCGTCCCAGACCGGAACCGCCGGACGCCGGGCGAGGTGTGGCCGGGCGGTCAGCGCGTGCGGGCCAGGTGCGCGTCGGCGGCGCGCTCGATGGACTGGCCGATCTCCCGGTCGGCGACGTCGCGGTCCTGCCAGCCGCGCACGTCGGTGTCCTTGCCGGGCTCCAGGTTCTTGTAGATGTCGAAGAAGTGCGCGATCTCGTCCAGGAAGTACGTGGGCACGTCGCCGAGGTCGCGGACCGACTCGTAGCGGACGTCCCGCGCCGGCACCGTGAGGATCTTGGCATCGGGCTCGCCGCCGTCGTGCATCCAGAACACCCCGACGCTGCGGACCGACACCTGGCAGCCGGGGAACGTCGGCTCCTCCAGCAGCACCATCGCGTCCAGCGGGTCGCCGTCCTCGGCGAGCGTGTCGGGGACGTAGCCGTAGTCCACCGGGTACTGCGTGGAGGTGAACAGCATCCGGTCCAGGCGGATGCGCCCGAGCCGGTGGTCCATCTCGTACTTGTTGCGCGATCCACGCGGGATCTCGACGATCATCTCGATTTCCATGGTGCCTCCCCCGCGGGGTCGTACCCGGCCTGCCGGGCTCCCCTACTTCGCCGATGCCGGAACGTGCAGCGCGAGCAGCGTCACGTCGTCGGACTGCTCGTACCCCGCGAGCAGCCGGGCCACCAGGTGGTCGACGACCCGGCGCGGGTCGGCGGCGGCGTCCGGCGCCAGCTCCGCCGCGGCGGCGACCAGGTCGCCGAGCCCGGTGTCGACGCCGCGCCGGCGGTTCTCCACCAGCCCGTCGGAGTACAGCACGACGGTGTCGCCGGGCGACAGCGAGAAGCTCGTCTGCTGCCGGTGGCTCGGCCAGCCGAGCGGGGTGCCCGCCTCGACGTCGCTGAGCCCCGCCGGCCCGCCCGCGGGCAGCAGCAGCGGCGGCGGATGCCCGGCGCTGGTGTACAGGCCCCGCCCGGTCGACGGGTCGATCATCAGGTAGGCGACGGTGGTGAACTGCTCGGCGTCCTCGGTCGCGCTGAACAGCCGGTCCAGCCCGGACAGGACGGCGGCGGGCCGCGGGTCGGTGAGCGCGAGCGCGCGCAGCGCGTTGCGCACCCGGCCCATGATCGCGGCGGCCAGCACGCCCTTGCCCATCACGTCGCCGACGACGACCGCGAGCCGGCCGCCGGGCAGCTTGAACACGTCGTACCAGTCGCCGCCGACCTGCACGTGCCGGGTCACCGGGTCGTAGCGGGCGGCCATCCGCAGCTCCGGGGAGCTCGGCAGGTCGCCCGGCAGCAGGCTGCGCTGGAGCTGCTCGGCGGTGCGGTGCTCGCGCTCGAACAGCAGCGCCCGCTCGACCGCCAGCGCGCACTGCCCGGCGAGCGCCTCCAGGAACACCTGCTCGTCCTCGGTGAGGAACCGGGTGCGGGTGAAGGCGAAGCGCAGCACCCCGATCGGCGCGCCCGCCGCCAGCAGCGGCAGCGCCACCCACGCCTGCTCGCCGGGGCCGCGCAGCATCTCCGTCGCGGCGGCGGCCTCCCCGAGCTGGCGGCGCAGCTCGGCGGGGTTCTCGGCGACGAACGGGCGGCCGTCGCGCGCCGCCGCCGACAGCACGGTCGGCTCCGCGACGGCGACGGTGTCCGGCCACGGGTCCGAGCGGTCCGAGCCGTCCGAGCCGTCGCGTCCGGCGTCCGGTCCGGTGTCCGGTCCGGTGTCCGGTCCGGTGTCCGCGTCCACGCCGGACGGCGGGTCGGCCGGGACGATCGGGGTGAGCCGCGTCCGGCCCTCGTCCAGCAGCGCGACCGTGCAGTGGTCGACGCCGACCGCGGACTGGCCGACCTCCACGATGACCCGGACGACCTCGCCCACGGTCAG
The DNA here is from genome assembly GCF_008923205.2 of Actinomadura physcomitrii. GTDB lineage: Bacteria > Actinomycetota > Actinomycetes > Streptosporangiales > Streptosporangiaceae > Spirillospora > Spirillospora physcomitrii. Next base: position 167,351 of record NZ_WBMS02000006.1, on the reverse strand, counting down.
CGCCTCGGCGAGCATCGAGGTGGCCTGCTGGAGCCGGGCGGTGCGCAGCGCGGCGGCCGACAGCTGGCCGGTGAGCCGGCCGCGCATCTCCTCGGCGTCGCGGCGGCCGGTGACGTCCGTCCCGGCGCACACCCACTCGATCACCGCGCCGTCCCGCCGGATCGGCACGGCCCGCACCTCGAAGTGCCGCCGCCCGCCGGCCGCGGTGAGGACGCGGCAGTCCACCTCCAGGACGCGCCCGTCGCGCATGCAGTCGCGCCACTCGGCGGCGACGCGGTCGTAGTCCTCCGGGTGCACGGCCGCGATCCAGCCGCCCTGCGCGTACGCCTCGGGGGTCTGGCCGGTGACGGCGCGCCAGTGCGGCGCGTCCTCGCCGGCGGCGCCGTCCGCGGTGGTCGTCCACACCACCGGGGTCGTCGCCTCGACCAGCGACCGGTACCGCTCGGTGCGGCGGGTGATGGCGTCCTCGACCGCGCGGCGGACCGTCTCGTCCTGGACGATCAGCGCCGCGCCGAGGATCGCGCCGCCGGGCCCGCGCACCGGCAGGCAGGCGCAGACCCAGACCCGCTCGCCGCACGCGTCGGGCCCGCCGGGATCGGTGCCGGGGGCGGGGCCCGCGCCGGAGTCGGGGGCGGGCGCGGGGCCGCGGACCTCCAGGCCGGTGACCGCGCGGCCGTCGCCGAGGACGCCGCGCAGCGCCGGTTCGAGGACCGCCGCGAACTCGCCGTCCAGCACCTCGGCGAGCCGCCGCCCGACGGGGTTGACGCCGTTGCGGCCGCCGGCGCCGCCGCCGCGCAGCAGCGCGCGCAGGGCCGCGTTGGCGCGGCGCAGGCGCAGCCGGCCGTCGAGGAACGCGACGCCGAACGGCACCTCGGTGACCAGCGCGCCGAACAGCGCCGAGTCTGCCAGAGCCGTGTCGGTGCGAGCCGTGTCGCGGGAATCCGGGACCATCGCCTCATCCCCCGGTGTCGATCCGGCCACCAGTCTAGACGCGCCCGCCGCCGGGAGGCGGAGGACGCGGCGCCGGGCACGGCGCCCGGAACGCGGCCGCGCGGAGCGCATCATCTGTCGGACATAAGCCGTCGACAGGGAGAAGTCGCACGTCAGCGGCCGCCCGGTTCCGCGGATTCCGCTGCGGGACGGCGCGCGGGTACCGAACATGAGGACATGACGTTCCCGTTGATGCCGGGGTACGACCACATCAACCTGGTCGCCTCCCTCGATCCCGTCGCGGCCGTGCGGGACCGCGAGATCGGCGACGCGATCCTGGCGTTCCCCAGGCTCCTTCCGGCCGGGTCCCCCGACTTCGGGTACGCGGTGCAGACCGGCGCCGAGTGGCGCATCGGCTGCCTCGGCTCGACCGACCCGTCCACCGCCCGCTACGGCCTGGCCGCGGACCTGCGCCGGGACGCGGCGGACGGCGGCCACCCGCCCGGCGTCGCGCGGGCGATGCTCGCGGCGGCGGCCCGGCTCGACCCCGAGGAGGGCGCGCAGCTGCCGAAGGACGAGTGGGAGATCGGCGACCGGCGCTACCGGATCATCCGGGTGGAGAAGTACACGCTGCTCGGCGACCGGGTGATGGAGCCGCCGCGGCCGACCGACACGCCCGGCGCGTGCGGCGACGGGATGCTCCGCGGCCATCTGCTGGAGCCGGCGGCGCCGGCCGGCCGGTGGGAGGCGCAGCTGCGGCTGAACCTGGTCGGCTTCATGCCGGTGCCGGGCTCCGTCCCGGCCATGGTGCTGGCGGAGGCGCGGCACGCGGTGCGGACGCACCCGGGCGTGGTGCTGCTGCCGCCGACGTTCATCGCGGTCGAGGTCAAGGAGAACGGCTGGGCGCCGCTGACCGGCGGCGACGACCCGGACGAGACGCGCCGCCGGCTGGCCCGCTACTTCGCCGACCTGCTGCCGCGGCTGCGCGAGTTCCAGGGCGACCCGCCCGATCCGGCCGAGCTGGCGGAGTGGGAGCGGGCCGCCGAGCAGATCGAGGCGGCGAGCGGGCACGCGTTCACGGCGGCGGGGCGCGAGTTCCGCACCGTCCGCATCTCGCGGATGCTGCGGCTCGGCCGGGACGGCCCGGAGGGCCCGCGCCCCTCCGACGAGGAGCGCTACGGCCTGTCCGGCACCGGCTACGAGGACGAGGAGACCTCATGACGGCCGGGCGGCGGACGCCCGGCCGGTGATGAGGAACACCGCCGCCGCGACGAGGCACAGCGCGCCGGCCGCGCCGAGGCTCGCGACGTCGAAGCCGTGCACGGCCGCGCGCGCCGCCCCGCCCGGGTGCGCCCGCAGGTAGTGCGCGGCGGCCGTCCCGGCGACGGTGCTGAGCAGGGCGGTGCCGAGGGACGCGCCGATCTGCTGCGATGTCATGACGCCCGCGCCGGCCACGGCCGTGTCGGGTCCCGCGCCGAGCGTGGCCGTGCTGTTGGCGGTGACGAGCACGCACCCGGTGCCGAGCCCGACGAGCAGGAACACCGGCAGCACGTGCGTCCAGTAGCCGCTGTCGACTCCGGCGGTGCCGAGCAGCGCGAGCCCGGCGGCGATCACCAGCAGGCCCGGGACGAGCAGCGCCCGCACCGGCGCCCGGACGAGCAGCAGGCTCACTCCCCGGACGCCGAGCATCAGCCCGGCGGTGAGCGGTAGGAACGCGACGCCGGCCCGCACCGGCGAGTAGCCGAGCACGTTCTGCAGGTAGAAGGTGAGGAAGAACAGGGCGGCGAACATCCCGACGGCCAGGCCGAGGACCGCCAGGTAGGAGCCGCCGCGCCGCCGGTCGAGGACGACACGCGGCGGCAGCAGCGGCCCGGACACCCGGGTCTGCGCCCACGCGAACGCCACGAGCAGCGCGACGCCGGCCGCCAGCGGCCCGACGGTGGTCGCGGAGCCCCAGCCGTCCGGCTCGGCACGGGCGAAGCCGAGGACGAGGCCCATCAGCCCCGCGGTGGCGAGCAGCGCCCCGACGACGTCGATCTTCACGCCGGGCGTGCGCGGCACCGGGCGGACCGCGTAGAGCACCCCCGCCGCCGCGGCGGCGGCGATCGGCACGTTGACGAACATGCACCAGCGCCAGTCGAGGTAGTCGGTGAGGACGCCGCCGAGCACGACGCCGAGCCCGGACGAGCTGCCCATGACCGTCCCGTAGATCCCGAACGCCCGGCCGCGCTCGGCCGGGGCGGGGAAGCAGGCGGCGAGCGTCGCCAGTACGGACGGGGTGAGCAGCGCACCGAAGACGCCCTGGGCAGCGCGCGCGGTGAGCAGCGTGCCCGGGCCGGGGGCCGCGCCGCCGAGCGCGGACGCCAGCGCGAACCCGGCCAGCCCGATCAGCAGCGCGCGGCGGCGGCCGATCAGGTCCGACAGCCGGCCGCCGAGGAGCAGCAGGCCGCCGTAGCCGAGCGCGTAGACGGTGATCACCCACTGCCGTCCCGGGTCGGACAGGTGCAGGGAGCGCTGCAGCGACGGCAGCGCGATGTTCATGATCGTCATGTCGATGCCGATCATGAGCTGGGCGGCGGCGACGGCGGCGAGCGCCCACCATCGCCGCGGGTCGGGCGCGGAGCGCTGCGCGCCTTCCCGTTCTCCGGAGACCGTTTCGGTGGTCATGGCGGCCTCAGAACATGCCGTTGGGGTTGGCGGCGGTGTCCGGGATCGGCTGCATCACGTCCCAGTGCTCGACGATCTTGCCGTTCTCGAACCGGAAGATGTCGACGATCGCGGTGCCGGCCTGGCCGGGCACGCGGACGCCGTGGACGTGCGCGATGACGCGGTCGCCGTCGGCGTAGAGGCCCTTGACCTCGGCGCGCAGGTCGGGGAACTCCGCCCGGATCGTGTCGACGAAGCCGCGGAAGCCCTCGATGCCGTCGGCGATGCGCGGGTTGTGCTGGACGTAGCGGTCCCCGATCAGCCGGGCGGCGGCGTCGAAGTCCTTGCGGTTGAGCCCGGCCTCGTAGAAGGCGAGGACGGTCGCCTTGTTCGCTTCCCGTTCGGCGGCGGTGGTGGTCGTGGTCATGGTGGACCTTCCCATTGACTGAACAGCTGTAGCGCTACGACTGTAGCGCAACGGCCGCCGCATTAGAATGCCCGCATGGGATCGGCATCGCCGTCGCGCGGGCGGAACCGGCGCGGCCAGGGCGAACGGCTGCGCGAGGAGATCGTGGCGACCGCGCTGCGGCTGCTGGAGCAGCTCGGCGACGACGAGGCGCTGTCGCTGCGCGCGGTGGCCCGGGAGATCGGCATCGCGGCGACGTCGGTGTACCTGCACTTCGCCGACCGGGACGCGCTGGTCCTCGCCGCGATGCGGCGCAGTAACGCCGACCTCGTGCGGGCCTGCGACGAGGCCGAGGCGGCGGCCGGCGACCCGGTCGGCGGGTTGCGCGCGCGCGTGCAGGTCATGGGCGCCTGGTCGCGCGAACACCCCGGCCTCTACAAGGTGCTGCACGAGAGCGGCGTCAACCAGCGGTGCGATGTGTCGTTCAGGATGGAGCTGGGCAAGCGCACCGTGGAGGCCGTCCAGCGCTGCATGGACGGGGGCCTCGCCCCCGCCGGCGACGCGACCGCCGTGGCGCTCGACCTGCGCGCCGCCGTGCACGGCGCGGCCTCGATGCGCGTGAACCTGCCCGAACTGCCCTGGGAGCCGCTGGAACAGCAGATCGACCGGCTCCTCACCAAGCTCGTCGGCGTCCGCCTCCCTTAGCGCCCGCGCCTACACGGGTGCATCGGGACGAGATGCATCGAGACGACGACAGGGCGATCATCGAGCGGTCCCGGCGGGACCCGGAGGCGTTCGCCGAGCTCTACGACCGGCACGCGCCGGCGATCCACCGCTACCTCGCCCGCCGGCTCGGCCGCGACCTGGCCGACGACCTGCTGGCCGAGACGTTCCTGGAGGCGTCCGGCAAGCGGCACCGCGACGACCCGGACCGCGCGGACGCGCTGCCCTGGCTGTACGGGTTCGCGACCCGGCTCGTCGGCCGGCACCGGCGGCGGGAGGCCCGGTTCTGGCGGGCCGTCGCCCGGACGGGCGCGGACCCCGCCGCCGGTTCCGCCGACGAGGGGGTGGCGGACCGGGTGGCCGCCCAGCGCTCCCGCCGCGATCTCTCGCCGCCGCGGTCGCGCGCCTGGAGCCGGAGCTGCGTCCGCGCGCCGACCAGTACCTCTACATCCGTCCTCAAGGTGGGCGTGGCGGACCGGCTCCCCGCCCGCGGCTGAACCGGGCGGGCGCCGGCCCTCTGGAGGCTCCTAGCCGTCCGCGCCCGCCGTGATCAGCGGCCAGAGCCCCTCGGTGCCCGCGTCGACGGCGCGGGCACCGACGGCCTCGCCCCACTCCGCCTCGTTGCCGCACTCGTCGCGCCACGCCCACAGCCGGGTGGTGAAGTGCCGGAGCCCGTGCTCGTCGGTGAACCCGATGGCGCCGTGGACCTGGTGGGCGAGGCGGCACACGGTCCCGGCGGCCTCGCTCGCCGCGGCCTTCGCCGCCGCGACCGCGAAGCCGGTGCCGTCGGCCGCCGCCGCCTGCGCCGCGACGGTCGCCAGCAGCGTCTCGCCCGCCATCTCGGCGAGGTGCTGCTGGACGGCCTGGAACCGGGCCAGCGGCCGGCCGAACTGGACGCGCTCGCCCGCGTACCGGACCGCGAGGCCGGTCGCCGCCTCCATCGCCCCGGCCATCAGCGCCGCCCGGCCGAGCGCGCCGCGCTCCCGGAACGCCTTCTCGGTCGCCGCCGAGGCGAGCACCCGCGCGGCGGCGTCCTGCAGCCGGACGGTGTCGCGCGGTTCGCCCGCAAGGTTCGCGCCTTCCTCGACCTCGTAGCCGCCGCGCGGGACGAAGGCGACGCGGCCGCCGGCCAGGACCGCGACGCCCTCGGCGTGCCGGGCCCACGGGACGCGCGGCAGCGTGCCCGTCAGCGTCCACGCGCCGCCGGCGTCCTCGCGGAGCGCGACGTCCGGGCCCGCGACGGCGGCGGTCAGTGGCCCGGACGGGACGTCCGCGCCGGCCTCCGCGAGCAGCCACCCGGCCAGCAGCGCGGTCTCCGCCGCCGGGACGGCCGCCGCGTGCCGGCCCAGCACCCGCAGCACCTCGGCGGTCGTGGCGAGGTCCGCTCCGGCGCCGCCGCGCTCCTCGGGGACGGGCAGCAGCGTCACGCCGACTCGTTCCAGCTCGTCCCACAGGCGCGGGTTCCAGTCCCGCTCCGGATCGGCGTGCCGCGCGCACACGGCGTCCACGGTGTCGACCAGGTCCTGGACGATGTCGTTCACCGGGCCTCTCCCCTCGGCAGCAGCGCCTTGGCGACGACGCCGCGCAGGATCTCGTTGGTCCCGCCCCGCAGGGTGAACCCGGGACCGTGCAGGACGGACTGCGCCAGCAGCGCCGCGAGCGGATCGGACGACGCGAGGTCGGGCTCCACCCGGGCGAGCAGCCGGACCGTCTCGATCAGCGCGCCCTCGAACCGGGTGCCGAGGTCCTTGACGGCGGCGGCCTCGGTGGCGGGCGCGTCCCCGGCGGCGAGCCGCGCGGCGACCGCGAGGGACATCCGCCGCAGCGCCCACAGCCGCGCGACGAGCAGGCCGATCCGGGTCCGGTCGGCGGCGTCCGCGCCGCGCCCGGCGAGCCGTCCGGCGACGGCCGCGAGCAGCGGGAACGTGCTGAGGATCCGCTCGGGGCCGCTGCGCTCGAACGACAGCTCGCTGGTCACCTGCCGCCAGCCGTCGCCGACCGTGCCGAGGACGCGGTCGTCGGGAACGAACACGTCGGTGAGCACGACCTCGTTGAAGTGGTGCTCGCCGGTCAGCAGCCGGATCGGGCGGATCCGCACGCCGGGCGCGCCGAGGTCGACGATCAGCTGGGTGAGGCCCTCGTGCCGGCTCTCCCCGGCCGGCCCCGTCCGGACCAGCGCGATCATGGCGTGCGCGACGTGCGCGCCGCTCGTCCACACCTTGGTGCCGTTGACCCGCCAGCCGCCGCCGGTCCGCTCGGCCCTCGTCCGGACGGACGCGAGGTCGGAGCCGGAGTCGGGCTCGGACATGCCGATCGCGAAGCCGATCTCGCCGCGCGCGATGCCGGGCAGGTAGGCGCGGCGCTGCTCCTCGGTGCCGAACTTCAGCAGCGACGGCCCGGACTGCCGGTCGGCGATCCAGTGCGCGGCGACCGGCGCGCCGGCCGCGAGCAGTTCCTCGGTGACGACGAACCGGGCGAGCGACCCGGCCGCGCTCCCGCCGTACTCGCGCGGGAAGGTCATGCCGATCCAGCCGCGCTCGCCGAGCCGCCGGCTGAACGCCGGATCCCAGCCCGCCAGCCAGTTGTCGGCGTGCGGGACGATCCGTCCGGCGGCGATCTCTTCGGCGAGGAACGCGCGGACGTCCCGGCGCAGGTCGTCGAGTTCGGGCGGCAGGGCCGCCGCGTCCAGTCTCAGTGCGGGCACGGCACCTTCTTACCGGATGCCCGCGAAACGGAAATCGGCGGCATCCGATCCGGGATTCCGGTCAGGTCACCACGGCGCCGCGGCCTTCGGGCGATCCGCCCCGTCCCGGTCGCCGGGAGGGCGGGTCGCTACTCTACCAAACAGTTGTTAGAAAGAAGGGAGGAGGAGGCACCGCATGGATCTTGAATTCGGGGCGGCGGACGAGGAGTTCCGCGCCGAGGTGCGGGACTGGCTGCGCGCGAACGTGCCGGCCGAGCCGCTGCCGTCGCTGGAGACCGAGGAGGGCTTCGCGCTCCACCGCGACTGGGAGCGCCGGCTCGGCGAGGCGCGGCTCGGCGTCGTGTCGTGGCCGCAGGAGTACGGCGGGCGCGGCGCGTCCGTCCTCCAGTGGCTGATCTTCGAGGAGGAGTACTACGCGGCGAACGCGCCGGGCCGGGTGAGCCAGAACGGCATCAACCTGCTGGCGCCGACGCTGCTCAAGCACGGGACGTCCGAGCAGCTCGCGCGGATCCTGCCCCCGATGGCGGCCGGGGAGGTGATCTGGGCGCAGGCGTGGTCGGAGCCCGGCGCGGGCAGCGACCTCGCCGCGCTGCGCTCCACCGCGACCCGCACCGACGGCGGCTGGCTGCTGGACGGGCAGAAGACGTGGAGCTCGCGCGCCGCGTTCGCCGACCGGGGCTTCGGGCTGTTCCGCTCCGACCCGGAGTCGTCGCGGCACAAGGGCCTGACGTACCTGATGTTCCCGCTGGACGCCGAGGGCGTGACCGTCCGCCCGATCGGCCGCCTCGACGGCAGGCCCGCGTTCGCCGAGCTGTTCCTGGACAGGGTGTTCGTCCCCGACGAGGACGTCATCGGCGCGCCCGGCGACGGCTGGCGCGTCGCGATGAGCACCGCCGGCAACGAGCGCGGTCTCACGCTGCGCAGCCCCGGCCGGTTCACCGCCGCGGCCGAGCGGCTGGTCGAGCTGTGGAAGGAGCGCGCCGACCCGTCCGACACCGCGCTGCGCGACCGGGTCGCGGACGCGTGGATCCGGTCCCGCGCGTACCGGCTGAAGGGCTTCGAGACGATCTCGCGGGACGACGACATCGGCGCGGAGTCCAGCCTCAACAAGGTCTTCTGGTCGGAGCTGGACGTGGCGCTGCACGAGACGGCGCTGGACCTGCTCGGCGCGGACGGCGAGCTCGGCTCGGACTGGCTGGAGGGCTACGTGTTCTCCCTCGCCGGCCCGATCTACGCGGGCACCAACGAGATCCAGCGCAACGTGATCGCCGAGCGGCTGCTCGGCCTGCCGAGGGGGTCCCGGTGAAGTTCGTCCTCTCCGCCGAGCAGCGGATGTTCGGCGAGACGCTGCGCCGGCTGCTGGCCGGCGCGCAGCCCGCGAAGGCCGTCCGGGCGTGGGCGGCGGGCGACGCCGCGCCGGGCCGGGCGCTGTGGGCGCGGGCCGCCGAGGCGGGCGTGTTCGCGCTGGCGGTACCGGAGGAGCACGGCGGCGCCGGGCCGCTGCCGGTCGAGCTGGCCGTCGCGATGGAGGAGCTGGGCCGCGCCGCCGCGCCCGGCCCGTACGTCGAGACGCTCGCCGCCGCCGAGGTGCTGACCGACGGCGGCCTGCTCGCGCGGATCGCCGAGGGCGGGGCGCTGGTGTCGGTCGCCGTCCCGCACGCGCTGGACGCCGACGTCGCCGACCTGGTCATCGCCCCGGACGGCACCACCGTGCGGGCGGGCGAGCGCGTCGCCTCCCTCGACCCGGCCCGCCGCCTGTTCCGGGTCTCCGGCGGATCGTCCGGTCTCCCCGACCTCGGCGTGCTGCTGTGCGCCGCGCAGCAGATCGGCCTCGGCCGCGCCCTGCTGGACGTGACGGTGGAGTACGCGAAGACGCGGCGGCAGTTCGGGCGCCCGATCGGCGAGTACCAGGCCGTCAAGCACCACCTCGCCACCGCGCTGGTGGAGCTGGAGTTCGCGCGGCCGCTCGTCTACGGCGCGGCCCTGTCGTACGGGACGGGCGACTTCGCGCGGGACGCGTCCGCCGCGAAGGTCGCCGCGTCCGACGCCTGCTACCTCGCGGCGAGGACGGCGCTGCAGGTGCACGCCGCGATCGGCTACACCGACGAGTACGACCCGTCCCTGTGGATCCGCAAGGCCCGCGCCCTGCGCTCCGCCTGGGGCACCCCCGCCGAGCACCGCGCCCGCGTCACCGCCGCCCTCTGACCTCCGTTGACTTGTGGCGTGTCGTGGTTATGACGGCGGCGATAACCACGACACGCCACAACTCGACGGTTATTTGAGGTCTACGCGGCGGACTTTGCCGGTCGCCGTTTTCGGGAGGTCGTCGACGAAGACGACCTCCCGGGGCACCTTGAAGTTGGCCAGGCGCTCGCGGCAGTGCGCGATCAGCTCGTCGGCGGTCGCGGTGCGGCCGGGGCGCAGCCGGACGTGGGCGCGGCCGACCTCGCCCAACCGGGCGTCCGGGACGCCGACGACGCCGGACTCGGCGACCGCCTCGTGCCGGGCGAGGACGTCCTCGACCTCCGCCGGGTACACGTTGAAGCCGCCGACGACGAACATCTCCTTGGTCCGGCCGGTGATCGTCAGGTTGCCGCGCTCGTCGAGGCGGCCCCGGTCGCCGGTGTCGAGCCAGCCGTCCCGGATCGTCTCGGCGGTCGCCTCCGGGTCGTCGAGGTAGCCGCGCATCACGTTGTAGCCGCGGACGAGGACCTCCCCGTCGGTGCCCGCCGGCACCGCGTTCCCCGCGCCGTCGACGACCTTCACGTCGACGTCGTCGAGGGCCCGGCCGCACGTCGTCGCGATCGTCTCGTCATCGTCGTCCAGCGAGCAGGCGGTCACCGTGCCGGTGCACTCCGTCAGCCCGTAGGCGGTGAGGACCTGCGGGAACAGCTCCGCGCGGATCCGCCGGACGAGCGCGACGGGCACGTTGGCCGCGCCGGTCACCGCGAGCCGCAGCGAGGACAGGTCGCGCTCGGCGCGGCAGGGGGCGTCCAGCAGCGAGGTGTAGACCGTCGGCGGGCCGGGCAGCACCGTGATCCGCTCCGCCTCGATGATCCGCAGCGTCTCGGCGACCTCGAACACCGGCTGCAGCACCATCGTGGCGCCCTCCAGCACGCACGCGAGCACGCCGGCCTTGTAGCCGAACGTGTGGAACAGCGGGTTCACGATGAGGTAACGGTCGCCGGCGTGCACACCGGTCCGCGCCGCCCACGCCTCGAACGTCCTCAGGTTCTGCTCGTGCGTGCACATCACGCCCTTGGGCCGCCCGGTCGTCCCGGACGTGAACAGGATGTCGGCGACGTCGCCGGGGCGGACGGCGGCGACCCGCGCGTCCGCCTCCGCGAGCGGAGCGGCCTTGCCGGCGAACCCGGCCCAGGACGTCACGCCCGGCCGCTCCTCGCCGTTGAAGGTGACGACGGCCTCCAGATCGGGCAGGCCGGGGTAGGCGCCGGTCGCGTCGATCCCGAGCATGCCGGGGTAGTCGATGCCGAGGAACCCGTCGGCGACGAACAGCATCTTCACGCGCGCGCGGGTCAGCGGCCAGCGCGCCTCGTCGCCCTTGTACCGGGTGTTGAGCGGGACGAGTATCGCGCCCGCGCCCATGGCGCCGAGCACGGTGACGACCCACGGCAGCCCGTTCGGCGCCCAGATCGCGATCCGGTCGCCCGGCTCGATCCCGGCGCCCGCGAACGCGGCGGCCGCCTCCCGCACCCGGTCCCGCAGCTGCGCGAACGTCACCCGGACGTCCCCGTCCACCACGGCCTCGGCGTCCGGATACGCCTCCGCCGCCCGTGCCAGCACCGCCGGAATCGTCAGTTCGCCCATGGCAGTCCATGGTGGCCCCGGTCGCCCGGAATCGGCTGGGACGTCCCGCTCAGCGGTACCCGGCGGGCGGGGTTTTAAATAAACATTTTTGTTCGTTTGGGGTTCCCGCCGGCCGCGCGGGTTGTTACCGTCCCGCTCAAGCACCTCCGACCCCAGGAGTCGCCATGCGCCGCCTCGCAGCCGTGTGCTCCCTGATGCTGCTCCTCGCCGCGCTGACCGTCCCCGCCTCGGCCGCTCCCGCGCCCGCGGCGCCCTACGGCATCGCCGTGAAGCGCAACCTCACGCTGCGGCTCAAGGACGGCACGCTGCTGCGCGCCGACCTGCACATGCCCACCGACCGCAAGACCGGAAAGCCCGCGCGCGGCCCCTTCCCGGTGATCGTCGGGTTCACGCCGTACGGCAAGACGGTGTCGGCCGGGCTCGACTCCGCCGGACTCGGCCCGGCGGGCATCGGCGGGCTCAACCCCTACCTCGTCGAGCGCGGCTACCTCGGGCTCGTCGTGGACGTCCCCGGAACCGGCGGCTCGCAGGGCAAGTTCGACCTGTTCGAGCCGGCCGAGGCGCAGGCCGGCGCGCAGATCGTCAACTGGGCGGCGCGGCTGCCGAACTCCAGCGGCAAGGTCGGCATGCTCGGCCTGTCGTACCTGGCGATCGACCAGCTGTTCACGGCCGCCGCGGTCGGCCCGCACTCCCCGCTCAAGGCGATCTTCCCGATGGCGGCGTCCGCCGACCCCTACCGCGACCTGTTCGTCAGCGGCGGCGCGCTGAACGTCGAGTCGCCGATCGGCCTGGTGTTCGGCTACGGCGTCACGCGGGTCGCGACGCCACTGCTCGAACTGCCCGAGGACCCGGCTGCCGCGCTGGCCCTGTCCTACCAGCACCTCCTGCAGGCCGGGCCGTTCGAGCTGACGATCGCGCGCGACATGCTCACCAACGGCCCCCGCAGGTACGACAACGCCTGGTGGAAGCAGCGGGCGCCGGAGAACGTCCTGCGCAAGATCGTCGCCAACGGCGTCGCGGTCTACCTCGTCGGCGGGCTCTACGACGTCTTCCAGCGCGGCGAACCGCTCCTCTACAGCGGGCTGCAGAACGCGGCGGCGGGCCGTCCGGTGACCGCCCCCATGGCGCCCGGCCAGCCCGCCTCGGACAAGTACCAGCTGCTCTACGGCCCCTGGACGCACATCGGCATGGGCACCGGGCAGGACCTCAACGCGCTCCAGCTGAACTGGTTCGACCACTGGCTCAAGGGACGCGGCACCGTCTCCACCCGCACGCCCCTCCACGTGGTCGAGCCCGGCGGACGGCGCTACGACACCACCGGCTACCCCCTCGCGCAGGCGCGCCCGACCCGGATGTACCTGCGCTCCCAGGGCCGCCTGACCTCCACCGCGCCGACCGGGGCCGAGCCCGCCGACTCCCTCGCGTTCACCGGCCTGTCGAGCCCGTGCAGCCGCTCCACCGACCAGTTCGCCGCCGGGCTGCTGTCGGAGGTGTCCGCCGCCGCGCACATCGCCCTGCCCTGCACGGGCTCCCAGCAGAAGCCCGTCAAGGGGCCGGGCGAGACGACCTACACCTCACCCTCGCTGTCCGCACCGCTGAAGCTCGCCGGGCCGATCGGCGTGACGCTGCGCGCCGCGTCCACCCGCCCGGAGACGCTGTTCGCCCTCACCCTCGAGGACGTCGCACCCGACGGGACGTCCACCGACCTCAGCGGCGGCGCGCTCCTCGGCTCGATGCGCGCGGTCGACGGGAAGCGCAGCTGGAAGGGCGCGCCCGGCGGCTGGGTGTACCCCTACCATCCGCTCACCCGAGCGGCGAAGAGTCCGGTCACGCCCGGGAAGCTGACCCGGTACGACCTCCAGGTCCGGCCGGTGTTCGCGACCGTGCCCGCAGGCCACCGGCTCCGCGTCCGGGTGGCGACCGCCGACTTCCCGCACCTCATCCCGCTCGCCGACCTGCCGTCGCTGTTCGGCGGCCGGTACACCCTCCACCACGACGCCGCCGCCGTCTCGTCCATCGACCTGTCCGTCCTCCCCTGAGGCTGCACCGGTCAGGGCTGCCGGAGGGCGGAGCGGCGCTCGTTGCGGCGGCGGGCCTGGGCGTGCGCGGTGTGGAGCAGGTCCCGGAGCTCCGCCTCGGTCGCCGGTCCCGGGTTCACCACGCAGAGCCAGCCCGCGTTCCCGTAGACGGGGTGCGCTTGCAGGACGTCCGCCGAGCTCGGGTCCGAGGGCGCCGCGCACCGCTCGGCGGCGTCCTTCCCGGCGGCGACGTTCACCCGGAACGCGCCGGGCCGGTCCAGCCGCGACCCCTCGTCGCCGGGATGGTCCTTCGTCACGATCGTCGCGAACGGCTGCGTCGTCGTCGGGACGTTCCCGTCGGGCGCGTAGTAGAAGAACGCGTCGCCCCAGGCGATCTCGGGCGAACCGTCGCCGGGCCGCGGCCTGAGGACCAGCACGCCGTCGAACCCGCCCGCGAACTCGATGATCTCGTCGATGCCCATGCATTCGAGCGTTTCATTCAAGTGCGTGTGGAGGCTTGGCGTGCCAGTCGCCAAGCTGGTGGGGTGGCAAGTCGCAAATCGTCCCTTCGCACGGTCGACGTCGCGCGCCGTGCGGGATGCTCCGTCCAGCAGGTGCGCAACCTCGAACGCGACGGCGTGCTCCCGCCCGCGGCGCGCACCGCCTCGGGCTACCGGCGCTACACCGAGGCCCACGTCCGCTCCGCCGTGGCGTACCGGGCGTTCGCCGCCGGCACCGGCCCCGTCGAGGCCAAGCGGATCATGCGGGCCGCGCACGCCCGTCCCGGCTCCGGCGTGCTCGCCCTCCTCGACGAAGCGCACGCCCGCCTCGCCGCCGAGCGACGGGGCCTCTCCCTCGCCCGGGAGGCCGCGGCGGCGATCACGGCCGAGCCCATCGGCGACGTCCGCCCGTCCGACGCGATGACCGTGTCCGAGCTGGCCTCCGCCCTCGGCGTCCGGCCCTCCACCCTGCGGCACTGGGACGCCGAGGGCCTCGTCGTCCCGGCCCGGACCGCCCCGCGCGGCACCCGCAGGTACTCCCCCGCCGACGTCCGGGACGCGCGGATCGTCCACCAGCTGCGCCTGGCCGGCCACCGCATCGCCCCGCTCCAGGCCTTCATGCCGGAGCTGCGCCGCGCACGCCGATGGGACGATCTGGACGCGGCCCTCGCCGCCCGGGAGGCGGCCATCGACGCCCGCTCCCGGGCCCTCGTCCGGGCCGCCGCCGCCCTCGACGCCCTGCTGCCGGCCGAGGCGCCTTCCCCGGCCGCATCGCATGAACCGGGACGTGTATAGTCCCGGTTCATGCGGATGAGCGAGGGCGTCGAGTGGGGGCTGCACTGCTGCGTGACGCTCGGCTGGCTGGACGACGCCGCGCCGGTGTCGATCCGGCGGCTCGCCGCCTGGTTCGACCTGCCGCAGGAGTACCTGAAGAAGCGCCTCCAGCCGCTCGCCCGCGCCGGAATCCTGGCGTCCGCGCCGGGCGTGCGGGGCGGCTGGTCGCTCGCCCGGCCGCCCGGGAAGATCTCCGTGATGGAGGTCGTCACCGCGATCGAAGGGCCCCTTGAGGCGTTCCGCTGCACCGAGATCCGGCAGCGCGGAGAGGGCGGACGCGACGCCGGACGCGAGTTCGACGCCCCCTGCGGCATCTCCGGCCTGATGCGCCGCGCCGAGCTGGCATGGCGCCGCGAGTTGGCCGGCACCACCATCGCCGACCTGATGGAGAGCGCCCCGCAGGGCGCGGCCCGCACCCGGCGCAACTACGCCCGCCTCACCGGCTGACCGCCGCCACGTCGTGGCCGTTTCACGGAGGAAACAGGGACGTTGAATACCCCGATACGTCGTCAAGAGCGGACGGGCGCCGCCGAGTCCCCGCGCGGGCTCGGCTCGACGCTGATCCTCGGGCTCGGCACCTTCGCCGTCGGGACCGACGCCTACGTCGTCGCGGGCTTCCTGCCCGGCATGGCGTCCTCGCTGCACGTCTCCGAAGGCACCGCCGGGCAGTCCGCGACCGCGTTCGCGATCACCTACGCCGTGCTGTCGCCCGTGCTCGCCACCGTCCTCGCCCGCGTCCCCCGGCGCGCCCTGCTCGTCGCCGCCCTCGGCGTGCTCGCCGCCGCGAACATCGGCTCCGCGCTCGCGCCGAACTTCGCGGTGTTGATGGCCGCGCGCGTCGTCGCCGCGGCGGGCGCGGCGGCCTTCACGCCGAACGCCGGGGCGGTCGCCGCCTCGCTCGTCGCGCCCGCGCAGCGCGCCCGCGCGCTGGCCGTCGTCGTCGGCGGGCTCACCGTCGCCACCGCCCTCGGCGTCCCGCTCGGGAACCTCGCCGCCCGGACCCTCGACTGGCACGCCGCGCTCGCGCTGGTCGCGGCGCTGTGCGCGGTCGCCGCCGCGGGGGTGCTCCGCGCGATGCCCGCGCTCCCCGGCGGCCCCCGCATCCCGCTCTTGCGGCGGCTCGCCGCGCTGCGCCCCCCGGCGTCGTCGCCGTGCTGCCGCTCACCGTCCTCGGCATGGCCGCCGGGTACGGGCTGTACGCCTTCGCCGTCCCGATCATGCGGGCGCTCGGCGCCGGCGAGGGCGCCGAGCCCTGGCTGCTGTTCCTCTACGGGACCGGGGCCGTCGCCGGGAACCTGGCGGCCGGGGCGCGGGTCGACCGGCACGGACCCGTCCGCGTCCAGGCCGCCGGCTACACCGCTCTCGCCGCGACCCTCGCCCTGCTCACCTGCGCGTCCGCGACCGGCACGTCCTGGCTCCCGGCCACCGCGCTGCTGATGATCGCCTGGGGCGCCGCCACCTGGTTCCAGACCCCGGCCCAGCAGGTCCGCCTCATCAGCGCCGCGCCGCAGGAGACCGCCGTCGTCGTCGGGCTGAACGCCTCCGCCCTCTACGCCGGGATCGGGCTCGGCACCGTCCTCGGCGGCGCCCTCCTCCCCCTCGGCGCCACGGCGGCCCTCGCCGCCTGCACCGCCCTCGCCGTCCTCTGCCTCCTGCACCTGCTCCTCACCCGCCGCCACTGATTCAGGGGCGTGCTCCGAGAGTGACGCCCGCGCGCTTGAGCGTGCCTGCTCGCCCTCCCCTTCCCTGAGCGCACCTCCTTCGCGCGCACGGCCCGCACCGCCCGTGAAGAGACCGGCAGCGCGAACCGAGGGCGCGGCCCCGGGGACACCGGCGGGGTGGGCGCCGATCATCTCGGTGAGCTCGCCGGATCACCGGATGTACCCGTAAAAACCCGGATCCTCGGCTGAAGTCGGGAAGCCCGCGGCTTCCAGCGCCGTCAGTACCGCGTGAGGCTGATGGGTCAGGAAGATCAGCACCCGGCCGCCCGGGGTGAGGATGCCGATGCCGGAAAGCCAGCCGGTCTGGCAGGGATAGACCTCGGCCACGTTGGCCGGGGTGAACACGAATCTCTTCCAAGCGGCCTTGAGAACGATTCTGGAGTCGTTCAGGGTCAGAGCGCAGAATGGCCAGGTGACCTTGAGATTCCCCGAGGACCACATGGTCGACGGAACGATGGCTCCGCCCCGCCACCTCATCGGCTCTGCCATAAGCCTCACCTGCTTCAAAGATCACCTGGCGGGGAGCGATCCGAGTACCGGGTGGCCATGATCGTATCGCCACGGCCTCGGCGGCGGGCTAGCAGGAGGTGAGGGCCGCCAGGGTCGTCCGAGGCATCTCGTCGTCACCGGCCCGCACCGCGGTCATGTCTGGATGATCTGCGGAGAAGGCGCCCAGCCGTTCGGCTCCGAGTTCGGCCATACGACCGGGCGCAGCGGATTCGCGGGCTGGGCGGCCCACTGGGCTTCCGGCGAACCCTGGTGGAATGTCGTCTGACGGCCACCGCCCTCTCGCCGGCGCGTTCACTGGTCCGCGCCGAGGATCAGGCCGCTGGTCGGGACGCCGGTTCCGGCGGTGACCAGGACGTTGTGGACGTCGCCCGGCTGGTTCACCGAGGTGCCGCGCAGCAGCCGGACGGCTTCGGCGATGCCGTTCATGCCGTGGATGTAGGCCTCGCCGAGCTGGCCGCCGTGGGTGTTGAACGGCAGGCGGCCGGTGAGGGAGAGGTTGCCGTCGGCGATGAAGTCCTTGGCCTCGCCCCTGGCGCAGAAGCCGAGCTCTTCGAGTTGCGGCAGGACGAGCGGGGTGAAGTGGTCGTAGAGGATCGCGGCCTGGATGTCGGCGGGCGTCAGGCCCGACTGCGCGTACAGCTGCCGTCCGACGAGGCCCATCTCGGGGATGCCGGAGATTTCGGAGCGGTAGTAGCTCGTCATCATGTGCTGGTCGTTGCCCGAGCCCTGCGCGGCGCCCCAGATGAGCGCGGGCGTGTGCGGCAGGTCGCGGGCGCGCCGCGCGGAGACGACGACGAGGGCCTGGCCGCCGTCGCTCTCCTGGCAGCAGTCGAGCAGGTGGAGGGGTTCGGCGATCCAGCGGGACGCCTGGTGCTCCTCGAGGGTGATCGGCCGCCCGTGGAACCAGGCCTTGGGGTTGGTGGCGGCATGGGCGCGGTCGACGACGGCGACGCGTCCGAAGTCCTCGCTGGTCACGCCGTACTCGTGCATGTAGCGGGTGGCGAACATGGCGACCCACTGGGCGGGGGTCGACAGGCCGAACGGGGTCATCCACGAGTACGCGGCGCGGTCGGCGCTGACGTCCATCGGCCGGTCCGCCTGGCCGAGGCCGTAGCGTTCGCCGGACCGCTCGTTGAACGCGCGGTAGCAGACGACGACGTCGGCGACGCCGGTCGCGACGGCCATCGCGGCCTGCTGGACGGTGCCGCAGGCGGCGCCGCCGCCGTACCCGACGCGGGAGAAGAACGTCAGCTCGCCGATGCCGAGGTTGCGGGCGATGTGGATCTCGCTGCTGGTGTCGGCGGTGAAGGTGACCAGGCCGTCGACGTCGGACGGCTCCAGCCCCGCGTCGGTGATGGCGGCGAGGACGGCCTCGCAGGCGAGTTGCAGCTCGCTGCGTCCGGACTCCTTGGAGAACTCGGTGGCGCCGATGCCGGCGATCGCGGCGGCGCCCGGCAGCCCGCTCACGCGGCGCCTCCTGGAAGTTCGACGACGGCGGTCCCGGTGACGTGCGGGCCGATCGCGTTGACGCCGCGGACGGCGATCTCGACGCGGCGGCCGTCGTCGTGCTTGGCGGAGACGGTGCCGGTGAGGACCATGGTGTCGCCCGGGTGGTTGGGGGCGCCGAGCCGGATCCTGATCGCCTTCACCCGGGCGGCGGGCCCCGCCCAGGAGGTGACGTACCGGTCGACGAGCCCGTTGGTGGTCAGGATGTTCATGAAGACGTCCTTGGAGCCGCGTTCCCGCGCGAGCGCCGGGTCGTGGTGGACGTCCTGGTAGTCGCGGCTCGCCAGGGCGGTCGCGACGATCATCGTGCGGGTCAGCGGGATCGCCAGCTCGGGGAGCTCGTCGCCGACGGCGACCTCGTCGTACACGCGGCTCACAGCGCGGCGCCCAGGGTCTCGAGGTCGGCGGACGCGCCGCCGAGCATCCCGGAGATCTGCTTGCCCCACAGGAAGTGCCGGTGGACGGGGTAGTCGACGTCGACGCCGATGCCGCCGTGCAGGTGCTGGACGCGGTGGACGACGTTGAGCCCGCCCTCGTCCGACCACCACTTGGCGACGAGGACGGCGGTCTCGGCGTCCTCGCCCGCGGCGATCAGCGAGGCGGCGTGCCACACGCAGACGCGCAGCGCGTCGATCTCGATGTAGCAGTCGGCGAGCTGGTGCTGCGCGGCCTGGAAGGTGCCGAGCGGGCGGCCGAACTGCTCGCGGGTGGACAGGTGGTCGGCGGCGAGCCGCAGCGCGCCGTCGGCGACGCCGGTCTGGACGGCGGCGAGCGCGACGCGCGCCAGCCGCAGCGCGGTGTCCAGGGACCCGGCGGGGAGCCGCTGCGCGGGCGCGCCGTCGAGGACGAGGGCGCCGGCGGCGTCGTGCGCGGTGGTGTCGGGGAACTCCCAGCTCGTCCCGTCGACGCCGGTGCCGAGCAGGAACAGGCCGGGGCCGGTCGGGGTGCGGGCGGCGACGAGCATGAAGTCGGCGCCGTTGGCGTAGGGGACGCACGCCTTGGTGCCGGTGAGGCGCCATCCGTCGCCGTCGCGGACGGCCTCGCAGCGCGGGTGCGCCGGGTCGGCGGGCGCGAACTCCTCCAGCGCGAGCGTCAGCCGGGCCGTCCCGTCGGCGGCGCCGGACACCAGCAGTCCGGAGGTGTTGTGCGCGGCGAGGGTGAGCGCGGCGGTGAGCGTCGGCCACAGCGGGACGGGCGCGACGGCGCGGCCCTGCTCCTCCAGCAGGACGCACAGCGCCCCGACGCCGAGGCCGGCGCCGCCCGCGTCCTCGGGCAGCGCGACGCCGAGCAGGCCGGCGGACGCGAGCTCGGCCCACAGCGCCGGGTCGGTGCCGGTGCCGGACCGCTCGGCGGCGCGGATGCGCTCCTGCGTCGCGTGGTCGGTGAAGATCTGCCGGGCCAGGTCCCGGACCGCTTCCAGCTCCTCGCCAAGGGTGAAGTCCATCAGCGCTCCTCGTGCGCGGCCGGGCGGAACACCGGCAGCGAAAGGTCGGGGTCGGGGTCGATCCAGTCGAGGACGACGGGCATGCCGACCGCGACGTCCGCGGGCTCGACGCCCGCCATGTTCGCGATCAGCCGGGTGCCCTCGGCCAGCTCGATCACCGCGACGACGAGCGGGTAGTCGAACGCGGGGTGCCGCGGGTGGTGGTTGACCGTGAAGGTGTAGACGTGGCCGCGGCCGGACGACTCGACGGTGTCCCAGGCGAACGAGCCGCACTGGGGGCAGCAGGGGCCGGGCGGGTGCCGCAGCGACTTGCAGTCGGCGCACCGCTGGACGACGAGGCGGTGCTCGCGGGCCGCCTCGAACCAGAACGCGTTGTCGGGGTTGATCGCGGGCCGCGGCCGCAGCGCCTTGGGCTTGTCGGGCGCGGGCTTCTCGGCCGGACGGTACCGGAGCGTCCGCCACCGCTGCGTCGCGACGACCTCGCCGGACGCGTCCCGGTACGTCTTCACCGTGCTGACGAATCGGCCCGCGCCGAGGCCGGTCTGCTTCTCCGCCGAGATCGACTCGACGTGCTCCTCGACGGAGACGTGGTCGCCCGGCACGAGCTCGCGCTCGAACTCCAGCTCGGAGTCCGTCGCGACGACGGAGGTGTAGCCGCCCTCGGCGAGCAGCGCGACCAGCTCGTCGAACCCGCTGCGTTCGGCGGACGGATGGACGGTCGCGGCGTAGCCCCGCATCGTCCACGCCTGGATCATCGACGCGGGCGCCACGACGCCGTCGCGCCCGGTGGCCTTCGCGGCGTCCTCGTCCAGGTAGACGGGGTTCGGGTCCTCCATCGCCTCGACCCAGTGCCGGATCATCGGCACGTTCACCGGGTCCTGGCCGGGGCGGCGCGCGACCAGCTCGCGCCCGACCCACGCCCGCAGGAGCTCCTCGTAGTCCTCGCCGGCGCCGCTCATGCCCGCTTCACCCGCGGCAGCCCGAGCCCCTGCACGGCGACCATGTCGCGCAGCACCTCGTTGACGCCGCCGCCGAAGGTGTTGACGATGCCCTGCCGGGACAGCTGCTCGATCTGCCCGTACAGCACCGCGCCCGGCGACTCGGGGCGGATCCGGCCGGCCGCGCCGAGGATCCCGGTCAGCGTCCGCTGCACGAAGACGTGCGTCTCGGTGCCGTAGGACTTCGCGGCGCCGGCCTGCGCGCCGGTCAGCTCCCCGGCCTCGACGGCCATCGTCATCTTCCAGTTCATCAGCCGCATCGCCTCCAGCCGCGCGTGGCTGCGGGCGAGGTCGGCGCGGACCCACGGCAGGTCGATGACGCCGTTCTCGCGGGCCCAGTCGCGGACGTCCTCCCACAGCCGGATCATCCGGCCGCCGAGCGCGGCGAGCCCGATCCGCTCGTGGTTGAGCTGCGTGGTGATGAGCCGCCAGCCGCCGTCGACCTCCCCGACGACCTCGGTCGCCGGGACGCAGACGCCGTTGTAGTAGGTCGCGGTGACGACCATCCCGCCTACCGTCTGGATCGGGCTCCAGGAGAACCCGTCCGCGCTGGTCGGCACGATGATGATCGAGATGCCCTTGTGCTTCGGCACGTCCGGGTTCGTCCGGGCGGCGAGCCAGATGTAGTCGGCGGTGTTGGCGCCGCTGGTGAACACCTTGTTGCCGTCGACGACGTAGTGGTCGCCGTCCAGGACGGCCCTGGTGCGCAGCGACGCCAGGTCGGTGCCGGCCTCCGGCTCGGAGTAGCCGATCGCGAAGACGATGTCGCCGGCGAGCATGCCGGGCAGGAACCTCTTCTTCTGCTCCTCGGTCCCGTACCGCATCAGCGTCGGGCCCACCGTGTTGACGGTGACGAACGGGAACGGCAGGCCGGCGCGCTGCACCTCGTCGAAGAACACGTACTGCTCGGCGATCGACTTGCCCTGCCCGCCGTACTCGGCCGGCCAGCCGTAGCCGAGCCAGCCGTCCTTGCCGAGCATCTTGACGATCTCGCGGAACGTGCCGCCGCCGACGCCCTCCTCACCGGCCCGGCGGCGGACGTCCGGGGGCAGCAGAGCCGCGAAGTAGGCCCTCAGTTCCGCGCGCAGTTCCTGGTGCGCCGCGGACTCACGCAGATCCATGTACGCCTCTCGTGGTCGTCGGGCCGGTTCGGCCGTATCCGGTGGAATCAGGGCAGGAAGCGTTCGCGGCCGGCGGCGGTGAACTCCTCGCGCAGCGCCGCCTTGTCGGTGTCGCTCATCGGGCGGTAGCCGGGCGCGCCCCGCCCCGCCCAGCGGAACACGGGGTCGGTGGTGCGCCACCCCTCCAGCTGCAGCTGCTTCTTGCTGAGCTTGCCGGAGCCCGTCGTCGGCAGCGCGTGCGAGACGCGGACGAAGCGCGGCGCGCCCTTGGTGCCGAGGTCGTCCTGCGCGGCGAGGAACGCGGCGAAGTCCAGGTCCGCGAACTCCACGCCGGCGGGGACCTCGATCGCCGCCATCACCTGGTCGCCGGAGCGCGGGTCGGGGACGCCGAACGCGACCGCGTCGACGATCTTCGGGTGGCGGCGGATCACGGTCTGGGTGAGCAGTGCGGAGATGTTCTCGGAGTCGACGCGGATCCAGTCGCCGGCGCGTCCCGCGAAGTACAGGAAGCCCGCCTCGTCGATGTAGCCGAGGTCGCCCGTCCAGTACCAGCCGTGCCGGACGCGCTCGGCGTCCGCCTCGGGGTCGTTGTAGTACCCCTCGAACTTCTCCGCGCCGTCGACGTCGACGATCTCGCCGACGGCCTCCTCCGGGTTGGTGACGCGGCCGTGCTCGTCGAGGACGGCGCGGGCGCACGTCTCCCGCGTCTCCGGGTGCACGACGCGGACGCCGCCGTGCATCGGCATGCCGAGCGCGGTCGGCGGCGCGTCCGGCACCCGTTTGATCATCCCTGCGCTCTCGCTGGACCCGTACCCCTCGACGAGCCGGGCGCCGAAGCGGCGCAGGAACTCGGCCTTGTCCTCGGGGGACGCCTCGGTGCCGAACCCGTGCGTGAGGGTGTTGTCGGCGTCGCCCGGCCGCTCGGGCGTCGTGAGGATGTAGCCGATCGCCTTGCCGACGTAGGTGAAGAACGTCGCGCCGTAGAAGCGGACGTCCGGCAGGAACCCGGACGCGGAGAACTTCGGCGTCAGCACGACGCAGGCCCCGGCGGCCAGCGACGGCGCCCACAGCGCCATCAGCGCGTTGCCGTGGAACAGCGGCATCGGGCAGTAGCTGATGTCGTCGCGCTTGACGTCGTACTTGGCGCTGTTGTTTCGGCCCAGCTCGGCGAGCCGCCCCTGCGAGCAGCGCGCCGCCTTGGACGCGCCGGTCGTGCCGGAGGTGAACAGCAGCAGCATCTGCGTCTTCGGCGTGACCGCCGGGTCGCGTTCGGGCTCGCGGGCGTGCCGCTCGACGAGCGGGGCGTAGCCGGGGTCGTCGATCAGGAGGAGGCGGTCGCGCGGGACGCCGACGTCCAGTCCGTCGAGCAGCTTCGCGCCGGCCGCGTCCGTGACGATCAGCTGGAGGTCGGTGCGCCGGACCTCCTGCTCCAGGTACGCGCCGGTCCGGGTCGGGTTGATCCCGACGATCGTCGCGCCGCTCAGCGCCGCCGCGCCGAGCCACAGCACGTACTCGGGCACGTTGTCGAGCAGCACGCCGATGTGGAACGGTCCGTCGCGGCGCAGCTCCCGGGCGAGCGACGCGCGGGCCGCGCCCTCCCGGACGACCTCGTCCCACGTCCACGTCCGCTCGCGGCTGCGCAGCCCGGGCCGCCGGTCGCCGAGCCTGGCCAGCAGCAGGTCCGCGATGGTCTCGTCACGCACTCGCGCGTCCCCAGGCCGGTTCGGTGGACAGGAGGCGGTGCGTGGTGCACTGGTTGGTCATCGAGTTCCCTGGGTGAGTCGTGCGGGTCGCCGCGGGCCCGAGGTGGCGGCCACTCGACGTTAATCAGCGGGAGGCCCGGACGTTCCGGACGTCCCGCTGACCGGGAGCGACGGCGCTCAACGGTTCCCGGTGGTGCGGCGCGGCGGTCGCGGCGGCGCCGGTCGTGCCGTCTCGCTCAGCGGAAAGGCCCGCCGGCCCCCGCGGCCGCGGTGAGAGCCTTCGGCCACGCGAGGAGGTGGCCCCATGCCCACGACGGCGATGGAGATCATGCAGCGGCTGACCGGCCCCGGCGGCGAGTTCGAACTGCGCGAGGAGGAGGTGCTCGGCACCCGGCTGCCGGTGTTCGCCGGGCGGGCCCGCGGCCTCGGCGAGGTGCTCGCCCGGTCCGCCGCGTTCGGCGACCGCGACTACATCGTCACCGCGGACCGCCGGCTGACCTTCGCCGAGCACGCCGCGCAGGCCGCGTCGCTCGCGAAGGCGCTGCGCGACGAGCACGGCGTGCGGCCCGGCGACCGCGTCGCCATCGCCGCCGCCAACAGCCCGGAATGGATCGTCGCGTTCTGGGGCGCGATCGCCGCGGGCGCGATCGCCGTCGGCTACAACGCCTGGTGGGCGCCCCGCGAGATCGAGTACGCCCTCGGCCACACCGAGCCGGCGGTCGTCGTCGCCGACGCCGAGCGCGCCGCGCGGATGCCGACCGGTACCCGCGTGCTGACGATCGAGGAGGACGTCCCGGCACTCGCCGCCCGGCACCCGTCCGCGCCCCTCGACGTCCCGGACGCCGCCGAGGACGACCCCGCGGTCATCCTCTACACCAGCGGCACGTCGGGCCGCCCGAAAGGGGCGGTGCACTCGCACCGCAACCTCACCTCGGTGATCGAGTACCACCGCCTGAACGACGCGCTGCTCGCCGCGTTCGGCGACCCCACCGACCCCGCGTCCCGCCGCTACCTGCTCGCCCTCCCGCTGTTCCACATCGCGAGCCTGCACAACCTCGCCGTCCCCCGGCTCGCCACCGGCAGCGCCGTCGTCATGCACGAGGGCGCCTTCGACGTCGACGAGGTCCTGCGGCTGATCGAGAAGGAACGCGTCACGAACTGGGGCGCCGTCCCCACGATGGCGCACCGGATGATCGAGCATGGCGACCTGTCCCGCTACGACACGTCCTCCCTCACCGGGTTCGCGCTGGCGTCCGCGCCGTCCTCCCCGGCGTTCAAGGACAGGCTGCGCGCCGCGTTCCCGCCCGCCGCGAACGCCCTGGTCGACAGTTACGGCCTCACCGAGACCTGCACCGGCGTCACCGTCGCGTCCCCCATGGACCTCGCCGAGGCCCCGGGCACGGTCGGCCGCCCCGTCGCCGGAGTCACGCTCGAGATCCGCGACCCGGACGGCAGGCCGCTGCCCGAGGGCGCGGAGGGCGAGGTCTGCGTCCGCAGCGCCTACAACATGCTCGGCTACTGGCGCGACGACGACGCCACCGGCCGCGCCATCGGCCCCGGCCGCTGGCTGCGGACCGGCGACATCGGCACGGTCCAGCAGGGCCGCCTCCACCTCACCGCCCGCCGCTCCGACCTGATCATCCGCGGCGGCGAGAACGTCTACCCGGCCGAGGTCGAGAACGTCCTCGCCGAGTACCCGGGCGTCCGCGAGTGCACCGTCCTCGGCGTCCCGCACCCCGACCTCGGCCAGGAGGTCCTCGCCGTCGTCGTCCTTCGCGGCTCCCCCGCCGCCGAGGCGGACCTCGCCGCCTTCGTCCGCGACCGCCTCGCCTACTTCAAGGTCCCGTCCCGCTGGAAGACCACCACCGACCCCCTCCCCCGCAACGCCACCGGCAAGGTCGTCCGCCGCGCGGTCGAAGAAGCCCTCGGCTGATCCGCGATCAGGAACGCCAGGCCGCCACCACGTCCTCCGGCGTCCACACGAGCCCGACACCCTCGCGCGCCCGCACGCCGGACAGGGACACCACCGCGAGCCCGGCCGTGGCCGGATCCAGCCCCGGAACCTGGACGGCCGCACGCCGCAGACCGGCGAGGTCGTGGTCGTCGAAGGGACTCGCCAGCCACTTGACCGACCCGGCGAACCCGATGCGGCCCGCGACGGGCGCGCGGTCGGCGCCGACCAGGTCCACCTCGGGATCGAACCGCCGGTTCCACCATCCGCCGACCGCCTCCACCTCCGGCCAGGGCAGATCCGCGCGCTCGAGGGCCTGCCGCACCAGCGGCTCGACGGCGCGTCCCCGCCACGAGCTCCAGCGCCGCCGGACGATCCGGAACCCCGCCTCCGGACGGCCCCGCCGCGCCTGCTCGTGCGCCGCCCGCAGCGCGGCCAGATACAGCCGCAGGTTGCTGTCGGCGATGCGGTAGAGGGCGGGCTTGCCGGGCCGCCGTGCAGCGGCACCGCAGGGACCTCGCCGACGAGCGCGACGGCTACGAGGCCAAGTACGGGTGGGCGCGAGACACCTGAACGGACGGCGGCGGAGGAGATGTCGCTCGCGCGGACGAACGCGCCGATCACCCGGCGGGCCACGGCGGCGTCTGCGGCGCGGGGCGGCGGTCGGCCTGCGGGTTCATCGGCATCAGTGGAATGTCGTGGCGGCGGGCTGAGAATTCGTTCTTGCGGGTGGCGGGGGCCGTCCGGCTTGGCGGTTCGTGCTGATCACGGAGATGGGGCGGGCCCGCTGAGCGGGACCTTTGCCGCGGCGTAAGTAGAACACGTACTAGCCTCCGGTCCGGCCGACTACGCACGGACACACCGGGAGCATCGATGAACGCTGACCTCTCCCTGGCGGGCCGGACCGCCATCGTCACCGGCGCGGGCGCCGGGCTGGGCCGCGCCGAGGCCCTCGCGCTGGCCGCGCAGGGCGCCAACGTCGTCGTCAACGACGTCGGGCCGGCCGCCGAGAAGGTCGTCGCCGAGATCACCGGGGCGGGCGGCAGCGCGGTCGCGGTCACCGGGGACGTCGGCGACTGGTCCATGGGCGACGCCCTCGTCTCCGCCGCCGTCGACACCTACGGCTCCCTGGACGTGCTGGTCAACAACGCCGGCGTGCTGCGCGACAAGATGCTGTTCAACCTGTCCGAGCCGGATTGGGACGATGTGGTCCGCGTCCATCTGAAGGGGCACGCGGCGGTGTCGCGGGCCGCGGCGGTGCACTGGCGGGCGGCGAGCAAGGCCGCCGGCGGCCCGGTCTACGGCCGCGTGGTCAACACCGCGTCCGAGGCGTTCCTGTTCGGGCCGGCGGGCCAGCCGAACTACTCCGCCGCGAAGGCCGGCATCGTCGCGCTCACCCTGTCCACGTCCGCCGGGCTCGGCCGGTACGGGGTCCGCGCCAACGCGATCTGCCCGCGCGCGCGCACCTCGATGACCGAGGCGACCTTCGGCGAGGGCACCTCCCCCGGCGGGCTCGACGCGATGGCGCCCGAGCGGGTCGGCACGTTCGTCGGCTACCTCGCCTCGCCTGCGGCGGAGAGGATCAGCGGCCAGGTGTTCATCGTGTACGGCGACATGGTCGCGCTGATGGCCGCGCCGACCGTCGAGAAGAAGTTCACCGCCGCGAACGGCGTGTTCTCCATCGAGGAGTTCGGCGCGCAGGTCACCCCGTACTTCGCGGAGCGCGACCCGCACCGGACCTACGCCGCCTACAGCGTCGCCGAGCTGGACACCACCGGCACCAACGCCGGCTGAGAGCCCGAAGGCCGCCCCCGGCGCGGAGGGGCGGCCTTCGGCGTCTACTCGGCGGCGTTCCCGGGCGCGTTGGAGCGGGGCGCGAGGAGGAGCCTGCAGGCCAGCCGGATGTCGCTCTCCACGTCCGCCATGGACGCGCGCCCGTTCAGGCTCGACTGCAGCACGCCGTACCAGCACTGCATCAGCAGCCGGACGAGCGTGACGTCCTGCGCGGTCGGCACCTCGATGCCCACGGCGCGCAGCAGGATCTCGCGGAAGGTGTTGTCGATGTGGACGGTGTCGGCGACCGTCGCGGCGTGCGCGGTGTTGGAGGCGTGCAGCATCGACGCCGACAGCACCGGCTGCGCCATCAGGTAGCGGCTGGCCTGCACCAGCAGGTCGGCGACGGCGTCCTCGGGGGCGACGTCGGGGTCGGGCTCGGTGACCTGGTCGCGGAGCCGGTCGACCTGCGCGGCCATCACGCCGGTGAACAGATGCACCTTCGACGGGAAGTACCGGTACAGGGTGCCGATCGCCACTCCGGCGGCCTTCGCCACGTCGTGCATCTGGACGCGCTCGAAGGACTTCTCCGCGCCGATGCGCGCCGCGGCGCGCAGTATGCGGCGGCGGCGGTCGTGCTGCTCGGGTGAGCTCGGCTCGGCGGACAGCCGCGCCGACGCGATCCTCGCCACGATCTCCCCCACGGGTCCTTTCCGGTGCTGACAAGGAACAATATCCGGAGTCCCGGCACGTCCCGCGATCGTCGATACCGGTCAGTGGGACCGGGCGTCCCGGTGCGCCGCGGCCCCGCTTACGTTGTGGCCGCGCCAGCACCCGAGGCTCGGAGGGACGTCACGTGGGCAACGCCGGGGAACCGTGGGACGACGGATACGACGTGGTGGTGGCCGGTTCGGGGGCCGGCGCGATGGCCGGGGCGCTCGCCGCGGCCTCCGGCGGGCTGCGGACGGCGGTCCTGGAGAAGACGCGGGTGCTCGGCGGGACGTCGGCGTACTCGGGGTCGGCGATCTGGCTGCCCGGCACGAGGGTGCAGGAGCGGGCCGGGATCGGCGACTCGGCCGAGTCGGCGCGCGCCTACCTGCGGGCGCTGATCGGCGACGGGACCGCCGCGCACCGGGAGGCGTTCCTGGAGACGGCGCCGGAGCTGGTGGACTTCCTGGAGCGGGATCCGGCGATCGAGTTCGAGTTCCAGCCGTTCCCCGACTACTTCGACGCTCCCGGCCGGATGGACATGGGCCGCTCGTTCGTGCCGCTGCCGCTGCCCGCCGAGCGGCTCGGCGACCTGGCGGGGCTCGTCCGGCCGCCGGTCGACCGGGACCGGGCGGGACGCGGGCACTCGGCGTCCAGGCCGCTGGTGCAGGGCCGGGCGCTGATCGGCCGGCTGCTGCTGGCGATCACCGCGACGGGCAACGGGGACGTCCGCACCGGCACCGCGCTGACGGACCTGGTCGTCGAGGACGGCGAGGTCACCGGCGTCATCGCGGCGACGGCGGACGGCCCGCGCCGGCTCCGCGCCCGGCGCGGCGTGCTGCTCGCGGCCGGGGGCTTCGAGTCGTCGGCGGCGCTGCGCGGCGAGCACGGCGTCCCCGGCGCCGCCGCCTGGACGATGGCCCCGGACGGCGCCAACACCGGCGACGCGATCACCGCGGCCGTCGCGGCGGGCGCGTCCACCGGCCTGCTCGACCAGGCGTGGTTCTGCCCCGGCGTCCGCACGCCGGACGGCCTGCCCGCGTTCACGCTCGGCTTGCGCGGCGGGCTCATCGTGGACGGCTCGGGCCGCCGGTTCGCCAACGAGTCGCTGCCGTACGACCAGATGGGGCGGCGGCTCGCGGCGGCCGAAGGCCCCTTCTACCTGATCTTCGACGCCCGCTCGAAGGGCCTGCCGGCGATCTCCGTCCCGCCGGTGGCACTGGACGAGCAGGTGGCGTCCGGCACGTGGGTCGAGGCGGGTTCGCTCGCCGCTCTCGCCGCGCGGACCGGTCTGCCGGCCGACGCGCTCACCGCCACCGTGGAACGCTTCAACGGCTTCGCCGCGAAGGGCGCCGACGAGGACTTCCACCGCGGCGAGGACCCCTACGACCTGTTCTTCACCGGCGGGAAGCCCGCCCTCGTCCCGGTCGACGAGCCGCCGTACCACGCCGCGGAGATCGTGCTCAGCGACCTCGGGACGAAGGGCGGGCTGCGCACCGACCCCGACGGCCGCGTCCTGGACGGCGCCGGCCGCCCGATCCCCGGGCTCTACGCCGCCGGGAACACCAGCGCATCGTTCACCGGCCCCGTCTACCCGGGTCCGGGCATCCCGATCGGCTCGGCGATGGCCTTCGCCTACCGCGCCGTCCAGAGCATGCGCGAACCGCGTTGACTTGCGGCGAGTCGTCGTTATGGAGCCGCTCATAACGACGACTCGCCGCAAGTCAACGGTTAGGACGTGCGGGTGAAGTGGCGGGCGAAGAACTGGGCGGCGCTGTCCGCCTCGAAGCGGGGCAGTTGCTTGTGCGCGCCGGCGTTGGCGTGCAGGGTCTTCTCCTTCGAGGCGAAGGCGTCGAACAGCGCGAGGCCGGATTCGCGCGGGATGTGCTCGTCGTCCCACTGGAGGTCGAACTCGATCGGAACGGTGATCCGCCGCGCGGCCTCGGCCAGGGCGTCGGGCCAGTGCAGGCCGAAGACGGCGGCGGAGATCCGGGGTTCGGACGCCACGAAGGGGACGCCGATCGCGGTGCCCATGTTCAGGCCGAAGAAGCCGACCGGCCAGCCCGGCCCGATCTCGGGCAGTTCCTGGAGGGCGTCGAGGGTCGCGCGGTATTCCGGGACGGCCCGCTCCGCGAGGTGGGCGTTGTAGCGGACGACGATCGGGCCCTCCGGCTCGCCCGCCGCCCTGGCCCGGAGCAGCTCGGCGATCTCCTGCTCGTCGTGGGGCGTGCGGGGACGGTCGCCGTGCCCGGGCGCGTCGATGACGGCGGCGTGGAAGCCGCATCGGGTGACGAGGAGGTGCGCGCGGCCCGACATCGCGGGCGACTTCTTGTGGTTGCCGCCGCCGTGGGCCATCAGGATCAGGGGCGCGCGCCCGGTGCGGGATTCCGGCGACCAGAGGACGCCGGGAAGCCCGTCGACGGTGAAGTCGCGTTCGCGGACGCCGTTCGACGACGTGTCGGCGGTGAAGCGCAGAGAATGCATGGTGGTGCCTTTCGGGAGTGCCGTTGTCGGGCGCTCCCGGCGACACCTGTGTCAGCCGCGCGATCGTGACGGAAGGGGGAGCACCCACTTCGATCGAGCGTTCATGGGTCTCACCTCCTCGCGTTGCTTCACGATCCCGTGGAACGTACCAGCCGGACGTCATCGCGGCCAAAGCCTTTTCGGCGTCACCCGACGAGGATGCCGCCGCACTCGCCGTCAGACCAGGTTGTCCTCCACGGCGAGGCCGAACTCGCCGCGCCCGTACATCGACAGCGCGTGCTCGACGTCGTTCGCCACGTGCACGCTGCCCGCGTGCGCGTCCCGCCAGGCCCGCTCGATCACGTTGCCGCGGTGCAGCGAGTTGCCGCCCGCCGTCTTGAACAGGATGTCGATCGCCTCGATGGCCCGCTCCGTGCCGCGCACCTGGTCGCGGCGCGCGCGCAGCCGCAGCTCCATCGGGATCTTCTCGTTGCGGACCGCGTACGCGTAGATCTCCCGGACGTTCCGGTCGGTCTGCAGGATCGCCGCGTCGATCTCCGACGCCGCCCGCGCCACCGCGACCTGCGCGAACTGGTCCTCGACGAATCGGCCGCCGCCGAGGCTCAGCCGGATCCGGTCGCGCATCCGCCGCACGTACAGCTCGTGGCAGCCCGCCGCCATCCCGATCACGCTCGCCGCGACGGTGGTGGTGAAGATCGTGCCGAACGGCAGCCGGTACAGCGGCCCGGTGTTGACCTTGCGGCCGGCGGTGCGCAGCTGCGCCTGGTCGAAGTTGCGCATGGCGCGGTGCGCGGGCACGAACGCCCGCTCCACCACGATGTCGTCGCTGGCGGTGCCGCGCAGGCCCATCGAGTCCCACACCCGGCGGATCTCGTAGTCGGTCCGCGGGACGAGGACCGTCATGAAGTCGACCGGGCGGCCCTCGGCGCCGACGACGAGGCCGCCGAGCAGCGCCCAGTCCGCGAACTCGCAGCCGGACGAGAACGCCCACCGCCCCGACACCTCGAACCCGCCGTCCACCGGGGTGAGCCGGCCGATCGGCGCGTACGACGAGGCGGCCAGCACGTCCGGGCCCGGCTCCCACACCTCCCGCTGCGCCTCGTCCGGGAAGAGACCGAGATGCCAGGAGTGGACGCCGAGGACGGCGGTCACCCAGCCGGTCGAGCCGCAGGCCCCGGAGACCGCGCGGACCACCTCGTAGAAGGCGACCGGGTCGTCCTCGGCGCCGCCGTAGCGGGACGGCTGCAGCATCCGGAACACCCCGGCGGCGGTGAGCTCCTTCATCGTCTCGGCCGGGATGCGGCCCTTCTCGTCCACGGACCGGGCCCGCTCGGCGATGCCCGGCAGCAGCTCCCGCACGGCCTCCAGGACCTCGTTGCTCATCCCCGCTCCTCGCTCCCGCCTTCTCCGTCGCGGCCCTCGCAGGACACCATGTCACCATGCCGGCGCGGGGACGCGCGTCCCGGCCACCGGGACTTCCGGGACCGGGCCGCGGCGCCCGACCTACCGTTCGAATCACCCGTCCATCGCCGAAGGGATGATCCACGTGACAGCAACCGAGCCGGACGCCGTCCGCAAGATCGAGGCGGAGGCCATTTCCTCCCGTTTCGCCCGGGGATGGCACTGCCTCGGGCTGGCCGAGAAGTACAAGGACGGCAAGCCGCACACGGTGCACGCGTTCGGGCAGAAGCTCGTGGTCTTCACCGGTGAGGACGGCAGGACCAACGTCCTGGACGGCTACTGCCGGCACATGGGCGGCGACCTGTCGGACGGCACCGTGAAGGGCAACGAGATCGCCTGCCCGTTCCACGACTGGCGCTGGGGCGGCGACGGGCGCTGCAAGAAGATCCCGTACGCGCGGCGCGTGCCGCTGCGCGCGCGCACGGCGGCGTGGCCGACGATGGAGAAGAACCAGCTGCTGTTCGTCTGGAACGACCCGGAGGGCAATCCGCCGCCGGACGACGTGACGATCCCGGTGATCGAGGGCGCGACCCGCGACGACTGGACGGACTGGCGCTGGACGGAGCAGGTCGTCCACACCAACTGCCGCGAGATCATCGACAACGTCGTCGACATGGCGCACTTCTTCTACATCCACAACTCGTTCCCGACGTACTTCAAGAACATCTTCGAGGGCACCGTCGCGACGCAGATCATGAAGGGCAAGAGCCGGCCGGACGCGCGCCGCGAGGGCAGCGGACGGGGCGGGCCGCGGATGCTCGGCAACAGCTCCGTCGCGTCCTACCACGGGCCGTCGTTCATGATCGACGAGCTGACGTACCACTACGAGGGTTACGACCTGCAGTCCGTGCTGATCAACTGCCACTACCCGATCGACGAGCACTCGTTCTCGCTGCACTCGGGGATCATCGTCCAGCACAGCGACAAGCTGCCGCCGGAGGTCGCCGAGGCCACCGCGGAGAAGCTGTCGGCCTTCATCCTCACCGGGTTCGAGCAGGACGTCGCGATCTGGAAGCGCAAGGCCCGCATCGACAACCCGCTGCTGTGCGAGGAGGACGGCCCCGTCTACCAGCTGCGCCGCTGGTACCAGCAGTTCTACGTGGACGTCGCCGACGTGCAGCCGGAGATGACGGACCGGTTCGAATTCGAGATCGACACGACGCGGCCGGTCGAGTCGTGGCAGAAGGAGGTCGAGGAGAACCTCGCGCGCCGGGCCGCCGAAGGGGCCTCGGCGTGACGGTCCGCCAGGACGAGCGGCTGGTGGACGGGCCGCTGGTGCCCGTCCGCTGCCGCCGGTGCGCCGCCGAGGTGCTGGTGCGCAAGTCGAGCTGGGAGCAGACGAGCATCCAGTGGACCGCGCGGGCCCGCGCCGCCTGCCCCGAGCTCGCCGCGGACCCGTACGAGACGTGCCCGGCGCTGCGCTCGTCGATCCAGGAGGCCGCGCTGATCGGGTCGATCAAGGTGATGGACGAGTGCGACGGCGACGGTCATGCCGGGCCGTCGACATGTGACGCGTAGAGCCGTCTCAGCAGCAGGTTCAACCGGGTGCGCTCGGCCTGGTCGAGCGCACCGAGGAAGGCGTCCTGCTCCTCGGCCGCCGCGTCGGCGACCGCCGTGACGAGCGCCTTCCCCCGCTCGGTGAGCGCGATGGTGCGGCGGCGCCTGTCCGCCTCGTCCGGGCGCCGCTCGACGACGCCGCGCCCGGCCAGCGCATCGAGCACCGCGACGATGTTGCGCGCGTCCACGGCGACGAGCCCGGCGAGGCGCCGCTCCCTCCACCTCGCCGAGTCCGGCGCCCCGGACGGACGGCCGTTCCTGTTCCTGCACGGCCGGCCCGAGTCATGGCGGACGTGGACGGGCGGTGGTGGACGTGCGGACCGCGCCCGGCAGCCGCCGCAACCCGGACGTCCAGCGCGACGCGCTGCGCGAGTGGCTGCCCGAGGCGGGGATCGGCTACCGGTGGGAGAAGCGGCTCGGCGGCTTCCGCAGGACCGCGCCGGATTCGCCCGACACGTTCTGGCGCAACGACTCGTTCCGCGGCTACGCCGGCCACACCCGCGACCCGGAGTTCGTGGCCGCGGTGGACGAACTGCTCCCGGTGGCGGACCGGACGTGCACGGCGGTGATGTGCAGCGAGTCGGTGTGGTGGCGCTGCCACCGGCGGCTGATCGCCGACTTCGCCGTCCTCGCCCGTGGCCGTCCGGTGCTGCATCTGGCCCACGACGGCCGTCTCACCGGGCATCCGCCCACGTCCGGCGCCCGCCTGCGTCCCGACGGCCTCCTCGTCTACGACGGCGAGTAGCCGGTCAGGACTCCGGTTCGACAAGGAAGACCGGACGGGGCTTCTCGGTGGCGAAGGCGTCGCGGACGAACGGGACGATCCGGAACTTGCGCTCGTAGGCGCGCAGGACGCGAGGTGCACGGTCGTCGTCGATCTCGGTGAGGCGCACCGGCCGGAGCCGCCGGCCGCGGCCGAGGCCGGCCCGGCCGTCCGCGCGCGCGTTGCGGACCCACTGCGTCTCGCCGAACGGCGACACGAGCCACTGCCGTCCTTCGAATTTCAGCAGGGCGACCGGCGCGGTGCGGGGCAGGCCGCTGCGCCGGCCGCGGGTGCGCAGCAGGACGAGCGGGCCCATCGGGACGCCCCAGCCGAGCAGGCGGAGCGGGCCGCGGCTCATCCGCGCCAGCTTCGGCGGGAGGTCAACGGAGGCCATGACGGCTCCTTCGGTGCCGTGGTGGCGGAAGGCGTGCTCCCGCCACACCCAAGCGGGGAATCGTTCTCCACTTAAGCGTGGCACGGAAGGGCCCGAGCAGCAACCCTAAACGGGGAAACTTTCCCCACTTTTTGGCGTGCGGCGGCCCGAGCGTCAGTCGGCGGACGTCTCCTGGATGGCGCGCTGGGTGGCCTGGTGGACGCGGACGGCCAGCACGGCGCGGGCGAACCGGGCGGCGAGCTCGCCGTCCAGGACGTCCGGGACCTGCTCCACGCCGATCAGCCCGCCGGGCTTGGCGATGATCGCGCCGGCCTCGCCGACCTTGACGCCCTGGCCCCCGGCGAGCTCCTCGACGGCCGGGAGGTCGAGCGCCGCGCGCAGGGTGTCCTGCAGCGAGCGGACGGTGGCGGCGTCCCGGTCGGCGCGCTCGGCGGCGATCTCGGCGCGCTGCTCGGCGCGCTCGATCCGGGCGTCGGCGCCCTCGGCGCGCGCGGCGGTCTCGTCGGCGAGCTTCTCGGCGCGGTCGGCGCGCGCGGCCTGCTCGTCGGCGCGGGCCGTCGCGGACTCGCGCTCGGCGGTGAGCCGGGCGGCCTCGGCCTGCGCGGCGGTCAGCTCCTCGCGCAGCCGCCGCTCGGTCTCGGCGGCGGCGTCAAGCCGGGAGCGCGCCTCGTCCAGCTCGGCGCGGGCCTCCTTCAGCTCGGCGTGCGCGGTGGCGAGCGCGGTCTGCTCGCCGGCGAGGCGGCCGGAGAGGGCGTCGCGCTCGTTCTCGGCGTCGGTGCGGGCCTGGTGCTCGGTCCGCCAGGCGGCCTCGGCGTGCTTGCGGAGCCCGTCGGCCTGCGCGGCCTCGTTGGCGGCGGTGGCGCGGGCCTGCTGGGCGGCGCCGGCCTCCTTCCAGGCGGCGGCCTCGCTCTCCTGCGCGGCGGCGACGCTGGACTTCGCGGCCGCCATGCCCTTCTGCAGCTCCTCCAGCGCGGCGGCGGCCTCCTCGCGGGCGGCCTCGGCGCGGGCCTCGGCCTCGCGGGTGCGGGCGTCGGCCTCGGCGGCGGCGGCGCGCTCGGCGCGCGCCTCGGCGAGCGCCTCCTCGGCGCCGTCGATCGCGCCGCGGACCTCCCCGTCGAGCCGCTCGCCGAGCGCGGCGGCGGCCTTGACCAGGTCGACGACCAGGACGCCAAGGCGCTCGACGTCGTCGCCGAAGGTCCGCAGGGCGACGGTCCCGGCGGCGTCGCGCTGCTCGGCCTCGCGGGCGTGCGCGGCACGGTGCGCGTCGCTGCAGAACCGGGACGCGCCGGCCGGGAGCGGGCGCGCGCAGTGCTGGCAGATCCCGGGTTCGGGCTCGCCGGCGGCCGCTTCGCCGGCCGTCTCCGGGGCCGGCTCGTCGCCGCCCGCCGGGTCGTCGGGCAGCGGCCGCAGCGGCGCGGTCGCCAGGTCGAGGGACTCGGTGCCGGCGGCCGCGGGGCCGTCTTGATCGTCGTGCACGGCAGCATCCTAGTGAGATATGACAAATCCGCACGGGACCGAGCGAATCGGGCATCACTTTCCGGCCGGGACGGCGAGTTTGACCTCGACCTCGGTCGAGGTCCTAGAACATCGACTGGAACCAGCGGCGGGAACCGCCGTTTGGGCTGAGCCGGACGGTAGCGGAACCCGTCGGCGCAGGTCGTCGACACGCTGGCGCGTGCGCTGAACCTCGAAGAGGACGCGGCCGCGCACCTGCACAAGCTCGCGCGCCCCCAATCCGCGCGTCCCCGGACCAGGGGACGCCGCGCGCCGCGCAGGGAGCGGGTCGGCCCGAACCTGATGCAGATGCTGCACGCCTGGCCGACCACCCCGGCGGTCGTGCTCGGGCGCACGCTCACCGTCCTGGCCCACAACCCGCTCGGCAAGGCCCTGCGAGCCGCCGCTGCGGCTGCTCCTCGGCCAGGTCGCGTTCGACGTCGCCAACGCGCGGCTCGACCGGCTCCGCACGGAGTTCGCCGGCTGGCGCGACGTCACCCTCAGCGCGGACTACCCGGCGACCGCCTGACGTAGCGGCCGTCGCGGCGCTCGTAGACCGGGTCGGCGGTGTCCCATGCCTCGTCCCGCAGCGGACGCTTGACCACCTTGCTGGTCGGGGTGCGCGGGAGCTCCGCGACGATCCGGACGTAGCGCGGCGCCCACTTGGTGCCGAGGTCGGGCTGGGCGTCCAGGAAGGCCGCGAAGGCCCCGGGGTCGAACGCGCGCCCCGGGGCCATCGCGACCGCCGCCATCACCTGGTCGCCCACGTGCTCGTCGGGCACCGCGTAGACGGCGACGTCCGCGAACGCGTCGAACCGCGCGAGCAGCCGCTCGACGGGCGCGGCGGCGAAGTTCTCGCCGTCCACCCGCAGCCAGTCGCTGTCGCGGCCGGCGAAGTACCAGTAGCCGTCGGCGTCGCGGTAGGCGAGGTCGCCGGACCACGTCCACCCGTTGCGAACCCGCTTCGCCGTCGCCTCGGGATTGTTGTAGTAGCCCTCGAACTTCGCGGCGCCCTTCATGTCGACGATCTCGCCGATCGCCTCGTCGGCGTTCAGCAGCTCGCCGTGCGGGCCGAACTTCGCGGGCGGGCATTCGCGCAGCGTCTCCGGGTCCATCACCACGGTGCCCGCCTCGGCGACGCCGAGCGAGCCCGGCGGCGTGCCCGGCACGCGGGTGAGCCGGATCTCGCCCTCGCTCGACCCGTAGGCGTCGATGACGGTGCAGCCGAACCGGCGCGCGAACTCCTCGATGTCGCGCTGCGCCGCCTCGTTGCCGAACGCGATCCGCAGCGGGTTGTCGGCGTCGTCCGGCTTCTCGGGGACGGCGAGGATGTAGTTCAGCGGCTTGCCGACGTAGTTGAAGAACGTGACGCCGTAGCGGCGGACGTCCGGCAGGAAACCCGACGCGGAGAACCTCCGCCGCAGCACGACGCACCCGCCCGTCGCCACCGCCGGCGCGATGCCCGCCATCAGCGCGTTGGAGTGGAACATCGGCATCACGACGTAGAACACCTCGTCGCGGGTGAGGCCGCGCCGGTCGCGCTGCTGCACCGCGATCCGGCCGAGCCTGCCCTGCGTGCACACGACCGCCTTCGGGGCCGACGTCGTCCCGGACGTGAACACCAGCGAGAAGATCGTGTCCGGGGCGACCGGCTCGATCGGGGCGGGACGGGCGGCGGCGAGCGCCTCGGCGTAGGCGGCGGCGTCCACCGTCAGCACCGGCACGTTCGCGGCGAGCCCCTCGATCAGCAACGCCCTCGACGTCTCGGTGACCAGCAGCGCGCAGTCGGTGTGCGCGATGTCGCGGGCCAGCTCCGCGCCGCGCCGGGTCGGGTTCAGCTCGACCACCGGGACACCGGCGAGGGCCATGCCGAGCAGCCAGAACAGGTGCTCGGGGCCGTTCTCCAGGAACAGGCCGACATGCCAGGGCCCGGGCCTGCGCGCCGCGAGGACGAGCCCGGCGCGCAGCCGCGCCTCCGCGACGACCTCGCGCCACGTCCACGAGCGGTCCTCGAACCACAGGCCGGTCCGGTCGTCGTCCGCGCGGGCGGCGACCAGCTCCGCGAACGTGACGTCCCCGGCCGGCCGGTCGTCCCCCAGCAGGACGGGCTCGACCGGGGAACGAGGGCTCACCGGGTCACTTCCCGGGCGGGACGAAGGCGGCCAGCGGCTCGGACCCCGACCAGTCGTGCCCCCAGTAGCTGTCCTTGGTGATCTCTTCGGCGGTGTAGTACGTCTCGTCGACGAGCAGGCCCTCGCAGCCGTACTCGATGTCCCAGCCGCCGGGCGCGCGCACGTAGAACGACACCATCTTGTCGTTGGTGTGCCGGCCGAGCGTCGAGGAGATCGAGAAGCCGCGCTCCTTCACCGCGTCCAGCGCGATGCCGACCGCGTCGAGGGTGTCGACCTCCACCATCAGGTGCACCAGGCCGGGCGCGCCGTCGTGCGGCGCCGGGCAGATCGCGGCGCTGTGGTGGCGCTGGTTGACGCCCATGAAGCGGATCCGGACCGGCCCGCCGACCTTCATCGCGCCGCGCGGCAGGAAGCCGAGCACCTCGTTGTAGAAGGTGACGGTCTCGGCGAAGTTCGGGGTCGGCAGCACCACGTGGCCCATGCCCATCGCGCCGGTGACGAACTTCTGCGCGAACCCGGTCCGCAGCGGGCTGTGGTCCAGGACCGGCCCGAAGAACACCTCGACGGGCGTGCCGCCGGGATCGGTGAACGCGATCACCTCCTCGGCGTCGCGCGCGGCGGACTCCTTCGCGGTCAGCGCCGTCACGGCCGTGCCGGACTTCTCGACGTCCTCGCGGACGGCGGCGAGCGCGTACTGGTCGCGGACCTCCCAGCCGACCGCCAGCACCTTGTCGGTGTCGCCGGGCACCAGCTGGAGCCGGGACCGGCGCTCGTCCATGCGCAGGTACAGGCCGTCCGGGTCGGGGCCGCTGCCCTCGGCGAACCCGAGCCCGTCGAGGGCGAACTCGCGCCAGCGGTCGATGTGCCGGGTCTGGACCCTCAGATAGCCCAGCCCTCGGATGTGCGTCACTGTCCTCGCTCCCTTCGTCCGGCCCGCACTTCGTTGACTTGCGGCGAGTCGTCGTTATGCGGGCCCGGATAACGACGACTCGCCGCAACTCGACGTCAGATCATGGAGCGCATCGGGCCCTGCGGGGGCTCGATGTCGAGGTCGGTCAGCGCGGAGACGTGGTACACCGAGCCGGGGACGTGGATCGCATGCGC
Organism: Actinomadura physcomitrii; assembly: GCF_008923205.2. Taxonomy (GTDB): domain Bacteria; phylum Actinomycetota; class Actinomycetes; order Streptosporangiales; family Streptosporangiaceae; genus Spirillospora; species Spirillospora physcomitrii. The sequence goes on along the minus strand of NZ_WBMS02000006.1, from coordinate 127,938 downwards.
CAGGCCGACGTGGGCGTCCCGCCAGAACCGCTGGATCGGGTTGCCGGTGCGCATCGCGTTGCCGCCCGACCGCACGACGATCTCGTTCATCGCCTGCACGGCGCGCCACGCGGCGCGGACCTGGGTGCGGCGGCCCGCCGCCCGGTCCGCGAAGCTGATCTCCTCGCCCGCCGCGACCCGGTCGTACATCCGCGAGCAGTTGTCCAGCAGCGCGGTCCGGGACGCCTTGATCTCCTCGGCCGCCTCGCTGATCGCGTACAGCACGTACGGGTCGTCCTTGATCCTCGTGCCGGTGATCTGGACGCGGGTGCGCTGGTAGGCGAGATGGTGGTGCAGCGCGCCCTCGGCGATGCCGATCACGGCGGCGGTGATGCCGAGCGGGAACACGCACGAGAACGGCATCAGGTAGGACGGGTCGGTCAGCCCCGCCTCGCGCGGCGCCGAGCCGTCCACGACCTTGTCGTACCAGAGCGTCCGGTAGGACGGGACGAACGCGTCCTTGACGATGATGTCCTTGCTGCCGGTGCCCTTGAGCCCGGCGACGTCCCAGGAGTCGGCGACGATCTCGTAGTCCGAGCGCGGCAGGATCAGATGCAGCGACCGCGGCGGATGCGCCATCTTCCCCTCCTCGTCGCCGAGCATCCCGCCGAGGAAGATCCAGTCGCAGTGGTCGGTGCCGGAGGAGAACTGCCAGCGGCCGTTGAAGACGTAGCCGCCGTCCACCGGGCGGGCGATGCCCATCGGCGCGTACGGCGAGGCGATCCACGTGTCGGGGTCCTGCCCCCAGATCTCCTCGCGGACCTTCGGGTCGGCGTAGGCCATCTCCCACGGGTGGACGCCGACGATCCCGGCGACCCAGCCGGTGGAGCCGTCGAGGGAGGCGATCCCCATCACCGTCTCGGCGAACTCGCGGGGGTGCACCTCGAGCCCGCCGTGCGCGCGGGGCTGCAGCTGGCGGATCACACCGGTGTCGCGCAGCGCCTTGACGGCCTGGTCGTCCAGGCGGCCGAGCGACTCGTTGGACGGACCGAGCGCGCGGATCTCCTCCGCCCGCTCCATCATCGCGTCGAGCACGGGGTTGGTCATCGAGTCCTCCGATGTGTCCGTCAGCCGTCGTAGCTGATCCTGAGCCGGTCGCTGACCGGCCTCGCCTGGCAGGCGAGGATGAGGCCGTCGGCGAGATCCCGCTCGTCGAGGACCGAGTTGGCGTCGAGCGCGACCTCCCCCTCCAGGGCCACGCAGGCGCAGGCGGAGCAGTTGCCCTCCCGGCAGGAGAACGGCGCGTCGACGCCGGCCCGCAGCAGCGCGTCCAGCAGCCGCTGCGAGCGCGGCCACGGCACCGTCCGGGTCTCCCCGTCGAGCTCCACCTCGACCTCGGCGGCGTCCGTCTCGCCGGTCTCGCCGACTTCTTTCGGCTCGGGCGCGTCCGGTTCCTCGAACGGGTCGCCGGTCAGCGAGAAGAAGCGCTCGACGTTCACCCGCATGCCGAGGCCGGTCAGCGCCGCCTCCGCCATGTCCATGAACACGCCCGGCCCGCACACGAACGCCTCCCGGCCGGTGAAGTGCCGGGCGAGCGAGTGGAACGCGGCGGGCGTCGGCAGGCCCTGCACCGACTCCAGCCAGTGCACGACCGTCAGCCGCTCGCCGTGCTCCTCGGTGAGCCCGCGCAGCTCCGCGGCGAAGATCACCGAGCGTTCGTCGCGGTTGGCGTACAGCAGCGTGACGGTGCCGGTGCCGCCCGCGAGGACCGACTTGAGGATCGACATCACCGGGGTGATGCCGCTGCCGCCCGCGACGAGCAGCAGGTCCTCGTCCAGGGAGCGCGGGGTGAACGCGCCGGCCGGCCGCAGCACCTCCAGCACGTCGCCCGCCGCGACGTTGTCGCAGATCCAGTTGGACCCGATCCCCTCGGCGACCCGCTTCACCGTCACCTTCAGCCGCTCGTCGCAGACCGGCGAGCTGCACAGCGAGTACGAGCGCGCGACCCAGCCGTCGCCGGCGGGCACCCGGACCGTGAGGAACTGGCCGGGCCGGTAGGCGAACCGGCCCTCCTCGCCCTCCGCCGGTTCCAGGACGAGCGAGTTCGCGTCGGGCGTCTCCCGGACGACCTCGACGACGCGCGCCTTGAGCGATGCGGTCATGCCCGTCCCGACGCCGCGTCCCCGCCTGCCTTGTCCCCGTCCGTCTCGTCCCCGCCCGCGGTGCCGAGACCGGCGGCGTGCCGGGCCGCTATGTAGCCGAACACGATGGACGGGCCGATGGTCGCGCCGGGGCCGGCGTACTCGTTGCCCATCACCGACGCCGACGAGTTGCCCGTGACGTACAGGCCGTCGATCACCGAGCCGTCCTGGCGCAGGACGCGGGCGTGCTCGTCGGAGACGAGGCCGCCCTTGGTGCCGAGGTCGCCGACCTCCAGCCGGAACGCGTAGTACGGCGCGGTCTCCAGCGGGTCGAGGTTCGGGTTCTTCAGGTTCGGGTCGCCGTAGTAGCGGTCGTAGGCGGAGTCGCCGCGGCCGAAGTCGGGGTCCTTGCCGTCGCGGGCGTGGCGGTTGAACGTGCTGACGGTCTCCTTCAGCGCGTCCGCCGGAACGCCGATCTTGTCCGCCAGCTCCTCCAGGCTGTCCGCCTTGAACGCGATGCCCTTGTCGTAGAACGCCTTCGGGATCGGCGCGCCCGGCAGGATCTGCGCGAACGGGTAGCGGGCGCGGGCCTTGGCGTCCATCACGAAGAAGGCGGGGACGTGCCCGCCCTCCAGCTGGTCGTGGACGAAGTTGACGTACGGGGCCGCCTCGTTGGTGAACCGCCTGCCTTCGGCGTTCACGATGACCTGCCGCGGGATGGCGCGCTCGGACACCAGCGGGATCACGGCGCCGAGCGGGTGCCGGACGGCCGGCATCCACCACGCGTCGTCCATCAGGTCGACCGCGGCGCCGAGGCCCTCACCGAGCCGGATCCCGTCGCCGGTGTTCTCGCGGGCGCCCATGGCGAAGTCCTCGTGGCCGCCCTTGGGCAGGTACTTGTCCCGCATGTCCTGGTTGTGGTCGAACCCGCCGGTCGCCAGGAGGACGCCCTTGCGCCCGCGGATCCGCAGCGTCTCGCCGTCACGGGTCCGCGCGACGATGCCGACCACGCGGCCGTCGCCGTCGGTGACCAGCTCGGTCATCGCCGTCGTCAGCCACAGCGGGACGCCCGCGTCCTTCAGCGCCATCCGCATCCGCGCGACGAGCGCGCGCCCGCCGGTCGCCATGTGCCGGCGCCGCACCATGTTGGACGACACGCGCCACGCCGCGACCAGCGACGCGCGCCGGCCCGCCCACGTCCGCTTGGCCATCGCGAGGTCGTGGTAGTCCTTCGCGGTCACCCAGAGCCCGAGCGGGCCCTTCATGTTGTTCGGCCGCTGGTACCGCTCGTCCTCGCCGAGCTTGCGGGTGTCGAACGGCTTGGCCTCGATGGACCGGCCGAGCGGCCGCCCGCCCTCCAGCTCGGGGTGGTAGTCGGCGTAGCCCTTCGTCCAGAAGAACTTCATCCACCTGCTGCGGCAGATGAGCTCCATCGCGGCGGGGCCGTTGTCGACGTAGGCGTCGAGCCGGGCCGCCGGGACACGCCCCTCGGTGAGCAGGTCGAGGTAGCGGCGGATCGACGCGCGGCTGTCGTCGTGGCCGCGCGCCTTCAGCGTCGGGTTGTTCGGAATCCAGATCCCGCCGCCGGACAGCGCGGTCGACCCGCCGAACTTCTTGCCCTTCTCGATGATCAGCGGCTTCAGCCCGGCGTCGTGCGCGGTGAGCGCGGCGGCCATGCCGCCTCCGCCGCTGCCGACGATGACGAGGTCGTACTCGCCGTCCCAGCCGGCCTCCCCGCCGCTCATGCCCTGCCCGTCCGAGGGGGGACGACCCCCCACGCCCCCCGGTTCGCCGACGCTCATGCCTCGTCCTTGCGAGTCAGAAAGGCCAGCACCGCGCTCTCCCACGCCGCCTTCTGCTCGATCATCACCCAGTGCCCGCAGTTCGGGAAGATGGTGACCTGCACGTTCGGGATCGTCCGCATCGGGACGAGCATCATGTCGACGGGGCTGACCCGGTCGTCGCGTCCCCAGGTGATGAGGGTCTCGGCCTTCAGCTTGTGGAGCATCGCCCAGTAGGGCGGCTCGGGCGAGCGGGCCTGCGCCTTGAAGCTCGCGGTCATCGCGGCCGTGGAGTACATGCGGCGCGCGGAGGCGAGGGTGTCGGGGTCGGTCGCCTGCCGCCAGCGCTCCTCGATCAGCTCCTCCGTGACCACCTTCGGGTTGAACACCATGGACTGCAGCCACCGGACCAGGCGTTCGCGGGTCGGGTCGTCGGTGAACTCCATCAGCAGCTTGATGCCCTCGCCGGGGCCGGGGCTGACGAGGTTGCGGCCGATCCCGCCGATGGTGACCAGCCGCCGCACCCGGTCGGGGTGCGCCAGGGCCAGCTGGGTGCCGACGATGCCGCCCATCGAGTTGCCGATCACGTCGACCTGCCCGAGGCCGAGCCCGTCCAAAAAGCGCAGCGCGGCGCCGGACGCGGCGGCCATCGGGTGCTCGTCGGTCGGGTCGCTCACGCCGAAGCCGGGGAACTCCAGCACCAGGCAGCGAAAGTGCTCGGCGAACCGCGCGAGGTTGCCGCGGAAGTTGCGCCAGCCCGTCACGCCGGGGCCCGAGCCGTGCAGCATCAGCAGGGGCGGGCCGTCGCCGGCCTCGTGGTAGCGCAGGACGCCCTGGTCCGTGGCGAGTTCGCGCAGCGTCGACTCGTAGGTCAGCTCCGTGGGCATGTTCTCAGTCCTTCTGGGTGGCTTGCCGGAAACCTAACGGGCGTTTGGTTGATACCGTCCAGTGCACTCCCGATCAGCGGGACGTTCGCCGGAGGGACGCCGTGGCGGCCCACTTGACGGCGCGTGCGGCAGGGCCTTCCACTCATTGGGATGCGGGGGCGCGCGCGGCGCCGCGCGTGCCTACGTTCCCGTCCATCGAGACCGGCGACAGCGCCCCACAGCCGCGAGGTGACCCCATGCCAGCAGAGCCAGCGCTCACCGCGGAGACCGGCGGGCTCGCAGAGCCCGCGGACTCCCCCGACCCCCTGCAGTTCCGGCGGGCGATGGCGGAGTTCGCGACCGGCGTCACCGTGGTGACCGCGCTCGACGGGGACGAGCCCGTCGGGTTCGCCTGCCAGTCGTTCGCGTCGGTGTCGCTCGAGCCGCCGCTGATCCTGTTCTGCGCGGACCGGCGCGGCCGGTCGTGGCCCCGGATCCGCTCCGCCGGGCGGTTCTGCGTGAACGTCCTCGGCGAGGAGCAGGCCGACCTGTGCGCGCGGTTCGGGTCGAGCCGCGGCCTGAAGTACGAGGGGCTCGACTGGGACCTGTCCCCGCACGGCACCCCGCAGCTCCGCGACGTCCTGCTGAACGTGCACGCGGCCGTGCACGCCGTGCACGAGGCCGGCGACCACGACGTGGTGATCGGCCGGGTGCTGTCGGTCCGGGTGCACGAGGCGCCGGGCGGGGTGTGGCGGCGCCCGATGCTGTTCTTCCGCAGCCGGTTCGGCGTGCACCCGCCGGAGGTGCCGTTCGCCCCGGACCCGTGGGGCGAGGGCGACCGCTGGGGCTGGGGCTGAGCTCACCCGGACCCGCGGGTCACATCCAGTCGCCGCGGCCGTCCACGGCGAGCAGCCGGTTCATGGTGGCGGTGGACCAGGTGTGCTCCGGCACCGGGCGGTCGGCGTGCGGGCGGCGGGTCCGGCCGCCGCGTCCCGCCGCGGCGGAACCGGGGAACAGCACCTGCGCGGTCTCGCGCGCGGCGGTGACGACGAGGGGCGCGACGTTCTCCAGCGGCGTGTGGATGTCGCCGACCAGGGAGAGCCCGGCGACCGGGCCTTCCGCGCCGCGGATCGCGGCGGCCACGCAGGCGATGCCGGGGAACGACTCGCCGCGCTCGAACGCCAGGCCGCGGCGCTGCCGGACGCGGTGCAGCTCCTGGTGCAGGGTGCCGAGCTCGCCGATGGTGCGGCTGGTCAGCCGGGTGATGCCGGTGCCGAGCAGCGCGTCCACCTGCTCGGGCTCCAGCCAGGCGAGCATCGCCTTGCCGAGCGCGGTGGAGTGCGCGGGGGCGCGGCCGCCGACCCGGGACGGCACGGAGGAGGCGAGCCGCCCGCCGAGCTTGTCCAGGTAGAAGACCTCGGCGCCGTCCAGCACCGCGAGGTGCGCGACGAGGCCGGTGGTGACCTGCAGCTCGTGCAGGTACGGCGCGGCGGCCTCGCGGATCTTGCCGTGCCCGCCGTCCTGCCCGCCGAGGCCGAGCGCGCGCTGCCCGAGGCCGTAGCCGAAGGTGTGGTGGGCGAGCCACCGCTGCCGGACGAGCTGGTCGAGGATCCGGTGCGCGGTGGAGCGCGGCAGCCCGGTGCGGCGGGCCACGTCCTCCAGCGTGAGCCGGGCCGAGGGCCCGTTGAAGGCGTCGAGGATCAGCGTCATCCGCTCGATCATCGACGGCGGCGCATCGCGCCGCGCGGGCGCGGCCGTGGTCTCGGTCATCGCACCTCCCGGAACACGACTGAAATGAATTCTTGTTATGGAATCTAGCAAGTCCAGGCGTAGACCGGAAGGGGTCGCGTCAGGCCAGCTCACGCATAGGCAGCGGGCGCCGGATCGCGGCGCCGACGCCGGCGGGGCTGCAAGTAGAACGTTTTTCTGTCGAGAGAGGACGAGGGGCGCCGCGGCGGACGGTCACAGCAGCGACGCGGCGTCGAGGTCGAGGGCGTGGTGGGCGTGCCTGGTGGTCATCGTGCAGAACATCTCGTCGCCCCGCTCGGTGCGCTCGACCAGCATCGACGCGCCGATCGCCATGACGATGCCCTGGAAGGCGTGCCGGCGGTAGCCGTCCCAGCAGTCGTCCCAGGTCAGCCCGATCCCGCGCGCGGTGAGCGCGGCGTGGTAGCGGCCGACGAGCGCGCGCTCGTGCTCGCGCCGCGCCTCGACGGGCAGGCTGGAGCCGAGGAAGTACGCGAGGTCGGCGGCGCCCGGCCCGTACGCGCAGGTCTGCCAGTCCAGGACGACCGGGCGCGGCCCGCCGAACAGCAGGTTGTCGGCGCGGAAGTCGCCGTGCATCAGGGTGGACGCGCCGTCCCGCGCGGCGAGGTAGCCGCCCATCGCCGGCAGGAAGTCCTCGATCAGGCCGATGACCTCGGGTTCCAGCCGTGCCGCGTACCGCTCCTTGAAGCCCTCGTACAGGCCGGTCACCATCGCGGCGGTGAACTCGGCGGCCTCGGCGCTGTGCCGGTTCAGCCAGGGCAGCGCGGCGAGTTCCGGATCGTCCCACCCGGCGGCGTGCAGGGCGGCCATCTCGTCGACCGCGGCGGCGGCCTCGTCCGGCGAGACGCCCGCGAGCTGGTCGCCCGGCCGCGCGGGCGCGAGGTCCTGCAGCAGCACGACGTAGTCGTCCTTCTCGGCCTCGTAGGCGGAGAAGTAGCAGGCGGGCACGCTCGCGTCGAGGCCGCCCGCGATGCCCGCGTAGAAGCTCGCCTCCACCTCGTAGGTGCGGATCGCGCGGGCCGCCGCGCGGCTCGCCTCGTCCGCCGCCGGGACCTTGGCGATCATCGTGGCGGGCAGCCCGACCGGGCCGTCGTAGGTGAGGCGCAGGCGCAGGCTGTCGGAGACCTGGCCGGTGCCGACCGGCTCGGCGCCGACGGCGGTGACCGACGCACCGTCCAGGTCCCGCGCGAGCGCCTCGGTCAGCCAGCCGGCGGTCAGCTCGGCGCCGCCGCCGACCGCCCCGGTCACTGCGCGCCGCCTTCGGCGAGGTAGGACCAGCCGTGGTCCGGCCAGCCGGGCGGCTGGTGCCATTCCGTCCAGCCGTGGCCGGTGCGGCCGTCCTCGGCGTCGAAGCGGCAGAGCGCGCGCGGGAAGTGCGCGATCCGGCCGTCCGGCGAGACGACGGCGACGGGCGCGAACGCCAGCGGCGCCGCGGTCATCGCGGCGCCCGGCACCCGCAGGTGCGACGACGCGGGCAGGCCGTCCGCCGCGAACCGGGTCTCGGCGGAGAAGCCGTCGCGGTGCTCGATCTCGCCGCCCGGCGGCACCGCGAACGACGGCCACGGGATCGCGAACCCGATGTTGGCCTGCATGCAGTGGAAGAACGTGCCGTCGCCGAGCCGCCCGGACGACCAGAGCCACGACGTCTTCCACCAGTCGCGCTCGCCCCAGCTGTGATCGCGCTCCCCTGACGCGCTGATCTCGATCGTCTCGTCCCCGACCGTGACGGTGCCGGACACCGTGCACGGGATCTCGTAGCGCGGGATGTCCTTGTAGGGGTAGACGCCGCTGACGGTGTCCCACCGCAGGTCGAACGCGAGGCGCGTCGTCTCCGCGCCGGACGTGTCGCCGTAGGCGGCGGTGGGGTCGGGCAGGACCGCGGCCTCCCCGTCCAGCCCGATCGTCACCGGCCCGAACGGCTCGGCGATGGTCTGCGTCGCGTCGTACGTGCCGGTGTGCACGCCGGTCGTGCCCGGCTTCGGCAGCGGCGCGTCGTTGTCGGCGATCAGGACGAGCGGGCGGTCCTTCCCGGTGACGCACGCCCAGTACCAGGCGCGGTCCCAGTTCGGGTACAGGCCGAGCCGCGCGTACCCGGCGACGGACCCGTCCGGCGCGGCGAAGTCGAAGTAGTAGGACTCGTTCCACAGCACCTCGGGCCCGGGCTCGTGCAGACCCTCGTCCGCGGGCGTCAACCGCCAGGTGCCGTGATCAATGATCTTCGCCATGGGCATTGGTCCTCCGGAGGCGGAGCGGTGACCGGGGGCGGGACCGCTGCCCACTGAGTGTTCACGACCGTCGATCAGCGTTCAAGAGATGTTCACGTTGATCCATCGCCGCTTCCGATTGCGCTTCGAAATCAACTTGCTACGATAAGCGACGACACCATGACAGTCGGAGAGCGACGAGATATAGTCGAATATATGTTCGATGGCGCGAGGTGGCGATGACGGGGGCGGGGCCTACACTGGTCGTCGTGACGGCTTCTGCGCCGCTGCGCGGCCCTGCGGCGGCCGTCGCCTACCTGTTGGCGGCGGCCCGCGCCAACGGTATGCGCATGAACCGCACCAAACTGACGAAGCTGCTCTACCTCGCCGATCTTCGGGCCGTCGAGCGGGGACTCCCGCCCGGGTCGGGTCTCGAATGGCGCTGGCGGCACTACGGACCGCACAGCCTCCGCCTGAAGGAAGTCGAACGCGACCTGCGCGAGGCGGGGCACGTCCAGGTTGAAGAGAGCGTCGACCCGTACAACGGCTACTGCGAGTACGCGATCCACCTGATGGACGCGCCCCAGACGGTCATCGACGCGGAGTTCACCGAGATCATCAATGCGGTGCTCGCCGACTTCGGCGAGTGGTCCGCCGGCCAGCTCCGCGATCTGACGTACCAGACTCCCCCCATGCAGGAAGCCGTGCGGGGCGGTAGGCGTGAGGTTCGCCTCGACCTCGCCGGTGGTCCGCCGTTCCCCGACCTCGGCCCCGGCCTGACCCGGTTGCGCCGCTGGGCGGCCGACAATCCGGTTCCCGACGACGAACCCGGTGGCGTCGAGGATCTGGTGGAGGAGAGCGACCACCTGTCCGGACATCGCGCCGACGCGACCCGCTGGCTTCTGGAGGAGTAGTGCCAGGACCCTACGTGGCCGGCGGCGTCTATCTCGTCTCCGACAAGGCCCTGCGCTTGATCCCCGAGGAACAGCGAGTCGTTCATGACGAGCGCCGTCCCATCGTGGTGGTGACCGGCGGCGAGTCCAACGGCGATCCGGAGTGGCCGTTCGTGCTCGCCTGCCCCATCTCCGGCTCGACCAAGCGCCGGACCCGCTTCGACGTCCAGCTGAGCGTGGGCCAGGGCGGCGTCGGCAAGAAGTGCTGGATCCGGATCCCCGCAGTCCAACCCCTCATGAAGACCGTTCTGGTAAGACCGAAGCGGAACGTTGGACGAAGGGGTTCTGACACAGGTGCAGGGACGCCTTGCCCAGTACCTCGGCCTCCTGGACTGAGCAGTCCGAGGCACCGGCCTGTGCGCGTGCGGCGCCGGCAGGTCACGGGGTGAGGGCCATGCCGGACAGTACTCGGCCGGCCAGCTCTGCGTCGCCCTTGACCTGGACGTTCACCGCGTCCGGTCCGCACCGTCCGGCGGCGAGCCGAACGTAGCACTCCCAGTCCATGTCCAGCTCGGCCGTCGCCGCGTCCGGCACCTCGCCCGCGAACGCGCCGTGCCCCTCGCCGTCCACCAGCACGGCCACCCGGTGCTCGACCGGGCCGCCGATCCGGAACAGCACCGACTGCCCCGGGCGCGCGCCCGCCTTGCGCGCGACGACCAGCGGCAGCCCCTGGGCGAGGATGTCCCAGAAGCAGTTCGCGGCCGGCGCGTCGAGGTTGCCCGGACGGCCGACCGCCCGGCGCACGTCCTGCTCGTGCGTCCAGCAGTCCATCGCGCGGAACGCCATGAACAGCGCGTACGTGCCGCGCTTCCCGTTCGGCAGCCGGGTCTGCTCGTCCGGGTCCAGGCTCGGCAGCTGGGCGAGGCGGCGCTCCAGCACGTCCGCCAGCTCGGCCGCGACCCGCGGCCCGGGGACGGACCGCCGCGCGTGCACACCGGCCTCCAGCATCCGCCCGAAGTCGTTGCGGACGTGGCCGAACTCGGGGACCTCGACCTCGGGCGCGGGGTCGCCGACCAGCGCCGCCTCGACCGAGACCAGGTGGGAGAACTGGTCCTTGACGGTCCAGCCCGGGCACTCGGTCGGGCGGTCCCACTCCGGCGCGCCGAGCGTCGCGGCGAGCGCGAGCGAGGAGCGGACGGTCTGCTCGTACGCGGCGACGTTCCCGCGCATCTCTTCATTCATCCCGGCGTCCTTCGGCAAGGGGGACAAGGCGCCCTCAATGTACCGAGACGGCCCGGCCGCGCCGGCCGCACGGGCGGGGCCCGTGCGGCCGGGCGGGTCAGGCGGAGGCCACCACCTTGGCGGCCACGCCGGGCGGGACCTCGGCGTAGCAGTCGAACTGCATCGAGTGCACCGCGCGGCCCGAGGTGGCGCCGCGCAGGTGGCCGACGTAGCCGAACATCTCCGCGAGCGGGACGAGGGCGCGGACGACCTCGGCGCCGCCCTGCGGGCGAGTGCCCTCGACCCGGCCGCGGCGCGCGTTGAGGTCGCCGATGACCGCGCCCATGCGCTCGGCGGGCGTGGTGACCTCGACGGCCATCACCGGTTCGAGCAGCGCGGGCGACGCACGGCGGACCGCCTCCTTTGAAGGCCAGCGAACCGGCGATCGAGAAGGCGAGCTCGGACGAGTCGATCGGGTGGTGGTCGCCGTCGAGCAGGGTGACGCGCACGCCCGTCATGGGGAAGCCGGCGAGCGGGCCGGTCCGCATGGCGTCCTGGCACCCGTCGTCCACGGACGGCACGAAATGCCGCGGGACGCGCCCGCCGGTCACCTGGTTGACGAACTCATAATGCCCCTCGATCGGCTCGATGGAGAGCTTGACCTTCGCGAACTGCCCCTGCCGCGGAGGTGATGGTGATCCCGCGTTCGCGTTCCTGGTTCGTCCAGTCGAGGGCGGTATTGCCGTCGTGCACTTCCCCGATGCGGTGCGAGACGCCGGTGAAGTAGAGGATCCGCTCGGCGGTCGTGGTCTTTCCGGCGTCGATGTGCGCCATGATCCCGATGTTGCGAACGGTCGTCAGGTCAAGGAAGGTCGCGGTCATCGGGGATCACTCCTTTTCTGGCTCTCGCCGGGCAGCGCCGCGGAAATGTTCCGCGGCCGCGCGACGATAACCGCGGGCCCGGAATCGGCGCCAAGGGTTTTCCGCCGTTTCCGGGCCCCGGAGCGGTCAGCGCGCGGGGTTGAGCAGCCCCGCGGAGACGACGGAGCGGCCGAACGGGCGGGCCAGTTCGGCGAGGCGCTCGCAGCCGTCCTCGCCGAGGGCGGCGTAGGCGGGCAGCGCGAGCTCGTCGGTGCGGTCCTCGATCCGCTGCCGGAACGCCTTGCCCTCGGCGGACAGCTCGTCGCCGTCGAGGAGGCCGCGGGCGCGCAGCGCCTCCTCCGTCGCGGCCCACTCGTCGGCGGGCCAGGCGCGGGTGGCCTTGAGGAACGGCGTCGGGATGGTGCCGGTGGCGGCGTGCAGGACGAGGGCCTCGAGCGGCGCGACGCCCGCGTCCGTCAGCGCGGCCACGTGCCCGTCGCCGCGGAACTCGCGCAGCAGGGTCTGGGCGTGCCAGAGCCGGTCGATCGGCTCGTCCGGCCAGGGCAGGGCGGCGTGCGCGGCGAACAGGGGGCGGCCGTGCAGGTGGTCGCAGGCGGCCTCGGCGGCGCGTTCGGCGAGGCCGAGGGTCTCTTCGAGGCCGTCGACGCGGTCGATGCCGGCGCGGCGCAGCGCGGCGCCGGCCGCGTCCCGCCGGGCGGCGAGCACCTGCTCCGGCGACGCCTTGTCCCAGGCGGCGGGCAGGGCGGCGCGGACGAGTCCGGGATGGAAGTTGTAGAAGGTCGCGATGACGAGCTCGGCGGACGCCCGGCCGAACGCGGCGGACCGGGAGGCGAAGTAGCCGGCCGCGCCGTCCAGGCCGAGCGCGGCGTAGCGCTCGGGTCCCTCCGGCACGAAGTAGATCATGCCGTGCACCGGTTCCAGCCGGCGCCAAGCCTCGCGCGCTGCCCGCATCGTCCACCCTCCGTACCGACCAGTAGGAATTCGAACGTAATTCTAGTTTCCGGCGCCCGTCAATCCCCCCGGCTCCCCCGGCTCCCCCTCCGAGCAGGAAGATCATTGACGAAAGTTCGCACCACCGGCACCACCGGTTCACCCTCGCCGCGCCATGATCATCGAGCTGTCCGAGCGGAGAAGGGTGGTACCGGTGGTGAGGACGCGGACGGTCGCCGTCGCGGCGGTCATGAGCACGGCGGTCATGGTCATGGGCACGGCGCTGCCGGCGGGAGCCGCACCGGCTCCCCCGGCCGCCGACGGCGCCGGATCCGGCGAGCGGTCCACCGCCCGCGCGATGCCGCGCGCGGCGGCGGTCGGGGACCTGCGCTACACCTCGGCGCTGCCGCTGTCGCCCGGGGTCGTCGCGCGGACGTTCGAGACGTCCGGGATCGGCGGGAAGGCGGTCGGCGACCTGCTCGACGTCGACCTGCGCGCGCCGCACGTCCGGGTCGGCCTGCTGCACCCGCCCGCGATCGCGCAGCGCGCGACCGTGTCGGCCATGGCGAACGCCCAGCACGCGGTCGCGGGCGTCAACGGCGACTTCTTCAACATCAGCGAGACCCACGCGGGCGTGCCGCCGACCGGCTCGTCGTCGGGGCCGGAGGTGGACGGGGGCCGGGCGCTGAAGGCGGCCGTGCCGGACGGCCAGCGGTTCGGGCCCGCGCTGCCGCCCGGGACGTCCGCCCGCGACGTGATCGGCGTCGGCGCCGACCGCCGCGGGCACGTCGCGAGCCTGCGCCTGGCCGGGACGGTCCGCTCCCGGCTCGGCACGCTGGAACTCGGCGGCCTCAACCAGTACGCGCTGCCCGTCGGCGGCGTCGGCGCGTTCACCAGCGACTGGGGCGCGGTGTCGCGGCAGCGCGCGGTCTGCGGCACCGACGACGCCCGCAACGACCCGTGCAGCACCGGCACCGCGGAGGTGGCGGTGCGGCGCGGCGTCGTCACGGACGTGACGGACACGGTGGGCGCGGGCGCGATCCCCAAGGGCACGACGGTGCTCGTCGGACGCGACGCGGGCGCCGCCGCGCTGCTGAAGCTGCACAAGGGCGACCGGGTGAAGGTCCGCTACCGGCTCACCGGCGACGTGCGGTTCCGGTTCGCGGTGGGCGGCTTCCCGATCCTGCGCGGCGGCCGCCCGCTGGACGGCCTGGACGCGGCCGGTCCCGCGCCGCGCACCGCCGCCGGCGTGAGCCGCGACGGCCGCCACCTGTACCTCGTCGTGGTGGACGGGCGGTCGGAGGCCAGCGGCGGGCTGACGGTCTCCGAGCTGGCGTCGCTGCTGGCGCGGGCCGGCGCGTCCGCCGGGGTGAACCTCGACGGCGGCGGGTCGTCCGCCTTCGTGGCGCGCGGGCCCGGCGAGCCGGCGGCGACGGTCCGCAACGTCCCGTCCGACGGGGCCGAGCGCGCGGTCGCGAACGGCATCGGCGTGTTCTCCTAAGGGGAGCCGCCGGGGCCGGTGGCGATCCTCGGGGTGATGACGGCGAGGCGGGCGCCGGTCGGGTCGGTCAACATCGAGTAGCGGCCCGGCTGGATGTCGGCGGGCGGGATGCGGACGGTCGCGCCGAGATCGGCGGCCCGGGCGGCGGTCGCGTCGCAGTCGTCCACCCAGAAATACGGGATCCAGTGCGCCGGGTAGTGCGGCGGCCAGGTGTCGTCCATGGACACCATGCCGCTGACCGACCAGTCGCCCAGCTTCCAGTTCGTGTAGACCGAGCCGAAGTAGACGCGGTCCACCGCCTCCCAGCCGAACACCGCGCCGTAGAAGCGCCGCGCCCGCTCGACGTCGCGGGACGCGAGCTCGGCCCAGCACATCGTGAGCGGGCGGTCGACGGCGCCGAACTTGATCTCGTTGCCCGGCGTAGTGATGCCGAAGTCCGCGCCCTCCGGGTCCATGCACAGCGCCATCGAGCCGAGCCCGGCGTAGTCCATCGGCGAGATCAACTCCCGCCCGCCGCCGGCCTTCACCGCCTCGATCGTCGTCCGGAAGTCCTCCACCTTGAAGTAGCAGGTCCACGACGGCGGCTGCGCGTCGTCGGCGAGCGACTGCATCCCGGCGACCGCCGGGCCCTGCACGTCGTCGAGCGTGAACACGGTGTAGTCGCCGTAGCCGGGGACGGTCAGCGTGTAGGAGTACCACCCGAACAGCTCGCGGTAGAACGTCAGCGCGGTCTCCGGGTGCGGGCTGCCCAGGTCGATCCAGCTCGGCCGGCCGGGTGCGAGTTTGATCGCCTCGGGCATCGTCAGGCCTCCGGTGGGCCGCCGCCCGGCGCGATCACGGCCAGCCGGGCGCCGGCGGGATCGGCCAGCACCGAGTACCGGCCCGGCTGGATGTCGGTGGGCGGGAGGAGGACGCGGCCGCCGAGCTCGGCCGTCCTGGCCGCGATGGCGTCGCAGTCGCCGACCCAGAAGTACGGAATCCAGTGCGGCTCGGCCTCGTACCCGTTCTCGCGGAGATGGTCGAGGTCGACGATGCCGCCGAACGACCGGTCCCCCAGTTTCAGGTTCGTGTACGGCGAGTAGTACCGGCGCTCGGCCGCCTGCCAGCCGAAGACCTTGCCGTAGAAGCGGCGCGCCTGGCCGACGTCGTGGCAGGCCAGCTCCACCCAGCACATCGCGCCCGGCTCGTCGACGACGCCCGCGCCCTTGAGGCGGCCCGGCACCCAGAGCGCGAAGCCGGCGCCCTCCGGGTCGACGCACAGCGCCATCTCGCCGAGGTCGGCGATGCGGACGGGCTGCATCAGCTCGTGCCCGCCCTCGGCCCTGACCGCGTCGATCGAGGCCTGGATGTCATCGGTGTCGAAGTACACCGACCAGGACGGCGGCTGCGCGTCGTCGGCGAGCTGCTGCATCCCGGCGACCTCCGGCCCCTGGACGCCGCCCTGCGTGAAGACGTCGTAGTCGCCGTACTCCGGGACGGTCAGCGTGTAGCAGGACCACCCGAACAGGCTGCCGTAGAACTCTCGGGACGCCTTCGCGTCGGGGCTCGCGAGTTCCGCCCAGGACGGTCGTCCGGGCGCGTGTCCGGTCACCTCCGGCATGGGCCGGCCTTCTGAGCGCACATGCCCACCACGCTATGGGCGGAAATGCCATCGTCGCGGACGCGGCAACGCCGGAATACCCCAACAACCACCCAAAATTGCGCCAACCCGGCGACTTTAGACGCTCACCACGTCCTGCAGCAGACCCCACACGAAATGCGCCACATAGGACGATCCGTCGGGCGCGGTGAAGCCGACGTGCCAGCGGCTCGGCGCGTCGCCGTCCTGGTGCGCGAGCCCGTCCCAGCGGGCGGCGAGGTCGCCGACGACGCAGCTCCACGGGACGAGGTCGTCGACGGTGCGCAGCGCCGGCACCGGCGATCCCGGGTCCCGGACGAGCCACTCCTGCGCGACCGACCCGTCCGGCGCCATCGTGATCTCGAACCGGAGGCCGGGCCACAGCGGGAACGGCGGCCACGACGCCACCTCGCACACGACGTCGCCGACGCGCCGCTCACCGGCGTCCGCCGGCGGGCCGAGGACCGCCTCGTAGCGGCGCCGCCCGCGCGGGAACGTCCGGGACCGCAGGATCCGCTGCCAGCGCGCGTTGACCTCGCGCATCTCGGTGCGCGTGCCGTCCAGCGCGCGCACCGCGTCCTCGACGAGGCCGGGCTGGTAGTCCGCCATCCGGCGCAACAGCACGAGCTGGAACTCGCGCCGCGCCAACCCCTTCACCCGCGCCACGCTACCGCGGCCCGGGCGGGCCCCACGCGATCAGATCTTCTTGGCGCCGATCGCCGCCATGATGGTGGGCCAGCTGAGGTCCACCTCGCGGCGCCAGTACTTCCAGTTGTGCATGCCCGGCCCGTACAGGTGGGCGGTGACGGGGACGCCGGCCCGCTTCGCGGCGTTCACGAAGTTGACGTTCATCTGCCCGGCGAGGTCCTCGCCGACCCGTCCCGCGTTGCCGGGAGGCGTGTTGGGGTCGTCGTAGGGGCCGGGCTTGCCGTTGCCGGACGAGACGTACACGCCGATGCCCTTGAGCTTGCCGACGTTGGCGGTCGCGTCGTGGGATTCCCAGTTCGACCGGTTCAGGATCGGGTCGCCCCAGATCGCGGTGGTGTTGTTCATCACCGTCAGCACCGCGGGCATGCCGGGCGCGCTGATGTTGAGGGGGCCGCTGTAGGCCGCGGCGTACTTGAACATCCCCTGGTGGCGCTCGGCGTAGGTGATGGAGCCCTGCCCGCCGGACGACAGGCCGACCGCGGCGCGCGAGGATCCGGCGTGGAAATTGTGCTCCATCAGCGGGATGACCTCGGAGATGTGGAAGCTCTCCCATTCCGGGATGCCGCCCTTGCCGCCGTTCCACCAGTTGCTGTACGAGCCGTTCGAGCCGCCTTCGGGCATGACGACCATCGCGTTGTAGTTCTTCGCGACGTTCTCGATGTGGCCGTCGTGGCTCCAGGACGTGTACTTGTTGTTGCCGCCGTGGTAGGCGTACACGACCGGGTAGGTCGCGGTGCCGCTCGCCTTCCAGCCCTTGGGGACGAACACCCGCGTCTGCACGACCGCGCCGAGCGCCGGGGAGGCGATGCTGACGTCGAACTCCTGCGCGTTGACCTTCTTCACCGCGGTGATGGTCGCGCCGTCGGGGGCCTTGGCGTACTTGCCGTCGCCGGTGCCGGGGGGCAGGTGCGGCTTCTCGCCGTGCGAGCCGGTGTTCTTGTCGGGGTCGTTCGAGGCGGGCGAGCCGCCGGTGCCGAAGGGGTTCTCGCCCTTGGCGAGCGGGACGTCCGGGACCTTGATCGGCTTGGACGGCGAGGTGCTCGGCGAGGGCGACCCGGTGACCTGCGACGGCTGGGTCGGCGGCCCGAAGGAGGGGATCGGCTGCGCGTTGCCGGCGGACTGCGGCTTGCCCTTCGGCACCCCGACCCCGGCCTGCGCGAGCCCGACCATGACGGCGGGCAGGATCACGGCCGCCGCCGCCGTCCCGGCGATGGCGATCTTCCTGTCGGTTCGCTTCTTCATGACTCCCCAGCCGATCAGACCCGAGCCGGACCGCACGCCAGCCCCGGCCTTGCGCTCACTCGCCCGAAGAAACTACTGTCCCGGCAGTCACATTCGCAAGTATTGACAAAGAATACAATAAAACTCCCGCGTTCCGGCCATACCGAAAACCGGGCACCTTTGGGCCCGTATGCACCACCCCCACCACCGGCCCGATCGGCGCCGGGACCATCGGCGAGCAGGCCGGTAGTGGACTGCCCCCTGCGATGCGCCCGCGCAACGGCGAGCATGGTACGGGCGAGGGGGTCCTTGACGTGATCGAGCATCCGGCGCCCGAGGTCGTCTCGTCCCGCGCCGTGTACGAGAATCCGTGGATCTCCGTCCGCGAGGACCGCGTGATCCACACGTCCGGCGAACCCGGCCTGATCGGCCTCGTCACGATGACGGACGGCGTCACGATCCTGCCGATCGCGGCGGACGGCCGGGTGTTCCTGGTCCGCGAGTACAAGTACGGGCTGGGCGGACCGTCGATCGAGCTGGTCAGCGGCGGCCTCGACGACGGCGAGGCACCGGTCGCGGCGGCCAGGCGCGAGCTCGCGGAGGAACTCGGGCTGACCGCGCGCGAATGGATCGACTGCGGCCACGTCGACCCGTTCACGGCCATCGTCCGGTGCCGCAACCACCTGTTCATCGCCCGCGACCTGACCGAGGGCGAGGCCGCACCGGAACCGACCGAGCACATCGAGCCGCTGGTCATGCGGTTCGACGAGGCGCTGGAGATGGCCCTCGACGGCACGATCACGCACTCCGCGACGTGCTGCCTCCTGATGCGCGCCCGCCTCCGCTCGCTCGCCTGACGACGGGCCGGGGTCATCGCCGGGATATCTCCAGGAGGCGCTGGCGGAGAGTGAAGCCATCGGTCGCTCTGACGAACAGGCCGCTGCCACGCACGGCCATCCAGATCGGGCGTTCCGGGTCGGCGATGATCCCCCAGGACGGGAATTCCGCTCTCAGTGCGGCCAGATAGGCAGCCGGGTCGGGACACCAGGTCCCGGGGCGGGGGGCCTTCAATCGGGGGCTCCCAGGTATCCCTTGATCATCACCAGGGCGTCGGTGATGCGCTCGGTCTCGGCGATCGGCTGCTGCCAGGACGTGAAGTACCAGTAGCGCCCGCTGTCCGCCTGGTACGGACGGCAGGTGATCGTGTCGCCGGCCGTCTTCTGATTGGCGCAGCACCCGGCCCTGGACATGTTCCGGACGATCAGACCGCCGGCCACGGTCTCGACCGCGAAGCCGTGTGCCTTGAGGTGCATAGCGAGGGCCTGGAGTCGTACGTACGACTCGACGCCCGCGGTGTGCTCGTGGTGGTCGGAGATGCTCACGGCTGCCTCCGGATGGACTCGGCGAGCGCGATCCTCTCGGCGAGACGCGTCTGGGCGTCGCAGAGCA
The DNA here is from genome assembly GCF_008923205.2 of Actinomadura physcomitrii. Taxonomy (GTDB): domain Bacteria; phylum Actinomycetota; class Actinomycetes; order Streptosporangiales; family Streptosporangiaceae; genus Spirillospora; species Spirillospora physcomitrii. The sequence continues at coordinate 108,777 of NZ_WBMS02000006.1, read as the reverse complement.
GCCAGAGTTCGCCCTCGTCAAGGGCCTGCACCTCCGGCAGGCAGCCGTTGAGCAGTTGGTAGTCGGTCAGGCGGTCGAGGCGACGCGCCACGAATCCGTTGCCCATGGCCTCGCCGTACCAGCCCGGCCCGAACGGCATGTGCCCGTTTTTCGGTGAATCGGCCACTATCGTCCTGCAACTCATCCAAGAAACCTCGTGTCGGAGTTGACGAAATGCTGTGACCACATTCACACCGTGAGTTATGGTCCGGTAGTAACCGCAGGACACCCCCGGTCAAGCGGAGCGAGATCAACTCAATCAAGCCGCCTGGTTACCCCTCGGAGGCCCTCATGGCTGAGAACCAAGCTCGCGTCTTCTTCGGCGAAGAACTCCGCCGCATGCGCGAGAACGCGAAGCTCACCGGCAAGGAACTCGCTGACGCGCTCGGCTGCACGCCGCAATGGATCAGCACGATGGAGAGCGGCCGCAAGGCATCCGAGCAGAGCGCCATAGACCTCGACACCTACTTCAAGACGGACGGCCACTACCACCGCCTGTGGAAGCTCGCCAAGAAGGTCGAGGTTCAGTTCATCCTTCCGCCCGGCTTCGCGGAGTACTTGGAGTACGAGAAGAGGGCTACGTCCTACCGCATCTTCTGCGGGCAGCTAGTCAACGGTCTCTTCCAGACCGAAAGCTACACGCGCGCCATCATTACCACGACCGACAGAGGAAACGCTTCGGAGCTGACGGCGCAACGCATGGAGCGACAGTCCGTTCTCACGCGCGAGAACACGCCTCATGCCTGGCTGGTTTTGGATGAGGCCGCGCTACGGCGCACGGTCGGGAGCCCCGAGATCATGCGTGAGCAACTTAATTCGCTGATCAAGGCGTCCGAACGACTCAACACCATGGTTCAAGTCGTGCCAAACAACTCCGGCTATCATGCGGGGCTCGAGGGCAGCTTCACAATACTTGGATTTGATGAAGAACCAGACCTCGCATACACCGAGTCGGCAGGCGAAGGCCTGTTGATCGAGAAGCCTTCCAGGGTCAGAGACAAAGTCGTACGCTGGGACCTGCTCCGCGGCCACGCGCTACCCGTCGAGGAGTCGCGGACCTTGATTAAGACCATATTGGAGGAGCTATGACTCATAGGCCCAGCGTGCGATGGCGCAAGAGCAGCTACAGCGGCCATAGCGGCGGTGACTGCGTCGAGGTGGCCAACCTTGCATCGGTGGTCGGGGTGCGGGACAGCAAGGATCCTGAGGGGCCGGAGTTGGCGTTCGATGCGGCGGCCTGGCGGGTGTTCGCGCGGGAGGTCAAGGGCGGCGAGCACGACCTGGCCTGACAGCCCCCGCGCGCGGCGTCGCGAGCCTCGGCCGCCCGCCGGTCGGGGCTCGCGGTCGTTGACCGGCGCGGCCGCTCCGGCCAACGCGCCACCCAGCGATGCCGGTAGCAGCCCCCTCAGAAGACGCTGGTCCGTCCGCCGAGCCGGGAGATCGGCGAGGCCCCCGAAATCTGTGTCGAACGGGAAGTGCAAGAGGAGCTCGGTCTCACCGTCAAGGTCGAGTCCATCATCGACACGTGGGTGTATGAGATCACGCCGATGAGGCACGTCTTCATCGTCACGTACGGAGCACACTATTCAGGGACGGAGACGGCGCGCAGTTCCCACGAGCACAAGGCCCTCTCCATCGTCCCCTTCGAAGACGCTCAGCGCCTCCGCATGCCGGAGCAGTACAAGACCTCCATGCGAAGGTGGCTCGCACGGACCAGAACCATGTGACGGCGAACCCGGCCTGATCGGCCTCGCCTGACGTCCCCCGTCAGAGAGGCGTGATGTTCTCCGCGGCCGGGCCGCGCTTCATCTGGACGACCGTGAAGCGGACCCGCTGGCCGTCGCTCAGCGTGCGGTAGCCGTCCATGAGGATGTTGGAGTAGTGCGCGAACACGTCGGGCCCTGGGCCGTCCGGCGTGATGAAGCCGTAGCCCTTCTCCTCGTTCCACCATTTGACCCGGCCGGTCACGTACTCGCCGGCCTGGCCGGTTTCCGGTACGCCCGCCTGCTGGGCGAGGTCGGGCTTCGCCGCGCCCCCGAGCGCTTCGCCCGACGCGGCAGCTTGCTTCTGCGAAGTCAGCCCGGCCTCGGAGGCGGATGGAAGCAGAGGCGCGGCGGAGACGATGAGTTCGAGGACCTTCCGGGCATTGGCGCTGGAAATCCGGCGGTCGGGATCCTTCGCGAGAAGCATGCCGACGAGGTCGTCCCAGAAGTACGGGATTCCGGCACGGATCGAACCCGGTGCGGGCGGCGGCGTTCGGACGTGGTCGAGCAGGATGGTGACGACCTTCCCGGTGAAGGGCGGCCGGCCCGTCAGCAGCTCGAAGAGCGTGCAGCCGAGCGAGTACAGGTCGCTGCGGTGGTCGACGTCCCGGTCCTCGACCTGCTCGGGTGACATGTAGGCGGGCGTGCCGATGACGACGCCGGACGCGGTGATCCGGGTGTAGTCGGCGGCCTCCGCGTACGCGGCGATGCCGAAGTCGACCAGCTTGATCGCACCGCGCGCCGTCAGCATGATGTTCTGCGGTTTCAGGTCGCGGTGGTAGACGCCCGCCTCGTGCGCCTCGATGAGCGCGTCGCAGATCTGCACGCCCCACCGGGCCACGTCGCCATGGTCCTGCGGGCCGTGCTCCCGGACGCGCCTGCCGAGGTCGGTGCCGGTGATGAACTCGGTGACGATGTAGTCGCGGTTCGCCGTGTCGTCGCGGCCGTAGTCGTGGACGGCGGCCACATGCGGGCCCGTCAGCTTCGCCGCGGCCCGCGCCTCGCGCCGCAGCCGCGCGGCCGCCTCGGGCGCCGCGTTGAGACCGGCGATGACCTTCACCGCCACAACGCGGTCCAGTGTCTGGTCGTAGGCTCGCCAGACCTGCCCCATCCCGCCCGCGCCGACCAGCTCGTCCAGCCGGTACCTGCCCCCGAGAACCTCGGCCGCCATCCGCCCCCGCCCTGCTTCCGCGTTTCGCGCATGATATCGGGCGAAAATGCCGGATCGCCGTGTAAGCAGAGGCTTGCGGAAGACCCGGGCGGCGCGGGGCCGCCCGGGTCTCGGGGATGTCAGTTCTCGGCGGTCACTGGGAGAAGACGTAGGTGGCCGTGAGGGTGACGGACTGCACCAGGCAGAACCCGCCCGTCGCCGAGACCTTCTGGTTGCTGAAGGTGACGGTGGCCGGGAGCGTGTCGCCGCCGGAGTAGGTGCCGTTGATGGTGCCGCCGTAGGTGCAGCCGAGGGCCTCGACCGAGAAACCGCTGATACTGGCGTTGCCGCCGCCCAGGCTGCCGCTCCACGGCAGGTCCTGCGGCTCGACACCGACGGGGCAGCCGGAGATGCCCGCGGACGTGACCGTGAGCGAGCCGTCGGCGGCGAGGTCGCCGCTGAGGGTGGATCCGCTGCAGGTCACTGCGGTGCCCGCGTCGATCGTCATGTTGCCGGACAGGGTGGCGGTGTAGGGGCCGGCCGTCCACGCCAGGGCGGGGGCGGCGGTGGCGGCGACGGCGATGGCGGTGGCCGCGGCGGACGTGGAGACCATGGCGGCGATCTTCTTGATGCGGGACAAGGGAGCCCTCATTTCGGGGACGTTCGGGCGTCGCGCCTGCACCCGGAGGGGCGGGGGGGATCCGCGACCCGGGACGCCCGATCCGCTCATGTCGGGTGGGCGGTCGGGAGCACCGCGGCGTCGGGGAGCGGTGTCCGGAAACCGTCGCGCCACTCGACATCGGTGACCGGTCACCTAGGTAGAACGCGTTCTAGTGAGAACGTAGACAGCGACCGGGAACCCGTCAATACCCGGATCCGGATTCTCAGGCCACGGCGGGGTCGTCGCAGGAAAAGGCGGCACTCGAAGGAACCTAACGGACGGTAGTCGCGACGGGCGCGCCGGCGGCGTCGTGCGCGAGGTAGACCACGCCCTGGCCGCCCATGCCGAGCCGGCCGGCCAGCCGGTAGGCCCACGTCGCCGACGGGCTGGTCGGAGATGAGCAGGTCGGCGTGCTGTGCGGCCAGCCGCCCGGCGCGCGCGCCGAACGCGGCCATCCCGATCGGGACGGGCCGGTCCGGGACGTCCCACAGCTTCGCCGAGTCGACGCGGTAGTGCTCGCCTTCATAGTTGACGTAGTCGCCGGAGAAGAGGGCCCGGATGATCTCGACGGCCTCGGCGAACATCGCGTGCCGGACGTCCGCCGAGGGCCAGCCGCGCCCGACGACGTGCTCGTTCAGGTTCTCGCCCGCGCCCAGGCCGAGCGTGAACCGGCCGTCCGAGAGGATCCCGACGGTGGCGGCCTTCTGCGCCACCACTGCCGGGTGGTATCGCATGATCGGGCAGGTCACGAACGTCATCAGCGGGATGCGGTGCGTCGCCTGGGCGAGGGCGCCGAGCACCGACCACGCGTAGGCCGAGTGCCCCTGGGCCTCCAGCCACGGGAAGTAGTGATCGGAGATGACGGAGTAGTCGAAGCCGGCGTCCTCCGCCTCGACGAGGTCGGTGACGAGCTGTTTGGGCGGTGTCTGCTCGCAGAGCAGGGTGTATCCGAATTCCATGACGGCTCCGGTACCCGCGGGAACGCGCCCAATCGCCGGAACGCCCCGCGCTCAGTTGCCGAGCAGGTCCATGAGGTCGTCGGCGTGCTCCTCTTCCTCGGCGAGGATCTCCTCCATGATGCGGCGCGTGGTGACGTCCCCGTCGCCGAGCCACCGGATGATCTCCTGGTAGGACTCGATGACGATCCGCTCGGCGACCAGGTTCTCCTCGAGCATCCCCCTGAGGTCGCCGTCCGCGAAGGTCTCGTAGGTCGTGTGCGAGCGCTTCCCCAGTGTCTCGGGGTTGAAGTCGGGGTCGCCGCCGAGCTGGCTGATCCGCTCCGCGGCGCGCATCGCGTGCTCGCGCTCCTCGTCGGCGTGCTCGGTGAACTCGGCGGCGACCTGCGCGCGGTCGATGCCGGTCGCGCTGATCGCGTGCTGCGCGTAGCGCATCCAGCAGACGATCTCGGTGGCGAGCACGTCGTTGAGGACGCCGATGACCTCCTCGGGGCTGCGCTTGTAGCCGGACGTCACCGGGCCGTCGGCCATCTTCTGCCGGGCGCGCTGACGGATCTGCGCCACGTCGATGCTGAAACTGCTGTCAGCCATGCCTCTCCTCCTGCTCTGCGCGGATGGTTCTTCCCCTACCCAAACCCCGATCTCCACACCTGCAAGGGCCGGATGGCAATACGGCGGTACGGCGACGGTGACGGGAGGGCCGCGAGAGGGAGACGCAACACCCTGAGTGACCGAACCACTACTTGGACACGGTCAGTCACGCGTGCTATACGTAGAGCTATCCGTCACGACCTGTGGCGGGAAAGGGACATCCGGGCTCCACCTTGAGATCCGGGCGTGACAAGGAAGAAAAGGAACCACATGAAGTCCTTCAGCTACACCGAGCTGGACGCGCTGGCCGGCGAGGTCCTGCCGGAGCGCGCCGTGCTGTCCACCCTCCTCGTCGGTGGCGGCGAGAACGACAACGACAACCTCAACTTCAACCACGGCGGCGGCCACGACGGCGGCACGACCGCGGTCGTGCCGAACTGCCAGAGCGCCATCAACCACTCGCAGGGCGGCCTCATCGGCGCGCTGGGTCTCAGCTCCGAGAACCCCAACTCGTCGTTCACCTGCGCCAGCAGCACGGTGGTCTCGGGTCACTGATCCGAGTCGATGCGTCAAGCGGGCTCCGGCCCGATGGGGAAGGGCTGGCGTTCTCCCGCCGGCCCTTCCCCCCTTTTCCGTATATCTCTGACGACCTGTTAGGCGACCGATGAGCCAGACCAACCCTCACACGTTCAGCTACGCCGAACTCGACCGGCTGTCCGGCGAGGTGCTGCCGGAGCGGGCCGTGCTGTCGACCCTGCTCTCCGGCGGCGACAACGGCAACAAGAACACCAACATCAACGACGGCGGGTCCGGCGGCGCCGACACCGAGACCTCCTACGCCTGCCAGTACACGCACTCGACCGGCACGCCCGGACTGCTCGGCACCGGCCTGCTCGCCGAGGCCGGCTACACGACGACGACCTGCGTCCCGGTCGTCGTCCACAACGACGGCTCATGAGCGGAGCACACCGCAAGGCCGCCTCCCCGGCACGGGCGACCGCGAGCGCCCCCGCGCGACCGGCGGACGCGCCGCAGCCGGCGGATACGCCACAACCGGCGGACGCGCCGCAGCCGGCGGCTGGTACCGCGCAGCCGGCGGGCGCGGGGCAGGCCGCGGGCGGCGCGCGGTCCGTGGCGACGGCGCAGCCCGCCGCGTCCCTCACGCTGCCGGTCCTCGCCGACGGCGTGGAGCTCGTCGGCGAGTTCAAGAACTCCGGCTACCGCGAACCGCCCCAGCTCGTCTGCCTGCCGAACCGGCAGCTCGTCCGGCTCCCGCCGCTGCTGTTCCTGGTCGCGAAGGCGCTGCATGAGCACCGCGACCTCGCCCGCGGCACCGACATCGAGACGGCCCTGGACCGGGTCGCCGACGCGGTCTCGCAGGAGGCCGGCGCCCGGCTCACCGGCGAGCAGGTCGTCTACCTCGCCGACCGCAAGCTCGCCCCGCTCGGCGTCACCACCTACAGCGACGGCACCGCCCCGCCGGTGGTGAAGGCCGACCCGTTCCTCGGGCTCCGGTTCCGGATCGCGGTGTTCCCCGAGTCGGTCACCTGGTTCGTCGCGGGCCTGTTCGGCTGGCTGTTCCGGCCCGTCACGCTGGTGCTCGCGCTGGCCGCCGTCGTGTCCGCCGAGACCTGGGTGCTGTCCACCCGGTCGATGAGCGCGGCGCTGCAGCACACCATCCTCGCCCCGGTGAGCATCCTGCTGATCATGGGCCTCGGGGTGGCGTCGTGCGCGTTCCACGAGATCGGGCACGCCGCCGCCTGCCGGTACGGGGGCGTCCGGCCCGGCGTGATGGGCTGCGGCATCTACCTGGTCTGGCCGGCGTTCTACACCGACATCACCGAGTCGTACCGGCTCGGGCGGCTCGGGCGGCTGCGCGCCGACCTCGCCGGCGTCTACTTCAACGGCATCTTCGTGGTCGCGCTGACGCTGGCGTACCTGAAGACGGGGTTCGAGCCGCTGCTCGTCGCGGTGCTGTACGTCAACCTGGAGATCCTGCAGCAGCTGCTGCCGACGCTGCGGTTCGACGGCTACTACATCATGTCCGACCTCGTCGGCGTCCCCGACCTGTTCAAGTACATCGGGCCGATCCTGCGGCGCACGCTGCTGCTGCGCCGCGCCGACACCCGGCTGAACGACCTGAAGCGCTGGCCGCAGGTCTTCGTCACGATGTGGGTGCTGGTCATCGGCCCGGTGATGCTGTTCCAGCTCGTTCTGATCTCCACGCAGGTCCCCGGGCTGGTCCGGATGGACTGGCAGAAGATCCAGATGCTGGCCGCCGAGGCCGAGCACGGCGCCGGCGCGCTCCAACTGACCGCCTCGGGACTGCAGATCGTGCTGCTGGTGCTGCCGCTGCTGGGCCTGGCGCTGATCCTGTACCGGCTGCTGCGCGGCGCGGTGCGGATGGCCGTCAAGTACGTGAACGCCCCGACCGCCGAGCCGGTGCCAGAGGCCTGACGGCGCCCGCCGGGCCCGGAGCACCTCGGGAACCCGGCATATCCCGAAGCACCGGGAACATCGAATACATCGCGCACACCCCGAACACCGCACGCGCCGGGCGCCCGAAAAGGCGTCCGGCGCGACGCGGGTACGGAAACAATCTTCTTTGCGATTCTTCCGCGATGCTTGGAACGTAACCGGAACGGGAATCTACTCGGAGTAAGTAGCAATATCCCCGATCTCGGAACGCACATCGGTACCGGGCCGGACAACGGCCCGAAGGCAGCCGGCGGAAGCGCGACCCGCCCTTCGCCGCGCTGCGCGCATTCGCCGTTACCACGGCGCTCCCCTTTTCCGCCGGCCCACCCTGCCGGCATGCCCGGAAGGCCCGCTTTGCTCCGACGCTCCACCCCCGTCGCAGGGCCGGGGTTCCTCGCCCTGCCGCTCGCCCTCGTATTGGCCGCCGCGCTCGCCACCGCCGTCCCCACCGCCCGTCCCGCAGCCGCCGCGACGACCGCGACCGGCACCCTGACCGGCGCGAAGGTGATCGCGGAGAAGGCCGTCGCGCCGCGGACCATCGACCTCACCGTCCAGTCCCCGGCGATGGGCGCGCAAGAGAAGGTGCGCCTCCTCCTCCCGCCCGGATGGTCCAGGACCGCCGACCGGAGATGGCCGACCCTGTGGCTGCTGCACGGCGGCGTCGACGGCTACACCGCCTGGACGCGCGATACCGACGTCGCCGAACTCACCGCGCATTCCCCCGTCATCGTCGTCATGCCGGAAGGCGGCAGCTGCGGCAATTACTCTGACTGGTGGAACTACGGGAAGGGCGGCTCCCCCGAATGGGAGACCTTCCACATGAAGGAGCTCCCCGCCATCCTGGAGAACGGCTACCGGGCGAACGGGCGCCGCGTCATCGCCGGCAATTCCATGGGCGGCCTCGGCGCGATGCTGTACGCGGCGCGCTTCCCCGGAATGTTCGCGGCGGCCGCCGCCTTCAGCGGCTACGTCGACACCCTTCACGGGTACAAGCCGGGCGACGACTCGATCGGCTGGGGGCCGTCCTTCTCCTGCCCCGGCACCGACTGGCGGCGCGTCTGGGGCGAGCCCGACGCGCAGGCGGCGATCTGGCACGCGCACAACCCGGCCGACCTCGCCAGCCGCCTCGCGGGCGTCCGCCTGTACGTGGCAAGCGGGAACGGCAAGGCCGGATCGCTCGGCGGGCTCCCGTTCACCGACCCCGTCGAGGCCGCGGCGAACGACGTCTCGCACGCCTTCGCCGACCGGCTGGACGCCCTCGGCATCCCCGTCACCACCCGCTTCTTCGACGGCCAGCACTCCTGGCCGTACTGGCAGCGGGACCTCCACGACGCGTACCCGATGCTGATGCGCGCCCTGGACGCCTCCTGATCGGGCGCGCCGTGAGCGGCCGCACCCCCGGCGCGGGTCACCCCGCGTCGGGGGCGGCGCGCCGGATGCCCGCGGAGCCGCGCCACTCCAGCAGCAGGACGGTGGCGTCGTCGTCGAGCCGGCCCTCGTGGTGCCGCAGGATGCTGTGGATCAGCCGGCGCAGCGTCTCGGGGACCGGGAGCCCGGCGGCGTTGGCGCGGATGATGAAGTCGACGAACCGGACGAGCCCGAACTCCTGCTTGTTCGGGGCGCGCGCCTCCACGATGCCGTCGGTGTAGAGCAGCAGCCGGTCGCCGGGTTCGAGCTGCTCCCGGCAGACCGCCGGCTCGATGCCGAGATCGGTGCCGAGCGGGTGGCCGGGGTCGCAGTCCAGCGCCGTCACCCAGCGGCCGCCGCGGATCACCACCGGCGCCGGGTGGCCGTGCGAGATCCACGACACCACGCCCGTCCGGGCGTCCAGCTCCGCGAGGACCGCGGTGACGAACCGGCCCGACTCGTCCTCCTCGATCAGCACCTCCTCGATGGCGCGGCCGCAGTCCACCAGGCCGGCGCCCCGCAGCCTGCTGTTGCGGTGCGCCGCGACCGCGAGGTTGGCGGTGACGCCGGACGAGGTGTCGTGGCCCATCGCGTCGAAGACTCCGAGGTGGACGATGTCGCCCGCGAGGCCGTAGTCGAAGGAGTCGCCGCCGAGCTTGTAGGCCGGCTCCAGCGCCGCGCCGATCACCATCGCGTCGTTGGCGAACGTCATCGGCGGCAGCAGCCGCCACTGCTTCTCCGACGACACGGCCATGTCGCGGGTGCGCACCAGCCGGGCGAGCGAGTCGCTGGTCGCCCCCTTGCTGACGATCAGCAGCGCGACCAGGCCGGCGAGGCACTCGGCGTCGGCCGCGGCCTCCTCGTCGCCGGGGGCGACGGTGGCGCGCAGGACGCCGATCCGTGCCGAGCCGCCCAGGACCGGCACCCAGAGGTGGTGGGCGCCGTCCTGCTCGGGGTGCCCCGTGACCACCGCCATGTTCTGGTAGGCCCGCCCGGCGAGGGTGCCCTCGACGCGGAGCTCCTCCGGTTCGTCCCCGGACCGGCGGCCGGCGTCGCCGCCCTGGCCGGTGAGCAGCCGCAGCACCCGCTGCTGGAGGTCCACCACGTAGATCCGCACGTCGAAGAGGCCGGCGCGCGCGGCGTGCTCGGCGACCAGGCCGGGCATCTGCTCCAGCGAGATCGCGTGGCTGGCGGCCACCAGATCGCGCAGCAGCCGCTCGCCGCGGGGCCGGCCGTCCGGCCGTCCATCGGCGTTCATCGCCCACCTCCGAGGTCAGGCCCTACCCCGCATCGGCCCCGGTATGACCCCCGGGGCGGCCGGTGCCGCCGGGGCGCTCGGGGCGGCCGGTGCGGTCGCGGTCCGAGCGGGGCCAGACGTAGGGGAGATCGTCGGGAACGTCCGGGAAGATCGGACCGTAAAAGGCCGGGTCCTTGCGGACGAGCGCGGAGCGGTGGCTGAGGTGGAACGCGGGCTCGCCGAGCCACGGCGGCAGCTGTCCGGCGCGGGCGAGCGCCTCCTGGTCGCGGGCCCGCGCGGGGCCGCCGCCGGTGGCGAGTTCGGCGGTCATCGTCGCGGCGCAGGTGTCGGCGCGCCCGAGTGTGCACCATCGCGCGCAGATCTCCAGGCCGTAGCGGACGACCGCCTCCTCGTACCCGGTCCACATGAGCACCGCGGGATGGCGCTGCCAGCCGTACCCGGGGACGGTGAGGGCGCGGAACACCTGGAGCGCCTCCACCCGCTGCTTGCCGAGCCGCCGCGGGTCGAGGACGCGGGCGGTGGCGGCGAAGTCCGGGTAGGGCAGGAAGGTCTGCACCTCGATCCCCTACCCGGTGCCCGCCGCGTCACTTCGGCAGCAGGGCGGCGAACTCGGGTTTCAGCAGATCGCGGACCTTGGCGTAGGGGGCGCCGAAGTCGAGGTTGCCGCAGCCGTCGCTGCCGGAGTTGAACCAGGCGAGCTGGAAGTCCGTCGGGGTGAGGTAGGCGCTCAGGTGCGGCGGCGTCTTCGAGGCGCCCTTGTACAGGCCCTCGGCCGGGGTCTGCTGGAAGTCGGCGGGCTTCCAGGTCCTGCCCGCGGAGCAGTCGGGTTCCCACCGCCGCCCGTCCCGCTGGACGAGCCGGGACTTCAGCGTCCCCACCCCGGCGGCGGTGAGCGTGCCGGGACGGAAGACGTCGGCCGCGGTGAGCCGGCGGCCGGTGCGCAGGTCGACGGTGACGACCTCGCCGCCGGGCGCCCCGTCGGCCTTCTGGCACCAGTCGGAGATCTGGAAGTACCGGACGGACACCAGGCGCGGCCCCTGGAGCCCCACACGCGTCTGGACGCTCACGGTGGTCGGGGTGCCCCCGCAGGCGACCTGCCTGCGGCTCTCCTTCGCCAGCGCGATCAGGTCGTCGAGCGGGGCGCGGAGCGCGGCGTTGACGCGGCGCTGGAGCGCCGCGTCGTGCAGCCCGCTGACCGTTGCGTACTTCGCGCCGTTCACCTTGATGGACGTACCAGGAAGGGTCTCGTTCTGGGCGGCCAGGGTCAGGACGGGATGGTCCTGCGGGGCCTTCTTCTTGGTGGAGTCCTTCGTCGCGTAGACGGCGCCGCCGGCCGCGGCGGCGACGACGGCGACTCCCGCCGCCGCGAGGGCGCCCTTCCCGGCGGCGGTGGCGAGGAAGCCCTTGCTGACGGCCGCGCCCGTGGATCCCGCACTGGCGGACACGCCACCGCCCGTCCCGGCGGCACCCGCGGTTCCGGCCGCGCCGGCGCCGGCGCCGGTGGCGGCGGCGCCCGGAGCGACCGCCAGCGCGCCCAGCGGGAACAGGGCCGCCAGCGCGACGGCGGCCGCCGCGAGCGCCCGGACGCCCCGCTGCTCCCAGTCGGGCCCGTACAGGGCGACCGCCGCCGCCTCGAGCTCGCCGACGAACGCGACGGCGCCCTGCGGGCGGTCCCCCGCCTGCTTCGCCAGGCCCTTCGCCACGAGGGGGCGCAGCCGCTCGGGGACGTCCGCGACGTCGGCCGCGGCGGTCAGGTGCTGGTTCATCAGCGCCGCGCGCTCCCCGGCCGCGAACGGCCGCCGCCCCGTCACGCACTCCACGAACACGCAGGTCGCGGCGTACACGTCGGTGGCGGGGGTGGCGGCCTCGCCGCGCCACTGCTCGGGCGCCATGTAGGTGGGCGTCCCGGCGGCCGAGCCCTCGCCCGCCAGCACGGCCACGCCGAAGTCGACGAGCTTGCTCAGCCCGTCCGGCCGGACGACCACGTTGGCGGGCTTGTAGTCGCGGTGGACGACGCCGACGGCGTGCGCGGCGGCCAGCCCGAGCAGCGAGCCCTTCAGCACCAGCAGCGCCGCCTCCGGCTGGAGCCGGCCGTGCTCGGCCAGCACCGCCTTCAGCGAGGCGCCGTTGACCGCCTCCATCACGATCGCGGCGCCCTCGCCGCTCTCCACGAACCGGTAGAGCCGCGCGACGTACGGGCTGGTCAGCCGGCCGAGCATCTGCGCCTCCGCGCGCAGCCCGGCGACGGCCGCCGGGTCGCCGCCGGTCAGGTACTTGATCGCGACGGGCGCGCCGGTCCCGGCGTGCCGCGCCAGCACCACGCGGCCCTGCGCGCCGCGGCCGAGCTCGCGTTCCTCGACGAAGCCCGTCAGCCGCCAGTCCGCCATGCGCCCTCCTGGGGGTGAGTAGTGGACCAGTGTCCCAACCGTCTGGAGACGCCGTCACCCGGGCGAAGGTTCGGACTGGTCACGATCATCTGGTGATATGGGACACATCGGACAGTGTGCCGGCGCGTGCAGTGGACCGTTCGAAGCCACAGGTCACCGACCGGGCTTATCGAATTCTGACAAATCCGCCGGGAAAGCACGGCCATGAATGCGCACGGGGAATGTGCTAAAACCCGGGTGGGGTTCGCCACGCGGAAGGATCTTCATGGGCGCAGTGGAGGCTCGGGCCGCCGGCCGGGCGGCAGGCGCGGAACTGGTCGACACCGATCTCTATCCGCTGCACGATCCGGACGGCGCGGGCTGGACCGCCGTCGTTTCGCGGGTCCGGGAGGAGCTGGCGAATTCCGGCTGCTGCGTCCTTCCGGACTTCATTCGCGGCGCATTGCGGCAGCGGCTGCGGACGGAATGCGCCGCCATCGCGCCGAACGCTCATTACGACGTCGAAACGGTGAACGCCTACAACACCGACATCACCACGCCGCTGCCCGACGACCATCCGGGACGTATCACCGTCGAGCGCGGGAACGCGTTCGTGGCGCGCGACCTCATCCCCGCCGACCTGATCGTCCACCGGCTCTATTCGGACCCGCTTTTCCAGCGGTTCGTGGCCGCGTGCTTCGGGCTGCCGCGCGTCCACGAACTGGGCGACCCGCTGTCCGGGCTGTGCCTGAACGTCGTGAATCCCGGCATGGAGCACCCGTGGCATTTCGACACCAACGAGTTCACGGTGAGCCTGCTGACGCAGCTTCCGCGCGACGGCGGCGTCTTCGAGTACTGCCCGAACATCCGGTCCGCGGCGGACGAGAACTTCGCGGACGTCCGCGCCGTCCTCACCGGGCGCGGCGGGCACCTGGTGCGGCGGCTGGTGTTGCGCCCCGGTGACCTGCAGCTCTTCAAGGGGCGCTACTCGCTGCACCGGGTCAGCGAGGTGCGCGGGGACGTCGCGCGGCACACCGCGATCCTCGCCTACAGCGAGCGGCCCGGCGTGATCGGCAGCGTCGAGCGCACGCGGCAGCTGTTCGGCCGGGTGCTGCCCGAGCACCGGGCCGCGGAGGGACGCGCCGTCCGGGTGGACGCCCTGCTCGACTGAAGCGAGAAACGCCCGGCCCCCGCCCGCGTACTCCAGGAAGGACCGCGACGTGCGCACCGACACGACCGGAAAGATCTCGCTGGACCACATCTACACCGAGCCGGACCCGCGCGCCTACTTCAGCACTCTGCGCGGTCTCGACTACAACATCCCCGAACTGGCCAAGCCGCACTTCGCCCGGCTCATCGCCGAATACCGGCAGGCCCGCGGCGTGCCGGTTCCGACGGTCGTGGACATCGGCTGCTCCTACGGCATCAACGCGGCGCTGCTGAAATACGGCGCCACCATGGCGGAGCTGTACGATCGCTACGGCGGCCGCGACGCCGAACGGCTCACCCGCGGCGCGCTCCTGTCCCGCGACCGTGAGCTGGTCCGTTCCCGTGCACGTGCGAATGGCGTCCGTTTCGTTGGTCTCGACGCGTCCGAGAACGCGCTCTCCTATGCGCTCGACGCCGGTTTCCTGGACGGCGCCGTGCACGCCGACCTGGAAAGCGGCGATCCGACCGGCGAGCAGGCCGCGCGGCTGTCCCGCGCCGATCTGGTCATTTCCACCGGTTGCCTCGGTTACGTCACCGAGCGGACGATCGCGCGCGTCGTCGAGGCGGCGGGCGGGCGCCGGCCCTGGATGGCGCACTTCATCCTGCGCATGTTCCCCTTCGACCCGATCGCCGAGACGCTCGCGGCGGCGGGCTACGCGACCGTCCGCCGCGACGGGCTGTTCCGGCAGCGGCGGTTCGCGACGGAGGAGGAGCATGCGCTCGTGCTGGGCACGCTGGCGGACGCCGGCGTCGACCCGTCCGGCGTGGAGGACGGCGGCTGGCTCTACGCGAGCCTGTACGTCTCGCGCCCGCGCGGGGAATGAACACCGTTGGCCCCGTGCGTGCGGAACGCCCGGGCAGGCATGGAGAACGAGGGACACGTGAACGCCACTCCTGAACCGTCGACGCGCACGTTCGGCAACGAGGACGCGCTGCCCCGGGTGCCGCTGCCCACGCTCGACGAGACCTGCAAGCGGTTCCTTGAGTGGTGCGCGCCGCTGCTGACGGAGGCGGAGCTGGCGGAGACGCGCGCGGCGGTGGAGGCGTTCGCCCGCCCGGACGGCCCGGGCCGCGCCCTGCACGCCGCGCTCGAGCGCTACGACGCCGAGCCCGGCGTGCGCAGCTGGCTGGACACCTTCTGGCCGTACCGCTACCTCGGCCGGCGCGACCGGATCGCGTTGAACGCGAACTTCTTCTTCCTGTTCCAGGACACCGGGGAGCGGCAGCTCGAGCGCGCGGCCGGGCTGATCGCCGGGGCGCTGGACTACAAGCTGCGGCTGGACGCCGAGCGGATCCCGCCCGTCCTGCAGCGCGGCGCGCCTTTGTCGATGGAGCAGAACAAGTTCCTGTTCTCCACCACGCGCATCCCGGGCGCCGAGCAGGACACCGTCCGCGCCCCCTACAGCGCCGAGTGGCCGGGCCCGTCGCAGGCCAGGCACATCGTGGTGTTCTACCGCGGCAACATCGTCCGGATGGACGTGATCGGCCCGGACGGCGTCCCGCACGCGCTGGACGAGCTGGTCGCCGGCCTCGGCACGATCATGAAGGCGGAGCCCGCGCCGGAGCCGTCCGCCGGGCACCTCACCACCAAGGCGCGCGCCGAGTGGGCGGCGAGCCGGGAGGCGCTGCTCGCCGCCGACCCCGCCAACGCGCGGGCGCTCGACGACATCGAGACCGCGCTGTTCTGCGTCTGCCTGGAGGACCTGGCGCCGAAGAGCGACCTGGAGGCGTGCGACGAGCTGCTGCACGGCGACAGCGGCAACCGCTGGTTCGACAAGGCGGTCTCCCTGGTCGTCTTCGCCGACGGCACCGCCGGGATCAACGTGGAGCACTGCGGGCTGGACGGCACCACGATCCTCAGCTTCGTGGACGCGCTGCTCGGCGACTCCGCGGCGGCGCACGCGCAGCGCTCCGGGGCCCGGTCGCAGGGCCTGCCGGCGATCGAGGCGATCGAGTTCGCGCTGGACGACGCGCTGCGCGCCGACGTCCGGGACGCCGCCGCCGCGTTCGCCGCCTACGCCGCCGCGACCGCCACGACCTGCGTGTCGTTCGACGACTTCGGCTCCGAGCGCGCCAAGGCGCTGAAGACGTCGCCGGACGCGTTCGTCCAGATGGCGTACCAGCTCGCGCACAAGCGGGCGAAGGGCCTCACCGGCGCCACCTACGAGTCGATCGCGACCCGCCAGTACCGCAACGGGCGCACCGAGGCGATGCGGGTCGTCACCCCGGAGGTGCTGCGGTTCGTCGAGGCGATGGACGACCCGGGCGCGGGCGCCGACACCCGCCGCGCCGCGTTCCGCGCCGCCGCCGAGGCGCACGTCCGGCGCGCCAAGGAGTGCCAGACGGGCCGCGCGCCGGAGCAGCACCTGTGGGAGCTGCAGCTGATCCAGAAGCGGCGCGGCGCGGAGCTCGGCGTCACCGAGCACCTGGCGCTGTTCGACTCGCCCGGCTGGACGACGATGCGCGACGACTACCTCAGCACCAGCTCGGCGCCGTCGGTGAACATTCGGTACTTCGGGTTCGGGTCGACGAGCGCGCAGTGCATCGGCGTCGCCTACGTCCTGCTGCCCGACCGGTTCAACGTGTACCTGAGCACGCCGGAGCCGGTCGCGGGCGCGATGCACGACTTCGCCGACCGGCTCCGCGAGGCCGTCCGCGAGCTGCAGGACCTCCTCGCCGGATAGCGCCCCCCGCCCGGCCGGGCCGCCTACTTCGCGGTGACGGCGCCGCTCGCGATGTCGTCCGCGAGCGGCGCCACCACCGCGACGATCTCGGCGATGACGGCGTCCGGGACGCCCGCGGCGGCGAGCGCGGCCACGAGGTGCCCCGCCACCTTCTCGAAGTGGGCGCGCTCGATGCCGCGTCCGAGGTGGACGTCCTTCATGGGGGCGCCGCCGTAGACCATCGGCCCGCCGAGCGCCTGCCCGAAGAACTCGACCTGGCGGCCCTTCAGCCGGGCGAGGTTCGTCCCGGCGAAGAAGCCCTTCAGTTCGTCGTCGGCGAGGATGCGGATGTACAGGTCGTCGACCACGGCGATCAGCGCGGCCTCTCCCCCGATGGTGTCGTAGATGCTCATGGGCTCAGCCCAGCGTCCGGCGTTTTCGCCGCCGTTGCGGGCTCGTCAACGCTGCGGCACGAAGTGCGCACGGGCCGTCACGGAGGCGGTGAGGCCGTCAACCGGCCATGAGGTGGCGGTGCAGGAGCGGTCCGATGCCGGCGATGGCGACGAACAGGCCGGCGGCGACGTAGAGGTCGCCGTGGGGCGTCGACCTCAGCAGGTAGGAGGCGACGAGCGCGGCGGCGAGGAGCACGCCCTTGGCGACGACCGCGCGGGCGAGCGAGAGCTGCGGGCCCGGCCGCGGGCGCCCCGCCGTTCGGCGCTTCTGGACCAGGTGCAGCAGCGGCACGCCGACGAAGAGCAGCAGCCCGAACTTGAGGGCGTGCTCCCAGACCGGCTCGCCGGCGTTCCAGGCCCAGATACCGCCCATGATCAGGCCGGCCATCCGGTAGACGCGCTTGACGGCTCGGGGTCCGGCGACGGCGGCGGGGCGGGCGACGGGAATGTCCTGACGGGTCACGACTGCTCCTCGGACGAAGGGTGGGGGGAGTTGGCGATGCCGACGAACAGCCACCGCATCGCCTGGCGGAGCAGGTCGTCCGGCACGCTCGGCGGATCGAGGCGGCGCTGCCGCAGCAGGCCCTGGAACATCGCGCTCGCGACCGTGGCGACGTCGGAGGCGGGGACCGCGCCGGAGGCGCCGACGCGCGCGAGGATCGGCTCCATGAGCTCGGCGAGGGCCGCCTGCGGCTCGCGCTGCGCGGCCGCCAGCGCCTCCCGCAGCTGCGGGTTCCGCATGGCGTAGAGCCACAGTTCGGCCTGCAGGAGGGGCAGGTCGTCGTCCTTGTCGGCGGCCTCCATGAAGAAGCGGCCGAGCGCCGACTCGGGATCCTCGTTCCCGGTGTGCACGGCATCCATGGTCTGCCTGCCGCGCTCGACCCGGGCCCGGGCGCCGCCGACCATCAGCTCGACGAACAGCTCCTCCTTGCCGCCGAAGTTGGAGTACAGGGCGCCGATCGAGTAGCCCGCCGCCTCGGCGATCTCCTCGACCGACGCCCCCGCGTACCCCTTGCGGGCGAAGGTGCGCGCCGCCGCGTCCAGCAGCCGGCGCCGGGTGCGCGCCTTGGCCTCGGCGCGGGTCAGCCGCCTCGGTTTCTCATCGTCTTCGCTATCCATATAGCGGACGATATTCGGATAGTGATCACTATGTCAAATGCGGTCAGGGGCCGCCCGCCCGTCATCGAGACCGTCAAGGGAGCGGGGTACCGGATCCCGTGAAGATCGCCGCGATCGGCCGGCCGCGCCGGGTCTCGCTGCGCGCCCGCCTCACGCTGACCTACGGCGGCCTGTTCCTCGCCGCCGGCCTGGTGCTCCTCGCCGTCACCTACGCGCTGTTCACCCAGCAGCTCGACCGGTCCGGGACGCGGGTCCTCGCGCGGGTCACGACCCACCAGCCGGGGGCGCCGGACGGCCGCGACCGGACGGTGGTGGACGTGCAGGGGACGCCCGGGACCCCGCCCGACTCCGCCAAGGCCGCCGCCGACGTCGAACGCCTGATGCGCAGGCAGCACGACGAGTACCAGGCCGCGGCGACGCAGTCGCGCCTTCGGGTAAAGGCGGCTGGGTGCGCGTCACGTCCGGCACGCGGGACGGGCGCGCCGTCCTGGATGTCGCCAACTCCGGCCCGCCCGTCCCGTCCTACGAGGTGCCGGGCCTGTTCGAGCCGTTCCGCCGGCTCGACGCCGACCGCGTCGTCACCGCCAAGGGCGCGGGCCTCGGCCCGTCCATCGTGCAGTCGATCGTCCGCGCCCACGACGGCGAGGTCACCGCCCGCCCCCGCCCCGAAGGCGGCCTCGCGGTGACCGTCACCCTCCCGGCCGCTCCGCCCTGACCGGTCAGTGCGCGGTGTGCCGGAGCTCGCGGGGGCTCACGCCGAACCGGCGGCGGAACGCGGTGCTGAGCGCGCTGGCCGAGGAGAACCCGGTGGCGTGCGCGATGTCGGTGATGGTGACGTCGCGGTCCTGCGGGTTGCGCAGCCGGTCCCGGACGAGCCGGAGCCGCTCCTCGCGGATCAGCTCGCGCGGTGTCGTCCCGGCGTGCTGCAGGGCGAGCTGCACCTGGCGCAGCGACCAGCCGAGGTCCTGCGCCACGGCGGCGCCGGTGAGGCCGGGCTCGGTGGCGTGCTCGCGCACGTAGCGGCGCACCACCGCCTCGACCTCGGCGAGGTGGCCGGGCGCGGCGGGCCGCTGCCGGCCGGCGACGATCACGCAGAGCAGCTCGGTGATGCGGTCGCAGGCGGCGTCGAACTGGGCGGCGCTGAGCGCGCGGCGCTCCTCGCCGACGGCGCGGACCATGTCGGCGACGACGCGGCCGAGGCCGCTGGACAGGTCGAGGCCCGTCGCGACCGGCGACGGGCGGCGCAGCCTGCGGTCCATCTCGCGCGCCGGGATCGTCATGACGAGCGCCCGGGCGGGGGCGCCGCGCCGGCCGGTGTCCCGCGCGCGGGCGGCCGCCGTCGGCCCGGTCCCGGACGCGAGGCTGATCCGGAACGGCTCGGCCAGCGTGACGAGGCCGCCGGTGCCGGGGCGCAGCCGCGCTTCCCGGCCGTCCTGGGCCAGGGTCAGCTCGCCGTCGAGCGGCAGCACGAAGCGGTAGCCGTCGGCGCGCTCGCGGCGCGCCTGGCCGGCGGTGCGGACGCAGTCGATCTGCTCCGACCAGCGCAGGACGAGCTGGTAGGCGCCGTCGTCCACCGCTGCCCCCCGCCGCCGTTCCGTACCCGGGCGGGCGCGCCGGAGCAGGCGTCGGGAACGCGCTGGCCACGGCGGTCCGCCGCAGGCGAGCGTAGTACGATCACCGCCGCTAAATCAGGAGGACACGCCGGAAAGTAACGCGTATCGGACTGCCAGTGATCATGGCGTGCGCCCCGCGGCAAATTCTCTGCGCGCGCGCACAAGCGCACCCCCCTCACCTCGTCTTACGGTCACGAAACCGCGGCGTATCACCTCCCCGGCCGACGCCGCCGGAACCCGAACCACCAACCGAGAGACGGTCCGACACCGGCCCGCCTCGCCCGACTTCCTGTGCACGAGGACCTGATGGTGCAAATCCTGTTGGCGGCGGCGCTCGTCGTCGTGGCCGCCGCCGGTGTCGCCGCCGCGGTCCAGCTGGCCCGCCAGCGGCGGCTGACCGCCGAGCTCCGCGACCAGAACGCCGCCCTCGCGGCCGGTGTCGAGCTGCGTGACAAGGAGCTGCGGCACCTCGCCGGCGTGCGGCTGCCCGAGCTGATGGAGTCCCTCCACAACCCGGGCATGCGCGTCGCCGGGCCGCTGCACGACCTCACCCGCAAGGCGCCCGCCTTCGGCCAGTCCCTGCAGACGGTGATGGACCTGTTCGCCGGGTCCGCGGAGCGGGTCAGGGAGCGGGCCGACCAGTCCGCCAAGTCGACCCTCCGCGCGATGATGCGCGCCGTGCAGAGCCTCGCCAACGAGCAGCAGCTCGCCATCTCCACCATGCAGGAGCGGCACGACGACCCCGACGTGCTCGACGGCCTGCTGCGCATCGACCACATGAACGCCCAGCTCGGACGGCGCGCGCAGGCCACCGCCGTGCTGTGCGGGTCGTGGCCCGGCCAGCAGCGCTCGGCGTCGTCGATGACCGACGTGGTGCGCGGCGCCACCTCCCGCATCCGCGACTACCTGCGGGTCAACCTCGAGGGGCCGGTGAACGTCGCGGTCACCGCGCGGGCCGTCGAGCCGGTCGTGCTGACGCTCGCCGAGCTGCTCGACAACGCCGCCCGCCACTCCCGTCCCGACACCAACGTCGAGGTCAACTTCCGCACCGCGCACAACGGCGTCGCCATCACCATCGACGACGCGGGCGTCGCGATGGACGCCGAGGAGCTGCAGCGCGCCGCCGAGCTGCTGTCCGGCGAGGCGTCGGTGGACGTGCACCGGCTCGGCGACCCGCCCCGCGTCGGGTTCGCCGTCGCGGGCGTGCTCGCCGCCCGGTACGGGTTCACCGTGTCGGTCGACTCGCGGTCCCCCTACGGCGGTGTGCGCGCCGTCGTGTTCGTGCCGGACGAGCTGCTCACCGAGGTTGCCGACGACCCGCGCGCGCGGCCCGCGGCGTCGAACGGCGGCGGCGAGCGCGCGCGGGCGGCGGACGCGGCGGACGTCCCGTCCACCCGGCATGGGCTCCCCAAACGCAGCCGCGTCGCGGTCGCCGACCGCGCCGCCGAACCGGAGGAGCCGGACGCGGCCGACCCGGCCTCCTGGGCCGAGCCGGTGCGCCCGCCGCGGGAGACCGCCGCCGGGCTCGGCGCCTGGCAGCGCGGCACCCGGTCCGGCCGCGCGGGCACGCCGGCGGCCGGCACCCCGGTGCCGCCGCCGGGCGTTGAAGGAAAGGACCTGCGGCCATGAACGAGGGGAACGGCGCGATGGACGACGGCACGAACCGGCTCGGATGGATGCTCGACGACGCCCTGCGGATGCCCGAGACGCGGTACGCGATCCTGCTGTCGGCCGACGGGCTGCTGATGGCCCACTCGGAGCGCATCGGCCGGGACGAGGCGGAACGGCAGGCCGCGGGGATGTCCGGGCTGCAGTCGCTGGCCCGCAGCACCGCCGAGTTCTGCGGCGACGCGGGCACGATGTGGCGGCAGACCGTCAGCGAGTTCGACGACGGGTACGTGTTCCTCGTCGCGGCGGGACCGGGCGCCTACCTGGCGGTGTCGGCGACGCAGCACGTGGACATGGAGACGGTGTCGTTCCGGCTCCAGGAGCTGGTGCAGCGGCTGGGCAAGGAGCTGACCAGCCCGCCCCGCCCCGGCGCGGACAGCCGCGCATGAGCCGCCGCAACGAGCGCGCGCTGGTGCGCCCGCACGTGGTCACCGGCGGCCGGGCGCACCCGTCCCGCAACGTGTTCGACCTGGTCACGCTGGTGATCTCGGCCGGCGACCTGCCCCGCACGGGGCTGTCGCCGGAGAAGCTGCGGATCGTGGAGCTGTGCCGGGGCGGCGCGCTGTCGGTCGTGGAGATCGCCGGGCATCTGTCGCTGCCCGTCGGGGTGACCAAGGTGCTGCTGTCCGACCTCGTCGACAGCGGCCACCTCGCCACACGGGCGCCCGCGCAGGCCGCCCCGACGTCCCGGACCCGGCTCCTGCAGGAGGTGCTCGATGGACTCCGCGCAAGTCTCTGACACCCCGGTCCCCGGAACCCGGGCGGCCGACGACGGGCCCTACCTGCGCGAGACCGTCCGGACCGCCGTCAAGATCCTCATCGTGGGGCACTTCGCGGTGGGGAAGACGACCTACGTCGGGACGCTGTCGGAGATCCGGCCGCTGCGCACCGAGGAGCGGATGACGCAGGCCGGCGCGAGCGTCGACGACCTCGCCGGCGTCCACGACAAGACGACGACCACCGTCGCGATGGACTTCGGGCGGCTGACGCTGAGCGACGACCTCGTCCTCTACCTGTTCGGGGCGCCCGGCCAGCAGCGCTTCACCCGGCTCTGGAACGACCTGGCGCGCGGCGCTCTCGGCGCGCTGATCCTGGTGGACACGGCGCGGCTGCAGGAGTCGTTCGCCGTCATGGACATCGTGGAGAAGCAGGGCCTGCCGTACGCGGTGGCGGTGAACCGGTTCGAAGGGTCGCCGGAGTTCCCCGACGCGGAGGTGCGCGAGGCGCTCGACCTGGCGCCGTCGACGCCGCTGGTCACCTGCGACGCGCGGGACCGCGCGTCGTCCACGCACGCGCTGATCGCCCTCGTCGACCATCTGCTCACGCTCGGCGGGGAGGCCCGGTGACCGTCGACCGGACCCGTCCCGTGGACGGCGCCGGAGCGGACGGCACCGAGCCCGGGCGGCTCTACGGGCCGGAGTTCGCCGCCGACCCCCGCCGGGTGTACGCGGCGCTGCGCGCGCACGGCGACCTCGCGCCCGTCGAGCTGGCGCCGGGGATCCCCGCGACGCTCGTCATCGGCTACGACGCCGCGCTGGAGGTCATGCGGGACGCGGGCCGGTTCCCGCGCGACGGCAGCCGCTGGCAGCAGGACGTCCCCGCCGACTGCCCCGTCCTGCCGATGCTCATGTACCGGCCGAACACGCTGTCGGCCAACGGCCCGGTGCACGCCCGGCTCCGATCGGTGATCACCGACAGCCTGGACCGGGTCGACACCGGGGCGCTGCGCGGCCATGTCGAGACGGCCGCGGCCCGGCTCGTCGACGCCTTCGCCGCCGACGGCGAGGCCGACCTCATCGGCCAGTACGCGCGGGTGCTGCCGCTGCTGGTGTTCAACGAGCTGTTCGGCTGCCCGCCCGAGATCGGCGACCGGCTCGTCGAGGGGATGAGCGGGATCTTCGACGGCACGTCCGCGGAGGAGGCCAACGCGGTGCTGAACCGGGCGACCCGCGACCTGGTCGCCCACAAGCGCGCCACCCCGGGCGCGGACGTGACGTCGTGGATGATCGGGCATCCGGCGGAGCTGGACGACGACGAGATGGCCGAGCAGATCGCGCTGCTGCTCGGCGCGGGCACCGAGCCGGAGCAGAACCTGATCGCCAACGGGCTGCGGCTGCTCCTCTCGGACGACCGGTTCGGCGGCGACCTGTCCGGCGGCAGCCTGCCGATCGAGGACGCCCTCGACGAGATCCTGTGGACCGACCCGCCGATGGCGAACTTCGGCGCGACGTTCCCGCGCCAGGACGTCGAGTTCCGCGGCCGCGTCCTGCCCGCCCACCGGCCCGTCGTCATCTCCTACGCCGCCGCGAACACCGACCCGTCGCGGACCCCGCACCAGCGCACCGGCAACCGCGCGCACCTGGCGTTCGCGGCCGGGGCGCACACGTGCCCGGCGAAGGGGCACGCGCGGCTCATCGCGTCCGCCGCGATCGAGATGCTGCTCGACCGGCTGCCCGACATGGAGCTCGCCGTCCCGCCGGACGAGCTGGAATGGCGTCCCGGCCCCTTCCACCGCGCGCTGGTCGCGCTGCCCGTGAGGTTCCCCCAGCAATGACCGAAACGCACGTGAAGACCGACCGCGTGCCCATCTACGGGCCGGAGTTCGCGGAGGCGCCCGAGCGCGTCTACGCGCGGCTGCGCGAGTACGGCGAGCTCGCCCCGGTCGAGCTGGCGCCGGGGGTCCCCGCGACGCTCGTCATCGGCTACGACGCGGCCCTGGAGGTACTGCGCGACCCGGCCACGTTCCCGAAGGACGCGCGGCGCTGGCAGGCCGGCGTGCCCGCCGACTGCCCGGTGCTGCCGGTGATGATGTGGCGGGAGAACTGCCAGGCGGCGGACGGCCCCGCGCACACGCGGCTGCGGTCCCCGGTCGTCGACGGCCTCAACCGCCTCGACCCGTCCGCTCTGCGCGAGAACGTCGAGCGCAACGCCGACCTCATCATCGACGGCTTCGCCGCGGACGGCGAGGTCGAGCTGATGTCCGGATACGCACGGACGCTGCCGACCCTGGTGATGCTGGAGATGTTCGGCTGCCCGCCGGACCTCGGCGAGCGGATGCGGATCGGCTTCAGCGGCATCATCGAGGGCGTCGACGCCGAGGCGAGCAACGCGCTGCTGGGCGGCGCGATCATGGAGCTGGTCGCGCTGAAGCGCGAGAAGCCGGGCGCGGACGTGACGTCGTGGATGCTGTCCCACTCGTCCGAACTGACCGACGAGGAGATGCTGCACCAGCTCGTCACGCTGCTCGGCGCCGGCATCGAGCCGGAGCAGAGCCTCATCGCCAACGGCGTGCGGCTGCTGCTGTCCGACGACCGGTTCGGCGGCGACCTGTCCGGCGGCAGCCTGCCCGTCGAGGACGCCCTCGACGAGATCCTGTGGACCGACCCGCCGCTGGCGAACATGGGGATCACCTACCCGCGGCAGGACGTCGAGTTCCGCGGCCGCCTGCTGCCCGCCGACCAGCCGGTCGTGATCTCCTACGCGGCGGCGAACACCGACCCGTCGCGGGCCGCCGCCGGGTGGGCCGGGAACCGCGCCCACCTGGCGTTCAACGCGGGCCCGCACACCTGCCCGGCCAAGAGCCAGGCCCGGCTCATCGCCTCGGTCGCCATCGAGAAGCTCCTCGACCGGCTGCCCGAGATGGAGCTGGCCGTCCCGGTGGACGAGCTGCGGTGGCGTCCCGGCCCGTTCCAGCGGGCGCTCACCGCGCTGCCCGTCCGGTTCCCTCCGGAGCCGCCCCGCCGGTGACGGCCGGGGACTCGGCGGTCGCCGCGCGCAGCGCGCCGATCACCGCGGCGAGCTGGGTGAGCAGCCCGGCGACGCTGGTCTGGTCGGCGCCGTTGACGGTCACGGTGCGCAGCTCGTCCGGCTTCGGCAGCCGCTCCAGGATGTCGGGCAGCCGGGCGATCAGCCGCGCCTGGATCGCCGCGGGCGCCTGCTCGTTGTCCATCGCCGCGCGGATCCGCTCGCGCTCCAGGCCGAGCAGCGCCGTCTCGTGCTGCGCGCGCGCCCGCGTCTCCTGCAACGCCAGCTCGCCCTCGACCCGCAGCCGGTTCAGCTCGTGGTCGCGCTCGATCCGCAGCCGGCCCGTCTCGGCCTCCTCGGCGTGCCGCTCGCGCTCCATCCGCAGCGCGTGCCGGGTCGTCTCCGTCTCCAGCTCGGCGACCTCGCGGGCGTCGTCGTGCTCGCGGCGGGTGCGGCGCTGCTTCTCGGCCGTCTCGAGGTCGAACCGCTCCGCCTCGTTGCGCGAGCGCAGCTCCGCCAGCTCCCGCTCGTGCTCCAGCCGCTGCGTCTCCTTCACCCGCTGCGCCGCCATCTCGCGCTGCGCGACGGCCTCCTCCGCCTCCAGCTCCGCCAGCCGCGCGATCCGGCCCTGCTCGGCCCGGTACGGCTTCTGCAGGTTCTCCCACAGCCGCGACGAGCTGACCACCGCCTCCTTGATCTGCACGGTGACGATCCGCAGCCCGAGTCCCCGGTCGCTGTGGTCCTCGCCCTCGGCGACGGCGCGCAGCCGCGCGGTCAGCTCCTCGATGATCGGCTGCTTGTCGCTCAGCACGTCCCGCACGCCCATGCTGGAGACCTTGTCCTTGATCGCCGCCTCCGCCTGCTCGCGCAATTGCAGGTTCACCACCCGCATCGGGTCCTGCGCGTCGCCGAAGTCGAGCTTGCGGTAGGCGGTCGCGAAGTCCTGGATGATCCACTGGACGTAGCCCTGGACGAGCACGCCCTGCAGCTCGCTGCAGATGCAGTACGCGTTGATCAGGATGGTCTGCGTCGCGCCCGGCACCACCAGGAACGAGTCCGTGGACGGGTTGAACCGGAACGACACGCCCAGCCCGATGTGCAGCGGCTCCGCGCGCCCCCGGCGGGTGTGCACGACGAAGGCGTTCGGCGGGACCAGCACGTTCTTCCACCGCCAGAAGCCCTTGATGCGCACCTCGACCGGGCCCGCCTCCGCGTGCTCGGGGGACGCGGCGGGCGCCCCGCCGAGCGCGCGGTCCCGCTTGGCCAGCGGCCCCGGCGGCGGCACCGCGCCGGGCGGCGGCGGGGCCGACCGGCGCGACCGCAGGTCGCCCTCCAGGACGGCCTGCTGCGCGACGACCTTCTCCAGGTAGGTGTTGCCACCGTCGTTGGCGCTCATCGTCCCCTCACCTGATGCCCGTACGCGTCGCCGGGATGGCGGACACTTTAGTGGGCGATGAACCTTCCGTCCCGGTCCGTGCGTATCTTCCGCCGTGGCAACGCAACCGCGGCAGGCGCCCGGCCCCGACCGGCCCCTCCTCGTGACGGCGGCGCTCGCCGCGGCCCTGCTCGTCCTCGCGCTGGTCGTGCGGTTCGGCGGGTCGCTCGGCGCCGCCGCGGCGCCCGGCCTGTCGCAGGCCGGCGCGCTGACCGAGACCGGCCTCACCGTCGCCAAGCTCGGCGTGAACGCCGCGTCCACCGTGACGGTCGGCTGGCTGCTGGCCGCCGCCGTGTTCGTCCCGGCGACCGGGACCGCCGGCCGGTGCCTGCGGGCGGCGTCGCTGAGCGCGGCGGCGTGGGCGCTGTGCACGCTGGCGTTCGTGGCGTTCAGCGTGTCCGACCTGTTCGGGACCGGCCTCACCGGGATCAACGGCGCCATGCTGCGGACGTTCCTGCTCGACCTGCCGCAGGGACGCGCGCTCGTCCTCGTCTTCGGGACGTCCACCGCGCTCTGGTGGGCGGCCGGGCGTCGTGGAGCGCCCGGTGCCGCCGGATACCTGCTGCTCGCGGCGCTCGCCGGGCTGATGCCGCCGCTGTTCACCGGCCACGCCGCGACCGGCTCCCACCACGCGCTCGCCGTGTTCAGCCTCGCCGCCCACATCGCGGGCGCCGCGCTGTGGATCGGCGGGCTCGTCGCCCTCGTCCTGCTCGCGCCGGAGATCCGCGACCGGCTGCCCGGCGTCGTGCAGCGCTACAGCACGCTCGCGCTGACCGCGTTCGCCGTCGTCGGGGCGAGCGGCGCGGTGAACGCGTGGATCCGGCTCGGCGGCCTCCACCTCGGATCGCGCTACGGCGCGCTGATCGTGGCGAAGACCGCCGCGCTCGCCGCCCTCGGCGCCATGGGCTGGTGGCACCGCCGCGCCACCATCCCGGTGCTGGCGTCGGCGCCCCGGCCGTTCGTCCGGCTCGGCTCGGCCGAGATCGTCGCGATGGCCGCGACGATGGCGCTGGCGACCGGCCTGTCGCGGACCCCGCCGCCCGAGGTGTCGCCCGGCACCATCGACGCGGTCGCGCTGCGGCTCGGCTTCCCGCTGCCCGGACCCGCCGGCGTCGCCGCGTACGTGACGCACTGGTGGATCGACCCGCTGTTCCTCGTGCTCGTCCTCCTTGGGGCCGTCCTTTACGGGATCGGCGTGGTGCGGGCAGGGCGGTGGGCCGTTCGCCGTAGCGTCGCGTGGGCCGCCGGGTTGAGCGTCCTGCTGTTCGCCATGGGCAGCGGCATCGCCCGCTACAGCATGGTCCTGTTCAGTGCCCACGCCTTGCAGCACGTACTGGTCGGAGTGGTGGCGCCCATACTCCTTCTGTGTGGGCGTCCCGCGCGGCTCGTGTCGGCCGGCTCGCTGCTCGCCGCCGTCCTCGACAGCCGGGGTGTGCGGATCCTCAGGGAACCGGTCGTGTCCTCGGCGCTGTTCCTTCTGAGCCTCTACGCGTACTACATCTCGCCCCTGTTCGGCGCGGCGCTCGCCAACCACGCGCTCCACTCGCTGGCGATGGCCTGCTTCCTCGGCATCGGGCTGGCGTTCTTCAGCAGTACGCGGGTACCGGTCGTCCTGCCGGTGCTGCTGGCCGCAGCTGGGATCGTCCTCATGCTGGACGGGACCGTCCTCGGCGGCGGCTGGTACGAAGGGCTCGGACGCCGCTGGGGCGCGGCTCCCCTCGACGACCAGCACGCCGGCGCCGCGATCCTGTGCGCCGCCGCGACGCCCGCCGCGCTGTTCCACCTCGTCCGGCGGCTCCGCCCGGCGCGGCGGCTCCGCTTCACCCGGCGGCTCCGCCTCTCCCGGCGTGGACATCCTGCCCCTTCACCCGTCCCATTCCGCTGAACCCGTGCGCGTGCGCGGGGGTGCTTAGACTCCGTCCCGGGCCCGCGCCGCTTGACCTTGACGCGCACGTCAAGGCGTACGGTCGCTGACGGCCACCGAAGGAGGTCTCCGATGCTGATCGGCGAGCTGGCCGAACGCGCCGGCGTCAGCACCCGCACGCTGCGCTTCTACGAGCAGCAGGGACTGATCACCGCGCGCCGCGCCGCCAACGGGTACCGCCAGTACGACGAGTCCGACCTGCGGCTCGTCGCGCAGATCCGCTCGCTGCTCGCGGCCGGGTTCACGCTGGAGGACACCCGCCCGTTCGTGGACTGCCTGCGCTCCGGGCACGCCACCGGCGACGCGTGCCCCGAGCCGGTCGCGGTCTACCGCCGCAAGCTCGCCGAGATCGACGCGGAGATCGCCACCCTCGTCCGGCGCCGCGCCGACGTGGCCGCCCAACTCGCCCGGGCCTGCCCGGGCTGCACCGTCCCCCAGGAGGCGACCGATGATCACCGTGACCAGCGCGACCTTCGACGAGCGGGTCCTGAACGCCCCGGGCCCCGTCCTGGTCGACTTCTGGGCCGACTGGTGCCCGCCGTGCAAGATGATCGCGCCGATCCTTGAGCAGCTCGACGCCGAACTCGGCGACCGCCTCACCATCGCGTCGCTGAACGGCGACGAGAACCCCGACATCGCGAGCCGGTACGGCGTCCTCGGCTTCCCCACGCTGGCGCTCTACAAGGACGGCGAGGTCGTCCACCAGATGGTCGGCGCCAAGCCCAAGCGCCACCTCCTCGCGGCCCTCACCCCGCACCTTTAGACCCGCGGTGACGCAAGCCCGCCGCCGGGACGGCGCGTCCCGGCGGCGGGCCCGGTTCAGCGCAGGAACCCCTCGTAGTCGTGCTGCTGGAGCCGGCTCTCGATCTGCTTGACGGTGTCGAGGCCGACCCCGACGGCGATGAGGATCGTCGTCCCGCCGAACGGGAACTGGTCGCCGACGTCCAGGAGCGCCAGCGCCGCCATCGGGATGAGCGCGACGAGCCCCAGGTAGGCCGCGCCGGGCGCGGTGACGCGGGTCAGGACGTGGTCGAGGTACTCGGCGGTGGGACGTCCCGGCCGGATCCCCGGCACGAAACCGCCGTACTTCTGCATGTTCCCGGCGACCTCCACCGGGTTGAACGTGATCGCCACGTAGAAGTAGGTGAAGAACACGATCAGCGCGAAGAACGCGCTCATGTGCCACGGGTTCGCCTGGTCCAGGTAGGGCTGGATTTGCCGCGACCACTTCGCGTCCGGCCACAGCCGCGTGGCGAGCAGCGGCAGGTACAGCACCGACGAGGCGAAGATCACGGGGATGATCCCCGCCTGGTTGACCTTCAGCGGAAGGTAGGTCGAGGTGCCGCCGTGGACGCGGCGGCCGACCATCCGCCTGGCGTACTGCACCGGGATGCGCCGCTGCGCCTGCTCGACGAAGACGACCCCGGCCATGATGCCGAGCCCGACGACGATGGTGAGCGCGAACACGAACCCGCCCTTGGCCTGGTAGATGCCCCACAGCTGGCCGGGGAAGACGGCCACCACCTGCGTGAAGATGAGCACCGACATCCCGTTGCCGACGCCCCGCTCGGTGACCAGCTCCCCGAGCCACATCGTGACGGCCGTCCCGGCGACCATGCACACGACCATCGTCGCGACCGGGAACACGCCCGTGTCGCGCAGGATGCCGTCCGAGCCCTGGAACAGCTGCCCGGCGGACGTCATCGCGACGACGCTCGCGCCCTGCAGGACCGCCAGCGCGACCGTGAGGTAGCGGGTGTACTGCGTGATCTTCGTGGTGCCGGACTGGCCCTCCTTCTTCAGTGCCTCCAGTTTCGGGACGACCACCGTCAGCAGCTGCAGGACGATGCTCGCGGTGATGTACGGGTAGATGCCGAGCGCGAAGACCGACAGTTTCAGCAGCGCGCCGCCGCTGAACAGGTCGAGCAGCCCGTACAGCTGGTTGCTCTTCTTCGCGGCGTCGGCGGCGGACTTCAGCGCCGCCACGTCGACGTTCGGCAGGGGCAGGTTCTGCCCCAGCCGGAACACGAGGACGACGAACAGGGTGAACAGCAGCTTCTTGCGCAGATCCGGGGTCCGGAACGCGCGGGCGAACGCGGTCAGCACGCCGCGTCCAAACCGTGCACGGGCAGGGTGAAACGGGCGAGCGCATGGCGCGCTCGCCGCATGGCGAAGCGGAAGATGACAGGCCTCCATACGGGGACGCCGCAGCGTCCGCAGGACTACTGCGGCCGATGACGGATGAGCGTCAGGAACCCGTACCGATGGGAGGCCCTCGCACCTGGACGGTGCCGGTGTGGACGGACGCCGGGACGACCGTGCGCGACCAGGCGGCCGCGGCGCGGACCCGCCGGAGCGCCGGGTCGGGAGCGGCTGCGGACGGCAGGACCGCGTGCGGGCTCCGCGTCTCGCCCGCGCCGAACCCGAGCCGTTTCCACAGGTGGACGTCCGCCGCGGAGAAGCGCGGCCAGGCGGGCGCGGCGCGGCGGTCCCGGGCGAGCGAGGGCGCGATGCCCCGCGAGCCCGCGCCGCTCGCCGCCGCCGCTGTCCCGACCCGGACGATCTCGACGGCCGCCGCGTTCGGGACGGCGGACAGGGTGGCCGTCATGGCGAAGCCGAAGAGGCCTGCCAGCAGCATCAGCAGGCGGCGTTGCCGGGAGGTGCGGTCGTCCACACCGGCCTCCCCTCGCCGCCGCCCGCCGTCCGTCCCGCAACCGTACAACGCCCGCGACCGCCCTGCCGCCGAACCTGATCAGCGGCCTGCCGGCGCCGGTCGCGGGCGGCGGGTCAGTCCCGGAGGAGGGTCTCCACGCCGGCGGGGAGGCGGGCCGCCGCGCCCGCCTCCACGAGGAACGTCAGCAGCAGGTCCTGGAAGGCGCGCGCCGCGTGCGTCAGGTCGACGTCCTTGCGGTGCGCCAGCGCGATCGTGCGCAGGAGCCCGGGACCGTGGTGGCCGCGCCGGGCCTCCTCGTCGGGCAGGACGAGCGGCGTCCCGCGCAGGCCGGGCCGTCCCGCGAGGACCATGCTCGGCACGACCGCGATCCCGAGGCCCGCCTCGACGAACCGCAGGACGGCGTCCATCTCGCCGCCCTCGACGGCGAACCGGGGCTCGAACCCGGCGGCCCGGCACGCGCTGATCGTCGCCTCGCGCAGGTCGTAGCCGGGCCGGAACATCACCAGCGGGCGGTTCCGCAGGTCCTCGATGCGCAGGTAGGAGCGGCGCGGCATCTGCGTCGCGCGGGAGTCGGCGTCGTCGCTCCCCACCGGGGAGGCGACCACCAGGTACTCGCGCAGTATCGGTGTGGTGTCCAGCGGCGGGTCGCCGTGCAGCGGCAGGATGACCAGGGCCAGGTCCAGCGAGCCGCGGGTCAGCTCCTTCACCAGGTCCCGCGACCCGCCCTCCTCCACCAGCAGCTGGATGCCGGGGTAGTCGTCGTGGAAGCGGCGCAGGACGTCGGCGAGGAGCCCCGCGCACAGCGACGGCGTGGCGCCCAGCCGGACGCGCCCCCGGCGCAGCCCGGTCAGCTCCTGCACCTCCAGCCGCGCCGTGTCCACGTCGGCGAGGATGCGCTTGGCGAGCGGCAGCAGCGCCTCCCCCGCGGGCGTCAGGGTGATGTTCCCTCGCGCGCGGCTGAACAGGGGCGCGTTCAGCTCGGTCTCCAGCGCGCGGATCTGCTTGGACAGCGACGGCTGCGCCACCCGCAGGAGCTCGGCGGCCTGCGTGAAGTGGCGCACCTCCGCGACCGCGACGAAGTAGGCGAGCTGCTGTAGCTGCATCCTGCACAGGGTACGGGCTGGACTTGGGCCCGCCTGCGGCCGCCTCGGCCGTTGGCCCGCGTGCCGCCTCGGCCGTCGGCGCGCGGCGGCGCGGCCGTCAGCGCGCGTGCCGGCGCAGGGCCTGGAGGTCGTGCACGATCAGCCGGCGGCGGCCCGTCTCGATCCAGCCGTGCCGGCGCAGCGTCCGCAGCGCCTTGCTGACCGCCTCCCGCGACGCGCCGACCCACCCGGCCAGCTCCTCCTGGGACAGGTTCAGCGTGATCCGGACGCTCTGCCCTCCGCTCGGCCCGCCGCTCGGCGCACCGTTCTGCCCGCCGGCCCGCCCCGCAGCGCCCGCCCTGCCCTCGTAGGGCTGCCCGAACCGCTCCGCCAGCTCGACGAGACGCTGCGCCACCCGTCCCGTCGCGTCGAACATGCCGAACTCGACGCGCTTGCGGTCCGCGTCGCGCCAGCGCTGGCACAGCATGCGCATGATGATGATGGAGACGCGCCCGTGCGCCTGCAGGAACGCCATGAACTCCTCGGCCGTCACGGCGAGCGCGCGCGCCGGCTCCAGCGCGGAGACGGTCGCCGAGCGGGGCAGGCCGTCGATCGCGGCGACCTCCCCCAGCAGCGCGCCGGGACCGCGCACCGCGAGCAGCGCCTCGCCGCCGTGCTCGCGGTAGGAGAACGCCTTGACCCGGCCGCTCAGCAGGACCGCCACCCAGCTGGAGCGGTCCCCCTCGACGAACAGCGTGTCCCCCCGGGCGAAGTCGCGGACACGTCCGCGCGATTCCAGGTCGCCGCGTTCCGCCGGGGTGAGCTCGGCAAGGAACGAACCCGGTTCGAGGGGGCTCATGTCCACCACGCTAAGGGGAACCCGGCGGCACGAGTCCCGGGGGATAATCACGAATTTGTCACGCGTTATGTGCACTCTTCCCTATTCACCCGGCCGCGCGGGCGCCAGGGTTGATCGCGGCGTGTGCGACCGGTGGGTCGCCGGCGCCCGGCTCGCGCGGAGGCACGGTGGACGGGGGCGCCGTGCCCCCGGCGGCGAGCACGGCGTTCATGGGGAACGGCGGTACGGCGGGCGGCGGTCCGGGGGCATCGCCGCCCGCCGTCGCCGCCCGCCGCCACCGCGTCAGGCGGACGGGGTGTCCTGGCCCTTCTTGACGATGCCGAGCTTGCTGCCGAGCCACACGACCGGGTCGTACTTGCGGCCGACGACCCTCTCCTTCATCGGGATCAGCGCGTCGTCGGTGATCTTGATGTGCTCGGGGCACACCTCGGTGCAGCACTTGGTGATGTTGCAGAACCCGAGGCCGTGGTCCTTCGCCGCGATCTCCCGCCGGTCCGCCTGGTCGGCCGGGTGCATCTCCAGCTCCGCGATCCGCATGAGGAACCGCGGCCCGGCGAACTCGGGCTTGTTCTCCTCATGGTCGCGGATCACGTGGCAGACGTTCTGGCACAGGTAGCACTCGATGCACTTGCGGAACTCCTGCGAGCGCTCGACGTCCTGCTGCTGCATCCGGAACTCGCCGGGCTTGGTGTCGCCCGGGTCGAACGAGGGGATCTGCCGCGCCTTCTCGTAGTTGAACGACACGTCCGTCACGAGGTCGCGGATCACCGGGAACGTCCGGATCGGGGTGACGGTGATCGTCTCGTCCTCGGTGAAGGTGGACATCCGCGTCATGCACATCAGCCGCGGCATGCCGTTGATCTCCGCCGAGCACGACCCGCACTTGCCGGCCTTGCAGTTCCACCGGACGGCGAGGTCCGGCGCCTGCGTCGCCTGCAGCCGGTGGATGATGTCGAGGACGACCTCGCCCTCGTTCACCTCGACCGTGTAGTCGGTCAGCTCGCCCGCGCCGTCGTCGCCGCGCCAGACCTTGAACTTGGCCTCGTAGCTCACTCGTCGCCCTCCTCGTCGTCCCCGGCGCCCGCGGCGGTCGCACCGCTCTCCGCGGCCACGTCGGCCGGCAGCTCCTCGGCCGTGAGGTACTTCTTCAGCTCGTCGGTCTCGAACAGCGCCAGCAGGTCCTCGCGCATCGGCACCATCGGCTGGCGCTTCAGCTCGACGTGCGGGGACGACGGGTCCCCGGCCAGGCTGCAGACCAGGTTGACCTTCCGCCACTCCGCCGACATCTGCGGGTAGTCGTCGCGGGTGTGCCCGCCGCGGCTCTCCTGCCGCTCCAGCGCCGCCTTCGCGACCGCCTCCGACACCAGCATCATGTTCCGCAGGTCCAGCGACAGGTGCCAGCCCGGGTGGTAGCCGCGGCCGTCGTCGCCCACCGCGACCGGCGCGACGCCGACATTGGCGACCCGCTCGCGGAGCTTGCCGAGCGCCTCGATCGCCTGCTTCAGCTCCTCTTCCTTGCGGATGATGCCGACCAGGTCGTTCATCGTCTGCTGCAGCTCGGCGTGGACGGCGTAGGGGTTCTCGCCGCCCTCCCGCTCGAACGGCGCGAGCGCCTCGGCGACCGCCGCCTCGACCTCCGCCTCGGGGACGCCGGGACGCTCGGGCAGGCCGTCCACGTACTCCGACGCGCCGAGTCCGGCGCGCCGGCCGAAGACCAGCAGGTCCGACAGGGAGTTGCCGCCGAGCCGGTTCGAGCCGTGCATGCCGCCGGACACCTCGCCGGCCGCGAACAGACCCGGCACCTTCGCCGCGCCGGTGTCCGGGTCGACCTCGACGCCGCCCATCACGTAGTGGCAGGTCGGGCCGACCTCCATCGGCTCCTTGGTGATGTCGACGTCCGCCAGCTCCTTGAACTGGTGGTGCATCGACGGCAGCCGCCGGACGATCTCCGCGGCGCCGCCCGGCATCCGGTCGACGACGGTGAGGAACACCCCGCCGTGCGGCGATCCCCGGCCGGCCTTCACCTCGGAGTTGATCGCGCGGGCCACCTCGTCACGGGGCAGCAGCTCCGGGGGCCGCTTGTTGTTGTCGGGGTCGTCGTACCAGCGGTCGCCCTCCTCCTCGGTGGTGGCGTACTGGTCCTTGAAGACCTCGGGGACGTAGTCGAACATGAACCGCCGGCCCTCGGAGTTCTTGAGGACGCCGCGGTCGCCGCGCACCGACTCGGTGACGAGGATCCCCTTCACCGACGGCGGCCAGACCATGCCGGTCGGGTGGAACTGCACGAACTCCATGTTCAGCAGCGTCGCGCCGGCGAGCAGCGCCAGCGAGTGCCCGTCGCCGGTGTACTCCCAGGAGTTCGAGGTGACCTTGAACGCCTTGCCGATGCCGCCGGTCGCGAGGACCACCGCGGGCGCCTCGAACACCACGAACCTGCCGGTCTCGCGAACGTAGGCGAACGCGCCGCAGATCCGGTCGCCGTCCTTGAGCAGCCGCGTCACGGTCGTCTCGGCCCACACCTTGAGCCGGGCCTCGTAGTCGCCGTACTCGGCGCGGTCCTCCTGCTGCAGCGCGACGATCTTCTGCTGCGCGGTGCGGATCAGCTCCAGGCCCGTCCGGTCGCCGACGTGCGCCAGCCGCGGGTACTCGTGCCCGCCGAAGTTGCGCTGGCTGATCTTGCCGTCCTTGGTGCGGTCGAACAGCGCGCCCCAGTGCTCCAGCTCCCAGATGCGCTCGGGGGCCTCCTTGGCGTGCAGCTCGGCCATCCGCCAGCTGTTCATGAACTTGCCGCCGCGCATGGTGTCGCGGAAGTGGACCTGCCAGTTGTCGTTGGGGTTGACGTTCCCCATCGCCGCGGCGGCGCCGCCCTCCGCCATCACCGTGTGCGCCTTGCCGAACAGCGACTTGGAGATGATCGCGGTCTTCTTGCCCTGGAGGCGGGCCTCGATCGCCGCCCGCAGCCCGGCGCCGCCGGCACCGATCACCACGACGTCGTAGGCATGCCTCTCGATCTCAGTCATGATCCTTTGGCCTCAGTTGAAGATGCGGGGGTCGGAGAAGACGCCGCCGGCCACGAACGCGACGTAGGCGTCGGCCACCACCAGCGAGCCCAGCGTGATCAGGGCGTAGGTCCCGTGGTTCTGGTTGATCTTGGAGACCCAGCCCCACATGCGGTACCGGAGGGGATGCTTGGAGAAGTTCTTCAGCCGCCCGCCGACGATGTGCCGGCACGAGTGGCACGACAGCGTGTACAGCCACAGCAGGACCACGTTGGCGACCAGGATGATCGTGCCGAGCCCGATGCCGAACCCGCCGTCCTTGCCGTGGAACGCGCGGACCGCGTCCCAGGTGTTGATGACGGAGATGAGGAACGCGGCCATCCAGAAGTAGCGGTGCAGGTTCTGCCCGATGAGGGGGAAGCGGCGCTCTCCGGTGTACTTGCCGTGCGGCTCGCGCACCGCGCAGGCCTGCGGCGACGCCCAGAACGAGCGGTAGTAGGCCTTGCGGTAGTAGTAGCAGGTCAGCCGGAACAGCAGCAGGAACGGCAGCGTGATGATGGCGAACGGGATCCAGCCCCGGGTGCCGGCCGGCAGGAAGGTGCCGAACTCGGCGGCGTCGCCGGTGTGGCCGTTGACGGTGACGTTGCTGCAGATGTCGTTCAGGCAGGGCGAGTAGAACGGCGTCAGGTAGTGGTATTCGGGGACGTAGAACGCCGCGCCCCAGAAGGCCCTGATGGTCGCGTACACCACCCATGCCGTGAAGATCACGAACGTCGTGATCGGATACAGGCGCCAGTTGTCCTTGCGGAGCGTGCGTTCCTTGATCTGGGCGCGCGACTTGGCCGGCGCCTCCAAAGTGCTCATCGATCGCTCTCCTGAGCTCGGGTCGTCGTGTCCCCGTACCACGGTCTGAGCGCACTCGCGCGGCCGTCGCGCCCCGGCCTGAGGCGGCGTCCGCACGCGCGCGGTGACGCCTCGTGTGCGCTTCCAGCGAAGCGACCTTACGCCACCCCACGGGCGCTGTGACATACATAACAGGCAGACCCGTATGTGACCCTGACCACAGACTTTAGCCCCGGAAACGCGCTCCCGCACCGCCCGGTTCCCATAACCAGTCGTTATGGCCCAGCGGAATGGAGACGAGCACGCCGGGGCATGACCGCCCGGCCGCCGCGCCGGCGAGGGACGGGCGGGCCGGCGGCGGACGCGCTCAGTGACCTCGGGCGTTCCGGATGATCCGGGCGTAGTGGGCCTCGGCCTCGCTCGTGCGGCCGTTGCCGTACACGCGCAGCAGTTCCGCCAGGTCGGGGAAGCGGTCGCCGATGAGCGCGGCGGCGGCCTCGATCTCGGCGGCCGAGGCGACCTCGCGCAGCAGCGCCTGGACGAGCCGCGCCGGCCGCTCGGCGTGCACGGGCGCGCCGTCCGCGACCCCGCCGCCCGGCGCCGCACCGCCCCCCGCGCCCGCCGCACCCGCCGCGTCCCGGCCGTCCGGCGCCGCGCCGCCCGCCGGGACGCGGCCGGACGGCGCGGCGCGCAGGCCCGAGGTCGTCGCGGCCTGCTCGGCGCTGATCGCCGCCAGCCGCTCCTTGACCTCGGCCGCCGCCATCGCGTCGAAGCCCGGACCGGCGGCGAGCTCCTCGACGGCCAGCAGCCGGTGCAGCACGGCCGGGTTGCTGATCTTGGCGCGCTGCGCCGACATCAGCTGGGAGAGCATCGGCGCGGACAGCCCGAGGACGCCGGCGAGCGCCGACTGGGAGAGGCCGAGCCGGTCCAGGAGCCGGCGGACGCGATCGCCCAGCGGCTCGCCGTACCACTCGGTCTGGAGCGCCCGGTTCCGATCGACCGTCTCCGCGGCAACGCCCACTTTCGCCGCCCCCCCTTGACTATTCGCAGATGCAAACGATAGATTCTCGACCGCAATCACGCATCATGTCCCCGCCACCATGGTGCCATGGCGAACGAACTTTGCATATGCGACGAAACGGAAAGGGCAGCACATGCGCCTGTCACACCGCCTGGCCGCGACGACGGCGGCCGCCCTCCTCCTCGCCGGCGCCCTGACCGGCTGCTCCGTGTTCGACGGCGACTCCGGCGGCGGCTCCGGCGGCGGCGCGGTGCAGGGATCGGCCTCCAAGGCGAGCGTCGACCGCTTCGACAAGCCCATCGCCAAGGCGACCTTCGACAGCCCGATGGCGCCCGGCGCCAAGGTCGACATCGCGGTCATGGGCCTGCGGGTCAAGGGCAAGCTCGCCACCCTCACCCTCCAGTGGACGCCGCACGTGACCGGCGCCGGCAACGACCCCACCCCCTACCGCCTCAACGGCAAGCACGGCGTGGACGCCTCGCTGATCGACCCGGTGAACCTCAAGCGCTACGTCGTCGTGACCGACTCCAGCACCCGCCGCCTCGAAAGCGACGAGGTCCTGACCACCCTGCCGAACGACCGGACCACCATGACCAGCCACACGTTCGCGGCGCCGCCGTCGAACGTGAAGAGCATCGACCTCCAGCTCGGCTCGTGGCCGGCGTTCCGCGACGTCCCCATCGAGAGGTGAGCGGCATGCGCCGGACGATCGCCCTCGCGGCCGCCGTACTGCCGGCCGCCGCCGTCCTCCTTTCGGCCTCCGGGCAGGCCGGGGCCGCCGCCCCCACCCCCGACATCCCCGGGTCCATCAAGACCATCGACGCGGCCGGCGGGATCCGGTCCATCGACCTCACCCGGGCCGTCGTCCCGCTCGAGACCGAGGACGTCAACGGCTCCCAGGTCACCGTGCACATCTCCGCGGACGTCCTGTTCGACTTCGGCAAGGCCGCGCTCACCGATGCCGCCCGCCGGCGCATCGCCGACCTCGTGCCGCGCCTGCGCGACGCGCGCGGCACCGTGCAGGTCTCCGGCCACACCGACGCGGTCGGCTCGCCGCCCTACAACCTCGACCTCTCGCGGCGGCGCGCCGAGGCGGTCAAGGCCGAACTGGCCAAGGCGCTCGGCGGCACCGCACTGCGCATCGACGCCAAGGGCTACGGCGAGACGCGGCCGATCGCGCCCAACAGCGTCGGCGGCAAGGACGACCCGTCCGGGCGGGCCAAGAACCGCCGCGTCGACATCAGCTACGAGAAGGCCTGAGGCCGCGCGGGTCAGGGGTGCGGCGGGGGCGGGCCCAGGTGCTCGAAGATCTGGAGCGGTTCGCCGTCCAGGGTCAGGACGGGGAACCGCAGCTCCAGGTCGCAGGACGACAGCGCGCGGCGCGCGGCGGCGGCGTCGACGAAACGGCGTCCGGGATCCGGATCGCACAGGTGCGACAGCACCGTCCACAGCATCGGCGGGACGCCCTCGGGCCGCGCCCCGATCCGCTGGCGCGGCTCCGGATCGCCCGCACCGGTGAGCATCCGCCAGCCGACCATGCCCGCCGCGTACAGGTCCTGCCGCGGCCCGGGACGGTCCCAGTCGAGCACCTCCGGCGCCAGGTAGCCCGGCGTGCCGACCGCGAACCCGGTCGTGGTGAGGCGCACACCGTCGTCGCCGAGCGCGATCCCGAAGTCGGCGAGCCGCACGTGCGGAGCCCCGACCGGGCTCGGATCCAGCAGCAGGTTCGCCGGCTTCACGTCCCGGTGGACGATCCCCGCGCCGTGGATGTGGCCGAGCGCGGCGAGCACCTGGTCCAGCACCTCGGCCGCGTACGCCGGCGGCAGCCGCCCGTAGTCGCCGAGCAGCGTCTCCAGCGACCCGCCGCTCACCAGGTCCATCGCCAGCAGCACGTCCTCGCCGGCCGTGCACGACGCGTACGGCGTCAGCACGTGCGGATGCGCCGACCTCAGCGCCTGCTCGCGGATCGCCCGCAGCACCGACGTCCGGCCCCGGCGCCGGACGAGCTTCGCCGCGCAGTACCGCTCCTCCGCCCCGTCATAGGCGCGCCACACCCGGCTCGTCCCGCCCGCGCCGATCCGGTCGAGCATGGTGAACCGGCCGCCGATCACCCACGCCTCGTCCACGACCGAGATCGTACGGAAAACCCGGCCGCAAGGGATCCGGGCCACAATTCGGCCGAACATGACAACAGATCGGGCGTATCGCGCATCAAACAAGCAGACACACGTGACCTCCGCCCCCCGCCCGCACCTCCCAGACCACGCGCCCCGGACAGGGCCCGCCCGAAACTGGACCAATGAGCGACAAAGACCCTGGCCGCGACGACCTCGCGGGGGACGACGCCGCCCACAGCGACACCGCCACTCCCTCCACCGCCGGCGGCGGAACCCCGCCCGACGGCGACGGCGTCCCGCCGCGGCGCGCCGTGGCGGCGCGGGCGCGCCGCCGCACGTTCCTGCGCTGGACCGCGATCGGCGCGGCCTCCGTCGTCCTGCTCGGCGGCGCCGGCGCCGCCTGGCTCTACCACGACCTCGTCGGCGGCATCGACAAGAAGCACGTCGACGGGCGGCTCGGCACGAACCGGCCGAAGAAGCTCAACAAGTCGCTCAACATCCTGCTGCTCGGGTCCGACACCCGCGCGGGCGACAACGCCAAGTACGCCGCCGACGGCGTCACCGGCGCCCGCTCCGACACCGCGATCCTGCTGCACCTGTCGCCCAACCGCGACCAGGCCGTCGGCGTCAGCTTCCCCCGCGACTCCATGGTGAAGATCCCCGCGTGCGAGAAGGACGGCGGCGGCACCGTCCCCGCCCAGTTCGGCATGCTGAACTCGGCGTTCGCGCTGGCCGGCCCCACCTGCACCTGGAAGACGCTGGAGAGCCTGACCGGCATCCACATCGACCACTTCGTGCAGATCGACTTCTCCGGCTTCAAGCGGATGGTCGACGCGCTCGGCGGCGTCGAGATCTGCGTCGACAAGCCCGTCGACGACCCGCGCGCGGAGCTGCACCTCAAGGCCGGCAAGCAGACCGTCAAGGGCACCCAGGCCCTCGGCTACGTGCGGGCCCGCTACTCCCTCGGCAACGGCTCCGACCTGGAGCGCATCCAGCGGCAGCAGAAGTTCATGGCCGCCGTCGTCGACAAGGCCACCAGCGGCTCGGTGCTCACCGACCCGGCCAAGACCTACAAGTTCCTCAAGGCCGCGACCAAGTCGCTCACCACCGACGACGGCCTCGACCTCGCGACCATGAAGAAGCTCGCGGACGGCCTCAAGGGGATGGACGCCGGCAAGGTCCGGTTCGTCACGGTCCCGGTCGAGGGCTACGCACCCGACCCCAACCGCGTCCAGTGGAACCGGTCCGAGGCCGAGCCGCTCTTCGACGCGATCCGGCACGACAACGACCTGCCCGCCGCGCCGGCCAAGCCCGCCCCCGCCGAGCAGGCCCCGCCCGACCCTGGCAAGGTCGCGGTCACCGTCGTCGCCGCGGGCGCGCCGAAGGCGATGGTCCGGCGGGTCGTCGAGCAGCTCGGCAAGCGCGGGTTCAAGGTCGCGAAGAAGACGGAGCAGGCCGCGCCGGCCGCCGAGAGCCGGCTCGTCTACAACCCGTCCGCCGAGGCCCAGGCGTCCGCGCTGGCCCGCGACGTCCCCGACGCGCTGCTCACCGCCGACGGCTCCGCCCCCGCCGGCGGCGTCCGGCTCGTCCTCGGCAAGAACGGCGTGCGCCTCGCCCCGCAGACGCTCAACAAGATCACCGGAGGCGTGAAGGCGGGGCAGAAGAACCCCTGCACGTGACCCCCGGTCCTACCCGGCGGCCGCGAGCACCCCGACGAGCGCGCCGACCAGCATCGACGGCCCGAACGGGAACTCCCCCTTGCGCGTCCGCCGGACGACCAGCACCCCGACCGCGATGACGCCGCCGAGCAGATAGGTCGCCAGCAGGCCCGTCACCCACGCCCGCGCACCGAACCAGCCGAGGCACAAGCCGAGCACGCCCGACAGCTTCACGTCCCCCAGCCCGATCCCCGACGGCACCGCGAACGCCTGGACGGCATAGAGCGCGAACATGGCCGCCATCCCGATGAGCGCATGCTCGAAATGCCGCCACCCGCCGCCGGTGAACGGCGCCGCCACGGCCAGCAGCGCCGCCACGGCGCCGTAGGAAGGCAGCGTGAACCGGTCGGGCAGCCGCTTGACCTGCACGTCGACGAACGCCAGCAGCGTGCCCGCAGCGGCGAGGTACAGCAGCGCGCCGAGGACGGGATGCGCCCCGACCCGCCACCCGAGCACCCCGAAGACCGCCGCGGCGACGGCCCCCATCGCCGTCCGCCGCGTCCACGGCACGGCGCCGGTGAACGGCACCGCCAGCGGGGCGAGGAGCAGGCCGGCGACGAGACCCGCCGGAACCAGCACCAACGCGACCATCGCACCTCGCCCGATTGAGGGAGCTTCCGGCACGATAACAACCCGCCGACCCGCTTTCGCGCCCGTCGGCGGAGCCCGGTCACCCCACGGGGCACTGGCGCGGGTCGTCGCAGATCTTCAACGCGGCCGACTGCTGGAACAGCTCGTGGATCTGCCGCGGATCGCGGATCTGGTAGGCCGCGCCGCCGGTGGCCTGCGCGATGCGCTGCAGCGCGCCGAGATCGACGCCCGGCCCGAAACCGAGGCCGACGACCTGCACCGGCCGGCTCGCGTCGTACTCCGCCTTCAACTGCCCCAGCAGAGCCTGCTCCGACAGGCCGCCCGCGAAGTCGTTCCGCCCGTCCGTCAGCACCAGCACAATGTTGATCATGTCGCCGCGGTAACCGGCCTTGACGCTGCGGTAGGCGGCGAGCACCGAGTCGTACAGGCCGGTGTCCCCGTCCGGCTTCGCCCGCATCCGGCCGAGCGCCTGCTGCATCGCGGCCCGGTGCGTGAGCCCCCGGTCCGCCGCGCCGAGCCGCCCCACCGGGACCAGCTCCTTGTACGGGAGCCGGCCGTCCATCCCGGTCGAGAACGCCCACAGCCCCATGTCGGCGGAGTCGGGCAGCAGGGACATCCCCTTCTCCACCTCGCCCGTCGTCACCGCCATCCGCGACCGGCCCGTCCCCCGCACCTGCTCCAGCATCGAACCGGACACGTCGATCACGGTGAGCATGCGGGTGCCGAGATGCATCCGCCGCCACATCTCCAGCGCCTCGCTGACCGCGCCCGGCGCCGCCGCGGCCGTCGCGGGCGCCGCCGCCAGGCCCGTCACCGCCGACACGGCGGGCGCCGCGCCGCCGCCCGCCGGCCGCAGGCCCGCCTTCGCCAGCGCGCTCGCCCCCGCCCGGGACCGGACCTCCGCCAGGAACCGGCGCGCCGCGTCCGCCTTCCTCCCCGGCGCGGTGACCAGCGGGAAGTCCAGGCTCAGCGTGCCGTCCGCCGGCAGCACCGCCCGGACGGGCGTGCCGCCCGCCACCGCGTGCCGCCAGACCGTCTGCTCCGGCACCGCCAGCACGGGCGTGCTCCCGCCGCCGAACCGCACGAGCCCGTCGAACGCCGCCGCCTCGCCCTGCGCGGAGCCGTCCACGCTCTGCGCGGACTGCAGGATGCCGGTGAACCCGGCGATCGCCTTGTCCCCCGTCCCGGCCGCCTGCTTCGCCATCAGCAGCGCGACCATGCCGGCCGCGCTCTGCTCCGGCGCGAGCAGCCGGAGGGACGCGTTCCCGCCCGGCGCCATCGCCCGCCACGACAGCGCGCCCGGCGCCACGTCCCGCGCCACCGCGAACACCACCGGCGAGCTCGCGACCGAGCCGACCGGCCTCGGCAGCGCGGTGCCCGTCCGCTCCGCGGTCCGTCCCGCGATCTCCAGCCAGAGCGACGAGTCGAGGACGTAGGCGTCCGCGCGCGCCTGCGCGGCGGACCGGTCCCCGCCGAGCGCCAGCGCCATCGCCGACGACGGAAGCGTGTTCGTGGACACCTCGACGCACCGCCCGCCGACCTCGTGGTCCGCGCCGTTGAACTTCTCGGCCAGCG
This sequence comes from Actinomadura physcomitrii, assembly GCF_008923205.2. Taxonomy (GTDB): domain Bacteria; phylum Actinomycetota; class Actinomycetes; order Streptosporangiales; family Streptosporangiaceae; genus Spirillospora; species Spirillospora physcomitrii. The sequence continues at coordinate 64,802 of NZ_WBMS02000006.1, read as the reverse complement.
CGGTCACCGCGGGCGCCACCGCCGGATCGGCCGCCACGCGCAGCGCCAGCCGTCCCCCGCACCCCCCGCCGCCGAACGACTTCACGGCGGCGAGCACCGCGACCACCAGCAACGCGGCGACGCCGGCGATGAGCACCGGCGGAGGACGGCGCGGACCTCTCCGGCGCGGCGCCTCCGGACCCCGAGCCGGGGCCCCCATCTCAGGGCCCGGCTGCTGGAAGCCGGCCTGCGGCAACACGCCCACTGTCGGCGCGCCTGCCATCGGCCGCGCAGCCGGCCCGGTCTTCGGAACGCCGAAGGGCGCGGGCCGCGCCCTGTCCTCCGCCGACGCGCCGAGGTCCTGGTCAGGAGGCGGCGGCGCCGACAGGAACGGCACGTCCTCCGACGCGGAAGAAGACGCGTCCGGCACCTCCCCCGCCGCGCCCACCGACCCAGCGGACGCGGCCGAGGGATCCGGCGACACGGCGGCAGCGGAGTCGGCGGTGCCCGCGGCGGATTGAGCCTCAGGGACACCCCACCACGGCGCAGGCAGAAGGCTGTCGCCGGGCTCGACGGCCGCCGGCCCCGCCCCAGCGGCGGGCTCACCAGGCGCAGGGCCAACAGCCGCCGCCTCGTCCGGTGACGACTCGTCCAGCGCAGGCTCGGCAAACGCGAGACCATCAGACGCGGGCTCGCCACGCGCGGGGCCAGCAGACGCGGAGCCGGCAGGCGCTCGCTCGTCCAGTGCCGGCTCGTCCAGTGCCGGCTCGGCAAGAGCGGGTCCTTCGGACGCGGGCTCGCCAGGTGCGGGCTCGCCACGCGCCGGGCCAGCAGGCGCGGACTCAGCAGGCGCGGGGGCGGCTTGCGCGGGCTCGGCAAGGGGCGGCTCGGCCGGTGGTGGCGTGGTGCGCGGGTGCGTGCCGGGCCGCGCTCGGCTTGGGGCGGCGGCAGGCGGGTCCGCGGGGGGCGTGGGGACGGCCGACCAGGGCGCCGGCACCAGCGGGGCGGACGGCGGCTCAGCGGGCACCGCCGGGCCGGGCTCGGGTGCGTCCGGCGCCGGGTCGGGTGTCGGGGTGATGGAGAAGCCCGGGAGGTCCAGCGGGAGAGGCGGCAGGTCGACACCGTCTTCAGGAGGCATGGTGCCGTTATTGAAACGAGAGGGGAGGGCGGGGCACATGGGTCTCGAGGCCCAACGGGGGACCCAAATCAGTACAGCGACGTGCTTTCGCGGGCGGGCCGGCGAAGGCCGAGGAGGACGCCGGCGGCGAGGGCGCAGAGGGGCGCGAGGACGTTCAGCGGCGGGGCGATGTGCTCGACGGGGCGGAGGTTGGCGAGGACGGCGGGAACGGCCGGGCCGAGCGCCGTGAGGACGGGGACGGCGGCCCCGGACACGCCGGCGCGGCGCAGGCGCGGGGCGGTGAGGCGGGCGGCGAGGAGGCCGATGGGGAGCTGGACGAGGGCCGCCGCGGCGGCGGACGTCCAGTAGAAGGCGTCCGAGGACGCGAACCCCGGCGCGGCGAAGGCGGCGGCGGCCACGACGACCGCGAGCACGACGAGGGCGGCCAGGGCGGCGGCCGCGGTGAGCAGGACCGTCGTGGCGGCGCGGCGGCGGTCGGGCATCGGTCTCCTTCAGCGGGCGGCGAACCAGGTGACGACGGCGCCGGTGAGCAGGACCACGGCGGCGGCCGTCCAGGCGGGGGCGGTGCCGAGGTCGAGGCGGGCGCGGGCGGGGTCGCGGGGGTCGTAGCGGACGGGCATCGGGTCGGACGGCCGGCGGCGCGGGCGGCCGGACTCGGTGACGACGTGGTCGCGGCCGTCCGCCGAGGTGAAGCGGACGGTCAGCGTGTACTCCCAGCCGGACGGCTCGACGCCCTCGCCTTCGCAGGCCAGGACGGTGCCGGTGGCGCGGACGGGGGTGCGGCGGCGGGCGGCGGCGTCCGCGGCGACGATGAGCGGCGCGGCGGCGAGCAGGATCACCCCGAGGACCAGCAGCGCGGCCCGGCCCACCGAGGCGAGGCCCAGGAGGGACAGCGCCGACCACGCGACGGCGGCGGCGACGGCGAGGACCACGACGCGGCGTCTCATCGTCCTTCCCTCAGCCGGAACGACCCGAGGATCGCGGGGACGCGGGCGGCGGCGCTACCGCCGTCGGGCGAACGGATCATGAATTCGAGCAGGGTGCGCCGTCCGGTGAGGACGTAGAGGCCGGTCAGGTGCATGGGGGTGCGGGTGCCGTCGGTCGAGGTGATCGTGTAGCGGGCCTCGACGCGGCGTGCGTCGGCGCCGTCCAGTGCGGTGCGGCGGACGGCGGTGAGGTGGTACCCGTTCAGCAGGGCGAGGCCGCGGAACTGGGCCATCTGGCCGTCGAGTCCGCCGGTGAAGCGGTCGCGGCGGGCGAGGTGGATCTGGCCGTCGTCGACGCCGGACGGCAGTTCCGGGCCGTCGACGTCGAGCGTGGGCGCGCCGCTGTCGTCGGTGCCGCCGTGCGGCGTCCAGCCCGCCGGGTAGCCGAACGCGTAGGCGCCGGTGCGGTACTCGCGGAACCCCGCCGGCACGGGCGGCGGGTCGTGGTGCGCGGAACAGCCCGCGGCGAGGGCGAGGGCGGCGCAGGCGGTCAGCCGAGGCAGCGCTTCCACGGCACCCATCCCTCCCCCGGCTTGTAGTACTGGGCCCCGGTGAGGGTGTTGACCTGGTGTTCGGTGGAGCTCTCGAAAAGTCCGCCGAACTTGCTCCTGCCGCCGGCCTCGCCCTTGGCGTCGAGCTTGCCGGTGTCGCCGCCGACGTCGTAGGTCAGCCGGGACATCCGTCCGCCGCCGCCGTCGAAGTAGCGGTCGAGGGCGCCGTCGTCGCCGGTGCGCGCGTAGTCCTCGAAGGCCTGCCGGTCCTGCGGGTCGTCGTAGTCGAGGGTCTTGTCGGTGACGGTGCGCTGGGAGCTGAGGATCCACTGCTTGCCGGCGGTCAGCTCGCCCTTGTCGCCCTCGAGGGAGCCCTTGGCCTTTCCATCGGCGCGGAAGTAGATGACGTTCTGGGAGTTGCCGGTCTTGGTGAGGCTGATCGGGTCACCGTCCTTGTCCTCGGTGTACGCCCAGGTGGTCTGGCCCCGGTGCTTGACGTTCAGGCCGATGTTGGGGTTGAGCCGGATCTGCCCCTTGATCTTGTCGATCTCGGCGGGCGACAGCTCGACGCCCTTGCCGGCGAGCCGCTTGCCGATCTCGTCGACGGCGAGGGCGAGGGCGTCGGCGGCGCCTGCGGCGGCGCGTTCGCGGGTGCCCTTGGGCAGCGCCTTCCAGACGTCGCCGAGGTCGACGAGGACGCCGACCTCGCCTTCGCCCTTCCGGGTGAAGTAGGTGGTGCGCTGCCCCGTCTCGTGGTCGGTGCGGGTGCCGTCGATCAGCCAGCCGCGCCCCTTGAACGGCAGTTTCACCTTCCACAGGTTCAGCTCGCCCTTGAACCCGCCGGTCGGGCCGCCCTCCTGGTAGTCGGCGGACGGCTTCTTCTCCGGCTCGCTGCCGCCGATCCACCGGTCGTAGTACTTGCCGACCCACGGGGTCTTGCCGATGAGCCAGGAGAATCCGCCGGTGATGGGATTGGTCCGGACGACGAATTTCGCGGTGTTCCCGATGCGGTGGTCGACGAGGTCGTCGAAGAACTTCTTCGCGTCCTTCTCGTTGTCGAAGGAGTAGACCGTCCCGTTGGTGAACTGCCCGCCGCCCCAAATGCCGAACTTGCCGAATCCGAAGTCGAAATCGGGGCTCGCGGCGGCCCCTTCGCCCCAGGTGAAGTCGGTGACCTCCCAGGTGGTCTTTCCGTCCGCCCCGACCCTGCGGGTGAGCTGGACGGTGCCGCGGCTGTTGGTCCGCACGTTGATGCGGGTCGGGATCGTCACGGTCTCTTCGAGGTATTTCGTCTCGATGCCCGTCGTGCACGCGGTGGTGGGCTCGTCGGGGTCGGTCCGGCCGCCGTTCCCGCCGCCCGCCGCGCAGGCGTCGCGCAGGTGCATCCGGTGCAGCGCCCGGCAGACCGCGTCACTGGTCTGACCTGGGACTCCGAGAACGAAGAGCGACGCGCAGACCGCCGCGACGAGGGCCAGGATCCCGGCGTACTCCGGAACGGACGCGCCGCGGTCGGGGAGCCGGTCCGGGCTGCGCTGCTGGGGGGACACGCCTCGCAGGCTCGCACGCGCCATTCCTTCGCGAATGAGTCCGGAGACCCAAATCCGGGCCCATTCCCAGGTTTTCTCATCAGCCCGCGTAAGGGCGACGGAAACCGATGTTGCCGTCGTAGGGGGCGAACTTCACAACGTCGCCCGTGTGTGGCGCCTCGATCATCGTGTGCGTGGCGGGATCGACGACCATGCCGACATGTTCGGGGCCGCGCGGACCCATCCTGAAGAACACCAGGTCGCCCGCCTTCTCCTGGCCGGCCGGGATGCCCTGCCCGAATCGCCACTGGTCGTAGGTGACGCGGGGAATGGAAATTCCGGCCGCGCGGTACGCCATTTGCACGAGCGAGGAGCAGTCGCAGTTCCCCATCGTGGCGGCGAGGCGGCTCGGGGACGTGCATGTCCCGCCCCACTGGTACGGGGTGCCGAGTTGCGCTTCGGCGAACGCGATGGCGCGGCGGATCATCTCCGGCGTTCCCGCGGGCAGCGGGCCCGGCGGCGGCATCGCGCCGCCGTATCCGATGTTCTGGTACGGGAAGCCGTTGTAGGCGACGTCGCTCTCCTTGTCGACGAGCCTGAGCTTGAACTTCTTCTCCACGGCCGCCGCGTCCCCGCCCGGCCAGGCGACGGTGCCGTCGCACACGAGCCGGGCCGGGGCCGTCGGCTGCTCCTCGGGCGCCGACTCGCCGGGCGGGACCGGGGAGAACTCGTAGGTGCAGTCCGGCACGACGAGCCGGGCGATCGCCACGGCGTTGCCGACCCGGCCGATGCCCCGGTCGCCTTTGGAGTCGGTGCACAGGTGGCGGCCGTGGCGCAGGTCGTCCTTCTCCTGCTCGGTGAGCTCGCCGTCCTTCTTGAGCTGGCAGTCGGCGGTGACGGCCTTGACCTTCGCGTACGTCCCGTCCAGCCCGGTGAGGTGCACCTCGCCGTCGACGCGCGTGCCGTTGTCGCGGGCGTAGCGCTCGGCCGCGTTCTGCGGCGCGTCGTCGGCGAGCAGCCAGGCGCCGAGGCCCGCGGGCGGCGTCCCGGACAGCGCCATCTCCGCCAGCCGCAGCCGGAGCGGTTCGAGCGCGCCGAGGGCCGCCGCGTCCGCGCCGCGCTGCGCCCGGCTGCGCATGTCGCCGGCCTGCGCGACGCGGCCGAACAGCAGCACGGCCGCGACCAGGCACAGCGCCATCCCGACGACGAGGATGGAGGTGGCGGCGCCCTCGTCGCCCCGCCGACCCGGCCTGCCCCGCCGCCCTGGGCGGCCCGCCCGGTTCATCGCGCGAACCAGCCGCCGAACAGGATGCCCGTCAACGCGCCGGCCAGCATGAACGGGCCGTACGGCAGTTCGTCCTTGCGTCCGGCGCGGCCGAGGAGCAGCCAGGTCACGCTGTACACGCCGCCGAACAGGAAACCGGCGACCACGCCCGTCACCCATGCCGCCTCACCGAGCCACCCGAGGTACAGGCCGAGGACACCGGCCAGTTTCACGTCGCCGCCGCCCATCGCGTGCGGCAGCAGGAAGTGCTGGACGAAGTAGAAGGCCCACAGCACCGCCATCCCGATCACGGCGTGCGCGAAGCGGAGCGCGCCGTGCGCGGTGACCGGGACGGCCGCCGCCAGCAGTGCGCCGCCCGCGAGGTAGGACGGCAGCGTGAGCCTGTCCGGGAGCCGCCGCACCCCGGCGTCGATCACCGTGAGCAGGACGCCGACCACGCCGAGGTAGGCGAACGCCACGGAGTCCGCCCGTCCGCCGAGCCGGACCGCCAGCGCCGCGAGCACCGCGCCCGTCAGCACTGCGACCCCGGTCCGGGCGCGGGGCGTGAGCGGCCCCCGGTAGGCGACCGTGACCGGGGCGCACAGCCAGCCGGCGGCCGCGCCCGCGACCGCGGCCGCCGCGGCCGCCGCTCCCGAGGCCGCGGCGCCGCTCATCACGTGCAGCCCATCAGGTGTCGCCCTTGGCGCCGCCCGGGTCGCCCTCGAAGATCTGCTTGAGCGCGTCCTCGACCGCCTTGGTGACCGTGTCGACGATCCCGAGGCTGTAGAGCCCCGCGATGATCGCGGCCACCAGGATCAGCATCCCGGCCCACTCGAAAATGTCGGCCCCGCGGTCGCCCGAATTACCGAACCGTTCGACGCGGTCCCGGAAGAAGCGCGCGGCCTGTTCCCCGCCCGCCCGCATCGACGAGCCGGCGCGCACCAGGGCCGGAAGCAGAACGTTCATCACCGATTCCCTCTACCAGCAGATGCCGATAACACAGGTCTTGTCGTCGCCGTTGTCGCCGCCCCCGCCGCCACCGCCGCCCGGGTCGCCGTCGAAGATGCTGGTGAGCGCGCCCTTGACGCCGTTCGTCGTGGTGTCGACGATGCCGAGGCCGTAGAGGCCGGCGATGACCGCCGCCACCAGGATCAGCATCCCGGCCCACTCGAAGACGTCGGCCCCGCGATCGTCGCCCAGAACCCTTTCCCGCACCGATTCGAGGTTCATCGACGCCCTTTCCTGGTCGGCCGGATTTCCGGCCGGGAACGTACGCCCGGCCGTTTTACGACCTCCAAAATATGGAGCGGGCGGCGCCATTCCCAGGGCCCGCCGTCCCAATCGGCGGCCCGGGCGGGTGGGCCCAGGGGCCGGGGACCGGTTCCCGGCCGCGGCAGCGGTCACCGGTCCCGCCCCAGGTCACCGGCCGTGCCGATCCAGCGGGCGATCGCGGCGCCGCGCGAGGTGACGCCGAGCTTGGCGTAGATGCGGTTGACGTGGTTCTTCACCGTCTTCTCCGCCAGGAACAGCCGCGCCGCGATCTCGCCGTTGGACGCGCCCTGGACGATGAGCCGCATCACCTCCGCCTCGCGCGCCGACAGCCCGAAGTTGCCGTGCGGGGCGTCCGGCGGCGTCCGGGGCTCGGCGGATGCCGGCTCCGGCGCGGTCCCGGACGCCTCCCGGACGGCGCCGACCAGCGCGGACACCGCCGCCGGCGACAGCGGGTGCGCGCCGCCGACCGCGTTGTGCACGGCCGTGATCAGCTCGTCCGCGGTGAACGCGCCGTGCACGAGGTAGCCGGTCGCGCCCCTGCCGAGCGCCGCCCGCACGGTGCCGGGGTCGTCGGTGTAGGTCAGCATGAGCACCGGGGCCAGCGGGCTGATCTCCGCGACGGCGGCGACGCCGTCCAGCAGCGGCATCCGCACGTCCAGCAGCACCAGGTCGGGGCGGAGCCGGGCGGTGAGCTCCACGGCGCGCCGCCCGTCGCCCGCCTCGCCGGCGACCTCGATCCCGTGCGCCTCCAGCAGCGACACCAGACCGGAGCGGACCACCACGTTGTCGTCGGCGACGAGGACCCGCGTCGCGCCCATTCAGCTCACCTCCGCGGGCCGGTCCGCGGCGGCGAGGCCGGCCGGCTCCGCCGCGACGCGGACGAGCAGAGTCGTGCCCTCGCCCGGCTCCGAGCGGACGAGCGCCGTCCCGCCGGCCCGTTCCGCGCGCTCGTAGACGCCGACCAGGCCGTAGCGGCCGCGGCGGGCGTGGTCGTCCGGCGATGCCGTGCGGAACCCGCGCCCGTCGTCGCGGACCGTCAGGACGACGTCGCCCGCCGCCCGCGCGAGCCGGACGGTCACGTTCGCGGCGGCCGCGTGCCGCTCCACGTTGGCGAGGGCCTCGCCGAGGATGGCGAGCACCTCGTGGTGCGAGCGCTGCGGGAGCCGCGCGTCGCCGGCGACGTCGGCCTGGACGGCCACGCCCGTCCGGGCCGACCAGGCGGCGCAGGCGGCGCGGACCGCCTCGGGCAGCGGCGCCGCGGCGGCGGCGTCGCGCAGGTCGGTCAGCAGGCCGCGCGCCTCACGGGACGCGGTCTCGGCCGCGTCCGCCAGCCGGGCCGCCTCCCGCTCGGCGCGCTCGGGCGCGGTGCGGATCCAGGCGGGCAGCGCGGACGCGGCGAGCGCGACGCCGCGCAGCGTCTTGGCGAGCGAGTCGTGCATCTCCCGGGCCAGCCGGGCGCGCTCCTCGGCCGCGGCGGCCATGCCCTCGGCGACGACCCGCGCGTCCTCCGCCGCCGCGTGCTCCTCGAACAGCCGCCGCAGCGCCACGCCCGCGAACCCGACGAGCAGGTAGTAGGCGGGCTGGCCGGCCAGCGCCTGGAACGTGCCGACGTCGGCGTGCGGGACGGCGAAGGTGACGAAGTACCCGGCGATCTGCACGACGGACACGATCAGCATGCCCGGCCACCGGTACAGCAGCCCCGCCGCCGCCGCGGTCGCCACCGTCGACAGGAAGAACGGCCCGGACGGCCCGCACACCGCCAGCACCGCGAACCCCACGCACAGGTCGAGCGCGACGAGCAGCGGGTGGTCGAGCAGCCGCGGGACGATCCGGTCCACGTGCCGGGAGACCAGCCAGGACAGCAGCCCGACGCACGCCACCATGACGAACGTCGAGACCGTCAGCCCGCGCACCGCGAGGACGAGCAGCGTGATCGCCGCCATCAGCGTCCGGACCTGCATGAGCAGCCGGAACGCGGCGTCGATCCGCGACCGGGCCCGCGCGGGCTCGCGCGTCCCCGGGCCCGGCCCGGGGTCAGTGGCCGAGGACGGCACCGAGATCAGCTCCCGAGCTGTAGAAGAGGGCGCCCAGCACGACGAGGATCAGCGCCGGCAGGGTGAGGGCGGTGGTGACGGCGGTGACCTGCGGCGTCGTCCGCTGCGCCTTGCGCCGCGCCCACTGCGCGGACTCGCGGCGCATGTCGGTGGCGATGTCGATCAGCGCGGTGGCGAGCGGCGCGCCCAGCTCCTCGGCCTGCAGGACGGCCGTGACGAACTGGCTCAGCATCTCCGACCGGTTGCGGCGCCGCAGGTCCTCGAACGCCTCGCGGCGCGACGTGCCGAGCTCCATCTGCCGCAGCGCGATCGTGAACTCGTCCGCCAGCGGGCCCGGCATGCTCTCCACGACCCGGGCCAGCGAGTGCCGGAACCCCATGCCCGCCGACACCGTCACGGCGAGGACGTCGAGGAAGTCGGGCATGCCGCGCTGCATCTCGTCGCGGCGGCTGCGGGCGCGGCCGAGCAGGAACAACTCGTTCTGGAAGATCCCGGCGAGGCAGATCAGCCCCATCGGGACCTGCCCGGCGCTGAGCAGCAGCACCCCCAGCGACCCGAACAGGACCGCGTACCCGGCGGTGATGCGCGCGTACGACTCGACCGTCATGCCGCCCGGACGGCCCGCCGCGTCGATCCGCTCGCGGATCCGGCGGTGCCAGGGGGCGAGCGCGGTCATCAGGGGGCGGCCGAAGGGCCGGCCGATCCGTCCGGCCAGCCGGTTCAGCCCGAACACCTCGCCGCGGCCGGGCCGCGCGGCGGGCGGCGGGGCGGACGCGGCGAGCGCCGACCCGGCCACCCGCTCGCCGCCGGTGAGCAGGACGAAGCCCCAGGCGCCCAGCAGCACGCTGAGCCCGGCGCCGGCTGCCAGCACGAAGATCATCTGGTCACCTCACACGTCGATCCGGGTGATCCGGCGGATGACCAGCAGGCTGGTCGTGAACAGCCCCGCGCCGGCCGCGAGCATCAGCTGCCCGGTGAGATGGGTGCTCATCTCGCGCAGCGCCCCCGGCTCGATCTGGTTGATCATGGCGATGCCGGCCACGCCGAGGATCCCGACCGCCCAGTTCGACACCACCGCCTGGCCGAGGATCGTGCGGACCTCGCGGCGGATCTCCTTGCGGTCCTCCAGCGTCCCGGCGATGCTGCGCAGCGCGGTGACCAGCGACCCGCCCGACCGCGCCGCCACCAGCAGCGTGCTGACCAGCACGCCGAGCTCGCGGGACGGCAGCCGGCCCGCGAGGTCGCCGAGCACCGCCTCCAGCGACTCGCCGAGCCGCAGCCCGTCGGCGGCGCGGCGCAGCTCTGTGCGGGCCGGGTCGTCCAGCTCGTCGGCGGCCAGCGCGATCGCGGTGCGCAGCGACAGCCCGGCCTGCGCGGCGTTGGACAGCACCCGCGCCAGCTCCGGGAGCTGCGCGATGAACTCCTCCTTGCGCCGCTCCTCGCGCCGCCGCAGGTAGCCGAAGAACACGAACCCGACCGCGACGGCGGCGGCGACGCCGAACACCGGCCCGAGCAGCCGGCCGATCAGCGCGATGGCGGCCAGGCCGCCCGCGACGATCGCGAGCAGGAACGTGGACACCCGCATCGCCAGGCCCGCCGCGGCGATCCGGCGGGCCAGCAGCCGGCCGAGCTCGGTGCCGCGCAGCCGCCGGTCCAGCCGGACGAGCGGCCCGTCGGGCGGCGCCTCCCCGTCCAGCCGGGACCGGACGGTGATGCCGCGGCGCAGCTCCCGGCCCGCGGCGAGCTCCCCCGCCCCCCAGACGGCCAGGACCCCGGTGACCGCCATCAGCAGCATGATGACCGGCAGGCTCATCGCCCCTCCCCGTCGTCGGCTCGGACGCCGAACACCGGCGGGACGCCCTCGCCGGCGTGGAACAGCCGGGTCGCCAGCGGCGCGGGCAGCGGGCGGTGCCGGAACTCGCCGCGCACCACCCGGTCCGGCCCGATCGGCAGCGACTCGAACGTCATGATCGGTTCCAGCCGGAGCCGCTCCCCGCGCCGTGTGCTCACCGCCGCGACCTCCACGATCCGGCGCGAGCCGTCCGGGCCCCGGCCGAGGTGCACGATCACGTCGACGGCGCTGTCGATCTGGTCGCGGATCGTGTCGAACGGCAGCTTGACGTCGCTCATGCTGGCCAGCGTCTGCAGCCGGTACACCGCGTCCTCGGTGGAGTTGGCGTGCACCGTCACCATCGACCCCTCGTGGCCGGTGTTCATCGCCTGGAGCATGTCGAGGGTCTCGCCGCCGCGGACCTCGCCGACGATGATCCGGTCCGGGCGCATCCGCAGCGCGTTGCGGACCAGGTCGCGGATCGTGATCCGGCCCTTGTCCTCGATGTTCGGCGGGCGCGACTCCAGCGGCACCACGTGCTCCTGGCGCAGCCGCAGCTCCGCCGAGTCCTCGATCGTGACGATCCGCTCGTGGCCGGGGATGAACGCCGACAGCGCGTTCAGCATCGTCGTCTTGCCCGTCCCAGTACCGCCGGAGATGACCAGGTTCAGCCGGGCCCGGACGAACGCGGCCAGCAGCAGCCCCGTCGGCGCGTCCAGGCTGGCCCGCGCGGCCAGCTCCTCGATCGTGTACGAGCGGGGGAACCGGCGGATCGTCAGCACCGGCCCGACCAGCGACAGCGGCGGGATGATCACGTTGACCCGCTCGCCGCCGGGCAGCCGCGCGTCCACCATCGGGCTCGACTCGTCGACCCGGCGGTTCACCTGCGCGACGATCCGGTCGATCGTCTGGTACAGCTGGTCCTCGCTGGCGAACGCGGTGTCGACCCGCTGCACCCGGCCCTCCCGCTCCACGAACACGTGGTCGGGGCCGTTCACCATGATCTCGGTGACGGTCTCGTCGGCCAGCAGCGGTTCGAGCACGCCGAGGCCGAGCGCCTCGTCCACCACCCGGCGGATCAGCGCGGCCCGCTCCCCCGGCGACAGCACCGGGCCCTCGCGGCCGACGATGTGCCCGGTGACCTTCTCCAGCCGGGCCCGCCGCTGCGCCAGCCCGAGCAGCGCCAGCTCGTCGAGGTTCACCTCCTCCAGCAGCCGGCGGCGCCAGTGCGACACCCCGGCGCGGTTCGCGGCGGTGCCGTGCAGCCGCTCGTCCTCCAGCCGGTCCTTCAGTCCCATCGGCTCACCCCTCCGGCATCGTGACGGTGCGGGTCACGGTGTAGTCGAGCGGGACGCCGCGCCACAGCAGCGGCACCTTCGCCCGGACGGTGCAGGACACGCCGTCGTCCCCGGCGTCGCCGCCGCGCAGTTCCCGCTCGTTCAGCCAGCCCGGCAGCGCCGCGGCGGCCGCCGGGACGCAGGCCGACGCGTCCTGCCGCATGGCCGCGACGCGGGCGCCGGTCCGCGCCGCGTTCTCCACCCGCTCCACCGTCACGGACGCCATCAGCGCCTCGAAGCAGACCAGCACGACGCCCAGCACGATCGGCAGCAGCGCGGCGAACTCGACGGACGCGGTCCCGCGGTCTGCGGCGGGACGCGAGGCACGGGCGGCGTCGGGGGCGGCCATGGCGTCACCCGTCCCCCGCGTCCTCGTCGACGATCTTCGCGCGGGTGGTCAGCCCGAACGTCGACGACCAGCCCGGCAGCACCGCCGGGACGTCCACCGTCACCTTCGCGTACCCGTCCTCGACGCCGAGGTGCAGCACGTCCTCGCCGCCCCACGGGCCCGGGACCCTCGCCACGGCGCGGCGCCGCACCTCCTGCCTCGCCTCCGGCGTGTCATAGCCGGCCACGGCCACCGCCCGCGCCGCCTCATCCGCCGCGTGGCTCGCGTACATCGAGGTCAGCCCGGTCAGCAGCGCCTGCCAGCAGAGCAGCAGCACCAGCCCGACCAGCGGGACGGTCGCCGCGAAGTCCACCGACGCCGCGCCCCGGTCGCGCGGGTCCTCCCGCGCCCCCGGCTCGTCCAGCAGGCCGGTCTCGCGGACCAGCCCGCTGATCGCCTTGCGGAAGTCCGAGCTCTTCACCGCCTCGGGCGAGCCGGTGTTCGACGCGTCCTCCAGCGCCCGGTACACCGCCGGGACCGTCGTCCCGAGCAGCCCCACGCCGACGATCTTCGCGGCCAGGTCCGGCTGGATCTCGTTGCGGCGGTCGTGCCGGTTCAGCAGGACGGCGGTGTCCTCCTCCTTGCGGATGCGCAGCCGCCCCCACATCTTCACCAGCCGCTTCGCGCCGCGCAGCGCCGGCAGGTCCGGGGTCGCCGCGATCACCACCCGGTCGGCCAGCTCCACCGCCATCGCGCTCGCCTCCGACAGCTGCGCGCCGCAGTCGACGATCACCACCTGGTACCGGGCCCGCAGCGCGGCGAGGATCTGCCGGGTCGCGCGGGCCGGGACGTCCTCGGCCCGCTCCCCCTCCGCCGGGGCCGGCAGCAGGTGCGGGCCGAGGCGGTGCACGAACAGCGCCTCGGCCAGCGTCGGGCCGTCCAGGTCGTCGGCCGCCCCGACGAGGTCGGCGATGCTGCGCCGGTGCACGACGTCCAGGTAGCCGGCGGCGTCGCCCTTCTGCAGGTCCAGGTCGACCAGGCACACGCCGCGGCCCGCCGTCGCCGCCGCCACGGCCAGGTGCACCGCGATCGTCGTCGCGCCCGTCCCGCCCTTGGCGCCGCACACCGCCAGCACCGTCCCGACGCGGCCGGGCAGCGGACCGTCCTCGGAGGAGTCGAAGTGCCGGCGCATCGTCCGGGCCCACTCCGCCGCCGCCTCCACCCGGCCCTGCAGCTCAGACAGCGTCGGCTCGGTCGAGATCACCCCGCGCGCGCCCGCCGCCATCGCCGCGCCGAACGTCTCCGCCGTCGCCTCCTCCGCGATCAGCACCACCGGCAGGTGCGGGTGCCGGACGCCGAGCTCGCGGATCAGGTCGAGCGCCGGCAGCGGACCGAGCGCCTGGTGCAGCAGCACCACGTCCAGGCCGGGAGCGCCCGCCGCCGCGTCCACCACGTCCCCGGTGCTGGTCTCCACCCCGGCGACCTCGACCGCGCCCAGCTCGCGGAACTGCGCGTTCAGCAGCGCCGCCAGGTCGCGGTCGGCGGTCGCCAGCAGCACCCGGACGGGCCGTCCGGTCACGGGGCCGTTCACCGGGCCGCCGGCATGTCGCAGATCGCGCCGAGCTTGCGCACCGGGTCGCTCGCCGCGTCGGTCTGGTCGCCGCCGATCAGCGCGAGCCGGACGTGGCTCGCGAACGCCTCGGCGTAGGTCAGCTTCACGCTGTCGTCCGCCGCCAGCGCGAACGTGATCGGCACGACGGTGTTCACGTCCTGGGCGCTGGACCCCGACCGCTGCCGGGTCGTCCGGCCGACCTGGATCACCTGCGCGCGCCGGATGATCCGCGACGCGCAGGACTTCTGGTCGCGCTGCGACTGCTGCTGGAACGTCGCATAGATGTCGACGACCATGCCGGGCTTGACCTTGCCCGCCACGCCCGTCTCCGCGTCGATCATGATGGCGATCTCGCGCTGGCCGGGCTGCAGCAGCGGCGCGTCGATCAGCATGCCCTGCTGCAGGTACGCGCCCGCGACCAGCGCGGTCGGCGCGACCTTGCCCGCGACGGACGCCGGATCGGTCAGCATCGTGCCGGGTGACCACTTGGCCGGCATCTCGACGCGCTCGACCATGCCCGGGTCCAGCCGGCCGTACGCGGGGACGGCGACCTTCAGCCGCAGCACCTGCCGTTTCTCGCCGACCTCGGCCCGCACCGAGCCGACATAGCCGAGCACCGACACGAACACCGTCACGGCGCCCACCGCCGCGAGGATCATGAGCAGCACGCCGCGGCGCTGTCGGGGGTTCATGTGACTCCGTTCGCATACGACGGGGACGGGTTCTCAGGGGCGCCGGGACCGGTTCACGGCGGTGCGCTGACGAGCCGCGCCTGCTGCGACCGCTCCGCCGGGAGCGGTCGTGCGGGGGACGGTCCGGGAGCGGCGGCGTGCCCGTCCGGGGGCCGCGCCGCGGCGGGCGGCGGCGTCCGCACGGGCTGGACCATCGCGCAGAACGGGCAGACCGGCGAGCCGACCGCCGTGCCGCACCACGGGCACGGCTCGCACACCGCCTCCCGCACCACCGCCTGCAGCACACCGCTGTCCCCGCTGAACGCGACGTACTCGACGTATCTCTTGGCGCGCCAGTACTGCGCGCCGAGCGGCTGGTCGGCGACCATCGACACCGACACCGCGCCGAGCGCCGGCCCCAGCCGGTCGCGGACCCAGCCGCCGTCGCCGCCGTGCTCGGCGGCCAGCACGACCACCGGGGGCCGCGGCGCGTCCCCGGCCGCCGGCGCGGCGTCCGGCCCGGCCCGGCGGACCGCCCGCCGCGGCGCCGCCGTGACCAGGAACTCGCTGCCGGGCAGGTACGAGGCGAGGTGGTCGCCGAAGCCCGCCTGGACGTGCTCCAGCCGGGTGACGCTGTTCACCCGCGCCCCCGCGACCAGCAGCCCGGCGAGCCGCGGCGCGACGGTCGCGAGCGTCCCGGGCTCGACGTACGGGGCGAGGAAGGCCAGCTGGTCGGCCACCAGCGACAGTGCGAGCGGCGGAAGGTCGAGCGGGACGATCGCCAGGCGGCGCGTCCCCAGCGACGCGCGCGCGAACCGCAGCAGCCGGCCCGCCGCGTCCGGCCGCCACGACGGGTAGAGGGCGAGCACCGCCGGACGCTCGGCCAGCGTGCTCCCGATCCGCGCGGTGAACTCCAGGCCCTCGTCCGACAGCGGCGGGAACCCCGCCGGGAACCGCTCGGCCGCCACGCCGCGGAAGACGCCCAGGCCGGGCACCTCGTCGAGGAGCATCACCAGCGTCACGCGGGGTCCCGAAAGGTCACGTGCCTCACCACACCCTCCACCGGACCGTCCTGGCGGCCCGGCTCGGCGCCGCACCGGATTCCCCGAGTCGCGGGCCACGATAACCATCGAAATCCGCCACGATCAAGAATTGATACAGCAAATCCGAGGGACGTGGAAGAAGGTACCCGAAACCCGGTCGAAGCGATCCCGAGAACGGTGCACCGGCAAGGTGAACTTCTCCTGTCCAATGATCGAATGCACGGAGAATCCGCAGGTGAGAGGAGAGACTTAAGCCCCTGGCCCCAAGGGCACGCCACCGAAAAAGGGTCCCCGGGCCCATGCCCCGGAGAATGGACTCGAATACAATGGCCTGCTCGACGCGACCCGCTTTCGCGACATTACCGTCACCACCCGTGCCACCGGAATTCCGCAGCGTGCCCGGCGGCCGCCTCCGGGAGAACCACGGCACACCCGGTGAGCCGCGCGTCCCGTTCGGGCCCCAGCCCCGGATCAGGCTCTAGAGTCTTCCTATAGGCGGCCCCAGACTGGAGACGACGGCGATGACGCACCCATCGGACCCCGGCCAATCACCGCGCCCGCCGGGCCCCCCGGCCGGTCCCCCCGGCCCGCCCGCGGGACCGTACGGCCCGCCGCCGCAGCAGTACGGCCCCGTCCCCGGCCCCCGCCCGTCCGGCCCCTTCGGCACCGGCCCCTACGAACAGCCCCAGAACCGGCAGCCGCCCGCCCGCGACCCGCGGTCGAAGGGCCTGCTCGGCGCGCTGTTCGACACGAACTTCAACAATCTGGTCACGCCGAAGCTGATCAAGCTCTTCTACATCCTGTCGCTGCTGCTGATCAGCGTTCAGTGCCTGATCTTCCTGGGGCTCGGCCTCTGGATCGCGAGCTGGGACGACTTCTGGGCGTGGGGCGTCATCATGATCTGCGCCTCCCCCTTCGTCTGGCTCTTCGAACTGCTGCTCGTGCGCATCTTCATGGAGGCGATGGTCGTCCGCTTCAAGGAGGTCGAGTACCTCCGGATCATCAAGGACAAGGACTAGACGGGGCTGCGGTGGGCGAGTTCGACGCGACCGGGTCCGGCGAGGCCGGATCCGCCGGGAGCGGGCCGCGGGACACGCGGCGGGACGCCGGGGCGACGCGGCGGGACGAGCGGGTGCCCGCACCGCGCCCGCCCGCGGCGTCCGGGGCGTCCGGGCCCGGGGCGACGCGGCGGGACGGGGAGGCGCCCGGCGATCCGCTGATGCGCCTTCCGGTGGCGCTGGCGGAGCGGTACGAGGCGGTCGCCGAACTGCCGGTGCAGGGCGCCGAGTCGGACCTGCTGCTGATGCGGGACGCACGGGGCGAGCGGTTCGTGGCGAAGGTGTTCCGCCGCGGGTACCACGCCGACCGGGACGTGTGGGAGAAGCTGCCGGCGCTGGACTCGCCGCACGTGCTGCGGATCCTGGAGACGGGGCACGCGGACGGCCGCGACTACGAGGTCACCGCGTACGCGCCGGACGGCAATCTGCGCAACCTCATCGACGGCCCCCTGCCGGACGGAACCGTACGGGAGATCGCGGCGCAGCTGGCGGACGGGCTGGTGGCGCTGCACCGTGCGGGCATCGTCCACCGGGACCTGAAGCCGGAGAACGTGCTGGTCCTCGAGGCGGAGCCGCTGCGGCTGGCGATCGCGGACTTCGGGCTGAGCAAGGTGCTCGACGAGAGCGTGGTGTTCGCGTCGTCGTCGCGGACGCTGGCGTACGCGGCGCCGGAGTCGCTGTCGGGGCAGGTGTCGCCGGCGCGGGACTGGTGGTCGCTCGGGATGATCGTGCGGGAGTGCGCGACGGGCCGGGCGCCGTTCCGGGGGCTGAGCGAGACCGTGGTGGTCGACCATCTGGCGACGCGTCCGGTGAGCGCGGACGACGTGCCGGACGCCCGGTTGCGGCTGCTCTGCCAGGGCCTGCTGACGCGGGATCCGCGGCGCAGGTGGGCCGGCGAGGAGGTCGCCGAGTGGCTGGACGGCGGGTCTCCCCAGGTCGCGGAGGAGACCGCGCAGCCGGGCGCCGGACTGCCGTTCCGCGGCGCGCGCTATGCGCGTCGTGACGAGCTGGCGCGCGCGCTGGTGGAGAACTGGGAGCATGCCGCGCAGTACTTCTTCGGGCGCGGCGAGTCCGGTGAGGCGTGGCGAAGCCTGCGGGACTGGCTCGCGGACGTTCCGGACGACAGCCGCATCGCGCTGGTCGACGGCCCGCTCACCTCGGCGCTGCCGCCGGACGTGAAGCTGCTGCACCTCGTGCTGTGGCTGGATCCGGACCTCCCGCCGCACTACCTCGGCCGCAGGACGTCCGCCGGGGACCTCCCGGCGCTCGCCGCCCTCGCGGACGATCCCCGCCATCCCGACCACCGCCTCGCCTGCCAGATGGGCCGGGACCTGTGGGAGCACGGCCTGCTGCGGGTGCTCGCCGGTTCCGCGGGCGCCGGCGACCTGGCCGGGATCGACGGCCAGTGGCGCGCCCACGTCGCGGCGTGGAACGACCTCGCCCGCTGGCTGCGCGGCCAGGACGCGACGCCGCCCGGGCTGGCGGCGCGGCTGCCGGACGCGGAGGCCGGGAACCCGCCGGCCGTCCTGCTGGCGCTGCTCGCGCTGGCGGCCCGTCCGGCGGAGACGCACCGGTCGCTGGCCGAGGGCGCGGCGCGGGCCCGGGAGTCCGTCCCGGAGCCGGTGCCGTGGTTCACGTGGATGGCGGACGGGGCGGGCGACGATCCGCTGCGGCTGCTCGCGGTCGCGCGCGCGCTGCCGGAGGCCGTCGTGGAGGCGGAGGCCAAGGCGCGCGACCGGTACGCCGCGGCACAACGCTCGCAGGCGTTGCAGGCGCAGTGGACGGACCGGGAGCGGCAGCGGCTCGCCGGGCGCGGCGCGGCGGTGACGCGGGCGGTCGTGTGGTCGCTGCCGATCCTCGCGATCTGGCTGGCGGGCAGTTGGGTCGTCGGGAGCCTGTTCGGCGCCGGGAAGCACGACGACGGGACGACGTCGGTGGGGCTGCACGCGTCGTCGGGCGGCGGGGTGCCGTTCGCGGCGCTTGCCGTCCTCGCGGTCATCGCATGGGGCGTGCAGTGCGGCGCCGAGGTGATGCTGGCGCGCGCGCAGGGAGGCGATTACCTCCCCTATGGGCCGTGGTCGCTGATATCAAAGGTGCTCGGTGCGGGCGGCCGGGGACTGTCGAAGGCCTCGCGGACGATGTCGGGCGCCGCGCGGCGCAACGACCGGCGGGGCTGCGGGTTCCTGCTGCTCGCCGGCACGGTGCCGCTGCTGCTCCTGCTTCTGCTGGCGGCGGCGCTGACGTCCATCGCGAGCGTGCTGTGGGTGCTGGTGATGGTCGCCGGTGCCGTGGCGCACGGCGTGGCGGCCGGTGTCCGGATGCACCGCTGGCAGCAGGCCCGCACGAGCCACCCCGGAGGGACCCCCACATGAGCAGCGGCGTCGAGGCCGACATCGTGCTGGACGCGGCGGTCGTGCTGACCCTGGGCATGAACCGGGTGCTCGGGCGCGGCGGCGACGCGGCGGGACGCGGCGCGCAGGCGCTGGCGGCGCTCGCCGCGGGGCGCGCCGAGGCGCGGGAGGCCGCGCTCGCCGAGGTCCGTACGTACGAGCGGGCGCTGCGGGAGGTGGTGGAGCGCAACGCGCGCATCGCGGCGCTCGCCGAGACCCGCGGCAAGCTCGGCGCGGACGTGGCGCTGCCGCCGCCGCTGCAGCCCGCCGAGGAGTCCGCGCAGGAGCTGACCGCGTGGTGCGCGGCGACGGACCCGCTCCTGGACGAGGCGGAGCGCCGCCTGTCGGAGCATCTCGCCGCGCAGGTCACCGCGCAGGTCTTCACCGCGCCCGCCGAGGGCCTGCGCGCCGACACCGGCCGTACGCCCCCGCCGCGCCGCGGCGACGACGCGCAGCGGACCCTCGAGAGGATCATGGCGCGGCTGCTGCCCGACGCCGGCGAGGACGAGCGCCGCGCGGTCGCCGAGGCGGCCCGGCTGCTCGCCGCCGTCGGCACCGCCGAGGAGGCCGAGGGCGTCCTGCACGAGGTCCGGCTGCGGATCCGGGAGGCCAACCGGCGCACCGAGGACGCCCGGGAGCGGGCGCGGCGCCGCGCGGCCGAGCGGGACGCCGCCGAGCAGGCCGAGGCGGAGCGCCGGTACGTCCTCGACTCGATCACCGCCGCGTTCGAGGACATGGGCTACGAGGTCCAGCGGGGTTTCGAGACGCTGACCGCCGGGGACGGCACGGTGGTGCTGACGAAGGGCGCCTGGCCCGACCACAGCGTGCGGATGCGGGTGGACGGCGCCGCGCGCGTCGAGGCGGCGATGGTGCGCGAGCGGCCCGCCGAGAGCGAGGACGACCGGCGCGTCGACGTCGAGCGGGAGCGCGAGTGGTGCGCGGCGTTCGAGGCCGCGCGGGCGCGGCTGGCCGGCGGCGGGATCCGCTCCGAGGTGTCCTGGCGGCTGGACCCGGGCGTGCGGGAGCTGCCGGTCAGCGCCGCGCCACGGCAGACTGGGGGGCGTTCGGGCCAACGCGAACGCCGCCGGGAGCGTCCCACTTGACGTGCCGTCTCCCGGTGACGGCCGATGATCGGAGAATGGGTGCCGGGCGCGGAAGGCCGGCGCCTCGCGGAGGACGCGGAGTGGAGCGAGCCAGATGAGCATTGATTCGCCGACCCTCGGCGGCCGGCTGCAGGGCTGGCCGCCGTTCATCCGCGAACTCGACGCGACGCTGTCGGTGCACTCCCAGTACGTCCTGTCGGGCAACCTGTACGACAGCTTCCTGGCGCCGCCGGCGGAGGGCGGCGGGCCCGCGCGGCTGCTGCCGCTGCGGTCCCTGCTGTGGGAGACGCTGCACGCGAGCGGCGCGTCGTTCATCGTCGTGTACGACCCGGTGGACGGGCTGGAGATCCTCCCGCCGCCGGGCGACGAGGCGGGCGACGAGGCGGAGCGCGCCGCCGAGCGGCTGCTCGGCAAGATCTCCGGTGAGCGGCCGTCGCTGGAGGCACTGACCCGGCACCTGGCGGCGGTGGCGCGGCCGCAGGAGAACGTGCGCGCCGCGTTCGTGATCGACTCGGCGTCGCGGATCGCCCGCACCCCGACCGAGATGGAGCCGGCCGAGCGGGACTTCTTCCGGTTCTGCGCCAAGCTGTCGCGGACGGCCCGGCCCGTCCGCGGCGCCGGGGCCCGGCCGAAGCCGCTGTACAACCCGGTGATCTGGCTGGTGGAGCGGCCGGGCGACCTGCCGTCCTGGCTGACCGCCGACAACGACACGATCCGCGAGATCACGATCCCGCGGCCGCACCTCGGCGACCGGCAGGAGACGGCGCGGCTGCTGGCCCGCGCGTTCGGGGTGAGCGACGTCGGCGCGGACGAGGCGGCCGCGGCGGCGTGCGACTCGTTCGCCGAGCAGGCCGACGGCCTCACCCTCCAGTCGATGATCGAGGTGACGCGGCTGGCGAAGGAGCGCAACGTCGACCTCACGGACCTGCCGGACGCGGTCCGCACCTACAAGCTCGGCGTCCTGGACAACCCGTGGAGCCGCGGGCACCTGCGGCGCCGCGTGCTGGAGGGCGAGAAGCGCGTCCCGGAGCGGGTGATCGGGCAGCCGCAGGCCGTCACCAAGACGCTCGACATCCTCAAGCGGGCGGTGCTCGGGCTGTCGGGGGCGCAGGCGACCCGGTCCGGCAGCCGGCCGCGCGGCGTGCTGTTCTTCGCCGGGCCGACCGGCACCGGCAAGACCGAGCTGGCCAAGGCGATCACCGAGCTGGTGTTCGGGGACGAGTCGGCCTACCTGCGCTTCGACATGAGCGAGTTCTCCGCCGAGGGCTCCGGGGACCGGCTGATCGGGGCGCCGCCCGGCTACGTCGGGCACGAGGCGGGCGGCGAGCTGACCAACGCCGTCCGGGAGGACCCGTTCCGGGTGATCCTGTTCGACGAGATCGAGAAGGCGCACCCGCGGATCCTGGACAAGTTCCTGCAGATCCTCGAGGACGGCCGGCTCACCGACGGGCGCGGCAACACCGTGCACTTCTCCGAGTCGATCCTGATCTTCACCTCGAACCTCGGCATGTTCGTGCCGGGCCGCGAGCCGGGCATGCTGGAGGCCGTCCCGGCGCTCGCGGGCGACCGGGTGCGCAACATCACACCCGGGATGTCCTACTTCGAGGTCGAGCAGCGGATCAAGGACGCGGTCGCCGCGCACTTCACCGAGGTGCTGAACCGGCCGGAGCTGCTCAACCGGTTCGGCGACAACATCGTGGTGTTCGACTTCATCTCCGGCGACGCCGCGCACAAGATCTTCGACCTGCAGTTCGCCAACATCTGCAAGCGGGTCGCCGACGAGCACCGGCTGATGCTGACGGTCCAGGACGACGCGCTGCAGACGCTCCGCTCCTGGTGCACCGACGAGCTGGACAAGGGCGGCCGCGGCATAGGCATGGCGCTGGAGTCGCACTTCGTCAACCCGCTGGCGCGCGCGCTGTTCGACCGCGAGCTCGGCGCCGACGAGCAGATCACCGTGGCCGGGATCCGGCGCGAGGGCGGCATCGTCCACCTGGACATCCAGTGACCGCCGAACCCGCCCCCGAGCCGACCGCAGCGGCCCCGCAGGAGCCGCCCGCGCTGCTGCTCGCCAAGGCGCACTACCCGGTGACCACACTCGGCCCCGGTACGCGCGCGGGCATCTGGACGCAGGGCTGCACGCTGCACTGCCACGGCTGCCTGTCGCGCGACACCTGGGAGGCGGACCCGGCCAAGGCCGTGCCGGTCGAGGCCGTCCTCGGCTGGCTGGAGTCCCTTCCGGGCCCGCTGGACGGGGTCACGATCTCCGGCGGCGAGCCGTTCCAGCAGCCCGAGGCGCTGGCCGCCCTGCTGCGCGGGATCCGCGCGTGGCGGAACGCCCGGCGTGAGACGATGCCATTGGACATATTGGTGTACAGCGGATATGTCTACTCACGGCTTTCGCGGGTCCGGGGGTCGCGCGAGATCCTGGGCCTGTGCGATGCCGTGATGGCGGGGCCGTACGTCGACCGGCTCAACCCGAGGGGGCGACACCCGGAAGGTGGCTCTCTACTCTGGAGGGGGTCGGCGAACCAGCGCGCCGTCCCGCTCACCCCGCTCGGGGAGGAGCGGTACGGGGCATCGGCCGGTATCGGTAAGACTAGGGAACACGCAGGGCCCCGAGTGCAGGTGTCCGTGGACGAAGGGCCGGAGGGAAGGCGGGTGTACTACATCGGGATCCCGCGAAGGGGTGACATGGAGCACCTCACGTCGAGGCTCGAACGCGCCGGCGTGCGCTCGGGGGATGTGTCATGGCGACCTTGAACTGTCCTGTCTGTGACGAGCCGTACCAGCAGGGCGATCTGCTCTGCCTGAGCTGCGGGGCCAACCTGGCGCGCCCGGGGGGCGGCCACCGGGCCGGTCCGGGCGGGTACGACCAGGGTCCGCCGCAGCACGGCGCCCCCCAGCACGGCGGTCCGCCCCAGCACGGTGCTCCGCAGCACGGCGGCTACCCGCCGCAGCAAGGCCAGCCGTACCAGCAGCCGCCCCAGCACGACTACCAGCAGCCCCCGCAGCACGGCGCTCCCCAGCACGGTGCCCCCCAGCACGGCCAGCCGCAGCAGGACCAGTGGGGCCCGCCCCCGCAGCAGCAGGACCAGTGGGGGCCACCGCCGCAGCCGCAGCAGGACCAGTGGGGCCCGCCGCCGCAGCACGGCGCTCCGCAGCACGGCGCTCCGCAGCATGGTGCTCCCCAGCACGGTGCCCCTCAGCACGGTGCTCCCCAGCAGGGCCAGCAGCAGCCGGCCGACCCGTGGTCCATGCCGCCGCCGCAGCAGGACCAGTGGGGGCCGCCGCCGCAGCACCAGCCGCCGGCGCCCGACCAGTACCGGCAGCCGGAGCCGCAGTACCAGCAGCCGCCGGACCAGTACATGCCGCAGCCCGGGCCGCCGGACCACCAGTACGGCCCGCCGCCGCAGCAGCCGCCGATGCCGCCGCCGCACGGGCGGGAGGCGACCCTGCTGCCGCCCGACCAGCAGCACGGCGCCCCCCAGCACGGGCACCCGCAGCAGCCCGACAGCACCGCGTTCATGTGCCCGTACTGCGAGGCGGTGCTGACCAACCCGGGCGCCGCGCAGTGCAACTCGTGCGGGCGGCCGCTGCCCCAGAAGGGCACGCCCGTCCTGCGGGTCCAGTTCCCGACCGGCGAGCTGAAGGTGTCCGTCGGCCAGCACCTGGTGCTCGGCCGGGACGCCGGCCAGTCGCCGGTGGCCGCCACGTTCACCCAGTACGACAACGTGTCGCGGCGGCACTCGACGGTCTGGCTCGACCCGTCCGGGACGGCCTGGGTCCGCGACGAGGGCTCCACCAACGGGACGTTCGTCAACGGCGAGCGGCTCCCCCGCGGCGTGGAGGCCCCGCTGCGCGACGGCGACCAGCTCCGCCTCGCCGCCGACGTCACCGGCACCGTCCAGCTGAACTAGGCGCGAAGCCGCGCACAAAAGCGGCCCCGCGGTTCTCAGAACCGCGGGGCCGTTTCCTTGCGTGCTCCTCGCCAGGTCAGCCGGCGCGCTTGGTGCGCGCGCGCTGGCGCTCGCGCTCCTTGGCGTCCAGCACGACCTTGCGGATGCGGACGTTCGCCGGGGTCACCTCGACGCACTCGTCCTCGCGGCAGAACTCGAGGGCCTCCTCCAGCGACAGGATCCGCGGCGGGGTGAGGCGCTCCAGCTCGTCACCGGTGGACGAGCGCATGTTCGTGAGCTTCTTCTCCTTGGTGATGTTGACGTCCATGTCGTCGGAGCGGGAGTTCTCCCCGACGATCATGCCCTCGTACACCTCGGTGGTCGGCCCCACGAAGAACGTGCCGCGCTCCTGGAGGTTCGTGATCGCGTAGGCGGTCGCGGCACCGGAGCGGTCGGCGACCAGCGAGCCGGACGGCCGGGTGCGCAGCTCGCCGAACCAGGGCTCGTAGCCCTCGAACACGTGGTGCGCCATGCCGGTGCCGCGGGTCTCGGTCATGAACTCGGTGCGGAACCCGATCAGGCCGCGCGCCGGGACCAGGAACTCCATCCG
The DNA here is from genome assembly GCF_008923205.2 of Actinomadura physcomitrii. Taxonomy (GTDB): domain Bacteria; phylum Actinomycetota; class Actinomycetes; order Streptosporangiales; family Streptosporangiaceae; genus Spirillospora; species Spirillospora physcomitrii. The sequence continues at coordinate 40,210 of NZ_WBMS02000006.1, read as the reverse complement.
GATCCAGCCGGTGCCGTGGTTGGTCATGTGCTCCATGCGGCCCTTGCGGACCGCCATGAGCTGCGTGACCGCGCCGAGGTGCTCTTCGGGGATGTCGACGGTGAGCCGCTCGACCGGCTCGTGCTTCTTCCCGTCGATCTCCTTGGCGACCACCTGCGGCTTGCCGACGGTCAGCTCGTAGCCCTCCCGGCGCATGTTCTCGACCAGGATCGCCAGCGCCAGCTCGCCGCGGCCCTGCACCTCCCAGGCGTCCGGGCGCTCGGTCGGCAGCACCTTGATCGACACGTTGCCGACCAGCTCCCGGTCGAGCCGGTCCTTCACCATCCGGGCGGTGACCTTGGTGCCCTTCTCGCGGCCCGCCATCGGGCCGGTGTTGGTGCCGATCGTCATGGAGATGGCCGGCTCGTCCACCGTGATCAGCGGCAGCGGGCGCGGGTCGTCGGGGTCGGCGATGGTGTCGCCGATCATGATCTCCGGGATGCCGGCGATCGCGATGATGTCGCCCGGCCCCGCCTCGTCGGCGGGCCTGCGGGTCAGCGCCTCGGTCATCAGCAGCTCGGTGATCTTCACCTTCTCGATGCTGCCGTCGTGCCGGCACCACGCGACCTGCTGGCCCTTCTTGATCGTGCCCGCGTGCACCCGGCACAGCGCGATCCGGCCGAGGTAGCTGGAGGCGTCCAGGTTCGTCACGTGCGCCTGCAGCGGCGCGTCCGGGTCGAACGCCGGCGCCGGGATCGTCTCGGTGATGACCTTGAACAGCGGCTCCAGGTCCGCGCTGTCGGGCATGCCGCCGTCGGCGGGCTTGTCCAGCGACGCGCGGCCGGCGCGGCCCGAGGCGTACACGATCGGGAAGTCGATCTGGTCCTCGGCGGCGTCGAGGTCCATGAACAGCTCGTAGGTCTCGTCGACGACCTCGTCGATGCGGGCGTCGGGCCGGTCGGTCTTGTTCACGACCAGGATCACCGGCAGCTTCGCCTCGAGCGCCTTGCGCAGCACGAACCGGGTCTGCGGCAGCGGGCCCTCGCTGGCGTCCACCAGCAGGACGACGCCGTCCACCATGGACAGGCCGCGCTCGACCTCGCCGCCGAAGTCGGCGTGGCCGGGCGTGTCGATGATGTTGATCGTCAGGCCGTTGTGCCGGACGGCCGTGTTCTTGGCGAGAATGGTGATGCCCTTCTCGCGCTCCAGGTCGTTGGAGTCCATGACGCGGTCGTCGACGTCCTGGTTCTCGCGGAAGGCACCGGACTGCCAGAGCATGGCGTCGACCAGCGTCGTCTTGCCGTGGTCGACATGGGCGACGATCGCGACGTTCCGGAGGTCGTCGCGCGTGGAGATGGGCATGCGGGCTCGCCTTGCGTGAGAGTTCGGGAGTCGCCGCAGACGCGCGGCTGCCACCATTCTACTTGGCGCTCGGCACCGCCCGCTCAGAGCCGCCGGTCCCATGCCTCACACGGGCCCCGATTGGCCATCTTTGCGCATCCTTTGTAACCTTCCCGAGATCCGGTCGTCCGGAGCCCCACCCCCCGGGGCTGCGACCGGACCGCCGAATCCCCCGCGGCACCCATCCGCGGGCGAACCGGGGACCCATCCCCCTGGGGTGAATCGACGCACGTCGTAGGGCGACTCCTGGCCCGAACCCGTCAGCTAACCCGGTAGGCGAGCGAGGAGAGGAGAACACCGGCTTGGCACCGGACCCCCGATCCCGGCGGCGCGTCGCGCCGACCGCGACCACCGCCGCAGTGCTGATCATCGGCCTCGGCACCACCGCGCCCGTCGCCGCGCACGCCGCGACCCCCTTCGGCCCCGCCGCCGCCCCCGCGGCCACCGGCTCGCCCAGCCCCCTCCCCACCACGGAGAAGGGGCTGAAGCAGAGCCTGAAGGAGCTGAACGACGAGGCCGAGACGCTCACGGAGCAGTACAACAAGACCCGCGTCGACCTCGGCCACGCCATGAAGGCCGAGAAAACGGCCGCCGCGTACGCGCAGCGGCTGCTGCAGCAGACCGAGCCCGCCCGCCAGCGGCTGGCGCAGCTCGCCGCCGCCAACTACATGAGCGGCGGGCCCGACGCGATCTTCAGCTCCGGCGGCAGCGCCGACAGCCTGTCCGACTCGGCCTACCTCCAGCAGAACCAGGCCACCACCGTCCTCGCCCTGCAGAAGCAGGTCGACCAGGCCGAGGCCGCGCAGCGCGCCGCGCAGGAGCGCACCGAGCAGGTCAAGCAGGCGCAGGCCAAGGTGCAGACCGCCCGCAAGGCGGCCAAGGCCAAGGTGACCGAGGTCATGAAGCGCCTCGACAAGCTCACCACCACCCACACCACCGACCCCAAGTCGGGCCTCACCGCCACGATCAAGGGCTCGGACCTGCCCGCGAAGATGGCCCGCAAGGCCCTCACCAAGCTCGGCAGCCCCTACGTGTGGGGGGCCGCCGGCCCGAGCTCGTTCGACTGCTCCGGCCTCGTCGTCTGGGCCTACGCCCAGGTCGGCAAGCCGGGCCTGCCGCACTACACCGGCGACCTCTACCAGCTCGGCACCAAGGTCTCGCGCTCCTCGCTGCGCGCCGGCGACCTGGTCTACTTCGGCAGCAACCTGCACCACATGGGCATCTACGTCGGCGACGGCAAGTTCCTGCAGGCCCCCCAGACCGGCGACGTGGTGAAGATCTCCAAGCTCTCCACCCGTTCCGACTACGCCGGCGCGAACCGGATCTCCTAGCGCGGGGCGTCAGCGCAGGTCGGCTTCCAGTTCGGCGATCACGGGACGGTCGCCGGGGAGCCAGCCGACGTCGTACAGGTCGTCGCGGGCCAGCCAGCGCAGGGCCAGGTGCTCCAGGGCCTGCGGCTCGCCCTCGACGATCTCGGCGGTCCAGACCCGCAGCACGGCGCGCTCGCTCAGCCGCCAGTCGCCGCCGACGCGGCGGAGCGGGCGGATCTTGACGGCGAGCTCCTCGTGGCACTCGCGGACCACGGCGTCCTCGTCGGACTCGCCCGGGTCCACCTTGCCGCCGGGCAGCTCCCAGCCGCCCGCCATGTGCGGCGGCTCGGCACGCTGCGCGGCGAGCAGCCGCCCCTCCCTGATGATCGCGGCGCCCACGACGACGAGATCGGCGATGGTGACCAGCCCCTTCCTACCCGTCTGAGACGGCCGCCCGGGACCGGGCGGTTCCGGCGCGGGCCGTCTCGACCTGACGGGTCGCTTCCTCGACGATCCTCTCAAGGTGGTCGCCGTGCGCGCCGCGCCAGTACACCTGACCGCAGCCCGCGCACCGGCCGTAGACGTCGTAGCTGCGGCGGGTGCCCGCCTCGAGGTCCCGCTCGACCTCCTCCTTGCCGACCGGCACGAGGAGGCCGTTGCAGGCGGTGCAGCGCGTCCACGGGCTGAGCACGGGCGCGAAGCGGTCCAGCAGGTCGCGGAGCTGGCCGTCGGGCCGGGAGCCGCGGACGTAGGCGCCGAACCAGAGCGCGCGGCGGCGCAGCAGGCCGCGGTCCTGGGTGAGCAGGACGCGGCGCTCGGCGTTCGCCTGGACGACCAGCGCCGGGTCGTCCATGTCGTTGTGGTAGGCGGTGTCGAGGCCGAGCAGCCGCATCCGGCGCGCGAGCGTGCCCAGGTGGACGTCGAGGAGGAAGCGGGGCGCGTCCTGGCCCGGGTCCAGCGGGACGGGCTGGGGCCGCGTCACGGGCTCCACCCGCACCTCGTCGCCGGCCGCGGGGCGGGCGGACGGTTCGGCGGGCTCGCCGCGGACGGTCATCCGGCCGACCTCGGGGAGCGGGACTCCGAGCGACTCGACGATGTGGCCGAGCGTGGACGTGCCGTCCCACGGCGCCCGGCTCACCGGTCCGCGGCGGGCGGCGGGCAGGAACATCAGCAGGTCCTCGGCGATGCGAACGCGTATCTCGGGCTCCACGCCGCCAGCATGCCACGCGCCCCCGACGATCCCCTCCCGATTATTCGGCGGTGATGCGGGCCGCCGCCGCGTCCAGCGTGCCGAGCAGGGCCGGGACGTCGTGGCCTTGCAGCACTCCGCCGCGCTTCAGCACGCGCCCGCCGACGAGGACGGTGTCGACGTGCCGGGTCTCGGCGGACAGGACCACGGCCGCGATCGGGTCGTGCGCGGCCGCCATGCCGAGGGTGTCCGTCCGCAGGACGATCAGGTCGGCCTGCTTGCCGGGCGTGAGGGACCCGGTGACGCCGGCGAGCCCGGCCGTCTCGGCGCCGCCGAGGGTCGCGGCGCGCAGGGCCTCGGCGGTGGTGAACCAGGTGCCGGCGCCGTCCGGGCGGGCGCGTTCGAGGAAGTACGCGGCGCGCATGACGCCGAACATGTCGCCGGGCCCGCTGGTGACGGCGTCGGAGCCGAGGCCGGTGGGGACGCCGGCGGCGTGCGAGCGGCCGGTGGCCGGGTCGCCGATGCCGAGCGCCGCCTCGACCGCCGGGGTGGCGGAGACGGTGCCGCCGTTGGCGGCGATCTTCTTGAAGTCCTCGCCGGTGTAGAAGTTGGCGTGCACGTACATGGCGGGATGGCCGATCAGGCCGTTGTCCTCGAGGAACGCCAGGCCGCGCGCGGCGTTCCCGGCGCCGTGGCCGCCCGCGTGGACGGTGACCGGCAGGTCGAGGTCGCGGGCGAGCCGCCATTCGGCGAGCGCGCGCTCCTCGCCGGCGATCTCCGGGCCGAGCGCGGCCATCCACATCGAGATCGCCTCGGGCGGCGCGTCGAAGTACGCGCGGCGGACGCGGGCCGTCTCGGCGGCGAGGGCGGCGAGGTCGTCGCCGCCGCCGTAGCAGTAGCCGAACACGGCGCGGATCCCGGACGCGCGGAGCGCGGCGATGTCGGCGTCGGTGTGGTCGGGGCTGAACATGATGTGCGTCCAGTCGACGACGGTCGTGATGCCGGAGTCGAGGCATTCCAGCGCGCCGGCGAGGGTCGCGGTGTACACGTCGTCGGGCTGGTGGCGGGGCGCCAGCTCGCCGAGGACGCGCTGCAGGTAGGCGGGCAGCGTGCTGTCGGGCAGGGTCGCGCGGATCGCGGTCTGCCAGGTGTGCCGGTGAGTGTCGACGAAGCCGGGCAGCACGATGCGGCCCGCCGCGTCCAGGATTTCGGCGTTCGCGGGCGGGGCGAGGTCGGGGCCGACGGCGGCGATGCGGCCGTCCTCGACGAGGACGTCGGCGCGCCCGAGGACGGTGGGCGCGGGCGCCGTGTCGATGACCGTGCCGTTGCGGAGGAGAAGCGATGTCATGCCGCAAAGCTTAAAGAGAAGCTTTTAAGAAAGCAATACGGCGAACGGTATCCTCGGCTTGTGGGCGATGACGACGGCGGACGCCGTGACGAGGTGGACGAGCTGGCCGCGGCCTGGCGGCGGGACGGCCTCGACGAGGACGTCATGGCGATGCTGGAGGTCAGCAAGCGCGCCGCGCGGATCGGGGCGCTCGTCCAGCAGGCGCTGCGCGGGGAGCTGGCCGAGCTCGGGCTCACCTACGCCGAGTTCGAGGTGCTGACGGCCCTGAACCGGGCCGGCGAGCCGTACCGGCTGCGGCCGAGCGAGCTGACCCGGTCGGCGTTCCTGACCTCCGGCGGCACGAGCAACGTGCTGCAGCGGCTGCAGAAGGCCGGCTACGTCGAGCGGGAGGCCAACACCGGCGACGCCCGCAGCAGGTTCGTCCAGCTCACGGCGGAGGGCCTACGGGTCACGGCGCTGGGATTGGAGGCCTCGGGGCGCGCGCACAGGGAGGTGATGGCCGGGGTTCCGGCCGAGGCGGTCCGCGGCGCCGCCGACGCGCTGCGGGACGTCCTGCTGGTGATCGGCAAGCGGCGCTTCCGGTGACCAATCCCCCGATCGGTGCCGAATCACCGGTGACGCGCTCGGCAACTTCCCCTGAATTGACGGCATCGACCGTGACGCGGCGAACCGTCCGGGCGACACTCGCTCCATGACGCCCCCCCGCCACCGGCTCCGCCGCGCGCTCCTCCCGGCCGCCCTGCTCGTCGCAGGGCTCACCGGGCCCGCGGCGCACGCCGCCACCGCTCCGTCCACCGTCACCGCTCTCGCCCCGTCCACCGCCGCCATCTCGGACATCTGCGAATCGACGCTCCCCTCGCAGGCCGACGACACCATCGCCCTCATCGACCAGGGCGGCCCGTTCCCGTACCCGCAGGACGGCACCGTCTTCCAGAACCGCGAGGGCCTCCTGCCGCAGGAACCGCAGGGCTACTACCACGAGTACACCGTGAAGACGCCGGGCAGCTCGACGCGCGGCGCCCGCCGCATCATCACGTCCGACGACCTCGGCCACGACGGGATGTACTGGACGCCCGACCACTACAGCACGTTCTACGACATCGACTTCGGCTGCTGACCCCCGCCAGTCCCGCACTGGACGCCCCGGCCGGCCGCCGGGGCGTCCAGTGCGGTCGGCGGGGTCAGCCGCCCGGCTGCTGCTGCGCGGCCAGCTGCGCGACCTTGTCCTTGAGCTTCGGGCTGGCCAGCGGGCGCGTCACGCCCACCCAGTCGGGCCGCTTGTAGGTCTTCACACCGATCGCGGGCACGCACGACGAGCAGCTCGCCACGATCATCTTGCCCTTGCCGATGACCATCCCGACATGGCCGGGATTGTCCGGTGACGTGCCCGGACCGGAGTTGAAGAACACCAGGTCGCCGGGCTGCTCCTTGCCCTTGGCGATCTTCAGCCCGAACGGCCACTGCTCGAACGTGGTGCGCGGGATGCCGAGCCCCGCCGCCCGGTACGCCGCCTGCACCAGGCTGGAGCAGTCCCATGCGTCCGGGCCGGTCGCGCCGAACACGTACGGCTTGCCGCGCTGCGCCAGCGCGAACGCGATGATCTTCTGGACCAGCTCGCTCGCGTTCGCCGGCAGCTCGTTGTCCTGGCAGTCGACGCCGTTGGACTGCACGACCTCGAAGTCGCCGCCGGCGTAGCGCTTCGCCCACTGCAGGACCATGTCCACGTAGTCCCACGAGTGGTTGTACTGGAAGATCGCGGTCTTCATCCGCTGCGGGGCGCCGTTGTGCTTGAGGTAGGCGGCGGCGGTCGGGATCGCGTCGGCCGGGTCGTAGCGGTCCTTCTTGCCGTCCTTGTTCCCGTCCACCGCGAACGACTTGAACGTCGCGGCGAGGAACTGCATCGGCCCGCCCGCGCCCGCGTAGTTCTCGCCGCTGTGCACGCCCTGCGCGTTGGACGTGCCGTGCCCCGTCTCGACCTCGCCGATGCCCGCGAGGACGTTCCACGGGATGCCGTAGTCCTTGCCGGCCTTCTTGTACAGGTCGAGGTAGTTCGCCGGGATCGACCGCGCATCGCCCGCCTCCGCCGGCTGCGCGCCCGCCCCGGAGGTGTCGACGCAGCCGCCGTTCACGCTGCCGCCGAACATGAACTGGCTCGCGCCGAACAGGATCGGCACGAAGATCAGCGCGACGAACAGCGCGGCCGCGGCGGCGAGCGCGCACGCCGCCAGCACCCGTTTCGGGGTCATCCGGTGTCCCCCGACTGGCCCGCGTCGGCGGCCGCGAACGCGTACACCTTCAGCGAGCCGCCGTCGCGGGACACGGTCACCGCGTACTGCTTGCTGTCGCTGCTCGCCGTCCCGTTCTTGGTGAGCTGCTGCTTGCCGGTCACGAGGAAGATGATCGAGTTGTTCTCGACGGTGCGGACCTGGTCGAGCGACGCGGTGCTCTGCGCGACGACCTGCTCCTTGCGGCGCTGGTCCTGGATCCCCGGCGCCGACGCGTCCGCCTCCAGCCGGCCGTGCAGGTCATCGGTGACCAGGCCGGACATCCGGCCGATGTAGGCGGTCGGGTCCTCGTCGTAGCGGTACGTCCCGTACGCCGCGACGAACCGCTGCGCGAGGTCGGCGGCCGTCGCGAAGTCCTGCTGCGAGAACGGCAGCAGCCGGTAGATGTCGAAGTTCTTCGGGTCGACGGTGCTGTGGATCCCCGGCGGCGGCGACGCCGGGGCGCTCGGGCCCGCCGTCACCGTCGCGCTCGGGCGCGCGTCCGCCTTGTCCTGGTCGTGCTCCGGCGCCGCCAGCGTCAGGTAGACGCCGACGGCGGCGAGCACCACCACGAGCCCCGCGAACAGGAGCTTGCGCTGGCGGTCGTTCAGGTTCATCACTCGTCCCGGTCGGACTCGCCCTGGCGGGGCTCGACCGGACGCAGCCAGAACGGGATCGGCGGGCCCTCCTCCGAGCCGCGGCGGCCCCACAGCGGCGGCGGCGACTGCCGCCCGCCCGGAGCGCCGTTCGACGGCGCGGCGTCGCCGCCGCCCGCGCCGGCCCGTGGCCTGGGGACGTTCGACGCCGGGCCGCCGCCCGCCCCACGGGAACCGCCGGAGCCGCCGGAACCGCGTGCCGGAGCGCCGCCCCCGGAGCCACCGGAACCGCCGCCCGCACGGCCGCGGCCGCGCTCGGTGGAGCCGGACGAACGCCCGCCGCCGGAGAACCAGCCGCCGCCTCCGCCGCCGGACCCGTTGCCTCCCGAGCCGCCGTTGGAGCCACCGTTGGAGCCGCCACCGGACGACCCGCCGGAGCCGCCGCTACCGCCGCCGGTCACTCCGCCGCCTCCACCGCGTCCGGCCCAGGACGTCGGACGCGGCGTACCGGTCCCGGAGCCGGCACCACCGGACGGCTTCGCGCCGCCGGACACCGCGCCTCCGCCGCCCGCGCGCCCGCCCGAGACCCCGCCCGGCCGCGCGGCGACCGCGCCCGCACCGGCCCCCGCACCGCCGCCCGCCGAACCGCCCTTGGCGGCCTGCGCGTCGACGACCTTCGCCGTCCGCGACGGCAGGTTCAGCGGGGGCGCGCCGCGCCGGGACCGTCCCGGCCCCGCGGTGACGCCGCCGGTCCGCGGCTTCGCGGCGAGCACCGGCGCCTCCTCGGGCGACGGACCGTCCCCGGCCCCGGCCGTGGTGATCCCCGCCCGCCGGTCGGCCGCCGCGGCGCCCGCGCCGGCCGCCGCGTCCGCCAGGGCGCCCGCCCCGGCCGCGTCCGCCGCCGCGTCCCGCTTGCCCGCCCAGCGACCCAGCCGGTACCCGGCCGCGCCCGGCACCACGGCGCCCGCCAGGGCCGCCGTGTTCTTGCGCGCCTCCGCGACCGACTTGTCCAGGTGCGCCTCGCTCTTCTCCCGCGACCCGACCGCCGAGTAGCCGACCGCCGAGAACAGGTGCTGGAACGGCTTGCGGTAGATGAACGCCGCGAACGTCACCAGCGCGATCAGCAGGATCTGCAGGCCCCACGGCAGCGTCTCGCCGAGGATCAGCCCGTAGGCCCACAGCAGCAGCGCCAGCACGCCGATCAGCGCCGCCTGCTTCAGCAGCATCGACAGCAGCAGCTCCAGCCAGCGGACCGCGATCACCCGGCCGATCCCCGGATGGATCCCGATCCCGAGGAAGATCGGCCCCGCCACCAGCAGCAGCAGGAACGCGATCTTCACCACGATCAGCGCGATCGCGATCACCATGATCAGCAGCCCGGCGACCAGCGCCGCGAACAGCCCGCCGAACGCCACCGCCAGCCGGTTCTGCCAGCTCTTGCCCTGGAACAGCGAGTACGTCCCGGGATAGTCGTCCTTGATCGTCTTGGCGACGCTCTTGTAGTCGTCCGCCTTCTGCCCGAGATCGGGCTTCTCGGTGCCGTACGTCTCCGGCAGGTCCACCGCCTGCGACGACAGCAGCTTGTCCGCGTTCTGCTTGACGATCTTCGCGTTCGGGTCGGTGGTGCCGAACTCGCCCTGCAGCCACGGCTTGCAGACCAGCGCCACCCACAGCCCGTTCGCGTTGCGGGTCGTCGCGTCCAGGTTCGCCGACGCCATCGGGTCCGGCTTGCCGTCCGGCGGCGGGATGCATCTGCCGCCCTTCGTGTCGCTCTGCGGCAGCGCCGCGTTGAACGCCGCGCTCGTCGCCGACGACACCTTCGTGCCCAGCGTGGTGAAGTCCGCGGGCCGAGCGATCAGCCAGATCAGCGCCACCATCGCGGCGACCATCCACACCACGCCCTCGGTGACCTTGCTCGCCCGCCGCCGGACCAGCCCCCACCAGGCCAGCCACATCGCACCGAGGATGACCACCCACGACCAGTAGCGCGCGTTGAACGTCTTGCCCATGCCGCTGATCACGCCGTCGACGGTGCTCTTCAGCCAGCCGAGCAGCGACTCCGACGCCGCCGCCTGGTAGATGCTGATCGTCGTCCGGTCGATGGCCCGGACCAGCGTGAACGTCGTGTTCGCGATCGCGTTGCCCATCATCGCCATCGCGTCCGAGCAGCCCATGTCGACCGCGTACCAGGTCTGCCCCGCCGTGCCGTACCGGTCGTAGTAGGTCAGCTGGTCGCCCGGCGTCTTGCGCAGCTTCGCGTCCGGGTACCCGGGCGGCTTGATCAGGTCGTCCGTCCCCGACCCGTACGCCTCCGGCGCCGGATTGTCGGCCGGCTTGCACGGATCGGACCCGAACGGGCCGGCGCTGGCCATCGGCGACAGCCCGACCATGAAGATCGCGGCCAGTAGCGCGACCAGCAGCGCCGCGCGGCGTCCCTGCCGCCGGCGGGGGCGGGGGCGGCGCAGGTCGAGGCGTTCGCCGGGCGAGCGCTGCAGGCGCTCGGTCCGGACGCGGGGACCCCTCATCGGATGACCTCCTCGACCTCGGCCCCCGCTGCGGTGAGTTCGGAACGGCCCGGATGGGACCGGGTGGGGTTGGTGTCCAGCCATCTCCGCAGCTCCTCGGAGATGAGGTCGACGCCGATCCGGCCGGCCCGCCCGTCGAGGTCGCGGAAGATGCACTCGCCGTTGCCGAGGTTGCGCAGCACGGCCTTGTGCTCGTCGGACGATTCGACACCGAGCAGCGACATCACGTTGCCCACCTCGACCCGTTCGGTCGACCGGAAGGAGAACACCGACGACAGGCAGTTGGTGACCTGCTCGTTCAGCAGGTCGCCCGCGTTCTGGGAGACGAGGATCAGCGCGGTGTTGCGGGACCGCCCCATCCTCGACACCTCGGGCACCAGCTTGGCGCCCTCGGGCGTGGACGTGATCGCCCACGCCTCGTCCAGGAAGATCGCCTTCGGCAGCCGCCGGTCGATGCCGTGCATCAGCCGCCGCGCGAACTGCGACACCAGGTACATCAGCGCGACGGACAGGCGCTGCTCGTAGGAGTAGTCCTCGCGGGAGATCGCGACGTCGGGGAGGGTGAGGCCGCCGAGGGTGAACACGGTCGTCCAGCCGGCGGTGTCGATGCGCTCGCCGCCGGACGGGTCGAAGCACAGCCGGGCGAGGTGCATCTCCGACATCGACCGCAGCACCGCGCCGAGGTTCTTGGACGCGGGGTCGGAGGCCTGCTCCAGGTGGTCGACGACGCGGCCGAGGGACGGCTGCTCGGCGTTCGCGACGGCGCCGACCGCCTGGATCATCGCCGACTCGCGCTCCTCCGACATCCGCGGCAGCAGCAGCCGGAGCGTCTCGGTCGCCATGGTCTTCTTGGTGGCGAGGTCGTCGCCGAACGAGAACGGGTCGAGCAGGCCGGGCGCGGCGGACCCGAGCGGCAGGATCCGCGCCTTGCGTCCGCGCGCCTTGAGCAGTTCGACCAGCGACTCGGCGTCGCCCTTCGGGTCGATCGCCGCGATCGTGACGCCGCGCAGCGCCATCTGGTAGATGAGCAGCAGCGCGAGCGTGGTCTTGCCACCGCCGGGCTCGCCGGTGATCGCGACGGCGGTCGGCCGGTTGCGGGCGGCGGCGACGAGCGGGTCGAAGTGGACGATCGACCGGGCCCGGCCGAGCGTCTCGCCGATGTAGGGGCCGATCCAGCCCTCGTCGTTCTCGTCGGTGCGGTCGCCGAGGTCGACGGTCGCGACGGGCATCCCGCCGGCGATGGTGCGCAGCGGCTGCCGCTGCGCGTAGGCGTTCAGCCGGATCTGGTCGCCGGGCAGCGACTCCAGGAACAGCGAGAACTGGTCGCCGGTGGAGTTGACGACGTCGATGCCGATGTCGCGGTAGTGCTCGACGACCGCGTCGACCCGCTGGGCGAGCAGGTCCTCGGTGGGCGCGGACACGATCAGCCGGTGCCACCCGTACACGAACGGGAGGCGCTCCTTGGTGATGCCGTGCTCCAGCATCCGCGCGGCGTCGATCTGCTCGGCGAGCGCGATCGGCGCCTCCGCGCCCGCCTCCCGGATGTGCTGGTCCATGTCGCGGGCGTGCGCGAGCTTGCGCGAGACGTCCTTGGACGCCTTCGCCGGCGGGATCAGCTTCATCCGCGCGCTGATCTCGACGGGGAACGGCAGCGCGTCGGCGTAGTGGAACCACGGCTCGCCGTCGGGGAACGGCATCATGTCGGGGAACCGGGCGAACGACAGGTACGCGACGTACGAGGCGGCCGTCGCGCCGCCGCCCGCGCCGGTGAAGTTCGGCTGCTCGATCCGCAGGTAGGAGCGGCCGTTGTGGATGGCGCCCTCCACCAGCGACTCGATCTCGCCCTTGCCCCAGGTCCGGCGCGGCACCGCCGACGGCGGCGGATCGGCGAGCGACCCCGTCACCGCGTGCTGGAACAGCCACGCCACCTCGGTGGCCGTCGCGTGCCGCGCGTACAGGGCGGAGCCGCCGAGGGCCCGGCCGATCCGTTCGGCCTGGTCCGTCCAGCGGCCGATCTCGCGCTTGTCGATCGCGTCGTCGTTGACGCCGAGGACCTTCTCGCTGCGCTTGTAGAACCCGAGGAGCTGCGACACCACCCCGCCGGACAGTTGCGCGCCCATCCCGCGCGGGCCGAGCCGCACCCCGAGGTAGACCTCCTTGGTCCAGAAGTCCTTCGCCCACACGTGCGCGTAGGTCTCCTCGAGGTACTCCCGCCACCCGGCGCCGCCGTCGGACGTCCTGTCCAGCGCGAGCGCCCACTCGGCCGCCGGGTACGTCCGGTGCGCGATCCGCAGGTGCACCTCGGCGTCCTGCATCCGGATCCCGGCGAGCGCGATCGTGATGTTGGTGGCGAGCGCCTCCCGCTCCTCGCCGGTGGTGAACTCGTAGGACACCGTGGGCAGCCGGAAGTACGCCCAGGCGGCGCCGTCGGTGAGCAGCACGCGGTCGTCGAAGTACCGCACGGCCAGCCGGCTGGCCTTGCTCATGCCGTCCTCCCGACCCTGGTCCTGACCAATGATTCTCCCGATCGGCGTGCGGCTGCGAAGGGCTGGCGGGGAGAGTGTTCACGGTCCGGGCGGACACGGGCGACAGGCGCGCCCGCCACGCTCACGCCCGTCCGGCCGGCTCGGTGCCCGCGAGGGGCGCTCATCGGGTGGCCTCCTGCTCCTGCTGAAGCTCCTGGTAACGCTCGGGCACGACGGTGAACCCGCCGGCGACCACACCGGCGAGGGCAAGATAGGCACGGCGCGTCGGCGCGCGCAACGACTTGAGCTCGTTGCGGGGCGCGCGGTCCATGCTGAGGTGATCGTCCCACGGGATCCGCACGAGGGCACGGCAACGCCCCCGGGCGACCGCCTCCGCCTGCTCGACGTCGTCCATGCTGCGGCGGGACACCCCGTTGATGACGGTGACGGCGCGGGACCGCAACTCCTCGTACCCGTGCCCGTCCAGCCACTCGAACGTCATCGCCACCGCGCGCGGCGCGTCGGCGCTGGCGGGCGCGACCAGCACGATCTGGTCGGCGTACGGCAGGACGCGCGCGACGATCGCCGCCGCGGTGTCCAGCAGCGTCACCGAGTAGAACTTGTCGATCGTGCGGATCGCGAGCGCGTAGTCGCGGTCGTCGAGCGCCTGCAGCGGGTTCTTCCCGGCCGCGATGACGTCGAGCCCCGACTTGGCCTGCGAGGTGTAGCGGCGCATCGCGGTGAGGCTGCCGACCTGGTCGGCGCGCGTGATGAGCGAGGTCAGCGTCTCGTTGGTCTCGCTGCGCGTCCGCCGCGCGAGCGCGCCCGGGCCCGGGTTGACGTCGATCGCGACGACGGGTTCGCCGTTGTGCTGCGCGAACGTGTGCCCGAGCATCAGCGCGGTGACGGTCTGCCCAGCGCCGCCGGTGCAGCCGAGCACGACGACGTGCCGGGTCCCGTGGAACGGCTGCTGCAGCCGCTGCTGGTACTCGGCGTCGACCTCGCCGTGCCCGCCGCCGACGGCCTGGATGAGCCGGCGCAGCCCGCCGGTCGTGACCTCGTGCTCCGGGCCCGGCGGCGTGATCGCGGGCCCGTGCGCGGGCGGCGCCGGGGGCGGCGGCAGCGGCCTCGGCCGGACCGGCGACTGCGGCTGGGAGCGCACCTCCCGCGGCGGCGCCTCCTCCGCCGGCTCCGGCACCTGCTGCGGCTGCGGCTGCGGCGGCTGAGGGGGCGGCTGGATCGGGACGCCCTGCGGCGGCAGTTCCGAGTACGCCTCCGCCGCCCGTCCCGGCTCCGGGACGGGCGGCCACTGCACGTTGTCGGTGGTCGCCGGACGCAGCGGCTTCGACAGCCCCTTCGACCACGGCCGCGGCGCCTCCAGGCGCGGCGGCGCGGCGTCCCGCTCCTGCCTGGCGGGCCGCCACTCGTTCTCCTCGCCGGGCCCGGTCCGCGGGCCGCCGAACGCCGCGGGCGCGGCCGGGCGGCCCTGCATCGGGATGTCCGGCCGGGTCGGCGCCGGCGGCCGCACCACCGGCGGCTGCGCCGGCGGCTGCTGCACTGGCGGCTGGGCGGGCCCGTCGCGCTGCGGGATCTGCCGCGGCAGGTCCGGCTGCGTCGGTGCCTGCGCCGCGGGCTGCTGGGGAATCTGCTGCTGAGCCGCGGGCTGCTGCGGAACCTGCGGCCGAGGCGCGGGCTGCTGCGGAGCCGGCCGCTGAGGAGCGGGCCGTGGCGTCGGCGGCGCGGCGGGCCTCCGCGGCGCCGACCTCCACCCGGCGACCTTCTTGTCGCCGGGCTCGCCGCCGAACGTCTCGGCGCCCTTGCGGCGGCGCCCGCGCACCGGCTCGGCGGCGGGCACCTCGGTCCGGGGCTCGGCGGGGTCGTCACGTCCGGGCGCGTTCGCGGCGGTCTCCGCTTCGCCGTCGCGCCGCGCCTCCTGCTCAGCGGCCTCGGCCGGACGCTCGCCGGAACCGTCGCCGCCTGCCGGGGCGACCGGCTCCGGTGCGGGCGCCGAAGGCTCGGCGGGCCGCACGGCGGTCTCGGGCGCGGGACGGTCGGCGGACGAACCGACCGTTTCAGCCTCGGTCTCGGGAGAGACCTCCTGCGCGGCGGCCTCGGCCTGGCGCTCGGCAGCGCCGTCGCGTTCCGCCGGAGCGTCGCCGGCGGTCTCCGGTGCGGGGTTTGCCGTCTCGGCCTCGTCGGCGGGCCGGGCCTGCTGCGCTGCGGCCGGGCGTTCGGCGGGCCCCGGGGTCTCCTCCGCGCGCCCCGAGTCCTGTGCGTCGTGGGGGGTCGGAGCGTCGGCGCCGAAGGGCAGGGGCACGAGGCGGGGGCCGGACGTCTGGGCGGGTGCCGGGGGCGGGGCGGGGGTCTCGGCCTTGGTGAAGGGGGCAGGCCTGCCGAAGGAGGCGGGGGCGGCGGGGGCCTGCTGGGGGATGTCCGGGCGGGTCGCCGGGGGGACGGCGGGCCACATCTCGGCGGACGCTCCGGGGCGGCGGACGCCGGACGCGAGGCCGCGCTTGCCGGAACCGGCCGCGGGGACCTCCAGGCGGGGCGTCGCCGGAGCATGTTCGAGCTCGTCGATGTGCGGCTCCGGCTGGACGTCGTCCTCGTGGGAGATGTCGCGGTCGGTGCGCCGCCAGGGCTTGGGCGCGGGGCCCGCGGGGGCGACGGGGACGGCGTCGGCGGGGGCCGCCGGAGCCGGGACGTCGTACTGGGCGGCGTAGTCCGCGAGCGGGACGGGCTGGTCGGCGAGGGCCGGGCCCGAAAGCACGGACGCCGCCGCGGGGACGGCCGCGGGAACGACCGGAGCGGCGGCGGCCGCGGCGGGCGCGGGTTCGGCGGCGGCCTTGCGGGCGCGGCGGCGGGACTTGATCGCGGCGCGCTCGGGCGCGGCGACCGGGGCGGGGGCCTCGGCACGGCGCCAGACGCGGGCGACGACGACGACCTCGCGGGGCTCGCGGATCGGGGTGAGGCGGCACCACGTGCGGGGTTCGGCCAGGTAGCGGGTCTGGGAGAGGAGCAGCTCGGTGAGCCGCTTGCCCTCGATGACGGGCCGGGTCGCGAGCCAGGTCAGCACGCCGGGCGGGACGATGTACAGGACGTGCCAGGGCGACTTGAACGGGATCCCCGCGAACCTCAGCAGCAGGATCCAGGGCACGAACACGCCGAGGAACACACCGATCTGGACCAGCGGCAGCGGCATCGGAAGCCGCAGGTCGTACAGCTTGTACAGCCGCTTCTCGATGCGCCATATGTTCGTGTACGTGGGTAGATCCACGCCCCTACTCCCCTAACTGCGCGAGCACGGTGCCGCCTGCCGATCTCCGCGTGGTCAGGTGGCGTCCACCCCGAGGGCCTTGGCGATCGCGCGGGCCGTCGTCTCGATGATGTTCGGCACGTAGAAGACCACTCCGATGCCTATCGCCAGCACGATGAATTGGACGAAACGCGTGATCTCCCGGGTGAACAGAAAGAAGATCGCCACGATGGAGACGATGACGAGGAACAGCGGGCCGAAGATGTTGCGCAGCCAGTCGGCGAGATTGCCGGTGTCGAGTTCGTCGCTCTTTTGCGGTTCCGCCCAGACCTCGTGCGGAATCGACGCCATGATGTGGTGCAGCATCGACTGATCACCTCTCTGGGACGGCGGATGTCGTGGGGGTTGCGGTCATGATGCGTTCGGCTCCGTGGTGCCGCGGATGTCTCTGACGTACCAGGTCGTCCCCTTCTTCACCACGGTGAGCTCGTAGGCCTGGTCGAGTTCGCCGCCGCCGCCGGCGCCCGCGCCGCCGGGCAGCTGCCAGCCGACGGTCGCGGTGACGGTGCGCTCGTCGGCGGCGCCCTTCGCCGCGACGACCTCCTTGACCTGCACGTAGCTGACGGAGCCGGCGAGACCGGCGATGGGCGTCCCGTCGCTGAAGCGCGACAGGGCGGCCTGGTCGCCGGACGCGTACGCCTGGAAGAACGTACCGAGGAACGGCTGGAGCTCGTTCTCCAGGGCGGTGTCGCGGTCCTGGACGCCGCCCTGGGGAAGCGCGGCCTTGGTGGGCGGGGGGAGCAGCGCGGGCCGTCCGGAGACGACGAGCGCGCCGCCGTTGGCGGCGTAGACCGGGACGGAAAGGCGGAGCCACTTGTCGGCGGTGCGAGCGAGCACGGTGACGGTGCCGTTGTGCGCGTCGCGGGCGTCGACTCCGGCGACCTGGACGGACTGGACCTGCAATGTGCCGACGCCGTTCCAGCCGAATTGCGCGTCGGCGCCGTCGGGCAGGAAGGTGCGCAATTGGGCCTCGCGGCCCGGCGCGTTCTTCTGGTCGTAGTTCAGGTAGACGTTGGCGAACTGGAGCGCGAAGGCGCCGGCGGCGCTGCTGGGGAATCCGGCGCCCTTTTCGGGTTTCGCGGTGGCGCCGGTGCCGGCGGAGTCGCCGTCGTCGGCGGTGAAGCGTTCGAACGGGGCGCGGATGCCATTGACGAGGATGACGAGGATGAGGGCCCACAGCACGGCGCGGCCGACCCACACCCACCAGCGGCCGCCGGAGCCGCCCCAGCGGCCGCCGCCGCGGGAGCCGCCGCCGGATCCGCCGGAGCGGCCGCGGCGCCGCTCGGGCGCGGGCGCGTCCCACGGGTCGGCGGACGCGGCGAGCGCCGCGGGCGCCGCCGTCTCCTCGACCACGGCCGTGTCACGGCCGCGTCCTACGGCCGACCTGCGAGCCATCCTGCCTCCGCTCGCGCCTCGCCCCCGGTCGGCGCGCTCTGTTGCCTGGGTCCTGTCGCGGTGGTCCTTTCCGAACCCCACCCCGGGCCCAGCGTAACCACGAGCGTCAATTGTTCCAGCGCATCGCGGCGAAGCACACCCCCGGCACGCGGTTGCGGATAATGCAATCCAGCTCAACAGGAACGGGGAAGATTGCCAAACGGTGACGATCCCCTATCCAAGGCTCCGAACGGTGCGCCTGACCAGGTTTCCGGCAAGCGGCGCGACTCGGCAGTTGGTTGGTTACCGGGTGACCGTTCCGACCGCAATCTGTTCCCGAAAGAATCCGGCAAAGTGTCGACTATGCGACATATCGACACAGAACAGGCGGGGCTGTCGGAGCATGGCCCCACATGCAACACCTGTATCGCAAATCACACAAGCCCCGGGCGCACACCGGGCCCCACCCGACGGGTGGGGCCCGGCACCAGAGCCTTCGGACGGCTCAGACGTTGAACCGGAACTCGACGACGTCGCCGTCCTGCATCACGTAGTCCTTGCCCTCCATCCGCACCTTGCCCGCGGTGCGGGCGGCGGCCATCGAACCGGCCGCGGTGAGGTCGTCGAAGGAGACGATCTCGGCCTTGATGAAGCCGCGCTGGAAGTCGGTGTGGATGACCCCGGCGGCCTCCGGCGCGGTCGCGCCCTTGCGGATCGTCCAGGCGCGCGACTCCTTGGGGCCGGCGGTCAGGTACGTCTGCAGGCCGAGCGTCGCGAACCCGATCCGCACCAGCTGCGACAGGCCCGACTCCTCCTGGCCCATCCCCTGCAGCAGCTCCAGGGCCTCCTCGTCGGGCAGCTCGATCAGCTCCGCCTCGATCTTGGCGTCCAGGAAGATCGCCTCGGCGGGCGCCACCAGGTCGCGGAGCCGGCCGCGCACCCCCTCGTCGGTCAGCTCGCCCTCGTCGAGGTTGAACACGTACAGGAACGGCTTCGCGGTGAGCAGGTGCAGCTCGCGCAGCAGGGCGAGGTCGACGCCGGCCTTCTCGGCGCCCGCGAACAGCGTCATGCCGTCGTCGAGGAGCTTCTGCGCGGCGTTGACGGCGTCGACGACGGCGAGCTTGTCCTTGTCCTTCTTCGTCCGCGCCTCCTTGTCGAGCCGCGGCAGCGCCCGCTCGATCGTCTGCAGGTCGGCGAGGATCAGCTCGGTGTTGATCGTCTCGATGTCGCGGGACGGCGCGACGTCGCCGTCCACGTGCGTGACGTCGGGGTCCTCGAACGCGCGGATGACCTGGCAGATCGCGTTGGTCTCGCGGATGTTGGCGAGGAACTTGTTGCCGAGGCCCTGCCCCTCGGAGGCGCCCTTGACGATGCCCGCGATGTCGACGAACTCCATCGTCGCCGGGATGGTCTTCTGGGAGCCGAACAGCTCGGCCAGCACGCCGAGCCGGGGGTCGGGCACCCCGACGACGCCGACGTTGGGCTCGATGGTCGCGAACGGGTAGTTGGCGGCGAGCGCGTCGTTCTTGGTCAGCGCGTTGAAGAGGGTGGACTTGCCGACGTTGGGCAGCCCGACGATTCCGATGGAGAGGCTCACGGCCGTCAAGTTTACGGACCCCGCGGACCCCCCGGGCTGCCCGGACGGCCCGCGCGGCCCCGGCGCGCCGCCGCCCCCCGTCCGGCGGCGAACCCGGCAGTGGGGAATAGCGAACCGATTGTCCGTTCCGGCGGGCATTCCGGCGCGTCGCGGTCGCGCTTCGCGAGTCCGCTGTCACGATGAAACGATGGACCTCGCGCTGTTCGCCGGACTGCTCGTCGGCGCCGTCTTCGGCGCCGTCGCGGGGTACGCGCTGGCGACGGGCCGGCAGGGCACGCTGATCGCGCGGGCGAAGGCGGCGGAGGAGAAGCTCGCCTACGCCGAGGAGCGGATGGCCGAGCACTTCGAGAACCTGTCCGCCAAGGCGCTGGACGCCAGCAACCAGCGGTTCCTCGACCTCGCGGACGCCCGGCTGAAGGCGGCGGGGGTCGAGGCGGCGGGCGAGCTGCAGCGCCGCCAGCAGGCCGTCGAGCACCTGGTCGCGCCCTTGAAGGACACCCTCGCGAAGGTCGAGGAGCAGCTCCGCGAGGTCGAGACGGGCCGCCGCGAGTCGCACGCGATGCTCGCCAAGCAGGTCGACTTCGTCCGGCAGAGCTCCGACCAGCTGCGCCGGGAGACGCAGGGGCTCGTCCGGGCGCTGCAGCGGCCGGAGGCGCGCGGCCGGTGGGGCGAGCTGCAGCTGCGGCGGGTCGTGGAGCTGGCCGGGATGGCGCACCACTGCGACTTCGACGAGCAGGCGAGCTCGGCCACCGTGAACGGGACGGTCCGGCCGGACATGGTCGTTCGGCTGGCCGGCGGCAAGAGCATCGTGGTCGACTCGAAGGTGTCGCTCGCCGCGTACCTGCAGGCCGCCGAGACCGGCGACCCCGTCCGGCTGGACGCGCACGCCCGGCACCTGCGCGACCACGTCGACCGGCTCGCCGCGAAGGCGTACTGGCAGGCGTTCAGCCCGGCGCCGGAGTTCGTCGTGCTGTTCATCCCCGGCGAGGCGTTCCTCGCGCCCGCGCTGGACCGCGACCCCGGCCTGCTGGAGTACGCGATGCGGCGCCGCGTCCACATCGCGACGCCCACCACGCTGATCACGATGCTGCGGACGGCGTCGTACGCGTGGCAGCAGGCCGCGCTGTCGCGCAACGCCCGGGCCGTGTTCGAGCTGGGCAAGGAGCTGTACGAGCGGCTCGGCACCATGGGCCAGCACGTGGACGAGCTGGGCCGCGCCCTCACCGGCGCCATCAAGTCCTACAACCGGACGGTGGGATCCCTGGAGACGCGGGTGCTGGTCACGGCCCGCAAGCTGAACGAGCTGGGCGTCATGGACGAGTCCCTGGACGGGCCTCAGCCGGTGGAGGAGAGCCCGCGCGCTCTGTCCGCGGCCGAACTCACGGCGCACGAGGACCGTCCCAACGACCGGGGGCTCTCCGGTCGCGGTGCCTCCGGCGACGACGAGCGGCCCCGGCCTGATGCCGCGTCGGAACCGGTAGGTTTCGGCGGACGGGCCATCCCTGATCAGGATGATCGGCGAGAGAGGTGGCCATGAGCTCATCGACGGCACGCGACGCGCCGGGCGGCGCCTCGCCGCCCTCAGGGGGTCCAGTGGGACGTCGGCGCGCCGGCTCCTCGCCGCGGTCGCACTCCGCGCCCGGGTCGGGCGCCGTCACCCTGACCGGCCGCGGCGGCGTCGTGGTCATGTTCGGCGCGGCCCTGGTGTGCGCGCTGCTGTCGCGGTGGCTCGGCGTCGGGCTGCTCGCCGGGGCGGGCTTCGCGATCGCCTGCGCGCTCGCCGCGTTCGCCACCCGCCAGGCCGACCTGCTGACGATCGCGGTGAGCCCGCCGCTGGTGTTCTTCTTCGCGACCGTCCTCGCGGAGATCGCGGACGCGCTGGGCCACGGCTCGCTGGTGCGCGCGCTCACGGTCGGGCTGCTGACCTCGCTGGCGGCGACGGCGCCGTGGCTGTTCTTCGGCACGCTGCTGGTGCTGGTGATCACGATGGTCCGCGGGCTGCCGGCGAACGTGCGGGAGCTGCGCGGCAAGCTGGTCGGGGTGCGGTTGTTCGAGAAGGAGGACAACGAGAACCCCGTCCGCTGGGACGAGTCCCCCACCACGACCGCCGAGCGCCGCCTGCACCACGGCGAAGTCGACTGAAGGTCGCCCGGAGCGGAGCGCCAGCGGAGTGGAGGGCGGCGCTCAGTCGACCCTCTCGGGGGCGTGGGGACCTCCCCACAATGACTCGACTGAGCGACGCCCGGAGCGCAGCGGAGGGCCGGGTTAGACGGGCGTGACGCGCAGGTCCTTGCGGAGTTCCTTCGGCAGCGCGAAGCGCATCTTCTCCTGCACCGACTCGATCTCCTCGGCATCGCCGTAGCCGCGCTCGGCCAGCCACGCGAGGACGCCCTGGACGAGCTCGTCCGGGACGGACGCGCCGCTGGTGACGCCGACGACGTCGACGCCCTCCAGCCAGGCCGGGTCGATCTGCTCGGCGTAGTCGACGAGGTAGGCGTCGTCGGCGCCGTGCTCCTTGGCGACCTCGACGAGCCGGACGGAGTTGGAGGAGTTCGTGGAGCCGACCACGATGACGAGCTGCGCCTGCGCGGCCATCTCCTTGACGGCGGTCTGCCGGTTCTGGGTGGCGTAGCAGATGTCGTCGGACGGCGGGTCGGTGAGCTTGGGGAACCGCTCGCGGAGCTTCTCGACGGTGGCGATCGTCTCGTCCACCGACAGGGTGGTCTGCGACAGCCAGGCGACCTTCTCCGGGTCGCGGACGGTGATGTTCGCGACGTCGTCGGGGCCGTCGACGAGGTGGACGTGGTCGGGCGCCT
The DNA here is from genome assembly GCF_008923205.2 of Actinomadura physcomitrii. Taxonomy (GTDB): domain Bacteria; phylum Actinomycetota; class Actinomycetes; order Streptosporangiales; family Streptosporangiaceae; genus Spirillospora; species Spirillospora physcomitrii. Next base: position 18,033 of record NZ_WBMS02000006.1, on the reverse strand, counting down.
CGCCGGTGGTGCCGATGACCTCCTCGTGGCCCTCGTGGCCGATCAGCAGGATGTCGTAGTCCTGCGCGGCGAACCGGACGGCCTCCTTGTGGACCTTGGTGACCAGCGGGCACGTGGCGTCGATGGTGCGCAGGTTCAGCCCGCGGGCCTCGTCGTGGACGGCGGGCGCGACGCCGTGCGCGGAGAACACCACGATGGCGCCCTCGGGGACCTCCTCGGTCTCGTCCACGAAGATCGCGCCGCGCTCCTCCAGCGTCTTGACGACGTGGACGTTGTGCACGATCTGCTTGCGGACGTAGATCGGCGCTCCGTACTTCTCCAGGGCGATCTCGACCGTCTGGACGGCGCGGTCGACGCCCGCGCAGTAACCACGCGGCTTGGCGAGCAGGACACGGCGCTGGCTGTTGGCGGTCATGCCTCCATCGTACGAGCCGCCCCGCGGGCGTCGCGCAGGGCGGGACACGGCGCGCCGGGCGGCGGGAGACCGGCGCGGGAAGCGGTAAAGCTCTGGTGAAGCCCGCTGTGTGACCCACTCCACGCGGCTTTTGGAGAGGTTTCGATGAACCCGGGGTGACCCTGCTCGCACCCATGGGGCAGAGTGAGACAGAAGGAGACCATTGCCGCATGCGCGTGATCAGGACGGCAGGAAGAGGATGACCATGACGAGATCGCCGCGCCGCCTCAAGCAGCAGGTCCAGGACGCGGTGGGCGAGCAGGTCCGCGATCTCCCGCTGCACGCCGTCCGGCTGGCCATGTTCGGTGTGGGCCGGGCGCTGCTGCTCGGCGACCGGGTGAGCCGCGACTACAAGGAGATCACCGAGGGCGACGGGGTCGGCCCGGTGATCGGCCGGCTGCGCGACGACGTCCGGCACACCGCGGAGAAGGTCGTCGGGAAGGTCGTGGAGACGGTCCGCGGCGGGGAAGAGGAGCCGGAGCCGCGGCCGCGGACCCGCACCCGGCCGGCCCGGCCGGCGGCGGAGCGCGGGACGGTCCGCACGGCGCAGCGCCGCGCCGCCGACGGGGAGATCTCCGTCGGCAAGCCGGCCGCGAAGCCCGCGCCGGAGCCCGTCCGGGACGACGCGCCGGTGGCGAAGCCGGCGCCGGAGCCGAAGGCCGCCGAGCCGCGTCCGGAGCCGGAGCCGCAGGCGGAGCCCGCTCCGAACCCGGTCCCGGAGGCGGACCCGACCCCCGCGTCCCGCGCGGACAGGGCCGCGGAGGAGGGCCCGTTCGACGCGAAGCCCGAGCTGAGGCCGGCCGCGCCGGCGGAGGCCGAGCGGGCGGCGGAGGGCCTGCCGGTGCCGAACTACGACGAGGCCACGCTGCCGCAGCTGCGCGCGCGGCTGCGCGGGCTGTCGGCGGACCAGGTGAAGCTGCTGCGCGAGTACGAGCGCAAGCACGCCGCCCGCCCCGAAGTGATCAGGATGTACGAGAACCGGATCGCCAAGCTCAACGGGCTCAACTGAGCCGGTGGCGCGTGTGCCGAGGCCCGTCCGGCCGCGTGCCGGGCGGGCCTCGTCGCGTGTCCGGACGGGTTCAGCGGAGCCGGTCGCCCAGCGGGCTGCGCATGTAGAGGACGGACCGCCCCGCGCGGGTACGGGACGAGGACGAGCCCGCGCCCGGCGACGTCGACGGCGCGTTCGGGCGCGAGCCCGGAGGGGACGGCGAGCCGGACGAGCCCCGGCGTCCAGGTGATCCGGTCGTCCACGCCCGCTCGCGGTCACGCAGACGGCGCTGCGCCACGGCATGGCCGGCTGGGTCGTCTTCGGCGCGGTGTTCCTGGCGGCGGCGGTCGCGCTCGCCCCGGCGACGCGCTGGGCGGCCGCCAACCGCCCGTTCGCGGCGCCGGAACCGGGGCGCTGACACCGGTGCGGCGGCACTCCCGGAGGAGCGCCGCCGCAGAATCACCGATGCCGCGAGGGCTGTCAGGGAGCGGTGAAGAGCTTGTCGAGGGCGGGCAGCGCGGCGGCGACCGCCGCGCGCTCCTCGTCCGTCAGCGCCGCGAACCGCTCGGTCAGGAAGCCGATGCGCTGCGCGCGCCCGGCGGCCAGCCGCTCGCGGCCGGCCGCGGTGAGGGCGGCGGTGACGACGCGGGCGTCCGAGCCGTCCCGGCCGCGCTCCACCAGGCCGTCCCGTTCCAGCCGGTTGATCTGCGCGGTCATGGTGGGGAGCCGGACGCCGTGCTCGGCGGCCAGTTCGGTCATGCGGCACGGACCGTGCTCGAGCGAGCCGAGCACCGACAGCTGCTGGCTGGTGATCGCCTGGTCGGCACTGACCCGGCGCAGCATCAGGACGATGTGCCGCAGGCTGCTGTTGAGCTGCTCGGCCAGCGCGCTCTCGGGAACGGTCACGGTTGCTCTCCTCGGGATTACTTAGTCAGTCTAAGTTGTGTGGCTGAGCATTGGCGCGGCCCGGCATGTCTCGTCCGTCACACGCCGTCCGCCCCTTCGGCGCCCGTAGGCTTCGGGCATGGCGATGGAGACCACGGCCGAGTCCCCCGTGCCGGTGCGGACCGTCCTGCAGGCGGTCGGCGGCTGGATCGGCCGCCTCGGCCGGATCTGGGTCGAGGGCCAGATCACCGACCTCAACGCGCGCGGCGGCACCGTCTACATGACGCTGCGCGACCCCGTCGCGAACATGTCCGTCCGGGTCGTCGGGCCGCGCGGGGTGTTCGAGGCCGCCGGGCCCGCCGTCACCGACGGCGCCCGCGTCGTCGTGCACGCCAAGCCCGACTTCTGGATCAACCGCGGGACGTTCTCGCTCAGCGCCATCGAGGTCCGCCCGGTCGGCGTCGGCGAGCTGCTCGCCCGGCTGGAGCGGCTCAAGCAGGTGCTCGCCGCCGAGGGCCTGTTCCGGCCCGAGCGCAAGCGGCCGCTGCCGTTCCTGCCCGGCAAGATCGGCCTGATCTGCGGCCGCGACTCCGACGCCGAGCACGACGTCCTGCAGAACGCGCGCCGCCGCTGGCCCGCCGTCGCGTTCCGCGTCGAGAACACCGCCGTCCAGGGCTCCTACGCGGTCGGCGAGGTCATGGAGGCGCTGCGGAAGCTGGACGCCGATCCCGAGATCGAGGTCATCGTCATCGCGCGCGGCGGCGGCGCCATGGAGGACCTGCTGCCGTTCTCCGACGAGGCGCTCGTCCGCGCGGTCGCCGCCGCCCGCACCCCCGTCGTCAGCGCGATCGGGCACGAGCAGGACAGCCCGATCCTCGACCTCGTCGCCGACGTCCGCGCCTCCACCCCGACCGACGCGGCGAAGAAGACCGTCCCGGACGTCCGCGAGCAGCTCCAGCTCGTCCGGCAGCTGCGCGACCGCGGCCGGCGCTGCCTCGCGGGCGCGGTCGAACGCGAGCTGCACTGGCTGAAGAACGTCCGGTCGCGGCCCGCCCTCGCCGACCCCGTCCGGGAGATCGAACGGCAGTCCGAGCAGGTCCTGGCGCTGCGCGAGCGGGCCCGCCGGTGCGTGTCGTCCGCCCTGGACCGGGCCGGGGACGAGCTGTCGCACACCCGCGCCCGCCTGCTCGCCCTCTCCCCCGCCGCGACGCTCGACCGCGGCTACGCGATCGTCCAGCGCGAGGACGAGTCGGTCGTGCGCGCCCCGGCGGACGTCGAGGACGGCGAGCGCCTGCATGTCCGGCTGTCCGGCGGCCGCCTCACCGCCACCGTCTCCGGCCGCGAAGAGCCCTAGGGTAGGGAAAGTGGCAGAAGAGAACGCGACCGGGCGCAAGCCCTCGTACGAGCAGGCCCGCGACGAGCTGACCGACGTCGTCAAGCGCCTGGAGGCCGGCGGGCTGACGCTGGAGGAGTCCCTCGCCCTGTGGGAGCGCGGCGAGAAGCTCGCCGCCGTCTGCGAGGAGTGGCTCGAGGGAGCGCGCGCCAGGCTCGCCGCCGCCATGCAGGGACCGGAGGACGGCGAGGCCCCCGCCCCGTTCTGACCGTAGGGGGACACCGATCCGGGGCGGGCCCGCGAGCCCGGTCAGGACCCCGGGGTGGCGTGCGCCGACGCCGCCGGCGCCGGGCCCGCACCCTGCTTGGCCTGCGGCTTCAGCGAGGCGGCGAGCACCGCCAGCTCCGCGTAGGACGCGGTGCCCGTCACGACGACGCTCGACCCGCCGAGCCCCGGCCGCGCCAGCGAGTTCGCCTTCTTGTCATTGCGGTGGTACTTCGCCCACGACTCGCCCGCGACCTGCATCGTGCCGATCGGCTTGCTGCTGTTGGTCATCCGCGGGACGTACGCTTCCGGCTTCTCGTTGCTCTGCTCCAGCGCCGCGTACTCGCCCTTCGGCGTCACGAACCCGAGGTGCCACGCCACCGGCTGCTTGCCGCCGGCCTCCAGCCCGGTCAGGCGGGAGCTCGTCGGCCGCCAGGTGGGCGGCAGGCCCTCCGGCGCGTACGGGGTGTACGGCGCGTCGCTGCGCAGCGCCCACAGCTGCGAGGAGTAGTCGACGGTGCGGAGCACTTCCTTGTTGTCGCGCGGCGTGATCACGAAGATCGCCAGCACGAGCAGCAGGCACGCGCCCATCGCCATCGTGAACCCGCCGAGCCCGGTCGTCAGCCGCTTGTACACGGCCGGGCTGACCTGGACCACCGGACGCCCCGCGCCCCGCGCCGCCGCAGGCTCGCCCTCGGCCGGGGTCCCCTCGCCGGACGCGCCGTCCTCCGCCTCGGCGCCCGGCTGCGACGCCTGCGCCGCGGACGGCTCCGCGGTAGACGGCTCCGCGGCGGACGGGCGCTCACCGGCGGCGGGCTGCTCGGGCCCGGAGACGGTCTCGGCGGCCTCCGGAGCGGATGCGGGACTCTTCTCGGTCACCCCTCCAGGATCCCGCACGGTCAGCGCTGCTCGGTACCGGGGTTCCTGATCGTCCCGAGGATGCCCATGATCTCGGCGGCGAGGGTGCGCGCCGCGTCCTCGTCGTCCATCAGGGAGATCTCCGACACCGCGCCCGCCATCGCGCCCGTCAGCACCACGACCAGCGCCTCGTCCACGCCGCCGTCGGCGGTGTGGAACAGCGCGGCGTTCCGGCGGGCCCACTTGTTGAGGCGCTGGCGCATGGCCCGGTCGAAGCCGGGCGGGCCGTCGCCGGAGATGAACAGCCGCGAGACGTCCCGCTCCCGCAGGCACCCGTCCAGGTACGCGCCGGCACCCGCGACGAACTGCCGCATCGGGTCGCTCTCACCGGCGTCCCGCACCTCGCTGATGGCCTTGCGGGTGCGCTCCTGCTGGCGGCCCTGGAACTCCTCGAACAGCGTCAGGTACAGGTCGGCCTTTCCGTTGAAGTGGTGGTACAGGCTGCCGACGCTGGCACCCGCCTTGGCGACGATGTCGGTCACCGCGGCCTGCGCGAAGCCCGCCTCGCAGAAGACGTCGCGGGCGGCGGACAGCAGGGCGCTGCGCGTGGCGGCCCCGCGGTCGGAGGTGCGCGCGGGCGCCTCGGCGACTCCCGCGCCCCCGTCCTGTGCCGCCCCGTCGGACGAGACGTCGATGTCGCTGCTCATGAGCCCAGAGATTACGCCCTCTTCCCACGGGGAACGATCCCTTGCCCGCGCGACGGTCGAAACGACCCCCGCGCGCGGGCGGAACTCCCCGGCGCACCGGCTGGTCTGGTCCAATTTGTGACCCGCCGTCCGGTCCACGGAGAATCCGAGTCACCATCGACCGAAGGGGCCGCCCCGTCATGTCCGAAGAGACCACCGTTTCCTCCCCGCTGACCACCGAGCCGGCCGCGCCGGACCGCAACCTGGCGATGGAGCTGGTCCGGGTGACCGAGGCCGCCGCGATGGCCGCGGCCCGCTGGGTCGGCCGCGGGGACAAGAACGGCGCCGACGGAGCCGCCGTCAACGCGATGCGCCAGCTCATCAACACCGTCTCGATGCGCGGCGTCGTCGTGATCGGCGAGGGCGAGAAGGACAACGCCCCCATGCTCTACAACGGCGAGGAGGTCGGCGACGGCTCCGGCGCCGAGTGCGACGTCGCCGTCGACCCGGTGGACGGCACCCGGCTGACCGCCCTCGGCATGAGCAACGCCATCGCCGTGCTGTCGGTGGCGCCGCGCGGGTCGATGTTCGACCCGTCCGCCGTGTTCTACATGGAGAAGCTCGTCACCGGCCCGGAGGCCGCCGAGGCCGTCGACATCGAGCGTCCGATCGCCGACAACATCCGCGCCATCGCCCGCGCGAAGGGCTCCTCCACGCACGACGTCACCGTCTGCATCCTGGACCGGCCCCGGCACGAGGGCATCGTCAAGGAGGTCCGCGAGACCGGCGCCCGCATCAAGTTCATCCTGGACGGCGACGTCGCCGGCGCGATCATGGCGTCCCGTCCCGGCACCGGCGTCGACCTGCTGCTCGGCATCGGCGGCACCCCGGAGGGCATCATCGCGGCCTGCGCGATCAAGGCGCTCGGCGGCGTCATCCAGGGCCGGCTGTGGCCGCAGGACGACGCGGAGAAGCGGAAGGCGATCGACGCGGGCCACGACCTCGGGCGCGTCCTGACCACCGACGACCTCGTCACCTCCGACGACGTCTTCTTCGCCGCCACCGGGATCACCGACGGGGAGCTGGTCGACGGCGTCCGGTACAGCAAGGGCACCGCGGTCACCCACTCGCTCGTCATGCGCTCGCGCAGCGGCACGATCCGCACCATCTCCAGCGAGCACAAGCTCGCCAAGCTCCGCGCCTACAGCGCGATCAACTTCGACAGCGCGGTCTAGCGGTTCGTCGAAGCGCCGGAGGCCGTCCGTGCGGCCTAGCGTCGCAGGCGGCCTCTGACGCGCTGGCGGAGGGTGCGCTTGGGGGCCCGGGCCTTCACCGAGCCGAAGATGAGGGTGCCGGCGACCTCGATCGTGGGGCCCTCGTCGGCGGGACGGGTGCGCACCTCGCGGGTGCTGAGGACGGTGCGTCCGGTCACGTCCACCCGGACGCCCTCGGGGACGAGCAGGCGGACGCGGCCCGCGAGGACCATCGAGTCGAGCACGATGTGGCGGCGCTGCAGGACGGCCTCGCGCAGGTCGAGCTCGACGGTGCCGAAGAGCGCGAGCAGCGGCAGCTTGACCGGGACGACCCACCGTCCGTCGCGGCGGACGCGCCCGAAGAACACCGTGACCGGGCGGTCGTCCACGAGGATGGGCTGGGCTTCCTCGGGGCTGAGGTCGAGGGTGAGGCCGGTGAGCTCGCCGAGGGTGCGGGCGGCGTAGACGCGGGCGGTGCGGTCGGCGTGCTCCTCCATGGTGAGCCGGCCGTCGGCGAGCGCCTCGCCGAGCACGGCCGCGACGCGCTCCCGGTCGGCGTCGGAGGCGCGCAGGTCGCTCACGCGGGTCGCCTGTCCTGGGCGGCGGGGGATGTCCACACCACGAGGTTACCGAGCGCGCGGCGGGGGACTCCGAGAAAAATGGATGGGTTTCGCCGGGTCTCCGTACCTAGGGTGACGGCATGACGGTGCAACGCGCGCAGCTCGCGGCCGAGGAGGGGGAGGCCGGGGCGGCGGCGATCAGCCTGCGCGGCGTGGTCAAGCGGTTCGGGACGTTCACCGCGGTCGACGGGCTGGACCTGGACGTCCCCGCCGGCAGCTGCCTGGGGCTGCTCGGGCCGAACGGCGCCGGGAAATCGACGACCATGCGGATGCTGACCGCGCAGGCCGTCGCGGACGAGGGCCGCATCCGGGTGCTGGGGTTCGAGGTGCCCGCGCAGTCGAAGCAGGCGCGGGCGGCGATGGGGGTCGTCCCGCAGCAGGACAACCTGGACGAGGAGCTGACCGCCAGGGAGAACCTGGAGGTGTTCGCGCACCTGTACCGGGTGCCGCGGCGGGACCGCCGCAGGGCCGTCGACGACGCGCTGGCGATCGCGCACCTGACCGAGCGGCAGGGCACGAAGGTGGACGACCTGTCCGGCGGGATGCGGCGGCGGCTGCTGATCGCGCGGGGCCTGGTGCACCGTCCGGCGCTGGTGCTGCTGGACGAGCCGACGGTGGGCCTGGACCCGCAGGTCCGGGCGGAGCTGTGGGGGCTGATCGACGGGCTGCGGTCGGGCGGGACGACGGTGCTGATGTCGACGCACTACATCGAGGAGGCCGAGCGGCTCGCGGACGAGTGCGCGCTGATGTCGCACGGGAAGGTCATCGCGCGCGGGTCGCCCACGGAACTGGTCGCCGAGCACGCGGGCGAGCGGGTCGTCGAGCACTACGGGCCGCCCGGCCGGCTGGCGGAGGTCGAGCGGTTCGCGCGGGCGGCGGGCCTGCCGACGCGCCGGACCGGGCCGTCGGTGTCGGTGCTGAAGGCGGAGACGATCCCGCCGTCGCTGGAGGAGGAGCTGGGGCCGGACGGGGTGCGCCGGGCCGCCAACCTGGAGGACGTGTTCGTGGTGCTGACCGGGGAGCGCGTGGAATGACCGTGCGGGCGGGGCGGGCGCCGCGGCTGCGCCGGTTCGAGGCGGCGCCGCTGCGCGGGATCTGGCGGCACGAGCTGGCGCTGTACAAGCGGTACTGGATGACGCAGTCGTTCGCGTCGATGGTGGAGCCGACGTTCTACCTGCTGGCGTTCGGCTACGGGTTCGGGTCGATGGTCGCGGCGGTCGGCCACTACCGGTACCTGGACTTCGTCGCGACGGGCGTGGTGGGGACGGCGGCGCTGTTCACGTCGGTGTTCCCGGGGATGTTCAACTCCTACATCCGGCGGGCGTTCCAGCACACCTACGACGCGATCCTGGCGGCGCCGGTGGACGTGCACGAGCTGGTGACGGCGGAGGCGCTGTGGATCGCGGCGAAGTCGTCGGTGTACTCGTGCACGCCGATCGTCGTGGCGCTGTTCTTCGGGCTGGACCCGTCGTTCGGGATGCTGCTGGTGCCGTTCATGGTGTTCTTCCTGGCGCTCGGGTTCGGGCTGTTCGGGATGTGGACGTCGTCGGTGGTGCCGTCGATCAACTCGTTCGACTACGTGATCACCGGGGTGGTGACGCCGCTGTTCCTGGTGGCGGGGACGTTCTTCCCGGTGGACGCGCTGCCGGACTGGGCCGGGTACGCGGCGCGGGTGAACCCGCTGTACCACTGCGTGGAGCTGGTGCGGCACGCGGTGTTCGGGCTGCGGCCGCTCACCGACCTCGGGCATCTCGGAGCGCTGGTGGCGTTCGCGGGCCTGATGTGGATACTGGCGGTCCGGGGCATGCGCAGGCGGCTGATCGACTGATTCCGGCGTCTTCCTGGACGATTGACCCGGCGCGTACCCTGTCTCTACGCTGACGCGAACTTTCTTCACATTGCGTCGGGCAGAGAGGTCGGACCGCATGAGCGAGGGCATCACCGAGCGGGACCGCCGCGCGCGCGTCTCCGCCTACGCCGCTTTCGCCGTCCAGGGACTGTGCTTCGCCTCCCTGGTGACGCAGGTCCCGAAGATGCAGAAGGCCCACCACCTCAGCGACGGGACGCTCTCCCTCGTCCTGCTGATGGTGCCGCTGATCGCCGGCGTCGGCAGCGTCATCTCGGGCGCGCTGTTCAAGCGGTTCGGCAGCGGCCTCGTGCTGCGCGCCGCCCAGCCCGCCGTGGCCGTCACCATCGTGCTGATCGGCGCCACCGGCGACGACGACCTCGCCCTGTACGGCGCCGTCGCGCTGTTCGGCCTGTTCGTCGGCGCGGTGGACGCCTCGATGAACGCGCAGGCCATCGCGGTGGAACGCCGGTACGGCGTCAGCCTGATCACCGGCTTCTACGCGGTGTGGTCCGTCGCCGGGATCCTCGGCGGCCTGTGGGCGTCGGCGAGCAACAAGATGGACCTCTCGCTCCTCAGCGGCTTCGGCATCGCCGCCGCCGTCGGCGTCGTGGCGTCCCTCGCCACCGGGCCGCGGCTGTACCGGCGCGAAGAGGAGGGCGACGGGCCGTCCGCCGAGGAGCTGAAGGCCGCCGAGCGCAGCGTCCCGTGGCGCCCTATCCTCATCGTCGGCGCGGCGATGGCGGTCGCCTACCTGGCCGACTCGGCCATCTCCAGCTACGGCGCCAAGTACCTGGACGACGAGCTGTCCGCCAGCGACTGGGTCGCGCCGCTCGGCTACGTCGCCTACCAGATCACGATGGTGATCAGCCGCGCGGTCGCCGACCTCGGCGTCCGCCGCTCGGGCCCCGTCCAGGTGGTGCGGCTCGGCGGGCTGGTCGGCATCATCGGCATGGTCGGCGTGGTCGCGGCACCGAACGCGGCCGTGGCGATCGCCGCGTTCGCGGTCGCGGGCCTCGGCCTCAGCGTGATCGCGCCGGTCTCCTTCTCCGCCGCCGGACGCGTCGACCCGACCGGCCTCGGCGTCGCGGTCGCCCGCGTGAACATCTTCAACTACGTCGGCTTCGTCCTCGGCGCCGCCGTCGTCGGCGCGATCGCGCCGGTCAGCCACGACCACGGGCTGCGGCTGGCGTTCATCGTCCCGACCGCGCTGATCCTGGTCGTCTTCGCGACCGCCAAGGGCTTCGACCCGAAACCGGCCAAGTCCGCCGACCCCACCACCCCCGCCATGGAACGCCCCCTCGCCTAACCCGAACCCGGGCCCCAACCTCACGGCGGGGCCCGGGTCTCGGGGGATCTCTAGACGTTTTCCAAGGCCGTTACGGCCTTCTCGCCTGCGGCTTGGGCTTGTTCCGGTGTCAGGTCCTCCAGCGCCCGGCTCAGTGCCACCTCGGCGGCGTCGGCGGCGGCGCGCAGGGTGACGGCGTGCTCCTGTGCGCGTTCGAGGTCGCCCAGGCCGATGCAGTCGAAGGCGACCTGCGCATCGTGACCGGCCATCTTGAGCTGCCGTGCGGCCTCTTCCAGACTCATCCGTACCTCCTACACCGGGGACGTGGGTCCTACCCGTCCGTCTCCTCGGTAATCGCTTTGCCGAGCAGTTGGGCCGCCTTGACCAGGCGACTTTCGGCAATTCGGGCATATCCCAGGACGAGGGCGGGGGGTGCGTCGGCGGCGCGTTCGGCGGACCACATCTCGCGGGCGCCGGCGGCCGACACCCCGGAGCGTGCGGCGCGGTCGAGGACCGCGGTCTCGTCGGTTCCGGGCGGGAGTTCCACAAAGAGGTGGATGCCCGCTGAGACGCCGCGAACCGTCGCGCCGGGCAGGTAGGTGGCGAGCGCGTCGGCGAGGACGTCGCGGCGGGACCGGTAGCGGCGCCGCATCGTGCGCAGATGCCGGTCGTAGCCGCCGGTGCGGAGGAACTCGGCGAGGGCGTACTGCTCGATGACGGGCGCGCCGAGGTCGGTGTGGCCGCGGTGCTCGCGGAGCCGCGTCGCGATGGCGGCGGGCGCGACGGCCCAGCCGAGGCGCAGCGCGGGCGCGAGGGACTTGCTGACCGAGCCGAGCAGCACGACGCGGTCGGGGTCGACGCCCTGGAGGCAGCCGACGGGTTCGCGGTCGTAGCGGAACTCGGCGTCGTAGTCGTCCTCGAGGATCACGCCGCCGACATCGCGCGCCCACGCGATCAGTTCGGCGCGGCGGGACGGGGAGAGCACGACGCCGGTCGGGTACTGGTGGGCGGGCGTGACGAGGACGGCGCGGGCGTTGCTCCGGGCGAGGGCGGCGACGTCCACGCCGTCGGCGTCCACGGGGACGCGGGCGAGCCGGATTCCGGACGTCTCCAGCATCGGCAGCTGCCGGCTGCTGGTCGGGTCCTCGACGGCGAGGACCCGGTGGCCGTCGGCCTGCAGCACCCGGATCAGGGCCGACAGCCCGTGCGCCACCCCGTTCATGATCACGACGCGGCCGGGGTCGGCGACGGCGGCGCGGACGCGGCCGAGGTAGCCGGCCAGTTCGGTGCGCAGCGGGCGGACGCCGCCGGGGTCGGGGTAGGTGAGCTCGTCGCTGGGGAGCGTGCGCAGCGCGGCGCGGGTGGCGGCGACCCAGCGTTCGCGGGGGAAGGCCGAAAGGTCCGGCCGGCCGGGCCACAGGTCGTAGGGGAGTCCGGGGTCGGGCGGGAGGTCGCAGGAGGGGAGCGCGGGGCGGGCGGGGTCGGCGGCGGGGGACGTGGCGGCGGGTTCGTCGGGGCGGGCGAGGGGGGCGATGCGGGTGCCGTCGCCGCGGCGGGCGATGAGGAACCCTTCGGCGGTCAGCTGCTCGTAGGCGGCCACGACGACGCCGCGGGACACCTCGAGGTCGCGGGCGAGGTCGCGGCTGGAGGGGAGCCGGGTGCCCGCGGTCAGCCGCCCGGCCCGCACCGCCGCGCGGAAGCCCGCGGCGATCTGCGCGGCCAGCCGTCCGGCCCCGCGGTCGAGTGGGAGATGGAGGTCGGTCACATGACACTCAGCGTCGACCGGGCGTTCATCCGTCACTTGTCCCGTATTGGTCCAAGATCGATGGTCCGGATTGGCGCTGTGTTCAGGTCCAACGGGCTCGTAGCGTTCGAGCCATGAAGCTGATCTCCTCGTTCCCCGGCGGGCGCGGCAGCGCCGCCGCCGGGACCGCGATGTTCCTCGTCGGCACGCTGACCGCGGTCTCCGCGACGATCGCGGACTACCCGGTCTTCGGCGGCCAGGCCGTCCGGTACGCGGTGGCCGCGGTGATCCTGCTGGCGGTGGCGCGGTGGCGCGGCGGACCGGCCCGGCAACCGCGGGCGCGGGAGTGGGCGCTGCTGGCGGCGCTGGCGGGGACGGGCCTCGTCGCGTTCAACGTCTGCATCGTCGCGGCGACCCGGGACACGAGCCCGGCGACGATCGGCACGGTGATCGCGACGGTGCCGATCGTGCTGGCGGTGGTCGGGCCGCTGCTGGAGGGCCGCCGGCCCGCGCCGGCGGTGGTCGCCTCGGCGTGCGTGGTCGCCGCCGGGGCGGCGCTGGCCAGCGGGCTCGGCGGGGGCAGCGTGCGGGGGCTGCTGCTGTCGCTGGGCGCGCTCGCCGGGGAGGTGTGCTTCTCGCTGCTGGCCGTCCCGCTGCTGCCGGTGCTCGGGCCGGTGCGGGTGTCGGCGTACTCGGCGGCGATCGCCGCGCCGATGCTGCTGGCGGTCGGGCTGGTCACCGGCGGGACGGCCGTGCTGCGGGCGCCGACCGCCGCCGAGTTCGCGGGGCTGGCGTACCTGTCGGTGGTCGTCACCGTGGTCGCGTTCCTGCTCTGGTACGGGGCGCTCGGCCGGCTCGGCGCGGACCGGGCGGGGCTGTTCGCCGGGATGATCCCGGTCAGCGCGGTGGTCACGACGGTGGTGCTCGGGCTCGGACGGCCCGGCCCGGCGGACCTCGCGGGGGCGGCGCTGGTGGCGGCGGGGGTCGTCCTCGGGCTGCGGCGCCGGGTCGTACCCTGTGAGGCGGCCCCCATCGGAATCGCGCGAGGATCTGCCTGAGATGCCTGAGTTCTCCTACACCGACCTGCTGCCGCTCGGCCCCGACGAGACCGACTACCGGCTGCTGACCTCCGACGGGGTCTCCACGTTCGAGGCGAACGGCCGGACGTTCCTGCAGGTCGAGCCGGAGGCGCTCCGGCTGCTCACCGAGACCGCGATGCGCGACATCGCGCACCTGCTGCGGCCCGCGCACCTGGCGCAGCTGCGCCGGATCCTCGACGACCCGGAGGCGTCCCCCAACGACCGGTTCGTGGCGCTGGACCTGCTGAAGAACGCGGGCATCGCGTCCGGCGGGGTGCTGCCGATGTGCCAGGACACCGGCACCGCGATCGTCATGGGCAAGCGCGGCCAGCACGTCCTGACCGACGGCGACGACGAGGAGCACATCTCGCGCGGCGTGTACGACGCGTACACGAAGCTGAACCTGCGCTACTCGCAGATGGCGCCGCTGACGATGTGGGACGAGAAGAACACCGGCAGCAACCTGCCCGCGCAGGTCGAGCTGTACGCGGCGCCGGGCGATGCCTACAAGTTCCTGTTCATGGCCAAGGGCGGCGGCAGCGCGAACAAGTCGTTCCTGTACCAGGAGACCAAGGCCGTCCTTAACCCGAAGCGGATGATGTCCTTCCTAGAGGAGAAGATCCGCTCGCTGGGGACCGCGGCCTGCCCGCCGTACCACCTGGCGATCGTGGTCGGCGGCACGTCCGCCGAGTACGCGCTGAAGACCGCCAAGTACGCGTCGGCGCACTACCTGGACACGATGCCGACGCAGGGCTCGCCGCTCGGCAACGGCTTCCGCGACCTGGAGCTGGAGCTGCAGGTGTTCGAGCTGACGCAGAAGCTCGGCATCGGCGCGCAGTTCGGCGGCAAGTACTTCTGCCACGACGTGCGGGTGATCCGGCTGCCGCGGCACGGCGCGTCCTGCCCGGTGGCGATCGCGGTGTCGTGCAGCGCGGACCGGCAGGCCCTCGCCAAGATCACCGCGGAGGGCGTGTTCCTGGAGCGGCTGGAGACCGACCCGGCGCAGTACCTGCCCGACACCACCGACGAGCATTTGGACGACGAGGTCGTGAAGATCGACCTGAACCGTCCGATGGACGAGATCCGGGCCGAGCTGACCAGGTACCCGGTGAAGACGCGGCTGTCGCTGACCGGCCCGCTCGTCGTGGCGCGCGACATCGCGCACGCCAAGATCAAGGAGCGGCTGGACGCGGGCGAGCCGATGCCGGCGTACCTGCGCGACCACGCGGTCTACTACGCGGGCCCGGCGAAGACGCCGGAGGGCTACGCGTCGGGCTCGTTCGGCCCGACGACCGCCGGCCGCATGGACTCCTACGTCGAGCAGTTCCAGGCGGCGGGCGGCTCCCTGGTGATGCTGGCGAAGGGCAACCGGTCCAAGCAGGTCACCGACGCGTGCAAGGAGCACGGCGGGTTCTACCTCGGCTCGATCGGCGGCCCGGCGGCGCGGCTCGCGCAGGACTGCATCAAGAAGGTCGAGGTCCTGGAGTACCCGGAGCTCGGCATGGAGGCCGTCTGGAAGATCGAGGTCGAGGACTTCCCGGCCTTCATCGTCGTGGACGACAAGGGCGGCGACTTCTTCGCCGACAGCACCGGCCCCGTCCTTACGATCGGTCGTCGCTGAGCCTCGGACGCCTCGGATTCGGGTCCCGGGGGCCCGAATCCGGGGCGTTTCGGGGCGGCAGGTCACATATTGGGGCTAAATCCAACTTGGTGCAGACGTCTCCCCGGTGACCGCGCGGCCACTCCGGTATCTTTTCCGCCATGTCACAGTCAGAGCGCCTCGTGCTTGCGACGCGCTACCGGCTGGTCTCGGAAATAGGTCAGGGTGCCAACGGCACCGTGTGGCGAGGCCATGACGAGCTCCTCGATCGCGCGGTGGCGATCAAGGAGCTGAGGCTCCCCGAGGACCTTTCCCAGGACGACCGGGTGGTCTTCTTCCGCCGTACCCTCCGCGAGGCGCGCGCGCCCGCGCAGCTGCGCACCCACTCCATCGTCGAGGTCTACGACGTCGTCACCGAGCAGGGCCGGCCGTGGATCGTGATGGAGCTGATCGAGGCGCCGAACCTCGAGCAGCTCATCGAGCGCGACGGCCCGCTGCCGCCCGAGCGCGTCGCGCACATCGGCCGGCGGCTGCTGGACGCGCTCAACACCGCGCACAAGGCCGGGATCGTGCACCGCGACCTCAAGCCGAGCAACGTGCTGCTGGACGGCGACCGGGTCGTGCTCACCGACTTCGGGCTGGCGTTCTCGTCGGGGTCGGCGAGCCTGACCAAGACCGGGCATTTCATGGGCTCCCCCGCGTACGTCGCCCCGGAGGTCGCCGCCGGCGAGAAGGCCACCCCCCGCTCGGACCTGTGGTCGCTCGGCGCGACGCTGTACGCCGCGCTGGAGGGCCGCCCGCCGTTCGAGCGCGACAACGTGATGGCGACGCTGAGCGCGCTGGCGAACGAGTCGACGCCGGCGCCGCAGAACGCCGGCGCGCTCGCCCCGGTGATCACCGGGCTGCTGGAGAAGAACCCGACCCGGCGGCTCAGCCACGCCCGCGCGGTGGACCGGCTGGAGCGCGCCATGGCCGGGCCGCGCGCCGGGCGCCGGCAGGCCACGCCCCGCTACCGGCTGATGGCGGTGATCGCGCTGATCGGCGCTACGGTGGCGTCCTGCGGGATCGGCGCGACCGCACTGATCGTCGGGATGATGCGGGAGAGCCCGGGGCCGTCCCCGACCGCGCACGCCGCCATCCCCACCGGACGGCCCGGCGAGGCCGCCCCGCCGGCCGGCGTCGCGAGCAGCACGCTGGTCGTGCGGGCCCGCAACGGCTCCTGCAAGATCTTCGTGTCGGTGCCCGGCACCGCGATGCGGGTGCTGAGCGACGAGACGCTCGGCAAGGGCGAGGCGCGCCAGTACGGCGAGGAGCACATCAACGCCGTGATCTACGACGCGTCCGCCTGCGACGTGTGGGTGAACGGGCGGGAGAAACCGCTGGGCAAGCCCGGTGAGCGCGTCAGCTACACGGTGACGAAGGGCTCCGGAGGCTGATCGGGCCGCGCCCGCGCGGGAATGCGCGGGCGCCCCGCGCCGCTGCCATGAAGGTCAAGGGTGACGGTTGCGCGGGGGGCTCCCTGGGGACGTCCCCCACGGAGGCCGCATGACCGAGCGGAGCCAGGGCGTGCGGCGTTCTTACGGGGGTGCGTGAGGGGTCGCCCCCGCAGAGAGGCGGGCTTCATGGCGGAGCAGGAATTCCGGGTCGAGCACGATTCCATGGGCGAGGTCCGGGTGCCGGCGGCGGCGAAGTGGCGGGCCCAGACGCAGCGGGCCGTGGAGAACTTCCCGATCTCGGGGCGGGGCCTGGAGGCCGCGCACATCGCCGCGCTGGGCCGGATCAAGGCGGCGGCCGCGGTGGTCAACGCCGAACTGGGCGTGCTGGACGAGGACGTCGCGGAGGCGATCGCCGAGGCGGCCCGCGAGGTGGCGGACGGCCGGTGGAACGACCAGTTCCCGATCGATGTGTTCCAGACCGGGTCCGGGACGTCGTCGAACATGAACGCCAACGAGGTCGTGGCGACGCTCGCGCAGGAGCGGCTCGGCCGGCCCGTGCACCCGAACGACCATGTGAACGCCTCCCAGTCGTCCAACGACGTGTTCCCGTCGTCGATCCACATCGCGGCGACGGGCGCGGTCGTGAACGAGCTGATCCCCGCGCTGCGGCACCTGCGGGACGCGCTGGCCCGCAAGGCCGAGGAGTTCGCGACGGTCGTGAAGTCGGGCCGCACGCACCTGATGGACGCGACGCCGGTGACGCTGGGCCAGGAGTTCGGCGGGTTCGCCGCACAGGTCGGGCACGGTGTGGAGCGGCTGGAGGCGGTGCTGCCGCGGCTGGCGGAGCTGCCGCTCGGCGGCACCGCGGTCGGCACCGGGATCAACACGCCGGAGGGGTTCGCGCCGCGCGTCATCGCGGAGATCGCGCGGGCGACCGGGCTGCCGCTGACCGAGGCCCGCGACCACTTCGAGGCGCAGGGCGCGCGGGACGGCCTGGTCGAGGCGAGCGGCGCGCTGCGCACGGTCGCGGTGAGCCTCAACAAGATCGCCAACGATCTGCGCTGGATGGGGTCGGGGCCGCGGGCGGGGCTCGCCGAGATCCGGCTGCCGGACCTGCAGCCCGGGTCGTCGATCATGCCGGGCAAGGTGAACCCGGTGATCCCCGAGGCGGTGACGCAGGTGGCCGCGCAGGTGATCGGGAACGACGCGGCGATCGCGTTCGGCGGCGCGGCGGGCAGCTTCGAGCTGAACGTGATGCTGCCGATGCTGGCGCGCAACGTGCTGGAGTCGATCACCCTGCTGGCGAACGTGTCGCGGCTGCTGGCGGACCGCTGCGTGGACGGTATCGAGGCCGACGCGGACCGGATGCGCGAGTACGCCGAGTCGTCCCCGTCGATCGTGACGCCGCTGAACCGCTACATCGGCTATGAGGAGGCGGCGAAGGTCGCCAAGCAGGCCCTCGCGGAGCGCAGGACGATCCGGGAGGTCGTCATCGAGCGCGGTTATGTGAAGGACGGCAGGCTCACCGAGGAGCAGCTCGACGCGGCGCTCGACGTCCTCGGCATGACGAACGCGAACCGCGGCTGAGCGCTTCAGCGGCCCCTGGAGCCGCCGCGGTTCCGCGCGGCGGCGCGGGGAGGGGTGCGGCGGGTTCGCCCGCGAGAGGGCGCCGTGGCCGCGCGGAGACGGAGAGAGGGGG
>NZ_WBMS02000059.1 GCF_008923205.2 Actinomadura physcomitrii | reverse complement strand
CAACTCGTCGTCGATCCGGGCATAGAGTGCCGTTGCGAGGGTGTCTAGGTCTGTCTTCACACACTGACATTGGACGCCCTCGCCCCATGTCCGCAGGCGAACCCTTGGACTCATTCATCTAGGCCGCCGCCGCAGGGGATGTCCAGGGTCGTGCCTTCGGGGCGGTTGGCCAGGCTGCGCCATAGGTGGGTTATGTCGTAGCCCCAGAGGGCGCGGGCGGCGAGGCGGGCGACCGTGGGGTTGTGGACGCCCGCGTCGTAGAGGGCGGCTTGGAGGTGGGAGGTCTTCCAGTTCACCGGGGGACGAGGGTGAGGAGGGACGCCTCCGGGGGGCAGCAGAAGCGCATGGGGGCCTTGGGGGACGTGCCGAGGCCGGCGGAGACGTGCAGCCAGGAGCCGCGGTGCCGGTGCAGGCCCTTGACGCGGGGACGGTCGATGCCGCAGTTGGTGGCGAGGGCGCCGTAGAAGGGGACGCAGACCTGGCCGCCGTGGGTGTGGCCGGCGAGGAGGAGGTCGTAGCCGTCGGCGGCGAAGCGGTCGAGGTTGCGGGGCTCGGGGGAGTGCATGACGCCGAGGTGGACGTCGGCCTGCGGGTCGACGGGGCCGGCGACCTTGTCGTAGCGGTCGCGGTTGATGTGCGAGTCGTCGATGCCGCCGAACTCGACGTCGAGCTCGCCGACCTTGAGGCGGCCGATGCGGTTGTTCAGGTCGAGCCAGCCGGCGGCCTGCAGGGACGAGCCGAGCTCGCGGTAGGGCAGGTCGGGCTCGCGGCGGTGCCGCTTGTAGTCGGACTTGCTGGTGCGCCAGATGTAGCGCAGGGGGTTCTTGAAGATCGGGGAGTACAGGTCGTTGGACCCGTAGACGAAGACGCCGGGACGGTCCAGGAGGGGGCCGAGGGCGTCCAGGAAGGGGCCGATGGCGTCCCGGTGGGAGAGGGTGTCGCCGGTGTTGACGACGAGGTCGGGCTCCAGGGCGTCCAGGGAGCGGACCCAGTGGATGAGGCGGGACCGGCCGGGCGTCAGGTGCGCGTCGGAGATGTGCAGGATCTTGACCGGCGGGCGGCCGGGCGGCAGCACCGGCACGTCGAACCGGCGGAGCCGGAACCAGTTCCGCTCGATCACCGAGGCGTACCCGAAGGTGGCGGCGCCCGCGCCCAGGAGGCCGAGGGACGCGGCGTAGATCTTTCGCACGGTTCTCCCTTCTCTGGCGTCCATGGTTCCAGAGATGGGCACCTCGCGGTAATCCTGATGAGGCGGCCGGGTTCGTGCGGGCATGATGTGACCATGAGTGCCCTGAAGGAGAAGCTCGAGACCGACCTGTCGGCGGCGATGAAGGCGCGCGACGACGTGCGCACGCGGACGCTGCGGATGGCGCTGACCGCCGTCAAGAACGAGGAGGTCGCGGGCAAGCAGTCGCGCGAGCTGTCCGACGACGACGTGGTGAAGGTGCTGACGCGGGAGGCGAAGAAGCGCCGGGAGGCCGCGACGGCGTTCGGGGACGCGGGCCGTGCGGAGCAGGCTCAGGCGGAGCGGGACGAGGGCGCGGTGCTGGAGGAGTACCTGCCGGCGCAGCTGTCCGACGCGGAGCTGGCGGCACTGGTCGCGGACGCGATCGCCGAGACGGGTGCGGCGGGGCCGCGGGCGATGGGGCAGGTCATGAAGGTCGTGAACCCGAAGGTCGCGGGGCGGGCCGAGGGCGGGCGGGTCGCCGCGGAGGTCAAGCGACAGCTCGCGGAGTGAGCGAAGGGCCCGGCGCGTGCGCCGGGCCCCCAGAAGGCCCGGCGCACGCCGGGCCTTTTTTCGTTCGTCAGTGGCCGGGCGGCGGCCAGCCGGGATAGCCCTGCCCGTTGCCGCCGTCGTTGCCGCCGTCGTTCCCGTCGTCGTCGTTCTTCTTCTTGCCGCTGCTGACGTAGAGGATGACGGTGGTGCCGGGCGGGACCTCCGTCCCCGCGTCCGGCGAGGTGGACACGACCGTGCCCTTCGGCTGGTCGGAGTCGACGGACCCGGACGCGACCTGCACCTTCAGGTCGGCGCCCTGGAGCTTGGCCCGGGCCGCGGCGATCTTCAGGCCCTTCACCTTCGGGACGCTGGTGGTGTCGCCGAAGTCGCGGGCCGGGGTGTTGAAGTCCGGGGCGGGCTTGCCGGCGAGCGCGGACCGCATGCTCTGCTGCCACATGGCGCCGGGGGTGTCCGCGCCGTAGACGCCGTACACCTTGTACTGCCAGGGGCCGCGGTAGTCCCAGTAGGCGGTGGCGGCGGCCATGTTCGGGGTGAAGCCGGCGAACACCGCGCAGGTGAACTCCTCGCAAGTGCCGGTCTTGCCGGCGGCGGGACGGCCGATGCCGCGCCCGGCGGCGGTGCCCTTGGTGAGGACGCCCTTGAGGATGGAGTCGACCTTGTCGGCGACGGCCTGGTCGACGGCCTGGTGGCAGTCCTGCTTGGGCAGCTTCAGCTGCTTGCCGTCGGAGTCGATGACCTGCGTGACCGACAGCGGCGTGCAGTACTTGCCGCGGGCGGCGAAGCCGGCGTACGCGGCGGCGAGGTGGACCATGTCGATGTCGTTGCTGCCGAGGACCTGCGATGGGACCGGCGCGATGTCCTCCCCGTTGCCCCGCTTCATGCCGAACGCCTTGGCCATGGCGACCGCGTCGCAGACGCCGACGCGCTTCTCCAGCTGGGCGTAGAAGGTGTTGACCGAGTGCCAGGTCGCGGTCTTGAGGTCGAAGTTGCCGGCCTCGCTGTCACCGGCGTTGTGGAGCGTCCACGTGCCGCCGCCCGCCATCTGGTTCTTGTACTTCACCCCGTTGATCGTGCCGGTGTACTTGCAGGGCTGGTAGCCGGTGACGGTCGTCGTCTGCGGCGAGTTGATGGTGGTGCTGACCGGGATGCCCTCGTCGAGCGCGGCGGCGAGCGTGAAGGTCTTGAACGTCGATCCGGCGGACACGCCCGTCCCGCCGCCGTGGTGGGAGTCGGCGGGCAGGTTGATGGTGGTGCGGCCCTTGCCGGCGCCGAACCGCTTGCTCAGCCCGATCGCCTTGATCTTGCCGGTGCCGGGCTCGACCATCGCCTCGGCGCCGACGCGGTTGCCGGCCGGTGCGACGTGGCTGCGCAGCGCCTGGTCGACGGCGTTCTGCGCCTTCATGTCGAGGGTGGTGCGGATGGTGTAGCCGCCGCGGTTCAGCTTGTTGACGACGTCCTGCTGCTCCTTGGGCGTCATCGACCAGTACTTGCCCTTGGAGAGGATGTCGAGCATGTCGTACTTGACGTACTCGCAGAAGTACGGCGCCTTGCTGGACTCGCAGCCGCCGACCGGGTCGGTGCGGTTCAGCAGGATCGGCTTGGCGGCCTCCGCGTCCGCCTGCGCCTTGGAGATGTGCCCGAGCTGCGCCATCCGGTAGAGGACGGTGTCGCGCCGCTTGCGGGCCTCCTTCGGGTTGCGGATCGGGTCGTACAGGGTGGGGTTCTGCGTGATGCCGGCCAGCAGCGCGGCCTGCCCGAGGTTCAGCTTGGACGCGGGGACGCTGAAGTAGCGCTTGGCGGCGGCCTGGATGCCGTAGGCGCCGGCGCTGAAGTACGCGACGTTGAGGTAGCCCTCGAGGATCTGGTCCTTGGTCATGTGCTGCTCGATGTCGAGCGCGTAGCGCAGCTCGCGCAGCTTGCGGCCCACGGTCGGGGCCGTGACCTCCTTGTACTCCTCCTGGGTCGTCGCCTGGTCGACGAGCAGGTTCTTCACGTACTGCTGGGTGAGGGTGGACCCGCCCTGCGTCTGCTCGGACTCGACGTTGGAGGCCAGCGCGCGGATCGTGCCCTTGAGGTCGAGTGCGCCGTGCTTGTAGAAGCGCGAGTCCTCGATGTCGACCATCGCCTGCCGCATGATGGGGGCGACCTGGTCGAGCCGGACGGACTCGCGGTACTTGTCGAAGAACGTCGCGACCGGCTTGCCGTTCGCGTCGTACATCACCGTCTTCTCCGACGGTGGTGTCGTCTTGAGGGCGCTGTCCATGTTCTCGAAGTTGTTCGCGGCGTCACGCGCGGTCAGTCCCGCGCTGCCGACGCCGGGCAGCGCGATGAACGCGACCAGGACGCCCGCGACGACACCCGCTCCGAGCAGCCTGAACAGCGTGGAGAAGGCCTTACCCCGATCTAGCTTCGCATCGCGCACGGGGTCTAGGGTACGCGGGACGACCAGTGCATACGGGACAGGTCCCCAGGGCCCGGACGCGGCGGGCCGGCCGGCGCCGGACGTTCGTCCGGTATGTGCCCCTCGTGACAACCTGCGCCATGTCTGGCGCGTCAACTACAGGTAACTAGTCCGTTCCGGCGGTATGGCCCCGGTGGGCTATATCGAGAATGGGCCCATCGGGGTCTGTTGAATCGTCCCTCGCTTCCGTAAGTTCTTCCCCACGGCTTTCGTTTGGCGGCCTGACGTCCGCGCCCGTCCGGCCAAGGAGCGCAAATCGACACAGACCCTAGGGGAGTGGGGCCAAGATGTGGATCACGGATTGGACCGCCCGCGCCGCCTGCCGTAACGCGGATCCGGACGCCCTGTTCGTGCAGGGAGCGGCGCAGAACCGGGCCAAGCTCATCTGCCGCGGCTGCCCGGTGCGCACGGAGTGTCTCGCCGACGCCCTCGACAACAGGATCGAGTTCGGCGTCTGGGGCGGCATGACCGAGCGGGAGCGCCGCGCGCTCCTGCGCCGGCGGCCGGACGTGCGTTCGTGGCGCGACCTGCTGGAGACCGCCAAGGAGGAGTACGAGCGGTCGGTCGAGACGGACGAGGAAGAGCTCGTCGCGAGCTGAACTCGGCCACTCGGCACCGGTTGGGCGACGCCCGCGGCCCGCTCGATGGGCGGCAAGGGCTTGGACGGTCCGGCAGGGCTCGTCCGGAAAATGGCAGGTGACCGGAAGGTCCACCTCAATGCGGCTGCGGGCCCGTACCGATGCGGTACGGGCCCGCAGCCACGGGTTCTGCGGTCATGCCTGCAGGGGCTGCACGGTGAACTGGTAGTCGTAGCGGATGAGGTCGTCCTCGCCGACGACGAGGAACACCCGCGCGGCCCACGCGACGTCCCCGCCGCTCGTCTCGAGGCGGACGGTGAACGTGACCGCGTCGTGGTGGCCGAACACGTCGCCCTCCGACACCACCGCGTACTCGCGGCGGACCACGAATTCGTCGTACGCCTCCGCGATCCTCGCCTCCAGTTCGTCGTGGCCGCGGAACCGCGCGCCCTCGACGAACTCGACGCCGTCCTCCGCCCACAGTGCGGCGATGGCGGCGCGGCGCTCGCCCGCGTCCGGTTCGCTCCACACCGCGACGTAGCGTCGGGCGATGTCCTCGATCGTGGCGGGCCGCAGCTCGTAGCCGGTGCTCTGCGTCATCGTCGGTCTCCTTTGTCCGGTTCCGTCCGGCCCCGGTGGGCCGTCGGGAACGACGCTCGCGGCTTCCGCACGGGCAGGGTCAAGCCGGACTTACAGGGCGGACTCTCCCCTAAGGGGAGACCCCACAATGGGCGGCATGACGTACCTGTCCATCGGGGACTTCTCGCGCGCCACCCACATGAGCGTGAAGACGCTGCGGCACTACCACCGCGTCGGGCTGCTCGAACCCGCCCACGTGGACCCGGCCACCGGCTACCGCCGCTACACCGCCGAGCAGATCCCGACCGCGCAGGTCATCCGCCGCTTCCGCGACCTCGGCATGCCGCTCGACGACATCGACGCGGTCCTCGCGGCACCGGACATGCACGCCCGCAACGAGCGGATCGTCGCGCACCTGCGCCGGCTGGAGGACGACCTCGGCCGGACGCGGCGCTCCGTCGCCGCGCTGCGCGACCTCCTCGCGCCTCCCCCGGCGGACGCTTCCGCGAACGTCGAACTGCGCAGCGTGCCGGCGGTCCGGGCGGCGGCCATCACGGAGATCGTCGACGTCGCCGACATGGCCGCGTGGTTCCAGGGCGCGCTCGGCGAGCTGTACGGGACCCTCGCCGCGCAGGACGTCTCCGAGGACGGCCACGCCGGCGGCGTCTTCACCGACGAGCTGTACACCCGGCATCGCGGCGAGGCGACCATCTTCGTGCCGTGCGCGGGGGCCGTCCGGCCGATGGGCCGGGTCGTCCCGCGGGAGGTGCCGGCGGCGGAGCTCGCCGTCATCACCCACCACGGCGCGCCCGCCGACGTGGACCGTTCCTACGGTACGCTCGCCGCCTACGTGTCGCGGCACGCCCTCGCCGTGGACGGCCCGATGCGCGAGTACTACCTCGTCGGCCGCCGCGACACCCCCGACACGTCCCGCTGGCGCACCGAGATCGGATGGCCCGTCTTCCAGACCGCCCCTGCTGTTAGGAGAGGCGCCCGCTAGGCGGAGCGCTCGGCCCCGGCCCGCCGCAGCAGCGACAGGTCCTCGCCCACCTGGCGGAGGCCGTCGAGGTCGTGGACGTCCTCGGCCTGCGCGGGGACGGCGGTGACCGGGACCGTCGGATGCGTCGAGGCGAAATGGTCGCGCAGGCGCTCCTCCCGGGCGGCGAGCTGCATGCGGCCCGTGTGCAGGCGGAGCAGCGCGGCGGTCAGCGTGTGCTCGCCGCGCTCCTCGAGCGTCTCGGCGGCGGCCTGGCTGCGCGCCGCCGACAGCCCGTCCGCGGCGGACTCGTGGACCCGGTTGACGACGAGCCCGGCGAGCGGCATCCGCTCCTCGGCGAGCCGCTCGACGAAGTAGGACGCCTCGCGCAGCGCGTCCGGCTCCGGCGCCGCGACGACGAGGAACGCGGTGCCCGGGGTCTGCAGCAGCTTGAACGTCTTCTCGGCGCGCTCGCGGAACCCGCCGAACATCGTGTCGAACGCCGCGACGAACGTCTGCACGTCGCGCAGCAGCTGGACGCCGAGGACCTTGTTGATCACGCCGGTGAACATGCCGAACCCGGCGCTGATCACCTTGACCCCGAACCGGCCGCCGGTCTTGGCGGGGGCGGCGAGGATCTTCATGAAGCGGCCGTCGAGGAAGCGGCCCATCCGCTCGGGGGCGTCCAGGAAGTCCAGCGCGTTGCGGGACGGCGGGGTGTCGACGATGATCAGGTCCCAGGCGCCCGAGCGGTGCAGCTGCCCGAGCTTCTCCATCGCCATGTACTCCTGCGTCCCGGACAGCGACGAGGAGAGCGACTGGTAGAAGGGGTTCGCGAGGATCTGCTTGGCCCGGTCGGGGTCGGCGTGCGCCTCGACGATCTCGTCGAACGTCCGCTTCATGTCGAGCATCATGGCGTGCAGCTCGCCGTCGCCGTCGATCTCGATCCTGCGCGGGTTGTTGTCGAGCTCCGACAGCCCCATCGACTGCGCGAGGCGGCGCGCCGGGTCGACGGTGAGGACGACGACGTCCCGGCCCCGCTCGGCGGCCCGCACGCCGAGCGCCGCGGCCGTGGTGGTCTTGCCCACCCCGCCGGACCCGCAGCACACGATGATCTTGGTGCGCGGGTCGTCGAGCAGCCCGTCGACGTCCAGCGCAGGCGGGTTCTTCGTGGGGCTCATACGGTCCTCTCCCCCATGAACTACGCCGCCCCTTGGGCGCGTAGGGCCGCGGCCAGGTCGTACAGGCCGGCCAGGTCCATGCCGTCGGACAGCATCGGCAGCGTGTAGCGGGGCCGGTCGACGGACTCCAGACGCTCCTTCTCGCGGCGCTGCAGCGCGGTGCGGCGGGCGTGCTCGCCGGCCTCGGCGGCGAGGACCGCGGCGATCGACTCGGCGTCGTGCTCCAGCCCGGCGGCCTTCACGCCGCGCAGGATCTCGTCGGTGTCGAGCGCGCCGGCGGCGGCCGCGGCGAGGTCGTCCTCGGACAGGACGGGCTCGTGCTCCATGTTGACGATGACGCCGCCGACGGGCAGCCCCACCTCGGTGAGCTCGCGGATGCCGTCCATCGTCTCCTGGACGGGCATCTCCTCCAGCAGCGTGACGAAGTGGACGGCGGTCTCGGGGCTGCGCACGACCTTCATCACGGTGTCGGCGTGGTTGCGGACCGGGCCGACCTTGGCGAGTCCGGAGACCTCGTCGTTGACGTTGAGGAACTTGGTGATCCGGCCGGTGGGCGGGGCGTCCATGACGACGGCGTCGTAGATGAACGAGCCGTCCTTCTTGCGGCGCCGGACGGACTCGGAGGTCTTGCCGGTGAGGATCACGTCGCGCAGGCCGGGGGCGATGGTGGTGACGAAGTCGACGATCCCGAGCTTGGTCATCGCCTTGCCGGCGCGCTTGAGGCTGTAGAACATCTCGAGGTACTCGATGAGCGCCTCTTCGGTGTCGACGGCGAGCGCGTAGACGTCCCCGCCGTCCGGGGCGACGGCGACGCGGCGCTCCTCGTAGGGCAGCGGCGGGCAGTCGAAGAGCTGCGCGATGCCCTGGCGGCCCTCCACTTCGACGAGCAGGACCTTGCGGCCGCCGGCGGCCAGGGCCAGGGCGAGGGCGGCGGCGACGGTCGTCTTGCCCGTGCCGCCCTTGCCGGTGACGACATGGAGGCGCACGCCGTCCCAGTCGGTGTCTCTCGCGCTCACCCGATCGACCATATCGTTCACTCGGCAAGGACTTCAGAGGGCGCCCGTCCTGATGCAAGTGATCCCTGACACGGTGCCGTACCCGTGGGTAGATCGCTTGCCGGGGCCGTTGTGCCGGGCGTGCCCGCGAGGTTAGCTGGGAAACGTGAGACCGGCCTCGGGCCGGGTACGTCCGGACCCTGTCGGGTACGGACCGTCCACGTCGGAAAGGTGGCCCGTGATGGCAGCGGTGGCCCTGATCATTGTGCTGATCGTCGTGGTGGGCGGTTTGATCACGCTCGCCTCGTCGCTGCGGGTCGTGCAGCAGTTCGAGCACGGCATCGTGTTCCGGTTCGGCCAGGTGCAGCGCGGCGGGCAGCTGCGGCCCGGCGCCGTCCGCCGGCCCGGCCTGACGGCGATCATCCCGTTCGCCGAGCGGATGCAGAAGGTGAACCAGCAGACGGTCACGATGGGGGTGCCGGCGCAGGACGGCATCACCCAGGACAACGTGAGCGTCCGGGTCGACGCGGTCGTCTACTTCCGGGTGGTCGACCCGGTGAAGGCGATCGTGAACGTGCAGAACTACGGGTACGCGATCTCGCAGGTGGCGCAGACGTCGCTGCGGTCGGCGATCGGCCAGGCGGACATGCAGGAGCTGCTCGGCGAGCGCGAGAAGATCAACGTCCGGCTGCGCTCGATCATCGACGAGATCACCCAGGACCCGTGGGGGATCCTGATCGAGCGGGTGGAGATCAAGGACGTCTCGCTGCCGGAGGGCATGAAGCGGTCCATGGCGCGGCAGGCGGAGGCGGAGCGGGAGCGGCGCGCCCGCATCATCACGGCGGACGGCGAGTTCCAGGCGTCCAAGCGGCTGGCCGCGGCGGCGGAGATCATGTCGCAGGACCCGGCGGCGCTGCAACTGCGGCTGCTGCAGACGGTCGTGGAGGTGTCGGCGGAGAAGAACAGCACGCTGGTGATGCCGCTGCCGGTGGAGATCCTGCGGTTCTTCGACAAGATGAGCGGCGGCGAGGACGGCGGGTCGCAGTCCGCGGCGAACCGGCTGGACCTGCGCGAGCGGCTGGCGAAGGCGGAGGAGGACCTGGCGAAGGCGGCCGAGCAGCCGTCGACGCTGGAGTCGGCGGAGGACGTCCCGCCGGTCATCGGGCTGGACGACCCGAAGCCGCGCCACGGAGTGGAGCAGGGCGAGCGGTCCGGCGAGGTGCGGGGCCCGCGGGACGGCGAGCGGCGCGGCATCGCGGGCGGCGACCGCCCGGCCGGCGGGGGCGCTTCCAAGGAGGAGCCCCCCACCGACTTCTGACGCGCCCGGCTGATGCGGGTCAGGCCGGGGCGGGCTCGGCCTCGGCGGTCTTCGGCATGGTCAGCGCGCGGACGCCGGGGACCGCGGCCGTCCCGAGGCAGCTCCCGCCGACCAGCACGGCGCTGACCATGAGGGGGACGGACGCGCCCCACGCGGACGCGGCGAGCGGGGCGAACGCGTAGCCGAGCGGCGCGGCGGCCAGCGAGGCCGGTGGCGTCCTCAGCGGCCGGGGCGGGGGACTGGCCGGGGAGCGCTCCAGGGGAGGTCATGGCGTCACGCTATGCCGCGGGCACCGCCGCCACCCGCCGTATACCGGACCGTACGCAGCCGGTGCGGTACGTCCCAGTCCGCGGCGGCCGTGCATCCACGCACGAGAATGCGGTGGATGCGATGATCGGCGCACTGCCACCATGTCCGGATGAGCAATGAGGCTCCTCCTTACCTCCCGGGCGAACTCACCCGTGATCAGCTCCGTTTCCTCCAGGTCGTTTACGAAGGTTTCAACGCGCGCGGAACCTGGCCGATCTGGCAGTACGTCGACATGAGGCTCGACGGCGAGGGCATCGACGCGGCGGCCGTGTTCGCATCGTTCCCGCCACGTCAGCGAGCAGGGCGAGTCGCAATACGCCCTCGTCCAACGTTCCGCGCGGCACGAGGACAACTCGGCCACCGTCCGGCTCACCGTGGCCGGACTGCGGTTCGTCCACGGCACCGAGCCGCTCCTGGACCTCTTCATGACCACCGTTCGAATGATCGTCAACAAGGAGAGGAGCATCACGCCGGACCCAGCCCAGGAGGTCCAGGCCGTCCTCACCTCCGATGAGGTGAAGGAGCAGCTGGCGCTACAGCCCCGATACCCACCGGAGGCCGAGGAGCGGCTGCTTTACGCGCTGGGCAAGATGCTGCAGGAAGAGCCGCCGCGCGCATGGTCGGTCTTGGGTGCGGTCGGCGAATACGGGTGGCATATGCGGCTGGTCACGGGCCTGTCGGGCGTCCGCGCCCTACGCGAGATCCACTCCGTCGACGGCTACATCGAACACATCACGCGGGTGCTGACGCCCGCGCCGATCCCCGTCGCGGCGCCCCCGTCCGAACCTTTGGACCTCCCGCTGGCCATCGGTTACCTGGACACCACATGGAAGGTGAAGACCGGGCGGCGGCTGTTCATGGGCCTGCAGGCCGACAGCTGCGCACGGCTCGCGCAACCGTGCGCCAGCCAGGAGGAGTTCAACTCGGCGATGAGCGCTCTCGCCGACGTCCTGGCCTGCGTAGTCCCGCCGAGCACCCAGACGCCGCCGAAGTTCGGCGCGCTGGCCGCCCTGAAGAAGGGCCTACCGCAGGGGCTGCCCGTCGAGGCCCAAGAGCGCATCAAGGGCGCCATCGAGCTGCTGCTGACGCTTAACCACATCCGCCACGGCCAGCAGCACGGGGACGCCAAGCAAAAGGCCGCCACCGCGCACCGCGCCCCCGGTATCCCCTACCCGCCCTACGACTGGGCGGACACCTGGGCGCAGGTGGTCGCAGTCACGCGCGGCGCGCTGGATTCGATCCGGGAAGAGATGTTGGCCGCGATGTCCGACCACGGCTCCTAGCGCGGCCGAGCTGGTTTCACGAGCCTCCCGGGCGTCCCTACCCGTCGCCCTTCTCCGGGTAGACCTGCTGGCCGTCGTACTTGCCTCCCCTATAGAGGACCAGGACGGTGGGCTTAGGACCGCCACTCCAAACGACGGTTCGCTTGATGGCCCCGCCGCCCTTCCAGCACTTCTTGCGGGTGATGGTCGCCAGCCGGTGCGGGGGGAGGGCCACGGCCAGCTCGGCCCCCGGCGCGTCCGCCCGTACCGGCGGGCGCCGCTCGGGGCCCCAGCACCCGCACCCTCCTCTCGGAGGTGCTGAGGATGAGCCAAACAGGTGCACATCGTGTACACAAGGTGCACCGGGTCCATTAGGGTTCCGGTATGGACGACGACGCCTTCCCGATCAAAGAGGCGCGCAACCGGCTCGGCGACATGCACACCGCCGTCGTGCACCGCGGCGCGCACCCCCGCATCACCAAGAACGGCAAAGAGCCGGTCGTGCTGGTCTCCGAGGCCGAGTGGGAGGAGTACCAGCAGCTCCGCCGCGAGCGCGACGCCCGCCGCTTCGACGCCGAGGCCGCCGACATCCGCGCCGCCCTCGACCGGGGCGTCACCCCGCCCGGCTATGAGGTCTACACCCGCGACCAGGTCGCCTCCGGAGAGTGGCTTGCCTGACCACCTGGTGGTCGCCCGCTCGGTCCGGGCGCGCATCAACGCGCTCACCCCCCACTTCCGCACCGCGATCCAACTGGTCATCATGTCGCTGCTCAGCGACCCGGTCCCCGACGACGCCCGGCCCGTCGGCATCGAGGGCCTCCAGTACGCCCACTACACCGTGACCCGCGACGACGTCACCGTGTACTACCTCCTCGCCGGCGACACCATCGTGATCAACGACGTGCACCCCGACAGCTGACCGGGGCCGCGCTCGCCGGCCTGCAGGCGGCCCCGCCCGCCATCCCCGGGCCCCGGGCACCGGCCGCCCCCGGGGCCCTGACGATGAGGAAATCATGTCGATAGGCGGCACGTCCCTCCAGGTCACGGGTACAGCAGCGCTGTACCCGCTATACCCGTGGCGGGCACAGCACGTCCGATTTCGGCAGTCGTAGGAGGTGACGCGCGCCAGCGACCGCCGCGGGACGGTCAGCTGGACGACGGTCTCCCACGTCGGGTTGAGCACGCCGAGCCCGGTGAGCGCCAGCCCGTACGCGGCGATGACGAGCGGCGCGGGCGCGGCGGCCGCGAGCAGCGCGAGCGGCGGCGCGAACACGGCGAGGCCGAGGTTGGCGACGAGCACCGGCCGGTGCGGCCGGACGCGGGCGGCCAGCAGCGCGCCGGCGACCAGGCCGACGGCGCCGGTCTGCACGGTCGCGACCCAGGCTGAGCGCCGTCCGTCCGGCGGCGTCGTCGCAGGTCAGGCGGTGGTGAGGACGAGTCGTCCGCGCAGCCCGCCCGCCTCCAGGCGCTCGTGCGCCTGGGCGGCCTTCTCCAGCGGGTACGTGCCGGCGACGCGGAGCGTGAGGCGGCCCGTGTCGACGAGCGCCGACAGCTGCTCCAGCCGCGCGCCGTCCGCCGTTATCCACACGTTGTGGACGGTGATGCCGCGTCGCCGGGCGCGAACCGGCGGACGTCCGGGCCGGTCGCCTCGACGGTCCCGGCGACGTCCCAGCCGATGCCGATCGGGCCGCGCGAGCCGAACGGGGGCATCAGCCCGGCGTCGGCGAGCAGCCCTGCGCGGGTCGCCGCGTCCACCGGGTTCACGCCGGCCGCAGCGGTTCGGATCCGCACCTGCCCGGGGCCGGGGTCGGGCTCCCGGGCCTCGGTGATCTCCAGCGCGTCCGGGCCACCGGGCTTGTCCACGATGATCGCGCGCATGCGAAACTCCGTTCCTGTGACGTGGGAGGGCGGGGAGGACCCCGCGACGAGCCCACTGTCACCCGGAACATCGGGGTGCCGGAAGAGGTTGCTTCGGAGTGCGATCGGCACCCTGAGGTGAGTGCCCGGCACGGGGGAAGAGGGACGCACGGCATGACGACGATGACCGCCGCCGAGCGGCGCCGGGAGGCGAAGGCGGCGTTCGACTCTTACATGGACGACTGCCCGACCCATGACGTGCTGGGTGTGATCGGCAACAAGTGGACCTCGGTGGTGCTGTTCCAGCTGACGCAGGGGCCGCGCCGGTACGCCGACATCGCGCGTGCCCTGCCGGGCGTCAGCGCGAAGATGCTCACCCAGACGCTCCGCTCCCTGGAGCGGGACGGGTTCGTGGCGCGCAGCGTGACGCCCTCCGTGCCGGTCCAGGTCGAGTACGCGCTGACGCTGCTGGGCGAGCGGCTCGTCCCGCTGCTCGCGTCCGTCCGGCACTTCGCCGAGTACAGCATCGCCGAGATCCGCGCCGCCCGCGAGCACTACGACGCCGCGGACCGCTGATCGCTAGGCTGAAACCCATGAAGAAGTGGGAGTACGCGACCGTTCCGCTGCTGGTGCACGCGACCAAGCAGATCCTCGACAACTGGGGGCAGGACGGGTGGGAGCTCGTCACCGTGCTGCCGGGCCCGAACCCGGAGAACCTGGTGGCCTACTTCAAGCGCGAGATCCAGTCCTAGCGGCGCCGGTCCACCGACGGCAGGCACCCGACAACCCCTCGACGAGGAGGAACGCCATGAGCACGCCCGAAGAGCGGATCACCGAGCTGGGACTGGAGCTGCCGGACGTCGTGACGCCGCTGGCGTCGTACGTGCCGACCGCGCGGACGGGCTCGCTCGTCTACACCTCCGGGCAGGTCCCGGTGGTGAAGGGCGAGATCAAGGTGACCGGCAAGGTGGGCGCGGAGGTCTCCGCCGAGGTGGCCGCCGAGCAGGCCCGGATCTGCGCGCTGAACTGCGTCGCGGCGCTGAAGGCCGAGGTCGGCGAGCTGTCGCGGGTGGTGCGGATCGTCAAGGTCGTCGGGTTCGTCGCGTCCGCCCCGGACTTCCACGGGCAGCCGCAGGTGATCAACGGCGCCAGCGACCTGCTGGGCGACATCTTCGGGGACGCCGGCAAGCACGCCCGCAGCGCCGTGGGCGTCGCCGTGCTGCCGCGCAACGTGCCCGTCGAGGTCGAGCTGATCGCCGAGGTCTCCTGACCCGCGCCCGGGCCGCCGGGGGTGCTCCGGAGCCTGGCGGGCGGGACGCCGGGGTTGACGGAACGCCATTCGGTATGTCCGAATGAACCGCCATGAGTGCGACGAGTTGGGCGGGGCGATGGTGAACGGGCTGAAGCTGCCGGAGTCGATGCGGGACCAGATCGACGACATCCTGTCCGGCAGGGCGCGGCCCGCGCCCGCCCGGCACGCCGCCACCGTCGTCGTCCTGCGCGACCACGACCGGCACGGCCTGCAGGCGTTCATGCTGCGCCGGGTGCGGTCCATGGCGTTCGCGCCCGGCGCCTACGTCTTCCCCGGCGGCTCGGTCGACCCGCGCGACGGGGAGGCCGACCTCGCGTGGTCGGGGCCGTCTCCGGCGGAGTGGGGCGCGGCGTTCAAGGCCGACGAGAAGACGGCTCGCGAGCTGGTGTGCGCGGCGGTCCGCGAGACGTTCGAGGAGACGCTCGTTCTGCTGGCCGGTCCGACCGGCGACTCCGTCGTGGACGACACCCGCGGCGACGACTGGGAGGCCGACCGGCAGGCGCTGCTGGACCGTTCCCAGTCGTTCGGCGAGTTCCTCGGCAGGCGCGGCCTCGTGCTGCGCTCGGACCTGCTGCGCCCGTGGGCGCACTGGATCACGCCGATCGTCGAGCCGAAGCGGTACGACACCCGGTTCTTCGTCGCCGCGATGCCCGAGGGGCAGCGCGCGCGCGACGTCAGCACCGAGGCCGACCAGGTCGCCTGGGTGCGCCCGGCGGAGGCCGTGGAACGCGCGCAGGCCGGTGAGTGGACCATGCTGCCGCCGACCCTGACGACGCTGAACGAGCTGTCGGCGTTCGACACGGTCGCCGACGTGCTCGCCGCGCCCCGCGAGATCATCGTGCACGAGCCCACCGCGAAGATCATCGACGGCGAGGCCTGGCTGGTGCTGCCCGAGAAGGCCGCCGAGTACTACCCGAAGGGCTAGGGGCGTGGCGCCGGGGACCGGGACGTGACGCGGCGGGTGCCGTGGTCGCGGGCCGTGATGTGGCGGCTCGCGGGCACGTCCGTGCTGCGGCACCTGGAGGCGCTCGGCTGGAACCCGGTCCGGCACCCCGATCGGGCCTCGGGCAGGATGGGCGATATGAGCGAGATCGATGGGATGGGTACGGAACGGGCGACTTGCGTGCTCGCGCCGAACCCGTCCGCGATGACCCTGGACGGCACCAACACCTGGATCATCGGCGAGCCCGGCGCCGAGGAGGTCGTCGTCGTCGATCCCGGGCCGAAGGACGGCAAGCACCTGCGCCGCGTCGCGGACCTGATCGCCGGCCAGGGGCGCCGCGTCGGGCTCGTCCTGCTCACCCACGGCCACCCCGACCATTCGGCGGGCGCGGTGAAGTTCGCCGAGCTGACGGGCGGCGGCAAGGGCCGTGGCGTCAAGGTCAGGGCCCTCGACCCGGCGCACCGGCTCGGCGACGAGGGGCTCGGCGAGGGCGACGTCGTCACCACCGGTGGCCTCGAACTGCGGATCATGGAGACCCCGGGCCACAGCGACGACTCGCTGACGTTCTGGCTTCCGGCGGACCGCGCCGTGCTCACCGGCGACACCGTCCTCGGCTACGGCACGACCGTGCTGGAGGGGAAGCTGGGCGACTACCTGAGCTCCCTGGACCGGCTGCGCGCCTTCTCCGCCGACCAGGACGCGGCCGTGATCCTGCCCGGGCACGGCCCGAAACTGGACGACCCGCTGGCCGCCCTCGACCACTACATCGACCACCGGCGCGAGCGCCTCGCGCAGGTCGAGGCCGCCGTCGCCGCGGGCGCGCGCACCGCCCGCGAGGTCGTCGAGATCGTCTACGCCGACGTCGACGAATCGCTGTGGCCGGCGGCCGAGTGGTCCGTCCAGTCGCAGCTGGACTATCTGAACGAACGCCCCTGACGCTCCGCGCGCCGCTGAGCGGAGGCCGGGACGGCCAGGCTGCTGGGCGGCGCGCTACTTGGAGCGCTTGCGCAGCCGCTCGATGTCGAGGATCACCACGGCGCGCGCCTCGATCCGCAGCCAGTTGCGCTGCGCGAAGTCCGCGAGGGCCTTGTTGACCGTCTCCCGGGACGCGCCGACGAGCTGCGCCAGCTCCTCCTGGGTGAGGTCGTGGTGCACGTGCAGGCCCGCCTCCGACGGCTGCCCGAACCGCTCGGCGAGATCCAGCAGCGCCTTGGCGACCCGGCCCGGCACGTCGGTGAAGACCAGGTCGGCCATCACGTCGTTGGTCTTGCGGAGCCGCTGCGCCAGCGCGCGCAGCAGCTGCACGGCGACCTCGGGGTGCCCGGTCAGCCACGGCCGCAGGTCGTCGTGCCCGAGCCCGGCCAGCCGGCACTCGGTCACCGCGATCGCGCTCGCGGTGCGGGGCCGCGGGTCGAACAGCGACAGCTCGCCGAACATCTCGCTCGGGCCGAGCACGCTCAGCAGGTTCTCCCGGCCGTCCGGCGCCGTCCGGGTCAGCTTGATCTTGCCTTCCAGGACGACGTACAGCCGGTCGCCCGTCTCGCCTTCGTTGAAGAGCGTCTGACCGCGGGCCAGGCGCACCTCCGTCACGTTGGCGCGCAGCGCCTTGGCACCCTGCTCGTCGAGGGCCTCGAAGAGCGGGGCTCTGCTCAGAACGTCCACGTCGCGGTCGGTCACGCTTATCCTCCTCGAAACACCTATATGCATAGTGTGACGTACGTCCCACCGCGTACGTGAAGGTAGGGTCACGGCGCGCCGAAACGCAGGACCGCCTCCACGATCCCGTTCGCCCAGTGTACGGACCATACGGTGAATGCCATCACACCGGTCTCATCCCCGTTTTCCGGACGGGCCGGCGCCGCGGGCGGGGTGCTCTATCGTGATCAGGTGCCGCAGTCCTCGCCTCCCCGGCTCCCGCGGGGCCGCCACGCGCTGTCCCGGGCGGAGGTCGACCGCGTCCACCGCGGGCGCCTGCTGTCGGCGATGGCCGAGGCGATGGCCGAGAAGGGGTACGTCGGCACCTCCGTGGAGGACGTGCTGAAGCGGGCCCGGGTGTCGCGGCAGAGCTTCTACCGGCTGTTCTCCTCCAAGCTCGACTGCTTCATGGCGGCGTTCGACCAGGCCGGCGACCTCGTGCGGGACCGGCTCGCGGAGGCGGCGCAGGGCGGCGCCGATCCTGCCGACCGGTTCGAGCGGGCGATCACCGTCTACCTGGACGTCCTCGCGTCCGAGCCCGGTTACGCCCGGCTGTTCCTGGTGGAGGTGTTCGCCGCCGGTCCGGAGGCCGTCGAGCGCCGCTCGGCCGTCCAGCGCGACCTGGCGGCGGGGCTCGCCGACCTGATGGGCGCGACCGGGGAGCGGGCGCGGTTCGCCTGCCAGGTCGTCGTCGCGGCGGTCGGGACGATGGTGACGCCCGCGGTCGCGTCCGGCGACGCGGCGGCGCTGCGCGCGGTCGGCCCGCCGATCGTCGAGCACGTGCGCGAGCTGGCGCGCTCGGGCGTCCTCGACGGCTGATCCCGGTGCCGCGCGTCAGCGGCGGGTGATCCGGTGCCGCGTCAGCTGCGGGTGATCTGGGCGTGGACCTTGCCGGTGGGAGCAGGCGGAAGGGTGAAGGCCAGGCGGCCCGACGCGTCCGCCTCCACGGTGATGCGGCGGGTTCCGGCCGTGATCGTGTAGCGGGCGCCCGGACGGTAGGACGCGGGCGTGGTGACGGTCGCGGTGCCGCTCCACTTCAGCGTGAAACCGGCGGACGAGGCGTCGCCGAGCTCGCTGAACTCCCGGGGCGCGCGCCGGTCGAAGGAGAGCGTCCAGCCCCACTGCGTCCAGGACCGGTCGATCGAGGTGTAGGAGACGCGCGCCGGCGGGCGGGACGGGTGGGTGAGCGCGCGCATCAGCGGGCCGATCTCCTCGCGCAGGTCCCGCGCCCAGTACGGGAACGTGTGCGTGCCGAAGGTGTAGTCGTCGAACCGGCTCGCGATGCCCAGCTGCTGGATCCGGCGGTGGAACGTCAGGGTCGACTGGTGGGTGAGGGCCCCGATGCCGATCGCCGACGGGTCGGGGACGCCCTGGTCGAGCGGCCCGGGCAGGCCGGTGGCGGTGTAGAGCGACAGCCGGGTCGCGCGCAGGTTGGCCGCGAGGGTGGCGGGGTCGTGGCCGCGCCAGTTGATCGCGTCGGCGAACCGGGACCCGAAGACCGCGTCGGGCGGGACGCCGTCGTCCGCGGCGGCGACGTAGGAGATCACGCCGTACGCGCCGGCGGCGGTGACCGGATCCCAGGCGATGTCGGGGGCGCCGGAGAACGACGTCGCGGACCCGAACATGTCGGGGTGGCGCGCGGCGTAGCTCATCGCGCCGAACCCGCCCTGCGACAGGCCCGCGACGGCCCTGCCGCCCCGGTTCGCGACCGTCCGCAGGTTGCGGTCGATCCAGGGGACGAGCTGACCGAC
Source organism: Actinomadura physcomitrii (assembly GCF_008923205.2). Classification (GTDB taxonomy): domain Bacteria; phylum Actinomycetota; class Actinomycetes; order Streptosporangiales; family Streptosporangiaceae; genus Spirillospora; species Spirillospora physcomitrii. The sequence goes on along the minus strand of NZ_WBMS02000059.1, from coordinate 41,731 downwards.
GTGGAACGTCTCCCACCGGGACGGGCCGAGCTTGGTATTCGGGTCGGCCCAGTCGGTGAACCAGCCGCCGCCGTCGCCGTCGAACCCCGCGTCCGGGATGACGCTGATCAGTGATCGCCCGGCTGTCGTGGCCTCGGCACCGCCCTTCTCGACCCAGTCGGACGCGCGGCCGCCCGTCCCGTGGAACAGGTACAGGACGGGGTACCGGGCGGCCGGCCGCCGCGCGTAGCCCGTCGGCAGCAGGATGCGGACGTCTACAGCCCGCCCGAGGGCGGCGGTGCCGACCCGGATCGCGTACTGCCGGTCGTCGATCCGCTGGACCCGCTCCACGTGGATGCCGCCGGCGTCGGCGAACCGCACGGCCGCCGGGGTCCGCGCGGCGGCGGGCCGGCAGGCTCCGGCGACGACCAGGCCCGGGGTTCCCGCGAGCAGCAGCGTCGTGGTGATGAACCGTCGTGTGCGCATTCGGGACCTCCTGGGAGCCGGGGGCGGCGCCGCGGATGGGCTAGCGGGTCTTGCGGGGGACGTCGGGCCGCACGCGCAGCGCGGTGATCACCGTAGCGAGCATCTCGTAGTGGCCGGCGAGCATGCACAGCTCGACGCATTCGGGTTCGGAGAGCCGGGCGCGCAGCCGCGCCCAGGTCTCGTCGGACAGGTCCCGATGGTGATGCAGCTCGTCGGCGGCGGCGAGGACGGCCTGCTCGCGGGGGGTCCAGCCGTCGGCGTCCGGGCCCTGCCGCACCCGCTCGACGTCCGCGGCGCGGACCCCGGCGCGGCGCGCGAGCCGCACGTGGTGGTCGAACTCGTAGCGGCAGTCGCGCAGGTGGGCGACGCGCAGGATCACCAGTTCGGTCTCGCGGCGCTTCAGCTTCCCGCCCGGCATGAGGCGCCCGCCGAACCAGAGCCAGCCGCGGAACAGGCCGCGCTGCCGCGCGAGGGTCAGGAACAGGTTCGGCGGCCCGGTCCCGGCGACGCGTCCGGAGACCGCGCAGATCAGCCAGTTGAGCGGCCCGACGTCGCGGAGGCCGCCCGGCGCCACCCGCGGCGCGTCCGGTGCGGCGCTCACAGCGCCCGGTCCGCTTGCGGGGTGGTCAGGCCGGCGTGCTCCGCGCGCGCGATCTCCAGTGCGCGGCGCAGGCTCGGCTGGACGGCCCGGTCCAGCAGGGGCTGGAGCGCCGCGTGCGCCGGCAGCGCCGCGGCCACCCACCAGGGCGCGACGATCCGCCGGGACCGGCGGGCGATGCCGCGCTCCAGCGCGTCTATCCCGGCCTTGAGGGGCGCGACCCGCGACACCATCGCGCCGCGCGCCCCCTCGGCGAGTACGGCGGCGGCCTCGGTGCCGAAGCCGCGGCTGGTCATGTCGGTGTCGAGTTCGGCGAAGTAGGCGACGCCGGACTTGGCGCCCCACGGCCGCAGCTCGATCCGCAGCGTGTCGCCGAGCGCCTCGGCCGCCGCCTTGGACGCGCTGTAGGCGCCGAGCAGCGGCAGGCGGACGACGGCGGCGAGCGACGCGACGGTCAGCGTGTAGCCGCGCCGGTGGCTGATGTGGGGGCCGGCGGCCGACAGCGTGTTGTGGACGCCGAGCACGTTGACCCGCAGGCTCTGCTCCAGGACCGCGGGGTCGCCGCCGATGACGGGCATCTGCGCGGCGACCCCGGCGTTCGCGACGACGACGTCCAGGCCGCCGAGCGCGCGCGCCGCCTCGTCCACGACGGTGCGGACCCGGTCGCGGTCGGTGACGTCGCAGGTCCACCAGGGGGCGTCCGCGCAGCCGGCGGCGACGGAGCCGAGCAGGTCCGGTTCGAGGCCCGCCAGGGCGACCCGCGCGCCGCGCTCGTGCAGCCGGGCGGCGAGCGCCGCGCCGATGCCGCGCGCCGCGCCGGTGATCAGCACGCGCCGGCCCGCGAGGGTGGCCGTCCAGCGCGCGGAGTCGTAGATCATGCCGGGACGGTAGCATAAAAATACACATCCGTCTTTTTAAGGTGATCACCCCCTCGCGCCCCGATCGCTCATGCGGCCGCGCGAAAACTCGTAACGAAGTGAGTCCTCGGACGTCTTATGAGGCGGCGGATGGCGACCTACGAGGGTTGTGATCAGATGCGTGCTCTGGGTTGGATGACGGCGTGGTGACAGGCGCGGGTACCGAGGAGACGGCCCGCGCTCGCGCAGCGCCACGGCCGCGACCGTCCGGGGCAGCGGCCAGGCCGCCTCGCCGGCCGCCTCCCGCAGCTCCCGCGCGGCGGGCGCGGGATCATCGAGCAGCAGGTCCAGCAGGCGCCGCCGGTGCTCCTGCTGCGACCCGGCCGCGCGCGCCGCCGCGTCCGCGTGGCCTTCGGAGACGGCCGCCGCGAGCTGGTTCATGTAGTCGAACATCGCGTGGGTGATGCCCGCCATGGTGGACGCGTCCACCCGGTGGCCGAGGCGCCCGGCGTGCTCGGTGAGCGCCTCGACCGCGACCCCGGCGCCGATCCGGATCGCGGTGTGCCAGGAGTCCAGCGTGCGCCCCTCGCCGGCCTCCCCGGCGCCGACCCGCCGCCAGAAGTCCAGCACGTCGGCGGACGAGACGCCGGGATCGGCCGGCAGGTCCAGGAAGTGGCCGATGGCGCACTCCACGGCCGTCTCCAGGCCCCGGGCGTACCGGGGGTCGTGCGGCCGGACGAGCTCGGGGAGGCGCTTCTCGATCCGGTGCGCCGCCTCCGCGGCGACGGCGGGCACCTGCCCGCGCAGCTCGGCGGCCAGCCGCGCGGAACCGTCGAAGGACAGCCCGAGGTCGATGCGGCGCACGGGGAGGGAAACCACCTGGCTGAAGTCAGACAATGAGATCTCCTTCACGGGGTACGACGTAGGGATGGAGACGGCGCGCGAAGCCCTGGATTACAGGGTTTCGCGGAACTTTCCGGGCCCGGGCGCGCCGGCGCCGCCGCTTGCCGTACGGCGCCGGTTCCGTCACGACCTGCCCAAGGCTGGGGCGATCCCTGGGTCGATGGCCGATCGGTGGGTAGTTTGAACAACCCCACCTGCGACAACCGGGGGACAGCGGACTTCGACGGGGCGGATGGCATTGGACACCCACACCAACACTCCTGTGACCGGCGGCGGCGCCGATCGGCGGGCCGGCGCCCAGCGCGCGCCGATCACCGAGTGGGCGTTCGACCAGTCCCCCTTCGCCTTGGCCGTCCACGACACGGACCTGGTGTGCCTGCGCGTCAACGACCGGATGTGCCGGATGTTCGACATGACCGAGGACCAGATCCGCGGGCGGTGCCTCACCGACGCCCTGCCCGGCCCCCAGTTCGAGGCGCTCGCGCGCTACATGCGCCAGGTCCTCGACACCGGCGAGCCGGTGCAGCGGGAGACCTACCGCAGGGTGCCCGGCGAGGACCTCGAACGGGCCTGGTCGGTGTCCATCGCCCCGCTCAAGGACGACCAGGGCCGGACGCGCGCGGTGTGGGTCGGGGTCCTCGACATCACCGAGCAGTACCGGGCGCGGCAGCGGCTGGCGCTGGTCAACGAGGCCAGCACCGCCATCGGCAGCACCCTGGACGTCACCAGGACCGCCCGGGAGCTGGTCGACGTGGTGCTGCCGCGGCTGGCCGACGTCGCCTTCGTCGACCTGCTGGAGTCCGTGACCGGCGGGGCCGAGCCGCGGCCGGGACCCGTCCCGGCCACCGTGGTGATGCGGCGCGCCGCGCACGGGTCCGTCGGCGGGGACGTGCCGAGCGTGGTGCGGCTCGGCGACATCGACCACTACCCCGAGTCCTTCCCCTCGGTCCGCGCCCTGACCAGCGGCGAACCGGTGCTGACCGGCTCCGGCGACCCCGGCTACCTGGCCATGATCGAGAGCGCCCCCGACCGGATCGGGCTCGTCCTCGAACACGGCCTGCACTCGTTCCTCAGCGTGCCGATCCGGGCGCGCGGGATCACCCTCGGCGTCGCCACCTTCCTGCGCGGCCGCGACCGCGAGCCGTTCGCGCCGGACGACGTGCTGATCGCCGAGGAGCTCACCGCCCGGGCCGCCGTCTGCCTCGACAACGCCCGCCGCTACACCCGCGAGCGCGCGACCGCGCTGGCGCTGCAGCGCAGCCTGCTGCCGCAGCGGTTCCCGGAGCAGTCCGCGGTGGAGGTCGCGGGCCGCTACCTGCCCGCCAGCGCGAACCACGGCATCGGCGGGGACTGGTTCGACGTGATCCCGCTGTCGGGGTCGCGGGTCGCCCTCGTCGTCGGCGACGTCGTCGGCCACGGGCTGTACGCGTCCGCCGCGATGGGCCGGCTCCGCACCGCCGTGCGCACCCTCGCCGACATCGACCTCCCGCCGGACGAGCTGCTCACCCACCTCGACGACCTGGTCGGCCGGTTCACGGCGGAGGCGGAGGCGGCCGCGCCCGAGGACCAGGGCCCCGACTTCGGGGCGACGTGCCTCTACGCGGTCTACGACCCGGTGTCGCGGATGTGCGGCATCGCCCGCGCCGGGCACACACCGCCCGCGCTCGTCACCCCCGACGGCTCCGTCGACTTCATCGACGTGCCCGCGGCCCCGCCGCTCGGCCTGGGCGGCCTGCCGTTCGAAAGCGTCGACCTGGAGATCCCGGTGGGCAGCACCCTCGTCCTCTACACCGACGGCCTGGTGCGGTCCCGCGACCGCGACATCGAAGCCGGCCTGGAGCGGCTGCGCCGCGCGCTGGCCCGGACGTCGCCGTCACTGGAGACCACCTGCGAGAACATCCTCGGCTCCGTGCTCCCCGACCAGCCGGTGGACGACGCGGCCCTGCTGGTCGCCCGCACCCGCGTGCTGACGGGTGACCAGGTCGCCACCTGGGACCTGCCCTCGGATCCGGCGGTCGTCGCCGACGCCCGCAAAAAGGTGACCGAGCGGCTGGCGGAGTGGGACATCGGGGACGCCGCGTTCGTGACCGAGCTGGTGGTGAGCGAGCTGGTCACCAACGCGATCCGGCACGCCGAGGGCCCGATCCGGCTGCGGCTCATCCTGGACCGGGTGCTGACCTGCGAGGTCTCCGACGGCAGCGAGACCGCCCCGCACCTGCGCCGGGCCCGGGTGTTCGACGAGGGCGGCCGCGGCCTGCTCCTCGTCGCGCAGCTCACCCAGGCCTGGGGGACGCGCCACACCGCGCACGGCAAGACCATCTGGGCGGAGCAGTCGCTGCTCGCCCAGGCCCCGCCCGGCGGTCTCGCCGGCTTCGGGGACTTCGGCGACCTCGACGATCTCGATCTCGACGGGCTCGAGGGCCTCGGGTGACGGCCGGGCCCGGGGCCGTCCTCGCCGGAACCGTCCGCGCGCGGGCGTCCTCGCGCGGTCCGGCCGCCGGGGGTTCTAGTCTGAGCTGCATGGCTGAGGAGACGGCGGCCGGGAAGGCCGTTCCGGGCGGGGCGGCGCGGGCGCGCAGGTTCCGGAACGAGACCCGGATCGGGCTGGTGCGGCGCGCGCGCAGGATGAACCGGGTGCTCGCCGAGACCTACCCCGACGCGCACTGCGAGCTGGACTTCGGCACCCCGTTCCAGCTGCTGGTCGCGACCGTCCTGTCGGCGCAGACCACCGACAAGCGGGTGAACCTGACGACCCCGGCGCTGTTCGCGAAGTACCCGACGCCGGAGGATCTGGCCGCCGCCGACCCCGAGGACGTCGAGGCGCTGCTGAAGCCGACCGGGTTCTTCCGCGCCAAGACCAAGTCGGTGATGGGTCTGTCCGCCGCGCTCCGCGACCGGTTCGGCGGGGAGGTGCCGGGGCGGCTCGACGATCTCGTGACCCTGCCGGGCGTCGGCCGCAAGACCGCGAACGTCGTGCTGGGCAACGCGTTCGACGTGCCCGGCATCACGGTCGACACCCACTTCGGGCGGTTGGTCAACCGGTTCGGCTGGACCGCCGAGGACGACCCGGTGAAGGTCGAGAAGGAGATCGGGGAGATCTTCCCCCGCAAGGACTGGACGATGCTGTCGCACCGACTGATCTGGCACGGCCGCCGGATCTGCCACGCGCGCCGTCCCGCCTGCGGGGCCTGCCCGCTCGCCCGGGACTGCCCGTCCTACGGGACGGGGCCGGTCGACGCGGAGGCGGCCCGCAAGCTGGTCAAGCCCGGCCCGTTCTCGTGAGCGGCCTCGCGTGAGCGGCCTTGTGAACGGGAAGGTGACGGAAGCGTTCCCGGCGGGAAGGAACGCGGGCGTTCCGGAGTTGGGAGTGGCGTGACCGAGACCGCATCCACCTGCCCGCCGTGGCTCGACCGGTTCCGCGCCGCGGCGCCGCGGCTGCCGGTGCCGCCGACGTTCGAACCGCAGCCCGGCGCGCGCGCCGCCGCCGTGCTGATCCTTTTCGGCGAGGGCCCGGACGGCCCGGACGTGCTGCTCACCGAGCGGGCCGCGACGCTGTCCAAGCACGCCGGGCAGCCCGCGTTCCCCGGCGGCCGGATCGATCCCGGCGACGACGGGCCGGTCGCGGCGGCGCTGCGGGAGGCGTGGGAGGAGGCCGGCGTCGAGCCGTCCGGCGTGGACGTGCTCTGCACGCTCCCCGAGCTTTACCTGGCGCACAGCCGGCACCGCGTCACGCCCGTCGCGGGCTGGTGGCGGGAGCCGTCGGAGGTCGCGCCCGGCCATCCCGGCGAGGTCGCGCTGGTCGCCCGCGTCCCGATCGCGGACCTGGCCGATCCGGCGAACCGGCTGACGGTCCGGCACCCGTCCGGGATGCGGATGGGCCCGGCGTTCCGCGCCGGCGGCATGCTGGTGTGGGGGTTCACCGCGGCGGTGCTGACGCAGGTGCTGGTCGCGGGCGGCTGGGACCGCCCCTGGGACGCGTCCCGCGTCGAGGACCTGCCGCCGGACGTGCTGACCCTCGCCTCCCGCGGCTGACTCGGCCCCATCCGGCTCGATTCGGCCCTTCCTCGCGGGCGCTTCCGGTCGCGCCCGAAGTTCGGGCAGGTCAGGGCGGTGCCGTCATCTCCAGCATGAGCGGGGCCGCCGCCGCGTCGCCCTGCACGGTCATCCGCCGCAGCCCAAACTGGTCCGGTGAGGGGACGTGCACCGGGCCCCAGTCCCTATACGGTGAAGCGGTGCACGACCACGTTCTCGATCTCATCCTGCTCGTGCTCGTCGTGCTGTTCGGAGTCTCGGGGTACCGGCAGGGCTTCATCGTCAGCCTGCTGAGCTTCGTCGGCTTCGTCGGCGGCGGCGTGATCGGGGTGCTCATCGCGCCGCCGATCGCCGAGGCCACGGTGAACGGGGCCGCGCAGCAGGCGCTGCTGGCCATCGTGGTCGCGTTCCTGGCCGCCACGCTCGGGCAGCTGATCGCCTCGTCGGTCGGCGCGGTGCTGCGCAACCGGGTGACCGGGCTGAACGCCCGCACCGCCGACGCGGTCGGCGGCACCTTCGTCAGCGCGCTGTCGCTGCTGGTCGTCGCCTGGTTCTTCGGGAACCTGGTGGCGAACTCGGAGTTCAAGCCGGTGCGCACGCAGGTCAAGGGCTCGACGATCATCAAGGGCATCAACGGCGTGATGCCCGCGCAGGCGCAGACCTGGTTCACCTCGTTCCAGGGGTTCGTGAAGAGCAGCGAGTTCCCGCAGGTCTTCAACGGGCTCGGCGGCGAGTCGGTGGTGCAGGTGCCGCCGCCGGACGAGTCGGTGCTGAACACCGCGGGCCTGCGCGAGGCCAAGAACAGCATCGTCAAGGTCGTCAGCACCGCGCCGCAGTGCCAGCGCCGCATCGAGGGCACCGGGTTCGTGTTCGCGCCGCAGCACATCATGACGAACGCGCACGTCGTCGCGGGCGCCCAGGGGCCGTCGATCGTGGAGAGCCGCACCGGGAACCGGACCCGCGGCCGCGTCGTCCTGTACGACCCGAAGCGCGACATCGCGGTGCTGTACGTGCCGGGCCTGGACGCGCAGCCGCTGAAGTTCGCCGGGGAGGCGCGGGTCCGCGACAGCGCGATCATCGCCGGGTTCCCGAAGAACCAGCCGTTCACGCCGGGCGCCGCCCGGATCCGCGCCCGGCAGACGGCGCGCGGCCCGGACATCTACCACGCCGGGCAGGTCAGCCGCGAGATCTACGCGATCCGCGGGAAGGTGGAGCCGGGCAACTCCGGCGGGCCGCTGCTGTCCACCGAGGGCAAGGTCTACGGCGTGATCTTCGCGGCGGCGCTGGACACCCCGTCGACCGGGTACGCGCTGACGGCCGCGGAGGTCGCGCCGGACGCCGAGCAGGGCGTGTCCCTCACCAAGCCGGTCGGCACGCAGAGCTGCTCCGACTAAGCACAGCGGGGCGGCGCCGTCAGGGCGCTGTGAGGCGGAGCTTCACCGGGGCGTCCTGGGGGTGTTCGGCCAGCGCGCGCGCCTGCCGGACGATGCCGTCCACGTCGATGCGGTGCGGAGGGGCCTCGGTGTCGCCGTACGGTTCGATGCGGTCGGCGGCGCGGCTCAGCAGCGCCTGCGCGCCGCGCGCGTTCCCGCGCCGCAGGTGGGTGATCCCCACGGCGACCTGGGCGAGGCCCCGCCACAGCTCCCGTTCCGGCTCCGGAGCGGCCTTCCAGGCGGCTTCGAGGACCTCGTGCGCGTGGAAGGGCCGGTCCTCGTCCAGGAGGCGCTGCGCCTCCACCAGGGCCTCCGCGGGCGGCATGTCCAGATCATCCGGCATGGTGGGCACCCCGGCGGCGCCGTGCGGCAGGGGACGGCCATACGCGTCGCGCGGCCGTGCGTTGCGTGGGCGTCCGGACTCGTCACGATCCCGCATGCCTCAACCGTACGCGGGTCCCGTCTCAGGAGCGGCCCGCGTCAGCTGTCGGGCTCCGGGTCGGCGAGCCACCCGAGGAGCTGCGCGTCGAACGCGCGCGGACGCTCCTGGTGGGGGAAATGCCCCGTCCCTTCGATGAGCTTCCACCGGTACGGCGCCGCCACATAGCGCCCCGAGCCCTGGGCACTGGCGGGAAGCGTGCACGTGTCGAGGTCACCGTGCAGCTGGAGCGTGGGCGCCTGGATGGGAGTGCGCATACGGTGCGCGTAGCGGATGCCGTCCGGACGGGCCTGCGACCTGATCAGCCAGCGGTGGTACTCCAGCGCGCAGTGCGCCGTCCCCGGGATCTGCACCGCCTTCCGCGCGAAACGCTCCGTCCGCTCGTCCGGCCACCCCGGACCGGACCAGTCCCGCAGGAGCCGCCCTGCCAGTTCCCCGTCGTCGCGGACGAGCCGCCGCTCCGGCCACATCGGCACCTGGAAACCGAACGTGTGCCGCGTCGCCCACCCCTGCCCGCGCGGATCGCCCAGCACCGACTGCCGCAGCCGCAGCGGATGCGGCGCCCCCACCACGGCCAGCCGCTGGACGATCTTCGGGTGGTAGACCGCCGTCGTCCACGCCAGCAGCCCGCCCCAGTCGTGCCCGCACACGACCGCGTTCGCCTCGCCGAGCGCGCGCACCAGCCCCGCGGCGTCCCCGGCCAGCGTGATCAGGTCGTATCCGCGCGGCGGCTTGTCGCTGCCGCCGTACCCGCGCAGGTCCACCGCGACCGCCCGGTACCCGGCGTCCGCCAGCGACACCAGCTGGTGGTGCCACGACCACCAGAACTGCGGGAAGCCGTGCAGCAGCAGGACCAGCGGCCCCTCCCCGGCCTCGGCGACGTGGAACCGCGTCCCGCCGGCGCTGACGGCCCGGTGCGTCCACGGTCCGTCGACCTCGACCAGGGATGTGTCGTGCCCGGACATGGCGGGCGTCAGTCCGTCAGGGCGGGGGTGTCCGAGTCGCCGCGGTGCCGCAGCGCCGCGAAGTCGTCCTTCAGCGTCTTCCGCGTCCGCTTCGCCCCGTCGATCTTGCGGATGCGCAGGTAGCCGAAGCCGATCAGGCCGGCCGCGAGCACCAGGTAGATGCCGGACACGACCAGGAACGCGGCCCAGTGGTAGAGCCCGGCGGCGACGAGCCCGTACGCCAGCGCGATCGACAGCAGGATGACGATCAGCCCGCCGATCAGCGCCGCGATGGTGAACATCACGCTGCCGTAGGCGGCTTTCTTCGCATCCGCCTTCAGCTCCAGCTTGGCCAGGTCGATCTCCGCCCTGACCAGCGCGGAGACGTTGCTGGACGCCAGCGCGACGAGCTCGCCGAGGGACTTGTCCTCAACGCTCTCGCCGGGCAGTGCCTCGGACATGGCGCTCCTCTCCATTCCAGGTCGGCCGTCACTCCGCCGGGCGCGGGCGCGCCCTCCTCCGGAAGACGACGGCGGCGGCCGCCGAGGCGATGATGCTCGCGATCAGGACCGCAGTCGTCACTCTCTCGAATCGGGACGGGTCGGTATAGGCCAAACCGCCGATCAGCAGGGAAACGGTGAAACCCACCCCGGCGAGCATCGCGACTCCCGCGATCTCCCGCCAGCGCAGGTCCTCCCCGAGCGTCGCCAGACCGGCCCGCACGGCCGTCCAGGCGCCGCCGAGGACCCCCACGAACTTACCGATCACCAGGCCGGAGATCACACCGAGGGCCACCCGATCACCCAGAACGGCGCCGAGCGCGGACCCGCTGAGCGCCACGCCCGCCGATAGGAACGCGAACACCGGCACGCAGAAACCCGCCGACAGCGGCCGCAGGACATGGTCGGCCCGCTCGGCGTTCGTGGGTCGGCCATCGGGCCTCTCCCTGACGCCGGTCAGCATCCCCAGGGCGACACCCGCCACGGTCGCGTGGATGCCGCTGCGCTGTACGCAGTACCAGGCGAGCACCGCGATCGGCAGGTACAGCCACGGCGACCTTATGCGCCTGCGCTGTAGAAGCCCGTAAGTTGCTATGAGGACGACGCCCGCGCCGAGCCACGCCCAGTGCAGCGTCTCCGTGTAGAACAGCGCGATGATGGTGATGGCGATCAGGTCGTCCACCACGGCGAGCGTCAGCAGGAACGCCCGCAGCGGCGCCGGGCACGACGAGAACGTCACCGCGAGCACGGCCAGCGCGAACGCGATGTCCGTCGCCGTCGGAACCGCCCAGCCGCGCAGCGCCCCGGGCTCCCCCGCGCTCACCGCGACGAAGATCAGCGCGGGCATGACCACGCCGGCCGCCGCCGCGATCACCGGCAGCGCCGCGTCGCGCGGGTCGCGCAGCTCCCCGTGCGTCAGCTCCTCGCGCAGTTCGAGGCCCGCGACGAAGAAGAACACCGCGAGCAGCCCGCCGGACGCCCAGTGCTGCACGTCCATGTGCTCCAGCCCCAGCCAGTGCGGGCTCAGCTCGTGGCTCTGCAGGCTTTTGTAGGCGTCCGCCCACGGGGTGTTCGCCCAGACCAGCGCCGCCACCGTGGCGAGCAGCATGACGATCCCGCCGACCGTCTCGGTGCGCAGCGCCGCGGCCACCTGCCCGCCGTACCGGACCGTCGGACGGAACGGCCACACGTGAGCGATGCGACGCTTCTCGGGCGTCGTGGACGGGCGTGGCATGAGGTACTCCCTGGGAAGGCGGCGGTCCGGACGCGGGAACCCCGCCCGCGCACCGACGCGAGAGGGGACGTCCATCGCCGACCAGACTTCCCGGCACACCTGATCACCAGGCTACCCGCCCGCCCGGCGCACCCGGCTCCACGACGAGCGACGGCCTGCGCCGGAGCGCCCCTGCACGCTCCACGAACAGCGACGGCCCGTGGTGGAGCGCCCTTGCACGCTCCACCACCGGCCGCCTCCAGACGTCCGGCAGTCCCGGTGTGGGAGGACGACCCCCCACACCCCCCGGCAAAAGCCGACTGACCGTCGCCCTACGCTCCGCTGGCGCTCCGCTACGGGCGCCGGTCAGTCAGTCCTCGGACTTGGCGCTCGGCAGCTTCTCCGAGATCAGGTCCATCACCGTGCTGTCGGCGAGCGTCGTCACGTCGCCGATGCTGCGGTTCTCCGCGACGTCCCGCAGCAGCCGCCGCATGATCTTGCCGGACCGCGTCTTCGGCAGCTCGGGCACCATCATGATCTGGCGGGGCTTGGCGATCGGGCCGAGCGTCTTCGCGACGTGGTCGCGCAGCTCCTTGAGGAACTCCTCGCCCTCGACCTCCTCGCCGGCGCTGCCGCGCGGGATCACGAACGCCACGATGGCCTGGGTGGTCGTCGGGTCGGTCGCGCCGACCACCGCCGCCTCGGCGACCTTCGGGTGCGACACCAGCGCCGACTCCACCTCCGTCGTGGAGATGTTGTGCCCGGACACCAGCATCACGTCGTCGACGCGGCCGAGCAGCCAGAAGTCGCCGTCCTCGTCCTTCTTCGCGCCGTCGCCGGCGAAGTACTTGCCCTCGAAGCGCGACCAGTACGTCTTGACGTACCGCTCGTCGTCGCCCCAGATCGTCCGCAGCATGCCCGGCCACGGCTCGGTGAGGGTCAGGAACCCGCCGCCGCCGTTCGGCACCGGCTCGCCCTGGTCGTCCACCACCTCCGCGGACACGCCCGGCAGCGGCCGCATCGCGGCGCCCGGCTTGGCGGCCGTCACGCCCGGCAGCGGGCTGACCATGATGCCGCCGGTCTCGGTCTGCCACCACGTGTCGACCACCGGCGTGCGGTCCCCGCCGATGTGCTTGCGGTACCAGACGTACGCCTCGGGGTTGATGGGCTCGCCCACCGACCCCAGTACGCGCAGCGACGACAGGTCGTACTGCGCCGGGATGTCGTCGCCCCACTTCATGCAGGTGCGGATCGCCGTCGGGGCGGTGTAGAAGATGGACACCTTGTACTTCTGGATGATGTCCCACCAGCGGCCCTTGTCGGGCGTGTCCGGCGTGCCCTCGTAGATGACGCTCGTGGCGCCGTTGGCGAGCGGCCCGTACACGATGTAGGAGTGGCCGGTCACCCAGCCGATGTCGGCCGAGCACCAGAAGACGTCCGTCTCCGGCTTCAGGTCGAACACCGCGCTGTGCGTGTAGGCGACGTGCGTCAGGTATCCGCCCGTGGTGTGCAGGATGCCCTTCGGCTTACCCGTCGTGCCCGAGGTGTACAGGATGTACAGCGGGTGCTCGGCGTCCATGGGCTCGGCGGTGTGCTGGTCGCTCTGCCGCTCCACCAGGTCGTGCCACCAGACATCCCGCTCGTTCCCCGCGACGTCCTCGCCGGTGCGGCGGACCACCAGCACGTGCTCGATCGTCGGGGTCTGCGCGACCGCCTCGTCCACCGTCGGCTTCAGCGCGGACGGCTTGCCGCGCCGGTACCCGCCGTCGGCGGTGATGACGAGCTTGGCCTGCGCGTCGTCGATGCGGGTGCGCAGCGCCTCGGAGGAGAAGCCGCCGAACACCACCGAGTGGGTGGCGCCGATGCGCGCGCACGCGAGCATCGAGATCGGCAGCTCCGGGATCATCGGCAGGTAGATCGCGACCCGGTCGCCCTTGCGGACGCCCAGCTCCAGCAGGGCGTTCGCGGCCTTGTTCACCTCGCGCTGCAGGTCGGCGTAGGTGATCGTGCGGGTGTCCCCGGGCTCGCCCTCCCAGTGGTAGGCGATCTTCGCGCCGAGGCCGGCCTCGACGTGCCGGTCGACGCAGTTGTAGGCGGCGTTCAGCTCACCGCCCACGAACCACTTGGCGAACGGCGGGTTGCTCCAGTCGAGCGTCTCGTCCCAGTGCTTGGACCAGGTCAGGCGCTCGGCCTGCTTCGCCCAGTAGCCCAGGCGGTCCGCGGCGGCCTCGTCGTACGCCTCGGCCTTGACGTTCGCCGCTGCGGCGAGCTCGGCGGGCGGGGGGAAGCTCCGCGTCTCCTGCAGAAGGTTCGACAGTGTCTCTTGGCTCTGGCTCAACGCGTACTCCTTGCTAGCTGAACGGGGGTCGCCCGGTATCCCCACTCCACCAGGAAGGCCCCGCCCCCACAAGGCCGCATTCCCGAGTGTCGAGGAAGAGCACGACCGGCGCTCACGGCTCCGGATGATGGCTGTGATGCCCGACACACAGTGCCTTCCCAGTGCTGCGCCTCGGGAACCGCCTCCGTTCTACGCGCGCGCAGGGGGGTTGCGCGAACGATACCGGCGACCGCATAGGGTCGGGCCGTGACCGATGCCCTTGCCCAGATAGCGAACCTGCCCGGCGTCGCGGACGCCGTCGCCGACGCGCGCTCCGCCGTGGACCGGCTGCTCGGCCACCGCATCCTGCGGCGCCGCAGCGCCGAGGTGTCCACGGAGTCGGCGCTGCGCGGCGCGCGCGCGTCCGCCGTGCTGGAAGGCGCCTCGGTCACCCTCGAGGACCTGCGCACCACCGAGAACCCCACGGACCCGGTCGTCCAGGGGGCGCTGCGGGTGTCCGCGGAGCTCGGCACCCTGACCGAGACGTGGCGGCAGGCGCCCCGCCAGGTCCTCGCGCGGCTGCACGTGCTGGCCGCGGCGGACGCCGTCGACAGCGCCGACCTCGGGCGTCCCCGTCCCGGCGACCGGCCGGTGAAGGACGTCCTCGGGCTGGGCGACCCGCCTTCGCCCGCGGAGGTGGCGGCACGCCTGGACGCCCTCAGCGGGCTCCTCACCCAGCCCACCAAGGCCCCGGCGCTCGTGGTCGCCGCCATCGTGCACGGCGAACTGCTGACGCTGCGGCCATTCGGCTGGGGCGACGGCATCATCGCGCGCGCCGCGCAGCGGATCACGCTCGTCGCCCGCGGCCTCGACCCGAAATCCTTGGTCGCCCCAGAGGTCGGCCATGCGGAACTGGCCGACGACTATGCCGAAGCACTCCGCGCCTATGCGTCGGGGACGTCCGAGGGCGTCGCGCAGTGGCTCGCGCACTGCTCGGCCGCGGTGGCCGCGGCGGCCCGCGACTCGCAGGCCATCTGCGAAGCCTTCATGCGCGGCTGATCGCGCCGCCCTGGCTATCCGCCGCCGGCCCGCGGTGCGGCGCCGTTTCGTCGGTGGGGCGGTCCATGCTGTCCGCATGGCCGAACGGAAGGACGGGCGCCCGGCGGCGCCCACCGAGACCACCATCGCGTCCGCCGACTGGGACTCGCGCGACCTGACCGGTGAGCGGCACGAACGCGTCCTGTTCGTGGACGTCGACATGACGGAGGCGGGCGGCACCGGCGCGGTGTTCACCGAGTGCACCTTCCGCGGCGTCCGGTTCAACGCGTCCACGCACACCGACGCGGCGTTCCTGAACTGCACGTTCGTCCGCTGCGGCTTCTTCGACGCGACGTTCGCCGGCTGCAAGGTCGTCGGCGGGGTGTTCGACGGCTGCACCCACGACCTGATGAAGGTCGCCGGCGGGGACTGGTCGTTCACCGGGCTGCCCGGCGCCGACCTGCGGCGCGCGTCGTTCACCGGCGTCCGGCTCCGCGAGGCCGACCTCACCGGCGCGCGCTGCGCCGGCGCCACGCTGCGCGACCTGGACCTGTCGGGCGCCTCGCTGCACCGGGCCGACCTGTCCCGCTGCGACCTGCGCGGCAGCGACATCTCGTCGGTCGACCCGCACACCGTCGAGTTGAAGGGAGCGGTGATCGACCCCTACCAGGCGGTCGTGCTGGCGACGGCTCTGGGCCTGGACGTGCGCGGCGACTGACGTCCTAGGCGTGGGCGGGGCGTTAGCACAGCGGACGGCGCCCGCTAAGGAGCGCCGCCGCCGATCACGTCACACCGGGTTACCAAGCGTGCACCTCACTATCGCCGGATCGGGTCAAGCCCGTCGCGGCGCGCCTCCCGCGGCTGGTCGCGCGTGGGTGCCCGGCTGCCGTGCCCGGACACGTGGTCCGTAGACCCTGTCTACGCCTCATTTGCCCAGTTGACAAGCCCCTATTCGGAATTCCGGACGGCCCGTGGCGGCCGTCCAGCGCGGAGCCCGCGCCGACTTCTTCGTCCGATAAGGGGCGAAACATGCAATTTCGGACTCTCCGCAACCGCCGCTTCCGGACGCCGAACGATCACGCACCGTGATCGTTTCTTTTTTGGCCGCCGATCGGGGGCACGGCCGGAAAGATCTTTGGTTCTCCTGTACGCTCCGACTTCCGTCCCGTTGCACTCCGTATGGGCGGGGACGGCCGCCGCGGCGCCCGCTCCGCCGCCCAGCACGGGGATCCGGAGGGAAACGGCATCGACAGATGAGGATAAACAACGCCCTACGGGCGACTTTGCGGCTCGACCGAACGTGCGGCGGCCCGGCGGCATATGTTGTATCTGCTTAGACTGGAGGCAACGAGTTTGCCTCTCCTATAGACCGGCCTTGCTAACGGCTCAGCCGATCTCCCCGAGACTTTCTTGGGAAAGCGGACCGGCTCTACCCCCCCGGAGCCGGACCGTTCGGCGGCCCCCGCTCTCCCCCCCGGCGGGGGTCGCCCAAACATGCGGCGGGCGCGGAGAGTTATCCACAATTCACCGAACGCTTTCGCCCGCCTCGCGCGGCGCCGCACGCTGGAGTCCTCCGAACGCACGGGAGAGGACCCATGAACATCGCGGCACTGATCATCACCGCCGAGCCCGCCACCGCCGACGCCCTGCTCCGCCTCGCCGCGGCCGCCGACGCGCACGCCGAGGTCGCCGCCGGCCCCGGCGAGGCCCGCGCCGCCTGGGCCTGGCCCGCCCTCGTCCTGGTCGGCGCCGACGCCGCCGCGGACGTCGCCGCGGCCGGCCTGCCCCGCCGCGGCGGGGTCGTCCTGGTCGCCGGTGCGGCCACGCCCGAGGCCTACCAGGCCGCCGTCCGGATCGGCGCCCAGGACGTGGCCGTCCTGCCCGACCACGAGCAGTGGCTGATCGACGCGTTCGCCGCCGCGAGCGAACCCGACGCCGGCCGCGCCACCACCCTCTGCGTCATCGGCTCCCGCGGCGGCGTGGGCGCCAGCGTCCTGTCCGCCGCCCTCGGCCTCGCCGCCGCCGGCAGCGGCCTGCGCACCCTCCTCGTCGACGCCGACCCCCTCGGCGGCGGCGTCGACCTCATGCTCGGCCTCGAAGGCCACGAAGGCGCCCGCTGGCCCGACCTCGCCGAGCGGCACGGCCGGCTGAACGCCGCCACCCTCCGCGACACCCTCCCGTCCTCCGGCGACCTGTCCGTGCTGTCCTGGCGGCGCGGCGAGTCCGTCCCGATCGCCGACGCGGCCGTGGTCTCCCTGCTCGACGCCGCCGCGCGCGGCTACGACCTGGTGATCGCCGACGTGCCCCGCTTCCCCGGAGACCTCGGCCGCGCCGCGCTGCGCGCCGCCGACGTCACGTTCCTGCTCGTCCCGGCCGAGGTCCGCGCCACCGTCGCCGCCGACGGCCTCGCCGCCGCGCTGCGCCGCGACACCGCCGACCTTCGCCTGGTCGTGCAGGGCCCCTCCCCGGGCGGCCTGACCCCCGGCGCCGTCACGCAGGCCCTCGGCCTGCCCGTCGCCGGTGTCTACGAGCGCGACCGCCGCCTGCCCGCCGCGATCGAGGAGGGCGGCCTCGCCCGCGCCTGCCGCCGCGGCCCCCTCCCCGACTTCTGCGCCCGGCTCCTCGCCGACCTGGCCCTCCAGCCCTACGCCTACCGCGAGGAGGCCGCGTGAGAGCGCCGTGCCGTCCCGCCGCACCGGTCCCGCGTTCGGAGGCGGCATGACCAGCCTCTCGTCCGCCGTCCGCGACAGGCTCGCCGGCGCCGGCGGCGAGGCCACCGCCGGACGCGTCGCCGCGGCGCTGCGCGCCGAGGACAGGCTCCTCGGCGACCGCGAGGTCCTCGCCCTCACCGACGAACTGCGCGCCGAGTTCGTCGGCGCGGGCCCGCTCGAACCGCTGCTGCGGTCGCCCGAGGTCACCGACGTCCTGGTGAACGGTCCCGGCGAGGTGTGGATCGACGCCGGCTCGGGGCTCGTCCGCACCGGCGTCCGGTTCCCGGACGAGGCCGCCGTGCGCCGGCTGGCGCAGCGCCTCACCGCCGCCGCGGGCCGCCGCCTCGACGACGCGTCCCCGTACGCCGACGCGCGGCTGCCGGGCGGCGTCCGGCTGCACGCCGTCCTCCCGCCGGTCGCCGCGACCGGCACCTGCCTCTCCCTCCGCCTCCCCCGGCGGCGCGCCTTCACCCTCGGCGAACTCGTCGCGGCCGGCACCGTCCCGGCCGAAGGCGCCGACCTGCTGTCCGCGCTGATCGAGTCCCGCACCGCCTTCCTCATCACCGGCGGAACCGGAACCGGCAAGACCACCCTCCTCAGCAGCTGCCTCTCGCTGGTCGATCCGGGGGAGCGGCTGGTGCTCGTCGAAGACTCGGCCGAGCTGCGTCCGACGCATCCCCACGTCGTCCGCCTCGAAGCCCGGCCGCCCAACGTGGAGGGCGCCGGCGGCGTCACGCTGAACGACCTCGTCCGCCAAGCCCTCCGCATGCGCCCCGACCGCCTGGTGGTGGGCGAGGTGAGAGGCCCGGAGGTGGCGGATCTGCTCCAGGCGCTGAACACCGGCCACGAGGGCGGCTGCGGCACCCTGCACGCCAACGCCGCCGCCGACGTCCCGGCCCGCCTGGAGGCGCTGGCCTGCGCCGCCGGCCTGTCCCGCGAAGCGGTCCACAGCCAGCTCGCCGCCGCGCTCGACATCGTCGTCCACCTGGTCCGCGAACCGGGCGGCGGCCGCCGCCGCGTCGCCGAGGTCTGCCTGCTGCGCCGCGCCGCCGACGGCCTGGTCGGCGCGGTGCCCGCCGTCACGTTCACCGCCGCCGGGCAGACGATCGCCGCCGCGGGCGCCGACGCCCTCGCGGCCCGGCTGGGGTGGACGCCGTGACCGACACGACCGGGCTCGCCGCCCTCTGCTGCGCCGCGTCCGCCTGGCTGCTGCTCGGGCCGCCTCCCGCGGGCGTGCGCCTGTCCCGCATCGTCGCCCCCGCCCCTGCCCCCGGCGGGCCGTTCCCCGCCCTCCGGGCCCGCATCGAGGTGGTCAGGGAGCGCAGGGGACGTCCCGGCCGCCGCCGCACCGCGATCATCGAGCTCTGCGACGGGATGGCCGCCGAGCTGGCCGCCGGCCGTACTCCGGAGGAGGCGTTCACCCTCTCTGCCGCCGTCCTCGACCCGCACGTGGCCGCGGAGCTCCTCGCCCCCGGGCGCCCGCCCCCGTCGATCCCCGACCACCTGGCCGAGCTGGCGCGCGAGCCCGGCGCCGAAGGCCTCCGCCTCCTCGCCGCCTGCTGGCGCATCGGCACCGAACGCGGCGGCACCCTCGCCACCGTCCTGGACGGCCTGGCCGCCGCGCTCCGCGACGAGGAGGCGCAACGCCAGGACGTCTCGGTCCAGCTCGCCGGCCCCCGCGCGACGGCCCGCCTCCTCGCCGCCCTGCCGCTCCTGGGCGTCGGCATGGCCGCGGCCCTGGGAGCCCACCCCCTCACCTTCCTCTGCGGCTCGCTCCCCGGCCTCGCCTGCCTGCTCACAGGCGTCGCCTTCAACGCGACCGGCCTCTACTGGACCCGCCACCTGGCCAGGACCGCCGAGTCCCTCACCTGACCCCACCCGACCGCCACGAGACGCCGGCCGCTCCTGAGGCCGATCTGGAGAGAACCGCTGAGAGACGGAGGAACGATGGTGACGCTGATGGTGATGATCTGCGCGGCCGCGTCGGGGTTTCTCCTACCGAAGGGCACGAACGCGGCCGGACGCAGGCTCGGCGGCCAGTTCGACAAGGCGGCGCCGGGAGGAGACCGGCCAGAACCGCGGACGCGCGACCCCGGCGCCTCGGCCTCTGGTCGGACACGTGACGCGAAAGGTTATGACGGCAAGGGAAGCTCCGAGATCGGGCGACGCGAGGCGACCTTGCGGAGGGCCGCGCCGGTGGTGGCCGGTGTCCTGTGCTGGGTGGCCTTGGGCGGGCTGATGGGCGCGGTGCTCGGCGTCGTCGTCGCCGTGGCCGTCCGGTACTCGTTCGGCCGGCTGGGAAGCGCCGACCGCCGCCGACGGCAAGCTCGCCTCATCGCGGACCTCCCGGTCGCCGTCGACCTCCTCGCGGCATGCCTGCGCGGCGGTGCCCCATGGCACGACGCGGTCGAGGCCGTCGCGGACGCGGTCGGCGGGCCCCTCGGTGAGGAGTTGCGCGGTGTGGCCGTCCAGATCCGTCTCGGCGCCGACCCCGTGGAGGCATGGCTCGCGCTCACCGACGAGCCGATCCTGGCGCCGCTGGCCCGCACGGCGGTCCGTGCCGTCTCCAGCGGCGCGGCCCTCGCGCCTTCCCTGGGACGCCTCGCCCGGGACCAGCGACGCGTCGCGCGCTCGGCGGCGGCCGCACGGGCCCGTGCGGCGGGCGTCCGGGCGCTCGCTCCGCTGGGTCTGTGCTTCCTGCCCGCGTTCGTCCTGCTCGGAGTGGTGCCGACCATCGCCGGGATCGCCTCGACCATCCTCCTGCCGTGGTGATCCCACCGAGTCTGCAAAGGATCGGCGCCTGGGCGGGGCGGTCTTCGACAGATCGGGTGCCGCCCCCGGCCCTCCGGTCCGCCCGGCCGCACCGCCGAAACCGGTCCCGCCGAGGCCCACCGTCCCGCCGCGTCCGACGGTCCCGCCCGCGGCGACGGCCGCCCCGTTCACGTGGAGGATTGCCATGTGCGGGCCACTTTTCGCGCTGGTCACTCGCTGAGAGAGCGGTGTACGGCCTTGTTGGCGCGATTCGGTGGGCCGGCGCTCTAGGAGCCGGTGCGTCCATCGGTGAGGGCGAACTGCACGGTTCCGCTTCGGTCGGTGGCGCTGCGTGGGTGCCGGGCGGCGATGTCGAACGTGCGGACGGCCGGTTCGGTACTCGTCCGGCTTGGCGTCCGGCGGCGCGTAGGCGGATCTGACCCAGCACTTTGGGCGCAGCCGTGAGACGGTCCGCTCGGCACTGCCGCGATCGGGATCTGTAGAGCGCACGGGTTCAGATCCGCTGGTCCAGCGGCGACCGGGAGTGGTCCCGCGCCCGCGGGCTTACCGTGTCGCACCATGGCCCTTCGCGGTAAGCCGATCCCACCGCTCAGTGTGATCATTGTGGCGGTCCTCTTCGCGATACCGGCCGTGCTTTTCACCGTGTTCGCCGTCGCGATGATGGTCTTCGTGATCACCGGGGATGCCCCGGATGTTGGTGGGCGGTCGGCCGCAGCGGGACTGCTGGGCGCGGTGCTCTATTGGTCGGTGGCACTAGGGCTTTGGCAGGGGAACCGTGGCGCCCGCATCCTGGCGATCGTCATGACGTTCTTGACGGGCGTTCTCGCGGGTCCGCTGCTGATCTGGGTTTTGTTCGGTCCGGCCCCCGAAGCGTGGTTTCAGCGGCGGGAGATGCCCTCCAAGACCAGCGAGACGGATTAGGGGCATCCGCCGGTGCAGCGTGTCGAGCAGTCCGGCGGCCTTGCCCTGCGCGGTGGGCTGAGCCTGGGCGGCGTGGAAGCGCGGCCGCCGGCCGCGGAACTTCGCGCGGCTCGCCGATGGAGCGCGCCTGGGTGCGCTGGGTGCACGTGACGGCGTAAGGGCGTCACGGCGTCGGAGGGCCGAGCCGAGTGGGCAGGGCCCCGCCCGGTCTCGTGCCCGCAGCAGCCCGTTCGGGGCCCTTTCAAGCCCGACGCGCGCGGGCGTTCACGCTGCCTCGCGGACTATGAAGCGCTGACCTGCGGAAACTCCGACGACGGGCCACCTGCGGGGCAAGAGGGCGCGGGCGGAGGCTCATGACCGCGTGTTCCCCGGTCGCAGCCATGGCCGCGACACCCTGGACGTTATCCACAGAACGTCGTTCGCCTGGTGGGCGGGTCCGCCGCACCCGAGCCTGGAATCGGACGCGCTCGGGCGTCCGCCGGGAGAACAAGGAGGCCCCCATGCGGGCGAAACAGATGGTGGTGCGGAGATGGCGACGCCTTTCCGGAGACCGCGGGATGTCCACCGCCGAGTACGCCGTCGGCACCATCGCCGCCGCGGCGTTCGCGACCCTGCTCTTCAAGATCGTCCAGAGTCCGGAGGTGCGCACCATGCTCGCCGGGATCATCAAGAAGGCGCTGCAGATGGCCGGGTAGGGCGCGGGGCCCGCGACCGGGGCATGGTGACGGCCGAGATCGCGCTGGCGCTGCCCAGCCTGGTGCTGGTCACCGCCATCGCGCTCTGGGGCGTGGCGGTCGCGTCGGCGCAGCTCACCTGCACTGACGCCGCCCGGACCGGCGCGCGGGCGGCGGCGCGCGGCGAGTCCCTCACGGCGGTGCGGGAGCTGGTGGTCAAGGCCGTCCCGCCCCGCGCCATGGTGACGATCCACCGCGACGCCGCCACCGTCGAGGTCGATGTCACCGCCCCGGTCGCGCCACCGGCCGCCACCGGCCTGCCGCCACTGACCGTCCACGCCCACGTGGCCGCCGCAACGGAGCCGGCCACGGGGGATGGGTGAGGGGAATGGTCGTCGTTCGAGTCGAGAGGGGGTGGCCGGTGGAGGGGGGATGGCGGCGTTGGTGTCGGAGGGCGGTGGAGAGGGGGCGGGGTGATCGGGGGGCCGGGACGATCTGGGTGGTGGCGTTCATGGCCGTCATCTGGGTCGGGGGCGTGGCGGCCGTCGAGGTCGGCGGGGTCCGGGCGGCGCGGCACCGGGGGGACGCGGCGGCGGACCTCGCCGCGCTGGCCGGTGCGGCCCGGGTGGCGGACGGGGCGGCGGACGCGTGCGGGAGGGCGCGGGAGATCGCGAAGCGGTCCGGGGCGTTGATGGCGCGGTGCCGGGTCCGCGGGGAGGTCGTCGAGGTCGCGGTGACGGTGGCGGTCAGAGTGCCGCTCGGGGGCGGTGCGGTCCGTATCCGGTCGAGGGCCCGGGCTGGTCCCGTGGGGCGAGGCGGCGTAACCTGGCCCGGCGCGACTCGTTGCACTGAGTGTCAATAGGGAGGTGCGTGAGGTGGAGCCGGTTACCGCTACCTCTTTGTCACCATCCCGTGATTTTTCCTACCGTCCAGTACGTTACGCTGCCCTGAGCCCATAGTCATCACTCGGCACAGTGCGCCCCGCGAGCGTCGTCCTCGGCGGGTGGACATGCAGGACGCTGTCGAAGGGATTGAGGCCGTGACCATCATTCGCAGGATCGGTGCAGTCGCGCTCGCGGCTCCCCTTGCGATGAGCATCCCGGTCCTCGGGGCGTTGCCCGCGGACGCGGCGACGACCGCGGTGATCAGCCCGGCGAACGGCGCGGTCATCACCAGCGGGACGAGCATCACCGTGAAGGCGCACTACGACTTCGCGCTGAAGATGCAGCTGCGCGTCGACGGCCCCGGGATCGGCGACACGTTCCTCAAGGAGAGCAGCTGGGCGGGCGACCTGTCGGCGCCGCTCGAGCTGCGCCGCAACGGCAAGTACAAGGCCTACCTCAAGGGCTCGATCACCGGGCAGACGTACGACTCCAACACCTTCACCGTGCGGATCGCGCCCGCCGCGCCGACCGGCGTCTCCGCGAGCGTGTCCGGGAGCAGGCTCGTGGTGAAGTGGAACCGCGGCTATGAGGACGACCTGCTCGGCTACTCGCTGTCGGGTTCCGGGGTGAGGTCGAAGTCCGGGTCGCTGGCCTCGCTCTGCTCCGGCACGAGCTGCTCCGCGAGCCTGTCGATGACGCGGTCGAGCGGCGCGGTGTCGGTCGCCGTGAAGGCCAGGCGGTCCACCGGGACGGGCGGTTCGCTGTACTCGTCCGCCGCGACGGCCAGCGCCGTGGCGGGCGGCGGCACCGGGGGCCTTGCGACCGGTGCCGTGCCGTCGCTGCCGAGCGGGACCACCGGGCCGAGCACGGCCACCCCGCTGACGCCGTTCAACAACGAGTCGCCGGTCACGCTGCCGTCCGTCCAGCCCGACGGCGCGACGCCCGGCCTCACCTACCCGGCGCCGCAGATCGCGACGGACGCGCCGAAGGCGGTGAACGTCGCGGCCACCGACCGGCTGCAGTGGGGCAAGAGCGTCGGGATCGCGCTGATCCTGCTGATCGTCGCCGCCCACCTCGGGACGTGGACGCGGCGGCTGCGCGTCCACCAGGCCGGCGCGAACAGCCTGGGGACGGCCGCGCGCATCGCGCGCGGCGGGACCGGGCGCAAGCGCGTCAAGAGCGCGCGCGAGCGGATCGCCCGCGCCGAGGCCATCGCCAAGACGGGATCGGTGAAGACGGCCGCCAAGGGCGCCCGAGCCGGCGACACGATGGTCCTCGCGGCGCCCAAGACGGCGTCCAAAGCGAAGCCGAAGAGCAGGCCCGGACGCCGCCCGGCCACCATGGGCAAGACCGGCGGCGTCGACGTCCAGATCGCCAAGCCGGCCAACGGGAGGCCCGCGGGCAAGCGCCGTTCCTCCGGCCGCGGCCACCGCCGCAAGTAGCCGGCGCCGTTCGCCCGCATCGGTCCGGGCAGCGGCCGTCCGTCCGCTGCCGCGGGGCGCGCGCGGTCTTGGACGGGGGCGGCGAACGGTCTAGGCTGCCTTGCCAGCCGGATCCCCCGGATCGTCCGGCACGGGAGAGGAGACCCTCCGCATGATCATTCTGGGGTTGGTCGTCACGCTCGCCGCCATCGCCGCGGCCGTGGCCGTCATCGTGGGCAACACCGGCGCGGTCCACGTGACCGCGTTCGGGCACGAGGTGCCCGGCGTCACCCAGCAGTGGCAGCTCTTCCTGGCCGGCGTCGTCGTGGCCATCGTGTTCATGGCGGGCGCGGGGATCGCCGCCCTCGGGTTCCGGCGCAGCATGAACCTCCGCAGGGAACTGCGGGACCTGCGGGACGAGCACGAGGAGTCGCTGCAGACGCTGGAGCTGGAGCGCCGCAAGCTGCAGCAGGCGCTGGCGCAGGCCCGGCGCGGTCTGGACGAGCAGCCGTCCGTCCCCGCGCAGCGCGTCGCACCGAACTAGGCGTTCGTTCGGTGCCGTGGAAGGCCGGATGCCTCGGGCCTTCGCGCGACGACCCGAGCCCGCCGTCAGGGGGCCGCTTCCAGTAGGACGGCGAGGAGGGTGAGGGCGCCCTGCTTGTCGAGGGGTTCGTTGCCGTTGCCGCACTTCGGGGACTGGATGCAGGACGGGCAGCCCGACTCGCACTCGCACGAGGCGATCGCGTCGCGGGTCGCGCGCAGCCAGGCGGACGCGTCGGCGTACCCGCGCTCGGCGAACCCGGCGCCGCCCTCGTGGCCGTCGTAGACGAAGACGGTGAGCAGCCCCGTGTCCGGGTGGACGGCGGTGGAGACGCCGCCGATGTCCCACCGGTCGCAGGTCGCGTACAGGGGCAGCAGGCCGATCGAGGCGTGCTCGGCGGCGTGCGCGGCGCCCGCGAGGTCGAGGTCGCCGAGGGCGTCGACCTGCGCTTCGGAGAGCGTCCACCAGACGGCTCGGGTCCGCAGCGTGCGGGGCGGGAGGTCGAGGGGCTTCTCGCCGAGCATCTCGCCGGTCTGGACGCGGCGCATCTGGTATGCGACGACCTGGCTGGTGACGTCGACGGTGCCGTAGCAGAGCGTCGCGTCGCCCCATGAGGTGGAGCGCAGCCGTTCGGCGATGGTGATGTCGGTGACGTCGCGGGCGGTGGTGGAGTAGTCGGGGTCGGCGGCCTCGACGAGCGCGACGGAGTCGTCCAGGTCGAGGGTCTGCACGATGAACGACTCGCCCTGGTGGATGTAGACGGCGCCGTCGTGCACGGTGGTGTGCGCGGACGCCTCGTCGACGGTGCCGAGGAGGCGTCCGGTGGCGGTCTCGACGACCTGGACGGGCGCGCCGCCCGCGCCGCGGATGTCGGCGAGGTCGCAGGCCTTGTCGCGGCGCGTCCAGTACCAGCCGGCGGGGCGGCGGCGCAGGAACCCGCGGCGGACGAGGTCGGGCAGCAGGTCGGCGGTGGACGGCCCGAAGAGCGCGGCGTCGTCGTCGGTGAGGGGCAGTTCGGACGCGGCGGCGCACAGGTGCGGTTCGAGGACGTAGGGGTTGTCGGGGTCGAGGACGGTGGCCTCGACGGGCGTCCCGAAGATCGCCTCGGGGTGGTGGACGAGGAAGGTGTCGAGGGGGTCGTCGCGGGCCACGAGGACGGACAGGGCGGCCTGCCCGGACCGTCCGGCGCGTCCGGCCTGCTGCCACAGCGAGGCGCGGGTGCCGGGCCAGCCGCACACGAGGACGGCGTCGAGCCCGGACACGTCGACGCCGAGTTCGAGGGCGTTCGTGCTGGCCAGGCCCACGATGGAGCGGGAGCGGAGGGCGGCTTCGAGGGCGCGGCGCTCCTCGGGGAGGTACCCGGCGCGGTAGGCGGCGACCTGTTCGGCGAGCGCGGGCGCGACCTCGTGCAGCGCGCGCTTGGCGCCGAGCGCGACGGACTCGGCGCCGCGCCGGGACCGCACGAACGCGAGCGTCTGGACGCCTTCGACGACGAGGTCGGCGAGGAGGTCGCCGGCCTCGGCGGTCGCGGTGCGGCGGACGGGCGCGCCCTGCTCGCCGCGCAGGTCGGTGAGGGGCGGTTCCCACAGCGCGAACGTGGCGGGCCCGCGCGGGGACGCGTCGTCGTCGACGGCGACGACGTCGAGGCCGGTGAGGCGGGACGCGGTGGACGCCGGCTCGGACGTGGTGGCGGACGCCAGGATGAAGGTGGGCGAGGCGTGGTAGCGGGCGCAGATCCGGCGGAGGCGGCGCAGGATCTGCGCGACGTGCGAGCCGAAGACGCCCCGGTATCCGTGGGCTTCGTCGACGACGACGTAGCGGAGGCGGCGCAGGAAGGACGACCAGCGGGAGTGCCCGGGGAGGATCGACCGGTGCAGCATGTCCGGATTCGTCAGCACATAGTTGGCGTGCTGGCGGACCCAGGACCGCTCGTCCTGCGGGGTGTCGCCGTCGTAGGTCGCGGCGCGGACGCGGGTGAGCCGCAGCCCGCGCAGCGCGCGGAGCTGGTCGGCGGCGAGCGCCTTCGTCGGCGACAGGTAGAGGACCGTCCCCTCGCGGCGGTGGTCGTCCTCACCGGCATAGATCGCCTCGATCGAGGGCAGCAGGTAGGCGAGGGACTTTCCGGACGCGGTGCCTGTGGCGACGATCACAGACCGGCCGGCGCGGGCGTGCTCCGCGGCGGCGGCCTGGTGCTCCCACGGGGCCGCGATCCCGGCGGCGGCCAGCCGGTCCACCAGCAGCGGGGGCGACCACGCCGGCCACCCCGTACGACGGCCCTCACGTGCGGGAACGCGCTCCACATGGGTGATGCGGCCGCGCCGGGACGGGTCGGCGAGCAGCCGGTCGAGAGGGGTTGAAGATCTTTGGGCGGCCATCAGGTTTTCAGTTTGCCAGCCGGGGCAAAACTACGGGAACGCCCCGGCGCCGGTGGGCCCGTTCCCCCTGTGCTCATCTGTGGATCAGCAGGTCAGACGGGACGGCGCGAACTTTCGCCCGACTGGTCGATAACGTGCGTGCGCCGCGCCGGAGCGTGGTTGAATCACGGCGATGTCTCGCCGCCCGGGCCGCCGCCGCGGAGCCCGGAGCGCGGGATCGGATTGTGCTGCACGGCGCTGGAGGATTTGTGGACCTGAAGGTGAACGACTACACCACCGACGATGGCCTCACCGTCATCAACGTGGAGGGCGAGATCGACGTCTACACGGCGCCGAAGCTTCGCGAGAAGCTCATCGACCTGGTCAACAAGGGCAAGTTCCACCTGCTCGTGGACATGGAGAAGGTCGAGTTCCTGGACTCGACCGGTCTCGGCGTCCTGGTCGGCGGGCTGAAGCGGGTCCGCGCGCACGACGGCTCGCTGGAGCTGGTCTGCACGCAGGAGCGCATCCTCAAGATCTTCCGGATCACGGGGCTGACCAAGGTCTTCGGCATCCACGACTCGATCGCCGAGGCCGAGGAGAAGCGCAAGGGCGCGAAGTAGGCGGCCTGACACCACGATGGCGACCGTTGAACTGTCCTTCAGTGCGCTGCCCGTCCACGTCCGGACCGCCCGGCTGATCGTGACCGCGGTGGCCCGCCGCAGCGGCGTCGCCGAGGCGCTGCTGGACGAGGTGAGGCTGGCGGTCGGCGAGGCGTGCTCGCGGGCCGTGGAAGCGCACCGCCTGCACTGCCCGGACGAGCCCGTCCGGCTCGAGCTGACCGGGGAGGGCCGCCGCTTCGAGGTCACGGTGAGCGACACCGTGCCCGGGGACGACGCGGCGGGCGGGCCGCCGGCGCAGCCGGACGAGGACGACCTGGACTTCGACCTCGGCGAGGGCACCGCCGAGCTCGGGCTGGCGGTGATCGCCGGGCTTGCCGACGACGTGGAGATCGCCACCACGCCGAAGGGCGTGCAGATCCGGATGAGCTGGCCTGCGGAGGCCGAGGCGACCATCTGACCCGGCGCGGCCGGGCGGCGCCCCGCTCGGCAGGCCCCGCTCAAGAGGCACAGCGCGCCCGTCCCCCAGACCGCATGGCGAAGGCCCCGCCCCGGCGGGGCCTTCGCCGTACCCGGGTGCCGCCGACATCAGAGGGTCAGGACGATCTTGCCCTGGATGTGGCCGGACTCGGCGAGTTCGTGCGCCTTCGCCGCGTCCGCGAGCGGCAGGACGTGCGCGACGTGCGGGCGCAGCAGACCGTCGCATGCTGTGCGGGGCGTACGACCTCGACCAGGTGCGCCCGCATCCGCTGCTGCGCGGGCTGCCGCCGGTGATCCGCGTGCGGGCGCCGGCACGGCCGGCACCCGGAGCTGCGCCCGGCGGTGGCGCTGCTCGGCGCGGAGCTGTCCGGCCGCCGGCAGGGCGCGGACGGGATCGTCCCACACGCCGCCCGCCCCGGCGCCGACGCGCCGCCTCGAATTGGGCGGATGGGGCTCGTGTGACCCCTGCGGCGGAACGCCGGACGGGCGTGTGAGAATCTCTGCGGAGAATGATCTTGGATCGTCCGGATTTGGGCCTAGACATATTGTGTGTTAATGCCTAGCTTAAATACCGGACGGCGCGCGCCGCGCCGCCGGACTACCGTGACCGCGGCCCTGTCAAGGCAGCCGCGGGGTAATAGTGTGCTTACTCGGACTGACCTGCGGAAATAGCCTCCGACCAGGTGCAAAGGTCAAATTACGGCGTAATGCGGATTGCTTTTCCGTGACATCCTCATTAAGGGTCTGGCGCCCTTCTCATTCGCCCTGCGCCTGCGTAGACTCCCCGCACCCGCGCTGCCGTGCGAGGCGTTCGAAATCAGGACTCGCGGGGTAGGCGGTAAAGATCGTCTTTTGACGGTCGGATCGCAACGCCCCTGTCGAGGAGGACGCATGTCTGGGCTTTCCCTGTCGAGCCCGGCCACTGCAGCAGCAGACGTGGATCTCGGCGGCGGCGACCTGTCACTGGTCGTCGTCGTAGCCGTGATCGCCCTGCTGGCACTGGCCGTCGCCGCGGGTCTGGTACGCGATGTACTGGCCGCGGGTCAGGGCACCGAGAAGATGCAGGAGATCGCGCGCGCGGTCCAGGTCGGCGCGAGCGCCTACCTGAAACGCCAGTTCCGCACGGTCGGCGTCTTCGTGGTGCTCATTCCGCTGGTGCTGCTGCTCCTGCCCGCCGACTCCTGGAGCGAGCGCATCGGGCGGTCGGTGTTCTTCGTCATCGGGGCGGTGTTCTCCTCCGTCACCGGCTTCACCGGGATGTGGCTGGCGGTCCGCGGCAACGTGCGGGTCGCGGCGGCGGCCCGCGAGGAGGGCGGCGAGAAGACCGCGATGCGGATCGCGTTCCGCACCGGCGGCGTCGCCGGCATGTTCACCGTCGGCCTCGGGCTGTTCGGCGCGGCGATCGTCGTGCTGGCCTACCAGGGCGACGCGCCGAAGGTCCTGGAGGGCTTCGGCTTCGGCGCCGCGCTGCTCGCGATGTTCATGCGGGTCGGCGGCGGCATCTTCACCAAGGCCGCCGACGTCGGCGCCGACCTGGTCGGCAAGGTCGAGCAGGGCATCCCGGAGGACGACCCGCGCAACGCGGCGACGATCGCCGACAACGTGGGCGACAACGTCGGCGACTGCGCCGGCATGGCCGCCGACCTGTTCGAGTCGTACTCGGTGATGCTGGTCGCGGCGCTCATCCTGGGCACCGCGGCGTTCGGCACGCAGGGCCTGGTGTTCCCGCTGCTGGTGCCGATGATCGGCGTCATCACCGCGGTGATCGGCATCTTCGCGGTGATGCCGCGCGACGGCGACCGGTCCGGCATGACGGCGATCAACCGCGGCTTCTTCATCTCCGCGATCATCTCCGCGGTGCTCGTCGCGATCGCCGCGTTCGCCTACCTGCCCTCGTCGTTCGCGGACCTGGACGGCGGCATCCACGACGTGGACGCCGACCCGCGCTGGGTGGCGCTCGGCTCGGTGATCATCGGCATCGTGCTGGCCAGCGCGATCCAGCTGCTGACCGGCTACTTCACCGAGACCAACCGCAAGCCGGTGCGGGAGGTCACCGACAGCTCCCGGACCGGTCCGGCGACCGTGATCCTCTCCGGTATCTCGCTGGGCCTGGAGTCGGCCGTCTACACCGCGCTCGTCATCGCCGCGGCCGTCTACGGCGCGTTCCTGCTCGGCTTCGGCAACACCACCGTCGCGCTGTTCTCGGTGGCGATGGCCGGCACCGGGCTGCTCACCACCGTCGGCGTGATCGTGTCCATGGACACCTTCGGGCCCGTCTCCGACAACGCCCAGGGCATCGCGGAGATGTCCGGCGACGTCCAGGGCGAGGCCGCGAAGGTGCTGGAGCGGCTGGACGGGGTCGGCAACACCACCAAGGCGATCACCAAGGGCATCGCGATCGCGACGGCGGTGCTGGCGGCGACCGCGCTGTTCGGCTCGTTCGGGACGGCGGTCAACTCCGCGCTCGCGGACGCGTCCGCTTCCGCGCGGGACGCGATCGGCTCGCAGTTCAACCACGGCATCAACCTGTCGATCGACAACCCGAACGTGCTGATCGGGCTGATCATCGGCGCGGCCGTGGTGTTCCTGTTCTCCGGCCTGGCGATCATGGCGGTGGGCCGGGCGGCCGGACGGGTCGTGGTGGAGGTGCGCGAGCAGTTCCGCACCAAGCCCGGGATCATGGACTACACCGAGAAGCCGGACTACGACCGGGTCGTGGACATCTGCACCCGGGACGCGCAGCGCGAGCTCGCCACCCCCGGCCTGCTGGCGATCATGACGCCGATCGCGGTCGGGTTCGCGCTCGGGTACGCGCCGCTCGGCGCCTACCTCGGCGGCGCGATCGCGGCCGGGGTGCTGATGGCGGTGTTCCTCGCGAACGCCGGCGGCGCCTGGGACAACGCGAAGAAGGTCGTCGAGGAGGGCCTGCTCGGCGGCAAGGGCAGCGAGGCGCACGCCGCGACGGTGATCGGCGACACGGTCGGCGACCCGTTCAAGGACACCGCCGGGCCCGCGATCAACCCGCTGATCAAGGTGATGAACCTGGTCGCGCTGCTGATCGCGGACGCGGTCGTGACGTACGCCGACAACTACGCGCTGCGGGTCGGGGTGACGGTCGTGGCGGTCGGCATCGTCGTCGCGGCGATCGTGATCTCCAAGCGGCGCGCCGACCCGATCGCGCCCGCGGGGCCCGCCGCGGCCGAGGGCGGCGCCGCCACGAGCGGCGAGGTCGAGGGCGGCGACGCGAAGGGCGGCGCCGTCGAGGCGACCGCGCCCGAGCAGGCCTCCGCCCCGGCGGAGGAGGCGGTCGCGGTCGAGGCGAACGGCTCGGCGGCGTCCGGGAAGGCGGACGAGTCCCCGGCCGGGGCGTCCTGATCTTCTCCTGATCCGTCCGAACAAGAGGGGCCGGTGGCGTCGCGCCACCGGCCCCTTCCGCGTTCCACCCGGGTGGTGTCCGGACCACCTGGGACCGGTCGTACGCTGTACGCGGGAACGACCGAGGGAACGGGAGGCGCTGTGGCGAGCGGCGAGAAGCCGGCCTTGTCCGGCGGTAAGGGCTTCGCCCTGGTGCTGTGCGGGATGCTCGCCATCCTGCTCGCGCTGTGGGGGCTGGCGGCGCTCGTCGCGCCGTAGCCCGCCGGGGTGCGAGCGCGCTGGTCACCTGCCGGGTCGGCGGCGGGCCGGCGGCGCCCGCGCCGTAGGGTGGCGGCATGCCGACGCTGATCGTGCTCCGCCACGCCAAGGCCGTCGCGGGCTTCGGGACGGCCGACATCGACCGCGCCCTCAACGACCGCGGGCGGCGCGACGCCGCGGCGGCCGGGGAGTGGCTGCGCGCGGAGGGCCTCGCCCCCGCGCGGGTGCTGTGCTCCCCCGCCGCGCGGACGCGGGAGACGCTCGACCTGCTCGCCCTCCGGCCCGGCGCCGCGGCGTCCTTCGAGCCGAAGATCTACGACAACGACCCGGACCTGCTGTTGTCCCTGGTCGCGGAGGTGCCGGACGAGGCCGGGACGGTCCTGCTCGTCGGGCACAACCCGTCGGTGCACCAGCTCGTCCACGACCTGACCGGGCAGGCGCCGGACAGCTACCCGACGTGCGCGCTCGCGGTCGTCGACGTGCCGGGCGCGTGGGCGGACGTCCGGCCCGGCGCCGGCACCCTCGTCACGTTCCGAGCCCCGAAGGACTGACCGCGCCGGCCCGGGGCCCTCAGGTGTCCTGGCCGACCGCCGCGAGCGACGCGTTGATCACCCGTCCGGTGTCGCGCCGCAGCGAGCGGACCGTGTACCGCGTCCCGGACACCTGCGCGAGCGCGTGCCGCAGCGGCGTGAACTCCTCCCGCCCGACGCCCGACTTGATCTCGGCGCGGCGCCGCTTGGTGAGCTTCTTCAGGTAGTCGTCGAGCCCGGCGAGCTCCTCCTCCAGCTCCGCCACGGGTGACCGGGACTTCAGATCCTCGTCGCCCGGATCTTCCAGGAGCCCGGATGCCTCCTCCAGCTGGTCGGCGAGCCGGTCCAGGATCTCCGGCACCGGCCCCGCGTCCACGGCCTCCTCCCGCGTCACCCGCGAGACCGCGATCAGATGGTCGCGGACGCGGTGCGCGGCGCGGACGGCGTCGCGCAGCCGGCCGATCAGCGCGGTGTCGGGCACCCGCTCGTGCGTCAGCCGGGTCCGGGTCTCCGCGACGGCCTCGGCGGACCGCTCGGCGGTGACGACCTTCTCCTGCGGCAGCCGGACGCGCTCGCCGCCGACCACGTCCGCCGCCGCCCGGACGAGGTCGGCGTGCACCGCGAGCATCCGGCCGAGCAGGACGGGCAGCCGCTCCAGGTGACCGGCGGGCCACAGCAGCCGGACGGCGAGGAACGACAGCACCGTCCCCCCGGCGACCAGGCCGATCCGCTCGCCCGCGATGCGCCAGTCGGCGGGCGCGGAGAAGTCGAGCAGCATCATCGCCAGCGGCGTCCCGAACAGCCCCCAGTAGGCGAAGTTGATCGGCCGCAGCGCGAACCCGGCCAGCGCGAACACGAAGACGATCACCGCGACGACGCGCTGGGTCGGCGCGAGCGTCAGCACGATCGCGGCGACCGCCGAGCCGGCCGCGGTGCCGCCGACGCGCTGCACGAGCCGTTCGACGGTCTCCCCGTACGTCGCGCGCAGGCTCAGCATCGCGGTGATCGTCAGCCAGTGGCCGTGCGGGATGTGCAGGCCCGCGGCCAGCGCCATCGACACGACGGCGGTCACGTACACCCGCGTGAGCTGCCGGAACAGCGGGGAGCGGGTGCGGACGGCGCGGCGGATCCGGGCGAGCGCCGACATCGGGTGCGGCGGGCCCGGCATCCGCGGCGGCCCGATCCCGATCCGCAGGCCGCCCGCGATGGTGCGGCGCGCCGAGGCGGCCTCGCCGGCGATGCGGTCGATGGACCGCCGCACCTGCCCGATCAGCGACACCGCGATGAGGTCCTCGTCGCCGGCGAGGCCGGCGCGGCGGATCTGCTCCTGCAGCCGCCCCATCCGGCGGACGGCGCCCGACTCCTCCCCGCCGAGCGGCGCCTCGCCGTCGGTGGCGATCGCGCCCGCGAGCAGCCGCAGCCGCGCCGCGAGCGCGGACACGGCGGTCTGCGTCTCCAACTCCCATTCGCGGTCCGGCGGGTAGTTCTTCACGGCCTCCAGGACGGCCTGCAGCGTCACGGTCTCGTGCAGCACGCGGCCCAGCGCGTCGATCAGCCGTTCGGGGCGGGTCGGCTCGTCGCTGCCCCGCCCGGACCGGTACAGCCCGTAGGTGGCGCGGGCGTCGGTGAGCGCCTCGGACGCGGCGCGCCGCCGCTCCTCCCAGTCCGGCATGCGGGTGACGGCCAGCAGGTCGGGGTTGGTGAGCTCGACGGCGTTCAGCGGGCTCGGGTCGGGCGCGCCGACGTCCTGCGCGACGGCGTCGAGGGCCTCGGCGACCCGGTCGGCGGCCTCGGCGAGGGCCTCGCGCAGCGGCCGGAGCCGCCGCACCGGCCACGGCACCAGCAGCAGCCCCATGGTGAGCAGCCCGCCGATCAGCTCCAGCAGCCCGGCGCCGATGACGTCGTCGGACGGCGGCCGGATCGCGCTCAGCAGCACCGCGAGCCCGGCCGTCGAGCCGATCCGCGGCACCGCGACGCCGAGCGCGATCAGCGGCGGCACGACGATCACCGCGGGCCAGGTGTGCCCGCTCAGCAGCCCGCCGACCGCGGACCCGAGCGCGACCATCAGCGCGCCGCTCGCGAGGTCCCGGGCCCGGTTCCCGTACGGGCCCTCGGGCGCGCGCAGCGCCACCAGGTACGCGCCGAGCGCGATCATCGAGCCCTGCGCGGCGCGGCCCGTCAGCGACCCGGCCAGCAGCGGGACCGCCATGGCGAGCGCCGCCGCCAGCCCGTAGAACGGCGCCGACTGCCCGTTGATCTGGGCGTACGCCGACCGCGCACGCTTCAGCACCGCTCCGGCTCGCCTTCCCGACTCGTCCCGCGGGTCCCGGCGGGTGCCGGGGACCGCACACCGGCACTCCTACCCCGAAAACCCCCGCGATGATCGTTGCGAGGCCGGGCGGCGGACCGTTCCGCTCGCGGAGTTGACCCTGACGTCGCGGGAGGGTCGACGATCGGGGGCCATGAGCGAGTACATCAGCCCCGTTCCCGTGCCGGCGCCCGGCGTGCGGCCCGCCGAGATCTACCGCGAGATCTACGGCATGCCCATGTTCGTCACCGTCCCCACCGGCGATCTCGCGGCGTCCGAGGACTTCTGGCTCCGCGGGCTCGGCTTCGTCGACCTGTTCTCCGTCCCTGGCCAGGTGACCCACCTGCGGCGCTGGGCGTTCCAGGACGTCCTGCTGGTGCCCGGCGAGCCGGCCGGCGCGGCGCCGGCGGTGAGCGTCGCTTTCGCCTGCGTGCTCGGCCAGATCGACGAGATCGCCGGGCGCTGCGAGGAGCTGGTGCCGGGATGCACGAGCGGGCCCGTCGACAGGCCGTGGAACTCCGTCGAGCTGGAGGTCGTCACGCCGGAGAACGCGCGGGTCGTGATGACGGCCGCCCGGCCCCTCGATCCGGACGGCCCGCAGGCCGGCTGGATGCGCGAGATGGGCATGGAGGTCCCGCGGCCATGAGCGGACCCGTCACCGGCCTGGTGCACACTGGGCCGGTGACGCACGCCGAAGCGAACGGACCGGGCGCCGCAGAGGACGGGCTGACCGTCGGGCGCGCCGCCGCGCTGGTCGGGGTGAGCGTGAAGGCGCTGCACCACTGGGACGCGGTCGGCCTCGTCCGCCCGGGCGGGCACACCCCCGCCGGGTACCGGGTGTACTCGGCCGACGACATCGCCCGCATCCACCGCGTCCTGATCTACCGGGAGCTCGGCTTCCCGCTCGCCGAGATCGCCCGGATCCTCGACGACCCGTCCGCCGACGCCCGCGACCACCTGCGGCGGCAGCGCGCCGAGCTGGAGCGGCGCGCGGGCCGCCTCCGGGAGATGGCGCGCGCCGTCGACCGCATGCTGGAGGCGCTGGACGCGGGGCTGCGGCTCACCCCCGAGGAGCAGGCCGAGATCTTCGGCGCCGACTGGCGGCCCGAATGGGTCGGGGAGGCCCGGGACCGCTGGGGCGGCACCGCCCAGTGGACGCAGTACGCCGAACGCGCCGCCGCGATGACCCCGCAGGACTGGAAGGACGCCGTCGCGCGGACCGAGGCCCTGCACGCCGACCTCGCCGCCGCCCGCCGTGCCGGCGTCGCCGCCGGATCGGCCGAGGCGGGCGCCCTCGCCGAACGGCACCGCGCGCTGCTGTCCGCCTACTTCGACTGCACCCATGCGATGCACGCGTGCCTGGGACGGATGTTCGCCGAGGACCCCGGCTTCGCCGCCCACTACGACGGGATCGAGCCCGGCCTCGCCGGCTGGCTCCGCGACGCGATCTTCGCCAACGCCGAACGCCACGGCGTCGACCCGGCCACCGCCGGCTGGGAATGACCGTCCGGAAGCTTCAGTCCTGCCGGACGGCGTCGGCGGCGTCGGCCGCCTCGACCTCCTCGCGGGAGATCCCGAGCAGGAAGACGATCGTGTCCAGGTACGGGACGTTGACGGCCGTGTCGGCGGCCTGCCGTACGACCGGCTTGGCGTTGTAGGCGACGCCGAGCCCCGCGGCCTGCAGCATGTCGAGGTCGTTGGCGCCGTCGCCGATCGCGACGGTCTGGCTGACCGGCACGCCGGCCTCCGCGGCGAACCGGCGCAGCGCCGCCGCCTTCCCGGCCCGGTCGATCACCGGGCCGGTGATCCGCCCGGTGAGCTTCCCGTTCTCGATCTCCAGCGTGTTCGCGGCCGAGTAGTCGATGCCGAGATCGTCCACCAGAGCGTCCGTGACCTGGGTGAACCCGCCGGACACGATCGCGAACTTGTAGTCCAGCCGCTTCAGGGTGCGGACCATGGTGCGGGCGCCCGCCGCGAGCCGCAGCTCGTCGCGGACGGCGTCGATCGCCGCCGCGTCCAGCCCGGCGAGCAGCGCGACCCGCTCCCGCAGCGACCCCTCGAAGTCCAGCTCGCCGCGCATCGCGGCCTCGGTGACCTTCGCGACCTCGTCGAGGCACCCGGCGTGCTCGGCGAGCAGCTCGATCACCTCGCCCTGGATCAGCGTCGAGTCGACGTCCATGACGATCAGCCGCTTGGCGCGCCGGCTCAGCCCGCCGTGCTGGACGGCGATGTCGACCTGCTGCTCGGCGGCCTCGGCGGCGAGCCCGGCCCGCAGCGTGTCGGGGTCGGCGCCGGACACGTCCATCTCGATGCAGGTCACGGGGGTCTGCGCGAGCCGCTCGATCCGGTCGATGTTGGCGCCGTGCGCGGAGATCCGCCCGGCGATACCGGCCATCGCGGCGGGCTTCAGCGGCGCGCCGAGCACGGTGACGTGCAGCCGGCCGCTCCGCTTCGGCATCCGCTTGTTGCGGCCCGTGGACAGCTCGATCTCCATGTCGAGATCGTTGGCGACCTTCTCGGCGGCGTTCCACACGCGGCCGATGTCGGCGCCCTCGGTGTAGGCGAGCAGGACTCCGAGGACGAGCCGCCCCCGGATCACGACCTGCTCGACGTCGGCGACGGTGAGCGGGAACTGGGAGAGGGTGCGGAACAACCGCGACGTCACGCCGGGGCGATCGCGTCCGGTGAGTGTGATGAGCAGCGTTCGCTGTGCTGACCCGTCCATAGCTGTCCACAACGGTACCGGCCGCGGGACACCCCTCGCGCGCCAGGTCCGCCATGCGAGACGCAGCCGCCTCGTTCCGGGCCGCCGCCCGCCGCGGGGAAGGTTTATCTGCTGGTGAAGGCGGTTACGCCGGGAATATCCGATCGGCTCGGGGTTCGGCGCCTGATCGCGAGCCCCCGAGCCGGGAGCGTCGAGATCGGGGAGGAACCATGACCAAGTTCATGGACGTTCACCACGGCATGACCGGCCTGACCGGCGACCAGCTCAAGGAGACCCACGAGGCGGACCTCGCGATCCAGGACCAGGAAGGCGTCGTCTTCGAGCACGCCTGGGCCGACCCCGAGTCCGGCACGGTCTACTGCCTGTCCGAGGCGCCGGACGCCGGCGCCGTCCAGCGCATCCACGAGCGCGCCGGCCACCCCGCCGACGAGATCCACTGCGTCTCGCTGGCCATCTGAGCGACGGCCGCGCGCCCCGGCGCCCGGCCCCTCCGGGGCGCGTCCGCCACGGCGCGCCCCATCAGCCCGGACATATGATCACCGAATGGCGACACGGCTCATTCAGATCGCGATGAAGGCCAAGGACGACGCGGCGCTCGGCCGGTTCTGGGCGGAGGCGCTCGGCTGGGGCACCGACAGCGAGGGCCCCGGCGTGACCAACGTCGCGCCCGAGGGCGTCGACTACCCCGACCCGGCCGTGCTCTTCATCGACGTCCTCCGCGTCCCGGACCCCAAGACCGTGAAGAACCGCCTGCACGTCGACCTCGCCACCACCTCGATCGAGCACCAGGCGGAACTGGTCGCGCGGCTCCGCAAGCTCGGCGCGGCGCCCGCCGACATCGGCCAGGGCGACGTCCCGTGGACGGTCCTCGCCGACCCCGAGGGCAACGAGTTCTGCGTCCTGGAGCCCCGCGAGCTCTACCGGGACACCGGGCCGATCGCCGCGCTCGTCGTCGACTGCGCCGACCCGCGGGCCATGGTCCGGTTCTGGGACCAGGCGATCGACTGGACCGTGCACGAGGTGACCGACCACTCCGCGAGCATGCGCTCCGCCACCGGCCTCGGCCCCTACCTCGAGTTCGTCCGCACGCCCGACGCCAAGACCGGGCTGAACCGCATCCACTTCGACCTCCGCCCGTACGCCGGCGACGACCACGCGGCGGAAGGCGACCGGCTGCGCGCCCTCGGCGCCACCGACACCGACATCGGCCAGGGCGACGTCCCCTGGACCGTCCTGTCCGACCCCGAGGGCAACGAGTTCTGCCTGCTCACGCCTGCTTGACACCGACGGGGTTTTCCGGCCGATCCAGCCAGACGCTCTGCCCTTCGGACGTGACCGTGACCCCGTAGCGCCGGACGTCCGGACGTCCCGCCGCCTCCCAGCGCTCCTCCGCCTCATCGAACGCCGACGGCGGGTCCCGCTGATCGCGCAGCGGCATGAACCAGCCGGGGACATGGAAGCGGCCCTCGGCGACGCCGCCGTCCCGCACCTCCAGCCGCGCGACGGGGCAGTCGGGATGGAACGTCGGGCCCCACGGCACCACGATCACACCGCCCGGCCGCGTCTGCTCCACCCACGCGTACGGAAGCGTCCGCACGGCGGCCGTCGCGATGACCCGGTCGTACGGCGCGTCCCCCGCGTGACCGGCCTCGCCGTCGCCGGTCACCACGTTGACGGCGTACCCGGCCCGCTCCAGGTTCCGCCTCGCCGTCCCGGCGAGATCCGGTGCGATCTCGACCGACGTCACCCGGTGCGGTCCGGTGATCTTCGCGATCAGAGCGGCGTTCCAGCCGGTGCCCGTTCCGATCTCCAGCACCCGCAGCCCCGGAGCCGGGCCCAGGGGTTCGAGCATTTCCCGGACGATGTGCGGCGCACTGCTGGAGCTGACCGCGTTCACCCCCCTGCCGGTCGCCGCGTCCCGCAGCTCCTCCGGCGCGACCGGATCCCATTCCACCTTCGTGACGACGGGGTCCGCGCCGGCCACCACCTCCCGCTGAGCGCCGAACCGATCCGCACCACGTTCAGGACGACGCCTTCGCCCGGACGCCCCACGATCCCGCATGCCAAACCAGGCCAAGTCGCCACTTCCCGGTCAAGCCGGGATATGTAGTGCCGGACGTCGGCCTCCGGCGCCTGGACATCCTCCAACACGAGACCTCCTCGCACTCGGGAACGGACAGCACCGCGTCGGAGAACGCCGTGAGCCCTCATGCGAAGGACGTTATGGAGTGGGCATTGCAGCGACAATGGCACTTTTGCGTAGGTGGGATTCGAAGTGCCACGTCGCGTCACACGGCCACATGGATGAAATCCGCGAATTCCCTCATATCGGACGTCAAGCTGCGGCGCTGGGAAATGATCTGCACCAGGATGTCGCGCGCGTAGCGCTGGTTGGGGATCCATTCGGGGGCGTCGTGCCGGATTCTCTGGAGCATGTCGAACGCCTCCGCGTACTGCCGAAGGGACACCCGGGCCTGGGCGACGTCCAGCAAGTGCCTGTTGCGGTTGTTCGACGTGGGCCTGAGGTCTGCCACAGGTATCCGCTGCGACATCGCCAGTACGCGATCCGGGCGGTCCTCGACCATCGCGTTCTCCGCCCGCTTCATGGCCACGGTCAACGGCCCGAACGCCTGGAGGAAGTCATTTCGCGGGGCGTACTCCGTTCCCATGGCAACCGCCGCCGTCCGGGCCAGCCG
The DNA here is from genome assembly GCF_008923205.2 of Actinomadura physcomitrii. Lineage (GTDB taxonomy): Bacteria > Actinomycetota > Actinomycetes > Streptosporangiales > Streptosporangiaceae > Spirillospora > Spirillospora physcomitrii. The sequence goes on along the minus strand of NZ_WBMS02000059.1, from coordinate 1,722 downwards.
GATGGCGTCCTCGTCGTCTCCGGGCTGGGCGTTCCTGACCGTCGCGGCGGAGAGCCGGACGAGCAGCCACCCCCACGCGGCCAGTTCCGCCACGGTCGCTCGCGACATCCGAGGTTCGATCTCGTCCGCCCATTCGCTCGCGACCGCGATCGATTCGGCAAGGCGTCCCCTGCCGAATCTCGAGCCAGGCGAGGGTGTTGACGATCGCCGCCGCCTCCAACCTGTCCGGAGCCTCGTCGAGGGCCCGCCGGAGCGCCGCGTCCGCCGCGTCGAACTGGCATGTCTGGGTGAGCAGCCACCCCGTGTGGTGGAGCAGGCGGGCCCGGACCGGCCGCGCGCCCGCCCCGAGTTCGTCGGCGTCGCGGAGAAGCGGCGGCAGTGCGGTGGAGAGGCGCGAGTACTGGTCTCCGGAGAACAGCGGCATCAATGACGCCAAAGCATCAGCCACTCCGCGCACGGTGGGGGCCTCGCCGGGCGGGTTCCCGTGCAGTCCGTCCAGCGCCCTGCGGAGAGGCTCCCACTGCTCGTGGTCGTTGGACTCGGAGACGCCGCGAGCGGGGCTCTCGATCAGGTCCGAGGTGGAGACACTCAGTGCGGTGGCGAGCTTGCGGAGCGTTTCAAGCCGCGTGTCCTGCTTTTCTCCTTGCTCCAGCTTCCGGATGAGGGAGATGGACACTCCGGAGAGGGTGGAAAGCTCCCTTTGCGTGAGCCCGCGCCGTTTGCGTACGGCCCTCAACCGCTCTCCAAGGCTGCGAGTGCTCATACGTCCAGGCTAAGCACTCGATTCCGCACCCGCTGGCCGAATTCAAACGCCCCAGGGGGCGGCCCCGAGTCGCCTCAAGGGAGTATCGGGTCGTGGGCGGCGTCGTACGGCGGAAGACATTCGTGCGACGCGGATGGCGGCCATGGGCGTCTCCGCGCTGTCCGGTCGTCACCACCAGCGACAACGGCATCTGCCCCTGCTCACACGCCAGACGCATCATGGTCGACGACCCACCGCGGGAACGTCCCAGCGCGTGATCGGCCGGCTCGGCGACGTCCCGCCGGGTGGCTCGCGCTGGGAGTCGCCACGTCACCGTGCTCCGGCGGCGGCATGCTCGCGGAGCCCCGGATCGGTGTGGTGGCCGACCTGCTCGGCGACCCGCTGACCCCGCAGGTACGGGAGGTCTTCGGCACCGCGCTGGACGTGCTGGAGCGCGCTGGCGCGCGGTGCCGGGATGTGCGGCTGCACGGCGTCGAGGAGTTCACCGAGCACGTCGCGACGACCATGCTGGCCGAGGCGCGCACGAGCATCGCGCCTGGTACCGCGCCCGGGCCGCCGACTACGCGGCCGGGACCCGAGCGAACCTCGCCGCGGGCCACGCCGTCACCGCTGCGGCCTGCCTGTCCGCCATGGACGACCGACGCCGCTTCACCGCCGTGGTGGACACATCGCTGCGCGAGGCCGACCTCCTGGCGGCGCCCACGATCGGGTTCACCGCGCCCGAGCGCGAACCGGACTTCCAGGGCGGCGGCCTCGACTACGTCCGGCGGAGGTTCGGCATCCCAAAGCCTGTTTGGAGTGCTTCAGCCGGGGTTCGGGCCCTTGGTGCGTTGGGTGTTCGGGTGGTGGGGTGGCGCTTGCGTACGGGGCCGCCCCTCCAAAGTCAAGGGCGCCTTCGGCGTCGCTTCGCGATGGACTTCGTCCACCCTTGACTTTGGAGCCTCTGCGGCCCCTGGGCA
>NZ_WBMS02000058.1 GCF_008923205.2 Actinomadura physcomitrii | reverse complement strand
CCAGGGGCCGCAGAGGCTCCAAAGTCAAGGGTGGACGAAGTCCATCGCGAAGCGACGCCGAAGGCGCCCTTGACTTTGGAGGGGCGGCCCCGTACGCAAGCGCCACCCCACCACCCGAACACCCCTCCCGCCAATCAAGCAACACCCTCTTGAAGAGGTCACGTCCACTGGAGTGGTGTACGGGTTGATCTTCCGTGATCCTGTTTCTGCAGGTTGAGCGAGTTTCTCGCTGGTCGATCTCGGGGTCGGGTGTGTTGCCCTCGACTACTCGAAGGCGGGCTTTGGCCAGGAACTCCAGGCCCATGTAGCGGCGGGCCTCGGTCCACTCGTCTGTCTGTTCCATCAGCACCGCGCCGACCAGGCGGACGATCGCGGCCCGGTCTGGGAAGATCGCGACCACGTCGGGGGTATCTCTCCTGAAGTTACAAGCTCGCAGGCCCGGATGGCGGTCGAGCACGGCCGTCCCGTCATCCTGACCGATCTGGTGGTCAGCGCGAACATGTGGGCCAAAGCGCTGGTCGGCAGGCCGGGCGTCCACGTCGCGAGCAGCCTGAACGAGGCGCTGGACATCATCGACGGCCTGATCGCCGAGGAATCCCCATCGTGCTCGGCGCGGTCTTCACGCCGACCTGGGAGCACGAGGACAAGGACCGGATGGAGAGCCGGAGTCACCCGCGCGGTGGGAGTTACCGGCGTGCCGGCGGGTGACTTCCGGAAAGGCTCAGGGCCGCCGGACCGGGTGGTCTGGCGGCCCTGTTCGGCCGGGCATGGGGGTCAGGCTTTGTTGAAGGTGTGCTTGGCCCACAGGTAGGACGCGAGGGCGATGCCGGTGCACCAGGCGGTGGCGATGGCGGCGTCGTCGCCGATGTGGGTGCCGAGGAGCAGGCCGCGGATGGTCTGCATGATGGGGGTGAAGGGCTGGTAGTCGGCGAACCAGCGCAGGGCGGTGGGCATGGAGTCGGTGGGGACGAATCCGCTGCCCAGAAACGGCAGCAGGACCAGGGGCATGGGGGCGTTGCTGGCGGCCTCGGGGGTGGCGGACTTCAGGCCGAGCGCGACCGACAGCCAGGTGATGGCCAGGGCGAACAGGACGAGCATGGCGGCGGCCGCGAGCCAGTCCAGGGCCGTGGCGTTCGGGCGGAACCCGATGGCCAGGGCGATGCCGATGACGACGGCCAGGCCGATGACCTGCTGGACGACGGCGGCGACGACGTGGCCGGTCAGGACGGAGGCGCGGGAGATCCGCATGGTGCGGAAGCGGGCGATGATGCCTTCGGTCATGTCGGTGGCGACCATGACGGCGGTGCCGGTGGCGCCGGTGGCCACGGCCATGAGCAGGATGCCGGGCAGCACGTAGTCGATGTAGGCGTCGCGTCCCCCGCCGTGCTCCAGGCCGTTGCCCAGGGTGCCGCCCAGGACGTAGACGAACAGCAGCAGGATGATCACCGGGGTGATGACCAGCTGGACGGTCATGGACGGGTAGCGGACCAGGCGCTTGAGCTGGCGGCGGGTCATGGTCGCCGAGTCGCGCGCGGCGAGGGACAGGGTGCTCATCGGGCGGTCTCCTGCTTCTGCTCGTCGTGGTGGTGGGGTTGGCCGGTGAGGGTGAGGAAGACGTCGTCGAGGTCGGGGGTGTGGACGCTGAGGTCGGTGGGTTCGATCCCGGCGGTCTCCAGGCGGGTGAGCAGGTCGCGCAGGGAGGCGACGCTGCCGTCGGAGGGGATCTGCAGGGTGCGGCGGTCGTCGTCGGCGGGGTCGAGGAACCCCTGTCCGAGTGCGGACAGCGCGTCCTTCACGGCGTCGTCGTGGGTGAAGGTCAGCGAGATGTGGCCGCCGGGGATGAGGCGTTTGAGCTGGTCAGGGGTGCCTTCGGCGATGAGGTGGCCGCGGTCGAGCAGGGCGATGTGGTCGGCGAGCTCGTCGGCTTCCTCCAGGTACTGGGTGGTGAGGAAGATGGTGGTGCCGGCGGTGACCAGGTCGCCGACGATGCTCCACATGGTGCGGCGGCTGCGCGGGTCCAGCCCGGTGGTGGGTTCGTCCAGGAAGATCAGGCGGGGGTCGCCGACCAGGGTCATCGCCAGATCCAGGCGGCGGGCCATGCCGCCGGAGTAGCTGGAGGCGGGCTTGTCGGCGGCCTCGACCAGGTCGAACCGCTCCAGCAGCTCGGCGGCCTTGCGCTTGCCGTCGCGGCGGGTGAGATGGTGCAGGTCGGCCATCAGCTGCAGGTTCTCCCGGCCGGTGAGCAGCTTGTCGACCGCCGAGTACTGGCCGGTGACCCCGATCGCGCCGCGCACGTCGTCGGGCCGGCTGTTCAGGTCGTGGCCGGCGACCCGGACCTGCCCGGCGTCGGCGCCGATCAGCGTGGACAGGATCTGCACGGTCGTTGTCTTGCCTGCGCCGTTGGGGCCGAGTAGGGAAAAGATCGTCGCTTCGGGGACGGCCAGGTCGATACCGTCCAGCACGATCTTCTCGCCGGTCTTGTCGCGGTAGGACTTGCGCAGCCCGACCGCCTCGATCGCCAGGTTCGTCATCGGGGACTCCTTAAGGGAAGGCGGGGGTCAGAGGGTGCGGGCGGTGATGTCGCCGTGGTCGGTGGTGGCGTGGATGTCCAGCTCGGTGGTGCCATTGCCGGCCAGGCTGTTGGTGATCCGGCCCAGGGCGGTGCCGGCGTCCAGCGCGGCCGAGAGGCCGGGCGCGGCGGCGATGGTGATGTCACCCGAGCGGGTGCGCAGCTGCACCCGGCCGGGTCCGGCGGCGCGGGTGATGCTGATGTCGCCGCGGGCGGTGCTGATGTCGGCGGGGCCGCCCAGGTGGCCGACCTGCACGTCGGCGTCGGTGGCGGTCAACTGCACGCCGGCGGCTTCGTCGATCTTGAGGGTGCGGTAGGCGCCGTCGAAGGCGACCTCGCCCAGCCGTCCGACGCCGCGGAACTCGGCCGCTTCGGCCCTGCCCTGGATACGGGATCCGGCCGGCAGCCGCACCGTCACCTCGACCGCGCCGGACGGGCCGAAGTAGCGGTTTCCGGTCGCCGCCTTCACGGTCAGCGTCCCGTCGGTGAAGGCGACGGTGACCTGCTCGGCGGCCTTGACGTCGCGGTTCTTGGACGGGTTGGCGGGGCGGACGTCCACGGTGGTGTCGGCGCGGTCGGCGGCGATGACCTGCACCCGCCCGGCCGGGACCTCGAAGACGGCGGTGATCGGGGCGGGGGTGGCGAAGGTGTCCATCGGGTGCTCCTTGCTGAGAGGGGCCGGACGATCCGGCCCGCTTGTTTCTGACAACGCAAACGCTACGTTGCTTTTCCAATCTCGGCAAGGAGTTCGTTGCGCGATAGGACCAGTTTCGCAGGTAGATGCTCGAATATTGTTGCAACGGCTTGGAGTATAACGCAACGATCCACTCGCGCACTGGTTGCAATGGCGTGAGAGTGAACGCTATGCCGGACGGGCCGGGAGCGGGCGCCGGGAGGGCCGGGACGGCGAGATGCCCGGCGCCGGGCTCGGCAGCTGCTCCTCGATCCCCATGGCCCACCCCGCGTCCTCGGTCCGCTCGCCTTCGACCGGCGTCCACCGGCTGCGACGCTAGGCGGTTCCCGCCGCCTTCCGAATCGGTCACATGACCCGTATCGGCCCGGCGTCCGCGCGGGCCCGTCAGGCGTAGGACTGCGGACCGGGTGGCCGTGCACGGGGTCAGGTGTTCGGCAGGCCGAGATAGGGGAAGTCAGGCAAAAGGTCGGCATGCGGCGCGACTCCGCCATTCCCGGCTTTCCGTTGGGCAGGAAGGCCATGCGGGCCATGAAGACGTCGTCGGTGAGAGCACGCCCGTTGGGGTAGGCGGCGGGGCTGTTGCGATCGTAATGCAGGATGTCGGGAAGCACGGTGCGGGCGGCAGCCGTCGCCTCCGCGGGGGAATAGCCGTTTCCCTGAAGAATCGTCGACCACGACTCCAGGTAATTGCCGCCACCACCCGCAGACTGGTCCACGGGCTGGGAAGACAGCCGTCCGGGGCCGGTCAGGCGTTGAGCCAGTCGCCCGGGAGCAGGGTGCGGAACCGGTCGAGGGTGTCGGGGTCGCGGGCGCGGACGGAGAGCCAGTCGCCGCCGCCGTCGGACAGCAGCACGCCCGGGACGGTGTAGTAGTTCTGGCCGCCCTCCGTCGGGAACGGGACGAGCGCGAAGCGGCGGGCCAGCTCGTCGTCCTCGCCGGCGCCGAGGGCGCGGGAGTCGCACAGCTCCTCGGGGCCCTGCGTCGACTCCGCCAGGACGATCTCCAGGACGGCCGCCGAGAACCGGTCGGTCCACGGCTCCCACAGCTCGGCGTACTTGTCGGCGAGGTCCGCGCGGATGTGGACGGGCGGGTCGTCGCCGCCGAGGGCGTCCAGCAGGACGCCCCAGCGCGCCGCGCCCTGGTTCTCCTCCCGGAAGACCAGGGCGCCGTGCTCGACGGCCAGCTCGCCGGGGCTCAGCAGGGTGTCGAGGTTGCTGTGCAGGTCGGGGCGGCGTCCGAACAGCGCGTACGCCTCGCGGACGGCGGCGGGCAGCCGGAGGCCGAGCCGCTCCTCGGCCTCGGCCAGTTCCGCTTCCGGCGTGCCGTCCTCGATGCCGAGGGGCAGGCCCCAGCTTGCGGCGAACTCCCTGATGAAGGTCCAGGCGGCGGCCCGGTCGTGGAGTGCCGGCGGCAGGTCGCGGACGATGTCGAAGCCCACACTTCGACGTTATCCCTCTTCAGGCGGTTTTGACCGCGCCTCCGTCGATGAGGTGATCGGTGCCGGTGGTGCTCGCGGCGATCGGGGAGGCGAGGTAGGCGATGAGCGCGGCGACCTCGGCGGGCTCGACGAGCCGCCCGGTGACCATGCCGATCCGGTCGGGGATCATGCCGATGAGCTGTTCCTGGTCCACGCCGAGGGTCGCGGCCAGCTCGGCGCCGTAGCCGTCCGGCGACTCCCACATGGCGGTGCGGGTGGCGCCCGGCGAGACGGTGTTGACGCGGACGCCGCGCGGCCCGAACTCGTGGGCGAGGGCCTCGCCGAACGCGGTCAGCGCCGCCTTCGCGGTCGTGTAGGGGATGGGGCCGAGGTGCCACGTGGACACGCTGCTGCGGGGCTTCGCCGCGCACCCCGAGCGCGGCATGTGATTTCGCCGGGAGCGTGCAACGCTCCCGTACGTAAGGTACAGAACGTACAGTCCGCGGCATGAGACTTCTGATGCTGGGCGGTACGGAGTTCGTCGGGCGCGCCATCACCGACGCGGCGCTGGATCGCGGCTGGGACGTGACCGTCTTCCACCGGGGCCGCCACGAACCGCCGGACGGCGTGACGGCCCTGCACGGCGACCGGACCGCGCGGGACGGCCTCGCTCCGCTCGCCGACGGGAAGTGGGACGCGGTGGTCGACACGTGGTCGGCCGAGCCGTCCGTCGTCCGCGACGCGGCCCGGTTCCTTAAGGGACGGGTCGAGCGGTACGTCTACATCTCCAGCCGGTCCGTCTACGCGTACCCGGCGGGCGCCGGGCTGGACGAGACCGCCGACGTCGTAGAAGGCTCCAAGGACGACGGTCAGGTCCCCTATGCGGAGTCCAAGCGCGGCGGCGAACTCGCGGCGATCGACGCGTTCGGCGACCGCGCCCTGCTCGTCCGTGCGGGCCTGATACTCGGGCCCTACGAGAACCTCGGACGCCTGCCCTGGTGGCTCACCCGCGTAGCGCGCGCGGGACGGGTCCTGGCGCCGGGCCCGCGCGACCTGCCGCTCCAGTACATCGACGTCCGCGACCTGGCCGCCTGGACACTCGGCGCCATTGAACGCGGCCTCAGCGGCCCGTACAACCTGGTGAGCCGGCCAGGCCACACGACGATGGGCGAACTCCTGGCCGCGTGCGCCCGCACGACCGGGTCCGACGCCGAGTTCGTATGGACGTCCCCGGAGCCGATCCTCAAGGCCGGTATCGAACCGTGGACGCAGCTCCCCATCTGGCTACCGCCCGGCGAGGAGCACGAAACCCTGCACCAGGGCGACGTCACCAAGGCGCTCGCCACCGGCCTGCGATGCCGGCCCATAGGGGAGACGGTGGAAGACACCTGGAACTGGATGCGGTCCGTAGGCGGGCAGGCACCGCGACGTCCGGACCGTCCCGACGTAGGACTCGCCCCGGAAACCGAAGCCGCGTTCCTCGACGGCGGCGGGCACTGACCGCATCGGGGTGGACGCGGCGCGCCGGGTTCCGCTAGAGAGACCTTCTATGACCGCTTTGGCACTCGGCCCCCACCTCCGCCACGTGAGCGCCCGCACCGCGACGATCTGGGTGGAGACCGACCGCCCCTGCGAGGTCCGCGTGGTCGCCCGCGAGCACGGAGTGGACGCGGGCTCCCGCACGTTCACCGCGCACGGCCACCACTACGCGATCGTGGAGGTCGACGGCCTCGAACCCGGCGCCCGCGTCCCCTACGAAGTGGTCATCGACGGCGAGACGGTCTGGCCGGAACCCGGCTCGGACCAGCCGCCCAGCCGGATCCGGACCCTCGACACCGGCGGGACGCTGCGCATCTCGTTCGGGTCGTGCCGCCGCTCCCCCGGCACCCCGGAAGAGTTCGGGTACGACGCGCTCACCGCGTTCGCGCACCGGCTCATGTCCGGCGGCGACGCGGCCTGGCCCGACGTCCTGCTGATGGTCGGCGACCAGGTGTACGCCGACGAGCTGAGCGAGGAGATGAAGGAGTTCATCCGCGGCCGGCGCGCCGCGGACGAGCCGCCCGTCGACGAGGCCGCCGACTTCGAGGACTACACCCACCTGTACAAGCTGGCCTGGCGCGACGACCCGGCCGTGCGGTGGCTGCTGTCGACCGTCCCGACCTTCACCATCTTCGACGACCACGACATCCGGGACGACTGGAACACCTCCCACGCCTGGCGGCGGGAGATGTGGGCGCAGCCGTGGTGGCGGGCCCGGATCACCGGCGGGATCGGCTCCTACTGGGTCTACCAGCACCTCGGGAACATGTCGCCGCAGGACCGGGCGTCCGACCCGCTGCTCGCGGCGGTGCGCGCCGCGTCCGACGACGGCGGCGACGCGGGCAAGATCCTCGACGAGTTCGCCGAGCGCGCCGACAAGCAGCCCGACACCATGCGGTGGAGCTACGCGCACGACTGGGGCGGCACCCGGCTCGTCGTCGTCGACAGCCGCTGCTCCCGGCTGCTGACCTCCGACCGCCGCGGCATGCTCGACGACGAGGAGTTCCGCTGGCTCGACGGGCAGTGCCAGGGCGGCATGGACCACCTGCTCATCGCCAGCTCGCTGCCCTACCTGCTGCCCCGCACCATCCACCACGCCGAGTCGTGGAACGAGGCGGTCGCGGGCGGCGCGTGGGGGCGGCGGGCCGCCGCCGTCGGCGAGAAGATCCGGCAGGCCGCCGACCTGGAGCACTGGGCGGCGTTCGAGCGCTCCTTCCGCGAGGTGGCCGAGGACGTGATCGCGGTCGGCAGGGGAGAGCGGGGCGCCGCCCCGGCCAGCATCTCCTTCCTCTCCGGCGACATCCACTACTCGTGCCTGTCCCGGGTGACCGCCCCGGACACGACGTCGGCCATCACCCAGATCATCTGCTCGCCGCTGCGGAACCCGCTGGACGGCACCATCCGCCGCGCCAACCGCATCGCGTCCGTGCGCGGCGTGAGCGGGGCGTTCCGGGCGCTGGCCAAGCTGGCGAAGGTGCCCGCGCCCCCGCTGCGGTGGCGGATGACCGACGGGCCCTGGTTCGACAACGCCATCGCGACGGTGGAACTGAACGGCAGGCAGTGCACCGTCCGGTGGGAGACGCCCCGCGCCGAGACCGCCCTCACCGAGATGGGCCGCGCCGCCATCACCCGCTGAACCCGGCCGAACCTCGGCCTGGACCCCGCTCCGCCTGCGACGATGGACGGAGCGGGGCACACCCGTTCAGCCCCCTCGCCGGAACGGGCGCACCCCGGGCGGGCGGACTGGGGAACCGCCCACGCCCCTCCAACGCGCCGGCACCCCCGCCATGACGCGGATCCGCGACATCGACCATGTCGAGCGCCGGCGTCGGCGACAATGTGTGGTCAAGGCGTCACAATGGGCTATCATCGGGGTGGCAAGATCCCGCCAAGGACGGCGCGCCCGTGAGGAGGCCACGTGGAGGAGCCCGCCACGACCGGAACCGGGGACGCGGCGCTCATCTCGCGGGTCCGCGACGGCGACGTCTCGGCGTACGGGGTGCTGTACGAGCGGCACGTCGCCGCGGCCCGCGGCCTCGCCCGGCACCTGACCGGCGGGTCCGACGCGGCCGCCGCCGAGGACGCCGTGCAGGACGCGTTCACCAAGGTCCTCGGCGTGCTGCGGCGCGGCGCCGGGCCCGACACCGGGTTCCGCCCGTACCTGCTCACCGCCGTGCGCCGCGCCGTGTACGACCGGCGGCGCGCCGACCGCCGCCTCCACCGCACCGACCGGATCGAGGAGTTCGACGAGGGCGTCCCCTTCGAGGACCCGGCCCTCGCCGACCTGGAGCGCTCGATGATCGTGCGGGCGTACCGGTCGCTGCCCGACCGCTGGCAGGAGGTGCTCTGGCACACCGAGGTCGAGGGCACCAAGCCCGCCGAGGTCGCGGCGCTGCTCGGGCTCACCGCCAACGGCGCCGCGGCGCTCGCCTACCGGGCCCGCGAAGGGCTCCGGCAGGCCTACCTGCAGATGCACCTCGCGGGCCTCGGCGACAGGCGCCGCGAGTGCCGGCCGACACTGGAGCGGCTCGGCCCGTTCGTGCGGGGCGCGCTCGCCGCGCGCGAGAGCCGCCGGATCCAGCGGCACCTCGACGGCTGCGCCGGCTGCAAGGCGCTGCACGCCGAGCTCGCCGACCTCAACACGGCGCTGCGCGAGGGGCTCGGACCGCTGGTGCTCGGCACCGCGTCCAGCGTGGCGCTCGCGTCCAAGGGCGGCCTGTTCACCTGGCTGCGGTACCTGCCGAGACGGCAGCAGCAGGTGCTCGCGGGCGGCGGCGCGGTGGCGGTGGCGGCCGCGGTGGCCGCCACCGCGATGGTCCTCGTGTCCGACAGGCGGCCGGTCCGGCCCGCGCACGACCCGCCGGCCGCCGTGCAGGCCCCGCCGCGTCCGCCGGCCGCGGAACCGGCACCGGAACCGGCCGTGCCGCGTCCACCGGCTCCGTCCCGTCCGGCGCCGCCCGGCGCGCGGCCCGTGGTCGTGCCCGCCGCCGACCGGCCCGCCCCGCGTCCGACATCTGGCGTCCCGGCACCGCCGGTGAGCAGGCCGCCGAAGAAGCACCCGCATCCGCATCCGCCCCGGCCCGTGCACCGGCATCCGCGCTGCCCGTTCGTCCGTGTCACGGCGGGCGGGCCCGACGTGCTGGTCGACGTCGCGGTCGGCACCAACATCCATGTCAAGGGGGGCGGTGAGCACGTCGCCGCCGAAAGCGTGCACGTCAGGACGACCACTGTGCGCGTCAGGGCCGGCGGCGCGGTGCACGTGAAGGTGCGCGCCGGCGCCGGTGCGGGCGTGCCGCGCCAGGTCGTGGTGCCGGTCTTCGCCGACGCCCGGTTCCATGGGCGGTTGAAGACTCGGTCGCGCGCACCCTACGGCTGAACCGGCCACCTGCTCTTCCCGTAAAGATCATGAAGAAGGGCGGGGCGGGGCGGCAGCGGCTGGTAGCGTCCGCCGCGGTTCCCAGTTTGTTGTTACTGGGGAGTCGCGAACCGGCGGTATGCCATGAAAGAGTGCGAATCGCCGTATTGGCCTACAGGGCTGACGGGCTTCACTACGCTATAAGCGCCCGAGGTCACTACGCCGGCCTGTGAGCTCCCGTGTAGAGGAAGGGCGGTGTCGCATGGATCGCTGCGCGCTGTTCGTAGACGCCGGCTACCTGCTGGCCGACGGCGCCATGGCGGTGCACGGCACCCGCCATCGCGAGACCGTCTCGTGGGACTTCAGCGGCCTGCTGCAGCTGCTGAGCGACCTCGCGCGCGAACGCACCGGCATGCCACTGCTGCGCTGCTACTGGTACGAGGCCACCGTCGAGGGCCGCCGCGCCCCCGAGCACGACGCGCTCGCCGACCTGCCCGGCCTGAAGCTCCGCCTCGGCCGCATCCGCCCCGGCCGCCGCGAGGGCGTCGACACCGAGATCCACCGCGACCTGATGACCCTCGCCCGCAACGGCGCCCTCGCCGACGCCGTCGTCGTCAGCGGCGACGAGGACCTCGCCCAGGCCGTCTCCGACGCCCAGGACCTCGGCCTGCGCGTCACCGTCGTGCACGTCGCCGTCGACGGCAACTGGACGATCTCCCGCGTGCTGCGGCAGGAGTGCGACGACCTCATCGAGATCGGCGCCGGGCACCTGCGCCCCTACGTCAACCTGCTCAGCGGCATGGACACCGGTGCGGGCTCCGCGGGCGGCGCCCCCGCGCTCGGCGCGGGCCCGCTGTCCAACGGGCACGGCTCCAACGGCCACGGCCCCGGCGGCGCCGGCGCGCCGCTCGGCCCGCTGCAGACCACGACGCACAACGGCCCGCCGCCGTCGTCCCCGATCGGCGGGCAGCCGCTCAGCCCGGCCGGCGCCGGGCTCGGCCCGTCGGGATCGTCGGGCTCGTCCGGGTCGTCCGGCGGGTACGGCGGGGGGAGCAGCGGCGGCGCCGGCGTCCCCACCGGCCCGCTGCCCCTGCCGGGCAGCGGCGGCCTCGGGCCGTCGTCCTCGCTGGGCTCGTCGTCGTCCTCGCTCGGCTCCGGCGGGCTGCCGCTGCCGTCCTCCTCGCCGCTGCAGGCCCCGCCCTCGTCCGGGCCGTCCGCGTCGGCCGCCCCGGCCCCCGCGCCGACGTCCGGCCAGCCGCCGCTCGGCCCGCAGTACACCTCGTCGCCGGTGCCGTCCCCGTCGCCGCCGCCCCCGCCGCAGACGCTGCCGTCCCAGTCGTCCGGGGCGTCGCCGCTGCCCGCGAGCCGGCCGCACGGCCCCTACACCGGGCCCCAGCAGATCTCGCCCGTCCCCGCGCAGCAGAACACCCCGACCCTCTCCGACGCCGTGAAGGCCGCGCACCAGGAGGGCCAGGACTTCGGCGAGTCCGTCGCGCGGGACGCGCCCGCGCTGTGGCTCGAGGCCGTCCTCGCCCGCAAGCCGCGCATGCCCTCCGACCTGGAGGCGCGCCTGCTGCAGGGCTCCTCGCTGCCCATCGACTTCCTGCTCCACGACGAGGTGCGGCACGCGCTGCGCCGCGGATTCTGGGACGCCCTCGAACGTTCCCGCAGGTGACGGCGGTACGCCCCGGACACATACGGGCCGGTAATGCACGATCATCAGTGATTCGCCCGCTTCGGTCGGCCGCCTGCGGGTAGCGTTGAACCGTGACGCATGTGACGGAAGACGATCTCGACGACCTGGAGTTCGACACCCTGCGCACCGGCGATCACATCTCGGCGGCCGAGCGGCTGTCCGAGCTGGCCGAGTCGGTGACGGGCGGGGTCTCGCGCGCCAACGTCCTGCTGCGCGCCGGTGAGCAGTGGCAGCACGCCGGCGACCACGCCAAGGCCGCCGAACTGTACCGCAAGGCCATGGAGGACGGCGGTGAGGTGTACGGCGACCCGCGCGCCTACCTCGCCGACGCGCTGTTCGAGCTGGGCAGGGCCGACGAGGCGCGCACGCTCGTCGACCAGATCCGCGCCGACAAGCCGCGCGACCCGGAGGTGTACCGCACGGTCGCCGAGGTGCTGTACGCCCAGGGCGACGCGTCCGGCGCCCACGACTGGGCCACCAGCGGCGCCGACGTGGTGCTCGCGCTGCGCGACCGGGCCGTCGGCACCGGCATCGGCGACCCCGACGAGCCGCCCGTCCCCGACGACGAGTCGCTCACCCCGGGCCCCGACGACGTCGCCCTCGCCGAGGACAGCCTCGAGGCGCTGCTGCGGCTGCGCTACCGCGCCCGGATGGACCTCGGCCGCAGCGAGGACGACTACGACGCGCTCCTGGACGACCTCCTCAAGAACTGAACGGCTTCGTCGAGAACCGAGCGGACACGGCGCGGCGGCCGGAGCCCCTTACGCTGTGGGGATGCCCAACTCCGCCGGCGCCGAGGCGCGCACGCGCCCGCTGATGCTCACGTTCTTCGGGGCGCACGTGCTCGGGCGGCCCGTCGCGGTGTCGGCGGGCAGCGTCATCGAGGTGCTCGGCCGGGTGGGGCTCGGCGAGCACGCGGTCCGGACGTCGCTGAACCGGATGGTCAAGCGCGGGCTGCTGGAGCGGCACCGGCAGGGCCGCAAGATGTACTTCGCGCTGTCCGCGCACGCCGCCGAGGTGCTGGAGGACGGCCGGGAGCGGATCTGGCGCGCGGACGTGGTGAACCGGAACTGGGACGGCCGGTGGACGCTCGTCGGGTTCTCGCTGCCGGAGGACTGGCGGCGCGAGCGGCACGACCTGCGGTCCCGGCTGATCTGGGCGGGGTTCGGGCCGCTGCAGAACGGGCTGTGGGTGGCGCCCGGCATGGTCGACGTCGCGGCGGCGGTGGCCGGGCTCGGGCTGGAGGCCCACATCCGGGTGTTCGGCGGGAGCTTGCTGCCGCCGACGCAGGTGCGGGACGTGCTGGAGCAGGCGTTCGACGTGCCCGCCATGGCCGCCCGCTACCAGGCGTTCCTCGACCGCTGGGACACCGCGGGCGACGCAGACCGCGGCGGCGGGGCGGGCTGCCCGGACGCCGCGGCCGGGCTGCCCGACGACCTCGCGCGGCAGCTCGTCCTGCACAGCGACTGGCTGGAGCTGGTGCGCCGCGACCCGCACCTGCCGGCCGAGCACCTGCCGGAGGGCTGGCCCGCGATGCGCGCGGAGGCGGTCTTCCGCGACCTCGCCGGACGGTGGGAGCGCCCGGCCGCGGCGGAGGCGGCCCGGATCCTGGACACCCTTCCGCTGGGTTGAAACTGCTGATCATCGGCGTGCGGCGGCGCATGATCCGATATTCGTCACATTATTGACAGCCGTCAAGAAACAGCCGTACATTCGCGGCGACCTTCCGGCACGCTCCCCGATCAGGAGCCGCTCATGTCCCTCCCGCGCCGTGCCCGCCGCCTCGGCGGCCTCGCCGCCGCCTGCACCGCCCTGACCCTCGCCCCCGCCCTGCCGTCCGCCGCGTCCACCCAGGCGAATACCGCCTCGTATTCCGGCAAGCTCGCCGACGGCGCCTCCTGGACCGCCGAAGTGCCCGCCCGCTGGAACGGCACGCTCCTGCTGTTCAGCCACGGTTTCGGTCCCCTCGTCGCGCAGGACGCGCCGAGCCCCGGCGCCCGGACCGCGCTGCTCGCCGAGGGCTACGCGCTCGCGGGCTCGTCCTACGACCCGAACGGCTCGATGTGGGCGCTGACGTCCGCCGAACGCGACCAGTTCGCCACGATCGACGCGTTCCGCGGCGCCGCCGGCAGGCCCCGGCACGTCATCTCGGTCGGCCAGTCGATGGGCGGCCTGATCAACGCGCAGATCGCCCGCGACGGCGCCGGACGCGTCGACGGCGCGCTCGGCCTCTGCGGCCTCGTCGCGGGCGGCGTCGACCTGGACAACTACCAGCTCGACGCCGAGTACGCGATCGCCGCGCTGCTCGGCCCGGGAGCCGGCACCCGGCTCGTCGGCTTCGCCGACGCCGGCGAGTCCGCCGCGCTCGGCGCGAAGCTCACCGACGCCGTCACCAAGGCCCAGGCCACCCCGCGGGGACGGGCCCGGATCGCGCTCGCCGCCGCCTACCTCAACCTCGCCGACTGGGCGCCGGACCAGCAGCAGCCGCCCGCCAGGAACGACTACGCCGGCCAGGAGAAGCAGCAGTACACGTGGTTGGCCCTGGGCCTGCTGCCCTTCCTCACCACCGCGCGCTACCAGGTCGAACTGTCGGCGGGCGGCAACACCTCGTGGAACAAGGGCGTCGACTACGCCGCGCTGCTGCGGCGGTCCTCGCACGCCGCGCAGGTCCGCGCCCTGTACCGCACCGCCGGGCTGAACCTCCGGGCCGACCTCGCCCGCCTCACCAAGGGCGCGGACGTCACCGCCGACCCCGCCGCCGTCCGGTCCCTGCGCCGCACCTCCACCGCGGGCCAGGGCCTCGCCGTCCCCCTGCTCGACGTGCACACCACGTCCGACCAGCTCGTCCCCGTCGAGCAGGAGAACGCGTTCGCCGGACGGGTCCGGGCCGCCGGACGGTCCGCGCTGCTGCGCCAGGCCTACGTCGCCCGGCAGGGGCACTGCAACATCAGCACCGCCGAGACCGTCGCGGCCGTCCACGCCGTCCAGCACCGGGTCGCCACCGGACGCTGGAGCGGCACGAGCGCCGCGCAACTGCAGCGCAGCGCCCTCGCGCTCGGCCTCGACGGCGCCGCCTTCGTCCCCTACCGGCCCGGCACCCTCGTCGGCGCCCGCCGCTGACCCGACATTCCGAAGCCGCTGACCGTCCACCCCGTTCCGTCAGGAGTCCACGTGTCCACCACCGCGGAGACCCCGTCCCGCTCCACGCCGGCGTCCGGCCCGTCCCTCGCCCGCGGCACGCTGATCGCCTGCTGCGTCGCGGTCTGCCTCGCGCAGATCGGCATCGCGATCCCAGCCACCCTCAACGGCCTGTTCCAGAAGGACCTGCACCCCGTCGGCTCCCAGCTGACCTGGATCTCCGACGCGTTCCTGCTGCCCGTCGCCGTCCTGGAGCTCACCTTCGGCGTGCTCGGCGACCTGTTCGGCCGCAAGCGGCTGCTCGTCGGCGGCGCCGTGCTGATGGCGATCGGCGAGACCGTCAGCACCACCAGCTCCGGCGTCCACCAGCTGTGGGTCGGGCAGGCGCTCGCCGGTCTCGGCGCCGCCGCGCTGTTCCCGACCTCGCTGGCGATGCTCGCCGCCGGCACCAGCGGCGGCACCCGGCGCGCCCGGGTGATCGCCCTGTGGGCCGCGTGCCTGTCCACCGGCGGGTTCCTCGCGCCGCTGCTCGGCGGCATCACCGCCACCTACGGGTCGTGGCGCTGGTCGTTCATCGTCGTCACCATCGTCGCGGTGGTCAGCGCGGCCGTCAGCATCCTGCTGGCACGCGACTCCCGCGCCCCCGAAGGCCGCTCCCTCGACCCGGCCGGGCAGATCACCATCGGCCTCGGCCTGTTCGCGCTGCTGTTCGCCATCATCCAGGGCCCCGACGACGGCTGGGGCTCCGCTCCCGTCGTCACCGGGTTCGTGCTGGCCGCCGTGTTCCTCGCCGCGTTCGTCGCCGCCGAGCTGCGCGTCCGCTCGCCGCTGCTGCGCCTCGACCTGTTCGCCAACCGCGCCTTCGCCGTCGCGTCCATCGTCGCCGTCGTCGGCATGTTCAGCTTCCTCGGCACCGCCTACTCGGTCAGCATCCGGCTCGGCCCCGCGCAGGACCAGAAGCCCATGCACACCGCGATGGCGTTCCTGCTGCTCAACGGCCTCGCGCTCGTGCTGCTGCCGGTCACCGAACGGCTCCTGCACCGGGTCGCGCCCGGGCTGCTCACCGGCGGCGGGCTGATCCTCATCGCCGCCGGCGACTTCTGGACCGCGACCCTCCCCATCAGTGACCGCGCCCTGACCTCGCTGATCCTGCCGCTCGGCCTGGTCGGCATCGGCTTCGCCGTCACCGTCTCCTCCATCACCGCGACCGCCGTCAACACCGTCCCGCACCACCTGGAGGGCATGGCCAGCGCGACCACCAACCTGCTGCGCGACTTCGGCTTCACCCTCGGCCCCGCCGTCATCGGCGCCGTCGCCCTCAGCCGCGCCGGCTCCGGCTTCACCGACAAGCTCGACGCGTCGCCGCTGCCCGCCGGCCTCAAGCACGCCGCGCTGGAGGTGCTGCACGAAGGCGGCCCGCTCGGCATCAACAGCGCGTCCGCCGCCGCGCCGCCGCTCAAGCCCGTCCACTCCATGGCCCTGGACGCCGTCGGACACGGCTACTCCATCGGCTTCGTCGTCTGCGGGGCCGCAGCCCTCGCGTCCGCGCTGCTCACCCTGCTCACCCTGCGCGGCTCGAACCGTCCCGCACCCGAGACCGACGCGACCTGACGGCACGCCCGCCGCGGCCTAGAGCGTGGTGATCAGTTCGCTGAACGCCTGGGCCGCGGCGGCGGGAGGCTCGTGCTCGACGACGGTCCAGCCGCGCAGCCGGGCCTCCCGGACCGCCCCGTCCCGATCGGGGAACGCGGCCCGGTCGGCGTGCGTGCGCAGGTAGCCGCAGGGCGCCTCGGGCCAGTCCGGCGGGCCCGGAAGCGAACCGTGGTCGTGCGCGGCGCCCGGCGGACGCGGCAGATCCGCGTCCACGAACACGTAACCGCCCACCGGCCGGTGCGCCGCGCGCTGCGCCAGCGCGATCGCCGGCAGCAGCGGACCCGCCGCGCCGTGCGCCGCCAGCACCAGCGGCACCGACGGCCCCGCCGCCGAGACGATCAGCGAGACACGGGCGACGTACCGGGCCCCCTCGCCGTCCGGGACGTCCGGCGCGATCACGTCCATCCCGTACGAGCGCAGCATCTCCGGCATGTCGCCCCAGGACGCGGCGGACGCGCCCGGCGCGTGCAGCAGCACCACGGAACCCGGCGTCATGGCCCCCCTTCCCGCCGCAACCGTACAGTGCGGCTGCGGCGGCCCGGCGCCGGATGAATAGGGTTCCTCCTGTGAGCGATCGTGATGAGCTGCTGCGAGAGATCAAGGACAAGGCCGTCGTGCACGGCGACTTCACCCTGTCCTCCGGCAAGAAGGCGTCCTGGTACGTCGACCTGCGCCGGGTCACCCTGGACGGCGCCGTCGCGCCCCTCGTCGGGCGGGTGATGCTGGACGAGACCGCCGACCTGGACTACGACGCCGTCGGCGGCCTCACCCTCGGCGCCGACCCGGTCGCCACCGCCATGCTGCACGCCGCCGCCGCGCGCGGCCGCCGCCTCGACGCGTTCGTCGTCCGCAAGGCCGGCAAGGCGCACGGCCTGCAGCGCCGCATCGAGGGCCCCGACGTCGCCGGGCGCCGCGTCCTCGCCGTCGAGGACACCTCCACCACCGGCGGGTCCGTGCTCACCGCCGTCGAGGCGCTGCGCGAGGCCGGCGCGGAGGTCGTCGCCGTCGCGACGATCCTGGAACGCGGCGCCGCCGCCCGCATCGCCGAAGAGGGCCTCGCCTACCGGCACCCCTACGCCGTCGACGACCTCGGCCTGTCCTAGCCCTTCGGGCGCACGTACCAGGTGGCGCGCTGCCCCTGCGGCTTCGCCGCCTGCAGCTTGCCGTAGATGCTGACCTGGAGCGATCCGCCGTTCGACGCGACGACGTCCAGGGTGTCCTCCTTGAACTGCAGGACCTCCCCGGTGTCGTGGACGCCCTGGGTCAGCACCCGCCCGGTGTCGGGGACACGGACGATCACCGTGGTCGGCTGGCCGGTGACGCGGATCAGCAGCGGGACGCTCGACGAGGGGGCCTTCGCGGTGGGGGACGCATCGGTGGAGGACGTGCGGCCGCCGCTCGGGGATTCGGGGGCCGCGGACGGGGCTTCCTTGTCCGGCGAGCCGGACACCGCGTTCACGAGCGCGATGCCGCCCACCACGAGAAGCGCTAAGGCGAAGACCACGGCGATGGCCGCGATCACGATGCGTGCGAGACCTATAGGGTCCGACCGATGACGTCCCACATGGGGAGGTTAGCGATAACTGTCACTCCTGAGCGACGGACGTGACTCTTCACGGTCATTCTTATTCGGACCGTTGCCACCGCCGCGCCCCTTCATGATCTCCCGGACGATCGGGATCACCGACAGGACGAGGATCACCGCGACCCCCGGCAGGATGTACTTCTCGATGTCCGGGACCTCGGAACCGAGGAAGTGGCCGAGCAGGAACAGCGCGTCCGTCCAGACCACGCCGCCGATCACGTTCCAGACGAAGAATTTGCGCGCGTCCATGCCCAGCATCCCGGCGAGCGGGTTCAGGAACGTCCGGACGATCGGGATGAACCGGGCCAGCAGCACGGCGCGGGCCGGACCGAACCGGTTGAAGTAGTACTCCGCCTTGTCCACCCACTCCCGGCGGAACAGCCTGGAGTCGGGCCGGTCGAACAGGCGGCGGCCGTAGCGGGCGCCGAGGAAGTGCCCGAGCTGGGCGCCCGCGATCGCCGCGACCGGCCCGCCCACCAGCAGCCACGGCAGCGACAGCGACTGGAACTCC
Source organism: Actinomadura physcomitrii (assembly GCF_008923205.2). GTDB lineage: Bacteria > Actinomycetota > Actinomycetes > Streptosporangiales > Streptosporangiaceae > Spirillospora > Spirillospora physcomitrii. The sequence continues at coordinate 42,604 of NZ_WBMS02000058.1, read as the reverse complement.
TGGCCGTTGACGGTCGAGACCGCCGTGAGGATCCCCGCCGTGAACAGCAGCGAGTCGCCCGGCAGGATGCAGCCGATCAGCAGTCCGGTCTCCGCGAAGATGATGGCGAGCACGCCGACCGTCGCGAACGTCCCGAACAGCTGCAGCCACGCGGTCGGGTGCAACCACTCGGTGATGTCGTAGGGAATCGTCGTGAGCTCCACACCGCGAGCGTACCTTTCCGCACGTCGCGATTAGGCGGAACGCAGGCCCCGACGCGATACTGAGGAGCGGACGGCATGCCAGACCGGAGACCGTGTGACCCGGGCCGCTCACCTGGGTAGACGGTCGTTCGTGGTGCTACCGCCCGGCCGGATGCCCGGCGGCACCCTGCGTATGAAAGGACGCTGACAATGCCCATCGCAACGCCCGAGGTCTACGCGGAGATGCTCGACAAGGCCAAGCGCGACGGCTTCGCCTTCCCCGCCATCAACGTGACGTCGAGCCAGACGCTGAACGCGGCGCTGCGCGGCTTCGCCGAGGCGGAGAGCGACGGCATCGTGCAGGTCTCCACCGGGGGCGCCGAGTACCTGTCCGGGTCCACCGTCAAGGACATGGTCGTCGGCGCCAGCGCCCTCGCCGAGTACGCGCGGGTCGTCGCCGCCAAGTACCCCGTCAACATCGCGCTGCACACCGACCACTGCCCGAAGGACAAGCTGGACGGCTTCATGCGCCCGCTCATCAAGATCTCGCTGGAGCGGGTGGCGCGCGGCGAGGAGCCGCTGTTCCAGTCGCACATGTGGGACGGGTCCGCCGTCGAGCTGCACGAGAACCTCGACATCGCCGCCGGGCTCCTCGAGGAGTGCGCGAAGGCGCGGATCATCATGGAGATGGAGATCGGCGTCGTCGGCGGCGAGGAGGACGGCGTCGCCAACGAGATCAACGAGAAGCTGTACACCACCCCCGGCGACGCGATCGCGACCGCCGAGGCCGTCGGCGTCGGCGAGAAGGGCCGCTACATCCTCGCCGCGACGTTCGGCAACGTGCACGGCGTCTACAAGCCCGGCTCGGTGAAGCTGCGCCCCGAGGTGCTCAAGGAGATCCAGGACGCGGTCGGCGCCAAGTACGGCAAGGACAAGCCGTTCGACCTGGTGTTCCACGGCGGCTCCGGCTCCACCCTCGAGGAGATCCGCGAGGCCGTGTCGTACGGCGTCGTGAAGATGAACATCGACACCGACACCCAGTACGCCTTCACCCGCCCCGTCGCCGAGCACATGTTCCGCAACTACGACGGCGTCCTCAAGGTGGACGGCGAGGTCGGCAACAAGAAGCAGTACGACCCGCGCTCGTGGGGCAAGGCCGCCGAGGCCGCGATGGCCGCCCGCGTCGTCGAGGCCACCGAGAACCTCCAGTCCGCCGGCAAGAAGCTGGGTTAGCCCAGGGGGCTGTGTTTTCCCAGGGGGGCGACCCCCTGGAACCCCCGCCACGGTCGACAGGCCGTTTCCCGCTCCGCAAGAGCTCCGCGCGAAACAGCCTGTCGACCGACGGGCAGGCCCGCTGCACTCGCTGCACTCGCTCCGCGTGCCCGCCCGTGCCGGGGCTGGGCTCTGGCCTTCCGGACCGGATGACAACCGGCTCCTCGGCAGCGGACATCGGGGCACGGTCCATGCGTTTTGTGATGAAACTTCGGTAGTCTCGGGGTGTGGCGCTGCCCCGTACCTATGAGAGTCAGAACTGCTCGATCGCTCGTGCGCTGGAGGTCGTCGGCGATCGGTGGACGCTCCTGGTGATCCGGAGCGCGTTCGAGGGCGTCCGGCGGTTCGACGACTTCCAGGACGCGCTCGGCGTGGCGCGCAACGTCCTCACCGACCGGCTGACCCGGCTGTGCGACGAGGAGATCATGCGGCGCGTCCCGTACCAGGAGCGGCCCGAGCGGTACGAGTACCGGCTCACCCGTAAGGGCGTCGAACTGTGGCCGGCGATGATGACCCTGCTGATGTGGGGCGACAGGCATTACGCCCCCGACGGACCGCCGGTGATCGTCGGGCATCGGGGCTGCGGCGGCACGCTCACGCCGCGCTTCACCTGCGACTCCTGCGGCGCGACCCTGGGGCCCGGGGACGTCGACACACGGCCCGGCCCGGGCGCTTAGAAGAATCCACGCGCTGTTCACCCGGTTATCGGTTGCTTGACGAAACTCAGTGCGGTCCAATGGGTTTTATGAAGCAACTCAATGTGCGCAGCGTCGCCCGCATTGCCGCGCCCACGCTCGAGGACGTGCGGATCCGGCCGTACGGGGTCACCGACCACGACCGGCTCGTCCGCATGTCCGACCGGCTCTCCGGCAACAGCCTCTACACCCGCTTCTTCTCCGGAACGCCGCGCATCCCGGACTACTACGTCGCCGCCATGGACCGGCTCGACCACTGGGACCGCGACGCCCTGGTGGCGCTGGTCGGCGGCGAGATGGTGGGGATCGCGGAGTACGTCCGCGACGTCCGCGAGCCGTCCCGGGCCGAGATCGCGGTGCTGGTCGCCGACCTGTGGCAGCGCTGCGGCCTAGGCAGCCGCCTCGTCGGGCACCTGACGCGGCTCGCCGCGCGGCGCGGCGTCACCGAGCTCGGCGCCGACGTCATCCTCACCAACCGGGGCGCCCTGCTGTTCATCCGGCACGGCTGGCCCGCCGCCCGCTCGCGCACCGAGGAGGGCGCCGCCCGGTTCCGCCTTCCGCTGCCCCCGCCCGTGACCGCAGCGCGGCGCTGAGGGCCGGGCAGGGCACGTCAGGGCTTCTCGGCTCCCGCCAGAAGGCGCTTCCGTTCCGGGGTGTAGTGCCACCACGGGTGGGCGGGACGTCCTTCGGCCTGGTCCACTGCGGACATGACGGTGTCCAGGAGGCAGGGGTCCAGGCGCTGCCCGTAGGCGGCCGACATCTCCTCGTACAGCTCGACCGGGTCGCGGCCCGCCAGTTGCTCGACGCGGGTGACGCCGATGCGCTCGAAGTAGCGCGCCACCGCCCGGCCCACGTTGACCAGGCCGGTGAGATCCGAGTCGGTCATGCCGTCCCCCTTGCCGTCTTCGCGGTATCTTCTTGCAGCTCAGCGTAGGCACGGCAGGGACGGTGGCGCTTGTAGGAATCGGACGCGTCAGGATGGTGTGTGGGCCGCGCCGGCGTGCAGGCCCGGCGGGAGCGGGGCCGTGACCCGGGTTGATGCGGACCCGGCGCGTCGACTTACGATGACCCGCATGACCCAGAACCTGCTCGGCGGCCCGCCACCCACCGAACTCCCGGACAACACCGAGGCCCGCGAGGCGCTGGACGGCGGCGTCGACCCGTTCGAGGTCGCCGCGCGCCACCCCGACTACCCGGGCGCCTGGGCCGAACTGGCCGACCGCGCCTTCGCCAAGGGCAGCGTGATCGACTCCTACGCGTTCGCCCGCACCGGCTACCACCGCGGCCTGGACCAGCTGCGCCGAGCCGGCTGGAAGGGCCACGGCCCGATCCCCTGGGAGCACGAGGCCAACCGCGGCTTCCTGCGCGCCCTGCACGCGCTGTCGCGCGCCGCCGCCGCCATCGGCGAGGAGGACGAGGCCGAGCGCTGCCGCACGTTCCTGCGCGACAGCAGCCCCACCGCCGCGGACGAACTGTCGTCCTGACCCACGCGTCGCACCCGTACCCGGCCGGTGAGGTGCGGTTTTTTTAGCGGCCGGGTACGGGTACGCTTTGATCGCAAGAGGCCCCTTCGCGCTTGCGGCGACCGGGGCCTTCGTCGTGGGAAGGAAAAGTGGCATGCCTGCCATCGTTCTTGTCGGTGCCCAGTGGGGAGATGAGGGCAAGGGCAAGGCAACAGACCTGCTCGGGGGCGACGTCGACTACGTCGTCCGCTACCAGGGCGGCAACAACGCCGGCCACACCGTCGTCATCGGGGACAAGAGCTACGCGCTGCACCTGCTGCCGTCCGGGGTGCTGTCGCCGGACGTCGTCCCGGTGATCGGCAACGGCGTGGTGATCGACCCGGCCGTCCTGCTGCAGGAGATCGACGGGCTGCGGGAGCGCGGGATCGGCTGCGAACGGCTGCTGATCTCGGCGGACGCGCACCTGATCATGCCGCACCACCGGGCCCTCGACAAGGTCACCGAGCGGTACCTCGGCAAGGCGCGGATCGGCACCACCGGCCGCGGCATCGGCCCCGCCTACGCCGACAAGATCAACCGGATGGGCATCCGGGTGCAGGACCTGTTCGACCCGAACATCCTCACCCAGAAGCTCGACCTGTCGCTGCGCGAGAAGAACCAGGTCCTCACCAAGGTCTACAACCGGCGCCGGATCGAGACCGGCCCGATCGTCCAGGAGTACCTGGCCTACGGCGAGCGCATCCGGCCGTTCGTCGCCGACACCACGCTCGTGCTGAACAAGGCCCTCGACGACGGCAAGGTCGTGCTGCTGGAGGGCGCGCAGGGCACGCTGCTGGACATCGACCACGGCACCTACCCGTTCGTGACGTCGTCCAGCCCCACGGCGGGCGGTGCGTGCGCGGGCTCCGGCGTCGGCCCCACGAAGATCACCCGCGTGATCGGCATCCTGAAGGCCTACACCACCCGCGTCGGCTCCGGCCCGTTCCCCACCGAGCTGCTGGACGAGCAGGGCGAGTACCTGCGCAAGACCGGTGGCGAGTACGGCGTCACCACCGGCCGCGACCGGCGCTGCGGCTGGTTCGACGCGGTGATCGCCCGCTACGCGTCCCGGGTGAACGGCATCACCGACTTCTTCCTCACCAAGCTCGACGTGCTGTCCGGGCTGGAGCGGGTCCCGGTCTGCGTCGCCTACGACGTGGACGGCGAGCGCGTCGACGAGCTGCCCGCCACGCAGACCGACTTCCACCACGCCAAGCCGGTCCTGGAGTACCTGGACGGCTGGCAGGAGGACATCAGCGGCGCGAAGACCTTCGAGGACCTGCCGAAGAACGCGCAGGCGTACGTCCGGTCGCTGGAGGAGATGTCGGGCGCGCAGATCTCCGCGATCGGCGTCGGCCCCGGCCGCGACCAGACCCTGTCCCTGCGCTCCCTGGTGTAACGCCTGAACCACCGTTTTCCCCGTCCTCACCGGACCTCCATCCGGGGTTCGGCGGCGGCCGGTACCGTTCCCCCGATGATCGGCATCGAGGGGACCGTCGAGCTGCACGGTCATCGGGGCGCTCGCGGGCTGCGCCCGGAGAACACACTGCCCGGCTTCGCGCACGCCGCCGAGCTGGGCGTGGACGTCGTCGAGCTGGACGTCGGCCTGTCCGCGGACGGCGCCGTCGTCCTCGGCCACGACCAGGTGCTGTCCCCGGCGAACCTCGCCGACACGGCCCCCGCGTGGCCGGACGACCCCGCGTTCCCCTACGTCGGCAAGCCCGTCAGGGAGCTGACGCTCGCGCAGCTCAAGACGGTCGACGCGGGCGTCCGGCAGCGCGACGACGCGTTCGCGCGCACCCAGCGCCCGCTGCCCGGCACCCCGATCCCGACGCTGGCGGAGGCGTGCGCGCTCCTCGCGCCCACCCGCGCCGGCCTCGCCGTCGAGCTGAAGACCGACCCCGACTGGACGGACGAGGAGGTCGAACTGTTCACCGCCGCCGTCGCCGGCGTCCTCGCCGCCGCGGGCATGACCGGCCGCAGCCGGCTCCTCGCGTTCGACTGGCGCGTCCTCGTGGAGGCCCACCGCAACCACCCGGGGCTCGGCCGCACCGCGCTGGTCGAGCGCAAGACGCTCGTCCCCGGCACCCGCTGGCTCGCCGGCCTGCCGCCGGACGACCCGGTCGCGGCCGCCGCCGCGGCCGGCGCGACCGCCCTGTCCCCCGAGCACGCCATCACCACACCCGCCCTGATCGAGGACGCCCACACCTTGGCCCTGCCCGTCGCCGTCTGGACCGTCAACGCCCCCGAGGACATGACCCGCTTCATCGAGTACGGCGCGGACGCCATCGTCACCGACTACCCCGACCGCTTCCCCGTCCCCCGCCCCACCGCGCCCGCACATTGACCGTCCCGACGGATAATTCATCACTCTGTGCGATCAGATGGTAACTTCACGTCCATGCGGTCCCCCCCCTGCACGACGCGATCAACCAGATGATCCGCGAGCGACCCGAGTCCGCGCTCGAGATGCTCCGCGACCTCAAGGGCATCGACATCCCGCCGACACCACTGGTGCGCGTGGAGAGCAACACTTTCAACGACCGGCCGTCCAAGGACTTCACTCCTGACACCGTCATCTCGGCCGGCCCTCCCCAGCAGCCGTTCCACGGCCTCATCGTGGAAGTCCAGCAGGAGCCGAGCGAAGCCAAGCGCAAGCAACTCCCGAGATACGCGGCATCGCTGTGGCTGATGCTGAACTGTCCCGTGACCCTGCTCTGCATCTGCCCGGACGCCGCGACCGCGAAGTTCTTCGCCAAGCCGATCACCACCGAACTGCCGGGCTACGTGCTCGAAGCGGTTGTACTGGGCCCCGACGACGTTCCCGCGATCAGCGATGCGAGCGAAGCGGCGACTCACCCCGAAGTGGCCGTGCTGTCGGTGCTGGTGCACCGGGAGCAGAAGGTGGCCGAGGCATTCGTCGGCGGCCTGAGTCTCATGTCGGACGACCACGCAACGCAATACTATGAATACGCATACGGCATGGCTTCACTGCCGGTGCGCCGCACTCTGGAGGAACTCATGACGTCGACCAACTGGCCGGTCTACAGCCCCTTCGCCCGCGAACACTTCGGCCGCGGGAAGAGCGAAGGGCTCGCCGAGGGCCGAGCAGAGGGCCGGATCGAGGGACGAGCAGAAGGCCGGACCGAGGGACGAGCAGAAGGCCGGACCGAGGGACGGGCCGAGGCGCTGCTACTCCTGCTGGAGGCACGCAATCTGAATGCTTCCGGCTCCGTGATCAAGCGCATCCTCCTGTGCAAGGACACGGAGATGCTCGAGAAGTGGATCCGGCGCGCGGCGCTGATCGAGAAGGTCGAGGATCTGTTCGACTGACGTTCGGGACGTCGGGCCGTTTCACCCCGAAGCGGGGGAACGGCCCATTCGTCTTGGGGCGCGGGCCCTGGAGGTCAGAGCCAGCCGTTGCGGCGAAAGCCCCGGTAGAGGGTGAGGCAGATGAAGGCGATGGTCCCGACGATCATCGGGTAGCCGAAGTGCCAGTGCGTCTCGGGCATGAAGTCGAAGTTCATCCCGTAGACACCGGTGATCGCGGTCGGCACCATGAAGATCGCGCCCCATGCGGAGATCTTGCGCATGTCCTTGTTGTCGGTGACCGTCACCTGGGTCATGTGCGCCTGCAGGATCGGGTTCAGCAGCTCGTCGTAGGCCTCGACCTGCTCGCGGACGCGGGTGAGGTGGTCCTCGACGTCGCGCAGGTACTCCTTGATCTCGGCGGGCACGAAGCGGCGGCCGGACAGGTTGCGCAGCGGCCCGGCGAGCGGCCCCACGGCGCGCTTGAGCTGGATGACCTCGCGCTTGAGCCGGTAGATGCGGCGGGCCTCGTCGGTGCGCTCCGGCGAGAACACGGCCTCCTCGACCTCGTCGATGTCCTCCTGGACGGCGTCGGCGACGCAGACGTAGCCGTCCACGACGCGGTCGGCGACGGCGTGCAGGACGGCGGCGGGGCCCATCGCGAGGCGCGCCGGGTCCTTCTCCAGCTGCCGGCGGACGGGGCCGAGCTCGCCGTGCGTGCCGTGCCGGACCGTCACCACGAAGTCCGGGCCGCAGAAGATCATGATCTCGCCGGTCTCGACGACCTCGGCCTGGTCGGGGCCGGTGGAGACGTAGCCGACCGTCTTCATGACGACGAAGTGGACGTCGTCGTAGCGCTCCAGCTTGGGCCGCTGGTGGGCGTGGATGGCGTCCTCGACGGCGAGCGGGTGCAGGCCGAACACCTCGGCCAGCTCCGCCAGCTCGGTGGCCGACGGCTCGTGCAGCCCGACCCAGACGAAGCCGGCGCTGTCGCCGTCGGGGGTGAGTCGGCCGTCGCGGATCAGGCGGACGGCGTCCTCGACGGTCGCGGTGGAGGCGCGGTGCCCGTCGATGTAGGCGGCCCAGTCGATGACGGCGGAATCGCGGGCGCGCCCCTGTACCTGTGCACCGTGGGTTCGCCCGCGGGCCTTGAACAGCGACTTGGTGGCGCGCGCAGGACGGACTCGTGTCATGGCCATGAGGTGCTCCTAACCCGCCGGCCACGCACGCAGGGGCGCGCTCGACCCGTTCGGATCGGCGGGCCCGAGGGCGCCGCGTCAGCGAGGGGAGCGCGCGAGAGCGATGGCCGGACGCCAGATGGAGGCGGACGGATGGACAGTCCTGTCCGGACTGTGAGGGTTCTCCGGCGAACTGCAAGTATCACCAGGACTCATCCCGACCACCTCCTTTCGCACCTCGACCACGGGGCGTCAAGCCCGTCGCAGCTTATCAGCCGACATATAAGACGCCGGGCCGTTCGGCGAGGTTCACAAGGAACGCGTGTGACGGCCGCCTCACCCGGGCCCGGCGGCGTCCGCCACACCGGCCGGCACTGTCCATAACGCCTTACCGCTGGGGCCTTATGCCCGCCTTACCGCCGACCACACCGAACCGCCCCGACCAGTAAGCTCGCGTGACGTGCGAGTACTCGTCCTTGGATCGGGTGGCCGCGAGCACGCGCTCGCCCGCGCCCTGCACCGCGACCCTGCCGTCACCGCCCTCCACTGCGCCCCGGGCAACCCGGGCACGGCCGAGATCGCGGACAACCACCAGCTCGACCCGCTCGACCCGACCGCGGTGACGGAGCTGGCCGCGCGGCTCGGCATCGAGCTGGTCGTCGTCGGCCCCGAGGCGGTGCTGGTGGCGGGGGTCGGCGACGCGCTGCGCCGGGCGGGCGTCCCGTGCTTCGGGCCCGACAAGGAGGCCGCGCGGATCGAGGGGTCCAAGGCGTTCGCCAAGGAGATCATGGCGGCGGCGGGGGTGCCGACCGCCGACGCCCGCGTCTGCGAGACCGCCGCGCAGGTGGAGGAGGCGCTCGACGCGTTCGGGGCGCCGTACGTGGTGAAGGACGACGGGCTCGCCGCGGGCAAGGGCGTCGTCGTCACCCGCGACCGGGACGTCGCCGCCGCGCACGCCGCGGCGTGCGGCCGCGTGGTGGTCGAGGAGTACCTCGACGGCCCCGAGGTGTCGCTGTTCGCGCTGTGCGACGGCCAGCACGCCGTCCCGCTGCTGCCCGCGCAGGACTTCAAGCGCGCCTACGACGACGACGAGGGCCCCAACACCGGCGGGATGGGCGCCTACACGCCGCTGCCGTGGGCCCCGGACGGCCTGGTGGACGAGGTGATGGCCAGGGTCGTCCAGCCGGTCGTGGACGAGCTGCGGCGCCGCGAGACACCGTACGTCGGGGTGCTGTACGCGGGGCTCGCGATCACGTCCGGGGGTGTCCGCGTGATCGAGTTCAACGCGCGGTTCGGCGACCCGGAGACGCAGGTCGTCCTGGACCGGCTGGCGACGCCGCTCGGCGTGCTGCTCCAGTCCTGCGCGATCGGCGGCCTCGACCCGGAGACCGCGCTGGAGTGGCGGCCCGGCTCCGCCGTCACGGTCGTCGTCGCGGCCGAGGGGTACCCGGCGGCGCCGGTGAAGGGCGGGGAGATCACCGGCCTGGACGAGGCCGCGGCCGTCGACGGCGCCTACGTGCTGCACGCGGGGACGAAGCTCGGCGCCGAGGGCCGGCTCGTCGCGGGCGGCGGGCGCGTCCTCAACGTCGTCGGGACCGGCCCGGACCTCGCCGCGGCCCGCGCCACCGCCTACGAGGCCGTCTCCCGGATCGGCTTGCCCGGCTCCCACCACCGCACCGACATCGCCCTCAACGCCTCCCAATCCTGACCGTTCCAGCTCACAGGGGGTTCCAGGGGGTCGCCCCCCTGGGCAGATGCGAGAATCAACCTCGTGATCGAGCGGTACACACTTCCGGAGATGGGACGCGTCTGGAGCGACGCGCACAAATACGAGCTGTGGTGCCGGGTCGAGACCCTCGTGGTCGAGGCCCACGCCGAGGCCGGCACGATCCCGCCGGAGGTGGTGGAGCCGGTGCGCAAGGCGCCGCCGCCGACGCCGGAGGCGGTGCACGAGATCGAGGCGGTCACGCAGCACGACGTGATCGCCTTCCTGTCGGCGTGGGCGGACAACACCGAGCCGCGCGAGGCGGCGCGGTACGTGCACTTCGGCATGACCTCGTCCGATCTGCTGGACACGGCGCTGGCGCTGCAGCTCGTCGAGGCCACCGACATCCTGCTCGCCAAGGCGGACACGCTGGTCGCGACGCTGCGCGACCACGCGCTGGCGCACAAGGCGACGCTGCGGGTCGGCCGGACGCACGGCATCCACGGCGAGCCGGACGTATGGGGCCACCGGGTCGCCGACTTCGCGTTCGCGATGGCCCGGTCCCGGGACCGGCTGCGCCGTGCGCGGGAGGCCGTCGGCGTGATGGCGATCTCCGGCGCGGTCGGGACGTACTCCAACATCGATCCCGCGGTCGAGCTGCACGTCGCGCGCAAGCTCGGGCTGCAGAGCGCGGACGTGTCGACGCAGGTCGTGATGCGCGACGGCATCTCCGAGTGGGTGTCGTGCCTGGCGATCATGGCGACGGTGTGCGAGGCGATCGCGCTGGAGGTGCGGCACGGGCAGCGCACCGAGGTGCGCGAGCTGTGGGAGCCGTTCGGCAAGGGCCAGAAGGGCTCGTCGGCGATGCCGCACAAGAAGAACCCGATCATCTCCGAGCGGCTCGCCGGGATGGCGCGGATCGTGCGGGCGCAGATCGTCCCGGTGCTGGAGGGCATCCCGCTGTGGCACGAGCGCGACATCTCGCACTCGTCGACGGAGCGGATCGCGCTGCCGGACGCGTCCATCGCGCTCGACTACATGCTGAACCTGACGAACCGGCTGATGTCCGGGCTCGTCGTGGACGAGGCCCGGATGACGGCGAACCTGGAGTCGACGGGCGGCCTGATCTACACCTCGACGGTGCTGCTGGAGCTGGTCGAGGCCGGGATGTCCCGCGACGACGAGGCGTATCCGCTGGTGCAGAAGGCCGCGATGGAGACGTGGGAGACGGGCGTGCCGTTCCGCGAGACGCTCCGCAAGCACGCCGCCGAGGCGGGCCTCACCCTGGACGAGGCGCGGCTGGACGAGGTGTGCCGTCCGGAGCGCTTCGTGCAGCGCCTCGACACGGTCTTCGACCGCCTCGCCGCCCTGACCTGACCCGCCTCTGGCCCGAGCCCTGGGAGCGACCGTGCCGGCGACCCTGACCGAGCTGAACGCCTATCCGCTGAAGAGCGGCGGCGGTACCGCGCTGCGCACCGCCGAGCTGACCGCGCGGGGCCTGCCGTACGACCGGGAGTTCATGCTCGTCGCGCCGTCGGGCCGGTTCCTGTCGCAGCGGGACTTCGCCGGGATGGCGCTGCTGCGGCCGACCTACGACGGCGAGGTGCTGACCGTCGGCGCGCCCGGCGCGTCCCCGTTCGTCCACAAGGCGGTGGACGACGGCGAGGTGCTGGACGTGACCGTCCACCGGCACGAGATGCAGGGCGTCGACCAGGGCGACGAGGCGGCCGGGTGGTTCTCGGCGCTGCTGGACGCCGACTGCCGGCTGGTCCGCTTCACCGGGCACCGGCCGACGACGCGGGGCGGCGGCGAGGCGATGTTCGCCGACGGCTACCCCTTGCTGGTCATTTCCGCCGAGTCGCTCGCCGATCTGAACTCCCGGCTGGACGCGCCGCTGCCGATGAACCGGTTCCGCCCGAGCCTGGTCGTCGAGGGCCTCGGCGCGTACGCGGAGGACTCGGTGCGGCTGCTGCGCGTCGGCGGGACCGTCATCGAGATGGTCAAGGCGTGCGCGCGGTGCGTGATCACGACCACCGACCAGGAGACCGGCGAGCGGGGCCGCGAGCCGCTGCGGACGCTGGCGTCCTACCGGACCATCGACCGCGGCATCCGGTTCGGCCAGAACGCCGTCCCCCGCACGCTCGGCACCCTCACGGTCGGCGACGAGGTGGAGATCCTGGAGACCGCTTAGCCGACGACTTCGCCGGTCTCGTTGCCGAAGCGGTCGCGCATGCGTGTCGGGACGATCTCGACGGTCAGGCCGGGCAGCGACGCGATCGGGGTGCGGCCCGCGACCGGGCGGAGCGCGGCGACGACGTCGTCCAGGGCGTCCGGCGGGAGGCTCACGTCGAGGCGGCCGTCCTCGGGTTCGACGACCGCGTACGCGCCGGCGGGCTGGAACACCATGCGGGTGTCCTCGGTCTGCAGGAGCAGCGTGCGGCCGAACGGCAGCCGGCCCCGCAGCGACTGCGCGATCGCCTCCGCCTGGAGCGCGCCGATCCGCAGCGTCGTGGACGCGCCGTCCAGCTCCCAGTGCGCCGTGTTCACGTACAGGGCGCCGCTGCTCGACCCGTCGCGCGCGATGCCGTCGCGGACGGCTTGCGCCAGCTCCGGGTCGGCGAGGAGCGAGCGCCGGTCGATGTCGGTGACGAACAGCGGCAGGTACGGCTCGACGGCCCGCAGGAACGAGGTGGCGTCCCACTGCCGGACCGCCTCGTACTCCTCCGTGGCGAGCCCGACGACCTGGAGGAACCGGACGCGGCCGTGCGGCGTGCCGATCTCGCCGAGCTCGGGGTCGGTGACGAACGCGACGGCGCGGATGTCGCAGTCCTCGCGGTCGGCGGCGATCGGGCCGTTGACGTTCATGTGGTGCCCGGGCTCGAACCAGTTCCCCGAGCTGAACACGTACCGGCCGAGGTTCTGCAGCAGGTTCGCCGCCCAGACCGGCGGCTCTGTTTCCGCCGGGTCGCGGGCGAGGCGGAAGGTGAACTCGAATCCCCAGCCGGACTCGTCCGGATCGCCGGACTCCTTGCTGTACAACTCGGACATTCCGTACGAAATGAAATGCCAGTGGGGGACGGGCTCCGTCCGCGCGTAGATGCTGATCCCGTCGAGCGGGTCGGGGCCGCCCAGCGCCCACTTCACCACGGTGCCGAGATGGTACGGCTCGACGTCCCCGTAGAGGGGGCGCAGCGCGGCGTCGATGGCGTCCCAGCCCGGCGACTCGTCCATGGATGATCACCCTAGACCCGCCGCGCCGCCGCCGTCCGGCGGACGCCCAGGCTCGGATTTTCCTCGGGAATGCGAACCTTTGGGCCGCTCTGGGGGTCTCACCAAGCAGACTGGCGCAAGGGTGACGCATGCGGACACCCCATCCCCGGACCGGTGGTTTACTGGGGGCGCGTTGGCGCAGCGGGACCGTTCGGCGCGCCCGGCCCCCGTGGTCCCCACCTTCATCGGGCAGGCACCTTAACCGCGTTTCGAAGGAGATATGGCGGAATGAGCATGGGCCACGAGGTTCGGTATCGCGTGCGCGGCGGCCGGCGGCTGCACGGCACCGTCTTCGTCCAGGGCGCCAAGAACGCCGTCCTGCCGATGATCGGCGCCTCGCTGATGGCCTCGCGCGGGCGCACGGTGCTCCGGAACGTTCCGATCATCGAGGACGTGCGGCGGGCGGTGGAGCTGGCCCGGGCGGTCGGCGCCAAGGCCGAGCTGCACGAGACCGAGCGCACCCTCGTCATCGACGCCTCCTCGCTCAGCAGCCCCGTGCTGCCCGGTGAGATCGCCTCCCGCTTCCGCGGCTCGTTCCTGTTCGTGCCGGCCCTGCTGCACCGGCTCGGCGAAGCGGTCATCGAGGGAGTCGGCGGCTGCAACCTCGGCAGCCGCAACCTCGACTTCCACTACAACGGCTTCAAGCGGATGGGCGCCACGGTCACCGAGCACGTGGCCGACAACGGCGACGGCATCATCCACATCAAGGCCGGCGACCTGCGCGGCGGCACGCTGTACTGCGACACGCCGTCGCACACCGGCACCGAGAACCTGATCATGGCCGCGGCGCTCGCGCACGGCACCACGCTGATCAAGAACGCGGCGCTGGAGCCGGAGGTGCTGGACAACATCGCCATCCTGCAGGCGATGGGCGCGAAGATCAGCGGCGGCGGCACCGGGTTCATCACCGTCGAGGGCGTCGACGAGCTGACCGCCGTCGAGCACACCGTCATGCCGGACCGCATCGACGCCGGCGTCTTCGTGATGGCCGCCGCCATCACCGGCGGCGACCTGAACCTCGTCGGCGCCACGCTGGAGCACCTCGGCGTCGCCGCCGACAAGCTCGAGCAGATGGGCGTCGAGTTCCACCAGCAGGGCGCGGTGCTGCAGGTCCGGCGCGAGCGCACGCTCCGCCCGATCAACGTGATCACCGACGAGTACCCGGGCTTCGCCACCGACCTGCAGTCGCCGATCATGGCGCTGTCCTGCCTGGCCGAGGGCCCGTCCTACATCTACGAGCGGATCTTCGACGGCCGGTTCAAGCTGGCCGACGAGCTGCGCAAGATGGGCGCCGACATCGAGGTGGACGGCAACCGCGCCAAGGTCAACGGCCCGCGCGGGCTGCGCGGCGCCGAAGTCCAGGCGCACGACCTGCGCTGCGGCAGCGCGCTGGTGCTCGCGGGCCTGGCCGCCGAGGGCGAGACGACGATCACCTCCGCCTACTACCTCGACCGCGGCCACGCGCACACCGCCGAGCGGCTGTCCCAGCTCGGCGCCGACATCGTCCGCGAAGCCGACTAACGGGCCTCCATAGCGGCTTCGGAGCGGCCCGGCGGGATGATCCCACCGGGCCGCTCCGCTGCTGACTGAGTGGTCATTCCGGCCGGGCGAATCGGCCGCATGTGGCCTTGGCTCTGACCCAATCGGGAGTGGTTCCTTACGGGGGTTGTCACAGCGCGACGGGAAACGGGGTGGACCAGTGGTCACCGGACGGTCACGCAAAGTCCGGTCCCGGCGGTCCGGCGGTGCGCATGGACAGCGCCCTGACCAGCGAAGAAAACGGAGTGGATCGCTCCACAGACGGCACTCCCGAGTCCGTTGGAAAATCACCGCGACGGCGCCTTCGGGCCGTCCGGACGGATCACTCGTCTTTCCGGAGCCGCCGACATCGGGTTGATCAAGTTTCGGCCCGCCGGTAAACCAAACGGTCACCGCGGGGGTCTCCTCAGTGGCCCGCAGCGCCCGGAGGTGGCCCTCCTGGCGTTTTCGGGTCTTGTTTTTCAACTTCGGACGTCCGAAGATGCAGGATCAAGACTGACCGATTGGTGACAAATTACTGACCAGGGGGTCCCGTAGGTTACTTTTTCGCCGCACTCTTGATTCGATTTCGCGTCTGGGCGTCACACATCGTCGCCCTGACCCGATCTGCCCACTGAGGAACGAATCGCACGGGAACTGCGGTGCTGGGTCAGAAGGCAGGGGCGACAAGCCATGAGACGACCGTTGGGCGGAGCGTGCGCGAACGCGTGGCCGGGGCCGTGCCCCCGAGAGGATGGACCGGAAGCGAGCGATCATCGATGACGGCGGCACGAACGGGCTCGGTCACGCCGGACCTGACCATCGGCGTGGTGGGTCCCCATGACCTCGTCGAGCGGGTCATGCTGATGGGCCACGGCCCCACGCCGGTGCCGAGCCGGCTGGTGGCCGCCGCCTACCGCGACGAGCAGGAGGCGGCCGACAAGGTCGTCCGGCTGGGCTCAGGGGTGGACGTCTGCCTGTTCGCCAGCCCCGTCCCCTACGACTTCGCGCGCAAGGCCGGGGTGCTGACCATGCCCGCGACCTACGTCCCGCTGAACGGCGCCGCGCTGCAGGGCGCGCTGCTGCGCGCCTCCCTCGACGAGCGCTTCGACCCGTCGCGGGTCAGCATCGACGTGCTCGGCCGCGCCGAGGTCGAGGAGGCCTACGCCGAGATCAACCTCGGCACCGAGCAGGTGCACCTGCGCGAGGAGGCCGCCGGGCCCGGCACGCTCGCCGCCTTCCACGAGCGGCTGTGGCGGCGCGGCGCGACCACCGTCGCGATGACCTGCGTGCACGCCACCGCCGAGCGGATGGAGATGGCCGGGGTGCCGACCATCCGGGTGCGCCCGACCGGCGCCTCCATCCGCAGCTCCCTGCAGACCGCCGCGCTCCTCGGCGCCCACCACCGGCTCGAGGAGTCGCAGCTCGTCGTGGTGCTGGTGGACGTCCCGACCCTGCGCGAGACCCCGCGCCGCGTCACCCCCCGGTACTGGCGGGACGAGCTGAAGCTCGCGCTGCACCGCGTCCTGCTCCAGGAGGCGCACCGGATGAACGCGTCGGTGTGGCCGCTGGACGACCACAGCTACCTGGTGATCGCGACGCGCGGGTCCGTCACCGCGTCCACCGAGGGCTTCCGGACGCCGCCGTTCGTCGAGCGGGTCCGCGAGGAGCTGGGCCTCGCGATCGAGGTCGGCATCGGGATGGGCCGCACCGCGCACGAGGCGGAGAACCACGCCCGCGCCGCGCTCGCCCGCTCGCAGAGTTCCCAGCGCGCGCAGGGCTTCGCGCTCGACCGGGACGGCCGCGCGCTGGTCCCGGCGCCGCGCACCCCGCCGCGCAGCCAGCCGCAGGCCAAGCCGAAGGGCCTGGAGATCCTCGCGCGGCTCGCCGACAAGCTCGGCGACCAGGAGCAGCCGCTGATCGTGGACGCCGAGAACGCCGGGAAGATGCTCGGGGTCACGCCGCGCACCGCCCGCCGGCTGCTGCGCACCCTCGTCGAGGAGGGCCTCGCCTGGCCGCTCCCGCCGAACCGCACCCCGCAGCCGGGGCGGCCGCGCCAGCTCTACCGCCTGATCGTCGAGAAGCTCGGCCCGGCGAAGGCCGGCTGACCGCCGGCCGCGTACGGCGGCCGCCCGTCGATGACGGTCGTCCCTCTCCTCAGGCGGCGGTGGGGCCGAACTGGCGGGTGAAGCGGGCGGTGAACAGGTCCGTGCCCTTGTACTCGGCGACCATCGCGGGCGACGCGACGGACGGGCCGTCCGGGGACGGCAGCTGCCCGACGCCGCCGCGGGTGCCGAGCGGGAGCAGGATCATCGGGTGCGGCTGCGGCCGGTAGACGGCCGTGGGCGGCTCGCCGTTCAGCCGGGCCCTGATGTTCGCGACGACGACCTCGGCGTGCCGCGTCGCCCACCCGGCCATCTTCGCCTCCGGGACGTCGGTGAGGTCGCCGACGGCGTAGACGTGGTCGTGCCCGGTGACGTTGAGGGTCTCGGTGACGCCGACCTGCCCCTGCGGGTTCAGGGTGGTGAGCCGGCCGTCGGCGAGGTAGCCGCTGTTGGTTCGGACGCCGTAAGCGCGGAACCAGATGTCGGCGCCGATCTCCTCGCCGCCGGTGGTGGTGGCGGTGAACGCGCCGGCCCGGCCGGGTTCGGTGGCGGGCGGCGCGGCGAGCGCGGTGCCGAGCCGCACCTCGATGCCGAGGTCGTCGAGCTGGCGGCGCAGGCCGGCGACGACCGCGGGCTCGAAACCGGGCAGCAGCGCGGCGGCCGGGTCGGCGACGGTGACGTGCTTGTCCGGCCAGGTCTCCTTGATCTCGCCGGCCAGTTCCAGGCCGACCGGCCCGGCGCCGAGGATCAGCACCCGGCCGGCGCCCAGCAGTTCCTTGTGGGTGCGGCGCAGGTCGTCCAGTGCCTCGTCGACGGTGTCGGACCCGGGCTTGGCAGGGTAGGCGTAGCTGGAACCGGTGGCCAGCACCAGGTGGTCCGCGTCGACGCGTCCGCCGGACGCCAGGGTGACGCCGCGGGGGTCGGCGGAGACCGCGCGGTCGCGGATGTGCCGGCCGCCCTCGGTGAGCAGCGTGGCGTAGGGGAAGAACATGTTCGGGGCCCAGTCGGGCCTGGTCAGCGCCCGCAGCGACGCGGCCGCGTTCACGAACGCGTCGCGCGGTTCGATCAGCACGACGTCCGCCTCCGGCTGCAGCGCCTTGGCGACCGCCGCGCCGCCGTACCCTCCGCCGATGACCGCGACCGTACGGCTCATGATGGCATCACTCCCGTTGGCGAATGCTTAAGTTCGTAATGCGAACGGTATCAGTTCGCACTACGAACAACAATCTCACGCTAAGGGAGGTGATTCCGCGGCGTCAGTGCGGGCGGTCCGCGGCGGCCCCTTCGTCCGGCTCCTTGAAGACCACCGGGACCTCGTTGTCCAGCACGACGCGGCCGAGCAGGCCCGCCAGCGCGTCCCGCTCGCCGGCGCTCAGGCCGGCCGCCAGATCGTCGACCCGCTTGCAGGTCTCGGCGTAGAACTCGTCCGCGAGCCCGGCGCCGCGCTCGGTCAGCGCGACCCGCACGGCCCGCGTGTCCCGGGGATCGGGCTCGCGCCGCACCAGCCCGTTGCGCTCGGTGCGGTCCACCAGGCCGGTGAGGCTCGACTTCGCCAGCCCCAGCGTCGACCCCAGCTCGCCCATGCCGTACGACCGCCCCATCAGCACGCAGAGCAGCTGCCCCTGCTGCTGCGTCAGCCCGTACTCCCGGGCCGACGCCGCGTACACGGCGTCCACCAGGAACGAGGACCGCACCAGCGCGGCCACCACCCCGATCCGGCCGTCATCATTTCTGCCCACACGGCC
The DNA here is from genome assembly GCF_008923205.2 of Actinomadura physcomitrii. Taxonomy (GTDB): domain Bacteria; phylum Actinomycetota; class Actinomycetes; order Streptosporangiales; family Streptosporangiaceae; genus Spirillospora; species Spirillospora physcomitrii. The sequence continues at coordinate 24,123 of NZ_WBMS02000058.1, read as the reverse complement.
AGGCTAACACCCGAAGCCACCGATAATTCGTGCAGCGAACTGCCCTTGCGGTGGGACGCAGGGGGCCGCGGCTGCGACCGCCCGTGGCCTCGCGGGCACCGGGCGCACACGGGGGGCAACCGGAAACGGCCTTCCGGCCGCCCGGATCGAGATCACCAGGAATGGTATTGACCGATCAACTTCCGCCGTTCATCATGGCGGTCACGTGAGGCATCATCGCTGACCCCGGCCGGCCCGCCCGGGCGGATTCTCCAGCGCTGGGCGCGTGCCCTCGTACCGGTTCCTGCCATGTCCGGATTCACGGGAGCGCGCCGTGCACTCGACAAGCCCGTTCGCCGCTGCCCGCGCCGTCCGCCTGCCGCTGACCCGCGCCGGCCCGGTGCCCTTCCGGGCTTCCCCAGCACAGACCGCCTCTCCTCGTTGAACGCCCCACCCGCCGGGCGCCGGGGACCGCGCACCACCCGGGACGCGGGCCCGCCGCGCCGCACCGCACCCCGCCACTTCACCCCGCCAATTCCACCCTTCTCGCGCGCCATTCACCGGGCGCGCCATTTCGCCTGCCTTAAAGCGGAAATTAGCCGCTCCATCCAATAGAAACCAGAAAGTGTCTCAATCCGGCCAGGCTCTTGAATGCGCCCCGCGGAGATGTGCTTAATCGCCGTACCACCCCCTTGACACCTCGCGAAGGGAGCCACAGGTGTCACGTGTTCGCAAGCTCGCAGTCGTCGGAGCCGCTTCGGCCTCCGTCCTCGCGCTCGCCATGGCGCCGGCGTCCGCCGCCGGCACCACCATCCACAGCGGCAGCGCCACCGGCCCCGCCTACTCGGGCGGCGTCGTCGCGACGAACCTCGGCGACGTCTCGGTCGTCACCTCGCTCAGCAACGCCACCTGCACCTCGGCCGTCCAGAACGGCACGATCAACTCCGACGGCTCGAACCTGACCGTCACGTCGGCGTCGTTCACCGGCTGCACCAGCAGCCTCGGCTCCGTGACCGTGACCGCGCAGAGCCTGCCCTGGACCGGCGGCTCCGTCGTCTACGCACCGGTCTCCGGCGGCCACGACGGCACCATCACCGTCGCCCACTACACCGTCGGCGCCACCGTCTTCGGGCTCAGCTGCGTCTACTCCGGCACCCTCACCGGCGACGGCTACAACCCCGACAACCCGGGCCGGCCCGACACCTCCGTCGCGCAGGCCCAAGCCAAGATCACCAACGGCACCGTGACCAAGCAGAGCGGATCCTTCCTCTGCCCGGGCACCGCCACCGTGACCGCCGCCTTCCAGCTCGTCGGCAGCGGCGGCGAGCAGCTCTGGGCGGCCGCGAGCTGACCCGGCGACCGGGCCGCCCCGCCCTCCCCGCGGGGCGGGACGGCCCGGTCCGCGAGCGTCAGTTCCGGTGCGGGAACTCCTTCGCGACGGCCAGGAACGCGTCGTTCTCCTCCGGCGACCCGATCGAGACGCGCGCGCCCTCCCCCGCGAACGGGCGGACGCTCACCCCCTGCGAGTCGCACGCCGCCGAGAAGTCCATCGTCCGCTCGCCGAGCCGCAGCCACACGAAGTTCGCCTCCGTCGGCGGGACCGTCCAGCCGTCCGCGAGCAGCGTCCCGCGGACCCGGTCGCGCTCCTTCACCGTCCGCTCGACCCGCTCCAGCAGCTCGCCCGTCGCCGCCAGCGAGGCGATGCCCGCCGCCTGCGCCACCGAGTTCACGCTGAACGGCAGGAACGTCTTGCGGATCGCGCCTGCCACGACCGGGTGCGCCACCAGGTACCCGATCCGCAGCCCCGCCAGCCCGTACGCCTTCGAGAATGTCCGCAATACCGCCAGGTTCGGGCGGTCGCCGTACATCGTGAGGCCGTCCGGGACGGCGTCGTCGCGGACGTACTCGCGGTACGCCTCGTCCAGCACGACCAGGCAGTCCTCGGGGACGCGGTCGAGGAACGCCTCGATCTCCGCGCGCGGCACCACGGTCCCGGTCGGGTTGTTCGGGTTGCAGATGAAGACCAGCCGCGTCCGCTCGGTGATCGCGTCCGCCATCGCGGCCAGGTCGTGCGTCTCCTCTTCCAGCGGCACCTGGACGCCCGTCGCGCCCGACAGCGACACCAGCAGCGGGTACGCCTCGAACGACCGCCACGCGTACACGACCTCGGTGCCCGGCTCGGCGACCGCCTCCAGCAGCATCTGCGTCATGCCGACCGACCCGCAGCCCACCGCGACGTGCTCGGCGGACACGCCGCAGAACGCCGCGATCGCCTCGGTCAGCGCGGTCGCGTTGTTGTCGGGGTAGCGGTTGATGTCGCGCGCCGCCTCGGTGATCGCGTCCAGCACCGAGGGGAGCGGCCCCTCCGGCGACTCGTTGGACGAGAGCTTGAACGAGCGGCCCTCGGGCGACACCACGACCTTCCCGGGCTTGTAGGCCACGAACCGGTCGAGGACGGAGCGGAAGCGCGGAGTGGTTGCCTCGGACACCGTTGTCCTCCAGGTCTGCACAGGGGTGTTGGGGTCAAGCCTACGGAATGCGCCACGTCCCAGGTCAAAGCGGGACACGCCCCGCCTCAGAGGCCGGGGCCTCCCGCGTCACGCCGCGTTCTCCCGCATCATCCAGCACACCGCGACGATCCGGACGAACTCCCAGTCGCGCGTGCTGTCCGGCCACCAGCCGCGGTTGAACGCCTCCTCCGCGAACGACCGCAGGTAGCCCATCAGCTCGTCCTCGCCCGGCTCGCCCAGCTCGTCGCGCAGGCTCGCCACGTGCTGGTCGACCGCCGCCGCCAGCCCGGGGGACCCGGCCATCTCCGCGACGCCGGCCTCCCCGATGTCCCTGACGAGCAGGCCCAGCACTTCGGACGAGTCACCGTTCATAGGTCGCAAGCTAGCAATCCCGCCCGGATGCCCGCGACATCACCCCAGGTCAAACCGGCCTCCTCCCGTTGAGTTGTGGGGGGGGGGGGGGGGGGGGGGGGGGGGGGGGGGGGGGGGGGCGGCGGCGGGGGGGGCCCCGCGCCCCCGCGCGGGGGGGGGGGGGGGGGGCCCCCCCCCCCCCCCCCCCACCGCCCCCCCCCCCCCCCCCCCCCCCCCCCCCCCCCCCCCACAACTCAACGTTCTCAGGTGCGGGGGCGGAGCATGGGGGGGCGGAGCTGCTCGGCGTCGCCGCGGCGGTACAGGCGCGCCGGACGGCCGCCGTCCCGCGTCGTCGTCCGGTCGGTCGGGATCAGGAACCGGTCCGCGCCGGTCACCTTCCGGTGGAAGTTCCGCGGGTCCAGGACGGTGCCCCAGACGATCTCGTACACCCGGCGCAGCTCCGCGACGGTGAACTCGGGCGGGCAGAACGCCGCCGCGAGCGAGGTGTACTCCAGCTTCGCCCGCGCGCGCTCCATCCCGTCGCACAGGATCCGCCGGTGGTCGAACGCGGCCCGGTCGTTGTCGATCAGGTCGTCCACCGCCGTCCACAGCACCTGCGCGCGGCTGGAGGCGGGCAGGTCGGGCGCGAGGCCGAGGTAGGCGACGCTGACGACGCGCTGCCGGGGGTCGCGGTCGGGGTAGCCGTAGGTCGCGAGCTGCTCCAGGTGGATCCGGACGTCCGCGAGGCCCGCACGCTCGGCCATCAGCCGGGACGCGGCGACGGGCAGGTCCTCGTCGAGCTGGATGAACCCGCCGGGCAGCGACCACGCCCCGTCGTAGGGCGCCCGGTCCCGCCGCCACATCAGCGCGGACAGCCGCTGCTCCCGCACGGTGAGCACGACCAGATCGACGGAGACGGCGAGCCGCGGCACGGACATGCCTGGAGTCTATTGGGGCCCGGCGCCCCCGAACCCCGCCCGCGCAAGGCTCGCGGCCCCGCCCGCGCGGCCGGGGGCGCGGGTATGGCGAAGGCCCGGCCGCACCGGCCGGGCCTTGCGTCGTCGTGCGTCAGCTCTCGTCCGGGCCCGACGGCGCCGCGACGGGCGGGACGGGACCGGGGTGGCCGTTCACCGCGCTCTGCCCGTTCTGGCCGTTCATCCCCGACAGCAGCTGGCGGGCCAGCCCGAGGCCGGTGCCGCCGAGCGTCAGCGCCTTGGCGAGCATGTCCTCGATGCCGTCCGCGCCGTTCAGCACCACCATGTTGTCGACGTTGCCGAACACGCCCGCGCCCGCCTGGACGATCTCCGGCCACTTCTCCGCGAGCTGCTGGGCGATGACCGCGTCGGTGTTCTGCGCCAGCGCGTCCGCGCGGGCCTTGATCGCCTCGGCCTCCGCGAGGCCCTTCTGGCGGATCGCGTCGGCCTGCGCCTCACCGAGCAGCCGGGTCGCCTCGGCCTCCCGCTGCGCCCTCAGCTGCACCTCGGTCGCGGCGGCCTGCGCGTAGGAGATGCGCTCCTCCCGCTCGGCCTCCGCCAGCTTCACCTGCTCGTACGCGCGCGCGTCGGCCGGCTTGCGGACCTCGCTCTCCAGCCGCTTCTCGGTGCGCTCGGCCTCCAGCTCGGCGTTGCGGGTCTCCTTGAGGATGACCTCCTGGCGAGCCTGCTGCGCGGCCTGCTGCACCTGGCCCTCGTACTCCGCCTTCTTGATCTCGGTGTCCCGGATCACCGCGGCGTTCTCCCGCATGGCCTCCTGCTCCTTGCGGGTGGCCTCCTGGTTCCGCTCGGCCTCGGCGATGCGGGCCTCCGCGGCGACCTTCGCGGCGTGCGGGCGGCCCAGGTTGGTGATGTAGCCGGTCTCGTCGTCGATCTCCTGGATCTGCAGCGAGTCGACGACCAGGCCGAGCTTGCTCATCTCGTCGGCGGCCGAGCCGCGGGTCTCGGAGGTGAGCCGCTCGCGGTTGAGGATCAGGTCCTCGACGGTCAGGTTGCCGATGATCGAGCGGAGGTGGCCGGTGAACAGCTCGTGGATCGCCCCGTCCATCGACTTCTGCTGCTCCAGGAAGCGGCGCGCGGCGTTGGCGATCGAGACGAAGTCGTCCCCGACCTTGTAGATGACGACGCCGCGGACCTTCACCGGGATGCCCTGCTGGGTCACGCAGTGGACCTCGAGGTTGGCGGCGCGGCTGTCCAGCCGGAGCCGGCGGGCCGTCTGGAAGCCGGGCAGCACCGAGGTGCCCTTACCAGTGACGATCTTGAAGCCGAGGCTGTCCACCCCGTCGATCGGCTTGGACCGGGCTCCCAGACCGGAGATGATCAGCGCTTCGTTCGGCTCCGCGACGCGCCAGACCATCTTGAACAGGATGATCAGCACGATGATGGCGACGACCACGGCGATCGCCACCGCGACGAATGGCATGCGGCCTCCTCACTCTCGGCGGGCGGCCGGCCCGGTGGTGGCGGGTCCCGTCCGCGTTTTCCAGTAGACGCAGCGGACCCGCCGTTGGTTCGTCCCTTTTGCGGCAGTCTTCAGGACGCCAGGGCGTGCGCCACGTACACCGTCCGCGGCGGGTGGTACTCGACCACGACGACGATCGAGCCGACCGCGATCTCCTCGCGCGGATCGACCGGGTGGGCGTAGAAGGCCTCCGACCCGCCCCGGATCGCGATCATGACCTCGCCGACCAGCCCGGGGCCGATCCGGCCGGTCACCCGGCCCTCCTTGCCGATCAAGACAACCCCCGCTCGTATCCGTGTGCATCATCGCTTGCGATCTCGACACTAGAGGTCCGCGCGGGTTCGGTGAAGCGCGCTACCTGCCGAGGATCCGATGGGCCTGGGCGACGGAGGCGCGCGCGAGGGACTCGGCCTCGGCACGGGTCGCGTTCGGGCCGAAGACGCTCACGGAACCGAGGTAGTGGCGGCCCTGGAACACCACGTACCAGGTGTTCATGCGCTGGGCGCCGATGGTGGTGGCGACGCCGACCGTCCGCGAGCCGTTGCCGATGTCGCCGCGCGGGGTCTCGGTGATCCGGTGCTCGGCCCACTTGTCGCCGAGGCGGGTGCGGAACGTCAGGCAGCCGGGCGGGACGCGGGCCTCGACCTGCTTCTCGGCGTCGGCGTCCGCGACGCCCATGAGGGTCTCCGTCGCGGTCTGGCCGTCGCCCTTGACGAACGTGACGAGCGCGGTCGGCACGTCGGCGGCGACCTGCCTGCGGCCGCCGGTCTGGGCGTCCGCGCACTTCGGCTTGTCGAGGGTCGCCTCCTGGCGCACCTGCGCGGCGTTCCGCAGCGCCTTCAGCGAGCCGTACTCGCCGGAGTCGGGCTCGCCGCGCCAGTAGCCGGTGACCTGCTGGAGCAGCGCCTGCCCGAGCTGGTCGGAGGTGTAGCCCGTGCCGGCGGGCGCAGCGCGGGCGGGGCCGGGGACCGTCCCGCCGCCGGAGCCGCCGGAGCCGCCGCAGGCGGACGCCGCCGCGACCGTCGCCAGCACCGCGAGCGGGAGGAGCCTGTGCGCCATGCCCGCGACCCTAGGGGCCCGGCCCGCGCGGCACCCGGCCGACACGCGGTGCGGGCGGCAGGAGCACCCCAATGCGGGCGGGAACCCTCAATGCGGGGCGTTCCACAGGGCCGCGATCTCGGCCGCGCGCCGGACGTGCGGGGCCGGGTCCTCGCCGGCGAGGGGCGCGAGTTCGGCCAGCGTGCGGGCGGGCGGCGGCATCGCGACCGCCAGGCTCTCCAGCCCGGCCGGCGGGCCGTCCCGGTGCGGCAGTAGCACCTCGTACATCTCCGCCGCGCCCCGCGCGTCGCCGAGCGCGACGACGGTCATGGCGCGGAACGTGCAGAACATGGTGAAGAGGTAGTCCGGCTGGATCGGCGGGGCCGACTCGTACAGGCGGCGCGCTTCGGCGAGCCGGCCCGCGGCGGCGTGCGCGGCGGCGAGGACGTCGGCGGCCTGCGCCGGGGGCTCGCCGCGCCACAGGTCCTCGATCGTGCGGTCGACCGGCACGACCTCGCCGCGGGCCTCGCCGTCCTCGCGCTGCTGGCCCGGGGAAGCGCGAGGCGCTCGGCCTGGTGATGTGCGCGTTCTCGACGATCGCGGCCGGCGACATGGTCACCGTCCTCGCCCACCACGGCTCCAAGGCGACCGCGTTCGGCGTCCACGGCGCGACGGCCGCGGCGGTGCTCGCCTCGGGCCTGCTGCTCCTGCGCGCCGCCCGCCGCCGCTGAGCCGGCGGACTCCCCGATCATGCCGGTGGCGCGGCCCGTCCGCGCCGCCGGCGCTACTGCTGTTCTTCGTCGGCCCGCTCGTTGTAGACGGGGGCGTACTCCTGGCCGGACATCTTCTGGATGGCCTCGACGATCTCGTCGGTGATGGCGCGGCGGGCCTTGGCGGGCGGCAGGTCGCGGTAGTGGGAGAAGTCCATCGGCGGGCCGATGCGGACGGTGGGGCGGGGGCCGAAGACGCGCGGCTTGGACGCCCCGATCGGCTGGATCTTCTCGGTGCCCTCCAGCGCGACGGGCAGGACGCGGGCGCCGGAGTGCAGGACGAGCCAGCCGACGCCGGTGCGGCCCCGGTAGAGGCGGCCGTCCGGGGAGCGGGTGCCCTCGGGGTAGATCGCGAAGGCGCCGCTGTTGGCGAGGACGTCGCCGGCCTGCTCGAGGGCGCCCATCGCGGCGCGGCGGGCGCCGCGCTTGACCGGGACGTGGCCGAGGTTGGTGAGGAACCAGCGGACGAAGCCGCGCTTGAGGCCGCCGCCGGCGAAGTAGTCGGCCTTGGCGATGTAGGTCACCGGCCGGGGGACGGCGAGCGGGATGATGAAGCTGTCGATGAACGACAGGTGGTTGCTGGCGACGATGAGCGGCCCGTAGGAGGGCACGTTCTCCCCGCCGATGACCCGCGGGCGGAATAGGAGCCAAAGGATCGGACGCACCACTCGCGTCATGAACGTGTAGAACACCCAGCCTCCTGTCATTCGCACCGCCACTGTAACCTCTGTGCCGATCCGTCCCCGGGTCAGCACCTGCTTTTCTGACCGTGCGGGAGGTAAGAAATGGTTCAACTGCTGGTCACGGAGGGTGCCGGTGGACTATTGGGGGCCTTGATCCCGGGGTGGGACTTCGGTCACATTGGAGAGGTGCGGCAATCGTGAAACCATTTCCTACCATCCGGTAAGTTCCGCTGGAGTAAGTTATTCGGGGGCCGGACGCGGCAAGCCGGGGAACGCGGGCACGGGACCCGCGCGGCCCGGGCGCGGCCGGGCGTTACGGTCCGGGACGCGGGAGGGCGACCCGGTCCTTATCCCGGGAAGTGCTTGGATTGCGGGCAGGGGTGCGCAATCCTGAGGAGTCACCTGAGGTGGATACCAGGTGCGTGGAACCGGGGTGCCCTTGGAGGCGGGGCGAGAGGTGGCCATGGACTTCGACATCAACCTGATGAAGGACGAACGCTGCACCCTGGTCCGGGTGCAGGGCGACATCGACGTGGTCTCCCGGGCGCGCTTCGAGGAGGCCCTGTTCGAGGTGGTCGACGCGGGCGAGCCCATGGTCGTCGACATGCGGCAGGTCACGTTCTGCGACTCGACCGGCCTGAACGCGATCGTCGCGGCGAACCGGCGCGCCGGGCAGCACGGCGGCACCGTGGCGCTGGTGGCGCTGCCGCCGCGCGTGCAGCGCGTCTTCCGCATCACCGGGATCGACAAGTTCGTCCCGATCTACGACACGCTGCGGGAGGCGATCGGCGCGCTGCCGTCGACGACCGCCTGACCGCGACCGCAGACGACCCGGGCCCGCCGGGGGCGTCAGGTGCAGCCCTCGAACTGCGGGACGCTCGTGGTGAGCTTGAGCCCGGACTTGCCGAACCACTTGGTCAGCAGCCGCGCCGCCGTGCCGTCCTGGTACATCGCGGTGATGGCCCGGTTGATCTGCTCGCAGCCCTCCAGATCGCCCTTCTTCAGCCCGACCCCGTACTTCTCGTCGGTGAACGGCGCGTTGATGATCTTGCCGGGGCGGCCGGCCGCGAACCCGGCGAGGATCAGGTCGTCGGTCGAGACCGCGTCCAGCTTCCCGGCGGCGAGGTCGTCCATGCACGCGCCGTAGGTCGGCGCCTGCACCGGCACCGCGGCGATCTTGCGCTCCTCGATCACCCGCCGCCACGAGTTCGACCCGGTCACCGCGCAGATCTTGCGGCCCTTCAGGTCACGGACGGCGTGGATGGTCGTGTTGCCCGGCGCGACCAGCGTGTCCTGGTGCGCGACGTAGTAGGGCCCCGCGAAGGTCACGGCCCGCTTGCGCTTGGCGGTGATCGAGTACGTCGCCACGATCATGTCGACGGTGCCGTCGGCGAGGGCCTTCTCGCGGACCGAGGAGTTCGTCGTGCGCCAGGTGATCCGGTCCTTGCGCACGCCCAACTTCCCGGCGATGTAGGTGGCGACGTCGACGTCGAAGCCCTGGTACGTGCCGTCCTTGCCCTTCACGCCGAGGCTCGGCTGGTCCTCCTTCACGCCGATGGTCAGCGCGTGCTTGTGGGCGATGGTCGGCTCGTCCGCCGCGCCGATCCCGCACGCCGGCAGCGTCCCGGCGGCGGACAGGACGGCGCAGGAAAGGGCGGCCGTGCGCAGGAAAGGGCGGCGGGCGGAACGGGGACGGGCGGCGCGCATGGGTCGGTTCTCCTCCGGTCAGCGGAACTCGGCCAGCCGGGGACGGACCCCCGCGACGATCAGCAGGGCGATGACGGCGGCGGCCGGCGGGACGGCCTTCCAGCCGCGCAGCCCGCCGTCCGCGTCCTTGATCTGCTTGGTGAACGCGTCCTGGTGCACGGCGATCAGCGAGCCGAGCGCCGCGTCGTAGGCGTCGAAGTGGCTGATCGCGCCGGACTGGCGCCCCATCCGCATCGTGATCGCGCCGTTGCGGTCGCCGGACGCGGCGAGCGACCGCATCTCCTGGTCGTCGCCCTGGACGACGATGTACGCGCGCAGCGTCCGCTGCACGGCGTCGGCCTCGCGGGCGTTGCGCACCGCGGCGGCCTCGTCGGCGAAGAAGCCGAGGAACGGGGCCGTGCCCTTGTGCGGGCGGTACGGCCCCACCTTCTGCTTCAGGCCCGCGTAGTAGTTCTCCAGGTTCAGCGGCTTGTCGCCGATGTCCGGATAGACCACCGAGAGCGACTTGTCGAGGTAGGTCTGCTCGTAGGTGTCGGCGCGGCCGGGGTCGAGGAGGTAGCGGCTCTGGTCCGCGAACGCGCTGTGGCTGATCGCCCGCGCGCGCGACAGCGACAGGACGGAGTCGAAGCCGTCCTCCTTCGCCTTCTTCATGTGCCCTGCCTGCGCCGACAGCAGGCCCGCGCCGGCGGCGGTGAGCGCGACCGTGCCGAGCGTCGCCAGGACGAGCGCCGGGTTCAGCATCCGCCGGAACGTCCGCGCCAGGTACAGCTGCGTCGCGACCAGCAGCAGCAGCGCCGCCGCCCCGGCGACGATCACCCAGTCGCGGCCGGTGAGGACCGCCGTCCGCTTCGTCTCGTACGCCTGCCGGACGTGCGCGCCGGTGTCGAGCGTGATGTTGTACGCCTTCGGCAGCAGCTCCAGCTTCATCAGGTCGGTCGCCTGCCGGTAGGCGTCGACGACCTCCTTCGGCGGCTCCCCCGCCGGATGGTCGGCCTTCTGGTCGAGCTGCATCGCCGACCCGACGAGCCGCTCGTACCGGCCGAGGCCGTCGAGGACGTCCTGGACGGTCTGCCGCAGCGCCGGGTCGCGCCCGGCGAGCTGCGCGGCCTGCACCGCCGCGGCGTCGGCGTCCGCGCGGCGCTGCTCGTAGGCGGCGAGCATCCGGTCGTAGCCGCTGCCGAGGTCGTGCTGGCGGCCGATCAGCAGGATGCTGGAGACCTGCGCGTCCATGTCGCTGAGCGCGAAGTACAGCGTGCTCGTCGCGACGACCTGCGGGCCCGCGTCGTGCCCGATCGTCTGGACGGAGTCGCGCGCGTTCCCGACCGCGACCGTCAGCACGGCGAGCAGCGCGACGAGCGCGGCCAGGACGAGCGCGACGTGCGCGCGGATCCGGCCGGGGATCGTGCGCAGCCAGCGGCCGCGCGCGAACGTCGCGAGCCGGCCGCGGCGCGCCGGGGGAGCGGCGGGCGGGGCGTCCGTGCCGGGAGCGGCGGCGGGCGCGCCGGGCGGCCGGGCCCCGGGCGGCGCCGCCGGCTGCGCGGGCGTCATCGTCATGGGGAGCCCTCCTGAAGGGACAGCGTGATGGTCGTCCAGGCGCCGACGTGGACGCGGTCGCCGTCGCCGAGCGGCACCGGCATGTTCACGGCGATCGGGTCGGCGCCGCCGTTCACCGTCGTCCCGTTGGTGGAGCCGGGGTCGACGAGGAGCCAGCCGCCCTCCGGCCGGGCGATCAGCACCGCGTGCAGGTGCGAGACGCCGGGGTCCTCGGGCGGCCCGCCGAGGTCGATCTCCGGGACGCTGCGCCGGGACGCGCTGCGCCGGCCGATCCTGATCTGCTCGCCGACCAGCGGGACGCGGCGCTCCGGGCAGTACGGCGGGAACTCCAGCGATCCCGAGTCGGGGCCCTCCTGCGCGATCACCGAGGCGTAGTACTCGCGGTCCGCGGTGATCAGCGCCGACCAGCGGGCCGGAGCCGGGGAGTCCGGCGCGGGTCCGGGCTCGGGTCCGGGTCCGGCGGCGGGCCGCTCGCCGGGCCGGGCGGTGCCGGTCGCGAAGTCGTAGCCGCAGTTCTCGCAGAACCGGCCGCTGCGCGGGGTGCCGCAGTCGGGGCACTCCTCGGGCGCCGGCTCCTCGGCCGCCGGGCGGGCGGCCGAGCCCGGCCCGGCGGGGTCGGCGAGCGCGATCGCGCCGCGCTCGACCCTGCTGAACTCGGCGCGCGGCGCCCCCTCCATGAGGTCGCCGCACACGTCGCAGTAGTCGTCGGCGGCGGACACGTGCCCGTTCGCGCAGATCGGCATGGACCTCAGCTCCCGGCCTCGTCCGGCGGCGTGTCCCGCTGCGCGTCCCGCGGCGTGTCTCGTGGCGCCTCCGGCTCATCCGGCTCGTCGGGCTCGTCTTGGGGCGTCTTCTGTTGATCTTCCGGGGGAAGGTCGCTCTTGCGGGTCCGGGCGGTCCGGACGGTCCGGACCGAACGGGTGTCGAGCGACATCTCGTCGGCCTTCGACACGTCCGCCTTCAGCCGGACGGTGCCCGTCACGGGGTCGATGACGTCCACCACCTTGTCCAGCAGCTCCGCGATCTGCTCGTTGCCGACCTCGCGGGCGAGCACCACGGCGCGGCCGAGCCGGGCCGTCGCGGTGTCCTCGTCGCCCTCGCGCCGGGCCTCCAGCCCCTCCTGGATCGCGTCCGCCAGCTCCGACTGCCCGGTGTGGTGCGCGACGCGCTTGTTGATCCGCGTCGAGAGGGCCTCGTCGTCGGTCCACTCGGCGAGCACGTTCCCGGACGCCAGCTCCCGCTCCGCCTCGCCGCCCGAGCCCGGCGCGATCACCTTCACCCACGCGGCGCGCATCTGCCGCCCGATCTCGCCCGGCCGCACCTGCACGCTCAGGAAGTACTCGCGCTTCTCGCTGCCCCACGCGCCGAGCGGGAAGTCGGCGGTCTGCGCCCCCGACCGCGCCCGCTTGCCCGTCAGGTCGTCCACGGTCGGCACCATCTGCTTGAAGAGCTTCAGCTCCGCGTGCTGCGGCGTCCACACGCGCAGCGCGACGTCCGCGACCTGCTTGCCCATCGCCGCGCGCGTCATCTCGAGGAAGTCGGCCTCCAGGTCCTTCGGGTCGGGGACGTCCAGGAACCCGCCGAGCAGCGCCGAGGTGATCTTGCGCAGCTCGGCGACCTCCCAGTCGGTGCCGACGCCGCGCGCGTCGCACAGGAAGTGCCCGGAGCACTGCCGCAGCGCCGCGTCCAGCTCCTCGTCGCTCTCGTGCTGGTTCTTGCCGTCGGTCAGCAGGATGGCGTGCTTGACGGCGCCGTCTGGATTCCGACGAAGTCGGCCCGGGGGGTGTGGGGGGTCGTCCCCCCTCGAAGGGCTCAGTCCGTCGAACAGCCGGTCCGCGAGCCGCAGCCACGACCCGATCGCGGTGCCGCCCGCCGCCTCCAGCCGCCCCACCGCGTTCGCCGCGCTGCGCCGCGTCGACGCGCTCGCCTCGACCAGCCGCTCCCCCTGCGGGTAGATCATCCGCGGCCGGTTCGCGCCCGCGACGACCGCGAACCGCACCCCGTCACGCAGCACCCCGACCGCCGCCTTCGCCGCGCGCCGCGCCGCCGCCATCTTGCCGCCGTACGACATCGACCCGGAGGTGTCGATGATGATGATCTCCGCGGCGCCGCCCTCGGCGGGCGGGCCCGCGCCGTCGCCGTCCGAGCGGGCCTCGACGGTGACGACGGCGTGCATCTCCCGCCCGCCCGCCGGCAGGTACGGGTTGTGGTCCACGCGGATCGTGAACTCGGGACGTTCGCTCATGAACCGGGCTCCCTCGTCGGGTCGGGCGGCGGGAACTCGATGACCACCACCGTCACGTTGTCGTGTCCCCCCGCGTCCAGCGCCGCCCGCACGAGCCGCCGCGCCGCCCCCAACGGCCCCGCCTCCTTGGCCGCCCTTGGCGCCCCGCCGGTGCCGGCGGCACCGCCGAGCGCGACCGACGCCAGCGCGGCCGCGTCCGGAAGATCGTTCCAGAGGCCGTCGCTGCAGATCAGCACGAGTCCCGGGCCGTCCGGCTCGTACGCGGCGAGGTGCGTCTCGAACGCGCCCGCCTCCGCCCCCATCCACGCCGTCAGCATGTGCGCGCGACGGTCCGCCCAGGCCGCGTCCGCGGTCAGCTCGCCCCGCGCGACCGCCTGCACCGCCCACGAGTCGTCCGTGGTCAGCGGGTAGGAATCGGTCTCGGACAGCCAGTAGGCGCGGCTGTCGCCCAGCCAGCCGACCGTGACCCGGCCCGCCGCCACCACCGCCGAGACGAACGTGCAGGCAGGACCCCGGCCGCCGGCGCCGTCGGCGAGGGCCGCGACCGCCTCGCCGGCCCGCTCCGCCGCCTCCCGGGTCGCCTCGTCCGGGCCCGCGCCCGCCGCGATCCGGTCGAGCAGCACCGCCGCCGCCGTCTGCGCCGCGGCCCGCGCCGCCTCCCGCGACCCGGGCGCCGTCGCGACCCCGTCGCACACGACCCCGCACGCCCCGTCCGGCAACCGCGCCAGCGCGAACGCGTCCTCGTTGTGGGCGCGGCGCAGCCCCGGGTCGCTGATGCCGGCGCCCAGCGCGGGCCGCCCGTCCACCACCAGGTGCGCCTCGGCGTGCTCGTCGGCGCCCGGCTGCCGCAGCCCGCACGCCTCGCAGAACCCGTCCGCCGTGACGGCCCAGCTCCCGCAGTCGCGGCAGGCGGCGTCCCCGCGCGCGCCCGCGTTCCCGTCCCCGTTCATCGTTAGAACAGCGTCCTCGGGCGAACGGCGTTGGCGCGCTTCACCATCGCGTGGCGGTGTCCCGGGCCGTCCGCGAGCTTGGCGAGCACCCGGTAAGTCTCCTCCAGCTTCGCCCGCAGCCGAGGTTCTTCGAGCGGGATACCGAGGATGTCCTTTTCCGGCCGGAGCTGCGCGGGGGTCCGGTCGGCGCGCAGCCAGCCGAGCGCGGCCTCCAGCACCTCAGCCACGAACGCCGAGTACCGCTCGGTGTCCAGCCGCAGCGACCGCAGCCGCCGCCCCGCCTCCACCAGCGCCGCCGCGTTCAGCTCCCCCGCCGGACGTCCCCGCACCGCCGCCCCGACCGCGCCGAGCTGCGCGGCCAGGTAGTGGCTGGAGATCCGCGGCACCGAGTCCAGGACGCGGCCCGCGCTGCCCCGGTCGCCGCCCGCCAGGTACGCGCGGGCCAGCCCGAACGCGGCGCTGACGTGCGTCGGGTCGGTGCGCCAGACCGTCGCGTAGAAGCGCCCGGCCGCCACGTGCTGGCCGAGCAGCTCCTTGCAGAAGCCCAGCGCGAGCTTCGGCGCCTGCTCGCCCGGCATCAGGTCGTACAGGTCGGAGAACACGGCGGCGGCGTCGGCGGCGCGGCCGTCCGCGAGCGCACGCGCGCCCCGGTACCAGTCGACCCGCCAGTCGTCGGGCTGCTCGGCCTCCAGCTCGCGCAGCAGCCGCGCGGCGACGTCCAGGTCGCCCAGCTCGATCCGGACCCGGACCAGCGCGAACCGCACCTCCCGCGACGCCACCGGCGCCGCGGCCAGCGCCGCCGCGAGGTCGCCCGGGTCGCGGGCGGTCAGGCCCGCGAGGAACGCGGCGGCCGGGTCCGAGCCGTGCACCAGCGGGACGGGCAGCGCGATCGCCGCCGCGGCCGGCTCCAGCGGCGCCAGCACCGGCGTCGCGCCGTCGCGCGCCGGATCGGGGTCGATGATGTCGGTCCCGGCGGTGTGCTGCTCCGGCCCGAACAGCGGCGACGGCGCCGGACGGGCCTTGCCGTCCTCGGCCGACAGCACCTCGCGCAGCACGCCCGTCAGCTGCTCGGCCATCTCCGCCGCGCTCTGGAACCGGCGCGCCGGATCGGGATGCGTCGCCCGGCGCAGCAGCCGGTGGTACGACTCGTGCCGCTGGAACAGCGGCACCTCCTCGCGCGGCGGCAGGCTGCGCAGGTGCCGCCGCGTGTAGCCGCGGAACGGGAAGCTCAGCACGGCGAGCGTCCGGCCGACCGTGTACAGGTCGGACACGATCGACGGCCCCGTCGAGCCGATCTCGGGCGCCTGGTAGCCGGGCGTGCCGAAGATCGGGCTGTCCACGTCGAACGCGCGCCGCACGCCGCCGAGGTCGATCAGCTTCAGCTGCTCCTCGGACTGGATCGCGTTGTCCGGCTTGAAGTCGCAGTACAGCAGGCCGACACCGTGCAGGTAGCCGAGCGCGCTCAGCACCTCCAGGCCGTAGGCCAGCACCTGCCCGAGCGGCAGCGCCGCCTGGTCGCCCTCCTCCGCGCGGCGCGCGAGCAGGATCTCCTTGAGCGACCGGCCGCCGACGTACTCCATCACGATGTAGCCGGAGTCGCCGTGCCGCACGAAGTTGTAGATCTTGACGATGTTGGGGTGCTCGACTTCGGCGAGGAACGCCCGCTCGGCCGCCGCGGCGGCGAGCGAGTCGGCGTCGCCGGTGTCCAGCAGGCCCTTCAGCACCACCCACCGCTCGCTGACGTTGTGGTCGCGCGCCAGGTACACCCAGCCGAGCCCGCCGTGCGCGAGGCAGCCCAGCACCTCGTACTGCCCGCCGAGCAGCTCGCCCGGCTTCAGCTTCGGGGTGAAGGAGAACCGGTGCCCGCAGGACGCGCAGAACCCCTCGGTGCGGCCCGGCCGTCCGTCCCGGCCGCGGCCGACCTTCTCGCCGCACCGGCTGCAGTACCGCCGGTTCTCCGGGACCTCCGGGTTCTCCATGATCGCGGACGCGGGGTCGCGGAACGGGACCGGCGGCACCTCGACCAGCCCGGCGCCGAGCATCCCGCGCCGCGCGGACCCGGTGGAGCCCGTCCCGCGCGTCCCGCCGCGCGACGCGGTGCGGCCCGAGCCCCCGGACCCGCCGGTCGGCTCGCTGCGCGACCCGCCTGAGCCGGGCGTGCCCGTGCCGGGCGTGCCCGTGCCCGGCCGGGACGCCGGGCGCTCGACCGACGTCGCCGGCGCGTTCACCACCGTCTTCGGAGCGGGAGCGGGAGCGGGCGCCGGGCCGCGCGGCTGCGCCGGGACGGAACCGGCGGCCGGCGGCCCGGCTGCGAGCGGCCCCGACAGCGGCCCCGACGGCTGCGATGCCACCGGACCCGAGCCTCCCGGGTCGGCGGGCGGCGGCTCCGGGAGCGGCGCCATCCCGCACACCTCGCAGAAGCCGTCCGCGCCGACCTCGCCGCCGCAGCCGGGCTGGGTGCATCGGGTCATGTGCTGGTCCCCGTCCCGTCGTTCTCGTGCGCCCTGATCGCGCGCTGGTACTCGGCCAGCAGCGCGGTCGCCCGGCGCAGGTCGCACGGCGCCGACCACAGCACGTCACGGGCCCGCCCGTGCAGCGCCGTGAGCGCCTCGTCCTCGGCGAGCCCGAGCCGCGCCGCCTTCGCCCGGTACGCCTCCAGCCGCCCGCGCAGCTCGCCCCGCCGGTCGAGGAGCCCCTGGCTGAGACGCAGATCGTCGGTCGCCCGTTCCAGCGCCTCCGCCGCCGCGCTCTCCAGCTCGGCGACGCGGCCCGCCATCTCCACCCAGCGGCCCGCCTCGCGCAGCCGCTCCAGCGCCGCGAGCCGGTGCCGCAGCCCGTCGCCGAGGCCCCGCGCAGGCGGCGGCACGTTCGGCGCGTGGATCTTCAGCAGGACCGTCGCGTGCGCCTCGCACGCCCGCCGCTCGGTGTCCTCCACCCGCCCGATCGCCGCTCCGAGGCCCGCGACCAGGTCGGCGTACTCGTCGCGGAGCCGCGCCACCCCCGCGAGCTCGTCCTCGATCGAGCGCAGTGACGCGCGCACCCGGTCCAGCCGCGAGGTGTCGGGACGGCCGTCCGGGCACAGCGACAGCGGATCGGTGCGGACCAGCCGGCCGAGCGCGGTCAGCTCGCGGCCCAGCCGGTCCAGGTCCGGGTGCCGGGTGCCGTCCAGGGAGTGCGCCAGCCGCGCCGTCCGCTGCCAGCTCTCCTCCGCCTCCTCCAGCGGCCGCAGCAGCGCCGACCACGCCGCGTCCGCCGCCGCGACCTCCTTCGCCACGAACGCGTACGCGTCGGACATCATCCCGACCGCCTCGTCCAGCGTCGCCCGTTTCTCCTGCGGGCCGAGCAGCGTCCGGTCCTCGAGGGGGATCTCGCCGTCCGGCAACTCCACCGACCGCCCCGACAGCAGCCCCGTCAGCTCCACCAGCGTCGCGACGCCCGGCCGCGCCGACCGGCCGCGCAGCGCGCACGCCTCGTCCAGCACCCGCTGGTAGGCGTCGAAGACCCGCCACAGCAGCGCCAGCCGGGCGCGCACCTTCTCCCAGCGCCGCCACGTCTCGCCCGCGAGCCGGGCGCCCTTCAGCAGCCGGACGCCGGTGTGCCCGTCGAGCTCCAGCAGGGACGCCGCGATCCGCTCCCGCTCCGCGCCGAGCGTCCGGAGGGCATGGTCGACTCCCTCCCGGCTCATGGGCGCGGCGGCCCCGGCCCCGCTCTCGTCCACCTCAGCCCCGCGTTCGGTTCTCTCGGTCCCCGTGCGCGCCCCCGGTCCCGGCGGCCTGGGAGCAAAGGACCGCACAAGTATCGGGCACGCTCTCTCCAACAAGTGTGATCCGTGACACTTGGCGACACAAGCGCCTGTCCCCGCCGGACAGGTCCCCGCACCGGTGGGACGATCACCCTGGGCCGTACCCTGGTGCGCCGGGAACCTCGCCGCCCGAGGCGGCGTTACGCAGGTAGGCCCAGATGAGAGGAGTGGTGAGTCCGCGGTGTCGGACCCCAGTCATAGACCCGGTGCCCCATGCTGAGCGCGGCGCTGGGACTGCTCGCGGTGATCGTTCTCACCGCCGCCACCGGATACTTCGTCGCCCAGGAATTCGCCTACGTCGCCGCCGACCGCGCGTCCCTCGAGCAGGACGCGGCGCGCGGCGACACCGCCGCCCGCCGCGCCGTGAAGGTGATCGGCCGGCTGTCGTTCATGCTGTCGGGCGCGCAGCTCGGCATCACGATGACCACGCTGGTCGTCGGGTTCATCGCCAAGCCCGCCCTGGCCGGGCTGATCCAGCCGCTGCTGGACGCCGCCGGGATCCCCGAGGGCGCGACCGGCGCGATCGCGCTGGCCGCCGGGTTCGTGCTGGCCACGCTGATCCAGATGCTGCTCGGCGAGCTGTTCCCCAAGAACCTCGCCTTGGCCCGCGCTGAGTCGCTGGCGCGCGCGCTGGCCGCGTCCACGCTCGTCTACATGACGGTGGCGGGCCCGCTGATCCGGCTGTTCGACCGGGCCGCCGAACGGCTGCTGCGCGCCGTCGGCGTCGAACCCGTCGAGGAGCTGCACAGCGGCGCCACCCTCGAGGAGCTCGGCGACATCATCGGCAAGTCGCAGAGCTCCGGGCACCTGCCCGCCGACCTGTCCGGCCTCCTCGACCGCGCCCTGTCGTTCGGCGACCTCACCGCCGACGAGGTCATGGTCCCGCGCCCGCAGGTCAGCACGCTGCCGTCCACCGCGCCCGCCGCCGACCTCGTCGCGCTGATCCGCGCGACCGGGCACAGCGCCTACCCCGTCTACGACGGCGAGGTCGACGACGTCATCGGCGTCGCGGGCGTCCGCGAGGTCGCCGACGACGCCCTCGACCCCGCCACCCCGGTCGGGGAGATCGCCCGCCCCGCGCTGCTCGTCCCCGGCAGCCAGCCGCTGTACGGGGTCATCGAGCGGATGCGCGAGTCCGGCGAGGAGTTCGCCTGCGTCGTCGACGAGTACGGCGGCCTCGCCGGCATCCTCACCTTCGAGGACGTCGCCGAGGAGCTCGTCGGCGAGATCGCCGACGAGACCGACGCCCGCGAGGACGCCCCCACCACCGGCCCCGACGGGTCCTGGCTCGTCGACGCCGGCATGCGGATCGACGAGGTCGTCCGCCTCACCGGCCTGGACCTGCCCGAAGGCGACGCCTACGACACCCTCGGCGGCCTCGTCATGGCCGAGCTGCGCCGCCTCCCCCGCCCCGGCGACCGGCTCACCGTCGCGCTGGACGGCGCGTCCGGCGGCGCCGCGTCCGGGCACGCCGAGCTGGAGGTCGTCAGCGTCGCCCGCCGCGTCGCCGAGAAGATCCGGATCCGCACGGCCGCGTCCGCACCCGCACTCGCGCCCGCGCCGGCCGGCCGTCCCGAGGAGGCCTCGTGGACCCGCTGACCTCGCTGCTCATCACCGTCCTGCTGCTGATCGGGAACGGCTTCTTCGTCGCGTCGGAGTTCGCGCTCGTCGCCGCCAACCGGTCGCAGCTCGAACGCGCCGCCGGCAAGGGCGGCCGCCCCGCCGCCGCGGCCGTCGCCGGCGTCCGCGAGCTGTCGCTGATGCTCGCCGGCGCCCAGTTCGGCATCACCATGTGCTCCCTCGGCCTCGCCATCGTCACCGAGCCCGCGTTCGAGCACCTCCTCGAACCGCCGCTGCACGCCGTCGGCGTCCCCGAGGCCGGCGCCAAGGCCGCCGCCCTCGCCTGCGCGCTCGGCGTCATCACCTTCCTGCACATGGTCGTCGGCGAGATGGCGCCGAAGTCCTGGGCGATCGTGAACCCGGAACGCTCCGCCGTCCTGCTCGCCCTGCCGTTCCGCGGCTTCGCGAAGGTGTCCCGCCCGATCCTCGCCGCGCTGAACGCCGCCACCAACGGGCTGCTGCGGCTCGTCCGCGTCACGCCCCGCGACGAGCTCGACAGCCACACCGACCCGGCCCGGCTCAGCCACCTGGTCGGCGAGTCCCGCCGCCTCGGCCTCATCGGCCGGCACGACCACGAGCTGCTCCGCCGCGCGATCTCCGCGCGGGAGGCGACCGTCCGGCACCTGGTCATCCCCGCCACGTCCGTGACCACCATCGACGCGGGCGCGTCCGCCGCCGACATCCGCCGCACCGCCACCGCCAGCGGGCACAGCCGGCTGCTCGTCCGCGGCCCGGACGGCGCCGCCACCGGCATCGTGCACGTCCGCGCCGCCATCACCGAGCCCGACGGCGACCGCTCCGCCGCCGACCTCGCCTACCCGGCGCCCGCGCTCACCGCGGAGACGACCGTGCTCGACGCCGTCAGCCGGATGCGCCGCGCCCGCGCGCAGCTCGCCGTCGTCAACGGCGAGCTGGGCGGCTTCGCCGGCATCGTCACCCTCGACGACCTGCTGGCCGAACTCCTCGCCACCAACCCGCACTGATCCGGATGATCGTTTTCATATGAGACGTTAGACGCGAGCAGAAGGGGACACATACGGCCCCGGGGTCGAACTCGGACGGGATGGCGTCGGTGAACCAGTCAGCGGAACCCAACGAGCCGGACGGCGCGCCGGAGCCCGCCCTCGACGCCCGCCCCGACCTCGAGACGATGCCGTTGACGGAGGCGTCCACCGAGGAGACGCCGCCGATGGGCGTGGAAGAGGTTCCCCGGGGCGGCGCCGACCTCGTCGAGACCGCCTACGCGCCGCTCACCGAGCAGTACGAGCACCTCCAGACCCTTCTGCAGGACGACGCGCTCGGCTGGGCCGCCCAGATCGCCGCGCTCCGCGCCCTCCGCACCGCTCAGGTCGCCGGCGACTGGGAGGTCCTCGCCCGCCTCCTCGTCGCCCCCGGCACCCTCGACGCGACCGGCGCCGTCCGCCTCGTCCGGACCGCGGACGAACCCGAGACCGTCCGGCACCTCGTCGCGGACCTCAAGGCCGCCGGCGAGCGCACCCTGCTCCTCGCCCCGACCCCCGAGAAGGCCGCCGAGCTGCTCCAGGCCGTCCAGGACGACCCGGAGATCCGCGCCCTCCTCATCGAGACCCATCCGCCCCGGCCACCGGCCGCGTCCGACGAAACACTCAAGCCCCCGCCGGCGCAGGACGAACCTCCCGCGACGCCGTCCAGGAACGAGGCCGGCTCCAACGGAACGGTCGAGTTCAAGCCGGTGACCGGCCTCCCCGCCCCCGGCACGGCCGTGACGCGAGCCGAGCCGCTCCCCGCCGCCGCCGACGACGACGTCCAGCCCGCAGCGGAGCCGAGAGAGACCTCGCCGACCGACTGGTACGCCCAGCCCATCACGCCCGAGACCCCCGCCCCCGCCGGACCGACCAAACCCAACGAGCCCACGCCGAGCGACGCGTCCGCGGAGACGCAGGCGATTCCCGCCGTCGCCGAAGCGGACGAGGGCGCCAAGCCTGAGGTATCCGAGGCGTTGCTGAGCAGCGGGGCTCCTGAGACGTGGGTCATGGGGGCCGGGCTGCGGGCCGTCGGGGAGGGCTGGGCTCGGCGGTGGCGGGCCGAGGCGGGAAAGCTGCGGCGCGGGTTGATGCTGCTTGATCAGTGGCCTCTGGACGCTGCGGCGCTCACGGCGGTCCGGGCGGAGGTGGCCGCGCGCAAAGAGGCGCTGGACGCGGAGCTGGCGGGGCTGGCGGGCGCGATCGAGGAGGCGCGGGACGCGGCGCAGAGCGCGGAGGAGCGGGCCGCCGAGGCGGACGCGGAGGCGCAGCGGCTCGTCGCGGTACAGCGGGAGGCGGAGGACGAGCTGATCGGTCCGCGCGCGGAGGCGGAGCGGTTGCAGGGGATCGCGGACGCGGCGGGCGCGGAGGCGAGCGACCTGACGCGGATGGCGGACGAGGCGTACGCGCGGTGCACGCAGCTGGATCAGCGGGCTCGTGAGGCGCAGGAGGAGTTCCGGGGCGCGCAGCAGGTGGAGGCGTCGTTGAAGGACGAGCTGGCGCGCGCGCAGGAGGCGTTGCCTGCGGCGGCGGAGGAGGCGGACAGGCTGGCCGCCGTGGACGCGGACGCGTCGGCGGAGGGGCACGCGGCGTACTACCGGCTGGTGTCGGCGGAGTCGGCGCTCGCGGCGGTGCGGCGGAAGATGACGTTGACGCAGCGGCTGCATGTGGCGGCGCCGCCGTCGGATCTGAAGAGCGTCCGGGCGGAGGTGCAGGCGCGGACGCGGGACGCGGACGTGGCGGCGAAGCGCGCGCAGGAGGCGAAGGACGCGGCGGAGCGCGCGGAGGCGCACCGGCAGGGGCTGGCGGCGTTCGTGGCGGAGGGCGGTCCGCGGCTGGCGACGGCGCGGGAGGCGCAGGAGCGGTTGACGACGGAGCTGGCGTGGCTGGCGACGGAGCGGGAGACGGCCACCGCGGACCATCGCGAGCAGGCGCGGCGCGCGGCGGAGTCGGTCGACCGGGCGACGCAGGCGGGGCTGGAGGCGCGGGCGGCGCAGCAGGCGGCGCGGGCGGTCGAGGAGCGGGTGGAGGCCGCGCGCGCGGGCCGGGAGGCGGCTCTGGCTGCGGCGGCGCAGGCACGCGCGGACTCGGAGGCGGCGGTGACCCGGGCCGCGGAGCTCCGGGCGGAGCTGGACCGGCGCAGCGCGCAGGGTGAGGAGGAAACGGCCGCGGGTCAGGCGGAGCTGCAGGCGGCGGAGGAGACGGAGGCGCGCGCGCGGGAGAACGTCCAGAAGGTGTTCGAGGCGGACCCGGCGGACGATCCCGACGTGATTGGGGAGCGCCGCCGTTCGGCGATGGCGCGGATCGAGGAGCTCGGCGGGTTCCTGGAAGGCGGTGGGCCGGACGGCGCCGCGCTGCTGCCCGCCGCGGACCTGGTGGTCGGGACGCCGGTGGGCGTGGGGGCGGCGGTGCCGGACGAGCGGTTCGGCGCGCTGGTCGCGGTGGGGCCGCTGGACGACGCGGATTTCCTCGTCGGCGCCGTCCGGACGGCCCGCTGGATCCTCGTGGGCCCGCCCGAGGACGAGCAGCCGGGGCACGGGACGTTCGCGCGCTGCGCGACCGCCGCACCCCGGCTGGTGGAGAACGGCGACAACCTGTGGCTGGACGAGCCGACACGCCTGGTGTGATCGCCCATCACGGATCCATCTGGCCGGTGGTCAACCGACCGTCCGGTACGAACCGCCCCACGCCCCCGACAAAAGCCGACTGACCGACGCCTTCCGCTCCGCTAGAGCTCCGCTCCAGGCGCCGGTCAGTCGTCGTCCTTGTCGTCGTCGCCGGGGATGAGGACGTGCAGGAGCCAGCCGACGATGCCCACGACGATCGCGCCCCAGAAGGCCGGCCAGAACCCGCTGACGTGGAACGGCAGGTCGAGGCGGTCGGCGATGGCGCTGGTCAGCCAGAGCAGCAGGCCGTTCACGACGAGGCCGATGAGGCCGAGGGTGAGGATGTAGAAGGCGCAGCCGAGCGTCTTGACGATCGGCTTGATGACGGCGTTGACCAGGCCGAAGATGACCGCGACGCAGAGCAGTGTCAGCGCGCGGTGCGCCGTGTCCTGGTCGCCGAGCGTGATGCCGTCGATCAGCGCGGTGGCGGCCCAGAGGGCGATCGCGGTGATGACGACCTTGATGAGGATGCGCACAGTTCGAGGATGGTAGGGGACGTTGCGGTATTCATCCCTCTGCGTGGCGATTCGCCGGGCGTGTCGCTCATCATCCGGAACGACCGGGCATCGGCCCGGGCCGCGCGGGCGGCGGCCCAGGCGGGCCCAGGGCGGGCCCGGGCGGGCCTCAGTCGGCGCGGTCGAAGAACGGGGAGCGGGCGGTGACCTGGGAGCGCGGTCCGACGCGGGTCGCCCGCGCGCCGGGCCCGGCGGGAGCGGGAGGGGCGGCGGGAGCGGCGGGCGGCGCGGCGGCGGCGCGGCGGGGAAGCGGCGGCGCGTCCGCGGCGGACGCCCCG
>NZ_WBMS02000057.1:57248-60779 GCF_008923205.2 Actinomadura physcomitrii | reverse complement strand
AATCCACCATCGAGATCGCCAGATCGATCGCCTCGGCCTTCGCCGACGTCTTGATCGACCGGGCCGCCAACCGGGCCGCGCGCTCCTCCGCGCCGACCTGATCCACACCCGGCAGACCATGCAGGAACGCGCGCAGCTCAGCGGCGCCGATGAGAGTCTCCGTTGACACGCCCCAAGCATCGCCGAAGACC
This sequence comes from Actinomadura physcomitrii, assembly GCF_008923205.2. Lineage (GTDB taxonomy): Bacteria > Actinomycetota > Actinomycetes > Streptosporangiales > Streptosporangiaceae > Spirillospora > Spirillospora physcomitrii. Next base: position 60,588 of record NZ_WBMS02000057.1, on the reverse strand, counting down.
CTCATCGGCACAAACGGCCCATGTACCGGTCAGCCGAGCGGCGTCGTCGTCCAGCGGGCCGGATCGTCGCCGAGCAGCGTCACGCGGTGGTACAGGCCGGTCAGCCCGCCGGACGCCTGCAGCCGCCGCAGCGGCCCGCCCGTCGCCTGGACGGTGACGTCGAAGCCCTGCACGCCGTAGACGACCAGCCGCTGCGCCTCCGACGGGTTCCGGTCCATCGTCGGGCCACCGTGCGCCAGCCGGGAATCGAAGGCGGCATGCCCGTCGGTCTTCGTGTTCACCATGGCGCGTTTCCTGCTCGCGGGCACGATGTCGATCCCGAGCTCACCCCCTGGCGCGCCGGGCGAGGCCAGCCGGACGGACGCCTGCGGCCCGGTGCCGACGCGGGCCTGCGACGGCTTCAGCCCGGACGGGACGCCCCGGACCCGGAACGGGAACGCCGCCGGCCCTCGGGAACCGAACGTCACACCTCTCGCGATGCGCAGCACGGTCGACTCCTGGGCGAGCGCGCGGCTGGTCACCGACAGCAGCGCCCAGTGGTGCGGCTGGTACTCCCACCGCAGCTCGGCAGGCACCTGATCCGAGCCCGGGCCGCCCGGCACGATCGTCCAGTGGCCGATGTGCCCGTTGATGTGCGCCGTCTTCATCCAGTGGCCCTTCTTCCCGCCGGGCAGGTTGGCGATCGGCGGTTCGGTGCGGGACTCCATGAGGGTCAGCTCCAGCGCCGGACGGTCCCCACGTCCCGCCGCCACCGTGTAGTCGGCCGGATCCGCTTCGAACCGCGCTACCGTCTGCGCGTAGCCCTTCGGTAGCCGGCCGAACGCGGCGGGCGGCACCAGCAGGGCCGGGTATGCCGCCTGCTGTGCGGGCCGGACGGTGCGGTGCGGGCCGTCCGGCGAGCCGGGCGGCACCGCGACCGCCGTGACGGCCGCCGCGAGCCCGGCCAGCAGCGTCCCGGAGGCGGCGCGCCGACCGCGCCTGATCCGGCGCCCCCTCCTGATCGCCGCGGCGGCGTCCACGGACGTCACGGGTCCGGGCGTGCCGGCGATCTCCGACAGCCGTTCCTTGAGGTCGTTCATGCCGGGTTCTCCCCATCCGTGAGGCTCTGCACCGGTCGCAGCCCGCGGCGCAACGCGTCCAGGCCGCGCGCTGTCTGGCTCTTGACGGTCCCTGTGGAGCAGTTGAGGACGTCGGCGGTCTGCTCGACCGACAGGTCGCAGTAGAAGCGCAGGACGACGGCGGCGCGCTGGCGCGGCGGCAGCCCCGCGAGGGCCTCCCGCAGGTCCAGGTCGCCGGCGAGGTCGAGCGGGCCGTCCGGCCCGTCGGGCAGGGCGGGGACGAGGCGGACGCGGCGCCGCCAGCCGCCGCGCTGCTCCGCGAGGAACACCCTGATCAGCACCGTCCGCGCGTAGCCGTCGATGTTGTCGGCCGCCGACGCGCGGCGCCAGTGCAGGTACAGGCGGGTGATCGCGGTCTGCACGAGGTCGTCCGCGCGGTGCCAGTCCTGGCAAAGCAGATACGCGACCCGCCGTAACCAGGGCGTCCTGGCGGTCACGTAGGCGGTGAACTCGTCGTCCCGTCCCGGCATGCGCATGCTCCTCGGCCGTTCCACACACCCTTGATGCGGTCGGGGCGCCGGAAGGTTGCACGGCCCGCGCCGGCGGTTCGACGGGCCGGTCCTGATGGCCGGTCAGGCCGGTGCGTGCGGGCTCAGGGCCGCCATGTTCCACAACCGGACGGTGTGGTCGCTGCTCGCGGTGGCCAGAGTCCCGCCAACGGGGCTGAACGCCACCGCGAGCACGGTGTCCGTGTGCTCCTGGACGGCCGGCCTGAGCGACTTGCGGGCGGCCACGTCCCACAACCGCAGCGTTCTGTCCGCGCCCACGCTGGCCACGACCTTGCCGTCGGGGCTGAACGCCACCGCCGTGACCGGTTCCGTATGGCCCTTCAGCACCTTCCCCAGGGACGGCGGGCCCGATGCGGCGTGCGTACGGCTCGCGTGAGGATGCCCCGACTTGCCGTCGTGCGTGAGGGCGTAACCGATGGGGACGGCCAGAGCGACGGCGGCGGCGCCCCCGCTGAGCAGGAAGGCGCGGCGGGAAGGCTGCGCGAACGGCAGCGGCGGAACGGCGTCGGCAGCCGGGTTTCCGGCTGGCGGGCGCTCGGCGCGCGGGCTTCCGGCCAGCGCGTCAAGGGCCTCGGCGACGCTCTCCGCGCTCGGACGCCGCCGCGGGTCACGGCGGAGCACGTCGCGCAGGACCGGCGCCAGGACGCGGGCGCGCTCCATGGGCGCGGGCTCGCCGCGCGAGATCGCCAGCAGCAGCGCCGCGAGGCTGCCGCCGGCGAACGCGGGCCGCCCTTCCACCGCCGCGTACAGGGTGACGCCGAGGGACCAGATGTCCGACGCGGCGGTGGCCTCGCGGTCGTCGACCTGCTCGGGGGCCAGGAAGGCGGGAGTGCCGAGCAGGGCGCCGCTGGCGGTCAGGGCGGTCTCCCCGGGGACGGCGGCGGGCCCGAAGTCGGAGACCACGACCCGGCCGCCTTCCAGCAGCACGTTGGCCGGTTTGATATCGCGGTGCACGACCCCCGCCCGGTGCGCGACCGCCAGCGCCTCCGCGATCCGCGCGCCGATCCTTGCCGCCTCCGCCTCGTCCAGCGGGCCGTCCTCGCGGACGGCGGCGTCCAGGGACCGGCCCCGGACCAGCTCCATCACGATCCAGGGCAGGCCGTCCTCGTCATGGAACTGGTCGTGGACCGTGATGATGCCGGGATGCTTGAGCATCCCGACCGACCGCGCCTCCCGCTCCATGCGCGCCACCAGCCGGCCGCGCAGCCCCGGTTCCAGGCTCGCGGGCAGTTTGAGCCGCTTGAGCGCCACGTCCCTGCGCATCCGCTCGTCGTGCGCGCGCCAGACGGCGCCCATCCCGCCCTCGCCCAGCAGCTCCACCAGCCGGTACCGGCCGATCACGACATGTCCCGCGTCCTGTGTCACAGAGGCACACAACCATGACGCCACCGGGTCCAATAACCCTTGCGGGACACTTCGTCAGCAGATCGATGGAATCGCGCGGGCAAGCTCCGACGCGGTGCAGGGCGTCGGGACGCCGGGCGCTCTCGACCCGTCCGGCGGCCTTCACCAGTTCCGCGCGGCAGGGCGGGCTCCGGCGCACGTCCCGGGTGTCCTTGAGGTCGGTGAGCGGCTCGCCGGTGATGCGGTCGAGCAGCGGCCGGACCTCCTTCTCCAGGTCGGGCCGGTGCGCCGGGACGAGACGTTGACGTGTGGCGGGGGGGGGGGGGGGGGGGGGCGCGGGGGCCCCCCCCCCCCCCCCCACAGGGGGTG
>NZ_WBMS02000057.1:0-57238 GCF_008923205.2 Actinomadura physcomitrii | reverse complement strand
GCCCGCGCGGTTGGGTTCGTGGTGGGTGTTGTTTCGTGCGTGGGCTCCCCCCCCCCCCCCCCCCGCCACAAGTCAACGAGTTTCGGGGTGAGGGTGCGAACCCGGAGGAGGCGGGGTGCATCAGACGTAGTGGTGGCCGTGGTGATCGGGGGACCACGGCCACCACTCCTCAGTAGGGGGACGGGCCGCCGAACATCTCGCTGATCTTCGGTGCCAGCTCGTGGTTCCCGCGGATCACCAGCCGGCCGTCCATGAGCAGCGTCGCCGGGTTCGCGTCGCCGGCGAGGATGCGCAGGAAGTCGGCCGTGCGGGCGGCGAGCGCCACGTCGGGCTCCGGTGACCCGCCCGCCCGGGCCCTGGCCCGCCCGCCGGAGATCCGGATCGTCCAGGTGGTCGCGGGACCGTGCCCGGGGGTCAGGCGGAACTCGATGTCGCCGGCGAACCCCGCCGCGGCGGACGGGTCGTACGCGCGGGCCATCCCGGTGAAGAAGAGCCGCTGCGCGGCGGGCCCGAAGCGCCGCTCGACCTGCTCGTCCGTCCTACCGTGCACCAGCTTGTAGAAGCCCTGCGCGGCCCGCCGCCTGGCCGCCGCCCGGATCTCCCGGCGCAGGGGACGGCGGGAGCGGGACGAGCGAAGAGCGCGGGCGACCTCGGCGTCCTCGTCGATCCGGTAGCCGGGCGGCGACGTCCGGGCCGGTTCCCGCCGCGCGAGCGCCGCCTCGATGGCCGGGGCGAGGCGCTCCGCCTTGGCCGCCTCCCGTTCCTCGCGGCCTTCGAGGAAGTGCGGGAGCACCTCCGCGCCGAACAGTTCGAGGCTCTCACAGATGTGCTCGTGCCTGTTCGGCCCCGCCTGCAGCACGAACGCGACCTGGTCGACGCCGGCCGACTCGTACCGCCGGACCAGGTCGACGACCTGCCCGGGGGTGCCGACCGCGCCGCGCAGCGAGCCGACGTTGACGTTCAGCGACCCGGCGTTGGGAATGATCTGCTCGCGGTCGAACCCTTTGGACGCTCGCCGTTCCTGGAACTCGTCCCAAACGCTGGTGCGGCCGGGGTCGTGCGGCGTCGTCCCGTAGTAGTGGGCCAGCGCGAACGCGAAGAAGTGCGCGCCGTCGATGCCCCGGTCGATCGCGGTGGCCTCGTCCTCGTGCAGCATCATCGGCAGCACGACCGCCAGGTTGGGGTTCACCGCGAACCCCGCCGGGACGCACTCCTCCGATTCGATGATGCGGTAGTACTCGTCCACCCATTTCCCGGCGTCCTCGGGCTCGACGAACGAGAACGACAGCGCGCCTATCCCGTTGCGGGCCGCGAACTGGATGGTCTCCCGCCTGGAGCACGCCACCCACAGCGGCGGATGCGGCTTCTGCACGGGCTTCGGGATGACGTTTCGGGGCGGCATCCGCAGGTACGGCGACCGCCATCCGGCGAACGGCTCCTCGACGAACATCCGGGTGACGGCGTCGATCGCGTCCTGCCACTGCGCCCGCTTCTCGGTGCGCCGGACGCCGAACCCGCCGAGTTCCGCACCGGAGCTCGACTCGCCCGTGCCGAAGTCGACCCGCCCGTTCGACACCAGGTCGAGCGCGGCGATCCGCTCGGCGATCCGCGCGGGGTGGTTGACGGCCGGCGGCAGCTGGACGATCCCGTGCCCAAGCCGGATCCGCTTCGTCCGCTGCGACGCCGCCGCGAGGAACACCTCCGGCGCCGGGGAGTGGCTGTATTCCTCCAGGAAGTGATGCTCGACCTCCCAGACGCAGTCGAACCCGACCCGGTCGGCGATCTCGATCTGGTCGAGGGCGTCCTGGTAGAGCCGCAGCTCCCGGCCGTCCTCCCACGGCCTCGGCAGCTGGTGCTCGTAGAAGAGCGAGAACCTGATCTCGACCACCTCCACCCTCGTGACCAGCGAAAATGCGCGGCACCCCGGGTCCTGCCGCCAGCATCACCCGAAGTGGACGCCCGGTCAACGGACGTCCCCCGGGCCGCGGCGCGGAAAACGTGCCAGTAATCACTGGAATTTGGCAGGGGCCCGTACGTGGTCTTTGGCAACATGTCGTGCCACATCCACCTGCTCGTGCCGCAGGAGTGGAGCTGGGCCTGGGGCAGCGGACCCTGCTGGTTCTGACCAAGCACTTGCTTGACTGAGCGGTCCGGAGATCGACACGATGGCGGGTGGACGGGCACCCGCCCGCCGGAGGGCCGAGGACCCGGAGAGACCACATGGCGCCGCTGGACGGACTGCGCGTGCTGGACCTGACGATGTGGCGGCCCGGCCCGTACACGACGCAGCTGCTCGCCCAGCTCGGCGCCGACGTCATCAAGGTGGAGCCGCCGGGCGGGGAGCCCATGCGGATGTTCCAGGGCCACTTCGACCTGCTCAACCGGCGCAAGCGCAGCATCGTGCTGGACCTGAAGTCCGGCGAGGACCGCGAGCGGTGCCTGGCGCTCGCGCGGGACGCCGAGGTGTTCGTCGAAGGGTTCCGGCCCGGCGTCGCCGACCGGCTCGGCGTCGGCGACGCCGAGCTGCGCGCGCGCAACCCGCGGCTGGTGTACTGCTCGATCTCGGGCTACGGGGCCGACGGTCCGCTCGCGCAGGTGCCGGGCCACGACGTCAACTACCGCGCGTACGCGGCGACGCTCCCGCCCGACGCGGTGTCGCCGTCCCTGGAGGAGCTGCCGGTCGCCGACATGGCCGCCGCGACGATGGCCGCGTTCGCGATCACCGCCGCGTGCCTCAAGGCCCGCGCCACCGGCGAGGGCGACCGGATCGACCTCGGCATGGCCGACGTGCTCGCGCACTGGACGAGCACCGTCCCGGAGGCGACCCGGCCGCGGCCGGCCGGACCGGCGGCCCCGGCGCCGCACGTCCCCGGGCCCGTGCCCGGCTACGGGGTGTACGCCACCAGGGACGGCCTGAAGATCACGCTCGGGGTCGTGTCGGAGGAGCGGCTGTGGGCGGCGACCTGCCGCGCGCTCGGCCTGGACGGGGCGGCGGGCGTCCCGTTCGCCGAGCGGCTCGGCCGCGTCGCCGAACTCGACGCGCGGGTGGCGGCCGCCATCGCCAGGCTGACCAGGGACGAGGCGATGGAGCGGCTGTCCGCCGCCGGGGCGCCGGTGGCGCCGCTGCTGACCGGCGCCGAGATGCTGGACCTCGACCATTTCCGCGCGCGCGGCGTGCTGGACGCGGGTCCGGTCCGCACGTCGGCGCACCCGCCGCTGCCGGGCGGGCCGGTCGCCGGGCTGGACGAGCACCGCGGCGAGGGCTGGCGCCGTCTCGCCGATTGAAATTCAGGTGGGATTGACGGATTCATTTGGCATCCTTGTGACGTGAGCGCGCGTGCGATGAGTCCCGTCCTGGTCGGCAGGGCAGCCGAGCTCGCCGTGCTGGAGGACGCGCTGGCGGCCGCCCCCGGCGCGGTGCTGCTCGGCGGGGAGGCCGGGCTCGGCAAGACCCGGCTGATCCGCGAGTTCGCGGCGTCCGTCGCCGCCGGCGGGCGGGCCCGCGTGCTCCTCGGCGGCTGCCTGGAGCTCGGCTCCGACGGCCTGCCGTTCGCGCCGTTCACCACCGTGCTGCGCGGCCTGGTCCGCGACATCGGCATCGACGGGGTCGCGGCGCTCGTCCCGCGCGGCGACACCGGGAGCCTCGCGCGGCTGCTGCCGGAGTTCGGCGAGCCGGAGAGCGACGCCGCGTCCGGCGAGGAGCGGGCCCGGCTGTTCGAGGTGGTGCTGACCCTGCTGGAGCGGCTCGCCGAGCGGGAGCCGGTCGTCCTCGTCATCGAGGACGCGCACTGGGCGGACCGCTCCACCCGCGACCTGCTGTCGTTCCTCGTGCGCAACCTGAGCGTCGCGCCCGTCCTGGTCGTGGTGACGTACCGGTCGGACGAGCTGCACCGCGCGCATCCGCTGCGGCCGCTGCTCGGCGGCCTGGAGCGGGTCGAGCGGGTGAGCCGGCTGGAGATCGCCCGGCTGTCCCGCTCGGACGTCGCGGCGCTGGTCACCGAGGTGCTCGGGCACGCGCCGCCGCCCGGCCTGGTCGACCGGATCGACGCCCGCAGCGAGGGGAACCCACTGTTCATCGAGGCGCTGCTCGACGACGACGGGACGCTGGCCTGCGAGCTGCCCGAATCGCTGCGCGATCTGCTGCTCGCGGGCGTGCAGCGGCTGCCGGAGGAGACCCAGGACGTGCTGCGGGACGCCAGCGGCGGCGGCACCCGGATCGAGCACGCGCTGCTGGCCGCCGTGTCCGGGCTGGACGACGCCGCGCTGACCCGGGTGCTGCGCCCGGCCGTCGCCGCGAACGTGCTGGTCGTGGACGGTGACGGCTACGCGTTCCGGCACGCGCTGATCCGCGAGGCCGTCCACGACGACCTGCTGCCCGGCGAGTACACGCGGCTGCACACCCGCTACGCGCAGGCGCTGGAGGACGACCCGGGGCTCGTCCCGTCCGGGCGGCTCTGGGTGGAGCTGAGCCACCACTGGAAGGCCGCGAACGACGCCACGTGGGCGCTGGTCGCGTCGTGGCGGGCGGCGGCCGACGCGCGCAAGGCGCTCGCCTACGCCGAGTGCCTGACGATGCTGTCGCGGGTGCTGCACCTGTGGGACCGGGTGCCCGACGCGGCGGAGCGGATCGGCGCCGACCACATCAAGGTGATGGAGGACGCCGCGGCCGCCGCCGACCTCGCCGGCGAGTACGACCGGGGCCTGAAGTTCGCGACCGCCGCGCTGAAGGAGGTCGAGGCGGCCGGCGAGGACGCGATCGACATCGAGCGCTGGGCGTCGCTGCTGGAGCTGCGCGGCCACATGCGCTACGAGACGGCGCGGCCCGGTTTCGTCGACGACCTGCGAGCCGCGGTGAAGGCGCTGCCCGCCGATCCTCCGACCGTGCTCCGCTCGCGCGTCCTCGCGACGTTCGCGAGATATGTGCGCTTCTCCACCGACATCCCCGAGGCCCAGGCCGCGGCGGCGGAGTCGCTGGCCATCGCGCGCAAGCTCGCCGACCCGGTCGCCGAGGCGCAGGCGCTCATCACGCTGTTCTGCGCCGACATCGACTACTCCGACCACAGCACCGCGACGGAGGGCACGCTCAACGAGATCGAGCGGATCGTCACCGGTGCCGGCGACCACCGGGTGCTGCTGCGCTACTACGTCATCAAGTCGCACTTCCTGGAGGGCGCGGGCAGGCACGAGGAGGCCGAGGCCGTCGCCGCGCGGGGCAAGGAGCTGGCCCGCGAGTACGGCGTGGCGCGGACGCAGGGCACGTTCCTTTGCATCAACCAGGCCGAGCCGCTCGTCTCCCTCGGCCGGTGGGACGAGGCCATCGCGGTGATGAACCACGCGATGGAGCAGGAGCCCGCGGTGACGATCCGGACGTCGCTGCTGGTGCTGTCCGGTGCCGTGGCGCTCGCCCGCGGCGACCTCGCCACCGCCCGCGAGCGCCTCGCCGGCTCCAGCGAGATCATGCGGCTCAAGATGAAGTGGCTGAAGACGCAGGACTACTTCGCCACCCTGTGGCTCGAGGCGCGGATGGCGCTCGCCGAGGGCCGCCCGCAGGACGTGCTCGCGCCGGTCGAGCGGGTGATCGAGGAGGCGGGCCTGCCCGACGACGCCCGCTACGCGCTGCCCGTCCTGGTCGCGGGCGTCACCGCCTGCACCGAGATCGGCGCGCCCGCCGCGTCCGTGCTGCGCCGGATCGAGGAGCGCGCCGCGGGCCTGACGATCAGTGGCCCGCTGCAGCGCGCCCACAAGCTCGTCTTCGACGCCGAGGCGGCCCGCGCCCGCGGCGTCCTCGACCTCGCCGCCTGGGGCGCGGCCGCCGCCGCGTGGGAGGGGCTCGGCAACCCCTACGCCCGCGCGCAGGCGCTCGTCCGCGCCGCCGAGGCCGCGCTGGCGGACGGCGACCACGACGCGGCGTCCGCGCGGCTGGAGACCGCGGCGGGCATCGCCGCCGACCTCCGTGCCGAGCCGCTCGCCGAGCAGGTCGCCGACCTGCTGCGCCGCACCCGGGCGCCGCGCCGGGGCGGCGCCGAGGCGTCCGCGCCGATGGGGCTGACCCCGCGCGAGTACGAGGTGCTGCGCCTGGTCGCCGAGGGCCGCAGCAACCGCGACATCGCCGAGGCGCTGTTCATCTCGGTGAAGACGGCGAGCGTGCACGTGTCGAACATCCTCGGCAAGCTCGACGTGGCCAACCGCGGCGAGGCCGCGGCGACCGCGCACCGGCTCGCGCTGTTCGCCGCCGGGCGCGCCGGCGCGGACGGGCATGGTTCGGCGGCGGGCGCCCCCCTCCCGGACTCCCGCCGCTGAACCGTCGGACCACACGGGAACTGACGTGGCCGGCCGTCACGGCGGCGCGCCGCGGAAGCATGCGGTGCTCCTCCCCCCGGAGAGGCGGCCCGCGACCGTTCCGGCCACTGCCCAGTGTGCTCGCCCCGTTGCGCCATGTAACAGGCGACATACCGAAAACGGCGGCACGAGTTCAGATGGTGCTGATCTCATGCCCGCCGGAGGCGGTGCCGGGTCGCCGCGGGGGCAGCCGCGCCGGCTAGCGCGGGACGCGGGCCACGCAGAAGACGGTCTGCCCGAACGGCGGCCGGACGAGCCGCTCGATGGCGCGCGTCACCGGCACCACCGTCCGGTCGTAGATCTTGACCAGCCGCGGGTCGGGGTAGCCGGCGCCGCCGCGGCGGACCGCGAACCACCAGGCGATCCCGCCGAGGAAGTTGATCGGCTTGAGCACCTCGGGGACGAGGCCGGCCTCGCGGACGGAGGCCTCCAGCGTCGCCGGGGTGTAGCGGGTGACGTGCCCGACCTTGCGGTCGAAGTCACCGTACAGCTGCATGTAGCCGGGCACCCAGATCACGATCCGCCCGCCGGGCAGCGTGACGGACGCGAGGTCGCGCAGCGCCTGGACGTCGTCCTTGATGTGCTCCAGGACGTTCATCATCACGACCGTGTCGACCTTCTGCCGGATCTCGATCTCGGCCGGCAGCTCGAGGTCGATGACCTCGACGTCGTCGTTGCCGTCGTAGCGCTTGCGCAGCTCGCCGACGCAGTACGGGTCGTTGTCGCTGACGACGAGGTAGTCGAGGCGCCCGGCGAACTGCTCGGAGAAGTGCCCGAGCCCGGAGCCGATCTCCAGCAGCGAGCGCCCGACGTGCGGGGCGACGGTCTCGTACTCGTACTTGCGGTAGTTGCGGGCCTCGTCGCCGCCCAGGTGGTTCTCCAGGGCGCCGTCGCCGGCGGCGGGCTGGATGACCTCGCCGTCTCCGGCGGTGGGCGTCGCGGGACCGGGCTTCGGGCGGCTTCCGAGTAGGTTGAGGAGGGTGCCTGCGATGGACTTCTTCTGACCAGGTTGCTGCATACTTCCCGCTCGCTGGGTGCGTTGGCGTACTGCCTGTTTTTCGCCGGATCGCCGTGCCGGATCCCTGGGGATGGCCTGATCTCTGGCGCAAGGTCGGGACAGTCTACCCATCCGTACGTAACCGCTATGCCCGGCGTTCGGGAATCGGCCTACGGAATCGGTGACCGGTCTGTCCCGGTGTGACCGGTCCCACGGACCGGCGACCGGGACACGCCACCGTAGCGCACAGCGGTCCGGCGGTCACGCACCGCAGGTCGGCGCGGCCTTTTCAGCCGATCGTGCGGTGCACGCTCGGCCGGTCGCTCGGGCCCGGTTCGGCGGGCGCGATCCACGGGCCGGGAATGGAGGGGTCCAATACGCCCTTCTCCACCCAGGCGAAATCCCCGGCGAGGACGGCGCGCGCGAGTTTCACGTCCATCTCGTCGGTGTTGCGCCACAGCCCGTCGAAGAGTTCCTCGACGCGGACGCGCGCCTGCCGGCAGAACGCGTCGGCGAGCAGGACGGCGGACGCCCCCGGAACATCGGCCTCGCTCGCGCCGTCCACGATGGACCCGGTAAGCGGACCGAGGCCCGAAGCATCGGCATTGGCGCGGACGCAGACGGCGCTCATCGCGAACAGTTCCGCGCCGATGTCGACCATCCGGCCGAGGAAGCCCTGCTTGTACTCCAGCCGCCCCTGCCAGCGGCCCGCCGCGTAGAAGATGGACCGGGCGAGCTTGCGGGAGGAGCGCTCCACGTACCGCAGGTGCTTGGCGAGCGCGCCGAACTCGGCGTAGGCGTTCGGCCGCTGCCCCGCGCCCGTCACGAGGGTCGGCAGCCAGCGCGCGTAGAAGCCGCCGGCCTTCGCCGCCGCGCGCGCCTTCGCCGCGGCGGACGCGTCGGGGTCGATGATGTCGCCCGCGACGGACAGGTGCGCGTCCACCGCCTCCCGCGCGATCAGCAGGTGCATGATCTCGGTGGAGCCCTCGAAGATCCGGTTGATCCGCAGGTCGCGCAGCAGCTGCTCGGCGGGCACGCCGCGCTCGCCGCGCGCCGCCAGCGACTCGGCCGTCTCGAAGCCGCGGCCGCCGCGCAGCTGGACCAGCTCGTCGGCGATCCGGCAGGCCATCTCCGACGACCACAGCTTCGCCAGCGCCGCCTCGATCCGGATGTCGCTCCGCTCGTCGTCGGCGAGCTGCCCGGACAGGTCGAGGATGGCCTCCAGCGCGTACGCGGTGGCGGCGATGAACGCGACCTTGCGGGCCACGGCCTCGTGCTCGCCGACCGGCCGGCCCCACTGCACCCGCTCCTTCGACCACTCGCGGGCGATCTTGGCGGCCCACTTGCCGCTCGCCGCGCAGATCGCGGGCAGCGACAGCCGCCCGGTGTTCAGCGTGGTCAGCGCGATCTTCAGGCCGGCGCCCTCCGCGCCGATCAGGTTCGCCTTCGGGACGCGCACGTCGTGGAAGCGCGTCACGCCGTTCTCGATGCCGCGCAGCCCCATGAACGCGTTGCGGTTCTCCACGGTGATGCCGGGCGCGGCCATGTCCACGATGAACGCGGAGACGCCGCCCTTGCGCCCGTCCGACTTCGGGACGCGCGCCATGACGACGACCAGGTCGGCGACGACGCCGTTGGTCGTCCACAGCTTCACGCCGTTGAGGACGTAGCCGTCGCCGTCGGGGACGGCCGTGGCGCGCAGCCGCGCCGGGTCCGAGCCGACGTCGGGCTCGGTGAGCAGGAACGCGCTGATCTGCTTCGCGCACCGCGGCAGCCAGTGGTCCTTCTGCTCCTGCGTGCCGAACAGCTTCACCGGCTGCGGGACGCCGATGGACTGGTGCGCCGACAGCAGCGCGCCGAGCGCCGGGCTGACCGACCCCACCACCATCAGGGCCCGCCCGTAGTAGAGCTGGCTGAGCCCGAGCCCGCCGTAGCGCTCGGGGATCTTCATGCCGAGCGCGCCCATCTCGCGGAGCCCCTCGACGACGTCGTCGGGGATGCGCGACTCCCGCTCGATCAGCGCGGGGTCGATCCTGGTGGCGCAGAACTCGGTGAGCCGGGCGAGGAACGCCTCGCCGCGGCGGCGCGCGTCGTCGTCCGGGCGGGGGTGCGGGTGGACGAGGCCGAGCCGGAAGTCGCCGAGGAACAGCTGCCTGCCGAAGCTCGGCAGCCGCCACTCGCTCTCCCGGGCCTCCTCGGCGACCCGCCGGGCGGTCCGCTCGTCGACGGACGTCTGGGTGCGACTCGGCTGGCTCATGCCGGCTCCTCGGAAGCGGTTCCCGCTGCTCCCGCCCGCCCTCCGGGCGGCAGCCCTCGGGGGTCTGGGGGACCGGCCCCCAGAGGTTGCACTGTCCCGAAGTTACTCCCCGGTCGGCCCGAGGGGTACTCCTCCCGCCGCGCAGGCGTGTCGCGACCGCCATGGCCGAGTACCGGCAAAGCGCTTGACCCGGCCGGGCCGAGGGAGTTCGCTGTGCGTGATGGACGAGACACGCAGACCCACGCTCATCGCCTCGGTGCAGCGGGCCCTGCACCTCATGGAGGCGGTGGCGTCGCATCCGAGCGGTGCGCCGGCCAAGCAGCTGGCCCGCGAGGCCGGGCTGCCCCTCGCCACCGCCTACCACCTGCTGCGCACCCTCGCCTACGAGGGCTACGCCTCGCGGCTGCCCGACGGCGTCTGGGTGCTCGGCGAGCGCGTCCAGTCGCTGCACGGCCGGAGCCGGACGCAGCAGCTGCTCGCCCGCGTCCGCCCGACGCTGATCGCGCTCCGCGACGAGCTGGGCGTCGCGTGCTACTTCGGCATGCACGTGGACGACGAGATCCGGCTCATCGACATCGCCGACGGCCCCCGCGCGCCCCGGGTCGACCTGTGGGTCGGCTTCGACGAGTCCGCGCACGCGACCGCGCTCGGCAAGTGCATGCTGAGCCAGCTCGACGAGGAACGGCGCCGCGACTACCTGTCCCGGCACCCGCTGGTCGACCTGACCCCGAACACCATCACCGAGCCGGCGCGGCTGCTGAGCACGCTCAGCTCGCCCTGCGGGCTCTCCCTCGACCGCGACGAGTACGCGCTCGGCACCGGCTGCGCCGCGGTACCGGTCACGGACGCCACCGGCACCGCGATCGGCGCGCTCGCCATCTCCTGCCGCACCGGCAGGCTCGCCCGGATCGAGAGGTCCGCCGACCGGATGCACGCCCGCGCCGCCGAACTGCAGCGAACCCTCGTCCTCACCGCCGTCTCCTGACGGTCAACGGTCCGCTGGGGAGCGCGCGAACACTCCCACAAGGTGCGGCCGGGCTCGTCCCCGGGCACCCGGCTCCCGGATCCGGCCCTTCCAGCGGCGAGCCGCACCCGGAAAGCGCGGAACACGATCTCCGAAGTCGGTCTCCACGATCTCTTTGACGCCGAAGCCCGCGGCCGTCCCCCATGACCTGAGCCGGCCGGCGTCGATGCTCCTCAGGTGCTGCCACCGGTGGAACACCGCCCCGCATGACGGGCACAGCACGTCCTTGACCTCGAGGCGCTCCCGGTTGGGCGTGGTCACGATCAGCAGGCCGCCGGCGCGCAGCAGGCGGTGAGCCGTGCCGAAGAAAGCGTCCAACTCGTCATCGGGAAGGTGTTCGAGCAGTTCCACCGCCACCAACGCGTCGAAGCGGCCGGTGACCCCTTCGAACTCGCCGACCGCCAGAGCCCCGCGGAACGTGGGGTGTGCGGCGTTGAGACGATTCGCCGCCTCCACCGCGCCCGCGAGGCGGTCGGTCGCCCACACGTTGGCGCCGACGTCCGAGCAGAGCAGGGCGGACAGTCGGCCGGGTCCGCAGCCGTAGTCGAGCACGTCGTCTCCCGCGCAGATGTGCCGGCGCAGCATCGCGACGAGGCCTGGACCGTACTTCACGGAGAAGGAGTGCTCGGGGAAGCCGAGTTCGCGCTCCCAGAACGCGTCGAGCGCGGACTCGGTCCACAACGCCGAGCGCCCCCCGGTGTCCCCCCTGCTCATCCGGCATCCGGCCGGGCGGGGGTGAGGGCGAACAGTTCCTTGCACGCGGCGCGCAGCACGCCGCCCCGCACGTCGATCCTCGGCTCTCCGGCCCGCGCGATCTCTCGGGCGGTGATCCTTATCTGCCGCCAGGTGTAGACATCGCTGGGGTGAAGCGCGGCCCAGTCCAGGGCGTCCTGCTGGGTCGCGCCGAACACGACGCCGTCCATCTTCGCCCAGATCGCGGCGGACACGCACATGGGGCACGGTTCCAGGGTGGAGAAGAGCACCGCGTTCCGCAGGTAGCGGGACCCGGTCCTGCGCGCCGCGGCGCGAATCGCCGACATCTCCGGGTGCGCGCTGGGGTCGTCGTCATCGACGATCAGGCTGCTCCCCGACTCCGCGAGAACCTCACCGTCCCGCACCACGAGGGCGCCGAGCGCGTAGTTGCCCGACGCCGCGGCCTCGCGCGCGAGGCCGATGCAGATGTCCATCATCTGTTCGACGGAGGTCTTCATTTCCTGCAACATGAGATCGCCTGCCGATTCATCGTCTGATCCGGCCGCCGAGGGCCATGAGCTGGTTCTTTTCCATGATCAGCACGTCGTCCTCGTCGCGCGATCTCTCGATCCACAGCGAACCGTCGTTCTCGATCACCCAGTAGTCGTGTTTGCGGATGTCGATGCACCGCACGACGATGTACGGCTCCAGATCCGCGGCGAGTTCGACGACCCTGTCCCGTACGTCGGCGACTCCGGGCGCATCGAACTCGAATTCCGGTCGCGCCCGGGCCCTGCCGCGCGGCACCACCGGAACGAAACTGATCTTCCTGGCGCCCTGCTCGACCGCGAATGCGGCCATCTCTTTCATACGGTCGGCATCGCCGGGGGCGACGACCGCATTGATGGAGAACGGAACCCGCAGCGCGCGTGCCGCCTCCATATTCGCCAGTATCCGGGGGAAGGAGGAGACCCGCAGGACGAGGTCGTTGTCCGGGCCGGGGCGGTGCACGCTGAACTTGAGCTCGCCGTCGACCGCCCGCAGCGCGCCGAACACCGGAGCGTCGATTCGGAAGCCATTGGTGATGACGACCGGCTTGATCCCCCGAAGGCCGAACGCGGTGACGATGCGCGGGAGGTCGCTCCTGGTGGTCGGCTCCCCGCCGGACAATTTGATCGTGCTCAGGTCGCGGCTTTCCAGCACGGCGCCGATCACGTCCATCTCACCGAGCGTCAGCGTGGACCGATCCGTATTCGGGGCCTGGCAGAAGGAGCATGCGGCATTGCAGCGCCTGGTCACCCTCAGGCAGATGGAGGGTGGGAACCGCGGTTCAGCCGGGAACACGTCTCCCCTCCATGCTCCGCGTCAATTCCAAGGTGTTCAGGGTGTTGCACATGTAGTCCGCGAACTTCTGGGAGTACCGCAGGCTCTCGGCTATCCGCGCCCGGGCGCCGGCGCCCGGGGTGAGCTGGGTTCCGTAGAACACGATCACGCCGTGCGGAGGCCTGCCGCCGTCGTGCCGGTTGGTCACCGGATCAAGGGACAGGACCGGGCAGGCCAGCACCCACCGCTGCGTCGGTTCGATCATCCGGCCGACGTCCTCGCTGTACCATTCGGAATGATTGGCGGGGAGTTTCTCGTACAGCGGCAGGCGTTCCCGGTAGGCACGGGCGCTGACGATCTGGGGAGTGGTCACGTCCACCCGCGTGAACCCGTACTCGCGGGGCATCGGAATGTTCAGGATCGCGAGATCGCGGTCCTGTTCAAGGAAGACATCGCCCGACTCGTCCTGAACTGCGGCGAAGTAGCGGGCATTGGACGGGACGGCCAACGTCTTGGCGATGAGCGAGCAGGTCAGATCGAGCGCCTCATGCAGCATCTGCCGCTCCCGGTGGCGGAGCAGTTCGAAGCCGTTCTCCAGATCATCGAATTCCAATTTCTGTAACCTCCGGAGCAGAAGCTCATGAACCACCAGCACGAGGATGCTCGCCACCAGGAGCAGGTTTCCGTAGCCGAGGTCCGTCAGCGCGTCGAGGTATCCGGCCCCCTCCCGTCTGTCGGTGAACACATTTATCCAGATGCCGAGAAGAATGGCGGACGCGACCGAGCTGGCGAGCCTGCTGATGCTCGCGGCACTCGATCGATCCACTCGGCACCCATCCGTGACAATAACACAGTGTGAAGGGATCTTCACTCAGCGTTAGACGTTCCGATCCGTCCCGTGACTTCCGCGTACCGATCGACCACCCCTCGATCCCGTTGTGCCGCAAAGGGCTTTTGCCAAGTTTCATACCTCGCGAACTGGACATGTGTCCACAGCCTGTACCGGCCGGCAAAAGGAGGAGAAGAGCCGGAACGCACACCACTGAGGCGCTCGCACATGTGTCTGACCAGGGAACTCTTCTTTCCATCACCTTGACATCACTTGTCAAAGTTGTGGAAGCGAACAAAAGCGGGCGATGAGGCGTGCCGCCATACCAGTTCAGAGATGGACGGCGATCAACCTGCGGCTTTTGCGGGCCGAACGGCGCGGCTGGAAATCGGTGTCCGGATTCGGCCACCGCGCGGCGGGGTGGGATCAGCGGCCCTGGAAGTCGGGGGCGCGGTTCTCCAGGAACGCCGCGATGCCCTCCTTGGCGTCCTCGGTCGCGGCCAGCCCGACCAGCTGCGACAGCAGGTGCTCCACCTGGTCCTCCAGCGGGCGGCCCTCGATCGCGAAGAACGCGTCGCGGCCCCGGCGCAGCCCGAGCGGGCTCTTGGCGGCGATGGTGCGGGCCAGCTCGTCCACCCGCGCGTCCAGCTCCGCGCGCGGCACGACCTCGGTCACCAGGCCGATCTCGCGGCCCTCGGCCGCGGTGACGCGCTGCCCGGTGTAGTAGAGCTTGAACGCGTGCTTGGGCGCCACGTTCCGGTTGATGATCGCCATGATCATCATGGGCCACAGGCCGACGTTCACCTCGGGGGTGCCGAGCGTGACGTCGTCGGCCGCCACCACCAGGTCGCACGCCGCGGCGAGGCCGAGCCCGCCGGCGACCGCGTGCCCCGCCAGCCGCGCGATGATCGGCTTGCCGAGCTTCGGGAACGCGGTGAACAGCCGGAACGGGGCGCTCTCGCGGATCGCGCCGGGGTCGGCGACGGACCGTCCGTCCGCCTGCGCCCGGCCGAGCCCGCCGAGGTCGGCGCCCGCGCAGAACGCCCGGTCGCCCGCCCCGGTCAGCACGATGACCCGCACGCCGCCGTCGGCCTTCGCCCGCTCGAACGCGTCGAGCAGCTCGCCGATCATCGGGTCGCTGAGCGCGTTGCGCGCGTCGGGCCGGTTCAGCGTGATCCGCGCGACCCGCTCCGCGACCTCGTAAAGAATCGTCTCGTACATGCTCCACCCTCGGCGGTCCGGGCAACGACCGGGCCATCATCGCGCCCCGCGCACGCCCGTGGCCCACCCCCGGACCGGGGATGGGCCACGGACCGCGGCCTGCGGGGACTACAGACGCTCGATGATGGTGGCGTTGGCCTGGCCGCCGCCCTCGCACATCGTCTGCAGGCCGTAGCGGCCGCCGGTGCGCTCCAGCTCGTGCAGCAGCTTGGTCATCAGGATGCCGCCGGTCGCACCCAGCGGGTGGCCGGTGGCGATGGCGCCGCCGTTGGGGTTGGTCTTCTCCAGGGACGCGCCGGTGTCGTGCGCCCACGCCATCGGCACCGGGGCGAACGCCTCGTTCACCTCGAAGACGTCGATGTCGTCGATCTTGAGGCCGGCCCTGGACAGCGCCTTCTCCGTCGCGGGGATCGGGCCGGTCAGCATGTAGACCGGGTCCGAGCCGGTGACGGCGAGGGTGTGGATGCGGGCGCGCGGGGTCAGGTTGTGCTGCTTGACGGCCTCCTCGGAGGCGATCAGCACCGCGGACGCGCCGATGGAGATCTGCGAGGACACCGCGGCGGTGATGACGCCGCCCTCGCGGAGGGTCTTCAGCGCCGCCATCTTCTCCAGGGTGGTGTCGGGGCGGGCGCCCTCGTCCTTGGCGAGGCCGGCGATCGGGGCGATCTCGCGATCGAAGTAGCCGGCCTCGATCGCCTTGGCGGCGCGCTTGTGGCTCTCCAGCGCGAACTTCTCCAGGTCCTCGCGGGTGAAGCCCCACTTCTCGGCCATCAGCTCGGCGCCGCGGAACTGGGAGATCTCCTGCTGCCCGTAGCGCTCGCCCCAGCCCTCGCCGTACGGGAAGTCGAGGCCCTGGACGATGGTGGCGCCCATCGGCACCTTGGCCATGTGCTCGACGCCGGACGCGACGACGAGGTCCTGGGTGCCGGACAGCACGCCCTGCGCGGCGAAGTGGATCGCCTGCTGGGAGGAGCCGCACTGGCGGTCGATGGTGACGCCGGGCACGCTCTCCGGCAGCCCGGCCGACAGCCAGGCGGTGCGCGCGATGTCCAGCGCCTGCGGGCCGGCCTGCATGACGCAGCCCATGATCACGTCTTCGACCGCGGAGGGGTCGACGCCGGTCCGGTTCACGAGCTCCTTGAGCACGTGCGCCCCGAGGTCGGCGGGGTGCACGTCCTTGAGGGCGCCCTTCTTGGTACCGACGGGGGTACGGACCGCGCCGACGATGTACGCCTCGGCCACTACGCCTCCAAAATCTTGGGGTTCCGTCCCGAAACCGAGTGAGATTCGGTCGTCAGTATGAGATTACATCCCTCATAGCGCAACGCGATGTGAGCTGAGTCTCGGCGCTCCGCCGCTCAGGGGGCGGTCTCGGCGGCCGGGCCGTGCTTCAGGACGCCGCCGTCGGCGTCCTGCCCCAGCGAGACGCGGGCGAGCCGGGTCAGCACGTCCGACAGCTCCGGGTGCTCCTCCGGGGACCAGCCCTCGACGTGCTTCGCCAGGCCCTCGCGGCGCGCGGCGAACAGCCGCTCCGCGGTCGCCAGGCCGGCCGGGGTGATGGCGAGGACGCCGTCGGTGCGGTCGACGTACCCCGCCTCGACGAGCCGGTCGACGTGCGGGCGGCCCTGCTCGATCGGGACGCCGGCGCGGTCGGCGAGGTCGGTCCCGGCGACCGTCCTGTCCTTGGCGATGCGGCACAGCGCCCAGATGCTGCCGGCGGGCATGTCGACGCCACAGAGGCGGGCGAGCCGGTTGTAGGCCTCCGCGGCCTTCGCGTCCCGCCGCATCAGCTCGCTGAGCGCCCGCTCGATCTCGTGCCGGGACGAGCGGACGGTCGGCGCCGCGCCGAAGCCCTCGCCGTAGTCGCGGGTCTGCGAGGTGGCGCGCAGCGGGACCTCCCGCAGGAACCAGGTGAGGACGAACGCGACCGCCGCGACGGGCACCGCCCACAGGAACACCGTGTCGATCGACTGCGCGTAGGCGTGCAGGACGGCCTGCTTCACCGGCCCGGGGAACCGGTCGAGCAGCTGCGGGTCGCCCTGCACGGCGGCCGGGTCGAAGCCGGGCGGCAGCAGCCGGCCCTTGGCGAGGTCCTCGACGTGCGAGGCCAGCTCGTTGCTGAAGACCGAGCCGAACACCGCGACGCCGAACGACCCGCCGATCTGCCGGAAGAACGTGACCCCGGACGTCGCCGACCCGAGGTCCTGGTAGGAGACGGCGTTCTGCACCGCGATGACGAGGACCTGCATCACCAGGCCGAGACCGAACCCGAGCAGCGCGAACCGCAGGCTCATCGACAGCGTCGAGGAGTTCTCGTCCAGCCGCGACAGCAGGTACAGGGCGATGGCGATGAGCGGCGTGCCGACCACCGGGTAGATCTTGTACCGGCCGGTCCTGGTGATCAGCTGCCCGGAGCCGATCGACGCGACGAGCATGCCGAGCATCATCGGCAGCAGGTGCACGCCGGACAGCGTCGGCGAGACGCCGTGCACGACCTGCAGGAAGATCGGCAGGAAGGTCAGCGCACCGAACATCGCGAAGCCGACCACGAAGCTGATCGCCGAGGACAGCGAGAACACCGCGTGCCGCAGCAGGTGCGGCGGCATGATCGGCTCGGCGGCGCGCCGCTCGACCAGCAGCCACACCGCGATCAGCACGACCGACACGGCGGCGAGCGTGATGATCGGCGCGGACAGCCAGTCGTAGCGGGTGCCGCCCCAGGTCGTCATCAGCACCAGCCCGACGGACCAGCCGACGATCAGCAGAGTGCCGAGGTAGTCGATGCGGTGCCGTTCGCGCTCCCCCGCGGCGTGCAGGACGGCGGCGATGACCGCCAGCGCGACGACCCCGATCGGCAGGTTGATGTAGAACACCCAGCGCCAGGACAGGTTGTCGACGAACCAGCCGCCGAGCAGCGGCCCGCACACGCTGGCGATGCCGAACACGGCGCCGAACATGCCCTGGTAGCGGCCGCGGTCGCGGGGCGGCACGACGTCCCCGACGATCGCGACGACCAGGACCATCAGCCCGCCGCCGCCGAGGCCCTGCAGCGCCCGGAAGAAGATCAGCTCGTTCATGTCCTGCGCGATGCCGCACAGCGCCGACCCGGCCAGGAAGATGACGATCGAGCCCTGGAACAGCCGCTTGCGGCCGTACTGGTCGCCGAGCTTGCCCCACAGCGGCGTCGAGGCGGTGGACGCCAGCAGGTACGCGGTGACGACCCAGGACAGGTGGTTGAGGCCGCCGAGGTCGCTGACGATGGTCGGCAGGGCCGTGGAGACGATCGTCTGGTCCAGCGCGGCGAGCAGCATCGCCAGCATCAGCGCGCCGAGGACGACGTACAGGTCGCTGCCCTTCGGCATGGGCTCCTCGCCGCGCGCCACCGTGTCAGCGGTCATAGCGCCCGTCCCCCCTCGCCGGCCGACGAGGGAGGTCTACCCACAGAGATCACCCCAAATCGGCGTCCCGGGGATGCCGGGCCGAGGGCCCCGGCACGGGCGCCGGGGCCGTCCGGGACGTCAGCGCAGGATGTCGCGGGCGACCTTGGCGGCGCCCAGGGCGGCGGCCCCGCCCGCGACGGCGGTGGCCCCTGCCGTCGCCCACAGCGGGAGGCCGCGGCGGGTGCGCAGCCCGCTGACCGTGTCGAGGGAGTCGACGAGCAGCCCCGCGCGGGCCCACAGCCGGCGCCCGGGCCCGTCGCTCAGCAGGTAGCCGGCGCCGAGCGCGATCTCGCGGGCGGCGAACATCCGGGCGACGTAGTCGCGGCCCGGGTCGGTGCCGCCCGCCGACGTCATCAGCTTCACGGTCAGCTTCGGCGCGGCGAACGCCGCGAGGCCGAGGGCCACCCGCGCCCGCGCCAGGTTGGTCATCAGGTCGTCCAGCCGGTCCCGGTCGTCTACTTCCTTCGCATCTGCCACATCCGCGAGGTTATCGGGAGCCGTCCAATGCGCCTACTCCGAGGTAACCCTTGCCTTACGCGTCTATCGTTCTAGATGGCGGCACTCCCCCGGATTGAAGGTGGCCATGGACGAGGGCCTTCTCAGCCTCGCGGTCGTCGCGCTGCTCGCCGCGTTCTGCGTGCGCTGGGTCGCGGTGAAGCTGCGCATGCCGATGCCCACCCGCAGCGCGGTGATCATCGTGTTCGTGCTGGTCGTCGGGGCGCTGTACGGCGAGCACCTGAGAGGCTGACGCGCCGGGCCGCGAATTTCCCCGGCCCCGGATGCGAACTTCCCGCCCGCACCGGGAGTCATACCTGGCGAAACCGGCTTCACGCCTGTCCCCGTGCCCGAGGAGCCGGTCCGAGCCGAGGGAGACCATCCGTGCCGCATCCGGCGACCGCGGTCCAGGAGACCGCCGGCGGCATCGCCCCGCACCTGAGGCGGCTGCTGGAGTTCGTCGAACCCGACCGCCACGACGTCTGCCTGGACGTGGCGCGCGGCCGCGGGCCGATGCCCGCCGCGCTGCGCCCGCGGGTCCGGCACATGACCGCGGTGGACGCGACGCCGGCGCCGGAGGAACCGGGGCGCGGCGGCCGGATGGCCACGGTCGAGTTCGGCACGGGACCGGTCCGCATCACCGGCCCGGCGGGCGACGGGGACCGGCCGCCCGCGATGGCCACCCGCGAGGACCCGCGCCCCCGGCCCACCGGCCCGGCCGTCCGCGCCACCGCCACCGCACTGCCCTACAGAGACAACGCGTTCTCGCTGGTCACGGCCCGGTTCTCGCTGTACACGCTGGGCGAGCCGGAGCGGGTGCTGCGCGAGCTGCTGCGGGTCTGCCGGCCCGGCGGACGGCTGATCATCGCCGATCTCGTCCGCGGCAACCTGGCCGGCCCGGAGCGGGACCGGATCGAGCGGCTGCGCGACCCCGACCACCCGGGCACCCCGTCCATCGCCCGGCTCACCGAGATGATCACCTCGGCGGGCGCGACCATCCGCCGGCTCGACGTGTTCACCGTCGAGCGGCCGGTGGAGCCGTGGCTCGCGGGCGCGCGGGACGACGCGTCCGCCGACCGGATCCGCGAGGCGCTCACCGACGAGGTCGACGGCGGCCCGAAGACCGGCGCGAAGCCCCGCGTGATCGGCGGCGAACTCTGGTTCACCCAGTCCTGGGCCCATGTCGCGGCGGAGCCGATCTAGGACGCCCACATGCTTGCGGCGCGCCGCCCTCTTTCCAGGAGCCTCAGGGGCCGGCGCGCCGCATCCCCGTTCTACGGGACGAGGACGGCGGCGCCGGTGAAGCGGTCGGCGGCGAGGTCGGCGAGGGCGCGGTCCGCCTCGTCCAGCGGGTAGGGGTGCGTGGTGACGGCGACGTCGAGGCGGGCCGCGAGGCGCAGGAACTCCTCCCCGTCCGCGCGGGTGTTCGCGGTCACCGACCTGACCTGCCGCTCCTGGAACAGGTGCCGCTGGTAGTCCAGGGACGGGACGTCGCTCAGGTGGATGCCCGCGATGGCGAGGGTGCCGCCGCGGTCGAGGCGTTCGAGGGCGGCGGGGACGAGCCCGCCGGCGGGCGCGAACACGATCGCCGAATCGAGCGGGTCGGGCGAGGCGTCGAAGGAGTCGCCCGCCCACGAGGCGCCCAGCGAGCGGGCCAGCTCCCGGGCCGCGGCACTCCGCGTGAACACGTGCACGTCGGCGCCCTCGGCGAGCGCGATCTGCGCGGCGAGGTGCGCCGAGCCGCCGAACCCCCAGATCCCGAGCCGCCCGCCCGGCGGCAGATCCGCGCGGCGCAGGGCGCGGTAGCCGATGATGCCCGCGCACAGCAGCGGCGCCGCGCGGACGTCGTCGAGTTCGGGCGGCAGCGCGTAGGTGTAGGCGTCGACGGCGAGGGCGTACTCGGCGTAGCCGCCGTGCGCGTCCCAGCCCGTGTACACCGAGTACGGGCACAGGTTCTCAGCGCCGCGGCGGCAGAACCGGCACGCGCCACAGGTGCCGCGCAGCCACGCGACCCCGACCCGGTCGCCGACGGCGTGCAGCGCGCCCGCGCCCGCCTGCGCGACCTCGCCGACGATCTCGTGGCCGGGCGTCACACCGGGCAGGTGGACGGGCAGGTCGCCCTCCGCGACGTGCAGGTCCGTCCGGCACACGCCGCACGCGAGGACGCGCACCAGCAGCTCCCCCGGCCCCGGCGACGGGACGTCCCGGTCGGCGCGGCGCAGCGGCCCCGAGGCGATCGGAGCCGGCGCGTCCACCGCCCAGGCCCGCATCACGGGGTCAGCGGCAGCTCGAACCAGACGGCCTTGCCGTCGTTGGTCGGCCGGGCGCCCCACCGGGTGGCGAGCTGGTCGACCAGGTAGAGGCCGCGGCCTCCCTCGTCGGTCTCGCCGGCGCTGCGGATGCGCGGCAGCCGCATGTCGGAGTCGAACACCTCGACCCAGATCGCGTCCGCGCCGCGCCGCAGCCGGAGCCGGAACTCCTTGGTGGGCGGCTCGCGGCGGCCGAGGTCGGCGCCGAGAGTCCAGTCGTCCTCGTCGAACCCGCCCGGGTCCAGCGCGGGGTCGAGACCGGCCTCGTACGCGCCGCCGACCTGCGCGGTGTTGAACTCCTGGGCGGCGGTGAACTTATGGGTGTTGAACTGGACGGGCGGCGGCGCGCTCAGCGGCTCGCCGCCGCGGCCGGGCGGCCCGGCGGGCACCGGGACGACCATCTCGCGGCGCGGCTGCGGCGTCGACGTGGCGTGCAGCACCACGTTGGTGACGACCTCGGAGACCAGCAGGCAGGCCAGCTCGGCCTGCTCGTCGAGCATGCCCCAGGACGCGAACGCGTCGGCCGCCATCCGGCGCGCCTCCGACACCATGATCGGCTCGGCGGGGAAGGTGCGCTCCTCGACGGCCAGCTCGTCGGCGGCGGTGCGGATCACCACGATCGCCACGTCGTCGTCGATGTCGCCGGGGACGGCGTCGTAGGCGGCGTTGGCGATGGCCTCCACGCCCGACCGCGCGACCCGCTGGACGGCGTCGCGGACCATCTCGCGGGACTCCTCCCGCGTGTAGTACTCGCCGTCGTCCTTGGGCCGCCGGTCGATGAGGCCGTCGGTGTACAGCACGAGCGTGGAGCCGGGGTGCAGCTCGACCTGCTCCTCGTTGTAGAGGATCTCGCCGCCCATGCCGGGGGCGCGGACGCCGAGCATGGCGCCCTCGCTCTCGAAGTCCAGCTCGCCGACGTCGCCGCCCACGACGAGCAGCGGCGGGTCGTGGCCGGCGTTGGCGAACTCCAGCACCCGCGACCACGCGTCGTAGACGAAGTAGGTGCACGACACCAGCGGAGGGCGGACGAGGTCGTCGCTGTTCCAGCCGGACCGCATCCGCTCGGGCCGGGTCATCGTGCGGACCCACTCGTCGAGCTTGCGCAGGATGTCGGCCGGGGGCTTGTCGTCCTGCGCGAACGCGCGCAGCGCGGCGCGCAGCTGGCCCATCACCGCGGCGGCGCGGGCACCGCGGCCCTCGACGTCGCCGATGACGAGCCCGACGCGTCCGGCCGACAGCGGGATCACGTCGTACCAGTCGCCGCCGACCTGGGTCTGGATGCCGTGGCCGTGCGACTCGAGCGGGCGGGCCGGCTCGTACCGCCAGGCGATCTGCAGGCCGTCCAGGTGCGGCGGGCGGTCACCGGGCAGCAGGTGCTTCTGGAACGCGAGCGCGGTGTCGCGCTCCTCCTCGAACAGCAGCGCGTTGTCGACGGCGAGCGCGACGCGGCTGGCGATGGCGCCGAGCAGGTCGCGGTCGAAGCCGTCGTAGTGCGGGTCGGGTCGTTTCGACAGGTTGGACAGCGCCAGGCTCATCACGCCGAGCAGCTCGCCGCGCACCAGCAGCGGCGCGGAGATCACCGAGGTGATGCCCATCGACTCGCCGAGCCGCAGCGACGACTCGGTCGGCGCGGCGAACCGGTGCTGGACCATGTCCTCGACGAGGACGGCGTCGCGGCGCGCCATCGCCTTGGCGCTGAAGTGGCCGGGCGGGTAGGAGACGGGCTCGCCGACCTCCGCCCAGGTACCGGGCGGCGGCTCCCAGTTGCCGGCGTGCCGCGACACCCGCCGGTACAGCCGGTCGCCGCTGTAGAGGTCGATGAAGCAGTGGTCGGCGAACTGCGGGACGAGGGTGTCGGCGACCCGCCGCAGCGTCGCCTCCAGCTCCAGGGACCCGGCGAGCCGCTCGCCGATCCGCTCCAGCAGCCCGTACCGCTCCTGGTCGCGCTGGTTGGAGCGGAGCGCCTCCCGCGCGAAGATCACGACGCCGTCGACCGCGCCGGACGGGTGCCGCAGGGGGACGGCGTGCGCGCGCGTGTACACGGTGGTCCCGTCGGCGCGCAGGTTGCAGAAGGTGCCCTCCCAGACGCCGCCCTTGAGGACGTGCCGGGCGAGTTCGGTGGCCTGCTCGTGGTCCTCTTCCGCGATGCCGAGCGACAGGATGGAGTGCCCGATGACCTCGTCGCCGCCGAACCCGAACAGCTGGCGGGCGAACGCGTTGCCGTAGATGACGTTGCTGAAGCGGTCGCAGACGATGACCGCCATCTCCATCTGGCTGAGGACGGTCTCGGGCGGCAGATGCGCCTCGAAGGGCGCTTCCCCCCAACGCTTCATCTCCCCATCCCGATCACACTCGCGGTCCCGCCGGCGGCCGGGCCGCCCCCGCGCGGCCGGCCCGCACCGCGCACGGTGCCGATCACCGGGCGACGCGGCACGGTCCTCGTACGTGTTCGCCTCGTCGTATTGAACGACGAACCCGCCACCGGGATACGCCCGAACGGCGCGATGGTATGGAGATCTTCGGTATAGACCGTCGCGGCGGGGGCGGGGGGCAGCACGCCGACCGTGTCAGCGCCTGCTGACGAAGACGTGCTCGGCGATGCCGCGCGGCAGTTCCGTCGCAGCACCGTCGGCCTCGTCGTCACAGGTCACCCGCACCCCGTCATCGGTCGCCCGGAGAGTCACCTCTCGTCCCGGTTGTATCCCTATCTGCTTGAGTCTAAGCATCAGGTCGCTGTCCATCTGCACCTGCTCGCTGATCCGCCGGACCACCGCGGCGGCGCCGGACGTGCTCGCGACCGCCGTCATCACCGACAGCGGCGCGGCGGCCGCGTCGTCGCCGTGCCCGCCGAGCTCGTCCAGGCCGGGGATCGGGTTGCCGTGCGGGCAGGTGGTCGGGTTGTCCAGCAACGCGACCAGCCGCCGCTCGACCTCTTCCGACATCACGTGCTCCCACCGGCACGCCTCGATATGGACGTCCTCCCAGGGCAGCCCGATGACGTTGACCAGCAGGCACTCGGCGAGCCGGTGCTTGCGCATCACGCGGGTGGCCAGGCCCCGGCCGCTGTCGGTCAGCTCCAGGTGCCGATCACCCTCGACCCGCAGCAGCCCGTCGCGCTCCATCCGCGCGACCGTCTGGCTCACCGTCGGGCCGCTCTGGGAGAGCCGCTCGGCTATGCGCGCACGAAGGGGGATGATCCCCTCCTCTTCGAGCTCGAACACCGTCCGGAGATACATCTCCGTGGTATCGATCAGGCCGTGTGAGGTCACAGCTCCCTCCAGTCTTATGGCCTCGAAGTCTACTTGCTATGGATCCCCCACCGCCGGATCGCGCGAATATCCCGGACACGGCGGGTACGGGAAAACGCGAGTTGTACGCGGAAACTTCCCGCCGCCGCCCGGGCCCTCCGTTGACCTGCTCGGTCAGGCGGCGTGGACGGTCTCGGCGGTCCTCGTGTCGTAGCGCAGCAGCGCCGGGACCAGGAACGCGACCACGACGACCAGGACCGCGCAGGCGATGCCGCCGCCGACCCACGACGCGGTGGCGCCGGCGACGCTCGCGACCGCGCCCGCCCGCACGTCGCCGAGCCGGGGACCGCCCGCGACGACGACGGTGAACACTCCCTGGAGCCGGCCGCGCATCTCGTCCGGCGCGTACGTCTGGAGCATCGTCTGCCGGAACACCGCCGACACCAGGTCGGCGGCGCCGCCGACGGCGAGCAGCGCGACCGCCAGCCACAGCTGGTGCGAGAGGCCCGCCGCCGCCACGGCGAGGCCCCACACCACGATGGAGACGACGAGGGCGACGCCCTGCCGGTGCACGCGGCCGATCCAGCCGGAGATCAGCCCGCCGAGGAACGCGCCGATCGCGATCGCGGCGAACAGGTAGCCGACCGCGCCCTCGCCGCCGAACCGGGTCTCGGCCAGCTCCGGGAACAGCGCGCGCGGCATCGCGACGCCCATCGCGATGATGTCGACGACGAACGACATCAGCAGCACCGGCTGCGTGCCGAGGTAGCGCAGCCCGTCGATCACCGACCGCAGGCCGGGCGTGCCGGCGACCTCGCCGAGCGGCGGGATCGACGGCAGCCGCAGCGCCGCCCACAGCCCGACCGTGAACAGCGCCGCGTCCATCCCGTAGGCGGCGCCGTAGCTCCAGCGGGCCAGGATGACGCCGGCGAACAGCGGCCCGGCGAGCATCCCGACCTGGCTCGCGGTGAAGTTCAGCGTGTTCGCGGCCGGGACGAGCTCCTTGTCCACCAGCCGCGGGATGATCGCGCTGCGGGTCGGCGACGACACCGCGAACCCGGTCGCCTGCACCGCCACCACCACCATGATCAGTGTGAGGCTGTCCAGGTGCAGCAGCGCCTGGACGAGCAGCAGCAGCGTGGATCCCCACATCACGCAGGACGAGGAGAACAGCAGCCTGCGCCGGTCCATGTGGTCGGCGACCGCGCCGCCCCACAGCCCGAACACGATCAGCGGGACGAGGTTGACGAGGCCGAGCGCGCCGACCCAGAACGACGACCCGGTCATGCCGTAGACCTGGACGGGCACCGCGACCGCGGTGACCTGGAAGCCGATGAACGACACGCCCTGCCCGAGCCACAGCCGCCGGTACGGGGGGTGGGCGAGCGGGCGGGTGTCGATCGCGAGCCGCCGGACCAGGCCCCGGCGGCCCGGCCGGGCGGGCGGATTCTCGGGCTCGTCGGCGGCGGCGTCCGCGGCGTCCGGGGCGCCTGCGGAGTCCGCGGCACCGTCCCCAGGGGTGTCAGGAGCGTAGGCGGGGGGTGGCTGCTGTTCCGGTGTCACGGGGACAGTCTCTCCGTCACCCACGCGCCCGCCGCGTCCGGGTCCGCGTCGAGGGGGCGGCCCTGGTCGTCCAGGGCCGTCCGCCGGTACCGGATGCGGTCGTGCAGCCGGTCGCGCCTCCCCTGCCAGAACTCGATGCTCTCCGGGACGATTCGGAACCCGCCCCAGAAGTCCGGCAGCGGCACCGCGTCCCCCTCCGCGACCGCGCCACCGCCCGGCGCCGCGGCCGGATCCGGCCACCGTTCGGCCAGTTCCGCGAACCGCCGCTCCAGCTCCGTGCGGTCGGGGATCACCCCCGACTGGTGCTCGCTCGCCCACGCGCCGATCCGCGACCCGTACGGCCGGGTCCGGAAGTAGGCCTCCGCCTCGTCCGCCGGCAGCCGGAACACCGGCCCGGCGACGCGCACCTGCCGGTGCATCGCGTGCCACGGGAAGACGAGCGCCGCGCGCGGGTTCTCGGCCAGGTCACGGCCCTTGGCGGAGGTGAAGTTGGTGAAGAAGCGGAACCCGTGCGGCCCGTACCCCTTCAGCAGCACCGTCCGGGCGCTCGGGACGCCGTCGGCGGACGCCGTGGCCAGCACCATCGCGTTCGGTTCCGGGAGCCCGAACGCGTGCACGTCGGCGAACCAGGCGGCGAACAGCGCCAGCGGATCGGCGGGGACGGCCGGCTCCGCCAATTCGCCGCCCTCGTAGGATCTGCGGAGCCGTGCGGGGTCGGGCGTTGGGAAATCCACAGCGTCTGAGCCTCTCACCTGGGCATTGTGCATCTCACATGGACCTGGGTACTGGTCAGTAAGGCGGACAGGGTTCAATGGCACGGCACCGCCTTATCACTCTTGGAGACGAAAGGCAGGACGACATGTCCGACTTCAAACCCGGTCTTGAGGGGGTCGTCGCCTTCGAGACCGAGATCGCCGAACCGGACAAGGAGGGCGGCGCCCTCCGCTACCGGGGCGTCGACATCGAGGAGCTCGTCGGCCGCGTCTCCTTCGGCGACGCCTGGGGCCTGCTGGTCGACGACAGCTTCGACCCGGGCCTCGCCCCCGCCGACCCGCACGTCCTGCCGGTCACCTCCGGCGACGTCCGGGTGGACGTGCAGAGCGCGCTCCCCACCCTCGCCCCCGCGTACGGGATGAAGCCGCTGCTCGACATCTCCGACGAGCAGGCCCGCGCCGACCTCGCCCGGGTCTCGGTGACCGCGCTGTCGTTCGTGGCCCAGTCCGCACGCGGCATCGGCGTCCCGATGGTGCCGCAGAGCCGGATCGACGAGGCCGCGACGATCACCGAGCGGTTCATGGTCCGCTGGCGCGGTGAGCCCGACCCGAAGCACGTCCGGGCCATCGACGCCTACTGGGTCTCCGCCGCCGAGCACGGCATGAACGCCTCCACCTTCACCGCCCGCGTCATCGCCTCCACCGGCGCGGACGTCGCGGCGAGCATCTCCGGCGCGATCGGCGCGATGTCCGGCCCGCTGCACGGCGGCGCCCCGGCCCGCGTGCTGCCGATGATCGAGAAGGTCGAGCAGCTCGGCGACGCCCGCAAGGTCGTCACCGACATCCTCGACTCCGGCGACCGGCTGATGGGCTTCGGCCACCGCGTGTACCGCGCCGAGGACCCGCGCGCCCGGGTGCTGCGCCGCACCGCCAAGGAGCTCGGCGCGCCGCGCTTCGAGGCCGCGAAGGCCCTGGAGGACGCCGCCCTCGCCGAGCTGCGCGAGCGCCGCCCGGACCGGCCGATCGAGACGAACGTGGAGTTCTGGGCCGCGGTCGTCCTGGACTTCGCCGAGGTCCCGACCGCGATGATGCCCGCGATGTTCACCTGCGGCCGCACCGCCGGGTGGGCCGCGCACATCCTGGAGCAGAAGCGCACCGGCCGCCTCGTCCGGCCGAGCGCCCGGTACGTCGGGCCGGGCACCCGGTCGATCGACGACGTCGCCGGGGCGGCGGAGGTCCTCAAGCGCGGTGCTTGATCGCACGGCCGGCTGACGCGCCGGCTCCCCCTCCCCCCCGCTGAACGCGCCTGAGGCCCCCGGTTCGCACGGAACCGGGGGCCTTCGTGCGCCTTGGGCCGGACCGTGTCAGCGGGACGGCTCGGCCGGCGGGGCGTCGCCCGCCGGGCAGTCGGCGCGGGCCTGGTGGCCGGTGACGAGGCGGCCGCAGACCTCCCGCACCTCGACGGCGCCGCCCGCGTTCGAGCACTCCGCGCAGCCGATCCTCCGACAGGATCCGGTCGCCGTCGCCCGGCATGGAAAACCCCTCGCTCTCGTCCCCCGGCGGCTCCTCGTCCCGGCGCGCGCCTCCCGCGCGCGCCCCTTTGCGAAATGGATCGAAAAATCTCGAAATTCGGCTACCGATGGTGGTGATTCGACCACCGATGCGAACCGGCCGGGGTGCCCCGACCTGCACGGGTTTGCCATCATGGGCGTCATGACCGAGGACCCGGACGAGCCGCTGGAAGGCGACATCGGACCCGCCGCGCGCGCCGTCCGCCCCGCCGGACCGCCCCCCGACCCGGCCGAGGAGATGCGCCGCTACACCGCGGAGCGCGAGGAGCGCCGCCGCCGCACCAACGCCGTCTCCGGCCGCGTCGCCGCCGCGCTCGGCGCCGTCCTGCTCGCGTTCCTCACCTACGACGCCGTCCGCGCCGCCATCGACGACCACGCCCACGGCCGCGACTGGATCTACCCGCCGGGAATCGTCGCCGCTGTCTGCGGAGTGATGCTGGTGGCCCTGCTTACCTGGCTGGTATTGGTGGTGGCCGTACGGCACACCAATTGACGCGCTCCTCGGTCTGAAGACCGGGGATTCAGACCGTGCCGCACCTGCGTGCGGCACCTCTTGGAGGAGGGGGAACCACCGGTCCACCCTCGCGAAGGTCCGCCCGTACAGGGCGGTCTTGTACTCCAGCATCGCGGTGAACTGGGACCAGCCCGGGTCATGCACGCTCTTGGCCAGCCGCGTGCGTGCGAGACCGTTCACCGCCAAGTCTTCCACGATCACCGTTTGGTTATCACGGACGATCCGTGTGGAGAGCTGGTGGTGGAAGTCACGGCGCGCATTGGCGATCTTGGCGTGGTGGCGGGCGACCCTTCGCCGGGCCTTCACCCGGTTGTTGGACCCCTTAACCTTGCGTGAGAGCGCCTGCTGCGCCTTGCGCAACCGCTTCTCCGCCCGGCGCAGGAACTTCGGTGCGGCGATCTTGCGACCGTCCGACAGCACAGCGAAATGAGTCAGCCCGAGGTCGATGCCCGTCTCAGACTCCACAAGCGGCAGAGGCTGTTCGGTCACCTCGATCACGAACGAGGCGAAGTACCGTCCGGCCGCGTCCTTGATCAGTTGAACACCACCCGAGCACACCCGAACGCCCGGGCCAGCGCCACGCGCTGGCCCGGGGTCGGATAGAGACGGAAGTTGTACCTGAGCCGCACACCTGGACCTTACCGTCGGTGCATGGTCGAACACGGTAAGAACGGGACGGTAGGCGTCCGGTAGCCTTCTGCGGGTGACCGAAAGCGCGAATCCAGCCATAGCCATTCCCGCCGATATCAAGCCCGCCGACGGCCGCTTCGGATGCGGGCCGTCCAAGGTCCGCCCCGAGCAACTCGCCGCGCTCGCCGAGTCCGGCTCCACGTACATGGGCACCTCGCACCGGCAGAAGCCGGTCAAGTCCCTGGTCGGCCGCGTCCGCGAGGGCCTGGCGCAGCTGTTCTCCCTCCCCG
The DNA here is from genome assembly GCF_008923205.2 of Actinomadura physcomitrii. Taxonomy (GTDB): domain Bacteria; phylum Actinomycetota; class Actinomycetes; order Streptosporangiales; family Streptosporangiaceae; genus Spirillospora; species Spirillospora physcomitrii. The sequence continues at coordinate 27,782 of NZ_WBMS02000057.1, read as the reverse complement.
ACGGCTACGAGGTCCTGCTCAGCAACGGCGGCACCACCGCGTTCTGGGACGCCGCCGCGTTCGGCCTTGTCCGGCAGCGCTCGCAGCACCTGACGTTCGGCGAGTTCTCCAGCAAGTTCGCCAAGGTCACCACCGGCGCCCCCTGGCTCGGGGACCCGACCGTCATCTCCGGCCCGCCCGGCACCCACCCGGAGGCGTCCGCCGAGGAGGACGTCGACGTCTACGCCCTCACCCACAACGAGACCTCGACCGGCGTCGCGATGCCGATCAAGCGTCCCGCCGGCACCACCGCGCGCGAGGGCCTCGTCCTGGTCGACGCCACGTCCGGCGCCGGCGGCCTGCCCGTCGACGTCACCGAGACCGACGTCTACTACTTCGCGCCGCAGAAGTGCTTCGCCGCCGACGGCGGCCTGTGGGTGGCGCTCGCCTCCCCCGCCGCGCTGGAGCGCATCGACGAGATCGCCTCGTCCGACCGGTACGTGCCGGAGTTCTTCAACCTGAAGACCGTCCGGGACAACTCCGGCAAGGACCAGACCTACAACACCCCGGCCGTCGCCACGCTGATCCTGCTCGCCGAGCAGATCGAGTGGATGAACGCGCAGGGCGGCCTGGCCTGGACGACGGCCCGCACCGCCGACTCCTCGCAGCGCCTGTACACCTGGGCCGAGAAGACCTCGTACACGACGCCGTTCGTGACCGACCCGGCGCAGCGCTCGCAGGTCGTCGGCACGATCGACTTCAACGACGACGTCGACGCGGCGGCCGTCGCCAAGGCGCTGCGCGCCAACGGGATCGTCGACACCGAGCCGTACCGCAAGCTCGGCCGCAACCAGCTGCGCATCGGCATGTTCCCGGCGATCGACCCGGCCGACGTCGAAGCCCTCACCACCTGCATCGACTACGTCGTCGAGAGGTTGTAGTCCCAGGCCGGGGCCGTCTTGAAGGACGGCCCCGGCTCAGGCCACCGCCACAGCGGCCAGGCGGTGGTGGAGGGTCGCCTGGTCGCGGGCTCGGTCGGTGTCGGTGAAGCCCGTCCAGACCCGGTCGTCGAGGTCCGCGGGACGAGCGGTCGGGACGAAGGACGCCGCCGCCAGCACCTGGGGCCGGTCGCGGCGTCCGGGCGCCTTCTCCGTGCCGACCCGCATGTAGGTGCCCTCGCGGAGCATGACGATCGTCACGAACCGGACCCGCGTGTACCGCTGCACCACCCGGAACCAGCGCGGGTTCGACGCCCAGTAGATGTTCTGCTCGGCGTCGACGGCGACGGCGAGCGGGCTCAGCGCGGCCCGCGCCAGATGCACCTGGGTCGGGCGGTCGCGGTCCACCCAGGCGAGCGCGGCCCGTCCGACCAGCGCCTCCAGCACGCCGGTGACGCCCGACGGGTCACGCCGCCCGGCGAGCAGTTGGAAGACCGCCTCGCTGTCCGTCCCGCCGGACGGGGCGGGCAGCGCGAACCGCGACCGCAGCGCCCCGGCGTCGACGTCGCCGTTGTGCGTCGCGACGATCCCGGCGGCCCCGGGGGCGCCGACCAGCATCGGGCTCGCGTTCGCCGGCTCCACCGGGGACCCCTGCGTCGCCCAGCGGGTGTGGCCCAGCGCGACCGGCGCCCGGTCCAGCTCGGCGAGCAGCTCGGTGCGCCAGATGGCGGAGAACCGGCCGCGGCCCTTCACCACCCGGCAGCCGTCGTGCCCGAGCCCCGGCCAGCCGCCGAGCAGCGCCACCCCCGCCGAGTCCGTGCCGCGCTCCTCCGCGAGCGCCCCCAGCGTCACGAACGCGTCCGACGCCCGGCCCGGGTCGTCGGCGAAGGGCGAGCGGACCACCCCGAACAAACCGCACATGCCAGATGAGATGCGAATCATCGCCGTCCGGTTCGCGCCGTCCGCGGGGCCGCATAAGCTCAAGATGTGAACCGCGCGCCCCAATGGTTGCTCCCCACCGTGCTGACCGCGCTGATCCTTGCCGTGGTCGTCGGCGCGCTGCTGCGTTGACCGCCGGTGCGGGTCCGGGTCGCGGGGCGCGTCGTATGATCGACCGGGCGGGGGAACGGGGTTGATCGCGAGATGTCAGTGGGTCCGTCCGCCCCGCGTGCCCTCCTCGGGGCAGCCGCCGCGCTGGCGCTCGGCGCCGCCGCGACCGCCTGCTGGGCTCCGCCCGCAGCGGCCGGCACCGCGGCCGGCGGCGACACCGCCTTCACCATCAGGGACCCGCGGATCACCGAGTCCAGCGGGCTCGCGGCGAGCACCGCGCACCCCGGCATCGTCTACACCCACAACGACTCCGGCGGCGTCCCGAAGATCTACGCGCTGGGCCCGGACGGGCGGGTGCGGGCCGTGCTGACGCTCGGCGGCGCGTCCGCGCGGGACTGGGAGGGGATGGCGCTCGGCAAGGACGAGCGGGGCCGTCCCGCGATCTACATGGGCGACATCGGCGACAACCTCGGCGGCGCCTGGCCGTACGTCACCGTCTACCGGATCCCCGAGCCGGCGCGGATCCGCAGCCAGACCATCCGCGCCACCGCGTTCAAGATCAAGTACGCGGACGGGCCGCGCAACGCCGAGACCCTCATGGTCAACCCGCGCACGAACCGGCTCTACATCGCCAGCAAGCTGTTCGGCGGCGCGCTCTACGAGGCGCCGAAGCACCTGCGGACGTCCGGCTACAACGTCATGCACAAGATCGGCAAAGCGCCCGCGATGGCGACGGACGGGGCGTTCGCCCCCGACGGCAGCACCTGCGTCATCCGCACCTACTTCGGCGCACGCATGTACGCCGTGAAGCCGGACGGGAGCCCCGGCAAGTCGCTGCGCTCGGTGTCGCTGCCGTTCCAGCCGCAGGGCGAGTCGATCACCTACACGGCCGACGGCCGGTACTTCCTCGCCGGTTCAGAAGGCGAGAACCAGCCCGTCTACAAGGTTTCCGTACCGGGCGCGAAGTCCCCGGCCTCCCCTTCGGCGTCCGCGAAGACCGCGGAGAAGACCGGCAAGGACGATGCCGACCAGGGCCACCGCGACGCCGGCGGCGTCCGGACCGGCCTTTTCGTCGCGCTCGCCATCGCCGCTTGCGTCGGCTACGGCCTGTTCCGGAGACGCGGATGACCCGGGACCTGACCGTCCGGACACGGTCTGCTCCGCGAACCCCCGAACGTCTGCGAACCCGGCGCCGCGCTTGGGAGAATCCGAACGCGAAGCGAGCCGTAGCGTCCCCCACGTTCGCCCAGTTGCCCGCCGAAGGAGGGCGCCGCATGCCCCAGGGTGACCACCCCGCCCGACCCCACCGCAACCCCCCGCCCGCAGCGGCCATCGTCAGTGGTCCGAACCCCAGCCCGCGCGGACCCGAGCGTTGCGATCGCGTGCGAAGCCAAGTTCGAGCCTGCGAGAACTTGATCGCGCAGCGAGCCCCCAGGGCGAGTCGGAGCGATGCAGCGATCGCCGCATTGCCCGTTGAAGGGAGGGCGTTCAACGCCCGACCGCCGAGGGCAATGCAATGAACACAGAGCTCGTCGGGCTTTCGGGGGCCGGGGGACGGTGGCGGCCGGTGGCGGCGGGGCCGTTCGCGCTGCTGGCGGTGGCGCTGGCGCTGCTGCCGATCCGGCCGGTGTGGCTGTGGGCGCTGCTGATCGCGGTGGTGGCGGCGTTCCCGTGGGTGCTGGGGGCGGCGCCGGAGGCGCGGCGGCGCCGGCCGCGGCCGTACTGGCGGCTGTCGGCGGCCGGGCTGGAGCGGGTCGGCAAGGGCGGCCTGACGATGGTCCGCTACGAGCGGGACCGCATCGACGGCCTGGCCATCACGACGGGCGACGGCATGCTGACGGTGTTCCACCGGTTCGGGCGGACGGCGGTCGGCGGGCTGACGGCGATGGGCCTGGAGCCGCTGGCGCTGTTCGTGACGGCGCGGCGGCTCGGCATCCCGATGCACGTGCTGGACGGCGAGGCGAGCGACCTGCTGGATCCGGCGCTGGACGAGGCGCTGCGGCGCCAGGGCCCGGACGGGGACGTGCCGGGTCCGGGGTTCTCGGCGCCGGGGCCGCTGCCGCGCGACCACGCGGCGGAGAAGCGGCTGCTGGACCAGGAGGCGGCGCTGCTGGCGGCGGTGCACGAGCCGCCGCGTCCGAGGGACGGGGCGGGCGGCGCGGCGCCGGGGCGCGGCGAGTTCCGGCTCGACACGCCGGACCCGCTGCCGGGGCGGCGCCGTGTCGCGCTGCTCGGCACGCTGACGGGCGTGCTGGGCGCGGTCATGATCGTGCGGATCGCGGTGCAGGGCGCGGGCGGGTTCGAGGCGCGGCTGGCGGCGGGCTGCTGGGCGCTCGCCGCGATCACCGGGGTGCTGGCGGCGCGGCGGCGGCTGCTGCGGGCGGCCCGGGTGCGCTGGACGATCACCGCGGAGCGGCTGCTGGTGCGGGCCCGGCCGGGCCGCCGGCAGCTGCAGGACCTGCCGTCGGGGACGGTCGCGGCGGTGGTGGTGGGTCCCGGGCTGCGGCTGGACCCGCTGAGCGGGGAGCCGCGGCGCGCGGAGCTGGCGGCGCTGGCGTTCGGGCACCGGCTGGAGCTGGTCGCGCGGCTGCCCGCGCACGGCCTGGACGGTTTCCAGCTGGCGCACGCGCTCGACGACCACGGCTACCACGTGATCACGCCGGGGGCGCGGCCGCCGCGCCGTCCCGAGTACGGCCTGGAGGGGCTGCCGGACATCTTCGCGCAGGTCCCGGGCGGCCGGCTGGTGGTCGCGGACGGCGGGCTCGGCTGGGCGGACGCGGCCGGCGACGTGGTGCTGAAGATGCCGGAGGACCGGATCGGCGGCATCGAGCTGCTGACGATCGCCGGGCACGCGTGGGTGCGGCTGTACGACTCCGACGGCGACGAGTTCTTCGCCGCGCCGCTGTCGGCGCTGCGGATCTCCCGCACGGACCTGCGCGAGTCGGCGCGCAAGGCGGGCCTGCCGGTGAACGACGCGGAGTACGACGCGTATCTGAGCGCGGCATTCCATTCGGCGATGTCGACGCTGACGGCGCCGGAGCCGGAGGCCCGTGCGACGGCGCCGCTGTCGGCGCCGGGCGCGGCGTCCGACGGCTCGGAGGCGCCGAAGGGGGCGCGGGAGGGGTCGCGGGCGCCCGGCGGGCTCGCCGGCGAGCCGGATTTCGCGTTCTCGGTGCCGGAGCCGCCGAGCCCGGTGACGGCGCCGGGCGCGCTGCTGGACGCCACGCGCCGCTCCCGTGTCGGCACGTACGGGATGAGCGTGCTGCTGTGCGAGGCGGTCGCGCTGATCGGCGCGGTGTGGCTGGGGCCCGATCTCGGCGGGTTCGGGGCGACGGCGAGCTGGTCGGTGCCGGCCGGGCTGCTGATCGGCCTCGCGGGCTACTGGCTGTACGACCGGAACCGCTCGCAGCTGCGGGTGTCGTCCGCCGGGGTGGCGGTGGTGACGCGGCGCGGCCGGGTCGAGTGGGACCTCGCCCGCGACCGCATCGGCGGGGTCGGCATCGACGAGTCGACCGAGCGGCTGCCGCGGCTGGTCGTCTGGGGGCCGTCAGGGCGCGTCCTGCGGCAGGTGACGTTCCCGCCCGACCTGGACGAGCTGCGCCGCGCCTGCGAGCGCTACGGCGTCCCCTGGGGCCCGCCGGACGCCGACCGTCCCGCGCCTCCGCCGCCGGAGCTGTAGCGCAGCGACCAGGTCTTCAGCGGCTCGTAGGTCAGCTGGTCGTACTGCTTGCCGGGCAGGTGGCTGCACATCAGCTGGACGGCGTCGGCGGTCCACGACCCGGTCGCGAACGCCGACAGCGCCTCCATCAGCGGCCGTACGTCGGTCGGCTGCCTGGACCGGGCGATGGTCATGTGGGGCCGGAACGTGCGGTGCTTGTCGGGCGGGGTGCCCGCGCGGCGTCCGGCGGCGGCGACGGACGCGGCGAGCCGGGCCAGGCCCCGCCGGTCGCCGTACAGGCCCGTCCACAGGACGCGGGCGTGCGCGCCGTTGCCGGGGAACGCGCCGCTGCCGGCGAGCGACAGCGTCATCCGCTCGTGCCGCCGGGCGGCGCGCTCCAGCCGGGGCAGGAGCCGGTCGACGGTGCGGTCGTCGCACTCGCCGAGGAAGGCCAGCGTGACGTGGAGCAGCTCCCGCCGGACCCATTTCAGCTCGGGGACGTCGTCCTTGTGCGGAAGGACGGCCTCCTCGAGCTCGTCCAGGATGTCCGGTGGCGGTACGAGCGCCACGAAGAGCCTCATGGGAACGTCCGGTGAGCCACCCGTTCAGCTTTCCAGCAGACGGCACCCGTTGTCACGCGGTTGCGCTGCGCCATCGGCGCCGGTCGGCGCGGGCCGTCGGCGCCGTAGGCGGCGGCGCACCGGCGGCTCAGGGGTCAGCGGCCGGCGGCGGGGACGCGCGCCAGCCGGGCCAGCGCGGGCCGGATCGAGCCGCGCGGCGCCGCCAGCGCCGCCACGACGATCGCGGTGGCCATCGAGACCAGCCCGCCGAGCACGATGCTGAGCCGGGGCCCGAAGTGCTCGGCCATCCAGCCGACGGTGGGCGCGCCGAGCGGGTTGGTGCCCATGAACACGAACATGTAGAGGCCCATCACGCGGCCGCGCATCTCGGGCTGGACGCCGAGCTGCATCGTCGCGTTCGCCGACGTGGTGAAGGTCATCAGCGCGATGCCGACGGGGACGAGCAGCACCAGGAACAGCCAGTAGGCGGGGGCGAGCCCGGCGGCGGTCTCGGCCACGCCGAACCCCATCGCGGCGAGGAGCAGCAGCCGCAGCCGCGGCTTGGTCGAGCGGCGGGCGGCGAGCAGCGCGCCGGTCAGCGCGCCGAGCGCCAGCATGCTGGACGCCAGGCCGAACGAGGACGCGCCGGTGTGGAAGACCTCCTTGGCGACCAGCGCGGTCGTCATCTGGAAGTTCATGCCGAAGGTCGCGACGAACCCGACCATCACCAGGACGAGGACCAGGTCGCGGCGGCCCCGGACGTACCGCAGCCCCTCGCGGAGCTGGCCCTTGGCGCGCTTGACGGTGCCGGAGTCGTGCAGCTCGCTCTCGCGCATCGCGGACAGTCCGAGCAGGACGGCGCCGAACGAGGCGGCGTTCACCAGGAAGACCGGTCCGGTGCCGATGACGGCGATCAGCACGCCGGCGACGGCGGGGCCGAGCAGCCGGGCGCCGTTGAAGGTGGCGCTGTTCAGCGCGATCGCGTTCGGCAGGTCGCGCTTGCCGACCATCTCGATCACGAACGACTGGCGGGTCGGGTTGTCGACGACGGTGGCGAGGCCGAGCCCGAACGCCAGCAGGTACACGTGCCAGACCCGGGCCTGCCCGGTGACGGTGAGGACGCCGAGGATCAGCGCGAGCGCGCCCATCGACACCTGCGTCATCATCAGGACGCGGCGCTTGGGGTAGCGGTCGGCGATCACTCCGCCCCACAGGCCGAACAGCAGGAGCGGCAGGAACTGCAGGCCGGTGGTGATGCCGAGCGCGGTGCCGTTGTTGTGGGCGAGGTCGAGGACGAGCCAGTCCTGCGCGACGCGCTGCATCCAGGTGCCGGTGTTGGAGACGACCTGGCCCGAGGCGTACAGGCGGTAGTTCCGGGTCCGGAGGGAGCGGAACATGCCGCCGGCGCGGGCGTCCTCGGCGGAGTCGGACGCGTCGTCGCCGGTGTGTCCGGGCGGTTCGACGGCGGAGTCGGTCTCCTCGGCGGCGACGACGGCCTCGGCGGCCTCGGCGGCTTCCGTGGCTTCGGTCACCTGGCCGGTGGGGGCGTCGGCAGGCGTTTGGACCGCTCCATCAAGGCGCCCGGCGCGCTCGGCGTGCGGCGGCGGCGCGGCGGCGTCCGACCGGCCCGCCGGATGGGCGGTGGGATGCGGGGACGCGTGCGGGGTACGGGCGGGGGTGCGGGGGACGGGACGGCGGCGGCGCGCGCGGGACGCCACGGGGAGGGCGGCGCCGGTACGCCCGGCCTGCCCGGGGCGCGCCCCGCGCGCCGGGGCACCGTCCGGTTCATCGAGTCCATCGTTAGCAGAAGTCATTATCAAGGCTAACGATAATCGCACGGCCGGTATTCCGGCAACCGCACTCCGGCACGGCGCCGGTACCGGCCGCCGCGCGGGGCTACGGGCCGGGGCCGGGGTCAGGAGCGGCTGAGCTTGTCGATGATCGGTGCGGCCTGGCGCAGGATCTCGCGCTCGCCGTCGGTCAGCTCGCCGAGCCGGGTGGACAGCCACGCCTCCTTGCGGCGGCGCTCGGCGCGCAGCAGCGACGAGCCCTCGTCGGTGGCCACCAGCACCACCTGGCGCCCGTCGGTCGGGTGCGGGCTGCGCACCACGAGCCCGCGGTCCTCCAGGTAGGCGATGACGCGCGTCATCGACGGCGGCTGCACCTTCTCGTGGTCGGCCAGCTCGCGGGGCGTCATGGAGCCGTGCCGCTCGATGGCGGCGAGCGCCGCGAACTGGGTGAGCGACAGCGGGGCCGGCCCGCCGTCGGGCGCCGGCGCCCGCAGGTGCCGGAGCCGGCGCGACAGCCGCGCGATCGAGATGCGCAGCTCCTCGGCCAGCCCCGGGGGCGAGGCGGTCCGGCCGCCGGTCGGTGGCGTTGTCATCGTCATCGTTCTCCCGTGCTGATGCCCATGCTGCCACGCCCGCTCCTTGACACGTTCAGCTAAGGCTATTAGCTTTTTGGCTATTCAGTGGTCGAAGAAAGGATCGGGATGCCGCGCGCGGGCCTGACGCCGGACGCGGTGGTGGACGCCGCCATCGCCGTCGTGGACGCCGGCGGACCCGGCGCCCTCACGCTCGCCGCGGTCGCCGGAAGGGCCGGGGTCGCGACCCCCTCCCTCTACAAGCATGTCCGCAACCTGGCCGAGTTGCGACAGCTGGTGACCGCGAGAATCCTCGACGAGCTCGCCGACCGTCTCGGCACCGCCGCCATGGGACGCTCCAAGGACGACGCCGTGGCGGCCATGATGCGCGCCTACCGCGGCTACGTTGTGGAGCACCCTAGCCGCTACGGGTCGCTGGAGCAGTCGGCGGAGGGCGCGGGTTCCGCCGGTGCCGCCGCCGAACGCGTCCTCGGCGTCATCTACGCGGTGCTGCGCGGCTACGGCCTGGACGGCCCGGACCTCGTCCACGCCACCCGCTGCCTGCGCTCCGCCGTGCACGGCTTCGCCGTCCTGGAGGCGGCCGGCGGCTTCGGCCTCCCCGAGGATCTGGAGGCCAGCTACGAGCGGCTCATCACCCTGTTCACCTCCGGCTTCTCGCAGCCCAGGGTGTGACGCCGCTCTCCCGCGCCCGCCGCGTAACCTGATCTCCATGACCCCTCCGCGCCGCCCGGACCCGCCGCCCATGCGGACCAACGACGTCCGCGTGGCCCTGGTCGGCACGGTGGCGTGGGCGGTGGCGCTCGCCGTGCTGCTGGTCGCCGGGACGCCGTCCGGGGACCGCTGGTGGCTGTGGGTGTGCGTCACCGGCGTCGTGACCGGCCTGTTCGGCGTCTGGTACATCCCGCGGCTCCAGGCGGGCCGCGAGCGGCTGGAGGCCTCCCGCGCCGCGCGCCGCGAGGCCGCCGTCGAGGAGGCGGCGCAGCCCGCCGCACAGGCCGAAGCCGCCGCCGGCCCGGGGGCGACGCGCCAGGACGCCGTCACGAGATCGCCGGAGCCGTCGGAGACATCGGAAACGTCCGAAGCGGACGTCTAGCGCTCCAGGTCGTCCTCGGCCAGCAGGACGGGCAGGGCGTCCGGGTCGCGCAGGACGGCTTCGGCGAGGAGCCGGGCCGCCCAGTCCCCGCAGGACCAGGCGAGCGCGCGCGCGAGGCCGCCGGTGCCGCTCGCGTGGACTTCGCCGTCCCTCGTCCACCACGCGACGTCCTGGCCGTCCACGATGAGCCGCTCGTGCGCGAGGTAGGTCTCCGGCGCGTCCGGCAGGACGGCCCGGACGGCGTCCGGCACGGGGCGCTTCTCCCCCGCGGTCTCCACGGCGCCGGGCACCTCGTCGCCGGCCAGGGGCAGGTCGAGCAGCTCGGCGAGCCGCGCGTCGCGTCCCTGCGCGGCGATGACGAGGGGCTGCCCGGCCAGCAGCGGCAGCACGTCGGGACCGTCCAGGACGAGGGCGTCGGCGGCGTCGACGACCTCGACGTCCCCGTCCACCACCGCGCGCACGCTTTCGGGCGGCTCCACCGTGACGTCGGCGTCGGCGAGGGCCGTCCACAGGCCGCCGAGCTGGACGCGGCTGACGGTGCGTCCCGGATCGCCCATCCGGTCGAGCAGTTCTTGCGCACCGCCGGGCTCGTCCAGCAGATCGGCCAGCGATGTACGGACGCCCAAGGCCAGCAGTAGCTGCTCGTCGAATCCGCTGGGCGCGAGGTCGTAGAGCCCTGCGAGCGTCTCATTGCCCCCTAGGCGGAACTCGCCGGGCCTACGGCCGTCCAGGATCGGACGCCGGCTCAGCCACCACGCCGTGTAGGACGGGACCACTGCGCGATGGCCGGTGTACAGGGCGACGTGGGCGGGCTCCACGATCGCGGCGCGCCATGGCGGCGCGGCCAGCAGCCGCAGTGCGGCGGGCCAGTCGTCGACCAGTTCCAGATCGCGGACGGCCTGGAACTCGGGCACGTGCGGTGGCAGCTCCTGCGGGCCGATCCGTTCGAGGACGTCGTCGGCCCAGCGGTCCTCGTCGTCGAGGTCCAAGGTCTCGGCCTCGTCGAGCAGGCCGGACAGGTTGACGTCCTCCGCGCGCGCGAGGGCGAAGCCGTCCAGCACGCCCGCGGCGGTGAGGGTCTCGGCGCCCCAGCGCTCCAGCGTCTCCGGCGCGACGACGCCGAACGGCGCGTCGGCGGCCATCACGGTCCGCAGCGGGCTGTCCGGCAGGAGCAGCTCGCCGGTGGGGTAGAGGTCGCCGTCGTCGCCGGGGAGCGCCAGCTCCGCCAGCCACGGCTCCTCGCCCGGGTCGATCCGGGCCGCCGCGACCAGGCCCAGCACGGCCTCGGCGACGGCGCCGGGGTCGTCGGCGTCGAAGGAGTCCTCCACCGCGGCGCGCACCGCCGGGTCGGCGAGCACGGCGCGCGGGCCCGCTTCGACCGCGCCCAGCCGCAGCAGCAGCGGATGGACGGCGCCGGGGTGCACGAACCGCAGCCCGAGCGCGTCGAGGCCGGCCGGGTCGACGCCGTCCGCGACCAGCAGCCCGCGCGGCCCGCGCACCAGCCGTCCCGCCTCGCCCGCCAGCGGGACCGGGAGCGCCCCCAGAGCGTCCCTGGAGGCCTCGGCGAGCGCCTCGTAGACCCGGTGCCACCAGCGCGGTCCGCGGTCCACAGCGGCCAGCTCGTCCACGACGTCGGCCAGTTCGACGCGGCGGACGCCCAGCGCGGCCAGCGCCGGGCTCCGCGCGGACCAGCCGGGCGGCAGGAGCCCGCCGACGACGGCCTCCTCGCCGGCGCGGCCCGCGAGAAGATCGAGGAAGGGGGCAGGGGCGTCCAGGGCCATCGCGTCCAGGCCGCGCATCCGGCGGCCGTCCGGGTCGTCCGGGACGGGCAGCAGCGCCGCTTCGGGCAGGCGTTCGCGGACGGCCCGCCGCAGCCGCGCGTCCAGCTCCCCGGCGCCGACGGGCCCGGGGACGAGGTCGAGCAGGCGCGGCTCTGCCGGACGCGCCTTCAGCAGGTCCACGTACGCCTCGGCGGCCCGTTCCACCAGGAAGTCGGTCAAGGGGCCCGGCGCGACATGCCGCCGGTCGGGGGCGAGCGGGAACGACGCTATGAGCAGCGCCGGCAGGTCGAGCCGCTCGTCGCTGGGCGTGGGGGCGTGGACGACGGCGGGCGTGCCGTCCGGCAGGCCGTCCTCGGGCAGCGCCCACCGCACCTGCCAGGACGCGCGCGACCGCTCCTCCACGGGACGGTCCTCGAGCAGTTCTCCCGGCGTCGCCCCGTGCGCCTCGACGGTCTGCCACGCCCGCCCGTCGACGACGACCAGCCCTGCCTGGCGCCGTTCGGCGGACAGCACCCGCACGCCGCCGTCGACGTCGATCTCGACCGTCTCCAGCGCGGGCAGCGCCAGCATCAGCGCCGCGTCCACCTGCTCCAGCTGCCGCCGCACCGACTCGGCCGCGCCCGGCCGCAGCGGCAGCCGGACGACCGTGTCGAACCCGTCCGGGATCTCCGGCGGCGGCTCCGCCTCGAACGGCAGCCGCAGCAGCGGCACCCGGCCCTCCCGGCGGGCCAGCTCGTCCGCGACCCCGGCGAGGCCGCCCGCCAGCTCCCGGGCCCGCTCCTGCGACCACGCCACCCCGCCCGTCCGCGACGCGATGGACGGCTCGGACGTCACCGCGACCACCGCCGCGAACCCCACGCCGAAACGCCCCACCGCGCCCGCCTCATCGCGTTTCGCCGACGCCCGCAGCGTCGACAGAGCCTCGACACCGGCGGCGTCCAGCGGGGCGCCCGTATTCGCCGCCGTCAGCACCGCGGCGGCGGAGTCCAGCGCCAGCCGCAGCCGACCAGGGGCGGCGGCGCGCAGCGCGGCGTCAGCGGCGTTCTGCGCCAGCTCGATGACGACGCGGTCCCGGTAGCCGCCGAGGGCGTGGTCCTCCTCGGTGTTGGCGTCCTCGCGGAACCGCGCCGGGGACTCCGCCCAGGCGCGCAGGACGCGCTCGCGCAGCACGCGCGTGCCGAACGGATCCGGCGCCACCGCTGTCACCACCTCGCCGCGCGGGCCGCGGCTCGTCGCGGGGACGGGCCGCGCCCCCGATCCGGTCCCGTCGCGATCAGCTGTGCCCGAGCGCCTCGTCGTCCAGCGCCCCGGCCTCCTCGCCGGCGGACACGACGACGTCGTAGCCCAGCTCGTCGATCACCGGCGGGTTGTGCTCGGACGCCGCCGGCAGGTTGACCGCCTCGGAGTGCGCGCCGCAGCCGTGGTCGGCGGACACCACCCGGCCGTCGTCCGGGGCGTACTCGTTGGCGCACACGCCGAACATCTGCCGCAGGCCGCCCGCCAGCGGCACGTAGAACCCGCAGGTGGAGCACTGCGCCGGCGCGGACGCGGCGATCGGCGCGCGGGGCCCGGCGACACCGTCGTACCAGCGCGCGGCGGCCTCGTCGCGGCCCTCCCGGGACAGCACCCGGACGCGGCCGAGGCCGAGCTCCCACTGCGCCTCGCGCTCGACGGACTCGTCGACCTGCGCGTAGCCGGGGGCGAGCCGGACGTCGTCGGGCGCGGTCGGCAGCAGGTCGCCGGGGCCGAGGTCGCCCGGCCGCAGCCGCTCAAGCCACGGCACCCACTCCGGCGCGAGCAGCGCGTCGTCGCCGGGCAGCAGCACGCACTCGCTCACCGTGACGATCTTGGCGCGGGCGGCGCGGGCCACCGTGACCGCCCACCGCCAGCCGGTATAGGCCGGGTCCAGCGCCTCGAAATAGTGCGTGACCACCCGGTCGCCCTCGGCGCGCAGGCCGAGATGCTCCCCGACCGGCGCGGGCCGGGCGGTCTCCTCGGCCGCCGTCCGGGCGAGGTCCACCGCCTCGGCGCAGGCGGGATCGACGGCGGGCGTGCGGGTCCGGCGGGCGGGCCCGGAGGTGGTGCGCGCGGCGGCGGTACGCGCGGGGCTGGACTGACGCGTTGGGCTCACATCTCGATTCTCGCGCATCCCGGGACATGACCCGACACGCGGGCCGCACCCGGCGCGAGGTGATCCGGCCCCTCGAAAGGGAACGTACTCTCAATCAGGCGGCCGGACGCGCGACCAGGCGGGCCGCGGCGGCCGGGCAACGGCACGGACCCCGCGAGGAGAGATCAGGGCGCGATGGGACTGCGACGCTCCGTGCGCGCCGGTGTGGGCGGCGCGGGCAGCACGCTGCGCGGCATGCGCTCGGCGGCGTGCGGCGCGGGCCGGCTCACCCGGCGCGTCACGCACGCGCACGGCGCCGGCCGCAGCGGCCTCGGCACCCTCATCGAGGCGTCCGCGCTGAACTCGGCCGGCGACGCGATGGTCACGGTCGCGCTCGCCGGGACGCTGTTCTTCGGCCTGGACGTCAACCAGGCGCGCGGCCAGGTCGCCCTCTACCTGCTCGTCACGATGGCGCCGTTCGCGCTGGTCGCACCGCTGATCGGCCCCGCGCTCGACCGGATGCGGCACGTCCGCCGGTACGCGGTGGCCGCCACGTTCGCGGTGCGCGGGCTGCTGTGCTGGGGCATGGCGGGCGCCGTCGCGCACAACGACCCGATCACCTTCCTGCCCGCCGCGTTCGGCGTGCTGGTGACCTCCAAGGCGTACGGGGTGCTGCGCGCCGCGGTGACCCCGCAACTGCTGCCGGAGGAGATCACGCTGGTCACGGCCAACGCGCGCGCCTCGTTCGCCGGGCTGATCGCCTCGTCGGCCGCCGCGCCGGCGGGCGCGGGCCTCGCCGTGCTGATCGGCCCCGGCTGGGTGCTGCGCATCGGGACGGCGGTGTTCCTGCTCGGCATCGTGTTCGCGATGGGGCTGCCCCGGCGCGTGGACCTCCCCGACGCGGGCGAGGCACCGCCCGCGGACTCGCAGGACCTGGGTTCCGAGCCCGCGGATTCGGGGACGGCGCCGCCCGCCCGGCACTGGCGGACGCTGCCCCGCGTCGGCCCGGTCGTCGCCGAGGCGATGCAGGCGAACGCCGTGCTGCGCGCCCTGTCCGGCTTCCTGGTGCTCTACCTGGCGTTCCTGCTCCGCGAGGAGCGGTTCGACCCGGTGTCGCACAACCTCGCGCTCGGCCTGCTCGCGGCGTTCGCGGGCGCCGGCGGCCTGATCGGCACCGCGCTCGGCGCCTGGATGAGGGCGCGGGCGCCGCGGCTGATCGTCACCGCCACCCTCGGCGCGGTCACCGCCGTGACCGCCGTCAGCGCGCTGTTCTTCGGCCTGTGGGCGGCGCTCGCGGTGGCGCTCGCGGCCGGTCTCGGCCAGGTCCTCGGCAAGCTGTCGATGGACGCGGTCGTCCAGCGGGAGATCGGCGAGGAGGTCCGCTCGTCGACGTTCGCGGTGACCGAGACGCTGCACCAGCTCGCCTGGGTCGTCGGCGGGCTGCTCGGCCTCGGCATGTCGATCGTCGCGGACGGCCGGGTCGCGATGGCGATCGTCGCGGCGGCGCTCGCGCTGTCGCTCGGCCTGCTGCTGACCCGCCGCGCGGGCGCGCACCGCCGCGTCCGCCCCGGCCCGGGCGCCCCGATCAAGGACGCCGGCACCCGGATGCGCGCACCGGGCTGACCCGCGCCCGGCCCGAGGGCCGGCGGCTAGGAGTGGATGTCGTCGGCCACCGCGCGCAGCACGGTCGCGATCTTCTTCGCCTCGGCCGGAGCCGGGTGCTTGCCGCGCCGGTAGGTGTTGGAGATCCCGTCCAGCAGCTTGATCAGGTCCTCGGTGATGACGACCATCTCGTCCGGCTTCTTGCGCCGCTGCTTGGCGATGGTCCGCTCGACCGACGGCAGGCTCTCCAGCACGCGCACCTGCAGCGCCTGCTGGCCGCGCCGTCCCTCGACCACGCCGAACTCGATGCGCTGGCCTGGCTTGAGCGTCGTGACCCCGCCCGGCAGCGCCGAGGAGTGCACGAAGACCTCACCGCCGTCGTCGCGGGTGAGGAAGCCGAACCCCTTGTCGGAGTCGTACCACTTGACCTTGCCAGTCGGCACGGGATACCTCGTTCGGTAATCGTCCTGAATCGACCCCAAGATTAATGCCTCACGGGGTGCCCGGGAACACGCCGGACCCCCGCGAAGCCCCCTGGGGCAACGGGATGAAGCTATCCCGGACACCGCCTCCGCGGCACCCCGATATCGGCCCGTTCCGGACGCCCGGTCAGGCCGCCGCGAACTCCGCGAGCCACCCCGGGAAGGCGTTCAGGTCCGGCAGGACGACGTCCGCGCCGTAGGCGGTCAAGGCGGCGGAGTCGAACGCGCCGGTCGCGACCCCGACGGCCACGGCGGACGCGGCGCGCGCCGCGTCCACGTCACCGGTGTGGTCGCCGATGTAGGCGCGCACGCCGTGCTCGCGCAGCACGGTGCCCTTGTCGGCGCCGAACAGCCCGCCGACGGCGATGTCCACGTCCAGTCCCAGGAAGCTCACGGTGCGCTCGGTGTCGCGCTGGTTCTTCCCGGACACCACGACCACCCGGCCGCCCACCGCCCGGACCGCCTCGAGCGCCGCGACCGCGCCGGGCATAAGCCCGGTCGCCGGGATCGCGACGTCCGGGTAGATCTCCCGGTACAGGGCGATCATGGCGGGTACCCGCTCGGACGGGAACCAGTAGGCCATCTCGACCTCGAGCGGCGGGCCGATCCGTTGAAGGACCAGGTCCGTGTCGATGGCCACACCGGTCCGCGCCGCTATCGCGGTGTACACGGCGGCGATGGCGGCGCGTGTGTCGGCCAGCGTGAGGTCGAGGTCGAAGCCGACGGAGAATCCGGCACCATCCGGACGGGGAATCTTCGGCGAATCAAGGTCCAGCACGCCACACAGGGTAAAGGTCCGGTATGGAGCGAGAGCCGGCACCTGAGCGCGCGCGGGACGGTCCGGGCCCCGGGACCCCGGACGCAAGTACCCGCGCTCTCCCGGTAGTGGCGATGCGACGGGATCCGAGTAGGAGAGCGCGGGAACTCTTGGCGCGGGGACCTTGGTTGCCCGGCCCGGTCTGGTCTGCCGGGTCCCGGGCGGCCGCCCGTGCCGAGGTGATACCCCCACCCCCCGGCGAAAACCGCCTGACCAGGAAAAACGTAGGGCTCGAACGAGCCACTCGAACGCCAAGGACGATCAGCCGCAGGCCGGCCCGGCGAAGGAGGGCCCAATGGCAGACGACACCGACCGCACGAGCGCCGCGCAGGAACCGGTGCGGCCGGAACCCGGCCGGACCGAACCCGCCGGGGCCGGCACGACCGCACGGCACGCCATGACCGGCACCCGCACCGACCCGGGCGACCACCGGTCCCGGCGGCCGTTCACCGCCTCCGCGGCCGCCGCCCGCAAGCGCACCGTCGACCTGATCGCCACGGTGATCTCGGTCGTGACGACGCTCGTCGTGCTGGTGCTGGCGGTGCACATCCTGTTCGTGGTGTTCGAGGCCAACACCGGCAACGACATCGTGCACTGGTTCGCCGCCCGCGCGGACGAGCTGGCCTGGCAGTTCAAGGACGTCTTCCAGCCCGACAACGCCAAGGTCGACGTCGCCGTCAACTACGGCCTCGCCGCGCTCGTCTACCTCGTCGTCGGGCGGATCATCGTGAGCGCCGTCCGCCGCGCCGCCTGACCCGGGGCCCGGCACCCAACGCCCGACGAGGAGGGCTACCGGCCCGGGAAGCGGACGACGTCGAAGGGCCACGCCGTGGTGACCCATTCGCGGACGAAGTCCTCCAGGTCCTTCTCCAGCGCGGTGTCCTCCTCGTCGGCGCGGACCCAGAACACCACGACGGCGTCGGCGCCCGGCTCGTCGGACGGGGCGACGTGGATGCGGCCGAGCTGGTGCTCCCCGTCCGGCGTGTTCACCACGTAGCTGAAGGAGCGGCGCAGCTGCCCCTGCTTCTGCAGCCACGCCACGTCGATGAGCGCCTGCTCGAAGGTGAACTCGCGGTCCGGCCAGCCCCACTCGGGGCCGAACCGGCCGGCGAGCCGGTCCAGGCTGCCGATCACCGCGCCGTAGTCCTTGACGACGTCGTGCACGGTGATCGGGCGGATCTGGAACCGGGGTCCGGCGACCAGCGTGGGCACCACGAAGTCCTCGGGGAGGAAGGCCCCGTCGGCCGCCTTCCGCGGAGACATGAACATCGTCGACCCTTCCGGGGACGCCCCTTCCGGCACAGGGGCGCGGGCATCGAACTCTAGTCGCCCCCGGGACGCGGCGAGACGTGTCACAAAGTGAACACGCTCGCCGCGGCGGACCCCGAAGGTCGACGATGCAACACGCTGCCTCGCGGAGGAATTCATCACCTTGGCCTCTCCCCTGCCGAGACAAGGGATTCGCCCCTCGTGGGGCGACTATTCTGTTTCACAGCCGTCTGCCGACCCGGATTACCGGCAAGGGACGGTGTGCCGCCCATCGGTCTTACAACAGCTCCGCAGACCTCACTTCCCGCCGACCCGGCGGTAGGCTCGGCCAGCGTGGTTCCCGCCGACCGGGCACCCGTAATTTAGCACGTACGTTCGAACCGTGCGGCGGGTCCATGGAGGTTGTTTCCAGATGACGGTTTCTACGCGCGAGCGGATCGTGGCCGAGTCGCTGCGGCTGTTCGCCGATCGGGGCTACGCGGCGACCTCGGTGGCCGAGATCGAGGCGGCGGCCGGGCTGTCGCCCGGGGCGGGCGGCCTGTACCGGCACTTCCGGTCCAAGGAGGAGGTGCTCGCCTCCGCGATCCGCGAGCACATCGAGCGGACCCGCCAGCAGATCACCACGGTCCTGGACCAGGCCGAGGTGTTCTCCGACCGCCCGCTCGAGGTGCGGCTGCGGATGACCTGCCAGGCGGGCCTGGCCAAGATGCGCGAGGAGCAGGACCTCATCCGGGTGCTGTTCCGCGACCTCGACCAGTTCCCGAACCTCGTCGCGGAGATGCGCGAGGGCATCGTCAACCCGCTGTACGACGGGATCGCGACCTGGCTGTCGCAGCAGCCGGAGTACGCGGGCGCCGACGAGGACTGGGCGGCGATCGCCTCGATCCTGGGCGGCGCCGTCGTCAACTACTGGCTGGCGAACGAGTCGATGTACGAGCCGCCGACGCGGATCGACGAGAAGCGGTTCGTGGAGAGCTGGGCGCGGCTCGGCCTCGGCCTGGTCAACCTGGAGCGCACGCCCGCGTCCTGACCCGCCGTTCCGGCCGGTCCCGTATCGTGCCGGACGGCTCGTCCGGCACGCGTTCCTCCACGTGCCGCGGCGCCGCACCGGCCGCACCGCCGCGCTCCTACGCTGGAGAGGTCCCGCCCCCGCAGCGTCCGACATGCGGAAACGCCCCGTCCGCGGGGCGCGGCGAGCCGGGACGCCCGCGACACTAAGCTGGCGAACGGCATGGAATCGTATGCGGACTGGCTGCGCGCACGAGCCGATGACGAGCTCCGCGCGCTGCTGTCCGCGCGTCCGGAACTCCTCGCGCCCGTCCCCGCCGACCTGACCGCGCTCGCCTCGCGCGCCGCCACGCCCGCCGCGGTTTCCCGCGCCCTCGACCGGCTCGACCGGTTCACGCTCGCGGTGCTGGAGGCGGTGCTCGTGCTGCCGCCGCCGGTGCTGCCCGGCGCGCCCGCCGCCGCGCTCGACGCCGCCGAGGACCTGGTCGCGGACGCCGTCGGGCGGCTGCTGCGGTTCGGCCTGGTCTGGGACGGCGGCGACGGTGCGCTGAACGCGGCGCCGGGCGTCCGGCAGGGCCTGCCGCATCCGGCGGGGCTGGGCCCGCCCGTCCTGGAGGTGTTCGCCGGCTACCCCGTCGAGCGGCTCACCGCGCTGGTCACCGACCTGGAGGGCGAGGCGCCGCGCGGGTTCGCCGACGCGGCGCGGCTGCTGCGCCGGCTCGCCGAGCTGCTCGCCGACCCGGCGCCGCTGATCGAGGCGGCCGGGCCGGAGGCGCGGTCCGCGCTGGACGCGCTCGCCTGGGGTCCGCCGGTCGGCCGGGTCGCCGACGCGCGCCGTCCCGTGCGGGTCGACACCGCCGCGACCCCGATCGAGCGGCTCCTCGCGCGCGGGCTCCTCGCCGCCGAGGACGACCGGACGGTCACGCTGCCCCGGGAGGTCGCGCTCCACCTGCGCGGCGGCCGCCTGTTCCAGGACCTTCCGGCGGAGCCGCCGCCGCTCGGGCGGGAGCCGTCCGGCGGCCCCCGCGGCGAGGACATGGCGGTCCGCGCCGCCGCCGGCGAGGCGTTCAACGCGGTCCGGCTGGTCGAGGAGCTGCTGGAGCGGTGGGGGCTGGAGCCGCCGCCGGTGCTGCGCAGCGGCGGCCTCGCCGTCCGCGACCTGCGCAACGCCGCGACGCTGCTGGACGTCCCGGAGTGGAAGGCGGCGCTGCTGGTCGAGGTCGCGTACGCGGCGGGCCTGCTGACCCGCAGCGGCGACCTGGACGGCGAGTGGCTGCCGACCCCCGCCTACGACCTGTGGCTGATGCGCGACACCGCGGGCCGCTGGACGGAGCTGGCGCGCGGCTGGCTGCGGTCGGACCGGGCCGCCGGGCTCGCCGGGGAGCGCGACGACCGGGACCGGCTGATCAACGCGCTGAGCGAGGCGATGGTGCGCGGCAGCGCCCCCGCCACCCGCCGCGCCGCGCTGGAGATCCTCGCCGGCGCCGAGCGCGGCACCGCGGTGGACGCGGACGCGCTGCGGGCCCGGCTGGCGTGGCTGCGGCCGCGCCGCGGCGGCCCGGCCCGCGACCGGCTGGTCGGCTGGACGCTGCGGGAGGCGGCGGCGCTCGGCCTCACCGGGTTCGGCGAGCTCGCGCCGTTCGCCCGCGACCTGCTCGCCGGCGACGACCCCGAGCCCGGCCTGGAGAAGTACCTGCCCGAGCCGGTCGACCGGATCCTCATCCAGGCGGACCTGACCGCCGTCGCGCCGGGCCCGCTGGTGACCGAGCTGAGCCGGGAGCTGGCGCTCGCCGCCGACGTCGAGTCGACCGGTGGCGCGACCGTGTACCGGTTCACGCCCGAGTCGATCCGCCGCGCGCTGGACGCCGGGCGCACCGCCGACGACGTCACCGGCCTGCTGGCGCGCCACTCGGCGACGCCGCTGCCGCAGCCGCTCACCTACCTCATCGACGACGTCGCGCGCCGGCACGGGCACCTGCGCGTCGGGTCCCTGTCCTCCTACGTCCGGACGGACTCGGCCGGCACGCTCGACGAGATCCTCGCCGACCGGCGCTCGGCCGCGCTGCGGCTGCACCGGCTCGCGCCGACCGTGCTGGCGTCCAGCCTGCACCGCGGCGAGCTGCTCGACGGGCTGCGCGCGATGGGCCTCGCGCCGGTCGCCGAGTCGCCCGGCGGCGGCGTGATCGTGACGCGGCCGGACGCGCAGCGCGCCGAGCCGCCGCCGACCGCCGAGATCGTCCGGCTGCGCCCGGACGAGGCCGCGGACGCCTCGATGATCTCCGCGGCGGTGCGCGCGCTGCGGGCCGGCGACGAGGCGTCCCGGCACGGCGCCGAGCAGGCGCGGCTGCGCGCGGGCGCGCCGTCCGGCGAGCCGCCCCGGTCCCCGGCGATGGCGACGATCGAGCGGCTGCGCGGCGCCGTCGACCGCGGCGGCCGGGTCTGGATCGGCTACCTCGACCAGCAGGGCCAGGCGTCCAGCCGGATCGTCGAGCCGGTCCGGGTCGAGGGCGGCTTCCTGACCGGCTACGACGCGACGCGTGCCGCCGTGCACCGGTTCGCGCTGCACCGCATCACCGGCGTCGCCGAGCTGGACGACGAGTCCTAGCCCCGTCCGCGCCCCGACGGTGCACCGACCCGTCCGGGTCCGGCCGGGACGAACCGGCGGCCGGAGGGAACCGGCGGCACGCCCGATCTGTCCAACCATGTGGGCTATCTGACCGGTACCGTGCCCTCAAGCGCGAGGAGGCGACCGTGAGCGGATACGGAGGGGTGCCGCCCGGCTGGCACGACCCGTACGGCGGCTACGGCAACGGCGGGACGCCGGGCTGGGACGACGCCGGCGTCTACGGCCCGCAGGCGCACCCGTACGGGCCGCCCGGCGTCCCCTACGCGCCGGCGAACAACGGCTCCGCCATCGCGGCGCTGGTGTGCAACTGCGTCCTGGCGCTGCTGTGCTGCAACATCATCGCGATCCCCGGCATCGTGACGGGCGCGCTCGCCGTCGGCCGCGTGCGGACCGACCCCGCCTCCGCCCGGCGGCTGACGATCTGGAGCTGGTCGCTGTTCGCGGCGTCGGTGGTGATCTCCATCATCCTCGCGGTCGTCTACATCGCCCTCGCCGTCACCCACGACTCGGACTACAGCTCGACCAGCGGCGTCTGAGCCGGGGCCGCCGCGCCGCGCCGGCGGCGCAGCGCGAGCGCGACGAGCATCCCGGCGGCCATGCCGGCCGCGGCGAGCAGCACGGCGGTACGGCTCCCGCCCGCGATCGCGGCCCGCAGCGGGTCGCCGGCGCGCCCGCCCGTTCCGGCGTTCGCGACCGCGGTCAGCACGGCGAGGCCGATCGCGTTGCCGAGCTTCAGCGCGGTGGACGCCATCCCGTTCGCGACGCCCTGCCGCTCCGGCGCGACGCCGGTGGACGCGGTGATCCACATCGCCGTCCACACGAGCCCCTGCCCGACCCCCGACACGACCAGTCCCGGGACGGTCGTGAGGAACGCGGCGTCGATGTCGAACCCGGGGGCGAGCAGCGCGGTTCCGGCGACCCCGGCGGCGACCCCGGCGGCGAACCCGGTGACGAGCGTCCGCCGCGTCCCGAACCGCCCCGCCATCCGCTCGCCGAGCTGGGTGCCGGTGGCGATCGCCACGGCCGGGACGAGGAACGCCAGGCCCGTCTCCAGCGCCGAGAACCCGTGCACGTTCTGGAACAGGACCGCGCGGCGCCGCCGTCCTCACCAGGCGGCACCGGCGACCGCGAACGGGCCGCCGGCGGCCGACGCAATATCCGGGGCGGATCGGGCGTTGAACCCTGCCGTCCCGTCCGGAACGCGCGACGCGCCGGCACGCCTCGGGTAGCGTGCACGGCGTCCGGACGAGCCATCGCGATCATCGACGGGGGCTTCTGCATTGACCGACGGTCCGCTCATCGTCCAATCCGACAAGACCCTGCTGCTGGAGGTCGACCACGAGCTGGCCGACGCCTGCCGCAAGGACATCGCCCCGTTCGCCGAGCTCGAACGGGCGCCCGAGCACGTCCACACCTACCGGGTCACGCCGCTCGCGCTGTGGAACGCCCGCGCCGCCGGGCACGACGCCGAGCAGGTCGTCGACACCCTGATCACGTACTCCCGCTACCCCGTCCCGCACGCGCTGCTGGTGGACGTCGCCGACACGATGGCGCGGTACGGGCGGCTGCGGCTGGAGAAGCACCCCGCGCACGGGCTCGTCCTGTCCTCCTCGGACCGCTCGGTCCTGGAGGAGGTGCTCCGCGCCAAGAAGATCAAGGGCATGATCGGCGACCGGGTCGCCGACGACACCGTCATCGTCCATCCGAGCGAGCGCGGCTCACTGAAGCAGGCGCTGCTCAAGCTCGGCTGGCCCGCCGAGGACCTCGCCGGCTACGTGGACGGCGAGGCGCACGCCATCTCCCTCGTCGAGGACGGCTGGGAGCTGCGCTCCTACCAGCGCGACGCCGCCGACGCGTTCTGGCACGGCGGGTCCGGCGTCGTCGTCCTGCCGTGCGGCGCCGGGAAGACGATCGTCGGCGCCGCCGCGATGGCCCGTGCCGAGGCGACCACGCTGATCCTCGTCACCAACACCGTCTCGGCGCACCAGTGGAAGCAGGAGCTGATCCGGCGCACCTCGCTCACCGAGGACGAGATCGGCGAGTACACCGGTACGAAGAAGGAGATCCGGCCGGTCACCATCGCCACCTACCAGATCATGACGACGCGCCGGAAGGGCGTGTACACCCACCTGGAGCTGTTCGACGCCCGCGACTGGGGACTGGTCGTCTACGACGAGGTCCACCTGCTGCCCGCGCCGATCTTCCGGATGACCGCCGACCTGCAGGCCCGCCGCCGCCTCGGCCTCACCGCGACGCTCGTCCGCGAGGACGACCGCGAGGGCGACGTGTTCTCCCTCATCGGCCCGAAGCGCTACGACGCGCCGTGGAAGGACATGGAGACGCAGGGCTGGATCGCGCCCGCCGACTGCGTCGAGGTCCGCGTCACCCTCACCGACTCCGAGCGGCTCGCGTACGCCACCGCCGAGCCCGACGAGCGGTACCGCTTCTGCGCCACCACCGACACCAAGACCAAACTCATCCAGGCGCTCGTCGACCGGCACCGCGGCGAGCAGACCCTCGTCATCGGCCAGTACATCGACCAGCTCGACGAGCTCGGCGCCCTGCTGGACGCGCCGGTCATCAAGGGCGAGACGCGGGTCCGCGAACGCGAGCGGCTGTTCGACGCGTTCCGGTCCGGCGAGCTGACCGTGCTGGTCGTGTCGAAGGTCGCGAACTTCTCCATCGACCTGCCGGAGGCGTCCGTCGCCGTCCAGGTTTCCGGCGCGTACGGGTCGCGACAGGAGGAGGCGCAGCGCCTCGGCCGGCTCCTGCGGCCCAAGGCGTCCGGGCAGGGCGCCCGCTTCTACGCCGTCGTCGCCCGCGACACCCTCGACCAGGACTACGCCGCGCACCGGCAGCGGTTCCTCGCCGAGCAGGGCTACGCGTACCGGATCGTCGACGCCGACGCGATCCTCGCCGGCGAGGAGATCTGACCGCCGCCGGCCGCTGAACGGCCGAGGGGCCCGGCGTCGCGCACGCCGGGCCCCTCGGTGTTTCTGGGTGTTGTCGATGTCGCGTCAGCGGATGTAGGTAATCCCGTCGATGCAGACGATCGGCCGCCCCGACGTCCCCGCGACGACGACCTTGATCGTGTGCTTCCCGCTGGTCTTCCACGCCCGCGTCCAGACGAGCTGCCGGTACGCGAGCTTGGACGCGCGGGTGTCGAGCGTGCCGGCCTTCACGCCGTCCACGTAGACGACGACCGCGCCGACGTTCGACTGCCGCTTGACGACCAGGCCCGCGCTGCGCCCGGTGAACGTCCAGCTCGCGCTCGCGCCCTTGGTGCCGCTGTAGAGCCCGTACCCGCCGAGGTAGGAGCTGTTCGTCGTCCGCTTCCAGGGCCCGGTGCGCTGCGACTGGCCCTCCGGCATGAGCGCGACGCTCTGCGACGTGCCGGACGTCGCGGTGTTCCCGGCGGCGTCGGCGGCGGTCAGCGACCACGACTGCGCCGCGCCCGGCGTCGCCGTCGCCGCCCAGCTCGTCGTGGCCGGGGCGAACGTCTTGGCGGCCGGCGACGTCGCCTTGACCGAGCCGAGCAGCGCGTTGTCGGTGGCCTTCCAGCCGAGCGTGACGGGAACGGCGGTCGTGGTGACCGTCGCGGGCCGCAGCGACAGCGCCGGCGGCGTCGCGAAGACGGGCTTGGTGACGTCCGCGACGACCGTGGACGCCGGCGAGTCGGCGGTGCCACCGCCGCTGTACTTGGCGTGCACCATGACGCTGTGCGTGCCCGGCTTCAGCGTCAGCGCCGCGGACGACGCACCGGCCGCCGGCGTCGCCGCGACCGCCCCGTCGACGCGGACCTCGTACGTCGCCGACGCGACCGGCTTCCACCCGACCGTCACCGTGCTCTTGGTGTAGTAGCGGCCGCCCACGTTCGCCGCGCCCGACAGCGTGACGGCGACCGCGGGGGTGGTGAGCTTCTTCGCGGCGGTCCGGATGGCGCCGAGCATGGCGTACAGCTGCGCGCCCGGGCACGCCGTGGCGAACCCGTCACGGTGCCCGGAGATCGTGTAGAACGACACCTTCTTGCCGTACGGGTACTTCCCGCCCGTCCCGTCCGGCGCCATCGACGTCAGCGTCGTCTTGCCCGCCGGGTCGACGCCCGTCAGGCCGAGCTTCCACGCCGCCACCTTCGCCACGCCGTTCAGCGCCGCCTGCGTCGGCGCGACGCCCGCCGGCGTCTCGTTCGCCTTCGTGTAGGTGCCGAGGACGGCGATCCCGGTCGTGTCGGTGTTGAACCCGTAGGTGTGCGCGCCGTGCACCGGACGGTCGGCGCCTCCCCCGCGGCCCTCGTACACGGTGCCGCACTTGTCCACGAGGAAGTTGTAGCCGATGTCGTTCCAGCCCTCGCTCTTCACGTGGTACAGGAAGATCGACCGCACCACGGACTTCGCCTGCGCGCACGTGTAGGAGTTGCCGGTGTCGGAGTGGTGGACGAACACCGCCTTCACCGACGCGTCGTACTCCGGCGGCTCCTTCACCAGCGACTCGTCGGCGCCCCACGCCGCCCGCGACACCATCGCCGGCTTCGGCGCGATCACCGCTTTCGCGCCCAACCGCTGCGACGACGGCGCCGTGCCGCCGGCCGGCGAAGACGTCGGCGCCAGCGACTCCGAAGGCGACGGTTCCGCACTGCTGGAGGCTGACGGTTCCGCAGCCGGGCTCGACGAGTCGGCCGGGGCCGGCGAGTCGATCGGTTCGGCGGCCGCGGCCAGCCGGGCGTCGGTGCCGCCCCCGCCCGCGGCCCGGGGCCGGGACGTCCCGCCCCCGCCCGCCGGGTCTCCGGAGTCTCCCGGATCTCCGGGATCGACGAGGTCGACGCGCAGCCCGGTCGGGAGCGTCCGGCCATGCCCGGTCACCCGCACCTCGACGCCGTTGGAAGGCCCGACCCACAGCCCGCTCGTCCCGCCCCGGCTTCCCCTCGCGGCGCCCTCGCGGGCGTCGGGGGCGTCCTCGGTCTCCGGCTCGACCTCGCGCCAGCCCGACCACTGTCCGGACGCGGCGTCCCGGGTCCGGACCCGGACCGTCCCGTGCAGCTCGGACCGCGGCTTGTCCCACGTCACACCGAGGAGGCTGAACGGCTCGGTGGACGCGGCGGGGAGCCCCGCCACCTTCTGCGCCGCGGTGCCGGCCGTCATGCTCCGCAGCGCGTACTGATGCACGCGCCCCGGGCCGGGCTTGCCGCTCGCGGACGTCGTCGCGTCCGATCCACTGGAGACCAGGTACGTCACCGTTCCCGCGACCACCACCGTGGCAACGGACGCACCAAATAAAGTACGCCTGAGCATGTCTCTCCGATCACGACCCGGGCCGCACCATCACCGGCCGGCATCCCCGCACCACCAGCACCTCGGGCCCCGCAATTGTCACGCAATTGCCAGCGAGAAACAATGCGGTGGCTCAACGTCCCGGCACGGGCTGCTGCCGCCCCGCATCGGCCGGACGTCCGACGGCGATGATGAACGCCACGACGCTTACACCGATGACCACCAGGGTCATCAGGAGCGCGAGGAACCAGCCGACGTCCAACGACGTCTGAAGCTTCTTCTCGAGGACAACTCTCAGCGCGGGAGGAATCCCGTGGACCTGACCGTCGACGACTGCGGACCTGGCGGAATCCAGGCGCGCGAGCACCAGCCCCAAGGACACCAAGCCGGGCAGCCCGGGAATCGCCGCCGCACCGACGAGCCGGCCGTTCCGGAGAACGGCACCGAGCACGCCGAGGGCGGCCGCCGCGAAGGCGCACAGCAGCGTCAGGTAACCCCAGCCGACATTGCCCTCGAACCCGTTGAACGACCTCTCGACGTGCTGGGTGGCGCTCGGCGAAAGCCACTGCCCGTCCACAGACACCCGCACCCACGGCAGGACCGTGGAGACCACCAGCAGAAGCGCCGCTCCCGCGACCACGACACCGAACCAGTTCAGCCCCCGCCCGGAAGGCGCCTGAGAGCCCACCGGCCCACCGGCCTGCTGGTAGAAGGTTCCCTGGTATCCCGGTGGTGGATATCCGAGACCTGGCGGGCTTCCGAGATGCACTCCTGGCGGCGGACCTTGAGGCGCTTCAGGCGGGCCAACGGCTGCCCGTGATGACCCGCCGTCGGATACGGTCCTGGCTGCGGAGGCGGGCCTCCCCACTGCGGTTGGGCTGGCTCTTGCGGCTGGCTCATGTCGGCAAGCGTCCTCACTGGACATAGGCGGACGTCGAGAAGAGACCGAGATTCACCGTACTCTAACGAACAACTTCGTTCATCTAGCGTCCGCGCACCGCCGTTGCTCGGCTCCGGCCGCAAAGGGAAAAAGCCCCGCCTTTCGGCGGGGCCTTCCCAATATGTGTCCGGCGGTGTCCTACTCTCCCACACAGTCTCCCATGCAGTACCATCGGCGCTGAAGGGCTTAACTTCCGGGTTCGGAATGGGACCGGGTGTT
>NZ_WBMS02000056.1 GCF_008923205.2 Actinomadura physcomitrii | reverse complement strand
GCCCAGGCGTCCCGCAAAGACGTCCGTGACGCGGTCGCCGCCGCCCGCACGGCGTTCGGCGGCTGGGCGGGGCGCACCGCCTACAACCGCGCGCAGATCCTCTACCGCATCGCCGAGATACTGGAAGGACGCCGCGACCAGTTCACCGCCGAAGTCCGCCACACCGGCACCTCCAAACCCCAGGCCGCCGCGCAGGTGGACGCGGCGATCGACCGGTGGGTCTGGTACGCCGGCTGGGCTGACAAGATCGGCGCCGTCGCCGGCGCCGCCAACCCCGTCGCCGGACCCTACTTCAACTTCTCCAGCCCCGAACCGGCCGGTGTCGTCGCCGTCATCGCGCCCGACTCGCCGCTGCTGGGCCTGGTATCGGTACTCGCGCCCGCGATCGTCACCGGCAACACCACCGTCGTGGTCGCCTCCCAGCCCGCACCGCTGGCCGCGATCACCCTCGCCGAGGTACTGGCCACCTCCGACCTGCCCGCCGGCGTGGTCAATATCCTCACCGGACACCGCACCGAACTCGCCCCCTGGCTCACCTCCCACATGGACGTCAACGCCATCGACCTCACCGGCATCCCCGACGAACACGTCCAAGAACTCGAAGACAGAGCCGCCGGAAACCTCAAACGCGTCTTCCGCGCCGCCGACGACTGGACCAAAGACCCCACAACCACACGCATGACGGCGTTCCTGGAGACCAAGACGGTGTGGCACCCGGTGGGCGTCTGAAAGCGGAAATGCCGCGGAGTGTGTAGAGCGTCACGAACGGTGGAATAGAACCCCCCGTAACTGATCATCACGGGGGGTAGATCAGTGCCTACCAAGACCGCATCGCGTACGACGACGAGCCGAGGTACGGCCGGTCGTACGAAGAGCACCACGGCGAACAAGTCCACGGCCGCCAAGAAGACGGCCACCAAGAGCACCTCGGCCGCCAAGTCGCCGTCGAGGTCCACCACCAGCCGCTCGACCGCGAGGAAGACTCCGGCGAAGCGGACCAGCGCCGCGTCGAGCCGGACGTCCACGGCGGCGTCGACGCGCGTCACCAAGGCCGCCGACCAGGCCAAGGCCGCCGCCACGCAGATGAAGTCGGTGGCGACCAAGGCGTCCTCGTCGGCCAAGGCCATGACCGCGATGACCAAGGCCATGACCACCGCCACGAAGGCGATGACCGACGCCGCCAAGGCGATGAACGCCGCGGCGAAGGACATGGCCAAGCAGAAGGCGGCCACGGCGTCCAAGAGCAGGAGCGGCACGACCGCGCGCAAGAGCACGTCGTCCGGGACGGCCCGCAAGACCACCTCGGCGGCGAGCCGCTCGCGGTCCACGGCGTCGGCGCGGGTGACCTCGCCGAAGTCGACGGCGCGCAAGAGCACGGCGTCCAAGACCCGGCCGGCCACCGCGAAGAAGGCGACGGCCAAGCCGCGGACCAGCGCCGCGCGCAAGTCCACCGCGTCCTCGTCCCGGACGACCGCGAGCACCCGGAGCGGCACCGCCCGCAAGAGCGGCACGTCCCGCTCGTCCGGCACGGCCCGCAAGACGAGCGCGTCCGGGGCCGCCAAGGCCGCCTCGACCCGTCCGCGAGCGGGCGGGGCGACGGCCCGCCGGACCGCCGAGACGGCCGCCGCGGCGCCGCCCGCCGGACCGATGGCCGAGCCCAGGACCTCCAACGGCCTGCAGCACTCGACCAGCACGGACGGCGGGTTCCTGACCGGCCTCACCGACGCCGGCCGGCGCTGACCCGCCCGCGCCCGGCCGGTACCGGCGCACGGGCGCGGGTGGAGCCGGCCGTGCGCGCACACAGCCGACCGTGCAACACAGCCGGCCGTGCGCGCACACCGCCGGCCGGGGATCCACCACGGCCGCCTTACGGGAGATTCATTGGACGAGAAGGACATCCTGGCGCGCATCGACGAGTACGTCGGCGAGGAGCAGCGGCTGCGCGACCGCTACCAGCACGGCGACCTGGACCGCGACGAGGAGCACCGGCGGCTGGAGAACCTCGAGGTGGCCCTCGACCAGTGCTGGGACCTGCTGCGCCGCCGCCGGGCCCGGATCGACGCGGGCACCGACCCCGGCGACGCGGACGCGCACGTCCGCCCGCCGGACGAGGTCGAGGGGTACCTGCAGTGACGCAGCCCCTCACCCGGCGGGCGGGGCTGCGCTTCGGCCTGTCGCTGGCGCCGGACGCGTCCGCCCCGCTGGTCCGCATCGCGCAGGACGCGGACCGGTACGGGCTCGACCTGCTCGGTGTCCGGGACCGCCCGTACCTGCGCGACACCGCCGACGCGCTGACGCTGATGGCGACGGCGCTGGCCGTCACGTCCCGGATCCGGGTGCTGCCCGCCGTGGCGTGCCTGCCGCTGCGGCCGCCCGCGCTGCTGGCGAAGGCGCTCGCCACGATGGACGCGCTGAACGGCGGCCGCGTGGAGCTCGGGCTCGGCGCCGGCATGTCCTGGGACGGCGTGGAGGCCTACGGCGGACGGCGGCTCGGCCCCGCCGCCGCGCGCCGCTCCCTGGAGGAGGCGGTGCAGATCATCCGGCTGCACTGGAGCGACCAGAACGGGCTGCGCTTCCAGGGCGAGCACCACCGGTTCGCCGCCTCGCAGGCGGGGCCGGCGCCCGCGCACCAGATCGGGATCTGGTTCGGGGTGACCGGGCCGCGGGCGCTCGACCTCGCGGGCCGGGTCGCCGACGGCTGGATCGCTCCGTCGTCGGCGGTCCCGCCGAAGCGGCTCGCCGAGGGGCAGCGCCGCCTCGACGACGCGGCCGCCCGGGCGGGGCGCGCCCCGTCCGAGCTGCGCCGCGTCTACCTGCTCGAAGGGTCCATCGACGCGCGCGACTCGCGCGGCTTCCTGCACGGCCCGCCGCAGCAGTGGGTCTACGAGATGACGGAGCTGGCCGTGGGGCACGGCGTCGACACGTTCCTGTTCGGCGGCGACCCCGGGCAGCTTCCGGTCTTCGCGCTGGAGGTCGTCCCCGCCGTCCGCGAGCAGGCCGCCCGCGAAAGGCGGGGCCTGTCCGCCGACGCGGCGCAGCCCGCCCCGTCGCAGCCCGCTCCGGCGCACTGACCTCGCTACATGCGCTCCGGGGTCGGGACGCCGAGGAGGTGCAGGCCGGTGGTGAGGGTGCGAAGCGTGGCGGCGCACAGGGCCAGGCGGGACGCCTTGGTCGCCTCGTCCGGGGCCTTCAGGACCGGGCAGTTCTCGTAGAAGGTCGTGTAGGCGTCGGCGACCGAGTAGATGTAGCCCGCCAGCTTGTGCGGCTCGGCGGTCGCGCCGGCCTGCTCCACGGCCGCGCCGAAGCCGAGCAGCCGCAGGGCCAGCGCCCGCTCGGCCGGGTCGGCGACGGCGATCGGGCCGGCCGCCTCGTCCGGGGCGAGGCCGCCCCTGCGGAAGATCGACCGGATCCGCGCGGCGGCGTACTGCAGGTACGGGCCGGTCTTGCCGTTGAAGGAGATCATCCGGTCGAAGTCGAAGACGTACTCGCTGTCGCGCGCCACGGACAGGTCGGCGTACTTGACCGCGCCGATGCCGACGTCCCGGACGATCGCGGCGCGGGTCGCGTCGTCGAACGGCTCGTCGTGCTGGATCTCGTCGAACACCGTCCCGGCCCGCTCGACGGCCTCCTCCAGCAGTTCGGAGAGCTTGACGGTGCCGCCCGCGCGGGTCCGCAGGATCTTGCCGTCGGTGCCGAGGACGTTGCCGATCTGCGCGTGCTCGGCGGCGACGTCGTCGTTCAGCCAGCCGGCCATCCGCGCGACCGCGAACACCATCTGGAAGTGCAGCGACTGCGGCGCGCCCACCACGTAGACCATCCGGTCGACGTGCTCGGTGTCGACCCGGTACCGGATCGTGGCGAGGTCGGTGGTGGAGTAGTTGTAGCCGCCGTCGCTCTTGCGGATGATCACCGGGAGCGGCTCGCCCTCCCGGCCGGTGAAGCCCGGCGGGAACGCGCACAGCGCCCCGTCGCTGATCACCGCGATGTCCTTGTCCTCCAGCTCCTGGACGGTCGGGGCGAGCAGGTCGTTGTAGAAGCTCTCGCCCTTGATGTCGTCGTCGGTGAGGGTGACGCCGAGCATCCCGTAGACGGAGTTGAAGTACCGCTTGGACACGTCCACGAGGACGTTCCAGAGCCGCAGCGTCTCGGGGTCGCCCGCCTGGAGCGCGACGACCCGCCTGCGGGACCGGTCGGCGAACCCCTCGTCGCCGTCGAACTTCGCCCGGGCCGCCTGGTAGAAGGCGGTGAGGTCGCTGACGGACGAGTCGTCCCGCGCGGCGGCGTCCTCGCCGAGGTCGAGCAGGTGCTCGATGAGCATCCCGAACGGGGTGCCCCAGTCGCCGACGTGGTTGTCGCGGACCACGTCGTGGCCGAGGAAGTCCAGGATGCGGGCGATCGCGTCGCCGACGATCGTCGTCCGCAGGTGCCCGACGTGCATCTCCTTCGCCACGTTCGGCGAGGAGTACTCGACGACGACCTTCTGCGGCGCGTCCGTCGCGGGAACGCCGAGCCGCGCGTCCCGCAGGGCCCGCTGCGCCTCGCCGGCGATCCAGGTGTCGCTGAGCGTCAGGTTGATGAAGCCCGGCCCGCTGACCTGCACGTCCGCCACGACGTCACCGACGTCGAGGTGCCCCACGATCTCGTCGGCCACCTCGCGCGGCTTTCGGCCCAGCTTCTTGGCCAGCGGCAGTGCCACGTTGGCCTGAAGGTCGGCGAACTGCGACGGCCGGATGACCGGGTCGGCGTCCGCGTACGACGGTCCGAAGGCGGCGCTCAGCGCGTCCTGGACCCGGGCGGCGAGTACGAGTTGCGGATCGGGCATGTCCCAAGGCTATCGGCGACCGCACGCCGTTTTCGCAACGGCGGCGGCTATGGCAGGGCGGGCGGTTCGGTGCGTTCCGGCTCGGGCGCGGGCGGCAGGGGCTGCGGCGCCGGTTCGGCGGGCTTCGGGGCGTCCGCCGGCTTCTCGGGGGAGCGGGACTTGTCCGGCTTGTCCTGGGAGTCGCGCTCGGCGTGCGTCCAGCGGCCGAAGCGGGACGTGCGCGTCGCCGCGACCTGCTCGCGGATCCGCTCCACGATCCGCCCGGACGCGAGCCGGTGCGCCAGCTCGCACGCCGAGGTGATCGCGCGGGCGTGCGAGGCGCCGTGCGCGATGACGACCGTCCCGTTCAGGCCGAGCAGGACGCCGCCGCCGTAGGTGTCGGGGTCGAGGCGGTCGCGCAGCTCCTGGAGCCGGCGGCGCTGCAGGAGCGCGCCGACCCGGGCGGGCGCGCTGGCGGTCATCGCGGCCCGGATCTCGGCGAACGCGGTCCGGACCGTGCCCTCCATGGTCTTGAGCGCGACGTTGCCGGTGAAGCCGTCGGTCACGACGACGTTGACCGCGCCGCCGAGCAGGTCGTGGCCCTCGACGTTGCCGGCGAACTCGATGCCGTGGCTGCCGCCGGACAGCAGCTCGAACGCCCGCTTGGTGACCTTGTTGCCCTTGCCGGGCTCGGACCCGATCGTCAGCAGGCCCACGCTCGGCCGCTCCACGCCCAGCAGGATCTGCGCGTACGCGGTGCCGAGCGCGGCGAACTGGACGAGCCCCTCCGGCTTGACGTCCACGGTGGCGCCCGCGTCCAGCAGGATCGTCGGGCGCGGCACGGTCGGCAGCGCCACCGCGATGGCGGGGCGCATCACGCCCTGCTGGCCCTTCAGCCGCAGCCGGGACGTCGCGACGACCCCGGCGGTGCTGCCCGCCGACACCAGTGCCGACGCCCGGCCCTGCTTGATCAGGTGGCAGGCGATCGCGATCGACGACTTCGGCTTGCGCCAGCTCGCGAGCGCGCCCTCGCCCATGTCGAGGGCCTCCTCGGCGTGCACGATCGGGATCTTCCCGGCGAAGCCGTGCCGGTCCAGCTCGCGCTGGATCCGCGGCGCCTGCCCGACCAGCACCACCCGGACGCCGTGCGCGCGGACGGCGTCGACCGCGCCTTCGATGATCTCGCCGGGCGCGTGGTCGCCGCCCATCGTGTCGACCGCGATCGGCAGCGGCCGCACCGTCGCCGGACGGCGGGCCGCCGGGCGCGGCGGCTCGCCTTGACCGGTCATGGGCCGCTCCAGAGGGGAGAGGGACGGGTGGCGCGCGCGAGATCCGCAGCTCATCGCATGGTAAGTCCTCGGTTCGGGTGCCTTGGCGGTCCGCGCGCCCGGGGTGGCGAGCCTCACGCGCCCGGCAGGGCGTGCCCGCCGCGCCGGACGGCCCGCCCCGCCGGGCAACGAATGCGCATGATCAGGGAAAAGTCCGGCACGCACCGCATGCGACCCGGTACGGACGGTGATGTACCGGACGTGGAAATGGTGATGAATCGCAAGAAGGTCCTGATCCTGGGCGCCGCCGTGCTCATGGTCCTGGTGGTCGCGGGCGGCGCCGCGTGGCTGCTGGTCACCTCCGGCGGCGAGCTGACGTACAAGACGCAGGCGGCGCTGCGCAAGGCGATGCCGGCCAAGGCCGCCGACGAGCTGAGCGTGCGCGGGCTGACGCTGCGGTCGCCGCTGAAGTGCGCGGACCTGCACGGCTGGACGAAGGGCAGCATGCGGGTGTCCTGCACCGGCACCACGGCCGACAACAAGCAGGTCAAGGTGCTCGGCACCGGCGAGCAGCAGTCGAAGAAGAACTACTTCACGATCCTGGTGGACGGCCGCCCGGTCGTGGAGAACGCGCAGTGCCTCGGCGCCGCCTGCCACAAGAAGGGCGGCTGACCGCCGCGACCTGAGGGCCGGCGCGGTCAGGTGCAGCCGAGTCCGAGGCAGCCCTGGTCCAGCACCCGCCGTCCGGCGACGGTGACGGTGTAGTCCTCGACGGGGTGCGCGCTGTCGGCGTCGCGGGCGGTGCCGGACACCACGACGGGCTGCCCGGCCTTCGTCCGCGCGGTGCAGGACACCCGGACCGTGTCGCCGGTCTTCGGCGTCCGGCAGGACGGGCGGGCCTTCAGCGGGATGCCGCGCTTGTCCAGCTCGGCCACGACCCCGTCGGTGACGGCGTTGCGGTAGGACTCCTCGGAGATCCGCTGCATCACCTTGCACCCGGACAGGGTTGCGGCCAGCGCCGCCGCGGCGAGCAGGGCCAGGACGCGCCTCATACCGTCTCCTCCGCCCGCAGCACCTGCGCGACCGCGTCGGCGACGGCGTCCGGCCGGTCGAGCTGGACCATGTGGCGCGAGTCCGGGAGATCGACCTGGACGCCATGGGGCGTCATCTTCGCCAGCCGCGCGTGCCCCTGCGCATAGGCGCGCTTCTTGGCCTCGCCCTTGACGTCGCCGAGCGCGGTCAGCACGACCAGCGGGACGGCCGGGAACGGGCGGCGCTCGCGGAGCCGCGCCAGGTCGACGGCCTGCTCCCGGTACGCGATGTCCTCCGCCATGACCGTGCCGAGGACGGTCCCGCGCCCGTAGACCGAGCGGACGACCGCGTCCGGGACGGGTTCGCCGCGCCGGCTGGTGTGCTTGAGGACGGCCCGACGGCCGAGCGGCCCGAGGACCTTCGCCAGCCGCGTCGCGCCGAAGAAGACCCCGGCCGCGGTGGCGAGCGGCGTCACGGCGGCCGCGTACCGGACGAGTTCGTGCGGGTGCGGCTCGTAGCTCGGGTCGACCAGGACCATCCCGCGCACGAGGTCCGGGCGGAGCCGGGCGAGCGCCTCGGCGTGGAACCCGGCCATCGAGTGCGCGACGACGATCACCGGCCCGCCGGCCCGCTCGGCGAGCGCGGCGAGCACGCCGGCCTCGCGGCGCAGCGTCGGCGCGGCGATCGCGGCGGGGCTGAGGCCGAGCCCGGGACGGTCGAAGGCGATCACCCGGTTCCGGTCGCGCAGCAGGTCGACGCTGGGCCGCCAGTCGAACCAGGCGCCGCCGAGGCCGGAGCTGAGCAGCAGCGGCGGCCCGCCGGCCGGGCCCTCCTCGACGACGTGGACCTGCTCGCGGCCGACGTTCACGAGCTCGCTCGCGGTGACGGCCGTGCGGCCCCTCGGTCCGGCGCTCGCCGGGCTGCTGCCGCTCATAAACATGTCCTCTCCCGTAGCGGCGACGGGGAGGCGGGGGCCCGCCCGGCGTTCCGGCGGTCGATGTAGAGCGCCCAGGCGATCAGGAGCAGCCCGGCGCACAGGACGGTGATCTGCACGCGCTGGATGATCCCGAGCCAGCGGCCCAGGTACATCGCGAGCAGCGTGCTCAGCGCGAACACGGTCTCGGCCGCCGCGACCACCCAGCCCCAGCGGGCCAGCGCGGGCCACCACCCGTAGCGGCGGGCGGCGAGCGACAGCAGGAACAGCGCGATCACCCCGCAGGTGATCACGACGGTGCTGGTGACGGAGTGGAACTCGTGCGAGAACGACACGTGCTCGGAGCGCTCCCGCAGCGCGCACCAGGTCTCCAGGTTCGGGGCGCAGTCCAGCGGGAACGAGGCGTCGCCGATCGCCCAGACGCCGAACAGGCCGAGGAACGCCCAGCCTGCGGTGGCCAGCGGGCGGCGGCGCAGCCGGCGCAGCGTGCCGGCCGACACGATGATGGACAGGATCCCGGTGATCAGGTCGCCGCCGCTGTAGACGAGGTGGAAGGGCTGGTCGATCGCCGACAGCTCGCTGACGTAGCCGTTGACGACGTCGAGGTCGGGGCTCAGCGCGTTCTCCAGGAAGAAGGAGGCGTAGCAGAGCGCCGCGAGGAACGCCAGGACGATCACATAGCGCGGGGCGACGCCGGGGCCGCCGGGGTCGTGGAGGTCCGGTCCGCCGGTGCCGGGGCCGGGCGCGGCCGCGCCCCGGCCGCCGGCCGGCTCTGCCGGACCGTCTGCGTCATGGGAGTGCACACCAGCCCCTTCGCCCGTCCGCGGTGCCGCCCCCGCCAGTATTTCCGAACATCCTGTCAGCGTGTGACCTGGGGCGCGGTTTCCGGAGTAACCGCTGGCCGAAGCGTGGGCCCCGCGTGACGGAGAGGTTGACGTCCCGTAGTCGTTGAACAAGGGGCGGGACGTCCACGATGATGCAGGGGCGATTTGTCGGGATCCGGGCTGACCAGCTTTTTCCTTACCCTGTAAGGGGTATCAATTCGGTATGAGCCGGTCCCAAACGGTTGAATGGGGGTGTCCTGCGGCTTTTTGATCACCGTCCGTGACGACGCGCCCGGGGGCCCGCTTCCCCCGCTGACATCAAGGAGTACCAACACGTGACACTGGTGAACGACGCGGCTCCCGCAATGCGATCCACCGGTCGCAAGTTCCGCGCCTTCACGGCGAAGCACCTGGACGAGCTCACCGCTCGCGCCGGTCTGTCGCCCGAGCAGCGGCTCGCGACCCGGGCGGTCGCGACGGTCCTGCCCTTCCGGACCAACGCCTACGTCATTGAGGAGCTCATCGACTGGTCGGCCGCGCCGGACGACCCGATCTACCGGCTGGTGTTCCCGCAGGAGGACATGCTCCCCGCCGAGGACGTCGCGCAGCTGTCCGACCTGCTGCGCCGCGAGGCCCCCAAGGCCGAGATCGAGGCCGCCGCGCACGCCGTGCGGATGAGGCTGAACCCGCACCCCGCCGGCCAGCTCGAGCTCAACGTCCCGAGCTTCGGGGACGGCAAGATCCCCGGGATGCAGCACAAGTACGGCGAGACGGTCCTGTACTTCCCCAAGCAGGGGCAGACCTGCCACGCGTACTGCACCTACTGCTTCCGCTGGGCCCAGTTCGTCGGCGAGGCCGACCTGAAGATGGCGGGCGACGAGCCCACCGCGCTGCGCGACTACCTGCTCGCGCACCCCGAGGTGACCAACGTCCTGTTCACCGGCGGCGACGCGATGATCATGGGCGAGCCGGTGCTGCGCCGCTACCTCGAGCCGCTGCTCGAGCTGGAGCAGCTGGAGGCGATCCGGATCGGTACCAAGTCGCTGGCGTACTGGCCGCAGAAGTTCGTCACCGACCCCGACGCCGACGCCATGCTCCGGCTGTTCGAGCAGGTCGTCGAGGCCGGCAAGAACCTCGCCTTCATGGCGCACTTCTCGCACCCGCGCGAGCTCGAGCCGCTCATGGTCGCCGAGGCCTGCCGCCGCATCCGCGACACCGGCGCCGTGATCCGCACCCAGGCTCCCCTCATCCGGACGATCAACGACGACGCCGCGACCTGGGAGACCATGTGGCGGGCGCAGACCCGGATGGGCCTGATCCCGTACTACATGTTCATCGAGCGCGACACCGGGCCGCAGGACTACTTCGCCGTCCCGCTCGCCCGCGCCTACGAGGTCTTCCGGGATGCCTACAAGAACGTCTCCGGGCTCTCCCGGACCGTCCGGGGCCCGTCCATGTCCGCCACCCCCGGCAAGGTGTGCGTGGACGGCGTCGTCGACCTGATGGGCGAGAAGGTGTTCGCCCTGCACTTCATCCAGTGCCGCGACGCGGACCTGGTCGGCAGGCCGTTCTTCGCGCGGTACGACCCCGACGCGGCCTGGCTGGACGACCTCAAGCCCGCGTTCGCCGACCGGTTCCCCTGGGAGAAGTGACCGGACACCGCTGAGCGGCACCCGCGTCCCGCCTGAGCGCCTGCTCAGGCGGGACGCAGGTGGCGGGCGAGAGCCAGCGCGGCGAGCATCGCGGCGGCGCCGCACAGGGCGATGGACGGCCTCCCCGCGCCCGAGGACGACGTCCGGGCCGTCCTGCACGCCCCCGACGCCGTGCGGCGCCTCACCGACGCGCTGGAGGCCGCCTGGACGCGCTCGTCGAGCCCGACTGGCCGGTGCTGCGCTCGATCCTCGAACAGGACATCGTGCACCGCGCCGGACGGCTCGCCGCCTACGGCTGGGCGGAGGCCCTTGACGGGCTGTCCCGGCAGGTCCGGTGGCGCGGCGGCGCGATCGAGATCGACATCCCCGGCGGCGGCGACCACCGGCTGGCGGCGCCGGGCTGATGTTCGTCCCGACCGTCGGCGACCACCTCGCGGTGCTCCGCGCGTCCGGCCTCGTCACCCGCGAGCGCGGCGGCCGCTCCGTGCTGTACCGCCGGACGGCCGTCGGCGACGCGCTGGCCGGCGCCGCGTGAGGCCGCCCCGGCGACCGGGACGGCCTCGACAGGACGTCAGACGCCGAACTCGGGAATGATCGTCGCCCGCGCGATGGTGTGCGCGGTGATGTTGAAGCCCGCCACGGCCGGGGAGACGTCGGAGTCGATCCCGAGCGACTCCACGTCCAGCGCGTGCACCGTGAACACGTACCGGTGCGGGGCGCCGGGCGGCGGCGCCGCGCCGCCGAACTCCTTCTTGCCGAAGTCGTTGCGCGCGTGGATCCCGATCTTGGTGTCCGCGGTCCCGGCGCCGGTGGGCAGCTCGGTGACGTCCGCCGGGATGTCGAACAGCGTCCAGTGCCAGAACCCGCTGCCGGTCGGGGCGTCGGGGTCGAAGCAGGTCACGGCGAAGCTCTTGGTCTCCGCCGGGAACCCGGACCAGCGCAGGTGCGGGGACAGGTTGGGGCCGTCGAAGCCCCAGTCGTTGTACACGTGCTTCTTGCCGAACACCTCGCCCTCGGTGACGTCGTCGCTGGTCACGGTGAAGGACGGGACCTCGGGAAGGTGCTCGTGGGGAAGCGGTGGCCGGCCGGCCATGGCGACCTCCTCGTCAGGGGATCGGTTGTCGCTCCATCTCTATCAGGAGTGGATCACGTCGCGCGGGCCGCGGTGGCATCCGCGGTGACGTGGATCACTTCCCGGCGGCCTCGGTGTAGGCCGCGATGACCTCTTCCGGGGCGCCGTCCATCCGCATCCGGCCCTCGTCGATCCAGATGACCCGGTCGCACATCTCCTTGACCGTGTCCAGCTGGTGCGCGACGAGGAAGACCGCGCCGGCCTCCTTGCGCAGCTCCTCGATCCGCTTCTTGCTCTTGCGCTTGAACTTGGCGTCGCCGGTGGCGAGCGCCTCGTCGATCAGCAGCACGTCGTGGGTCTTCGCCGCGGCGATCGCGAACCGGAGCCTGGCCCCCATGCCGGACGAGTACGTCCGCATCGGGTACTGGATGAACCCCTCCTTGAGCCCCGCGAAGTCGACGATCTTCTGGTACTGGGCCTTCGTCTCCGTGGGGGTCATGCCCATCGCCAGGCAGCCGAGCACGATGTTGCGCTCGCCGGTCAGGTCCTTCATCAGCGCCGCGTTCACGCCGAGCAGGGACGGCTGCCCGTCGGTGTACACCGCGCCGCTGTGCGGCGGCAGCAGCCCCGCGATCGCCTTCAGCAGCGTCGACTTGCCCGAGCCGTTGGTCCCGATGATCCCGACCGCCTCGCCGCGGTACGCGACGAACGACAGCCCCTTGATCGCGTGGACCTCCTTCATCGAAGGACGGTTCTTGCGGCGCAGCACCCGGGAGAACGCGCTGGCGGCGTTGCCCTTCCCGCCCGCGCCGTACACGCGGTAGATGATGTGCAGGTCGTCGACGACGACGATCGGCTCCCGCGCGGGGTCGACGTCGATGGCCGTCCCGCCGCGCACCTTGGTGTCAGCCACGGCCGTAACGCTCCTCGGCACTGAAGAAGAACAGGAACCCGCCGATGATCGCGACGGCCGACCAGATGCCCGCGTAGAGCCACAGCTGGCCGGTGGACTCGCTCAGCTTGGTGTGGACGAAGTGCCGGTACTCGCCGAGCAGCTGGTGCCGGCTCAGCTCCACGTACACGTAGGCGGGGTTGGCCTTGAGGACCTCGCCGATCCACGGATGGGTCTTGAGCGCGTGGCTGCGGGTCAGCAGGTCCGGCAGGCTGAAGATCACGCCGGACAGGTAGAGCCAGGTCCGCATGATGAACGGCAGCAGCTGGCTGATGTCCCGGTTGAACGCGCCGAGCCGGGCCATCACCATGCTGATCCCGACGTTGAACAGCAGCTGCAGCACCAGCACCGGGACGAACATCACCATCTGGACGCTGATCGGCTCGCCGAACGCGAACACGATGCCGAGCAGCACGATCAGCGACAGCAGCAGCTGCTGGAGCTCCACCGTCGCGATGGCCAGCGGCAGCGTCGCGCGCGGGAAGTGCAGGGCCCTGATCAGCGACAGGTTGTCGCCGACGGACTTGGATCCCGACGTGATCGAGCGCTGTGTAAACCCGAACATGAACACGCCCGTCACAAGGAAGGGAATGAAGTCCGGTACGCCGCGCTTGGTGTTGAGGAGGACGCCGAAGATCAGGTAGTAGACCGAGACGTTCAGGATCGGGGTCAGCAGCTGCCAGACCTGACCCAGTCGCGAGTCGGTGTACATCGAGATGTTCTTGGCCGAGGCGAACGCCCAGATGAAGTTGCGCCTGGCCCACACACTCTGGATGTACTTGCGCAGCGGGGGGCGCGCCGCGCTCTGCCTCAATCCGTACCGTGCGGCGTAGGCGGCCAGCGTCTCATGCACGTGAGGAGACTCCGCGATCGTGCCGACCGACTCGCCACCCGGTGAACCGAGCCGTTGCGGGTGACTCATGCCGGGAAGCCTATTGCAGTCGATGATGTGTCAGTGACGTTCACCCGCATGTGACCCCCGAACTGAGATCATTACGGAATCTTGTCGTCGCTCCTGGGGATACCCAGGGCATGCCGTCCAACCATTCTCGGTCACTCCCCGTGCTCCGCGCACCCTGGCCCCCGCCGACCAGCCGCACCGCCTCCCGCGCCCGGCCGCGCGGCCCCCACCGGACGGTGCTGAGCCGCCTCGGGCGCGCCGACCGGTGGGCGTTCGACCGGGTCGCCGGGGCCCGGCTGCCCGGCCTGGAGTACGTCCTGCCCCGGCTGTCGAGGTCCGCCGACCACGGCGTGCTCTGGTTCACCACGGCGGCGGCGCTCGGCCTCACCCGGCGGCCCCGGCTGCGGCGCGGCGCCCTGCGCGGGGCGATCGCGATCGCGGTCGCGAGCCCCATGGTCAACATCCTGGGCAAGCACGCGTTCCGCCGGGCGCGCCCGGTCGTGGACCTGGTGCCGCCGATCCGGATCCGCTGGAAGCTGCCGACCTCGCACGCCTTCCCATCGGGGCATTCGGCGTCCGCGGCGGCGTTCGCGGCCGGGGTGGCGCTGGAGGCGCCCGCCGCGGTCGCGGCGCCGGTCGCGGCGACCGCCGCCGCCGTCGCGTTCGCCCGCGTCTACACCGGCGCCCACTACCCGGGCGACGTGCTCGCCGGCCTCGGCATCGGCGCGCTGGCCGGGCTCGGCACGCGGCTGGTGTGGCCGGCGCGCCCTCCGGTGGCCCGCGTGACCCGGGCCGAGGGCGAGGACGTCCAGGTCACCGCTGACGGGCGCGGCGTCGTCGCGGTCGTCAACCCCGGCTCGGGCGGCGGGGGCGAGGCGACCCGCGGCATCCTGCCGGGCGGCGCCGAGATGGCGGCCGGCCTGCTGGAGCGCGAGCTCCCGGCGGCGGAGATCGTCGTGCTGGAGCCCGGCCAGGACCTGGAGAAGGCGCTCGCGGAGGCCGCCGCGCGAGCGGACGTGCTCGCGGTCGTCGGCGGCGACGGCACCGTCAACGCGGCGGCGCGCGCGGCCCTCGACCACGACGTCCCGCTGCTGGTCGTGCCCGGCGGGACGTTCGACCACTTCGCGCGGGCGCTCGGCATGGAGTCGCCCGCGCAGGCGATCGCCGCGTACCGGGCCGGGCGGCTCGGCCGTGTGGACGTCGCCTACGCCGCGCCCGCCACGGCCGGTGCAGATGAGGGAAGCGAGCGGCTGTTCTTGAACACGGCGAGCTTCGGCGCCTACACCGAGCTGGTCGACCGGCGCGAGCGGCTGGAGAAGCGGCTCGGCAAGTGGCCCGCGCTGGCGGTCGCCGCCGTCCGGACGCTGCGGCACGCCGAGCCCGTCGAGGCCGTCGTGGAC
Source organism: Actinomadura physcomitrii (assembly GCF_008923205.2). GTDB lineage: Bacteria > Actinomycetota > Actinomycetes > Streptosporangiales > Streptosporangiaceae > Spirillospora > Spirillospora physcomitrii. The sequence continues at coordinate 47,416 of NZ_WBMS02000056.1, read as the reverse complement.
GGGCACCGGCGGCACGTGTGGCTGGCGTTCGTCGGCAACGGCGTGTTCGGCTCGCACGGCGCCGCGCCCACCTGGCGCAAACGCCTCGACGACGGGCGCCTCGACGTCCGCATGGTCTCCGCCGGGCGCCGGATGCCGCGCGTCCGCGCGGTCGCGGCGGTCCTCGCCGGGCATCTGCACGTCGTCCCCGGCTTCCGGGCGTGGCGCGCCGGCGGCCTGGAGGTGCTCACGGAGTGTGACGAGCTCCGGCTAGCACGGGACGGCGAAGTGTCGTCCATGCCCCCGGCGATCCGGTTCGGCAAGCACTCCAAGGCCCTCGCGGTCTTCCGCCCGGAAAGCTGACGGGCGCCGCGAGTTCGGCGAAGATTCAGCGGGCCGTAACTCCGCCCGGAGCCCGGCCGAGCCGGGTCGTGACCGGCGCTCAGGGCCCGCGTTTACCGCCGTCCGACCGGGTAGGAGACCGTCGCCCGCGAACCGCTGGAGGAGGCACGCACATGGCGATGGGAGTCAGCCCCGCCGAGCTCACCGACGACGACCTGCTCCGTGAGCTGGGGCATCTGTACGAGACCCGGATGGACGCGCTCCGGCACGCCGCCGACCAGGCCTACGGCGAGCACACCCAGCGGATGGCGCAGCTGGAGGCCGAGTACCTGCGCAGGCGCCCGGCCCGCGAGATCGACCCGCAGCGGCTGCGCGAGGGCGCCCGCGCCCGCTGACCCCGCGCCCCCGCCCGGTGCTCGCCGGCGGGGAGCCGCGCATCGAACGCCGCCCGCCCGGCCGCTTCCGCGCCACCGGCCGGGCGGTCGGCATGCCCGGACGCGCCCGCGCCGGCCGTCCGGCCGCATAGCTTCGCCCGCAAGGCTCGTGTTCGTGTTGTTCCGGCAAAGCCAGGGGTGTCGGGCCGAGCCGGGGAGGAGGGTGCGGTGCCAGGATCCTGACGGGCGAGAGCGCCCGGGATCCTCGGGGGGTGTGATCGGTGGGACGGACCCGGCTGCGGCGGTACGGGCGGGTGTGGGCGGACGAGCCGGGCCTCGGGGAGTGCGTGCGGCGCTGGTGGCCGTTCGCGGTCGGCGCGCTGGCCGCCACGGGGCTGCTGCTCGGCGCGTACCTGTGGGCTCCGCGCAAGTCGGGCGCGTCGGTGGCCGCCGGCGCGGCGCCCCGCGACTCCGCGCGGCGGGACGCCGGTGCCGCGTCCGCACGGCCGATGGCGTCCTACACGACGCGGTTCCAGCCGGGGCAGCCGCGCGTCCGCAACATCGAGCTGGCCGCGCGGGCCCTGGACGGGCGGGTCGTCCGGCCGGGGGAGACGTTCTCGTTCAACGAGGCGGTGGGGCCGCGGACGCGGCGGCTCGGCTACGTCCCCGCGCCCGCGATCATGGGGTCGCGGCTGGTGAAGGACGTGGGCGGCGGCATCTGCCAGGTGTCCACGACGCTGTTCAACGCGGTGTTCCGCGCCGGCCTGGATATCCGGAAGGCGCGCGCGCACACCATGTGGATGCCGGAGTACCCGGAGGGGCGCGAGGCGGCGGTGGCCTATCCGGACCTCGACTTCACGTGGAAGAACGACACGCGCGCGCCGGTGCGCATCCAGGTCGGCTACACGGGTGACTCGCTGACCGTGAGTCTGTGGGGGCGGCGCCGGTACGAGGTCCGGTCGCGGACGTCGAAGCGGTACGGGTTCTCGCCGTACGGGAAGGGGTCGGGGTCCGGGCGCCGGTGCGTCCCGATGGCCGGCCGCATGGGCTTCAAGATCGACGTGTGGCGGACGCTGTTCGCCGCGGGCCGCGAGGTCCGCCGGGAGAAGTTCCATACCGAGTACCGCCCGCAGCCCGAAGTGACCTGCGTGTAGACCCGCAACCGGGGGCGCGCGGGCGCGCGTGGCAGTGTGAGGGCATGACCGTTCGAGAGGGAACGTACGAGCTGGGACCCGGTGACGGGCGGCTGCTGCTCCGGACGAGCCGCAGCGGCCTCGGCCGCCGCGCCGGGCACGACCTGACCATCGAGGCGACCCGCTGGACGGCGCAGGCGGCGGTCCGCGAGCCGCTGGAGGAGTCGTCCGGCACGGTGGTCGTCGTGGTGGACGGCCTGGAGGTGCGGGAGGGCACCGGCGGGGTGAAGCCGCTGTCGGACAAGGACCGCCTGGACATCGCCGACAACCTCCGCAAGGTGCTGGAGGCCCGGCGCCATCCGGAGATCACCTTCACCGCGACGGCGATCGACGCCGGGGCGGGCGAGATCGAGGGCGACCTGACCATCATGGGCCGGACGAAGCCGGTGCGGGTCCGGGCGGAGATCGACGGGGACCGGCTGCGCGGCGGGCTGACCGTCCAGCAGACCCGGTGGGGGATCAAGCCGTACTCGGCGTTCTTCGGCGCGCTCCGGCTCGCCGACGAGGTCGAGGTGGAGTTCGACCTGCGGCTCTCCGACGCCGGATGATCTAGGGCCGCGTGCGGGCGCGGGCCCGGGCGCGGGCGGCGCGGGCGAACTGGTCGTCGAGGCTGCGCGGGAACGGCAGCATGCGGTGCCGGTCCCGCCAGGGCGCGAACTGCCGGACGGCGTTGAACCCGGCGGCGGTGACGATCCGCTCGACGCCCGGCCCGGGCGGGCCCGCGGGGTAGACGTCCAAGTGGGCGACTCCGGCGGGCAGGCCGTCCGGGCGGTGCGGCGAGACGAGCGTCAACGGAGGGGCCGCGCTCTCCATGGCCGCCATGTCCCGCGCGTAGCCGACGAGTTCGCGCGTCTCGGCGTCCGGGCCGCTGTGGACGATCACCCAGCCGCGGACGTCGAGCGGCTCGGACGGCGGGTCGTCCAGCGCCAGCGGCGCGACCTCGCCGGACACCGCGCGCAGGTGGGCCTCGTGGATGGGGTCGAGGGGTTCGAGGACGAACGTCCGGTCGAAGCGCGGCGGGTCGCCGGGCAGAAGCGGCCGGTAGGCGTCCCAGCGCAGCAGCCGCGCGAGGTGGGTGACGCGGATTCTGGGCGGTATCCGGGTGAGCTCGCCCTTCAGGCCGGCCGGGAAGGCGTCCACGACCAGCTCGTCCGGTGCGAGCGCGGCCAGGTCGGTGGACGCGGGACGCACCGTCCAGCCGGACGACACGCGCGGGTCGGCGGCGAACGGCGAGTCCGACAGGACGACGACCTCGTCGTCCACGGCGAAGGTGTGCAGGTACGCGCGGAGCCGGGTGAGGTGCCCGAGCCCGCCGCCGGCCGCGTAGCAGGCGATCAACGCACCTCGCCGAGGACCGCGAGGTACCCGGCGGTCTCGGCGGCCGGGGTGAAGTCGCGGGCGATCCGCTCGGCGCCCGCCGCGCCGAGCGCCGCCAGCTCGTCCTCGCTCGCGCGGGCCGCCCGGTCGATCGCGGCGCGGCAGGCGTGCGGGTCGCCGGCCGGGAACGCGAAGCCGATCGCGCCGTCGGCGACGTCCGCGAGGCCGCCCGCGTCCGAGCAGATCAGCGGCACGCCGAGCGCCGCCGCCTCCAGCGCGACGTTCGGCATCCCGTCGTAGAACGACGGCAGCGCGGCGAGGTCGCAGCTCGCGTACACGGCGGGCAGGTCGTAGCGTTCGAGGAACGGCAGGAACGAGTGCGGAACGGAGTCCTTGCGCTCGGCGAGCCACGCCGTCACGGTCTCCTCGACCTCGCCGACGAGCACCAGGTGGAACCGGTCGGTGCGGCCGGAGGCGACGAGGGCGTCCAGGAAGAACCCGACGCCCTTCTTGTTCTTCAGCTGGCCGATGATCCCGATCGTCCGGCGTCCCGGCTCGACGTTCTCGGCCCGCCAGGCGCGCCCGCGCTCGCGTTCCGACGGCAGGATCCGCCACTGCGCGGTGTCGACGCTGTTCGCCACGAACGTCACGGCCGCGTCCGGGACCAGCGCCTTCACCAGCGGCGTGTGGTTGCGCGCCACCACGCAGACCCGCGCCGACGCGCGCAGCGCGTCCGCCAGGACGCCGCGCCGCCGCATGGAGAACACGCCGACGTCGATGTCGTTGCCGCGCAGCAGCGTGATCAGCGGCGCGTCCACCAGCCGGGCGAGGACGGGCGCGGCGAGCATCGAGTACGTGCCGCCGAACGCGACGACGTGCGTGTACGCGCCGGTGAGGCGCTCGGCCGTCAGCGTCGTCCACAGCCGGCGAAGCGCGTGCTCGGGGTCGTCGCCGAGCGGGGCGGTCAGCAGCCTGCCGCCGTGCTCGCGCGCGACGGCCCAGGGCCGCTCGCGCCGCGTCAGGTGCGCGACGTCGACCTCGACACCGGCGCCGCGCAGCCCCCGGACGATCCGGTCGCACGAGTTGGCCATCCCGCCCTGGCTCGGCGGATAGTGCTCTGTCACCCAGAGGACACGCGTCATCGGTCGTCCCCTCAGCTGTCCACGAATCCGGTGCCGTCGTCCGGACCGAAGTCGCCCTCTCCGTACGAGTAGTCGTCGCCGGGATTGAAGGCGCCCCGGTCGTAGGAGTCGAACGACGAGTACCACTGGTTGTCGTAATACGTCTGCGAGCTGCTCTCGTAGTACCTGCGCCGGTAGCCGCTCGCATAGGACGGGTCGTACGGGTCCGGCTCGCCGCCCGCCCGCGCGGCGCAGGACGGGCAGTACCCGCCCTGCACGGCGTGCTCGGCGCAGACGGGGCGCCCGCATCCCGGGCACGCCGCGACGGCGGGCTGCCCGCAGCGTCCGAGCAGGAAGAACCCGGTGGTCACGGTGCAGCGCGTCACTGCGCCCTCCTCACAGATGCGGCGGGCGGCGTCCAGCGGAACGGCTCGGTCGACACCTGCAGGATCCGCTCGCGCAGCTCGTCGTCCGGCAGCGGCCCGAGCAGCTTGGCGTCCGCGCGGATCGTGAGCCGGCTGCCGGGCTTCACCCGCGCGCGGATCCACCGCGGCGGCGGCGTGCCGGGCGTGCGCGGGGACGCGCCCTTGCCGAGCCGGCGCGCCACGCTGATCATCTGCACCGTCTTCGTCTTGTGCTTGTACTTGACCTTGCCGCGCGGGTTCCGCTTCTTGTACTTGCGGTGCCGGATCCGGTCGGTGACCGCCAGCTCCACGACGCTGCCGTCCCGCAGCTCGGCGCGCATCCGCAGCCACGGGTCGAAGACGAACCACTCCTTCATCGACAGGATCGGCCGCGACACCTGCACGTCCCGCGCGGGGGTGAGCTTCTGCGGAACGTTGTCGCCCCGCAGGTCCAGCGCGACCGACAGCAGGCCCTCGGGCGGCATGTCGGCCGCGAGGACGCGCAGCATCGGCACCAGCACCCGGGACGTGCGCGGGGTGACCCGCCACTTGCGCCGCCTCACCGCCGCCTCGTGGCCGGCGAGGCTCCGGATCACCGGCTCCCACTGGTCGCGCGGCAGCGACACCGAGAACCACTTCTCCAGGACCAGCGCCCGGTGCAGCGGGTGGAACTCCTCGATGGCCGCGCGTTGCCTGCGCCAGAACATGACGACACCCCACCTATCGGTCTGACGGCGCGATCGTACGGTAGACCTCGGCCAGCCGGGCGCGTGACCGCGTCCAGGTCAGGCCGCCGGCGACGCGCTCGCGGGCGCGTGCGCCCATCGCGGCGGCCTCGCCGGGGTACTCCAGCAGGATCCGGACGGCCCGCGCCAGCTCCGCCGGACGGTCCGCCGGGACGAGCCGCCCGTGCTCCCCGTCCGCCATCAGCTCGCGGACCGCCGGCAGGTCCGAGGCGACGACCGGGACGCCCGCCGCCATCGACTCGATCACCTTCAGCGGCGCGCAGCCCTGGTCGAGGTTGCGGGCGCAGCCGGTGAGCGGCGCCACCGACACCTCGGCGTGCGCCAGCCACGCCGCGACCTCCGGGTGCGGCAGCGCGAACCGCCAGTCCAGCCGGTCGGCGACGCCGAGCCGCTCCGCCAGCCGCCGCACCGGCTTCGCGCGCCGCTCCGGGACGGACGAGCAGATCACCAGCCGCAGGCCGGCGAGGTCGCCGAGCCGCGCGAACGCGCGGAGCAGCACGTCGATGCCCTGCCACGGCTGGAGCGCCCCGACGTAGACGATGTACCGGGCGGGCGCGCCGGCGGGACGCGCCGTCTCGCCGGGCAGGTCGGCGCCGTTCGGGACGAGGTGGACCTTCTCCTCCGCCGCCCCGAGCCCCCGGACGGCCGCGCCGATCACCCGCGACGGCACCACGGCCGCGTCGCAGCGGTCCAGGCAGAACCGCTCCAGCTCGCGGATCTTGCCGAGCGCCGCGGGCGAGGCCCATGGCCAGGTGTGGCCCATCTCGATGGACGGCAGCCCGTTGACCTCGAAGACGACCCGGTACCGCCGGCCGCCGGCGGTGAGCGCGGGCAGCGCGCTCCACGGGTCCCGGACGTGCACGATCTCCAGCGACTCCGCGTGCTCGCGCAGCAGGGCCGCCACCCACGCCGAATACGCCTCCGCGCGGTCGATGAGGTTCGGGATCTGCTCCCCGAACCTGACGATCTCCCGCGCGCCCTCCCGCTGGTAGCCCGGCAGCCCGCCGCCGCCGAGCACGCCCAGCAGCCCGCCGCCGGACCGCTCGAACAGCTCGTCGGCCATCTGCGCGATGTGCACCGCCGAGCCCTTGCCCGACGGGAACCGGTCGAACGCGAAATAAGCCGCCCTGTGCCTCATCCGACGGCCACCTCCTGCGCGCGCAGCGACCGGTGCCACGCGATCTGGTCCGCCAGGCCGTCCGCCAGGGACGTCGTGGCCGACCAGCCGAGCAGCCGCGCGGCGCGCCCGCCGTCCGCCCAGGTCAGCGCCGCGTCACCGGCCACCGGCGCCTCCCGCCGGATCTCCGCCCGCACGCCGAGCACCCCGGTCAGCAGCCCGATCGCCGCCCGCACCGCCACCGGCTCGGGATGGCCGACGTTGACGGCGACGCCCGGCGGCAGGTCCTCGACGGCCGCCGCCAGCGTCGCCGCCACCACGTCCCGCACGTGCGTGAACGACCGCGACGTCCGCCCGTCGCCGAAGACCGGCAGCGGGCGCCCGTCCAGCGCCGCCTCCGCGAACCGGTGGAACGCCATGTCGGGCCGCTGCCGGGGCCCGTAGACAGAGAAGTATCTGAGCACCACGGTGCGGAGGCCGTTCCGCGCGGCGAGCCCCGCGAGCCGCTCGACCTCCGCCTTGCTGGCCGCGTAGGGGCTCGCCGGGGCGAGCGGGTCGTCCTCCCGGTTCGGCCGACGGCCCGCCGACCCGTACACCGACGAGCTCGACGCGACCACCACCCGCGGGCGCAGCCGCGCCGGACGCCGCGCGCACGCCTCCAGCAGCCGCGCCGTCGCCAGCACGTTGTCGCGCTCCGCCGCCGCGCGCCCGCCGCCCCACGAGCTGCGCACGCCCGGCCGCCCCGCGAGATGGACGACGACGTCGGCGGCGGCGACCGCGTCGAGATCGTCCACCGCGAGGTCCCGTTCCAGCGCCGTGACGCCGGGCCGCGCCGCCACCTCGCCCCAGGTGCGCCGCGCCAGGTCCGGCGTGGGCGACCGGCCGGGCGCGTCGACGGCGAGCACCTCGTGCCCGGCGCCCGACAGGGCGTCGGTCACATGGCTCCCGATGAATCCCGCCGCACCCGTCACCACCACCCGCACGCGGGCACCCTATCCATCTCCCCGCGTTCTTGGGCAGATCCACAGGAGTCCACTGACCAGCGAAGATCGAACAGGGGGTAGGCGGAACGGCCCTGCCGGACATCTCCGAGCGACACCGACCCCCGTGTGCGCGACCGGACGCACCGGAGCCGCGCCGCGCGGCAGCACCTCCGCCACCGCGGCGAGCAGCCGCAGGAAGTGCGACTTCCCCGCCCCGTTCGGCCCGACGAGCGCCGCCGTCACCCCGTCGCCGACCCGGAACGACACGTCGTCCAGCAGCACCCGCCCGTCGGGCAGCGCATGACTGACATGCCCGACCTCCACGTGACCCACGGTGACCCCTCGCCCTTGAGAACCCGCCGCCGAGTCTCCGGAAGGCGCCGCGACCCCGTCAAACCGTTTTCCGGCGGCGGCCTCAGCGGAGCTCTTCGGCCAGCGCGACGATCACGCCTTCGGGCCCGCGGACGTAGCAGAGCCGGTAGACGTCCTCGTACTGCGCCACCTCGTGCACCAACTCGGCGCCGTGGCGGCGCAGCCGCGCGATGACGCCGTCGATGTCGTCGACGGCGAACATGACGCTGCGGAGGCCCAGCGTGTTCGGCGGCGCGACGGCCGGCTCGGCGCTGAACGCGGCCGGAGCGTGGAACTTCGTCAGCTCGATCTTGCCGTGCCCGTCCGGGGTCCGCATCATGGCGATGTCGACGCGGACGCCCTCGATCCCGTTGACCTGGTCGGCCCAGGGGCCCTCGACCGGCGTCTCGCCCTCCAGTTCCATGCCCAGCTCGGCGAAGAACGCCTTCGCGGCATCGAGGTCGCCGACCACGATGCTGACATGGTCCATCCGCTTGATCGTCATTCGCCGAGCATAGGGACCGCGCACCCGGCCGCGCCGGAGGACGGCGGAGTCAGGCGGATGCCAGGAGCGTCCGGACGTGGGCGGCGGCCCCGTCCAGGGGGACCTTCTCGGTGTCGCCGGTGGCGCGGACGGTCACCTCCGCCGTCCCCTCGGCGAGGCCGCGGCGGCCCACCGTGATCCGGTACGGGATGCCGGTCAGCTCCACGTCGCGGAACTTCACGCCCGCCCGCTCGGCGCGGTCGTCGATCACGACGTCGACGCCCGCGTCCCGCAGGGCGGTGTAGATCCCCTCGGCCGCCGCCGCCACGTCCGCGTCGTCGGACTGCGCGATCACGACGGCGACCTGGAACGGCGCCACCGCGACCGGCCACACGATCCCGCGCTCGTCGTGGTGGGTCTCCACGATCGCGGCCATGGCCCGCTCGATGCCGATGCCGTAGCTGCCCATCACGATCGGCACCCGCCTGCCGCCGGTGTCGAGGACCTCGGCGCCGAGCGCGCGGGCGTACCGGTCGCCGAGCTTGAAGATGTGCCCGATCTCGATCGCCCGGACGATCTCCAGCGGCTCCCCGCAGCGCGGGCAGGGCTCGCCGGCGGTCACCTCGCGCAGGTCCGCCCAGGTCCCGACGGTGATGTCGCGGGCGACGTCGACGCCGCGCAGGTGCATGTCGTCGATGTTCGCTCCGGTGAACATGTCGCGCCGGCCGCGCAGCGCCTCGTCCGCGATCACCGGGAGCGCGACGCCCACCGCGCCGAGGCTGCCCGGCAGCGCGCCGAGCGCCCGCTGGATCTCGGCGGGCTCGGCGGCGCGGATCCCGGCGGCGCCGGTCGCGTCCACGAGCTTCTGCTCGTTGAGCGCGTGGTCGCCGCGCAGCAGGACCAACGTGAGCGTGCCGTCCAGGAGGTAGACGAGCGTCTTGATCTGCCGGTCACCAGGCGCGTCGTACGCCTTCAGGTCGTCGATCGTGCGGACGCCGGGCGTGTCGAAGCGTTCGGGTGCGGGCAGCCCGGGGCCGTCGGCCGCCTCCGGCAGCGCGGAGGTGGCGCGCTCGATGTTCGCCGCGTACCCGCAGGCCGGGGAGTGGACGACCAGGTCCTCGCCGACGTCGGCGGGGCACATGAACTCGGTGGAGCCCGCGCCGCCCATCGTCCCGCTGGACGCCTCGCACGGCAGCGCGGGAAGGTCCAGCCGCGCGAAGATCCGCGTGTACGCGCCGTGGTAGGCCTCGAACGAGGCGTCCAGCCCGGCGCGGTCGATGTCGAAGCTGTAGGCGTCCTTCATGGTGAACTCGCGCGTCCGCATGAGGCCGCCCTTGGGGCGCGGCTCGTCCCGGAACTTCGTCTGGAACTGGTACCACTGCTGCGGCAGCTGCTTGTAGGAGTTCAACTCGCGCGCGACCGTCGCGAAGATCTCCTCGTGGGTCATGCCGAGCGCATGGTCGGCGCCGCGCCGGTCCTGGAGGCGGAACATCTCCTGCCCCATCAGCTCCCACCGGCCCGACCGCCGCCACGGCTCCGCCGGGTGCAGCGCGGGCAGCAGCATCTCCTGCGCGCCGATCGCGTCCATCTCCTGCCGCACGATCTCGATGATCCTCGCGCGAACGCGGACGGCGAGCGGCAGCAGGCTGTAGTGGCCGGCCGTCAGCTGCCGCACGTAGCCCGCGCGCAGCAGCAGCCGGTGGGACGGCGCGTCCGCCTCGGCGGGGTCGTCGCGGAGCGTCGGCGCGAACATCTGGGACCAGCGCATCCCGCGAGGCTAGCGGAGCGCCCCGGCCCGGGGCGGCCGTCCGGGGCGGACCTCCGGATAAAAGTCCTGGGCCGGGGCCGCCGGTCAGTACCCTGGTTGCCGTGAGTCGAGAAGGTGTGACGCCGCAGAGCGAGGATTTCTCCGCCTGGTACAACGAGCTGGTCGTGCAGGCCCAGCTCGTCGACCGCGGTCCGGTTCGCGGCACGATGGTCATCCGCCCGTACGGTTACCGGGTGTGGGAGCTGCTCCAGGCGGACCTGGACCGGCGCATCAAGGACGCGGGGCACGACAACGCGTGCTTCCCGATGCTGATCCCGGAGTCCTACTTCAAGCGCGAGGCCGAGCACGTCGAGGGCTTCTCCCCGGAGCTCGCGGTCGTGACGCACGCCGGCGGCAAGGACCTGGAGGAGCCGCTGGTCATGCGGCCGACCTCCGAGACCGTCATCGGCGAGTACATGGCCAAGTGGATCGACTCGCACCGCGACCTGCCGCTACTGCTGAACCAGTGGGCGAACGTGGTCCGCTGGGAGATGCGGCCGCGGATGTTCCTGCGCACCACCGAGTTCCTCTGGCAGGAGGGCCACACCGCGCACAGCGACGAGGGCGACGCGATGCGCGAGACGATGTGGGCGCTGGACACCTACGCCGCCGTCGCGCGCGAGCTCGCGGCGATCCCGGTGGTCGCGGGGGAGAAGACGCCCGGCGAGCGGTTCGCCGGCGCTGTCCGCACCTACACGATCGAGGGCATGATGCGCGACGGCCGCGCCCTGCAGGCCGGCACGTCGCACTACCTCGGCACGAACTTCGCCAAGGCGTTCGAGATCCAGTACCAGGACGAGGCGGGCAAGCTGACCCTGGCGCACACGACGTCCTGGGGCATGAGCACCCGGATGATCGGCGGCATGATCATGACGCACGGGGACGACAAGGGCCTCGTGCTGCCGCCGCGCCTCGCTCCCTACCAGGTCGTGATCGTCCCGATCGGGCGCAAGGAGCAGGGCGAGCAGGCCGCTGCGGAGGCCCGCCGGCTCGGCGCCGCGATCAGGTCGATGGGCATCCGCGTGCACGTCGACGACAACCGGCCGCAGCTGTCGCCCGGGTTCAAGTTCAACGAGTGGGAGATGCGCGGCGTCCCGATCCGCATCGAGCTCGGCAAGCGCGACATCGAGGGCGGTGTCGCGACCGTCGTCCGGCGGCTGCCGACCGCCGAGGGGCAGGGCAAGGAGCAGATCCCGCTGGACAAGGTGCCCGAGGTGCTGCCCGCGATGCTCGCCGAGTTCCAGTCGTTCCTGCTCGCCCGGGCCGAGGCGTTCCGCGAGGAGCACACCGCCGACGTGGACGGCTGGGACGCGTTCACCGCGCAGGTCGCGACCGGCTGGGCGCGCGCGTTCCACTGCGGCAGCACCGCCTGCGAGGACGAGATCAAGGCCGAGACCGCCGCGACGCCGCGGGTGATCCCGGCCGAGGCGCCGGAGGAGTCCGGCGTGTGCGTCAAGTGCGGGCAGCCGTCCGCCTACGGCAAGCGCGTCATCTTCGGCAAGGCGTACTGAATCTCGGGCCGAGCCGCCGGGATCGGCGGGCGCCGCGCGGTCAGGAGTCCTCCTCCCGCTCCGGGCGGCCGCCCGCCGACAGCCGGGTCAGGTACGGCTGGACGAACCACGCCCACCCGCACAGCGCCAGGACGGCCAGCGCCGTGCCGACCGCCGCCGTGTCCACCGCGAGCGTCTGCACGATCAGCGTGGTGGACGCGGTGATCGAGACCGCCAGCGCGAACGCGCCGAGGATCCCGAACCGGTTCGCCCGCCGGATCAGCAGCGGCTTCTTGTTGAGCTCGAAGAGGATCCGGTGCTGGAACACCGGCGCGATGAAGCAGATCGAGGCGAGCGCCGCACCGAACAGCGCCACGTAGAACAGTGCCTTCCCGGCCTCGTCCACCTCGCTCCAGCGGCGGGAGAACGGGACGGTCAGCAGGAACGCGAACAGCACCTGCACCCCCGTGGTGGCCACCCGGAAGCCCTGGAGCAGCTCCATCAGCTGCCGGTCGAGCCGCTCGTGCTCGGTCTCGTTGCGCGGCTTGGACGAGGGGTCGACGCTCATGGCACCCCTTTACCCGACAGAACGCCGATCAAGGCCGGATCTACGCAATTCGGTCGGACTGTGGGGCCTCCGGCCGCGGCGGCCCGGGGCTCAGTCGAGCGTCGGGGCGTCCACGCGCAGCGCCACCATCGACACGTCGTCGCGCAGGTCGCCGTCGCAGAAATCCAGCAGCGCCTGCTCCACCGCGCCGAGCATCTGCTCCGGGGTGCCGCCCGCGTGCCCCGCCAGTACCTCCAGCAGCCGATTCTGGCCGAACTGCACGCGCGCGTGGTCGCACGCCTCCAGCACCCCGTCCGAGTGCAGGATCAGCGTGTCGCCGACCCCGAGGTCGATGGTGTCGGCCCCGGCCTCGAAGTCCTCGAACAGGCCGAGCGGCACCCCGCCCCGCGACGCCGACCTGATCACCCCGTCCGCGCGGACCACGATCGCCGGCGGATGGCCCGCGGTGCCGAGCGACACCGTCACCCGCTCCGGGACGATCTCCAGCCCCGCCATGACCGCGGTGACGAACCGGTCCTCGTCCAGCAGCGCCTCGTTCGCGATGCCGAGGATCTCGCCCGGCCGCGACTTCCACCGCGCCCCGATCCGCATGCAGTGCCGCGCCGTCGCCGTCACGGCCGCCGCGTCCTCGCCCTTGCCGCACACGTCGCCGAGGACCAGCCCCCAGCCGTCCCCGACCCGGAACACATCGTAGAAGTCGCCGCCGACGTCCGCGCCGTGCGTCGCCGTCAGGTAGCGCGCCGCGACCGTCGCGCCCGGGATCGCCGGCAGCGCCCGCGGCAGCAGGCTCGCCTGCAGCGAGTCGGCGACCTCGGCGCGGCGCCGGTACAGCCGCGCCGCCCGGATCACCAGCGCCAGGTAGCGACCGAGCCGCTGCACGACCCCGAGGTCCATCAGGTCGAACGGCCCGTACTCGCCGCTGGAGGCGAGCGTGATCGCGCCGAGGCACCGGTCGCCGTCCTCCACCGGCACGCTCAGCAGCGACGTCGCGCCGATCTTCGCGCAGACCGGGACGCCGTCGGCGGCCTTGCCCAGCTCGTCCAGACCGTCCACGTGCGGGCGCAGCGCGCTCTGCCGGGTCGCGAACACGTCGTACGGGAGCGTTCCCGGCGCCGGGTGCAGCTCCTGGAGCGTCCGCGCCGCATCGACGGAGCGCTCGTCGTCCGGCCCCATCACGACCTGGCGGCTCAGCACGGGCGCGGCCCCGGGCACGCCGCCGCCCGGCCCCGGGCCGCCGCCGTTCGGGCCGGTCAGATCGATGAACGCCCAGTCCGCCAGCTCGGCGGCCAGCAGCCGGGCGCACCGCCGGACCGCGACCGTCTCGTTGAAGACCGGCTCGTCCAGCAGCAGCTCGCTCGCCGTCGCCAGCACGTCCATCCGGTGCACGATCGTCGCGACGGCCTCGTCGTCGATGTGGGTCTGCGGCTGCGGCCGCGCCTGCGGCGGCGCCGCCGGCTCCGGCACTCGCGGCTCGCCCGCGTCGGCCCGGCGCGCGGCGGACCGCTTCCCGCCGTCCCGCTTAGCCGGAGCGCCGCGTCCCTCCGCGGCGGCGCCCGTGCTCGTTTGCGGGGCCGCTCCGCCCGCGCCCGGCGCGTCCGCCGGGGGGCGCGCGGCGCCCGCCGCGACGACCACCATCGGGTCCGGCTCCCCGCGGATCCACACCCGGGCCAGCGTCACGACGGCGTCCACCGGACGCTCCCGGCCGAGGAACCGCACCGGCACCCGCCGCCGCCGTCCCGTCCGGACCACCGCGGCCAGCTGCGAGCGGACCGCCGCGCGGGTCGCCAGATCGCAGAACGCCGTGAACTGCTTGCCGGAGACGTACCCGGACGAGGTGCCCAGCAGCTCCGCCGCCTGCCGGTTCGCCCGCCGCACGCTGGTGCTCCGGTCGAGCAGGAACAGCGGCACGGGAGCGTCCTGGAAGACCGTCCGCAGCACCCGCCGCTCGTTCTCGGCCGCGTTCGACCCGCCCTGCTCGCCGCCCTGGTCGGCGCCCAGCGTGCGCAGCGCCGTCACCGCCAGCTCGAGCTCCGCCAGCGCCGCGTCCAGGGTGGCGCGCAGGTCGGCCGCGGGCATGCCCGAGGCCTGGCGCAGCTCACCGATGCGCCCCTCGAGATCTGAGATCTCCCTGACCAGAGTTTCGGGTTCGAGCTGATCGGGCTGATCGTGCAAAGGGTCTCCCTGTGTGCCCCGAGGCGAGGTCCGACGACCGGTCTCGCGCCTACGGTCATCCGGACCGCAGTCTCGGCGACTGCATATCGAAGCCTATGCCGGTCGCCTCCGTGCTCCTAGCGCAGGTCCTGGCGAAGCCCTTGATCGCCGACGATCCGCTGGGCCAATGCGGTCAGTTTCACATGCCGTGTCTGGGAGATACGGCGCATCTCGGCGAAAGCCTCGTCCGCGCCACAGCCGAGCGCGTGCATCAATATCCCCTTGGCCTGGTCGACGACGGCCCGCGCCTCCACCGCCTCCTGCAGCTGCGCGGCGGTCCGGTGCACGTCGTCGTACTGCTGCGCGTTCGACATCCGCGCACTGCCCTGCGCCAGCAGCAGCGAGACGAGCCCGAGCCGGTCGGGTCCGAGCGCCTTCGGCGTCACCCCGTACAGCGTCAGCGTGACCAGCACCGGCGGGTTGAGGTGCGGGGACGTGGTGAAGCACCGCACCCCGCGGCGCAGCATGTCCGACACCGCCTCCGGCCAGCGCGCCTCCACCAGGATGTCGTCGCAGCTCAGCGTGCGGCGGTCCATGACGACGTCGAAGATCGGGCCGCGGCCCCGGGACAGCTGCCGGTCGGTGACCTCGGCGAGGTCGGGATGGCTGGCGGCCGCCGCCAGCGGCTCGGGACGTGCCGCGTCCGGCGAGGGCAGCTCGTCCGGCGCGATGTCGCCCGCGTCGTCCGGCAGATCCGGGCCGCCCGTGCTCAGGCCGGAGGCGTCCTGCTGCCTCGGGACGCGCGGGAGGCCGTCCGGCAGCGCCGGCGCCGGATCCGGCGCGGCGCCGAGCGCGGCGACCGCGACGGGATCGCCGAGGGACGCCGGCGGCATCGCCCAGCGGACGCACGCGGCGCCCGCGCACCCGGGCACGGCGCGCGACGCCAGCTCGGACACCTGGTGCAGGGTGCCGACGTCGGAGGACTCCCCGACCATCCCCAGCCGGGCGATCTCCACGGCGAGCTGGTCGGTGAGCACCCTTTCGGTTGGAGCCACGCTTATGACGTTATCCTGCGCCACGTCATGCCCGGGAGGGCCGCCCGCCCCGGGCGGGGCTCAGTTGTTCGGCGGGGCCTTGCTGATCTCGGGCAGCGGGCCGCGCTGCCCGTCCGCCATCGCGAGATCGCCGATGGACACGATGCCGACGGGCCGCCGCCCGCCGTCCACCACCGGCAGCCGCCGGACGGCCCGCTCGATCATCAGCCGCGCCGCCGTCTCGGTGTCGTCCTCGGGGTGCAGGGTGCACAGCTCGGCGGTGCAGACGTCGCCGAGCGGCGTCAGCGACGTGTCGCGGCTCTCCGCGACGGCGCGGACCACGATGTCGCGGTCGGTGACCATCCCGCACAGCTGCCCGGCATAGGTGACCAGGACGTCGCCGATCCCCTCGTCCCGCATCACCCGGGCCGCCTCGTACAGCGTCGCGTCCAGCGGCAGCGCCTGCGGGGCCGGGGTCATGACGTCGCTGACCCTTCGTGGCATCGCGCGCACATCCTCTCGAATAACCGGCGGCCCGCGTGGCCCGTGTGCGCGCTTTACCCACGGTCGGCGCGCCTATGCGGACGGTCTCGACGACCTGGCCGGGACCCAGGTCAGAACGCGAACACCGTGCCGGTGCGGGAGCGCATCACGCAGTCGTTGGCGTAGCGGCCGTGGAACGACACCGGGTCGCCGTGCCAGCGGCCCTTCGCCTTCGCGACGACCGGCGCGTGGATCTGGGTGCACATCCGGCCGTCCGGCGGATGCGCGAACGTCCCGCCGGAGCCGTCGAGCTCGGAGCAGGCGCGGGCGGCATCGGGGTGCCGCCCGCCCGGAGGATCGCAGGTGAGGGTCACCGTGTGCGTCCCGGACGTGGTGCGCCCGGGATGGGTCACCGTGAGCTGGAGCGCCGTCGTCCCGCCGCCGTGGTGATGGGCGGGGACGGCGGGGAAAAGGGCGATCACGGCGCCCGCGAGGACGGCGGTGATGTTCGACATGGCTGCTCCCGACGGTCGGAGGGACCATTGCTCAATGTATCCATATGGCTACCGACCGTGCGGGAAAATGGACGATCCCGCGGTCACGGGGTAACCGCGGGATCGAGTCGGAAGGTTCGAAGGTTCGAGAGCCGGGCGCCGGAGGGTCAGGCGGCCAGGATGTGCGCGGCCCGCTTGTGGCCCGCGAGGGCCTCGCGGAGCTGCTTGCGGCCGCGGTGCAGCCGGGACATCACCGTGCCGATGGGGGTGCCCATCATCTCGGCGATCTCCTTGTAGGCGTAGCCCTCGACGTCGGCGAGGTAGACGGCGTCCCGGAAGTCCTTCGGCAGCGCGCGCAGCGCGTCGATCACCTCGGAGTCGGGGATGCGGTCCAGCGCCTCGGACTCGGCGGACCGGAACCCGGACGAGTGCGCCTCGGCCTGCGCGATCTGCCACTCCTCCAGCTCCTCGGAGCCGGCCCGCTGGGGCTCGCGCTGCTTCTTGCGGTAGGTGTTGATGAAGTTGTTGGTGAGGATCCGGTGCAGCCAGGCCTTGAGGTTCGTGCCCTCCTGGAACTGGTGGAAGTTCACGTAGGCCTTGGCCAGGGTCTCCTGGACCAGGTCCTCGGCGTCGGCGCTGTTGCGCGTCATCCGCACGGCGCTGGCGTACAGCGGGTCGGCCAGCGGGAGGACGTCGCGCTCGTAGCGCCGGGTGTTCTCCATGTTCTCGATGGTCTCGGTGTGCGCGGCGGCGGCCGGAACGCGCGCGGCGGACGTGCGGACGGGCATGGTGACAGCGGTCATCATCGCTCCCCGTGGTCGTGACCCCGTGAGGGGCCGGTTGCTGGCGCGCGCTCTGCGGCGCACGCGTGCCGGGCGGAATGACCGCCCCCCGTACAGGTGGTACGCGCCACCGTTCCCGACGGGTTCGGGCCGGCGTTTGGCACGCTCCAGCGACGTGGTCGTCGCAGATCCGTGCCCGTCTCCGGGGGAGACGGTCCGGCGTGGTCGGGGGCTCGGCTCCGCGAGCGCGCGGGCCGGGCTGCGGGCGCGCGTGCCGGCGGTGCCAGGGCGACCCCGGGGTCCGGGACGTCGCGGGCCGTGCTCGGTCGGGCGCATCCACGCTTCAGTGGCTTCCCGATAGGTAAGACGCGGGGAGGGGGCCGAAAGGTTGCGTGGCGTCCGTCACACAGCGTGGCGTGCCGGCCCGACCAGGCCTGATGTGGCGCTATAAGCGCCTTTGCGGGCCCCCGCTTGGTCGGCGTCCGGCAGCCCGGCGGCGTCAGGAGGGGAGGTGGCCGGCCAGGACGGCTCCGACCAGCTCCTCCGCGAACTCCTCGGGCGCCTCGGGCAGCCGGGCACCCGCTGCGACCGTCTCCGGCCCCGCGAGCCGGATCAGGAACGCGTGCTGCTGGCAGCCGCCGAGCAGGGCGGCGGCGATGGCCGGCAGCGGAGCCCCGGCCGCCAGCCGTCCCGCCCGCCGCTCCGCCTCCAGATAGCCGATCAGCGCGGCGTGCCCGAGGACCGGACCGGCCGCCGGGCCGCCGGGCGGCCCGGACGGCGGCCCGCCGGGGGAGCCGGGCGGGAGCGCCGGGTCCGGGGCCCGGCCGGTCGCGGCCACGGCCTCGCGCTGCGCCTGGACGGGCCCGTCCGCGCGCAGCCAGGCGATCAGGTCCGGGTCCGCGAGCACCGGCCCGATCATCGGCAGCAGCTCGCCGTAGAAGCGCACCATGCCGGCGGCCAGCCGGATGAGGTTGCCCTCGACCGTGCCCTTCCCGGCGGACCCGGCGAGGGCCGCCATGGCGGTCCGCGCCGTGGCGGTGACCTCGCCGAGCGCCGCCGCGAACAGGGCGGTCTTGTTGGCGAAGTGGTTGTAGAGGCTGCCTTCGGAGACCCCCGCGCTGCGTGCGATCTCCTTGGTCGTCGCGGCCGTGATCCCGCGCTCCCGGATCACCTCGACCGCCGCCGCCAGGATCCGCTCCCGCATCGGCTCCCTGCCCGCCCGTGCGCGCGCCGCCGTGCCCGCCGTTCCGCCCGCCGTCCCGTTGGCCGTACCGCTCGCCGTTCTGCGCGCCGTCACCTGCGCCACCTTCCCTTCCCTCGCCGGACGGTAGCACCTCCAGCGTACTGAGTGAGCACTCACCCGTACCTGTGCGGGCGTGCATCCCTGCCGACTTCTCGAGAACCCGGGTGAATGTCGCTCACTCGAGGTAACGTCCCGTTCACCGCGGGTTGCCGGATGCGGTCCAGCATCGCCCAGGGGAGGGGTCCGCGTGACCATCGCCGGAAAACAGCCGCCGCTCATCGGGGCCGCCGCGCCCCCGCCCGACCAGCGGGCCGGGGGCCGGCCGCCCCGGTTCCTCGACCAGCCCCTGCTCGGCGTGGTGAGCATGGCCGCCTTCACGCTCAACGAGCACGGCCGCATCAACCACTGGAACCACGCCGCCGCCGAACTGTTCGGCGCCGGCCCGCTGAAGGCCGCGGGCCGTTCCCCCGCCTCGCTGCTGCGGCTGCCGCAGGAGCACCGCGGCGCCTTCGAACCCGAGGTCTTCGGCCACGTCTGGTGCGGCTCCTGCATGGTGCCCCGCGCCGACGACGGCCACGCCGCCGAGGTCGGCTGGTGGGTGTACCCCATCGAGCCGGACGGCGACCGCGGCCCGCGCGACGTCCGCGTTCTCGCGCTGGCCGCCGACCTGCGCCGGCTCCGCGAGGACGGCCCCGGACTGGCCATGGACGACGTCCTCGTCGCCGCGCCCGACGGGGCCGTGCGGCGCGCCGCCGGAGCCCGGCTGCTGCGCGTCGAACCCGTCCTCGTCCCGGTGCTGGACGCGTCCGCTCCGGACGGATCGGCCGGAGACGGCCGCACCGCCGGCGGTGCGCACGGGGACGCGGCGCTCGTCCGCGGCCTCGGCGAACTGCTGCCCACCGCCGGAGCCGCCGCCACCGAGGCCATCGTGTCCCGCCTGCTCGCCCTGGGCCGGCCCGCCGTCTCCATCAGCTTCACCTTGCGGCTCCCCGTCGTCCCGCACGTCGGCGACATGCCGCGGGCCCTGCGCATCCGGCCCCGCGCCGTCGCCCCGCACGGCTCCGCCGTCCCGCCCGTCCTGGTGTCCGGGAGCGGCGAGAGCCGGGTGCTGCCCGTGCCCGCCGGGCTGCCGATCGGCGTCGGCGGCGAACCGTTCGAGACCATGGAGATCGAGGTCGAGGACGGCTCCCGGCTCGTCCTGTGCACCGACGGGCTGCTGGAGCGCCGCGACCGCGACATCGACCAGGGCCTCGAGGAGCTGCGCGTCCTGCTCGCCGGGCCCGACCGCCCGCTCGAAGCGACCTGCGACGCCCTGCTCGACGTGCTCGCCACCACCGCCCCCGCCGACGACATCGCCATCGTCGCCGTCGGCCTCGACGGCATCCCCAAGGACGACGTCGCGCTCTGGGAGCTCGAACCCGAGCCCAGCATGGTCCCGCGGATCCGCGCCCAGGTCGCCTTCAAGCTCGCCGAATGGCGCCTGGACGCCGTCGGCGACACCGTCCAGCTGCTGGTCAGCGAGCTGGTCACCAACGCCCTGCTGCACGGCGCCGGGTCCATCGTGCTGCGGCTCATCCGCGGCGACGCCCTGCTCTGCGAGGTCTACGACGACGGCCAGGACATGCCGCACCTCCGGCACGCCGACGCCACCGCCGAATCCGGGCGCGGGCTCCAGCTCGTCAGCCACGTCGCCGCCCGCTGGGGCACGCACCGCACCGACGGCGGGAAGGTGGTGTGGTTCGAGCACCGCCTCCCCGAGTGAACCCGGTGGTCGGGGGCCCGGCCGCCGGCGTGAACCCGGTGGTCGGGGGCTCGCCTCCCGCCTGTGGGAGGTAACTGTCCCCTCGGCGACAGATAGTTTCCAACGTCCCCGTCGGCTGAGATCGATAGTGTCGAAGCGCATCAATGGCCCATCGGGGGACGATTTGGGCGAGAACCTGACCCTGCCGGTCCCGGAGACCCTCTACGCCACCTACGCCGTCGCGCTCACCGCGCCGATCCCCGACCCCGGCGAACTCGCCCACGACGAGATCGCCGCCCGGACCCGGCCCCCGCTGCGCGACCTCGTCCTCGGCATGCTCGGCAGTCCCATGGTCACCCTCGACCAGCGGCCCGCCACCGAGTTCCCGCCGCTGCCCGCCGATCTCCTCGCCGCCTACGGCGCCTCGCCCGCCGCGCTCGCCGCCCTCGACACCGCCCCCCACATCCTCGCCGTCCGCGCCGCCTACCGCCCCGGCCACCCGCCCGCCCACGAATGGGCCGCCCGCGCCATCGCCGGAGCCGTCGCCGCCGCCCGCACCGCCCCCGTCATCGACGTCTTCACCCCGCGGATCCTCGCCCACGACGACCTCACCCGCTCCCTGCCCGGCCCGGACGGCGCCGTCCGGCTCACCGACTGGATGCTGCTCCCGCACACCTCCGGGCCGCACGGCTTCTGGTTCACCACCAAGGGCCTCGCCCGGTTCGGTCTCCCCGAACTGCAGACCGAGAACGTCCCGCCCGCCCTGGTCGTCCCGTGGGGGCGCCTGCTCAACGGCCTCGCCCGCCGCGTCCTCGACCTCTGGCAGGACCGCCTCCCCGCCGGCGAGCAGCCCCTGGTCGTCGACCTGCCCGAGACCGTCTCCGTCGGGCTCGCGGACGTCGCCGCCGCGCAGGGCACCGACGAGCCCCCGGACCGCGAGGTCACCGTCCGGCTCCGCCTCGACACGCCCGGCGAGCCCGGGACGTCCGGCGCCCGCGACGAGACCGGCGCGCCCGAGGAGCCCGTCCTCACCGTCCTGCCCGCCGAGGACGGCCCCGACCGCCTCGAATCCCTCTGCGCCGCCCTCTTCGGCGCCCAGGACGGCCGCCGTTGATGCCCGTCCCGCTTGCCGACCCCCGCGTCCAGAGCGCAGGATCGTCACCGTGAGATTCGGCCCACGCGACCGTCCAGGCCCCGATTCCGAGGACACCGGCCCGCCCGCACCCCACCCCGGCGACGTCCATGTCGCGGGGAGGAGCAGGTCCCGCCCGGAGGAGCCCGCCGACTGGAGCCCCGTCCAGGCTCCGCCACCGCCGGCCCCGCCACCGCAGGTTCCGCCGCCCGCAGCCGAATCGCCTTACCCCCCGGGCACACCTCCCTCACCACCGCCCGCCTCCCCGGAACCGCCGTGGACACCGCGCGGCGCCATCTCCCGCGCCCCGGCGGATCCCCCGCCCGCGTGGACCCCTCACACGCCCGAGACCTCGCCCGCTGCGTCACCGCCCGAGCCCGCGCCCGCCCCATGGGGCACGCAACCCGCGTCCCCCACCGAGCCAGCGGACACAGGCTCGCAGTGGGCGCCCCACGTCCCGGAGGCGCGCGCGCCCGAGCCCTGGGTGCCGGAGACTCCCGCGCCCCCGCCTCCCGTCGAGCCGCCGGCCACGCGGGATGCGGACTGGTCGCCGCGCGATCCGGAGCCGCAGGGCGAGCCGCCCGCCGACCCGGCGCCGTGGTCGCCGCACGAATCGAGCGCCCGGACGGCAGGGCCGCCTTCCGAGCCGGCCGCCGAGGGTGCAGCGGCTCCCTGGGGCTCGCAGGATCCGGGCGCCGCTGCGGCGGGTTCCGGTGCGTCCTATTCGCCGTACAGGTCGTCCGAGGTGCCCTCGTCCGAGGGGCCGCCGCGACGGGAGGCGCCGCAGTGGGCGCCGCACGGGACCGGTGTGCCCGTGCCCGAGGAGGAGCCCACCGAAGCGACACCGGAGGACGAGCCGGAGCGCTGGGTCGTCCGCGAGACGTCCGAAGAGGCGGCGGGCATGCGGAGCACCGGCCGCCACGAACGCCCCGGCACCGCAGAGCCCTTCCTGCCCGGTAAGGGACTGTCCGCCGAACCACCGCCCTCGTTGACGAAGCCGGACGTGACACGGCCGGAGACCCCGCGGCCGCCGGTCCGCGGACTGTCCGCGCAACCGCCGTCCTCTCCCGCCCAGCCGCCCGTCGCGCCGCCGCCCGGTCCCATGGCCGATCCCGGACGGCGCCGGGCACTGGCGGACGCGTTCATGATCGAGTTCGTGGGGAGCGCCACCTGGCGCGCGATGCTGGCCGTCCTGGAGGGCGCGTTCCCCGGGCTCGGCATGGCGGCGGCGCTCTCGGGACGCGCCGACGAGATCCGCGGCATGGCCGACGGCCTGGACCGCACCTCGTCCTCGAAGCTGGGCCTGCCCACCTGGCTCGACGACGCCGGCATGGTCTTCGACCTCAGCGCGCACCTGAACGCGCGGAACGCCCCGCGGACGCCGCTGCGGGCGCGTCCCGGACGGCCGCGGGCGTCGCGGCCCTACGCGGGGGCGTTCGTGATCGACACCCTCGACCCGCTCCGCTACCACCGCGCGGTGGGCGGCCCGAGGGAGCCCCGCGACCTGCCGGAGGACGCGGCGCCGGCGACGCCGTCCGACCGGGCCGAGGACGACAGCGGCGTCGTGATCGTCGCGAACCTGACCTCGGCGGGCGTGCGGGTCCTCGACTCGCTGTCCCTCTGGCGGTACGCGGGCCGCGTGGTCACCGGCACCCTGCACGAGCCGTCCCGGCCGCGGACCCGGAGCCGCGCCCGGCGGGCGCTGCGGGCCCTGCGCCGCGTCGTGGTCATCGACCCCGACCTGGGCGTCGGGCTGTGCCTGCAGACCGACGCCGGGCACCCGCCCCGCTGCCTGCTGGCGTTCGGCGTCGACCGGGCCGACGACGCCCCGCCCCGGTTCGTCCGGCCCTGATCAGCCGTCCGGACGGAGCCAGGACAGGTCGGCCCGCCGATCGCCGGGGAGCTCGCGGAGCCGTCCCGCGAGCTCCGCGGGATCGGCGGCGGGCGCCTCGTCCGGCAGCACGCCGCACAGCAGCTCGCTCCGGGTCCGGACGACGGCGAACCGGCCGAACCGCGCGATGCCGCCGCCGCGCAGGTGCGCCAGCTCGCCGAGCAGCGCGCTCAGCGCCCCCGGATCCTCCGCGTCGATCAGGGTCCTGACCTGCGACAGCAGCGCCTCGCTCAGCTCGTCGTCACGGCGGCCGGACAGGAAGTAGACGGTGCCGAGATAGGAGCCGTCGGCCGCCTGCGGGGACCGCTGGTCGCGGACGCGGACGCGCAGCCCCCACTCAGCGGCGCACCGCTCGTAGGCGTCGGCGAGCAGCGCCTCGGCCTCTCCCTCCTCGCTGAGCAGGATCCCGGTGACGACGCCCTCCTCGCGGTCGACGCGCTCGAGCATCTCCCGGTGCAGCTCCCGCACGTCCTGCTCCACCGTGTCCAGGGAGCGGGCGAGCGCGTGCTGCGCCTCCCGGTCGAGGCCGAGGCCCGCCAGGTCGCCGGCGAGGTCGGCGGTCTCCTTCTCCAGCCGGTCGATCCGTCCGGAGAAGGCCTCCAGCCGGTCGAGGACCTCCGCGGACGCGCCGTCGGGCAGCGGCTGTGGGATCGGGATACCGGACGGTTCGGCCGCGGCGACCTCGGCCCGGAGCGCTTCGTGCCGTTTGGCGAGTTCGGACAGCTGGGCGCGCAGTTCGCGGACGTCCGCCTGCGCTTGCGGGAGCCGCTTGTCGGAGGCCAGGTAGAGTTCGCGTCCGGCGATCGCAAGGCAGAGCAGGACCAGGATCACGGTGGTCATGTGACTCCTCGGGAGGCGGGCTGCCCTCTCGACCCTAACCATCGGGAGGCCGGTTGGCCGAGACCGCGCCACATCCGGTCCGGAAACGCCCGCCATATCCGCTCGTGACCGCTACGTCGCTATCGCCGTCCCACGGTTCTGGACGAGCGGAAGGAAGATCTCGTCGACGATCGACCGGATGCGCGCGGGCTCCAGCGGCTCCAGGTCCATGAGCAGGTCGTGGCGGACCAGGTCGAACGGCAGGGCGAGCACCGCGGGCGGGATCCGCTCGAGGTCGATCTCGCCGCGGTCGTGGGCGCGCTGGTAGATCGTCCGGATCCGGGACCGCCGCCGGTCGCCCAGGATCCGGTCGCGCGCCTGCGCGGGCGTGAGGCCGGTGCCGGCCAGCAGACCCGAGAAGGCGGCGGCCGCGGCGACCGCGAAGAACGCGGCGCGGGCCCGGCCCATCCCGGTCAGCGCGGCGAGCAGGTCGCCGCGCAGGGTGCCGGTGTCGGGGAGGTCGACCGGATGGCCGTTGCGGTAGTGCTCCAGCGCGGCGAGGACGAGCTGGTCCTTGTTGGCCCAGCGGCGGTACAGCACGGCGATGCCGGTGCCGGCGCGGGCGGCGACGGACTCCATGGTCAGCTTCGCGAAGCCGGTTTCGACCAGCTCGTCCCAGGCCGCGTCCAGCAGCGCGGCCTCGAGCTCGGGCCCGCGCCGGCGTTGGCGGGCGGATCCCGCGGCGGAGGGGGTCACGGATCCCAGTATAAGGAAGGTTTGCCTTCCGTATTGAGGCGGCCTACTCTCTTAAGAGATGGATTCCTCTCTTAAGTCGGAGCTGAGACGATGACGGACAGCACCAAGGTGCCGCCGCACGTGCGGATGGCGCTGATCGCCCTGATCGTGGGCGGGATCGCCGCGATCCTCGACTCGACGATGGTGACCCTGGCCATCCGCACCCTCGCCGTGAAGCTCCACTCGACCGCCGGCACGATCCAGTGGGTCACCACCGGCTTCCTGCTCGCGATGGCCGTCGCGATCCCGATCACCGGATGGGCGGAGCGCCGCTGGGGCGGCAAACGGGTCTGGACGGCCGCGCTGACGCTGTTCGTGCTGGCCTCGGTCCTGTGCGCGGCCGCCTGGAACGACACCGCCCTGATCGGCTTCCGGGCGCTGCAGGGCTTCGGCGCCGGACTGATCTTCCCGCTGATGCAGACGCTCGCCGTGCGAGCCGCCGGCGGGCGGATCAGCAGCCGGCTGATGGCGGCCGTCAGCCTGCCCATCGCGCTCGGCCCCATCCTCGGCCCGGTGATCGGCGGCGTGATCCTCAACTGGCTGAGCTGGCGCTGGCTGTTCCTCATCAACGTGCCCGTGATCGCCGTCGGCCTCCTGCTCGCGTGGCGGTACCTGCCCGCCGACCGCCCCGTCTCCCCGCGCGGACGCCCGGACTGGATCGGCCTGGTGCTGCTCGCGCCGGCCCTGAGCGGCATCCTGCTCGGCCTCTCGCAGCTGTCCGAGGACGGCGGGCTCGACCACGCCGGAGTACTGGCGCCGCTGCTCGCCGGGGCCGCCCTGCTGGCGGCGTTCCTCGTCCGCGCGGCACGGCCCGGCGAGCGCGAACCGGTCGTCGACGTCCGGCTGCTGCGCGTCCGCTCGCTCGGCAGTGCCTCGGCGGTGCTGTTCACCGCCGGCGCGGCGATGTACGCCGGCATGTTCCTGCTGCCGCTGTACTACCAGCAGCTCCGCGGCGACAGCGTGCTGGACGCCGGTCTCCTGATGATCCCGCAGGGTGTGGGGGCGCTCGCCGCCCGCTTCGGCGTCGGCCCGCTCGCCGACCGGTTCGGGGCGCGCGCCGTGACGATCGCGGGCTTCCTGCTCGCCGCTATCGCCACCGTCCCGTTCGCGCTCGCCGGACCGGGCACGAGTCTGTGGTGGCTCGGGGCCGTCCTGCTGGCCCGAGGTGTGGGCGTCGGAGCGGTGCTGATACCGCCGATGTCCGTCGCCTACCAGGACGTCCGGCCGGAGGGCATCCCGCACGCCACGATGAACACCCGCATCGCTCAGCAGGTGGGGGCCTCGTTCGGCACCGCGATCGTGGCCGTCGCCCTGCAGTCGCTCCTCGACCACGGCGCCACCGGCGCCTTCCAGGGCGCGTTCTGGTGCGCGATCGGCATCACCATCGCCGCGGTCGTCCCCGCCATCGTCCTCCCGGCCGCCGGACCGGCGCCCCAAGCCCGCTCCGCAACTCCAACCCACGAACCCGCAACCGGCCAAGCCCCCGAAAAGGCGGCCTGACCTCCCGCAACGCCCCCACCGCGCCCCCGGCGGCACGACCCCTCGCCCCGGCTCCCGAACGATGGCACCACAGGGCGGATGCGCCCTCGAGCCCGTCACCCCCGGCCAGACACGACCCGGATCAGCACGCCCCGACCTCACGACGTGGCGAAAGCACCTCCGGCTCAGCGTCGCCTTGATGACACTCCCAGCGAGTCGTCGTCACGCCGCCAGGCGCGGCTCGCGTCGGCATGCCCCGGCCCGGCCTCACCACGTGGCCAAAGCAGTTCCCGGGCAGCGTTACGTCGCCCCGCTGGGCCGCACACGTGCCGTCACGACCGGTCGAACGCGCGGGACACGACTGGATCACCACGTGGTGGCCCCGGGGGCGGGCCGCTCGCCGTGGCCACCGGGAGAGGCGAGGACGAACCGCCTCCCGAGACGACCGCCTTGCGGCATGCGCTCGTCCGCCGCGGTCCTCCTTCGCCGCCGCGCGCTCTCGCCCGGGTCTGACCCGACCGGGCTGAGCGCCTCGGCCTCTCGTCGTCACATCGCCCGCCCGCCGCCGCAGAGGCGCGGGCCCGTCGCGCTGCTTCCGATCCGAACCGGATGGGTGGCGCGGTCCGTACACCTACGTGGGTCACGACCTGTGGACCGGGATGGCGGCGACGTTCTCGCTCTTCCTTGGATGATCCTGGGCGGCGTAACCGTAGGGCAGGGGCCGACTCGCGGCGGCGCGAGGCCGAGCGGCGTCGATCCAGGCGGTGTCACTCGGGCGGCTTGTCCTCGGCCACGCGGTAGTCGAGGAGGACGAGCCGGTCGTCGATCACGCTGGTGCCGATGAGGTCCAGGTCGAGCGCGGGCAGTTCGGCGAAGACCGGTCCCTCGCCCTCGGCGCCGTGGATCATGGGGAAGGCCATTACCCGGACGCGGTCGACCAGGCGGTGCCGGAAGAGGCTGCGCACCAGCGACGGGCTGCCGATGGTGCGCATCGGGAGCCCGTCGTCCATGGCCTTGAGCCGCGGCACGGCCGTCTCGACCGGTTCGTCGATGAGCGTGGTGTTCGCCCATGGCAGCGGTGGCCGGAGCGTCTTGGAGAAGACGACCTTGGGCAGCGCGGTCATCCGCGGGAACGTGGGATCGTCGCCGGTCGCGACGATCTCGGCCATTTGCCGGTACGTCTCGGCGCCCATGAGCATGACGTGCTCAAGATCGAGCTGGGCGTGGATCCACTCGAAGAGGCCCGGCCCCTCGTACCCCCAGTACGCCCTGGGTTTCGGGCCGCCGCCGCCGAAGCCGTCGACGGTGCTGAACATGTCGACCATCAGCTCACGCATCTGCCCTCCCACCGGTCGTCGTGACACGGATGCAAGCACGGACGTCCGACATTCGTCACCGTCCTGGACGGACCATGCGGCGGTCCGGACTCGCCGGTCCGCGACGTGCGACGCGCGGCGGCCGACCTTGGTGCCGCCCCCGAGCAGCATGGTGTTCGGGCGGTCCCTCCACCCCTGGCGTCGCCGTATTGAGGGCGGGTCAAACAGGCGAGCGCCGGTACGGCGGCGCGGGACGGCCGCCGTGGCGCCCGGCCGGACGTCCATCCGGAGGTCAGCCGAAGAGGCCGCCCAGCAGGCCGCCGAGGACGTCCGCGGCGACGTTGCCCGCGATGTCGGCGGCGATATCGCCCGCTATGTCACCTGCTACGTCGCCCATGGCGTCCATGGCCATGCCTCCGGCGACGCCCGCCACGACCGCACCGCCGACCAGGCCCGCGGTGGCGATACCGGGCCCGTGGTGGTGACGGTGGTGCCCGTGGTGCATGTGGACGGGGGGCGGCGGATACGGCGCGGGCCCTGGAGGCGCGGGTGGCGGCTCGCCCGGCCCGTAGTGCATGGGGCCGCCCGGTGCGGGCGGAGGCGGACCCGGCGGCGCCGGCGGCGGGCCTGCCTCCGGGCCGTGCCCGAGGACGGGCCCCGGAGGCGGTGGGTACCCACCTGCCGCACCGGGCGGGTATCCACCTGGTGCGGCGGCGTGCTGACCAGGCAGATCGGGCGGTACCCCACCGCCGGCCGCACCGCCCGGCGGCGTGCCGAAGCCCGGGGCGCTGCCCGGTGGCAACCCCGCACCCGGTGCGCTCCACGGCGGTGGCCCACTGCCGGGCGGGCCGTTCGGCGGCATTCCGGCGCCGGGTGCGCTGCCGTGGGCGGGCGGTGGAAATCCTCCGGGAGTCTCGCCATGGGACACCGGCGGCGGGAAACCTGGTGCGCCGTGGTGCGCGGCCCCCGGGGGAGGCGGCGGGAATGCCTGGCCCGCCGGGACGTTCGCCGCGGGCGGCTGGTGCCCCGGACCGCCCGGTGACGGGAAGCCCTGCCCAGGCGGCGGAGGCGGGAAGTCTTGGCCTGGTGACGCGGGACTCGGGCCGCCGGGCGGGTAGGCGGGGGCGGCGGCGTGGCCGCCCGCGCCGGGCGCGGGCGGTCCGAACTGGCCCGGCGGCGGAGGCGGGAAACCGGGACCGGACGGCCCCGGGGCGCCGGACGCCGGGTAGCCCGCCCCGGGAGGGCCCGGTGGCGGGAGGGCCGAGGCGGCCGCCGCGTGGCCCGGACTCTGGTGCGGGACCGGAGGCGCGCCCGGGGGCGGGCCGGGCGGCGGGAACTGGGCGTTGCCCGCGCTGCCGTAGTCCCCGCCCGGGGAGGCGGGGCCGGGCGCGGGCTGCCCGGGTGACGGCGGTGGCGGCGGGAAGGTCACCTGGCCGCCGTAGGCGGACCCTCCGGCCGGCGGACTCGCGTGGGCGGCGCGGGGGAGCGCGGCGGCCGCGTCGAGCCACTTGCCGATCCTGGCGTTCCAGTCGGTCTCGGCGGCCTCGGCGTGCCCGACCTTGAACACGCCGAACGCCTCGTCGGACGGGGCGGCGCGGTCTTCGGCGCGCAGGACGAAGGCCACCTCGCGCGGGCTGGCGACGAAGGTCAGCCCGATCTGGTCGAGCCGGCCGTGGAAGGCGGACGGCGGCGCGAGGTGGATCTCCTGGTGGAACGGCAGGTGCCGGGCGACGCCGCGCAGTTCGGATTCCTCGAACGTGACGTGCCTGATCTGGAAGCCGAGCCGCGCGATGGCCGCCAGCACCCACTGCTGGGATTCCAGCGGCTCCACCGAGATGGGGTCGACGTCGCCGGGGTCGGGCTGCCCGGCGACGTCGACCTCGGTGCACAGCCCGATGGTGAAGCCGGGCAGCTCGCGCCCGAGGACGGTGGTGAACGGCAGCTCGTACGGCAGCGGGATGGAGAACGACAGGTCGCGCTGCCGGGCGGGCTCCAGCGTGAACCGGCGGGTCAGCGCGCCCCGGTAGACCTCGGGGCCGGCCGTCTCGCCGCGGCCGTCGCTCATCCGCGGCATCAGCGCCAGCGTGACGTGCCGCACCTCGAGAGGGCGGTCGCCGCCGCGCACGTGGACCTGGCCCGCCACGACGCCGCCCGGCTTGCAGTTCGGCTCCGCGAGGATCGTGTCGACGGACGGCCCGCCTGCCATCTGCCCGTAGGACACCGGCCGTTCCCTTCTCCCGACGCGCGGGGCGTTCCCCCGCAAATGTCAGACGGACTCCACCATGCCATCGGTTCGTCCGCGCCGCAGTTCCGTGCCCCCGCCCCGCGCCGCCGACCCGTTGTGTCGGCCCGTGCCGCCGGGGCCGCTGTGCTGTCGGGGCCGCTGCGCCGCCGGAGCTGCTGTGCTGTCGGAGCCCGGTGGCGCTGGCCCGTGTCGGCGGACTCCCTGTGTTGTCGGACTCCCTGTGTTGTCGGAGCCGCTGTGTTGTGGGGGCCCGGTGGCGCCGGCCCGGGCCGGCCGGCCGCGGCGTCGAGGCCGCGGCCGGGGCCGGGACGGACGAGAGTCACTCCTCCTTGGAGGTGACGGTGACCGGGGCGTAGCCGAGCTTCTCCAGCGGTTCGCGGATCTGCGCGGCGTCGCCCACGGCGATGATCGTGAGCGCCTCCGGGTCGATGTGCTTGCCGTAGGTGCGGGCGACACCGTCCGGGGTGGACGCCCGCACGGCGGCCAGGTAGTTGCTGGGGTAGTCGGCGCCGAGCCCGCTGGCGGACGCGTCGGCGAGTTCGGCGGCGACGGCGCGGGCCGTCTCGTACTCGGCGGGCGCACGGTCGGCCAGGGCACGGACCGACGAACCGTGCTCCTCGGCGTCGATTCCCCGGGCGATGACGCTGCGCAGCCCGGTGAGCGCGTCCGCGACTGCGTCGGCGGTCACCTCGGTGTGCACGGCGCCCTGCGCGATGAAGAGCCCGCAGTGCCGCATGCGCAGCAGTCCCGCGCGCACACCGTAGGTGTAGCCCTTCTCTTCCCGCAGCACCGCGTTGAGCCGGGACGTCAGACCGCCGCCCAGCACGTGGGAGGCGACCACCAGGGACGGCCAGTCGTGGTGGGAGCGGTCGGGCACGCCGTGCCCGAGGGCGAGGTAGGTCTGCACGGAGCCGGGACGGTCCACCACGACGATCCGGGCGGCGGACTCGGGCATGATCCGGTCGGCGGTCGGGAGCGGCCCGCCGCCGCCGGCCCAGCCCTCCAGCGCCGCGGTGAGGGCCGTGTCGGCGTCGGTGCCCGCGAGGTCGCCCGCGACGACGGCGGTCGCCTCGGCGGGCACCACCGAGGCGTAGAAGTCGCGGATGTCGGAGCCCTGGAGCGCGCCGATCGAGCCGCGGGTGCCGCCGGTCGGGCGGGACGCGCGGGCCTCGGCGGGGAACATCACGGCGCGCAGTTCCCGCATCGCGCGGGAGCCGGGGTCGGCGTCCTCCTGCGCGATCTCCTCCAGCCGTTCGCGGACGAGGCGGCGCACGTCCGCGTCGTCCAGCGCGGGACGGCGCACCACCGAGGAGAACAGCTCCAGGGCGGGGCCGAGCCGGGTCACCGGGACGTCCAGCGCGATCCGCAGCGCGGTCAGGTCGGCCGAGGCGTAGAGGCTGGCGCCGAGCCGCTCGAACGCCGCGGTCAGCGCGGTACCGCCGCCGGGCTCGGTGCCCTCCAGCAGCGCGTGCGCGGTGAGGGTGGCGACGCCGTCCAGGCCCGCGGGCTCGCGGCCGGCGCCGGAGTGCAGCACGAGCCTGACCGCGGCGAGGCTCCGGCCGGGCAGGTCGACGCGCAGGGTGGCGGGCCCGGCGGGGACCCGGCCCGCGGTGCCCGCCGGGAACGCCCACGGCGGGACCGGCCCGGGCACCGGGCGGGGCTGGAGCGCGAGGCCCGCGGTACCGGGAGGCAGGTCGGGGCTGGGACCGGTCACGACGGCGTACCTCCGTAGGTCAGGGCGGTGCGGCCGCCCGGGGCGAGCCAGCGGCCCGCCATCTCCTTGATCGCGTCCGCGGTGACGGCCGCGGCACGCCCGGGGGCGGTGAAGACCCGGGCGGGGTCGTCGAACTGGGTGGCGTTCTGGGACAGCGCGTTGGCGAGCCCGGTGACCGTCTCGGTCTGCTCCAGGAAGCCCCGCTCGGCCTGCGCGGTGGCGCGGGCCGTCTCGTCGGGGTCGGGGCCGTCGGCGGCGAACCGGGCGAGCTCCTCGTCCAGCACGGCGGCGATCTTGTCCGGTTCGGGCCCGATGGCGTCCACGATGGCCAGCGACTGCCCGGTGGCCAGCCGGGTCACGCCCGCCCAGACCTCCGTGGCGATCTGGTCGCGGCGGACCATCCGGTCGTAGAGCCGCGACCCGGAGCCGCCGCCGAGGATCTCCACCGCGAGTTCGGCGGCCTCGATGTCGTCGCCGCCGTCGGCGGGCAGCGTGAACATCGCGAAGTACGCGGGGGACGGGACGTCCTCGTCGAGGGTCTCGCCGCGCACTCCGGTGAGGGGCCCGAGGTCGCCGGGCCGGGGCGGCGGCTTCCGCGGCCCGGCGGGGATGCCGCCGAAGTACCGCTCGATCGCCGCGATGGTCTTCTCCGCGTCGACGTCCCCGACGACGGACAGGACCGCGTTGCCGGGCGCGTACCAGGTCCCGAAGAAGTCGGCGCAGTCTTCGAGGGTGGTCGCGTCGAGGTCCTCCATGGACCCGATCGGGGTGTGCGCGTAGGGGTGCCCTTCGGGGAAGGTGAGGGCGCACAGCCGCTCGAACGCGGTGCCGTAGGGCTGGTTGTCGTAGCGCTGGCGGCGCTCGTTCTTCACCACGTCGCGCTGGTTGTCGAGGTTGGCCTGGGTGAGCGCGGCGGGCAGGGTGCCCATCCGGTCGGCCTCCAGCCACAGGGCGAGCTCCAGGTGGCTGATGGGGACCGTCTCGTAGTAGTTGGTGCGTTCGAAGGAGGTGCTGGCGTTGAACGCGGCGCCGGCGCTCTCCAGCAGCGCGGCGTGCTCGCCTTCGGCGACGTTGGCGGAGCCCTGGAACATCAGGTGCTCGAAGAGGTGCGCGAGCCCGGTGCGGCCGGCCCGCTCGTGCCGTGAGCCGACGCCGTACCAGATGTTCACGGCGGCCAGCGGTACGACATGGTCCTCGCGGACCACCACGCGCAGGCCATTGCCGAGCGTGTGCTCATGCAGCGGCTGTTCTGCCACGGAGCGCTCCCGTCCGTTCGATGATCGGCTGGCGGACAGCACCGCGCGTCGGTGGGCCATGCCCAGGCGGCGGGCTTGATCTCTGACTCACCGTACCGGTTGCGACCGGGCCCGGCGCCTGCACGCCGAACTGTGGATAACTCCGCGACGCGACGCCCTGAATCTCAGTAGAAAAGCTGACAAGTCAGCCGGGGAAGTGGGGGCGGGGAGGCTTCGGAGCCGGGACGCGGAGAAGCGCGCCGGCCGCGTCCCGACCGCCGCGGCGATCAGGACGCGGCGGCCTCGTGGGCCGCGATGGCGTCCTCCAGCGACCGGTGCAGCACGAAGATCTTGGTGAGCTGGGTGACGTGGAAGACGCGCCGGACCCGGTCGTTCACCCCCATGAACGACATGGAGCCGTCGCGCGCGCGGAGCCGGTGGTAGATGCCGACCAGCACGCCGAGGCCGGTGGAGTCGAGGAAGGTGACCTCGCCCAGGTCGATCACCAGGTGCAGGCCGCCGCCGTCGATGACGCCGAGCAGTTCCTCCCGCAGTCGGGGGCTGGTGAAGACGTCGATCTCGCCACTGATCTTCACCACGGTGAGGCCTTTTTCGACGCGGTGCTCGACGGCGAAGTCCACCGGTGCTCCCTCTCTGCCGCTCATCGGGGGACAGTCCCCTATACCCAGCGCGGCGGCGCGTTATCCCTCCGGGATGCCTCTAGGGCGAACGGAACAGCGCCCATACGACCTTCCCGTGGGCGAGGGTGCGCCACCCCCACCGGACGCTGAACGATTCGACCAGGTGCAGGCCGCGGCCCGTCTCGGCTATGTAGTCGGGCTCCTTGCGGCGGGGCGCGGTCCGGCTCGCGTCCATGATCCCGCACAGCAGCCAGGAATTCCGGTGCATGAGCCGCAGCCGGATCGCGGACGGGGCGGAGCCCAGCGGGTCGGCCGGGTCGTCGTACACGCCCTCGCGGTGCACGTCGTCGCCCGGCCGTCCGCAGGCCGCCCTGCCGCTGTGCCGCAGCGCGTTGGTGACGAGTTCGGAGACCACCAGGCCCACATCGTCGGCCAGTTCCGGCAGGTCCCATTCGGACAGCCGGGAGAGCGCGAAGTGCCGGGCCTCGGTGACCGACTCGGGATCGGGCCGGACGGTGAAGGAGACCGTCGTCCCGGCGAGCTCCGTGAGCGTGGTGACGGCCGCGTCCAGGCGCGGGGGGAGATCACAGGACTCGGGTATCGGCGTCGAGTGCGCGGCATGGTCCCGTGGGACCGCCGGCCCCGTGAGGGGGCCGAGCTCCCACCGCGTGTCGTCGTGCGCCTGGCGTGACGTCATTCCCCGGACCCCGCAGAGTGATCTCGTTGTGCAGCCGTGGCTCGGAAGTCTCGTGCGTTATCCTGCGCATCGTAGCGTGCGAATGCAAGGCCCAATGCACGTGCATCCGGGTTGTGAGGGTGTGGGGCGGCCGGGTTGCACGCGGGTGATCGGAGGTAACCGCAGGACACGGAGGCCAGTGGCACACTAGGTTCGCTGTCCGCCGAATAGCCGGGAGGTTGGGCGTGACTCCAGAGACGCCGGGAAGCGGGTCGACGGTTCGTCGGATCCTGCTCGGGTCCCAGCTGCGCCGTCTGCGCGAGCAGAAGGGCGTGACCCGTCAGGACGCCGGCTACGTCATCCGCGCGTCGGAGTCGAAGATCAGCCGCCTGGAGCTCGGGCGCGTCAGCTTCAAAGAACGCGACGTGGACGACCTGCTCACGCTGTACGGCGTCGGCGACAAGGCCGAGCGCGAGGCGCTGATACAGCTGGCGCGGGAGGCCAACACCCCCGGTTGGTGGCACCGGTACAACGACGTTCTGCCCGGCTGGTTCCAGACCTATGTGGGCCTGGAGGAGTCGGCGGCGTTGATCCGCACATATGAGCTGCAGTTCGTCCCGGGACTTCTGCAGTCGGAGGGGTATGCGCGTGCGGTCATACGCCTGGGCAACGCCGGAGCCGACGAACACGAGATCGACCAGCGCGTGGAACTGCGCCTGCAACGGCAGGAACGGCTCACCGGCCCGGACGCACCGCGTCTGTGGGCGGTCATCGACGAGGGGGCGCTGCGGCGCCCCATCGGGGGGCCGGAGGTGATGCGGGGCCAGTTCGAGCACCTCATCGAGATGTCGAAGCTGCCCAACGTCACCATCCAGATCATGCCGTTCAGGTTCGGCGGCCACGCCGCCGAGGGAGGGGCGTTCACGATCCTGCGCTTTCCCGAGCAGGACCTGCCGGACGTGGTTTACGTCGAGAACCTCACCGGCGCCATGTACCTGGACAAGCGCGACGACGTCGACACCTATCTGCAGGCGATGGAACGCCTGTGCGTCGACAGTGCGACCCCGGAACGCACCGTCGAGCTTCTTGGTGATTTTCTCAGAGAGACATGATGCTTCAGACCGACTACGACAACGGGATGCCCGCGACCAAGCTCCAGGGGGCGCGGTGGCTGAAGTCCCGGCGAAGCAACTCCCAGGGGAACTGTGTAGAGATCGCCGAGCTGCCCGGTGGGCAGGTCGCGATGCGCAACTCCCGCCACCCCGAGGGCCCGGCCCTCATCTACACCCGTCCGGAGATCGAGGCCCTCATCCTCGGTGCCAAGGACGGCGACTTCGACCACCTCATCGCTTCCCGTAACTGACACTTCTGGAAAACCGCCAGCAACGCCGCTCGGGCCTCAGCGGACCGCGCGGCACGCCGAACCGCGACGGGTCGGCTACGGGGCACCCGACGTCGACCCGTCCGCCAACGCGCGACAGAACACGGCAGAGGCCACCCAGGCGCGAGGGTGGCCTTTTCTTTCTGCCCGGACGCCGGGTCAGCCGCAGTTTCCATAGGGGGCGGTAGCGCCGTTGCCGCCGAAGCGGACGCACACGCCGGGCGCCTTCACGTACACCGGTCCCGCGTACCACGCGTACGAGCCGCTGTCGCCGGTACGGCTGCCGCCCTGGGCCTGTAGCCACACCGACACGGCAGAGGCCTTGCCCACGTTCTTGGTCTTCATCGTGACGGCGCAGTTCTTCTGAGTGCTGCTGCTGTACAGCAGATATGCGACGCCTCCGGAACCGGCCACGGAGCGCTGCACGCTGTAGCCGCTGCCGCACGCCTGCTGCGGCGTGTACTTGTTGGGCGGCTCGTGGACGGGAGTGGAGCCGCCGCCACCGCCTCCGGTGCCCTTGGTGGGCGTCGTACCGCCAGGCTGCTGCTGCCCGCCGCCGTGCTTCTTGTTAGGGCCGGTAGGGTCTTGCCCCTTTCCCTGTCCTTGCGGCTTGCCCGTGCCCGGCTGCTTCGGCTTCGCCGGGCCGTTCGCCGATCCGGCGGTACCGCCGGCGCCGGCCGAGCCGTCATCCGCGCCGGGGCTCCGGTCGGAGGCCGCCACGCCTTGGCCGTCATTCCCGCCGCCGCCCGATTTAGTGGCGGCCCATACGGCACCGCCGCCCACGACGACGGCGGCCACCGCGACCGCGGCCGCGATCGGCACGAGACGCCGACCGTGCTTCCCGCCGCCCGTCGGCTGCGCGTAGCGCGCCCCTTGAGGGGCTTGAGGGCCTTGAGGGGCGGGCAGGGGCGCGTAATGGGCACCGGCCGGCTGCGGGGTCATATCGCCGTACGGCAGCGGCTGCGGCGCCGTCGTGCTCCGCGGCCCGGTCGGGTCGGTGACGTGGTCGGGCGGGAGGAACGCCCCCGCCATCATCGACGGTGGAGCGTTCGGGTCCGTCGACCCCGGGTGGCCTGGCGCCGCGTTCTCCACCGGGAGTCCCGGGAACGCGGGCAAGGGCGGCACCGCGGCGGCCACCTGGGACGTGCCACTGGCCGCGCCCACGAGACGCTCCTGCGCCTCCCGCGCGGTGGGGCGCTGTGACGGCTCCTTGGCCAGGCACGCCAGCACCAGGTCGCGCATCGGCCCGGACAGGTCGCCGATGTCCGGCTCACCGGTGATGATCCGGTGCATGACGGTGCCCATCTCGTCATTGCCGAACGCGGGCCGCCCGGTGGCGGCGAACACCATGGTGGTGCCCCAGGCGAACATGTCGGAGGCCGGGCCCACCTGGCCGCCGGTGAAGTGCTCGGGCGCCATGTAGGCGGGTGTACCGACGTTCTGGGTCTCACCCGCTGCGCCCAGCGCGCGCGCCACCCCGAAGTCGATGACGCGGGGACCGTCCGGCCCCATCATCACGTTGTGGGGCTTGAAGTCGCGGTGCACGATCCCGGCCTGGTGGATCGCGGTGAGCGCGGTCAGCGTGCTGATGGCGAGGCGTTCGAGTGCGCCCCCTCTACGGGGACCCTCCTCGCGCACCACGCGGTGCAGGGACAGCCCGGGGACGTACTCGCTGACGATGTACGGCTGGTCGCCCGCGAGGTCGGCGTCCAGGACCTGCGCGGTGCAGAACCGGGCCACGCGCTTGGCGACCTCGAGTTCCCGCACGAACCGGGCCCGCGCGGACTCGTCCCCGGCCAGCCCGCCGTGCAGCAGCTTGATCGCGACATGGTCGGAGGAACGGGCCGAGGCGTCCGCACCGGCCGGCCGGCCCAGGAAGACCGCGCCCTGACCGCCCTCGCCGAGGCGGCCCAGGATCTCGTATCCACCCAGCTCGGTAGGGTCGCCCGACCGCAGCGGATGGGCGTCCGGCATCGTCCTGTCCGTCACACCACTCGCTCCCCGTCGCTTCCGTTCCGTCCCGCAAGACTACGGCCAACGATGGTATGCGCTTCGTAAAACGGGTGATCCAACCCCCTCGTCCGGCATGCCGAAGCCCTCGCGCGGATGCGCGAGGGCTTCGGCGCGGCGGCCGGATGTGGCCGCGCGTGCTGGGGTCAGGCCGGGTCCGGCGCCCGCCGCTCGGGCTGCGGCTGCTCGTCCCGGCCCGTGGAGCGGCCCGGTGGGCCCTCCGGGGCGTGGTGTCGTTCCAGGCGCGCGGCGACCGCGAGCGCGCGCAGCGATGTGGACTTCACGTGCTTGCGGCCGTGCTCGATGCGGGGCCGAAGGATGCTGCTGGGCATGGCTCGCCTCCAAGGGGGTCGTCGTGGACGTGACGTAGGTGCTACCCCACCGGCTCAGGTTCGCACGCTAGGTGCAACCGCAAGATCGATCCGGCTATTCCGAGTGATCGTTCCGTTTAGCGGCGAAAGTTCCGCTACTGCACGGGACGGTGGCGGGCCTTCTCGTGTCCTGCGGGGAGCTGGTTTGTGCCGCCGTCCCTGCGGCTGTGAGGATGGCCGCCGTGCAAGGAGCGATCCGATGACGAACTCCCACTCGCCGCCCGACGTATCGGCCATGCGGTTCTTCCGGAGCAGGCGCTTCTTCACGTTCATCTCCTGCTACGCGGCCTTCGTCATCGTGGTCTGCGTCGCGTGGCTCGCCTTCGCACCGGCGGACTCGCGCACGGGCTTCCTCGTCGGCTTCCTCCTCGGCGCGGTGATCGCGGCGGTTCTGATGACCGTCCGGCTACGGCGGGAGCACCGGCGCCACGTTTCCTGACAGCTCCCCTACAAGCGCGATGCCGACGGCGTAAGGATTCCTCTACAGTCGTTCGCCGAGCCACCCATGCCCCCGGGGGAGAAGGCGATGCGCGCGATCGGACTCGTTGCGGCCGGAGTCTTACTGGCGTCCTCCTGTCCGGCCTTGCCGGTGTCCGCCGCAGGGGCGGCCATCGCGCCCGCGGGCCCTATGGCGGAGCCTTCACCGAAGTCCTCGCCGCCTACGAAGCCGTCGACGAAACCGACGTCGAAGCCGTCAGCCAAGCCTTCCGCCAAGACGACCCCTGCGCCGTCCACCAGCGCGCCGCCGGTGCGGCAGGAGCCGGTCACATGCGACCTGCCGCGCGGCTACCGTGGCGCGATCAAGGAGCCCTGGGCTCAGAAGCGGCTCGCCTTCCAGCGCGTGTGGACGTTGACCCGTGGACAGGGGGTGACGGTGGCCGTCGTCGACAGCGGTGCGGACATCGGCCACACCATGCTGGACGGACGCGTCGCCGACTACACCGATCTCACCGGAACGGGCAAGAAGGACTGCGCCGGGCACGGCACCGGCGTAGCCGCGCTCATCGCTGGACGCGATCTGAGCCCCCAAGGGGTCCCGCTCACCGGCGTCGCTCCCGCGGCCCGGCTCGTCATCGTCAAGCAGCAGAACGCCGACCGCGACGAGCACGGTGGCGAACGCCTTCCCAGCGCCATACGCAGGGCGGCCGATGCAGGCGCCCAGGTCATCAACGTATCGATAGCGGCCGCACCGTCGTCGGCCCTGCAACAGGCCGTCCGCTACGCGCAGAGTCACGATGCGGTCGTCGTCGCCGCCGCGGGCAACGCCGCCAAGGACGACGGGAACGACGGTCCCGCCTACCCGGCGAGCTATCCGGGCGTCATCTCCGTCGCGTCATTGGGGGAGGACGGTCACCGCATCGACTCGTCCGGCCTGCGGTCCCGTGTCGACATCGGTGCCCCCGGCAAGGGCCTCACCATCGCGTGGCCGGGTGGTGGCTACGACCCGCAGGTGGAAGGGACGAGTTTCGCCGCCGCCTACGTGTCAGGTGTCGTGGCGCTGGTACGGGCGAGCCACCCCGCCCTGCATCAGGACCAGGTCGTCCGGCGCGTTCTGTCGACAGCCGACGGCAACGTGGGTGACGGCACAGGGCGCGGCATGGTGAACCCGACGCAGGCCGTCACCGCGATAGTGCCCGGTGAGAACACTCCGGGGGCGGCGACCGCGCAGCCCGCACCGCGTCCGGTGAAACTGGCCGCACCATCGCACCCGGACGCCCGCACCACCGACGTCGAAATGGGCGTTGCGGCGGGTGCCGTGGGGCTAGCGGCACTGGCGGCACTGTGCGGCATCGTCGTCCCCATGGGGAAGCGCCGCGGATGGCGTCCCGGACGGGTCGTCCTAGGCGACCGGGAAGAGGACGAGGAGCCGATCGTCACCGGTACCGAGGGCGGCACCATCGGCGCCCACCATTGAGCCGCCCTCTCAGGCGTCCCATATGGCGGTCTGCACGAGGCGAGCGCCGTTCCGCCTGTCGGTGAGGGTGCCGCGCCCCGCCGGCAGCGGCGTCGGACGCACCTCGCCGAAGAGCGCGCCCTCCTCCTTGCTGCCGGACATGATGAGCGCCGGTGCCGCCAGGTCCTTCAACTGCTGGATGACCGGGTCGTACAAGGCGCGGCCCATGCCGCCCATGGTGCGGGACAGAACGAGGTGGAGGCCGATGTCGCGCGCTTGGGGGAGGAGGTCCAGCAGTGGTAGCAGCGGGTTGTTCGCCGTGGCGACGAGGTCGTAGTCGTCGACGACGACGAACACGTCGGAGCCCTTCCACCACGACCGCTTACGCAGCTGCTCTGGTGTCAGGTCGGCGGGCGGCAGACGGTCGTTGAGGGCGTCGACCAGGTCGGCCACCAGCTCCGTGGCGGCGGATGCCGACGCGGCGTAGCCCACTCGGTGGTCGGTGTCGGCCGTGTCGAGGAGGGCGCGCCGGTAGTCGATGAAGATCAGCCTCGCCTCGTCCGGGCCGTGCCCGGCCGCGATGCCCTCGGTGATCAGCCGCAGCAGGTTCGACTTGCCGCACTCGGTGTCGCCGACGACGACGAAATGCGGGTCGGCGGCGAAGTCCAGCAGGACCGGCGCCAGGGCGTGCTCGTCGAGCCCGACGGGGACCCGCCATTTCGGCGTCTCAGCGTCCCCGAGAGCCTCCCGGAGGGCCGAGGACGGCAGCAGGTCCGGGAGGAGCCGCACGGGCGGCGCAGGGGGCCCCTGCCAGGCTCCGGCGACCGCTTCCACCATCTTCGCCACGCCGTCGCCGAGGTCGTCGGCGGTGCCGCTCCCGTCCAACCGCGGCAGGGCGGCCAGGAAGTGCAGGCGGTCGCGGGTGAGGCCGCGCCCGGGACGCCCCTCGGGGACGTTCTCGGCCAGCCGCCGGTCGATCTCCGACTCGTAGGAGTCGCCCAGGCGCAGCTCCAGCCGCGTTCCGAACACGTCCCGGATCCCCATCCGGAACTCCGACCACTTGCCGGCCGTCGCCACCACGTGCACGCCGAAGCCGAGCCCGCGTGCCGCCATGTCGGTGATGACCTCCTCCAGGTGCTCGTACTCCTGGCGCAGCGTCATCCACCCGTCCACCACGAGGAACACGTCTCCGAACCCGTCCCCGGGGATCCGGCCCGCCGCCCGCAGACGCCGGTACGTCGCGATGGTGTCGATGCCCTGTTCGGCGAACTCGCGCTCGCGCCGCTCGAGGAGCGTGGACACCTCGGCGACCGTCCTGCGGACGAGGTCGGCGTTCAGCCGGTTGCTCACACCGCCCACATGCGGCAGCCCCGAAAGGCCGCCGAGCGTGCCGCCACCGAAGTCCAGGCAGTAGAACTGCACCTCCTCCGGCGTGTGCAGGAGTGCGAGCGACGTGATGAGCGAACGCAGCATCGTCGACTTGCCCGTCTGCGGCGCGCCCACGATCCCCACATGCCCGGCCGCCGCCGACAGGTCCACCCAGAAGGGGACGCGTTGCTGGTCGAAAGGCCGGTCGACGATCCCCACCACGGCGGCGAGCCGGCCGCGGCCCTCCCACCCCGCCGCAGTGAGCCCATGCTCGCGCGTAGGCGTCAACGGAGGAAGCAGCTGGTCGACCGTAGGCGGGACGTCCAGCGGCGGCAGCCAGATGCGGTGCGCTGCGGGCCCCTGCCCGGCGAGCTGGTCGATGACGGCCTTGAAGAGGGTCTCGCCGGACTCCCGCCCGGCATCGGGCTGCTCGAGCGCGGGCTGATGCGGAGTCTGCGGCGGGACATAGGCCGTGCTGTAGGGAATGATCTGCCGCGGCGTCGCCGTACCGGCAGCGGCCGTCTGTGTCCGCTCCTCCTCTTCGACCGGGCCCGACACGTACGCCGCCTTGAACCGGACCATGTCGCTGACATCGACCTTCAGGTAACCGTTGCCGGGCTGGGACGGCAGCTCGTACGCGTCCGGCACGCCCAGGACCACCCGCGACTCCATGGCGGAGAACGTGCGGAGCCCGATCCGGTACGACAGGTGCGAGTCCAGCCCGCGAAGCTTGCCCTCCTCCAGCCGCTGCGAGGCGAGCAGCAGGTGCACCCCCAGCGAGCGCCCCAGCCGCCCGATCATCACGAACAGTTCCGCGAACTCCGGCTTGGCCGCCAGCAGCTCGGAGAACTCGTCCAGGACCACGAACAAGGTCGGCAACGGCGCCAGCTGAGCGCCCTGCTCGCGCGCGCGCTCGTAGTCCCGCAGCGAGGCGTAGTTGCCTGCGGCTCGCAGCAGCTCCTGCCGCCGGATCATCTCTCCCTGCAGCGCGTCGTACATGCGGTCGACGAGCGGCAGCTCCTCTTCCAGGTTCGTGATGACCGCGGACACGTGCTGCAGACGCTCCAGCCCCAGGAACGTCGCACCGCCCTTGAAGTCGACCAGGACGAAGTTGAGCGTCTCCGACGAATGAGTGACCGCCAAGGCGAGAACCAGCGTGCGCAACAGCTCGGACTTACCCGAACCGGTCGCACCGATCAGCAGCCCGTGCGGGCCCATGCCGCCCTGCGCGGACTCCTTGATGTCGAGCTCCACCGTACGGCCGTCCGAGTCGATGCCTATGGGCACACGCAGCCGGTTGCGCTGCGCGCGTGGCTGCCAGGTGGAGCGAAGGTCGATGGCGTAGGGCCCGGCCAGGCCGAGCAACGACGTCAACGTGAGATTGCCGGCCAGCGCGTTCTGCTCCGGCTCGTCCGCCGCGCCGGCCCGTAGCGGCGCCAGGCGAAGCGCGAGACCTTCCGCCTGCACGGGCGTGAACCAGTCGGCCTTACCGAGCGGACTGGACACGTCCTTGCCGGTGTGGTCGCGCTCCAGCATCCGCATGCCGTCATCGGTGACGTGCAGGCGCAGCATGGTCGCGTCCGACGTCGGTGCCACGGAACCGCTCAAGTCGACGACGCACACGCCCTTGATGCCGTCCGCGCCTATCTGCGAGTCGGCCGGGACAACGCCGTCGTCCACCACCACCACGTGGAACGGAAGATCCTGAGGGTCGACCCCTGGGGAGAAACGAGGACGGTCCTTCAGGTCGTCCCCGAGCAGAGCCTCCAGGTCCGCTAGCGAGTGCCCCGTGAGGCGCACCGGTCCCGCAGCGTCGTGCTCTGTGGGGTGCAGGCAATGCGGCAGCCACTTCGCCCATTGCCAGTGCCTCATGCGGTCCGGCGACGCGCAGACGGTGAGGCGCACATCGTCCGGCGTATGGAAGGTGACCAGCTGCGCCACCAGCGCCCGCGCCATGGCCCGCGCGGCGATCGGGTCGCCCGTCACCGCGATCCGCGCGAACGCCGGCAGGGAGACCGCCACGGGCAGGTCGGGGACCGTCGCATGGGCGCGCATGAACCGCCGTAGCGCGCCCGCGCACATCGGCTCCAGATCCTCGATCGGTTTGGTCTCCGGGGTGACGAGTTCCAGGGCGAGCCTCTGCCGGCCCCGCCCGATCCGCACCTGGCCGAAATCCTCGTCCGAAGGACGCCGCTCCCACAACCGGTGGCTCATCGCCACCGACCACAGTGCCCGCGGACTGGGCCCGCTCCACTCCAGGGCCTCCCGCTGCTGCGCGGCGGCCTTGCGCACGCGCGCGCGCATCTGGTCCAGGTACCGGTAGTAGTCGCGGCGCGCCCCGTTCAGCCGCTGCTTCCGCTCGCCCGCGCCCTGCCCCATGTGCCCGAAGCCCATGCCGACCATCGACAGGACGAACAGACCGGACGCCACCCACATGATCGGGTTGCCGCCTCCGGCGCCGCCCGCACCGCCCATGAACATCAGCCCCATGGCGGCACCACTGGCCGCCATGGGCAGGTACATCAGCGCGTTCGCGAAACCCTGGCTGATCGTCTCCGGGATCTCCGGGGGCGGCTCCAGCACGATCTCGCCCTCGGGCAGCCGCGGAGGCGGCCGCCTTTCCGGCCGCCGCACCAGCACGATTCCCACGGCCGCGTCCCTTCGCATCGCCATGACCCGGAGTCAATTTGCGGTCATCCTAGTGATCCCGGCCCCTGACCGCCGCCCGATGTAAAGCCATTCTCCGGGTGGCGGAGAACGGTCGCGGCTGATAGTGAATGTGCGGTCATCGCTACGATCGGAGGTCGCGTGAATACCTCGACGGGCGCCGACCTGTGCCGCGTGGTCGTCGTCGCCCCGCACCGCAGGCTGGACCTCTCGCTGCCCGGAGACATTCCCCTTTCCCACATGCTTCCGACGTTGCTGCAGGTCGCGGGGCACAATTTGGCCGACGCGGGGCTCGCGCACTCCGGCTGGGTGCTGCAGCGGCTGGACGAGGCGCCCCTCGACGAGTCCCGCTCGCTGTCCGCCCTCGGCGTCCGCGACGGGGAGATCCTCTACTTCCGGCCCGAGCTGTCGCAGTTCCCCGAGGTGGCGTTCGACGACGTGGCCGACGTCGTCGCCACCGGGGTGAACGAGTACGCCGACCGCTGGCGGCCCGAGACCACCCGGCGCTTCGGCCTCCTCGCCGGCGCGGCCGCCCTCGGCCTCGGCGCGGTGGGCGTGGCCTTGGCGGGCCCTCCCTGGGGACTGCTGGCGGCCGCATCCGCCGGCATCGCCGCCGTGCTCCTGCTGGCGGGCATCGTCCTGTCGCGCGCGCTGGGCGACTCCGGGGCCGGAGCCGTACTCGGCTACAG
Source organism: Actinomadura physcomitrii (assembly GCF_008923205.2). GTDB lineage: Bacteria > Actinomycetota > Actinomycetes > Streptosporangiales > Streptosporangiaceae > Spirillospora > Spirillospora physcomitrii. The sequence goes on along the minus strand of NZ_WBMS02000056.1, from coordinate 2,889 downwards.
CGCGCTTCCCTACGCGTTCCTGGCCGGTCTCCTGGCGCCGGCCAGGCCCGTGCCTCTGTTGCACCTGGGGACGCCCCACCTCGCGGCGGCATTCGCGGCGGTCACCCTCGCCGCTGTCGTCTCCGCCTTCGCCATCCACGACGGCCTGCCGACGTTCCTGGGTATCGCGTTCGTCGCCCTGCTCGGACTGGTGTCCGCCGCGCTCGTCCAAGGGCTCGGGCTGTCCCCGTCCGGGATGGCCGCCCTGGACGCCTCCCTGTGCCTCGCCGTCACGGCCCTCATCCCGTCCCTGGCGTTCCGCCTCGCACGCCTGCCCTTGCCTCCCGTGCCGGAGAACGCCGAGGAACTCCGCAGCGCCCAGACCTTCGACGGGCCGACCCTCCTGCGCCGCACGCGCGAAGCCGACCGGTTCGCCACCGGACTGGTGTCGGCCGTAGGGCTGGCGGGGCTCGGCGCACAGCTGTTACTGCTGACCACGCACGGATGGCTGCCCGTGACGATGAGCCTCTGCCTCTCCGCAGTGCTCTTCCTGCGCGCGCGTGTGTTCCACGGCCGTTCGCAACGCCTCTGGATGCTGCTTTCGGGCCTTGCCGGGCTCGCCGTCCTCGCCTTGCACCGAGCCGTCACGGCCGCCCCCGCCGTGGCCCTGGCGACCGTCGTCCTCCCCGCCGCACTCGCCGTCATCGTCATGACGGCCATGGCCCTCACGCTCCCGGCTCGCAAGCCGTCGCCCTTCTGGGGGCGCGCGGGCGACATCGTCGACATCCTGCTCATCATCAGCCTGCTGCCGCTCGCGTTGGGGCTGCTAGACCTGTACTCCTGGCTGCGCGGGCTGGCCGGCTGATGCAGACCCGCAAGGACCTGTACCAGGCGCACCGCCTGATGACCCAGCGCGTTGCCCTGGCGCTCCTCCAGGGCCGGCCGAGCGCCGCGGAGTCCCCGCTGCGCCGCACCGGTGTCGGGACGCTCTGCGGCGTCATGGTGGCCGTCCTGGTCGCGGCCGGCTTCGGCATCACCGGCCTCATCTTCAAGGGCGGCGCCCGCAACCTCGAACGCCCCGGCGTCCTCGTCATCGAGAAGGAGACGGGCGCCACCTACGCCTACAGCCGGCAGGACCGCAAGCTCGTCCCGTTCCTCAACTACGCCTCCGCCCGCCTGGCCATGCCGACGTCCGACATCCAGCGCAAGACGGTCTCATCCAAGTCCCTGGCGAAGTACCCCCGTGACCCGCTCACCGGTATCCAGGGCGCCCCCGAATCGCTGCCCGCACCAGGGAAACCCGGCCACACGTCATGGTCCTTGTGCGCCCGCACCACAGCGCCCCCGGGAGGCTCCACGGTTTCTCTGGTGGGCGGACCCGACATCGGAGGCCGGCCCCTCACCGACGCACAGGGCGTGGTCGTCAGCGGCGCCTCCCAGGACTGGCTCATCTGGCGCAACAGCCGGATGCGGATCACCCCGAAGGCGGCTCGCGGCCTCAGCGCCGAGCAGCCCGTCCCCGTGGACGAACGCTGGCTGAACGGCCTTCCGCAGGGGCCCGACTACGCAGCCCCCTCCATCCCCCAGCGAGGGCATGAGTTCCCCGGCCCCGGCAACACCCCGGCGCCCGCCGGCCAGGTCTTCCATGTCGCCGCCATAGCGGGCACTCCGGAACGGTGGTACGTCCAAATGCCGGACGGTCTCGCCAGCATCTCCGCCACACAGGCGCGGCTCCTGCTCGACTCCCTGGCGGCGGGCCCGCCGCGCGACATCACCCCTGCACAGGCCGCGTCTAAGCCGTCCCAGAGCAACCTGTACGACCACGCCCTGCCGGACATGCCGCCGCGCATCGTCGCCTACGACCCGCAGCAGCCCCTGTGCACCGTCTACCGGAACGCTTCCCGGCTCTCCACGGACGCCCGCTTCACCATCGGCGGCAGCCTCCCTGCACCGTCTGGGCGGACGTCCTCCGGCCTCGACCAGGTCGTCCTCCCCGGCGGCGGGACGTTCGCGGGCACCCTCTCCGGCCCCGGCCAGCCGCTGCAGACCTTCTCCCTTCTCACCGACCAAGGCCTGCGCTACCCGATCCCCACGGCCGACGACATCGCGAAACTCGGCTACAGCACGAAGGACGCGACCCCAATTCCGGCGAATCTATTGCAACTACTCAAAGAGGGGCCAACTCTTACATCGTCGGCCGCAGTGCGGCCGGTTCCGGCCAAATGACGATGGAACCGATCAGCCCCTTGACCGATTGTGCTGATCAGCCGAAGACGGCCTCCCGCGCCTAGTTATCCACAGGCGGCTTACCTGATGGACAGCCGGATTCAGCGGTCTCTACGCTTCATCTTGCTCGTTGTCACGAGGCGTGTCGCCATACCGGCGGACGGAAATTCGTCGCCGGTGCAGGCGAATGCCGTCCGTGGCGCTCCCCAGTCGAGTCGAAGGAGAACGGCGATGAGCAACCGGTCATCGGTGAACCGGCAGCACATGCAACAGGCGGCCGGCAACGTCCAGGACGCCCACGGCCAGATCGGCCAGATCAAGAACCAGCTCAACACCCACCACGCCGAACTGCAGAGCGCCTGGAAGGGCGAGTCCTCCGCCGCGTTCACCCAGGTCTACAACCTGTTCGAGACCGAGTTCGCCAAGGTCCTCAAAGACCTGGACCTCATCCACGAAAAACTCGTGCACACCCAGGCCAAGTACCAGACCGCCGAACAGAACAAGACCGCCCGCGTCAACACCCTCAAAGGCCTGGTCAACGGCTGACGACCCCCACCACCCACCAGGAGAGCACCATGAGCACCGACTACACCTACGTCGACTTCGGCGGCATGCAGAACGCCCAGGCCAACTTCACCAGCGCGCTCAAGAGCTACCAGTCCGTCCTGGACACCCTCGACAGCC
>NZ_WBMS02000055.1:51651-62828 GCF_008923205.2 Actinomadura physcomitrii | reverse complement strand
GGCGCGGGCGCCTCCGGGACGTGCGCGGGCGGCGCGGCCGCGGGCGGCGGCTCCTCCGCCGGCGGCTCCCCGGCCGGCGGCGCCGGTTCGGTCTCCGGCGGCGCGGGCGTCCCGGGCGGCGGGGCGTGCGTCGGCGGCGGGGCGTGCGTCGGCGGCGGTGGGGCGGGCTGGGGCGGCGGCTCCGGGGAGGCGTGCGTCGGCTTCGCGCAGCCGGGCGCGCCCGGCCCGACGTTCACGTGGACCTCCCCGTCGATGCAGACGCTCACCCCGCCGCCGCCCTGCCCGGTGACGGTGACCGAGGACGACGGGTCGGGCGCCGGATCGGCGAACGCGGCGGCCGGCAGGGCCAGCGCTCCGGCGAGCGCACCGCAGAGCGCGGCGGGCAGCAGCGGCGGCCGGCGCATGCTCAGCCACCTCCGGTGATGCGCCGCAGCTCGGCCGCCGCGCCGGTGTAGGCGTCGGGGTGGACGGCGAGGCCGCCGCGGAACACGTGCGCGATGTCGAAGACCAGGTAGACGCCGGCGGCCAGCAGCCCGGCCATCAGCGCGAGCGGGATCAGCGTCATCCCGCGCGGCCTGGCGCCGGCGAACAGCGGCAGCAGCATCACGACGATCCCGGTGAGGACGGTGACGACCAGCAGCCCGGCGGGCGGGGTGGTCTTGGCGTCCATGGCGCGCTGGTGGCGGGCGGCGGAGATCTCGGTGAGGTGGTCCAGGACGGCGCCCTGGGCGTTCTGGAGCTGGTCGGTGGGGGTGCCGACCGCGATCACCTCGCGGCGCAGGCCGTCCAGCGTCGTCCATCCCGCGGCGCTGAGCCGGCCGTGGTCGCGCATCAGCCGCCATTCGGGGCCGCGGACGATCCGCACGTAGTCGCGCAGCCCGGCCTGGACCCGCTGGGCGTCGGCGGCGGGCAGCCGGGAGGCGGCCCAGTACGCCTCGACGACCGCCTGGCTCTCGGCGTAGGTGTTGGACCGGGCGGAGTCGGCGTTGGTCCACGGCACCACGATGGCGATGGCGAACGCGAGCAGGAACAGCGCGGACAGCATCGCCCCGGTGTGCGCGGTGGTGGGGCCGTCGGGGTCGGGGTCGTCGACGCCGTGCCGGGCGCGCCGCACGAGCCGGCTCGCGAGGATCACGACGATGACGGCGCACGCCGCGGCCGCAATATAAATGATCATGGCCCTCCAGGGCGGAACCGGACTTGCGGCGGCCGGGGCCGGGTCCCCGCCCGCATGCGACTGACGGTGATTCTAGGCTCACCAAACGTGTCCGTCGCCGGTTTTCCCTTGGTCGTCACCTGGGGGTGACGTGACCGGCCGGGGCGGAGAGCAAAGGCTGGCTCTGGACGGGCTTCCGGGTCCGGTGGGAGCGCGGTGCGCGCAAGGGGAAGGAGTGATGGGGGAAGGGTGGGGAGCGGTGAGGAGGGTGCGGCGCGCGCCCGCAGCCGCGGGATCTGCTGTTAGTTCTTGCGATTTGCGGTTCAGATGCCGGAAGATCTCCGGTAGAGAACTCGTACAGAAGGATGATTGTCGGCAACCGGCCTGAGAGGGGCGGCAGCGTGAGGGGAGACGGCAATGGCGCCGCAGGGAAAGCTGGACCTCGATCCGCAGGTGGTGGCCGCCGCCCGGCGGCTCGCCGCCCGGGCCGCGGAACCGATCATCCGGATGGCCCGCTCCCACACCACCGTCTCGGTTGAGCGGGCGCTGCTGCGCCTGGCCGGGCTGGCCGGCGCCGACGACGAGGGCCGGCCGTGGGCCAACCACCTCGCCGACGCCGTCCGCGACCAGGTCGGCCTCGAGCACGGCGTCGCGCTGCCGGTCTGGGACGCCCTGCTGACCGGCCCGCACCGCACCCTCGGCGACCTCGCGCGGGCCGCCGCCCGGGGCCGGGTGTCGTTCCGGCTGCCCGCCGGGACCGACGCCGCGCACGCCCGGGAGGCCGCGCATGCCGCCGCCCGCGGCGGCATCGCCCGCATCGACCGCCGCCGCGCCGAGCGCGACGCGCTGCTGGCCGCACTGCCGACCCCCGACGCCGCCGACCCGCCGCGCCCGCTCGTCTACCTCATCGTCGCGACCGGCGACATCTACGAGGACATCCCGCAGGCGCAGGCCGCCGCCCGCGAGGGCGCCGACGTCGTCGCGGTGATCCGCTCCACCGGGCAGTCGCTGCTGGACTTCGTCCCCGAGGGCGCCACCCGCGAGGGCTACGCCGGCACCTACGCCACCCAGGAGAACTTCCGGCTGATGCGCGCGGCGCTCGACGACGTCTCGCGCGAGCTCGGCCGCTACGTCCGGCTGACCAACTACGCCTCCGGGCTGTGCATGCCGGAGATCGCCGCGCTCGCCGGCCTCGAGCGCCTGGACATGATGCTGAACGACTGCATGTACGGCATCATCTTCCGCGACATCAACCCCCGCCGCACCTTCATCGACCAGCGCTTCTCCCGGCAGATCCACGCCCGCGCCGGCATCGTCGTCAACACCGGCGAGGACAACTACCTCACCACCGCCGACGCGGTCGACGCCGCGCACACCGTGATCGTCAGCCAGCTGCTCAACGAGCGGTTCGGGCACGAGGCGGGCCTGTCCGACGCCCAGCTCGGCCTCGGCCACGCCTTCGAGATCGACCCGGCCATCCCCGACTCGTTCCGGCTGGAGCTCGCGCACGCCCAGCTCGTCCGCGAGCTGTTCCCCGGTGCGCCGCTGAAGTACATGCCGCCGACCAAGCACATGACCGGCAACATCTTCGCCGGCTACCTGCTGGACGCGTTCTTCAACCTCGCCGGGGTGCTGACCGGGCAGTCGATCATCCTGATCGGGATGATGACCGAGGGCATCCACACCCCCTGGCTGTCGGACCGCGACCTCGCGCTGGAGAACGTCCGCTACGTCCGCGACGCCTGCGGCGCCCTCGCCGAGGACTTCATGCCCCGCCCCGACGGGATGATCGTCCAGCGGGCCAAGCGGGTGCTGTCGGAGTCGGTGGAGCTGCTCGAGCGGATCGACGGCGACGGGCTGCTCACCGCGATCGCCGAGGGCACCTTCGGCGTCACCCGCCGTCCGCCCGACGGCGGCAAGGGCCTGGACGGCGTCGTCGAGCGCGCCGCCGGCTACGTCAACCCCGCGATCGAGATCCTCGACACCGAGGACCCGCACGCCCACCACGCCACGGCCGACGCCCAGGAGGTGCCCGCATGACGGTCCAGACGCCCGGGACGCAGGCCCCGGCCCAGCCCGCCGACACCCGCCAGGTGATCCGCCCCTACGGCGACACCACCGGCGACGGCATGGTCCAGATGTCGTTCACCCTGCCCGTCCCGGCGGGCAAGCGCGCCGACGCCGCCGCGCTGCAGCTGGCCGGGAAGATGGGCCTGGCCCCCGCCAGCGTCGTGCACGCCAAGCCGATGGGGCCCGACTTCACCTTCTTCATCGTCTACGGGCGGGTCGGGCACCTCATCGACTACGCCTCCATCCCCGTCCCCGAGGAGCGCGCGTACCCGCTGCTGTCCTCGCAGGAGGTCAACCTCGCCATCCGGGGCGCGCTGAACCGGCGGCTCGTCGTCGTCGGGGCGTGCATCGGCACCGACGCCCACACCGTCGGCATCGACGCGATCCTCAACGTCAAGGGGTTCGCGGGGGAGAAGGGCCTGGAGTACTACCGGGAGATCCAGGTGGTGAACATGGGCGCCCAGGTCACCGTCGAGGAGCTCGTCGAGCGCGCCAAGGACGAGGACGCCGACGCCGTGCTGGTCTCCCAGGTCGTCACGCAGAAGAACGCGCACCTGCACAACACCAAGCAGATGGCCGCCGCGTTCCACGCCGAGTACCCCACCGCCGTCGCCGCCGGCATGGGCCGCCCGCTGCTGGTCGTCGGCGGGCCCCGCTTCGACACCGTCACCGAGGAGGACCTCGGCGTCGACCGGATCTTCGGCAAGGGCACCACGCCCGCCGAGGTCGCCAGCTACCTCGTCCACGCCCTGCTCCCCGGCAGGGCCGTGCAGGAGGCCCGGCAGGCGGACGACGACGAAGGAGAGGACCGCCGATGAGCGACCCCCGCGAGGGCCTGACCGTCACCCACCGCCGCTACGTGCCCTACTCCCACGCCCACTACGCCGGCGACCTGGTCGACGGCGCCTACGTGCTCGGCCTGTTCGGCGACGTCGCCACCGAGGTGTGCATCCGCGCCGACGGCGACGAGGGGCTGTTCGCCTCCTACTCCGACGTGCAGTTCCGCGCGCCCGTCCGGGCCGGGGACGTGCTGGAGGCCACCGCCGTCGTCACCCGCGTCGGCACCCGCAGCCGCACCCTGGACTTCGAGGCCCGGGTGGTGTGCCGGGGCCGCCCCGACACGGGGGAGTCGGCCGCCGAGGTGCTCGCCGAGCCGATCGTCGCGGTCACCGCGACCGGCACGGTGGTCGTCCCCGCGCCCGGCGGCTGACCCGCGCGGCGCGATCCGAGCCCGCGGCGCGGCGGCGCGCCGCGGGCCGGGCCGGCGCGTCCGCAACCGAAATGCCCAGGACCTGCGATCATGGTGCTGAGCTGGGAGAACAGAGAGTCGCCGCAGAACATGCGGCGGTTGACAAGGGCCGCGAAGCCGGTAGTTTTGCTGCAGTCCAGCACGGGACTCACCGATCGGCCGCCCGGGGCGTCACCGGGCACCGCGCCGCGGCGGGACCAGGGCGGGCCACACCGGTGGCCGACGCCGCGCCCGCCCGAGCCAGTGCGGTGGTCCGGGCCGGTGTCCGGGCGGAGCCGCCCGATCGTGCGGGGGGTTGGACCCGGGAAGGGCCCGGACATCCAGTAGAAAACGGAGACCCGCTCTCACCGCCTGTGGGACGGCTCCGGCCCGACGGATGCCACGGGCCCTCTTCCGCGTCCGGCGCGCCCGCCGCCCCCGGCCCGCCGCCGTCCACGCCGTTCGCGCCGTTTCCAGCCGCGCCTCCCCCCGTCCGTATCGCCCCGTTCCCGGCCGAAAGCGCATACCGTTGCCGCATCGGCGGTGGCACCGATGCGTGCCACCGGCATGTGCCACCGATACAGGGGCGTGGTCGCCCCGGCCGCCGCGGGCCGGTAGCGTTCCGGCGGACGGATCGAGCGAACGAGGGGGTGGACGTTGGCCCAGGAGACCCTCCCGGACCGGCAGCCGGCCGGCGGGACCGCGGACGCCGGCGGCGCACCCGCTCCCGGGCGCTCCGGGCGCCTGGCCCGGCGCGCCCGGGCGCTGCGGCGCTTCCTGCGGACCGGTGGGCGCGCCGGATGGCCCCGCACCCTCGTCGTCCTGGCCGCCGGCGCCGCGCTCTGCCTGGCGTTCCCCCCGTTCGACCTCACCCCCCTGGGGCCGGTCGCGGTCGCCGCGCTCACCCTCGCGCTGCGCGGCCAGGCCGCCCGCACCGGAGCCTGGCTCGGCTTCCTCGGCGGCGCCGCGTTCTTCCTGCCGACCCTGGACGGCCTCATCCCGGTCGGCCCCGACGCCTGGGCCGCGCTGAGCCTGGTGCAGGCCCTGTACTTCGTCCCGATGGGCGCCGCCATCGCGCTGGTCACCCGGCTGCCGGGCTGGCCGGTGTGGACGGCGGCGCTGTGGGTCGCCCAGGAGGCGCTGCGCGGCCGCGAGCCGTTCGGCGGGTTCCCGTGGGCGCGGCTGGCGTTCAGCCAGACCGCCACGCCGCTGACCCCGTACGCCTCGATCGGCGGGGCGCCGCTGGTCACCTTCCTGACCGCCCTGGTCGGGGGGCTGCTCGCCGCCGCGGCCGTCGCCGGGTGGCGGCTGCGCCCGTCCCGCCCGGCACCCGGCAACGCCCCCGCCGACGGCGCTGACGCTGCGCCAGGTAGGCGCCGCGCGGCCCTGGCCGCCGTCCTGGCCCTGGTGGCGGCCGGCGCGGTCACCGGCGCGGGCCTGCTCATCCCGACCCCGACCGGCGGCCCGCACGTCACCGTCGCCGTCGTCCAGGGCAACGTGCCGCGGCTCGGCCTGGACTTCCTCGGCCAGCGCAAGGCCGTCCTGAACAACCACGTCAACGCCACCCACCGGCTGGCCGCCGAGATCCGCGCCGGCAAGGTCGCCCGGCCGCAGCTGGTGGTCTGGCCGGAGAACTCCAGCGACCTGGACCCCTACACCGAGCCCGACGCCTACCGGGCCATCGACGGCGCCGTGAAGGACGTCGGCGTCCCCGTCCTGGTCGGCGCCCTCACCGACACGCCCGACCGCTCGAAGGTCGAGAACCGCGGGATCGTCTGGGACCCGGTGACCGGCCCCGGCGACTACTACGTCAAGCGGCACCCCGTCCCGTTCGGCGAGTACCTGCCGTACCGGGACGTCCTCACCAAGATCATCAAGCGGTTCGAGCTGATCCCCCGGGACTTCGCCAAGGGCACCCGGTCCGGGGTGATGCGGCTCGGGCCCGTCGACATCGGCGACGTGATCTGCTTCGAGGTCGCCTACGACCGGGAGGTCCGCGACGTGTCCCGCGGCCGGATCCTGGTCGTCCAGACCAACAACGCCACCTACGGCCGCACCAGCCTGCCGCCGCAGCAGATCGCGATGTCGAGGCTGCGCGCGGTCGAACATGGCCGTACGATCTTGGTTGCCGCGACGAGCGGGATCAGCGCGATCGTCGCCCCCGACGGCCGGATGATCGACCGGTCCCGTGAGTTCGTGCCCGACCTCCAGGTCGCGAGCGTCCCCGAGCGCACCGAGCGCACCCTGGCGGACCGGCTCGCCGAGTGGCCGGAATGGGTGCTGGTCGGGGCGGGTATCGGAGCGCTGTGCGCCGCGGCATGGACGACGGCCAGGAAGAACGACGAGGAGAATTGACGCCGATGGAGATCCCAGCCGACCTCGGCAGGGTGCTCGTGATCATCCCGACCTACAACGAGCGGGAGAACATCGAGCGCATCACCGGCCGGGTGCGCAAGGCCGTGCCGTCGGTGGACGTGCTGGTCGTGGACGACGCGAGCCCGGACGGCACCGGCGAGGTCGCCGACGCCCTCGCCGCCGCCGACGACCAGGTGAAGGTGCTGCACCGCACCGGCAAGGAGGGCCTCGGCCCCGCCTACATCGCCGGGTTCCGGTGGGCCGCCGAGCAGGGCTACGACGTCATGGTGGAGATGGACGCCGACGGCTCCCACCAGCCCGAGGAACTGCCCCGGCTGCTGGCCGCGCTGGAGGACGCCGACCTGGTCATCGGCGCCCGCTGGGTGCCCGGCGGCAAGGTGGAGAACTGGCCCAAGCGCCGCGAGGCGCTGTCGCGCGGCGCCAACACCTACGCCCGGCTGATGCTGCGCATCCCGCTGCACGACGCCACCGGCGGCTACCGCGCGTTCCGCGCCGCGACGCTCGACAAGATCGGTCTGGACGGGGTCGACTCGCGCGGCTACTGCTTCCAGATCGACCTCGCGCTGCGCGCCCTGCACAAGGGGCTGCGCGTGGTGGAGGTGCCGATCACCTTCGTCGAGCGGGTGCACGGCACCAGCAAGATGAGCCGGGACGTGATGATGGAGGCGGCGCTGCGCATCACCCAGTGGGGAATGGCCGGGCGCTCGGGCAAAGGCGACCGGGCCCGCTGACGGGCCGCGAACGGTCCCGTGCCGGGCGTCTCCGGGACGCCGGCCCCGGTGTGTCCGGGCGGTCCCCGGGGGAAACGTTCGGGGGCGTCCCGGCGTTGACACCGGTACAGGCAACCGCAACCCGAAAATGGAGCCATGCTGCCGCTCGCACTGGTCCTGGCGTTCCTGCTGATACCGGTCGTGGAGATCGTCCTGCTCGTCCAGGTCGGCGAGGTGATCGGCCTGTGGCCGACGCTGGCGCTGCTGGCGGCCGAGACCCTGCTGGGCGGCTGGATCGTCCGCCGGGAGGGCCGCCGGGCCTGGCGCGTCCTGCAGGACACCCTGCGCCGCGGATCCGTGCCCGACCGGGAGCTCGGCGACGCCGCCCTGGTCATGGCCGGCGGCGTGCTGCTGCTGATCCCCGGCCTCATCACCGACGCCCTCGGCCTGCTGTTCGTGCTGCCGTTCACCCGGCCGCTCGTCCGCCGCGCCGCGTCCCGGTACACCGCGCGGCGGATGCGCCTCGCCGGGGACCGCCCGCCGATGGCCTTCCGGCCCGGCCCGGGCGGCCCCGGGCTCGGGCCGTTCGACCGGTTCGACCCGTTCGATCCGGGGGCGGACGGCCGCGACCCGGACACCCCGCGCGGGCCCGTCGTGCGCGGCGAGGTCGTCGAGGAGGACGACCACCCGTCCCGCACCTGACCGGCCGGAAGCCCCCGGAGGAGGCCCGCAGCGCACGAAGAGGCCCGCACCTTCCGGTGCGGGCCTCTTCGTCGTCGTCAGACGGTCATGCCGATCTCCTGCGCCCCGCACGCAGGATCTCCAGCCGCTCGGCGAGGACCTCCTCCAAGTCCTCCACCGTTCTGCGCTCCATGAGCATGTCCCAGTGGGTGCGCGGCGGCTTGCCCTTCTTGGCTTGGGGCAGCTCCCCGTCGACCCGCAGGGCCGTGGCGCCGCAGCTGCGGCATTCCCAGGTCATCGGCACCTCGGCCTCGGCTGCGAGCGTCACGGTGAACCGGTGGCCCTTCGTGCAGGTGTAGTCCACCTCTTGCCGAGGGGCCAGATCGGTGTTGCGATCGTTCTCGTAGCTCGTCGCTCCGAGTCGGGTGCCGCGAAGTGCGCGCTCGGCCATCGTCACGTGCCTCCCAGACGGCTTGCGGTCTTGCCCTGACCAACGCTGGACACCATCACAAGATTCCCGGATCATGCGGCGTCCAACCCTGCTCTTTGCGGCCGTACCGGGCCGCCCGCGCCGATCGTCCGGCGGCCCGCGCCGGACCGCGCGCCCCGGAGCGCGCCTTCAGGACCCGACGCGGTCGGTGCTGTCGATGACGTGGTCGACGAAGCCGTACTCGCGGGCCTGCTCGGCGGTGAACCAGCGGTCCCGGTCCCCGTCGGCCTCGATCGTCTCCAGCGACCGGCCGGTGTGGAACGCGGTGCGCTCGGCGAGCGTCCGCTTCAGGTACAGCGACTGCTCCGCCTGGATCTTGATGTCGGACGCGGTGCCGCCGATCCCGCCGTGCGGCTGGTGCATCATCACCCGCGCGTGCCGCAGCGCGTACCGCTTGCCGGCCGCGCCGGCGCACAGCAGCGTCTGCCCCATCGAGGCCGCCATGCCCATCGCCACCGTCGACACGTCGTTGGGGACGAACTGCATCATGTCGTAGATCGCCATCCCGGCGTCGACCACGCCGCCGGGGCAGTTGATGTAGATGGTGATGTCGCGCTGGGCGTCCTGCGCGGCGAGCAGGAGCAGCTGCGCGTTGACCCGGTTGGCGACCTGGTCGTCGATCTCCGTGCCGAGGAACACGATCCGCTGCGCCAGCAGCCGCTCGTACAGCTGCGCGTCCGCGAGCTGCGGCGCCTCGGCCACCTTCGCCGCCGTCCGCGGCGCGAACGTCTCCGCCCGCTCCGCGGGACGGTCGTCCTCCGGTCGTGGGAACATGCGCCCTCCTTCGCCCTCTCTGTACAGAACGTACACTCTGTACAGGAAGGGAAGCTACAGCCGCGCGCCGGGAGGGGCCAGGGGAGTTCGCTATACGATGAACAGCGTGGAGAAGCCGGTGACGGAGGCACGCAAGGAGTTCGCCGACCTGGTGAACCGGGTCGCCTACACGGGGGAGCGCGTCGCGCTGACCCGCCGTGGGAAGGTGATGGCCGCCCTGGTGTCCGCGGAGGACCTGGAGCTGCTGGAGAGCCTGCGCGCCGGGCGGCTGGACCTCGCCCAGACCGGCACGCCCGCGCCCACCGCCCCCGTCCAGCAGCCCGACCGGCCGCGGCAGGCACCGTTGCGGATCGCCGCCGAGTACCGTCCCGGCGGCCCGCCGCGCCCTCCGGGCTTCGGCCGCTGACCCGGCCGCCGAGGGCCGCGCGCCGCCGGGACGTCCGGGGTCAGGACGCCGGCGTGGGGCGCGGCCACAGGTCGCGGGACGCCAGGACGTGGCGGAGGGCGACCAGGTCGTCGGTCATGATGCCGTCGATGCCGATGTCGAGGAGCCGGTTCATCGCGGCTGGGTCGTTGACCGTCCAGGCGTGCACCTTCAGGCCGAGCCGGTGCGCCTCGGCGATGAACGCCTCGGTGACGAACGGGACCGGCCCGAGGCCGTAGGGCACCTGCGCGCAGGCCACGCCGGTCGAGGCCAGCCGGACGAGCTTGGCGGTCGGGCCGCCGTAGGACCGGGCGCGCAGCGCCATCAGCCCGCGCGGCCCGAGCGCCATGCACACGTCCCCGGCGTCGAACAGCGGCAGCCGCGCCCGCATCTGCGCGAGCCGGCGGGTGGAGAACGAGGTGATGCACACCCGGTCCCAGGCGCCGGTGCGGTGCAGGACCTCGGCGAGCGGGCCGATGACCGGGGCGTCCTTGAGGTCGATGTTGACGCGCGCGTCCGGCCAGGCGGTCAGGACGTCCTCGAGGCGGGGGATGGGCTCGGTGCCCCGGATGCGTGCCTTGGCGACCTCGGCGTAGGGGAGCCGCGCGATCGCCCCCGTCCGGTCGGTGACCCGGTCGAGGGTGCGGTCGTGGAAGGCGACCACGACGCCGTCCGCGGTGGCGTGGGCGTCGGTCTCCAGGTAGCGGTAGCCGAGGTCGATCGCGCGCTGGAAGGCGGCCATCGAGTTCTCCGGCCGGCCGCTCGCGCCGCCGCGATGGGCGAACGGGATCGGGCCCGGGTGGTCGAGGAAGGCGTACGAGCGGGGCACCCGTCCGATTATGGCCGACGCCCGCGCCCAGCCTGACCTTACTGCGTAAAGGCACCGGGTCATGGCCATCACTGCTAGCGTCGCCCTCCCAGACGATCAGCGGGAGGAGCAGCCCCATGGCCGACGTGAACGAGTACCGGGCGACGTTCGAGCTGGTGGACGTGGACGGCGACGGGTACATCTCCACGGCCGAGCTGAAGAACCTGATGTCCAAGCTCGGGCAGGGCATCACCGAGACGCGGGCCGTGGAGGTCGTCGTCGCGGCCGACGCCAACCACGACGGCAAGATCTCGCTGGAGGAGTTCGCGGCGCTGATGGAGCAGACCGCGTGACCCGCCGCGATCCCTGAGGGAGGTCCGGCCGCGCGGCACGACGATCCCGGCCCGGCGAGCCCGGGCGGGGCCCGGCGGGGGCGCCCCCGGGGGGCGGCGGAACGGGG
>NZ_WBMS02000055.1:0-51641 GCF_008923205.2 Actinomadura physcomitrii | reverse complement strand
CGCGCGGCCCCCCCACCCCGCCCCGGCCCCCGGGGGGGTCCCCGGCGGGGCCCGCCCGGGGTCGCCGGCTCAGCGGAGGCGGCGCAGTTCGAGGGCGTTGTCGGTGCGGGTGATGGTCCGGCCGTCCGGGGCGGTCTGGACGCGTTCGTGCTCGCCGCTGTGCAGCACCTCCCACGCCCCCTGGGGAAGGCGCAGCGACTCCAGCACCTCGTCGGGGGTGGGCAGGTGCATGTCGTGGTGGTGGTCGTGCCCGCCGGCGTGGCCCGGGTCCTGCCGCTCCCACGGCGGCGGCCCGGCGTGGCCGACGATCAGCAGGATCCCGCCGGGTGCGACGGCCGCGGCGGCGTAGGCCATCAGGAAGGGCGCCGCGGGCCGCTCCGCGGGAGGGCGGTCAGCGCGGCGCTCTCCGCACGGGGGAGGAACGGCATGCCGTGATCATGACCGGGTGCGGCGGTCAGGACGACCATTCGCGGCGGCGGGCCTCGGCGAGGGCGATGGCGGTGGCGACGGCGACGTTGAGGGAGCCGACCCGGCCGATCTGGGGGATGTAGGCGACGGCGTCGGCGGCGGCCAGCAGGGCGGGGGAGCAGCCGTGGTCCTCGCCGCCGACGGCCAGGCAGACGTCGCCGTCCAGGGGCGCCTCGTGCAGCGGGACGGCGTCGCCGGTCAGCTCGATCGCGACGATCCGCAGCCCTTCCTCGCGGGCGGCTGCGGCCGCCTTGGCGGGGGTGACGGCGTGCTCCCAGGGGACGAGCCGTTCGGTGCCGAGCGCGGTCTTGGCGACGTTGCGCTGGTCGGGGGGTGTGGCGTTGCCGGCGAGCCAGAGGCGTTCGACGCCGAACACGGCGGCGCTGCGGATGATCGAGCCCATGTTGAACGGCTGGGTGACCGACTCCACCAGCAGGCCGAGGCGGCCCTCGGTGCGGCGCCGCCAGTCGCGGTTGAGGCGCTTGACGTCGGTGGGACGCAGCTGCCTGCGGCCGGGCGCGGAGTCGGTGGTGCTCATCGGGTGTGGCCTTCCGTGCGGGACGTGACGCGCAGGACGCGGTAGGCGGAGCGGGAGGCGATCCGCTCGGTGGGGAAGCCCTGGCCGTTCAGCCAGCGCTGCAGGGAGTCGGAGCCGAGGTGCTTCTGCACGACCAGGTGGGCGAGGCCGCCGGGGGACAGGCGGGGCAGCCAGGCCAGCAAGAGGTCGTGCAGGGCGGCCTTGCCGATGCGGATCGGCGGGTTGGACCAGATCGCGGCGAAGCGCAGCGCGGGGTCGAGCTCGTCCGCCGGCTTGAACCTTACATTGTCAAGGCCGGCGGTGGTGGCATTCGATTCCGCGAGCTCCAACGCCCTCCGATTAACGTCCACACCCCATACGCTCGCCTGCGGCGAGCGACTCGCCAGGGTGAGCGCGATGGGGCCGTAGCCGCAGCCGAGGTCGAGAAGGTCGCCGGCCTGGGGCGGCGCGGGGACGGTCTCGAGCAGGACGCGGGTGCCGGCGTCGACGCGATCGGGAGAGAACGTGCCGCTGTCGGTCTCCAGCCGCAGGTGCAGGTCGGGCAGGACCAGGTCGACGGTGCGGCGGCGGCTCGCGGCGCCGGGGCGCGCGGCGAAGTAGTGTTCCCCCACGTCGGCCGACCGTATCAGCGTTCGGGACGTCTCCGCGCCGCCGCGGCCCCCTGGCGTCAGGGCAGGCGGGAGAACCAGACGAGGGACGCCCCGCCGGCCGCCAGCGCGAACAGCAGCGCGATACCGGTGTAGCGGGCGGCGACGTCGCGGTGCTCGGTCTTGAACCCCAGGGAGCTGCCGATGTTGGCGTACACCTCGCGCAGCTGGCCGGCGTCGGCGGCCTCGTAGGCCTTGCCCTGGGTGCTGGTGGCGAGGGTCTTCAGCGCCTCCTTGTTGACCGAGACGCTGGTGGTCTCGCCCTCGATGTCGACGGTGCCGTACGGCGTGCCGAACGCGATGGTCGACACCGGGACGTGCGCGGCGCGACTGGCGTCGACGGCCTCCTGCACGGACCGTCCGGTGGTGTTGTCCCCGTCGGACAGCAGCACGATGTGGGCGGGCGGCGGGTCGTGCGCGGCCTGGGTGTCGAAGGTGCGGATGGCCTGCAGGGAGGTGAACACGGCCTCGCCGATCGCGGTGCGCTTGGCGAGGCTGAGCTGGTCGAGGGAGGCGATCGCGGTGTCGCGGTCGGCGGACGGCGCGGCGATCAGGTTGGCGTTGCCGGCGAAGGAGACGACGCCGACGTTGAAGCGGGACGGCAGCTCGCGGATGAACTTCTTGGCGGCGGTCTTGGCGGCCTCCATCCGGTTCGGCGGGACGTCCTGGGCCATCATCGACAGCGACACGTCGACGGCGACCATGATGGTGGCGCGGTCGCGGGGGATCTTGACGGAGCTGGCGGGGCGCGCGAACCCGATCATCATCAGGACGATCATGATGAGGAACAGGGCGGCGGCGACGTGCCGGCGCCAGCCGGGCCGTTTGGGGGCGACCTGGGAGAGCAGCGCGAGGTTGGTGAAGCGGACCGCGTAGTTGCGGCGGCGCATCTGCAGCACGATGTACAGGCCGGCGAGGATAGGCGCGAGGGCCAGCAGCCAGAGGCGGTCGGGCGACAGGAAGGTCATGGGCGCACTCCCGCGGTGGTGACGGCCCGTCCGGCGGCGCGGCGCTGGCGGACGGCGAAGCGGGCGACGTCGGCGATCCAGTCGCGGTCGGTGCGCAGGACGAGGTGGTGGGCGCCGCAGCGGCGCAGGGCGGCGCGGGTGTTCGTGCGTTGGGCGGCTGCGGCCTGGGCGTAGCGTTCGCGTGTGCGGCGGCTGAGGACGATCTCCTGGACGGCGCCGGTCTCGGGGTCGGTCATCTCGACGAGGCCGACGTCGGGGAGGTCGAGTTCGCGGGGGTCGATGACCTCGACGGCGAGGACCTGGTGGCGGGCGGCGAGGCGGCGCAGGGGGCTCTCCCAGTCGGGTTGCGCGTCCGGGCCGGTGCCGGTGTCGTGGGCGGCGGGTGCGGGCGGCAGGAAGTCGGAGATGACGACGCGCAGGCCGCGGCGGGTCTGGCCGCGGGCGAGGGAGGTGATGGCGGCGGCGAGGTCGCCGTGGGGTGCGCCGGAGGTGGCGGTGGTGCCGGACATGGCGGCGGGTGGTTCGGTGGCGGGTCCGGTGGGGGCGTCGAGGACGGCGTGCAGGAGGGCGTAGAGGGCGGCTTTGCCGGTGCGGGCGGGCCAGCGGCGCAGGCCGCCGGGGTGCTGGAGGTAGGCGCCGACGCGGTCGCCGAGGCGGACGGTGAGGAAGCCGACGGCGGCGAGGGCGGCGACGGCGAGTTCGCGTTTGACCATGCCGGCGGTGCCGAAGTCCATGCTGGGGGTGAGGTCGACCAGGGCCCAGGCTTCGAGTTCGTGGTCGGCGATGAGGTCGCGGACGTGGGGGGTGGTGGTGCGGGCGGTGACGGCCCAGTCCATGTGGCGGACGTCGTCCTCGCCGGGCTGGTAGAGGCGGGCTTCGGCGAGTTCGGTGCCGGGCCCGGGGAGCAGGCCGAGGTGCTCGCCGTTGAGCAGGCCGTCCAGGCGGCGGGTGACCTGGAGTTCCAGGCGGCGCAGGGTGCGTTCGGGTGCGAGCCTGGCGAGGGTGTCGTCGCGGCGGGGCCGGGTGGTCATGCGGTGGTCACCGCCGCGGCGCCGTGGTTCCAGACCACGCGGGGCGGGGGGACGGCGGCGAGGATCTGGTCGACGACCTCGGCGGGGTCGGTGCCGTCGGCGAGGGCGTCGAAGGACAGGACGAGGCGGTGGGAGATGACGTCGCGGGCGACGGCCTGGACGTCGTCGGGCAGGACGTAGTCGCGTCCGGACAGCAGGGCGAGGGCGCGGGAGGTGGCGACGAGGCCGAGGGTGGCGCGGGGGCTGGCGCCGATCTCGATGACGGGGCGCAGGTCGGGCAGGCGGTACTGCTCGGGTTCGCGGGTGGCCATGACGAGGCGGACGATGTAGTCGGCGACGAGTTCGTGGACGGAGACCTCTTCGGCGGCGCGTTGGAGGTCGCCGAGGCGTTCGGGGTCCAGGAGGGGGGTGGCTTCGGGGGGGTCGACGCTCATCCGCTGGAGGATGTGGAGTTCTTCGTGGGCGGAGGGGTGGTGGACGTCGATCTTCATGAGGAAGCGGTCGCGCTGGGCTTCGGGGAGGGGGTAGACGCCTTCGGATTCGATGGGGTTCTGGGTGGCGAGGACGATGAAGGGGCGGGGGAGGGGGTAGGTGTTGCCGCCGAGGGAGACCTGGCGTTCGGCCATGACCTCCAGGAGGGCGGACTGGACTTTGGCGGGGGCGCGGTTGATCTCGTCGGCGAGGACGAAGTTGACGAAGACGGGGCCGAGTTCGACGTCGAACTGTTCGGTGGAGGGGTGGTAGATGCGGGTGCCGACGATGTCGGAGGGGACGAGGTCGGGGGTGAACTGGAGGCGGGCGAAGGTGCCGCCGACGACTTTGGCGAGGGTGCCGACGGCGAGGGTCTTGGCGACGCCGGGGACGCCTTCGATGAGGCAGTGGCCGCGGGCGAGGAGGGCGACGACCATGCGTTCGACCATGTGGTCCTGGCCGACGATGACCTTTTTGACCTCGGCGAGGGTGTTCTGCAGCAGCGCGGCGGCCTCGTCGACGTCGTTGGCGGCGATGGTCATGTGTGTGTCCCTCACTGTGCGGCGGGTGTGAGCGGGCGCGTTCCGACCCTACGCGATCACTTGTACCCGTTCGTGCGCGATCCGTGCCTGTGGTCTGGTGCGGGTGGGATCGGGGGTGGTCGGGGTGGGGTCGTGGTGGGGACCGGGGGAGGGTGCGGTTGTTAGTGTGGCGGGCATGTCGAGGCCGTTGCCCCCGGGCGATCCCGCGCAGTTGGGGCCGTTTCGTTTGTCGGCGCGTTTGTCGGAGTCCGCTGCCGGGATCGTGTTCTTGGGGGTGGACGGTGAGGGGCGGCGTGCGAGTGTGGCGGTGCTGAACCGGGGTGCGGCGGAGGATGCGGCGGCGCGGGATCGGTTCCGTGCGGCGATCAATGCGGCGGTGCCGGGTGCGGGTGGTGCGGGGCGTTTCGGTGGTGGGGGGCGTGGGGGTGCGCCGGTGGTGGCGGCGCAGCCGGATGGGCCGGCGCCGTGGGTGGCGACGGCGTACGAGGCGGGCGGGCCGGGTGCGGAGCGGTTCTTGGAGCCGGTGGTGCTGGGGGGTTCGCGGCGGTGGGGGCGGCGGCGCGGTCCGCAGTTCCAGCCGCATTGGCTGGGGTCGTCGGAGGCGGCGTTGGCGCGGCCGCGGGACGAGCCGGTGGTGGGGCCGGCGGCGGCTCCGGAGCGTCCGCCGGAGCGGAGTCTGGTGGCGGCGGTGCTGGCGTTGGCGGCGGCGTTGGTGGTGTTGGTGGTGTTGATGGCGGTGCTGTTCTCGTGTCAGCCGCGGCCGAAGGATCCGCCGCCGGAGCCGCCGGAGCCGACGCCGTCGGTGACGGCGTCGGTGCCGCCGCCGTCGCAGCCGCAGCCGGGGAATCCGCCTCCGGGGAGTCCGCCGCCGTCGGGGGTGCCGACGCCGTCGCCGTCGGGTTCGGGTGGTGGCGGTGATGGCGGGCCGTTGTGAGGGCGGCCGGGGGTGCGGGCTGCCCCTTTTTCATGATCGCTTTGTGGGGCGGGTGGTCGTAGCCCGGGGCGATGACGGTTTTTGAGGTGCGTGCTGTGGACGCTTTGGCCGATCGGTACGTGGATGCTTTCGCGGCGTTGGATCCGTGCCGGGCGGCGATGATGGGGATCGCGGGGCAGGAGTCGCGGTTGACCGATTTCGGGCCGGAGGGGTGGGCGGCGCGGGCGGAGTTGACACCGGCTGGGGATGTTGGCGGGCGGGCAGCAGTTCCGCGCGGCGCGGGTGATCTTGGACATCGGGTTGCAGGCGATCGCGTACAAGGTGGGGGGAGCGGGTGTGGCTGGAGGGGCGTGCGGAGGCGCGGCGGCGTGCGGGTGCGGCGTTCGATCTGGGGGAGTTTCACCGGCGGGCGCTGGATCTGGGGCCGATGGGGCTTGATCTGCTGCGGTCGGAGCTGGCGCGTTTGTGACCTTCGCGGATGGGGGCGGGTCAGACGGGGGCGGAGGGGCCGACGGCGGGGTCGACGCCGGTTTCGCGGAGCCAGCGGCGGGGTGCGGCGCAGGCGGTGGGGGTGCTGCCGGGGGCGGGTTGGTCGTCGGGCGGTTCGGTGGAGGAGCCGACGTGGGAGGCGCTTTCGTCGCCCGGGTCGAGGATCTGCTTGCTGTAGTGGGGCGGCCAGTGCAGCAGCATCCTGCGGCCGCAGGTCGGGCAGGCCCATTCCTCGGCTCCGGACGCTTCGGCCCGGATCATCCGCATCTGGTGCGTGGCCCTCAAGGCGGGTCCTCCTCAACCGTTGGCGAGGGTCGGCGAAAATCCGGCTCGTTATGGTGATTGCCCACGTCAAGGCGGTTAAACGAGTGGGGCAAGCAACGGTGACGGCGGGCCGGGCGCCGCCGCCGGGACGGTCAAGGCCGGTCAAGCCGTGGACGGGGGCTGGGGCGGGGTGTCGCGGTGAGGGCGGTGCGGACGGCGGCGCCGATGCGGTCGACGGCCTCGGCGGGGCGGCGCGCGAACGCGGTCCAGCCGAGGAAGCCGTGGTCCAGGCCGGTGCCGGTGAGGAGGGTGACCGGGACGCCGGCGGCGCGCAGGCGGGCGGCGTGGTCCTCGGCCTGGGGGCGCAGCCGGTCGTGCTCGGCGGTCGCGATGATCGCGGGCGGCAGGCCGCGGGGGTCGGGGTCCAGCAGCGGGGACACCTCGGGGCGGGCGGGGTCGGCGCCGTCGAGGTACAGGCGCAGGGCGCGGTGCACGCCGGAGGGGGGCCAGGGCAGGCCGTCGGGGTCGGGCGGGTCGGGCGGGACGCGGCGCAGGTCCAGTGCCGGGTACACCAGCAGCTGCAGGGCGGGGCGGGCGGGTCCGGAGGCGCGCAGTATCCCGGCCGCGGCGGCGGCGAGCTGCCCGCCGGCGCTGTCGCCGGCGACGCCGATGCGGGCGGGGTCCAGGCCGAGGCTTGCGGCGCGGGCGGTGGTCCAGCGGACGGCGGCGACGGCGTCGTGGAGCGGGGCGGGGAAGGGGTGCTCGGGCGGGCGGCGGTAGCCGACCGACAGCCAGGCGACGCCGCTGGCGACGGCGAGGGCCCGTACGACGGGGTCGTAGGAGTCGACGTCGCCGAGGATCCAGCCGCCGCCGTGGAAGTACACCATCGCGGGTGCGGGGCGGTCGCCGCCGGGGTGGTAGAGGCGGGCGGGCAGCGGCCCGGCAGGGCCGTCGGCGGTGAGGTCGCGGACGGTGTGGACGGGCTGGCGGGGGGAGCGGGCGAGGTCGGCGGCGTGGTCGCGGCGCGCGTCCTGGACGGCGCGCGCGGTGTCGCGGCGGTCCGGCCCCTCCTCGTGAGGCGGTGTGGTGGGCGGTCTGGTGGGCGTGGGTTGGGTGAGGCGTCGGCGCAGGAACGCCAGGTAGTCCGGATCGCGGCCCATGGCTCTCCCTGACGGCGTGGTGGGGCGGTGGGCGGTCCAGCCTACGAGACCGCGGGCGCGCGGTCCGGTGCCCCGACCCGCGCCATCTCCCGGAACACGTGCCGCGACACGGCACGGACCGGGGCACGGGACGGGGTGCCCGGCCGGCGCCGGAGCCGCCGCCGGCCGGGACCGCGGGGGTCAGAACGGGTAGGGGGCGATCTGTCCGCGCATCGTGACCCACTGGGTCTCGGTGAACGCGTCGATGTTGGCGTCCGGTCCGCCGAACCGCGATCCGTTCCCCGAGGCCGCCAGGCCCCCGAACGGCACCACCGGTTCGTCGTTGACGGTCTGGTCGTTGATGTGGACCAGCCCGGTCGGGACGGCGTCGGCGATCGCCATGGCCTGCCCGACGTCGCCGAGGATCCCCAGCGACAGCCCGTACTCGCTGCCGGAGGCCAGCGCGACCGCCTCGTCGGTTCCCGAGAACGGCACGACCGGTGCGACGGGCCCGAACACCTCCCGCGCGTAGGCGGGCATGTCCGGGGTGACCTGCGCCAGCACCGTCGGCCGGTAGAACAGGCCCTGGTGGGTGCCGCCCGCCGCCAGCCGCGCGCCGGCGGCGACGGTGTCGCGGACCAGCGCGTCGACGTGGGCGAGCTGGCCTTCGTCGATGATGGGGCCGAGCGCGACGGGTCCGGCGGCCGGGTCTCCGACCGGCAGCTTGTCGGCCTTGTCGGCCAGTGCGGCGACGTACTCCTCGTGCAGGCTCTCGTGCACCAGGTGCCGCCCGGTCGTCATGCAGATCTGCCCTTGGTGCAGGAACGATCCCCAGGCGCCCGCCGACACGGCCTTGGCGATGTCGGCGCCGGGCAGGACGATGAGGGCGTTGTTGCCGCCGAGTTCCAGGTGCGCGCGCTTGAGCAGCCGCCCGCACGCCTCGCCGATCTTGCGGCCGGCCGCCGTCGAGCCGGTGAACGACACCACGCGCACCTGCGGCGCCGACACCACCGCCTCGCCGGTCTCCAGCCCGCCGGGCAGCAGGTGCAGCAGCCCTTCGGGCAGGCCCGCCTCCTGGAATATCCGCGCGACGGTGACGCCGCCGCACACGGCGGTGCGCGGGTCGGGTTTGAGCAGCACCGCGTTGCCGAGCGCCAGTGCCGGCGCCACCGACCGCATCGACAGGATCAGCGGGAAGTTGAACGGTGCGATCACCGCGACCACGCCGGCGGGGCGGCGCCGCGCCAGGCTCCAGCGCGGCTGCGCCGACGGCAGCACCAGTCCCTGGGGGTGCGAGGCCAGTGCCGCCGCCTCGTAGCACAGGCCGGCGGCGAAGTGGGTCTCCAGTTCCGCCTTGGCCGGTACCGACCCGGCCTCCCGCACGATCCAGTCCTGGATCTGCGCGGCGTGCTCCTCCAGCAGCCGGCCCGCGCGGCGCAGCACCGCGGCGCGGTCCTCGTAGGTGCGGGCGGCCCAGTCGCGCTGGGCGTCGGCGGCCGCGGCGGCCGACGCGGCGACGTCGCGCGGCGACGCGGCTCCGAGCGTGCCCAGCACGGTGCCGGTGGCCGGTTCGACGGTGTCCAGCTCACCGCCGTCCGCGACGGTCCATCCGCCGGTGAAGATCTTGCCCGTCCACGTCCCGGGGTCCAGCAACGCCATCGTCGGTTCCTCCTCGAACACGCGCCCGCGCACGCGGGCCGAACACGGGCCGGGCGCCGCGGCGCGGCCCGTCCCTCCTCAGCCTCGCGGTCCCGGGCGTCCGGCGGAGCAACGCGTTTCCGCTGGACGGAAGGTCTGGCCGCGGGCCGCGCCGGACCGCGCTCACGGCCCGGCCGCGCGGTAATTGCGTTGCGGGGTCCGCCCGGCGCCGCGCATACTGATCGCGTCGACCGGCCAGGAGGGAAGGAGCAGACGATGACGTGCCGACCCGGCGGACGCGCCCGCACCTGCTCCCGGTCCACCCGGCGGGCGGCCCCCTGACCCTCGCGCATCCCGCGACACGGCCGCCCTCGCACCCGAACGGCGGCCTTTCCCCTGTCCAGGCCCTTGCCAAGGTCCCTTGAGCCCGCTTCGCGCGGGCGACGACGCTGTGGCCGAACGGTTTCCAGGCACCGGATTGCAGGTCCGGATCATGTGGGTTCGACTCCCACCAGCGTCTCCGGTCCCGCCCCCACCGTCACCCGGGGGCGGGGCCCCGCTCCCCGTAGCTCAGAGGACAGAGCACCGGACTCCGAAGCCGGGCGCCGCAGGTTCGATCCCTGCCGGGGAGACCCCGCACCGACCGCCGCCCTTCCCCGGCCGGAAG
This sequence comes from Actinomadura physcomitrii, assembly GCF_008923205.2. Classification (GTDB taxonomy): domain Bacteria; phylum Actinomycetota; class Actinomycetes; order Streptosporangiales; family Streptosporangiaceae; genus Spirillospora; species Spirillospora physcomitrii. The sequence goes on along the minus strand of NZ_WBMS02000055.1, from coordinate 41,845 downwards.
CGCGGCCCGGGGGAGGGGCGCCGGGGGCAGGACGACCGTCAGTTCCACCCTGCTGCAGCGGGGCGGCACCCGACTGCTTGACACCAAAGGGCAGGTACGTGCCATCTTTCGTCAAGTGACGACCACGGAAGAGCACCTCGACCTGGTGGCCGACCTGGTCCGGGCGCTGGAGACACGGCTCCTCGATCCTCTGGAGGTCCTGTCGGCATCACCCGCCAAGGCGTCCACGACCTGATCAAACGCGGCAAGCTCGACAGGCATCCCGATGGCGGCGTCAGCACCTCCTCCATCCGCGACCTGCTGGCCCTCACCGCCGACCGCCCGCACCTGCGCGTGCTCGAGCTCGCCGGCAGTCACAACATGGTCGCCGAACGGCCCGGGCAGGTCGTCCAAGCAGTGCTGGGACTGCGGACGGAGTAAATCGTCCACCGGTGAAGGGGCGGATCAGGTGCGGGTGTGGTCGGCGGCCACCGCGTCCAGCAGGCCCGGGTACACCGCGTCGACCTCGGCGCGGCGCAGCGCGTTCATGCGGGAGGTGCCGACGTAGTACTGCCGGATGAGGCCCGCTTCGCGCAGCACGTGGAAATGGTGCGTCGCGGTGGACTTGCTGACCGGCAGGTCGATCGCACCGCAGCTCAGGTCGGCGCCGGCCGCGTCCAGTTCCGCCACGATCAGCCGCCGCACCGGGTCCACCAGCGCCTCCAGCACCCGCTGCAGGCCCACCTCCCGCACGTCGGGATGCGGCGGGACCCGGTCCCGGCCGCTCTCGCGCACCGCCGCCATCGCGCACCTCCCGCGCCCCATCGTAGGACCCCCGCCAAAAGTACGACGACCATCAAAGTTTGACAGTGGTCGTACTTTCGGGTTGGCTGGGCCCGCCGGGACGGCGCGCCGCGCCGCCCCGCCGACCCCGAAGGGACGATGCGCGATGACCACCACGGTGCGGTTCCACGAGCTCGGAGGCCCGCAGGTGCTGCGGCTGGAGGACGTGGACCCCGGCGAACTCGGCCCCGGCGAGCTGCTGGTCCGCGTCGAGGCGATCGGCCTCAACCGCGCCGAGGCGCTGTTCCGCGGCGGCGCCTACATCGAGCCGGTCAGGGCGTTCCCCGCCCGCCTGGGCGCCGAGGCCGCCGGCACCGTGCAGGCCGCCGGCCCCGGCGTCACCGGGTTCGCCGAAGGGCAGCCGGTCAGCGTCGTCCCGGCGTTCTCGATGAACGACTACGGCGTCTACGCCGAGCAGGCGGTCGTCCCCGCCGCCGCCGTGGTCGCGCGCCCCGCGGGCCTGGACGCCGTCGGCGGCGCCGCGGTGTGGATGCCGTACCTCACCGCCTACGGGGCGCTGGTGGAGACCTGCGGGATGCGCGCCGGCGACACCGTCGTGCTGACGGCCGCCGCCAGCAGCGTCGGGCTGGCCGCGATCGGGGTCGCCGTCCGCGCCGGCGCCCGGCCCATCGCCGTCACCCGCACCCCCGCCAAGCGGGACGCGCTGCTGAAGGCCGGCGCCGACGAGGTGATCGTCACCCGCGGCCGCGACATCGCCGCGCGCGTCCTGGAGCTGACCGGCGGGCACGGCGCGCGGCTGGTGTTCGACGCCGTCGCCGGGCCCGGCGTGACCGACCTGGCCCGCGCCGTCGCGCCCGGCGGCACCCTCATCGAGTACGGGGCGCTCAGCGGCGAACCGACCCCCTACCCGGGCTTCGAGCTCGGCATGCCCGCGCTGAACATGCGCACCTACACCCTGCACGAGACCACCCGGGACCCGGCGCGGCTGCGCCGCGCCGAGGCGTTCGTCGCCTCCGGCCTTGCCAGCGGCGCGTTCGCGCCCGCCGTCGACCGCGTGTTCGCCCTGCACGACATCGTCGAGGCGCACCGCTACCTGGAGGCCGGCGCCCAGACCGGCAAGATCGTCGTCACCACCGGCCGCTGACCCCCGGGTGCGGGACCGCCGGGGGCCGGCCGGCGCGGCCCCCGGGGGGCCGGCGGCGTCAGGCGGGGGCGGCGGTGAGGGCGCGCGACAGCTGCGCGTACACCTCGTCCCAGAACGCCACGTGCTCGCCGATCTCCCGGCGCGCCGCCCCCACCATCAGCGCCTCATCGGCGAAGTAGCCGTTGACCAGCACGTCCCACAGCGCCGCGAACGTCTCAGGGCCCTTGGTCTCGTGCACGGTGAGGAACTCCAGCCCCGCCGACACGCCGTAGTGCGCGGCGAGGGCGTCGATGACGACACGGTTGCGGACGGGCGCGGCGATCTCGCGGCCCGCCAGCGCCGCGACGGCCTGCGCGCCGTCCCGCTCGGGCGCCAGGAACCGCTCGGGGAACGAGGCGCAGTAGGCGGCGGTCACCGGCAGCGGCGCCACCGCCGACGGCCGCTCGACCCCCAGCGCCCGCAGCATCCGCACCGCCAGGCCGTGATGGTCGCCGCCGACCTCCTCCTCCAGGTGCCCGGCCAGCCCCGACAGCACCCGCGAGACGTCGAACTCGGTGCCGAACGCCGGACTCTTCACCACGCAGACGCCCAGCCACCGGTGAAATTGGTTGCGCCACAGGTAGTACTGCCCGAAAACGTCGCGGACCACTTCCTGTGGAGCCTTTCCCGTCCGCAGATCGGAAAAGAACACGCTGTCGTCCAGCGTTGCCCGGGCATGGGCGAGGAGGTCGGCCGATACGGCGGATCCAGCGAGCGAGGTCATGGTTCTCCAATGATCTGCGGCCATTTCGTGCCCGTCATCGCCGCACGTCGAGGCGGGGTTCGACGCTTCACCGCCCGCCGGCGGGACCGCCGCGGCCAAGGCCCGCGGACCCGCGATGCGACGCGCTGACTGCAGAACCTAACCGACGTTGCGCGCCCGCCCGCCACCGCCTTCGCCGGTCCATTGCCATTGCCGCCGTGGCACCTTGCACGACCGCGCCGCCCTATGGTATTTCCCGGCCGCCGGCGGGACGGGCTGCGGCTTTATCGGCGCACCGCCCGCCCCGTGCGTTTCTGCCGCGCACCCGCGCCCCGGCGCCGGGACCGATACCCCCGCCCCGATGGCCGGATCCGGACGTGAGAATCTCACCGAACCCGCCGCCGTCCCCGAAAGACGGCATCCCGCCCCGCCGCGCGGCCGGTCAGGCCACCGTGCGCAGCCGGTCGTCCAGCTCCTGCAGGTCGGCGACGAACCAGACGTGGCCGCCCGCGTTCGACTCGCGCACCAGCGCCCGCAGCGCCGGGCTCGCCGCCAGGTGCACGGAGAGGTCCCCGACGACCGCCAGCCGCAGCCGGTAGTTGACGAACCTCTGCATGACCTCGCCCGCCAAGCCGGTGCCGAGCGAGAAGAACCGCCCGTCCAGCCGCGCCGCCGGCACCGCCACCACCCGCGCGCCCGCGAACGCCGCGCCGATCAGGTCGAGCGCGTCCTGCCCGCTCGCCACCGGCGGCCCGCCCGGGTCGCACACCAGCACCGGCACGCCCGCCCGCTCCCGCACCTCGTCAGCCATCCCCGTCCTCCAGGATCCCGCCGTCCAGCACGGCGTCGATCAGCCGCAGCACCTCCGCGGTGGCGGCCACCCCGCCCAGCACCACGATCTTCATGCGCCCGCGCTCCTCGTCGTGGACGGTCTGCACCCGCACCGCGCCCCCGCCGCCGCGCCCGGTGCTCACCCCGGCCAGCACGACGGTGGCGAGCCGGTCGGCGGCGGTGCGGCCGACCCCGTCGACCTGCACGATGCTCGACGCCTCCGCCCGCCCCCCGGCCGGGCCGTCCTGCGCCGGGCGGGGACGCCCGGTCAGCGCCTCCAGCGCCGCCGCGGAGATCCGGTACTGCTTGCCGATCCGCACCGCCTCCAGCCGCCCGGCCCGGATGTAGCCGCGCACCGTCCGCACGTGCAGCCCGAGAAGGTCCGCGACCTCCTCCACCGAGTACATCCGCTCATCCATCACTCCGCAAACTACCCTATATAGGAAACGATAGGGAAGTTTGCGGAACGCAAACGAGTGACGAAAAGGGTGGGGCGGGCGCGCGTCAGGTGCGCGTCACAGGCAGGAGGCGATGCAGTCCAGGACGCGTTCCAGGCCGTAGGCGAACTGGTCCTCCGGGGACATGTGCGGCAGCGCCGCGTCCTTCACCACCCGGGCGAACATCGGGTGCTCGCCGGCGTCCAGGAGCTGCTGGACGTAGGGGGAGTGCCGGCGCATCAGGTCCTGCGCGGTCATGCCCGTGCGGCGCCGCTCGCGCTCGCGCTCGATCTCGGCGCGGACGGTGGTGACGACGTAGCCGTTCAACAGGTTCACCAGCGTGATGATGTCGTCGACCGGGATGCCGACGTCCAGCGCGCCGTAGCCGAACTCCAGGACCCGCAGCTGGTTCGGGCCGAACGTCGGCCGGGCGCGGCGCAGGTCGGCCGCCCACGGGTGCGCCAGCAGCATCTCGCGGGTGTTGCGGGCGACCAGCGCCAGGTCGGCGCGCCAGTCGCCGGTCGGCCGGTCCGGGACCCGCAGGGTGCCGACGACGTGGTCGTACATCAGCTCGATCAGGTCGTCGCGCGAGGGGACGTAGCGGTACAGCGACATCGCGCCGGTGCCGAGGTCGGCGGCGATCCGCCGCATCGACGCCGCCTCCAGCCCGTCGGTGTCGGCGATCCGCACCGCCGCCTCGGTGATCTGCGCGCGGCTGTAGGCGGGCCGCGGGCCCCGGCCCTGCCGTTCGGGTACCGCGAAGATGCTGACCGCCTGGTCGGCCGATCCGGCGTCCGCCACCGTGCTCCCTCCGCCGCGCCGCGGGACCTCCTGCCGCGATCCCAGTTGCGTACATCGTACCCGGTTGTTTAACCTGGCGTCACCCCAACCGCGTACGGCGTACCCAATGGAGGCGGAGATGCCGGACGAACCGATCGTGTCGGCCGAGGCGCTGCACAAGCGCTACGGCGGCACCAAGGCACTGGACGGCCTCGACCTGGCCGTCGCCCCCGGCACCGTCTGCGGGCTGCTCGGCCCCAACGGCGCCGGCAAGACCACCGCCGTGCGGATCCTTTCGACCCTCGCCGACGCCGACTCCGGCCGCGCCCGCGTCGCCGGCCACGACGTCGCCGCCGAACCCGACCGGGTCCGCGCCGCCATCGGCCTGGCCGGCCAGTACGCCGCCGTCGACGAGAAGCTCACCGGACGCGGCAACCTGCGCATGTTCGGGCGCCTATACCACCTGCCCCGCCGCCAGGCCCGCCGCCGCGCCGACGAGCTGCTGGAGCGCTTCGGGCTGATGGAGGCCGCCGACCGGCCGGTGCACGGCTACTCCGGCGGCATGCGCCGCCGCCTGGACCTGATCACCAGCCTCATCCTGCGGCCCCGGGTGCTGTTCCTGGACGAGCCCACCACCGGCCTGGACCCGCGCAGCCGCGGCGAGATCTGGGACGCCGTGCGCGGCCTGGTCGCCGACGGCACCACCGTCCTGCTCACCACCCAGTACCTGGACGAGGCCGACCGGCTCGCCGACGACGTCGTCGTCGTCGACCACGGCCGCGTCATCGCCGAAGGCACCCCCGACCAGCTCAAGGCCTCCATCGGCGACCGGCTCGACGTCGCCCTCGCCGACCCCGCCGAGGCCGGCGCGGCCGCCCGCGTCCTGGCCGGCCTCGCCGGCGCCCACCCCGACCTGGACGGCGCGCGGCTGACCGTGCCGCTCACCCGCGGCGCCGTCCGGCTCGCCGACGTCGTCCGCGAACTCGACCGCGCCGGCGTCACCGCCGAGGACGTCGGCCTGCGCCGCCCCACCCTCGACGAGGTGTTCCTGCGCCTCACCGGCCGCGGCCCCGCACCCGCCGACCAGCCCACGGCCGACGACCCCGGGGCCGAGAACCCGACCGGCCGCCAGAAGGAGACCGTCCGATGACCGCCCCCGCCCCGACCGCCCCCGTGCCCGCCGCCGCCCGCCCGCCCCTGGCGGCGCGGCTGCGCTGGACCGCCGCCGACGGCCTCACCCTCGTCGGCCGCGAGCTGAGCCGGCTGCGCCGGGAACCCGGCGAGCTGATCACCGCGCTGGTCTTCCCCGCCGTCATGGTGGTGCTGTTCGGGTACGTGTTCGGCAGCGCCATCGCCGTCCCCGGCGGCGGCAACTACCGCGAGTACCTGATGCCCGGCCTGTTCGTCATGGTGTCGTTCACCTCCGTCATGGCCGTCACCATGCGGGTCGCCGCCGACGCCTCCCGCGGCGTCATGGACCGGTTCCGCGCCATGCCGATGGCGCGCTCGGCCGTCCCGTTCGGGCAGGCCGGCGCCGACGTGCTCAACGGCGTCCTCACCCTGGCGATCATGGCCGTGACCGGGCTGGTCGTCGGATGGCGCGCGCACCGCGGCCCGTGGCCGACCGCCGAGGCGTTCCTGCTGCTGGCGCTGCTGCGGCACGGCCTCAGCTGGGCCGGCTGCTACCTCGGGCTGGTGGTGCGCAACGAGCAGACCGCCGACCAGTTCGTCCCGCTGGTGTTCCCGGTGACGATGCTGTCGAACTCCTTCGTCCCCACCGGCGGGATGCCGGCGTGGCTGCGCGCCCTCGCCGACTGGAACCCCGTCAGCGCCGCCACCGCCGCCTGCCGGCAGCTGTTCGGCAACCCCGGCGCGCCCACCGCCCACGCCGGCCTCGCCTGGCCCCTCGCGCACCCGGTCACCGCGACGCTGCTGTGGTCGATCGCGCTGATCGCGGTGTTCGCGCCGCTGGCGGTCCGCACCTTCCAGCGCCGCGGCCGCTGACCGCGCCCGCGACCGTGCGGGCCGCGCCCCCCCCGGGGCGGGGGCGCGGCCCGCACGCTCACACCCCGAACGGCGCCGCGTACGCGATCACACCGGACGGCACCGGGTCGCCCCCGCCGCCCAGCACCAGCGCCATCAGCGCGTACCCGGCGACGCGCCCGCCGGCGTCCACGGCCACGACCGACAGGCCCGGCAGCCACGCCGGGTCCCGGCGCAGCGCGTCCACCAGGTCGGCCTCCCCGGCGGTCGGGAACGCCGCCTGCAGCACCCGCCGCACCGCCGGCGCGTCCGCGGCGGTCTCCGGCCGCGTCCTGAAGCGCCCGCTCACCGGTCCCGCCCCCGCTCCTTGTACATCCGCCGCTGCCACCGGCTGACGGCCTTCCACTTGTCGCGCTGCTCGGCGCGCAGCCGCGCGTCGGTCCGCGAGGCGATCCACGCGTTCTCCCGCTGCAGCTTGCGGTAGCTGTCCAGCCGCCGCCGCGCGAGCGACCCGCCGGCGACGGCGGCCAGCACCGCGCAGCCCGGCTCGGTGCGGTGCGCGCAGTCGCCGAACCGGCAGCCGGCGGCCAGCTCCTCGATGTCGGCGAACGCCCGCCGCAGCCCGCCGCCGGCGTCGAACAGCCCGACGCCCCGCAGCCCCGGCGTGTCGATCAGGACGCCGCCGCCCGGCAGCGGCAGCATCTCGCGCCGCACGGTGGTGTGCCGGCCCTTGCCGTCGGACGCGCGGACCTCGCCCGTGGCCAGCGCGCCGGTGCCCAGCAGCGCGTTGCCGAGCGTGGACTTGCCCGCCCCGGACGGCCCGACCAGCACCACCGTCCCCGACAGCACCGCCGCGACCGCGTCGACGCCGTCGCCGGTCGCGGCGCTGCACGCCACCACCTCCACGCCCGGCGCGGCGGCGGCGACGTCGGCCTGCGCGCCGGCGGGCGAGGCGGCCCGGTCGGCCTTGGTGAGCACCACCACCGGCCGCGCGCCGCTCTCCCACGCCAGCGCCAGCAGCCGCTCCAGCCGCCCGAGATCAGGGTCGGGCACCAGCGGCACCGCGACAGCGACGGTGTCGACGTTGGCGGCCAGCACCTGGCCGCGCGAGTCCCGCGCCGCCGACGACCGGACGATCGCGGTGCGGCGCGGCAGCAGCGCCGCCAGCACCGGGCGCCCGCCCGGGCCGTCGGGGCGCAGCGCCGCCCAGTCGCCCGTGCACGGCGCCGCCGCCGGATCGCCCGGTGAGGCGAGCGGCCCGGCCGACGCCCGGCCCGGACCCGACTCGGTCACCACGTCGCACAGGCCGCGGTCCACCGCGGCGACCCGCGCCGGCACCAGCCCGGCCGCGCGGTGCGCAAGGAACAACTCGTTCAGGGTCTCGTCCCAGCCGTAGGCGGACAGAGGAGAAGACCCGTCGAAAGAAGACAACGGAATGGAACCCTTTGCATGAAGGGGCCCCGGCGAGCGCGCCGGACGAGACGGACCGGGGTCAGCCGGAGGCCCGGGGAATGAGGACGATCTGGCTGCTGCGCGCAGCAGCGACCGCAACGACGGCCATGCGACCTCACCCCCCTTGCGGTTCCGGCCCCCCCCCGCCCCGCCCGCCCCGCGCCCCGGCCACGCCTTTAACAACCCCCGTCCGCGCCCGCGGGCGCCCGGCTCCGCGGGCGAAGGGGAGTGGAACGGGTAAACGGAAAGTATGGTGATTTGAGGCGGCGGAGCGTGATGGGGGACGTGACCGTGGACGAAAGGGACCGGCGGGACCGGCGGCCGCACGAACCGGAACCGCACCGGCACAGCCCGCCCGAGCAGCGGGACCGGCCCGAGCGGGACCGGCTCGGCACGCGCGCGCAGGAGCGGCGCCTCGCCGAACGCGCCGACCGGGCCGCCGCCGAGCGGCTCGAAGAGCTGTGGAACGGGCTCGCGCCCGTCGCCGGCGGCGCCGCCCGCCTGGCCGCCACCGCCGGCGAACCCGTCCGGCACGCCGCCCGCGACGCCGCGTCCCTCGCCGCGGCCCGCATCGTCGAGCAGATGGCCGGCACCCCGGTGATGCGGGCCGTGGAGAACGCCGCCCGCGACGCCGCCGTCAAGGCCGCCTCGGCCGCCGCGGAAAAGGCCGTGCGCGAGGCCCGCGCCGCCGCCGAGGCCAACCCCGCCACCGCGCCCGCGCTCGAGGCCGCCACCGCCGCGATGACCCTCGCCGAGCAGGCCGCCCAGCACCCCATGGCGGTCGCCGCGCGCCGCCTGGCCGCCCGCAGCCCCCTCGCCCGGGCCGCCACCGCCACCGCGCTGGACATGGCGGGCCGCACCATGACCACCGCCATGACCAGCGCCGCGGCCTCGCCCGCCGTGCAGGCCGCCACCCGCGCCGTCGTGGACGCCGCGATCGACGCCGTCGCCGACGCGGCCGTCGACGCCGCGCTCGTGGCCGGCCGCGACATCGTCGGCCGCGTCGTCCGCCAGACCGCCCGCGAGGCCGCCCGGGACCTGGCCGCCGCGCTGCGCGAGCGCGCCCGCGGCTCCGCCGAGCTCACCGCGATCGCCGCCGAGCTCACCCCGATCGCCGGCGCCGCCGCCGAGGCGGGCCGCGACCTCGCCGAGCGCACCGGCGCGCGCGGCGCCGCCCGCTCGGCGAGCGGGCTGCTGGCCGCCGCCGCGGGCGGCGCGTTCGCCCGCACCGCCCGCGACCTGGCCGTCCGCGCCGCCGCGCAGGCCGCGACCGCCGCGATCGAGGCCGTCATGGCCGACCTGCTCCGCGAGGCCCTGAAGATCGCGATGAAGGACGTGCTGCGCGACATGGTCCTGGACGTCGCCCGCGACGTCGTGGTGGACGTGGCCCGCACCACCTGGGTCACCGCGACCCGCCCCGCGCCCGGCCCCGCCGCCGTCCGCGCCACCACCGGCACCACCGGCACCGAAACCGGTGCCGGTACCGTGCGCGCCGAGACCGTCACCGCCGAGGCGGGCCGCGACCCCTGGGCCGACGCGACCGACGACCCCGGCGCCGCACCGGCCCGCTGAAGCCGCGCTCAGAACTTCGTCAACTACTCGGCCCTGAGGGACGAGCTTGTTGGCTCGGTCCCGAAAGGGCCCGGCACGGCGCGCCTTGTAGGCGATGAACGCGCCGAGCTGGTGGAACGGCCAGGACGACAGTCGTGCTCGCTGGTCGCGTCGAACCGTGACCCGCTCGCGGATCCCCTGCAGCTGTTCCAGGGCGATGCCGCGTTCGGTGCGTTGGGCGACAGCAACGACCGTCTTGGAAATCCGGTGGTTGACGTGCATGGCGTGCCGCGACTCACGGCGTGCACGCTTCTTGAGCAGCTGCTCGGCCGAGCGTGTCCTTGCGGCTTGGATCTCGGCCTTCTTGCGGGCCTGCCAGCGGCGGTAGCGGTCCAGCCGCCGCCCGGAATGGTTGTCACCGTCGCTGGTGGTGGCCAGATTCGCGATGCCCCGGTCCACTAACGGCCGGCGATGACCGGACCAGCGGCGCCGGCGCGCCGCAGGCGAGGTAAGCGATTCCTCCCGGCCCTGGACGACCGGGGTTCCTCGCAAGAAGGAAGCTGAAAGATTCATGAGAAACGTCCGCCCGCGGACGGAGCCCTCACCGGCGCTGTTTACGGTGAGTGCATGGAGCCCGGCACCCCGCAGGCGGCGCCCGCCGCCCGGATACTGATCGTCGACGACGAGCCCGCCGTCCGCGAGTCGCTGTCCAGCAGCCTGCAGTTCGAGGGCTACCGGGTCGCCGAGGCCGCCGACGGCGTCATGGCCCTGGAACGCCTCGAGGCCGAACCCCCGGACCTGGTCGTGCTGGACGTGCTGATGCCGCGGATGGACGGCCTGACCACCTGCCGGCGGCTGCGCGCCGCCGGCGCCACCATGCCGGTGCTGATGCTCACCGCCCGCGACATGGTCGGCGACCGCGTCACCGGCCTGGACGCCGGCGCCGACGACTACCTCGCCAAACCGTTCGAGCTGGACGAGCTGCTGGCGCGCGTGCGGGCCCTGCTGCGCCGCACCGCGATGAACGCCGACACCCGCGCCGACGCCCGCCGCGAGGACGTCCTGGCCTTCGACGACCTGCGGATGGACACCCTCACCCGCGAGGTCACCCGCGCCGGGCGGCCGCTCGCCCTCACCCGCACCGAGTACATGCTGCTGGAGATGTTCCTGGCCCACCCCCGCCAGGTCCTCACCCGCGAGCAGATCCTGGAGACCGTCTGGGGCTTCGACTTCGAACCGGCCTCCAACTCCCTGGACGTGTACGTGATGTACCTGCGGCGCAAGACCGAGGCCGGCGGGATGCCGCGGCTGGTGCACACCGTCCGCGGCGTCGGCTACGTCCTGCGGACGGCGGCGTCCCCGTGACCGCAGGGCGGCGCCCCGGCGCGGCGCGCCCGCCCCGCCGCCCGCCGGTCACCCGGCGGCTGACCCGGCGGCTGACGCTGCGGGCCCGGATGGCGCTGCTCACCGCGCTCGCCGTCGCGCTCGCCGTCGCGGTGTGCGCCGCCGCCGGCTGGTACCTCACCCGCAACCAGCTCTACCACGAGCTGGACCGGCGGCTCGGCGCGTCCGCCGGCGCCCCGCCCGGCCCCGAGGGCCCCGGCTCGCCCGAAGGCCCCGGCGGGCCGGGCCGCGGCGTCCAGCGGATGCTGGGCCGCCAGATCGAGGCCGCGCTGCTGGACTGCCGCGCCGAGGCCAGCACCGGCACCGGCGACGGCCGGGGGTTCGGCCCCTACGAGATCGTCCAGGTGATCAACGCGCAGGGGCGGCCCTGCACCGTCCCCGACGCCGGGTCGCTGAAGATCACCGCCGCCGACGCCGCCGTCGCCCGCGGCGGCGGCGACCGCGCCCTGCACGACGGCACCGGCGTCAACGCGAGCGGCAGGACCGAGGACGTGCGGGTCCTCACCTTCCCCGCGCACACCGACGACGGCACCCCCATCGCGGTGTCGGTCGCGCTGTCCCTGGACGAGGTCGAAGGGCCGCTGGACAACCTGGCGCTGCTGCTGGTCGCCGTCACCGCGCTCGGCGTGCTGGTGTCGGCCGCCGCCGGCCTGATGATCGCCCGCGCGTCGCTGCGGCCCGTCGACGAGCTGACCGGCGTCGTCGAGCACATCGCCCGCACCGAGGACCTCGCCACCCCCATCCCCGCCGAGGGCACCGACGAGATCGCCCGGCTCAGCCGCTCCTTCAACGCCATGACCAGCGCGCTGGCCGCCTCCCGGGAACGCCAGCAGCAGCTCATCGCCGACGCCGGGCACGAGCTGCGCACCCCCCTCACCAGCCTGCGCACCAACATCGACCTGCTGCTGCGCGCCGAGGCCACCGGCCGCGACCTGCCCGCCGCCGCCCGCCACAACCTGCTGGTCAGCGTCAAGGCGCAGATGCAGGAGCTGTCCAGCCTGGTCGGGGACCTGCTCGAACTCGCCCGGCCCGACGAGGCCGAACCGGTCCTTCAGACCGTCGCGCTCCACGAGGTGGTCGACCGCGCCGTGCAGCGCGCCCGGCTGCGCGGCCCCGGCCTGACCGTGCGGGCCGACACCCGGCCCTGGTACGTGCGGGGCGACCCCGCCTCGCTGGAACGCGCCGTGGTGAACCTGCTGGACAACGCCGTGAAGTTCTCCCCGCCCGCCGGGACCGTCACCGTCGCCCTCGCCGGCGGGGAGCTCACCGTCCGCGACCACGGACCCGGCATCCCCGCCGCCGACCTGCCGCACGTGTTCGAGCGGTTCTGGCGGTCGCCGTCGGCGCGCAGCCTGCCCGGCTCCGGGCTCGGCCTGTCGATCGTCGCCCGCGTCGTCGGGGAGATGGGCGGCACCGTCGCCCTGGAACCCGCCGCCGGCGGCGGCGCCCTGGCCCGCGTCCGCCTCCCCGGCACCGGCGCCCCCCGCGACTGAACCCGCCCGGCGCCCGGGCGGGTTTTTCTCATACCGCGTTCATCCACGGCTCAGGGGCTTCCCACACCCGGCCCCCAACCTCGGTCCCATGAGTCACCTTGTCACCGAACGGGGCACGCCCGCCGGGCCGCCCCCGCCCGTGCACGACCACGGCGGGCGGGGCAGGCTGGTCGAGGTGGTCATCCCCGTCTACAACGAGGAACGCGTCCTGGCGGCCAGCGTGCGGCGCCTGCACGCCTATCTCGCCGACACCTTCCCCTACCCGTTCCGCATCACCATCGCCGACAACGCCAGCACCGACGGCACCTGGCGGGCCGCGCGGGAGCTGGCGGCGCGGCTGGACCGCGTCACCGCCGTCCACCTGGAGCGCAAGGGACGCGGCCGCGCCCTGCGGCACGTGTGGAGCACCAGCGACGCCGACGTCGTCGCCTACATGGACGTGGACCTGTCCACCGACCTGGACGCGTTCCTGCCGCTGGTCGCGCCGCTGATCTCCGGGCACAGCGACCTGGCGATCGGGTCCCGGCTCACCCGCGGCTCGGCGGTGGTGCGCGGCCCCCGCCGCGAGGTCATCTCCCGCTGCTACAACCTGCTGCTGCGCACCGCACTGGCCGCCCGCTTCTCCGACGCCCAGTGCGGCTTCAAGGCCGCCCGCACCGAGATCGTGCAGGCGCTGCTGCCGTCGGTGGAGGACGAGGAGTGGTTCTTCGACACCGAGCTGCTGCTGCTGGCCGAACGCAACGGGCTGCGCATCCACGAGGTCCCCGTCGACTGGGTCGACGACCCCGACTCCCGCGTCGACGTCGTCCGCACCGCCCGCGACGACCTGCGCGGCATGGCCCGCGTCGCCCGCCGCATGCTCACCGGCGCGTTCCGCGCCCCCGTCGGCCGCCGCCCCGCCCCGGGCGGCGAGGGGGGCGCCGAGGGCGGCGCCGCGCTGCCCGCCGGGATGGCGCGGCAGCTGCCCGCCTTCGCCGTCATCGGCGCCGTCAGCACCCTGGCGCAGCTGGTCCTGTTCGTGCTGCTGCGGCTGGTCATGGGCCCGCTGTGGGCCAACGCGGCCTCGCTGGTGGTCACCACCGTCGGCAACACCGCCGCCAACCGGCGCTTCACCTTCGGCGTCACCGGGACCCGCCGCGCGCTGCGCCAGCAGCTCGAAGGCGGCGCGGCGTTCCTGCTCGGCCTGGCGCTGTCCACCGGCGGGCTGGCGCTGCTGCACGCCGCCGCGCCCGGCGCGTCCCGCGCCGTCGAGGTCGCCGCGCTCATCGCCGCCAACGCCGTCGCCACCCTGGTGCGGTTCCTGCTGATGCGTGCCTGGATCTTCCACCCCCGCCGCCTCGGGGACCCAGCGGAAGGCGCCGGCTCCCCGCACGCCGGCGCCCCCCGCCCCGACAGCCGCCCCGACAGCCGCCCGGGCACCCGCCCGACGACCTGCCCAGACGCCCGCACCGATGTCGCGATCTCCCTGGACGGCCGCGCGCCGGCCGCCGAGGAGACCGGAGGGAACCGGCCATGACCCAGACGCTCCCCGCCCCGCCCGCCGGGACCGCGGCGCCCGCCCCCCGGGGCCGGATCCGCCGGCTCCTGCTCGGCGGCCCCGACGACCCCGCCTGGTCCCGCCCCGCCCTGTGGGCGGTACTGGCTCTCGCCGCCGCCCTGTACGCCTGGGACCTCGGCTCCGGCGGCTACGCCAACAGCTACTACTCCGCCGCCGTCAAGAGCGGCACCCAGAGCTGGAAGGCGTTCTTCTTCGGCTCCCTGGACGCCGGCGACTACATCACCGTCGACAAGCCGCCGATGGCGCTGTGGGCGCAGGAGCTGTTCGCCCGCGCCATCGGGTTCGGCACCCCGGCGCTGCTGCTTCCGCAGGTCCTGGAGGGCGTCGCCGCCGTGGCGGTCCTGCACGCCGCCGTCCGCCGCGCGTTCGGGCACCCCGCCGCGCTCATCGCCGCCGCCGTGCTGGCCCTCACCCCGATCACCGTCGCGATCGACCGCGACAACAACCCCGACACCCTGCTGGTGCTGCTGCTGGTCGCCGCCGCATGGGCGTGCCAGCGCGCCGTCGAGACCGGGCGGCTGCGGCCCCTGCTGCTGTCGGCGTTCCTGGTCGGCTGCGGCTTCAACACCAAGATGCTGCAGGCGTTCCTGGTCGTCCCCGCGTTCGCGCTGGCCTACCTGATCGCGGCGCGGCCGCCGGTCGTGCGGCGCCTGGCGCACCTGGCCGCCGCCGGCGCCGTGCTCGCGGTGTCGTCGGGCTGGTGGATGCTGATCGTCGACGCCGTCCCCGCCGGCAAGCGGCCCTACATCGGCGGCAGCACCGACGGGACCGTGTGGGACCTGGTCATCGGCTACAACGGCCTCGGCCGCGTGTTCGGCGAGAACAACGGGCCCGGAGGCGGACGCGGCGGGCCCGGCGCAGGCGGCGCCTCGTTCGGCGGCCAGTCCGGCGCCGGGCGGCTGTTCAACGACATCGTCGGCGGCCAGATCTCCTGGCTGATCCCGTTCGCGGTCATCGCGCTGGCCGCGTGCCTGCTGCTGCTGCGCCGGCGGCCCCGCACCGACCCGGCCCGCGCCGCGCTGCTGCTGTGGGGCGGATGGCTCGCCGTCCACTACGTCATCTTCAGCTTCGCCGAAGGCACCTTCCACCCCTACTACACCACCGCGCTCGGCCCCGCGATCGCCGCGCTCACCGGAGCCGGCGCCGTCCTGCTGTTCGCGGCGGGCCGCCGCACCGCCCGCGGGTCGTGGGCGTGGACGCTGGTGCTGTCCGCCGCCCTCGCCGTCACCGGCGCGTGGGCGTTCACGCTGCTGGACCGCACCCCGTCGTGGCATCCGTGGCTGCGCTGGACGATCGCCGCCGCGGCGGTCCTTTCGGCCGCCGGGCTGCTGCTCGGCCGCCTCGTCCGCCGCGCCGGGACCCGCGCCGCCGTCGCCGGCGCCGCCCTGGCCGCCGTCGCGGCGCTCGCCGGGCCGGGCGCGTACGCGGTGTCGGCCGCGTCCACCGCCTCCAACGGCACCAACCCGCAGGCCGGTCCGTCCACCGGATTCGGCGGGCCCGGCGGCATGCGCGGAGGACCCGGCGGCGCTCCCGGCGGGTTCAGGGGCGGCTTCCCCGGCGGCCGGATGCCGGGCGGGTCCCCCGGCGGCGCGCCCGGCGGCCAGAACCCCGGCGGGCAGGCGGCCGCCGGCGAGGGCATCCGGCCCGGCGGCGGGCAGATGCCGTGGTCGCGCGGCGACCGGGCCCAGCGGCCCGGCGGCGGACGCGGCGGCTTCGGCGGCGGCCCCGGCGGCGAGGTCAGCACCCAGATGATCTCCTACCTGGAGAAGAACCAGGGAAGCGCGACCTGGCTGGTGGCGGTCTCCAGCGCCCAGTCCGCCAGCTCGATCATCCTCAGCACCGGACGGCCCGTCATCGCGATGGGCGGCTTCACCGGCTCCGACCCGGCGATGACCGTCGCCAAACTGCAGCGCTACGTCAAGGACGGCAGGCTGCGCTACATCCTGCTCGGCGGCGGCATGGGACCCGGCGGCGGCGACGCCTCCGTCACCGCCTGGGTGCAGAAGAACGGCACCCCGGTCAAGCCCGCCGAATACGGCGGCGCCTCCTCGTCGACCGGCACCACCGGCGCCCAGCTGTACAAGCTCGGCTGACCCCTGGGATATCCACGATGACCTCCACGATCCAGGCCTCCCCGCCCGCCCGCCGCACCCCGGGCGGGTGGGGAGGCCGTCCCCGCCGGCTCCTGCGCCGCCTGTGGCGCGGCCCCGGCCGCGACCCCGCGTGGGCGCGGCCCGCGCTGCTGGCCCTGCTCGCCGCGACCGCCGTGCTGTACCTGTGGGGCCTCGGCGCGTCCGGATGGGCCAACGCGTTCTACTCCGCCGCCGTCCAGGCCGGCGCCACCAGCTGGAAGGCGTTCTTCTTCGGCTCCTCCGACGCCGCCAACGCCATCACCGTCGACAAGACGCCCGCCGCGCTGTGGCCCATGGAGATCGCCGCACGGATCTTCGGGGTGAACGCCTGGAGCATCCTGGTGCCGCAGGCGCTGATGGGCGTCGCCACCGTCGCGACCCTGTACGCCGCGGTCCGCCGCCGGTTCCCCGCCTGGGCGGGGCTGCTGGCCGGGGCGTCGCTGGCCCTCACCCCGGTCGCGGTGCTGATGTTCCGGTTCAACAACCCCGACGCGCTGCTGGTGCTGCTGCTGACCGCCGGCGCCTACGCCGCACTGCGCGCCCAGGAGAACGCGAGCACCCGCTGGCTGGTGGTGGCCGGCGCCTGCGTCGGCACCGGGTTCCTGGCCAAGATGCTGCAGGCGTTCCTGGTCGTGCCGGTGCTCGCGCTGGTGTACCTGGTCACCGCGCCCGCGCCGGTGCGGCGGCGGCTGTGGCAGCTGGTGCCGGCCGGCGCCGCGCTGGTGGCGTCCGCGGGCTGGTGGGTGCTGGCCGTCGCGCTGGTGCCCGCCTCGTCCCGCCCCTACATCGGCGGATCCCAGCACGACTCCGTCCTGGAACTGGCCCTCGGCTACAACGGCATCGGCCGCCTCAACGGCGAGGAGACCGGCGGCCTGGGCAACCTCAACCAGGACGCCGGGATCGGGCGGATGTTCGGCGCCGCGATCGGCGGCCAGATCTCCTGGCTGCTGCCCGCCGCGCTGGTCCTGCTGGCCGCCGGGCTGTGGGCCACCCGCCGCGCGCCCCGCACCGACCCCGCCCGCGCCGCGCTGCTGGTGTGGGGCGGCTGGCTGCTGCTCACCGGCGCCGTCTTCAGCGAGATGCAGGGGATCTTCCACGAGTACTACACCGTGGCGCTGGCGCCCGCCGTCGCCGCGCTCACCGGCATCGGCGCCGCGCTGCTGTGGGAGCGGCGCCGCACCACCGAGGGCGCGGCGTTCCTGTCGGTGACGGTCGCCGTCACCGCCGTGTGGGCCTACGTGCTGCTGGGCCGCAGCCCCGGCTGGCACTCCTGGCTCGGCCCGGTGATCGTCGTCGTGGGGCTGCTCGCGGGCGCCGCGCTGGCCGGCGTCCGGCTGCTGCGCGGCCCGCTGCTGGCCGCCGTGCTGGTGCCGGCCGTCGCCGCGTCGCTGGCCGGCCCCGCCGCGTACGCACTCGACACGGCCGCCACCCCGCACTCGGGGTCGATCGTCACCGCCGGTCCCGCCGCGTCCGGCGGGTTCGGTCCCGGACGCGGCGGGCCGGGCGGCGGGCCCGGCCGGGCCGGGGGCGGCTGGAACCGCGGCCGGGGTCTCGCGCCGCCGCAGGGCGGTGCGCAGCCCGGCGGCCCAGGCGGGGTTCCGGGCGCCGCACGGCAAGGGGCGCCGGGCGGCGGGTTCGGCGGCGGCCGCCCCGGCGGCGCGGGCGGCGGCCCCGGCGGGCTGCTGACCGCCGCGACGCCGAGCGCGCAGGCCACCGCCGCGCTCAAGGCCGGAGCCGGCTCCTACACCTGGGCGGCCGCGGCCGTCGGGTCCAACACCGCCGCCGGCTACCAGCTCGCGACCGGCGAGCCGGTCATGGCGGTCGGCGGGTTCAACGGCACCGACCCCGCGCCGACCCTCGCGCGATTCCAGCGCCTCGTCCGCCAGGGCAAGATCCACTACTTCGTCGGCGGAGGCGGGACGATGACGGGCCGTGGCGGCGGCAGCGGCAGCGACGACGCGCAGAAGATCAGCGCGTGGGTCGCGGCGACGTTCACGGCCGTCTCCGTCGGCGGCACGACCCTGTACGACCTGTCGTCCGGCGCGACCATGTGACCCGTTCCGGGAGGCGGCCGTGATGTACTCGGGACAGCAGACCGCAGCGCCCGACGGACGAGGAAGGGACCACGATGGCCGACACGCTCGACGACGCCGCCGTCGCCGACCGCCTGCGCGACCTGCCCGGATGGACCAGGAACGGCGACGAGATCCGCCGGGAGGTGCAGGCGCCCTCGTTCCTGGCGGGCATCGCGGTGGTGGACGAGGTCGCCCGCGCCGCCGAGGACGCCGGCCACCACCCCGACATCGACATCCGGTGGCGGACGCTGAGGTTCGCGCTGACCACCCACAGCGCCGGCGGCCTGACCGGCAAGGACTTCGACCTCGCCGCCGTGATCGACCGGGTCGCCGGCCGGCACGGCGCCCGGTAACGCGCCGTGGCCGTCCAGGTGGCGGTGTGCGGCCCGGCCGAGTGCACCGGACGCGACCGGAACCGCGCGCACGAGACCGGGCGGCTGCTCGCCGGCCGCGGCGCCGTGGTGACCTGCGGCGGGCACGGCGGCGTCATGGCCGCCGCCGCGGCCGGCGCCGTCCGGGCCACCGGCCTGTGGGGCTGACCCGCCCGCGCCCGGGGGCGGGTCAGTGGACGGAGAAGCCGCCGTCCACGAAGATCGCCTGCCCGGTGACGTAGGACGCCGACGGGGAGGCCAGGAACACCGCCGCGCCCGCGAAGTCCTCGGCCAGGCCGTTGCGGCCGGTCATCGTGCGCGCGGCGAGCGCCCGCACCCGCGCCGGGTCGTCCTGCAGCCGCGCGTTCAGCGGCGTCAGCACGAAACCGGGGACCAGGGTGTTGGCGGTGACGCCGCGCGCCGACCACGCCTCCGCCTGCGAGCGGGCCAGCGCGACCAGCCCCGCCTTGGACACCCCGTAGGCGCCGCTGGTGACGAACGCGCGGAACGCCTGCTGCGAGGCGATGTGGATCAGCCGCCCGTAGCCGCGTTCGGCCATTCCCGGCCCGAACCGCTGCCCGAGCAGGAACGGGGCGTCCAGGTTCACCGCCATCGTCGCGTCCCACACGTCCTCGCCGAGCTCGTCCATCGGCGGCCGCAGGTTGATCCCGGCGGCGTTGACCAGCACGTCCGGCTCCCCGAACGGCTCCACCGCGGCGCGCGCGGCGGCGGCGACGCCGGCGCGGGAGGCCAGGTCGGCGCTGACCCACGCCGCCCGGCACCCGTGCGCCTCCAGCTCGCCGACGGTGCCGGCGAGCTCGGCCTCGCGGCGCGCCACCACCACGACCGACGCGCCCGCCCGCGCCAGCGCCACCGCGATCGCCCGCCCGATCCCCGAGCTGCCGCCGGTCACCACCGCCGTCCGGCCGGCCAGCGAGAACAGCCCGGACAGGTACGACGCCGTCTGATCGATCATGTACGAGAGCCTAACGGGGGGCGCCGAAGCCCTGAGGACCGCCCGGCGATCATCGCGCGGGGCGGCGGCGGGCGCCCGCCGCGCCGTCCCTAAGGTGGGACCATGGCTCCTTCGATCGCCACCGCGAACCGCGTCGAACGCTCCGAACTGCTGGAGTTCCTGCGGCCCCGGCACCGCGCCCTGATCGCCACCGCCCGCTCCGACGGCCGCCCGCAGCTGTCGCCGGTCACCTGCGGCGTCGACGGCGAAGGGCGCCTGGTGGTGTCCACCTACCCCGAGCGCGCCAAGGCCCGCAACGCCCGCCGCGACGCGCGGGTGTCGCTGTGCGTGCTGTCCGACGACTGGAACGGCCCCTACGTGCAGGTCGACGGGACCGCCGAGGTCCTCGACATGCCCGAGGCCGCCGACGCCCTGGTCGACTACTACCGGTGCATCGCCGGCGAGCACCCCGACTGGGAGGAGTACCGCGAGGCGATGCGCCGCCAGGACAAGTCCCTCATCCGCGTCACCATCGACCGCTGGGGCCCCATCGCCACCGGCGGCTTCCCCGCCCGCCTCGCCCCCGCCGACTGACCCGCCCCGACCGCGTCCCTCATCAGCGGATCACCCCGCCCGCGCCCGCCCCTCGCCCGCGCCGCCGGCCGCGCGCGGGTCGTCGCTTCGCCGGGCCGCACCGGCGCCGCGCGGGGTGGTCCGCCATGAGCGGGCACGCCGCGGCCGTCATGCGTCCGGCGGCGTGCACGGCGCTGGTCAGCGCGGGTGTGCCGAGCAGGGTGTCGGCGATCAGCGGGGCGTCGGCGGGCTCCGCGAGCACCTCCAAGGCGCTGGCGTGCACCGCGCCGTCGTCGCCCGGCGGCAGGCCCAGCAGGTGGCGGGCGAGCCTCAGGACGTCGGCGGTGTAGCGCTCACCGTCCAGGCCGAAGCGGGACAGGCCGTCGGGCATGGTGAAATGGTCCAGGGCGATCCCGACCGCCGCGGTCCGGCCGCTGTGCAGCAGGGTGCGGAACGCCTCGCGGTGGGCCGCCTCTCTGGTGGGCGAGCGCAGCTGCCGGTGCGCCTCGCGCAGCCTCGGGGCGTCGAGTTCGTGGCCGGTCCAGTGCAGGCTGTGCCGGCCCTCCGACAGCGCCTCCTGGACGGCCAAGGGCGGACGGTCCTGCGTCCACGAAGCGACGAAACGTTCGAGGCGGGCGCGGTGGGGCGTAGAAGCGCGGCCCGCGGCACATGTCCTCGCCGAACCGGCTGGTCGCCTGCGCCCGGTCGTAGAAGTCCAGCGCGGCACCGATCGCGACGGTGTCGTCGCTGCGCAGCAGCACCAGGAACGCCGCCTCGAACCGCGCCGGTGTCGTCGCGGCGCCTATCGCCGCGTAGGCGTCGCGCAGGACGGGGTCGTCGAAGTCGCAGGTCCGGTTCCACGTCCTGAACTCGCGTAGGAAGGCCGTCATGAACACCGCGCGATCAAAGCACCGCGGCAGGCGATGCCGCAAAGGGGTTTCGGCGCGTCCCCGGCCGCCGCGGACGATCTTCTCCGCGGTACCTGACAGAAGATGTCAGTCTCTCCTGGAAGGCTGTGACGCATCGACCGAGAACGACCAAGGAGCACATACATGACCGGTATCGCCGAGTTCATCGCCGTCAACATCGACTGCCCCGAACCGCCGAAGCTCTCGGCGTTCTACGCGGCGCTCACCGGCGGCGAGGTTACCTTCGACACCCCCGAGGCGGCGGCCGCCGCCCTGCCGGGCGGGCAGAACCTCTACTTCCAGGGCGTCTCCGGCCACAAGGCGCCGACCTGGCCGACCGGCGAGCGCCCCCAGCAGTACCACCTCGACTTCTACGTCGACGACCTCGACAAGGCCGAGGCGCGGGTCACCGAGCTCGGCGGCGCCAGGCCCGGCTTCCAGCCGGGCGGCGACCGCTGGCGGGTGCTGACCGACCCCGCCGGGCACCCGTTCTGCGTCTGCCTGCGCAGCCAGTAGCCGGGGGCGGCGGCGCGGCGCGGGTCAGGCCGGCAGGACCCGCACGGGCAGGCCGCCGCGCGGCCGCATCGCGGTGACGCTGGTCGGCGTCACCGCCGCCGACACCAGCCGCAGGCGCGGGCCGCGCAGCAGGCACGCCAGCATCGTCTTGATCTCCACGGTCGCCAGCGTCGAGCCGATGCAGCGGTGCGGCCCGCCGCCGAACGGCAGGAACGTCGACGGGGTCGTCGGGCGGTGCAGGTCCGAGCCCGGGATCCAGCGCTCGGGCCGGAACCGCCCCGCCTGCGGCCACACCTGCGGCATCCGGTGGGTGACGTAGGGGGAGTACAGCACCATCGCGCCCGCCGGGATCCGGTGCCCGGCGTAGGCGAAGTCCCGCACCGGGACGCGGGCGCTCAGCACCGCCGGCGGGAACAGCCGCAGCGTTTCCTGCACCACCCCGTCCAGGTAGGGCAGCTTCGGCAGGTCGGCGGCCTGCGGCGGACGGTCGCCGACCACCTCGGCGACCTCCCGGCGGGCCCGCTCGGCCGCCCCGGGATGCACCAGCAGCGCGTACACCGCCCACGCCATCGCCGCGCTGGTGGTGTCGTACCCGGCCGAGATCAGGCTGATGACCTGGTCCTGCAGCTCCTGGCGGGTCAGGCCCGCGCCGCCCTCGTCGCGGGCCGCCATCAGCATGCCCAGCACGTCGTCGTGCTCGCCGCCCTCGCGGCGCCGCCGCTCGACCTCCTCGTCCACCCGCCGCGCGACCGCCGCGCGGGAGGCGGTGACGCGCCGCCAGTACGGGTTGGGCAGCGCCCGCAGCATCATCTGCGCCACGAAGTTGCGGTCGATGCCGGCCAGCGCGACCTGCAGGCCGCGGCCGATGACCTCGGCGTCGGCGGCGAGCCGGTCGCCGAACAGCACCTCCACGGTGCTGCGGCGGATGACGCCGCGCAGCTCGGCGTAGGCGTCCAGCGTCCGGCCGGGCGTCCAGGACGCCAGCGCCGCACCGGTGTTGGCGGCGATGCGGGCGACGTACCCGTCGACGCGGCGGTGGTGGAACGCCGGCTGGACCAGGCGGCGCCGCCGCCGGTGGTCGGCGCCGTCGCTGACGATCAGCGCGGTCTCCCCGTTCACCGGCACCAGCAGGTCGAACGCCTCCCGCCAGCGGAACAGCCCGGAGTTGGCGAACACGAACGCGTTGGCGTCCGGGCCGAACAGGTGCACGAACGGCCGGCGGCGCGTCCCGACGGCCACGACCGGGCCGTGCTCGGCGTACAGCCGCAGCAGGCTCGCGCACGGGTTCATCGCGAACCCGACGCCGTGCCGGGCGGTCACCCGCGCGGAGGGGGTCATCGTCGCGGCCGGGGTCATCGTCGCGGATCCCACGCGCCCCATCCTCGCACGCCCGCGCGGGCGGGCGGCCCCCTCGGCGGCCCCGGTCGGCGGCCCCGGTCGGCGCGGGCGCCGGCCCGGTGCGAGGATGGGACCCGTGACGGACGAGACCGAAACGCGGGGAACGGCTGCCTGGCACGGGAGGATCGAGCACATCCGGGGGACCGAGCTGCGCACGGGCACCGCCCAGACCTCGGGGATGCGGCGGTTCGAGGCGATCTCCGGCACGACCGTGGGCTCGCGGCGGCTGTGGATGGGCCGCACCCACGTCCCGCCGGCGACCGGTTCCGGCGACCACCACCACGGCGAGGCCGAGACGGCGATCTACGTGGTGTCGGGGCACCCGGTGTTCGTGTTCGCCGAGGGGGAGCGGGAGGTCCGGGTGCAGACCGGGCCCGGCGACTACGTGTTCGTCCCGCCCTACGTCCCGCACCGCGAGGAGAACCCGTCCCGCGACGAGGAGGCGGTCGTGGTGATCGCCCGCAGCACGCAGGAGGGCATCGTGGTCAACCTGCCGAGCCTGTGGGCCACCCGGCCGCAGGACGGGTGAGCGCGGTGCCCGCGACGCCGGAGCCCGGCGGCCGCCGCCCGCGACCGGGCACGCAGACCGTGGACCGGTCGGTGGCGGTGCTGCGCACCTTCGAGGACGCCGACCGGCAGACCCCCACCGAGATCGCGCACCGGCTCGGGCTGTCGGTGAGCACCGCGCACCGCATCGTGCAGGCGCTGCACGCCACCGGCATGCTCGGCCGCGACGCGCGGACCGAGCGGTACTTCCTCGGCCCGACCACCGCGATCCTCGGCCGGCTGGCGCTGGAGCGGATGGGCACCACGCTGCTGCAGCCGGAGCTGACCGCGCTGCGCGACGGGACCGGCGAGGCGGTCAGCCTCGGCGTGCGCGTCGGCGACGAGGTCGCGGTGCTGCTGCACCTGCCCTCCACCCACCCGCTGCGCTACGACCAGCCGCCCGGCGACCGCAACCCCATCCACACCTGCGCGATGGGCAAGACGCTGCTGGCCTTCGACGACGACCAGGTCGCGATGGAGGAGCCGTACCGGCGGTTCACCCCCTCCACGCTCACCACCCGCGCGGAACTGGCGGCCGAGCTGGCGCGGATCCGCGAGCGCGGCTACTCGGTCAACGACGAGGAGCGGCTCGCCGGCGTCCGCGCGGTGGCGGCGCCGGTCCGCGACGGCGCGGGCCGCACGTTCGCGGCGGTCGCGCTGCAGGGCCCGTCGGTGCGGTTCGGCGACGACCGGATGCCGCAGCTGACCGAGGCGGTGCTGAAGGCGGCGACGCGCCTCACCGACCTGCACCGCCACCTGGCCTGACCGCCTCACCCGCCGCGTCACCCGCCGTGCCCGAGGGCGCGGCGGACGCGGTGGCGGCGAGCTCGTCCAGCAGCGCGGCGACCGCGGGCGGCCGCGGACCCGCCGGCACCAGCGCGGCGATGCGGCGCTTGCCGAGGTCGGGCGCCGGCGGGACGACGGCCCCCGGTTCGCGGTGCAGCCCGAGCGCCAGGCCGGGCAGCGCGGTGACGGCGAGCCCGTGCGCGACGAGCCGCCGGACGGCGACGTGGTCGTCGGTGGCGAACGCGATCCGCGGGACGAACCCGGCGCGCCCGCACGCCCAGTTCAGGTGCGTGGCGCTGGCGCGCCGCTTCCAGACCGCGCTCGGCCTGGAGCCCGGCGACTCGGCGATCGTGTCGGTGCCCGTCACCGGCGGCACCGCCGAGCTGCTGCGCGCCGGCGGCGTGGCCGCCTCGGTGCGGGCCGGGCGGCTGCGCTGCGCGTTCCACCTGTCCACCACCGACGCCGACGCCGACAAGGCCGCCGGGCTGCTCGCCGGCCGCATCGCCCGCTGACCCCGGGCCAGGAAACCCGCAGATCTTACAAGTCTCGAACAAGGTGCCTTGACGGGCGCCGTCACGCCTGATCCGGCGCCCGCCGCGCCCTACCGTTCGACGGCATGGACGTACTGCTCACCGGGTCGGCCGGTTTCATCGGTTCGCACATCGCCGAGGCGCTCACCGCCGCGGGCCACCGGGTCCGCGGCCTGGACCTGCGGCCCGACGGCCTGGACTCATCAAGCGGGCCGGCGGGCACCGCCGACGTCCGCGACGCGGCCGCGGTCGCGCGGCGGCTGCGCGGCGCCGACGCCGTCTGCCACCAGGCCGCCAAGGTCGGCCTCGGCGTGGACGTGTCCGACCTGCCCGACTACGCGTCGGTGAACGTGCACGGCACCGCGGTGCTGCTGGCGGAGATGGCCCGCGCCGGGGTCGGCACGCTGGTGCTGGCCTCCTCCATGGTCGTCTACGGGGAGGGCGCCTACACCTGCGCGGCGCACGGCCCGGTGCGTCCGGCGCCGCGCCCCGAGGAGGCGCTGCGCGCCGGACGGTTCGAACCCGGCTGCCCCGAGTGCGGGCGCCCGCTCGCGCCCGGCACCGTCGCCGAGGACGCGGCGCCGGACCCCCGCAACGCCTACGCCGACACCAAGCTCGCCCAAGAGCACCTGGCGGCGTCGTGGGCGCGCGCGACCGGCGGCACCGCCGCGGCGCTGCGGTACCACAACGTGTACGGGCCGCGGATGCCGCGCGACACCCCCTACGCGGGCGTCGCGGCGATCTTCCGGTCCCGGCTGATGAACGGCCAGGCGCCGCTGGTGTTCGAGGACGGCGGGCAGCGCCGCGACTTCGTGCACGTCCGCGACGTCGCCCGCGCCAACGTGCTCGCCCTGGAGCGCACCGCCGCGGGCGTGCCGGGGCGCGGCGCGCTGCGCGCCTACAACATCGCCAGCGGCACGCCCCGCACCATCGGCGACATGGCCGGCGCGCTGGCGGGCGCGTTCGGCGGACCGCTCCCGCGCGTCACCGGCGGTCACCGGCTCGGCGACGTCCGCCACATCGTCGCGCGTCCCGACCGCGCCCGCCGCGAGCTCGGGTTCACCGCGTCCGTGCCGTTCGAGGCGGGGATGGCCGAGTTCGCCCGCGACACCGCCGCCGCCGGATCCGCCGCCGGGCCCGCCGCGGCGCCGGCCCGGCAGCCCGTCACCAGTTCGTAAGGGTCGCCGACCCGTCACCGAAAGTAGCGTCAAAGCCGTGATCGACGTGATTCTTCCGTGCCTCAACGAGGCGGAGGCCCTGCCGTGGGTGCTGTCGCGGATGCCCGCGGGCTTCCGCCCCCTGGTGGTCGACAACGCCTCCACCGACGGGTCCGCGCGCGTTGCCGCGGACCACGGCGCCCAGGTGGTGCCCGCCGCGGACCGCGGGTTCGGCGCCGCCTGCCACGCCGGGCTGCTGGCCGCCACCGCCGAGGTGGTGTGCGTCATGGACGCCGACGCCTCGCTGGACCCCGCCGAGCTGCCGCGCCTGACCGCCGAGCTCGACCGGCTGTCCGCCGGCGGCGGGCCGGCGCTGGTGCTGGGGCGGCGCCGCCCGGCCGGGCGCGGCGCGTGGCCGCCGCACGCCCGGCTCGGCAACGCCGTGCTGGCCCGGTCGCTGAACCGGCGCGCCGGCACCCGCCTGCACGACCTCGGCCCGATGCGCGCCGCGCCGCGCACCGCGCTGCTCGCGCTGGAGCTGGCCGACCGCCGGTTCGGCTACCCGCTGGAGATGGTGCTGCGCGCCGCCCGCGCCGGCTGGCGGATCGGCGAGCTGGACGTGGCGTACCTGCCGCGCACCGGCGAGTCGAAAGTGACCGGGACGGTCGGCGGGACGGTCCGCGCCGTCCGCGACATGCGCCGCGTCCTGGCGGAGGTCGCACCGTGACCCCCCGGCCGCGAGACGCCGGGGACGGCGCCGCCGACCTGATCGTCATCGCCAAGGAGCCGGTGCCGGGCCAGGTCAAGACCCGCCTGACCCCCGCCTACACGCCCGCCGAGGCCGCCGCGCTCGCCGAGGCCGCGCTGCGCGACACCCTCGCCGCGGTCGCCGCCGCGCCGGCGCGGCGCCGCGTCCTGGCGCTGGCGGGGACGCCCGGCCCGTGGCTGCCCGGCGGGTTCGAGGTCGTCGCGCAGCGCGGCGGCGGGCTGGACGAGCGGCTCGCGCACGCCTTCGCCGACGCCCGCGCCGGCGACCCGGTCGGCCGCCCGCTGGTGCTGATCGGCATGGACACCCCGCAGGTCACGCCCGCGCTGCTGGCCCGCGCCGGGCGTGCGCTGCGCGCCCGCGACGCGGTGCTCGGCGCGGCGCGCGACGGCGGGTTCTGGCTGCTCGGGCTGCGCCGCCCCGACGAGGCGCTGCTGCTGGGCGTCCCGATGTCGCGGCCCGACACCGGAGCGCTGCAGCTCGCGCGGCTGCGCGCCGCCGGCCTCAGCGTCGCGGCGATGCCGGAGCTGACCGACGTCGACACCCCGCCCGACGCGCGGGCCGTCGCCGCGGCGGCGCCCGGCGGCCGGTTCGCCGCGGCCGTCCGCGCGCTCGGCGGCCGCACGCTCACGGGCAGGGCCGCCGAAGGGACCGTCCCGGCATGATCGGCGAACTGTACGAGGAGGCGCTGCGGGGCGCGGCGCCGGTGGAGATCGAGTACGCCGACGGCCGCCGCCGGCCGCTGCCGGTGCAGGACTGGCTGGCGCTGCGCCCCGGCGACGGCGGGCTGCTGGACCGCTGCCGGGGCGCCACCCTGGACGTCGGGTCGGGCCCGGGGCGGCTGACGGCCGCGCTGGCCCGCCGCGGCCTGCCGGTGCTCGGCATCGACGTCGCGCCGCGCGCGGTCGCGCTGACGATCGCGGCGGGCGCCCCGGCGCTGTGCCGCGACGTGTTCGGGCGGGTGCCGGGCACCGGGCGGTGGCGGACGGTGCTGCTGGCCGACGGCAACATCGGCATCGGCGGCGACCCCGCGGCGCTGCTGCGCCGCGTCCTGGCGCTGCTGGGCCCCGGCGGGCGGGTGCTGGCGGAGGTGGACCCGCCCGGCGCCGGGTCGCGGACCGAGCCGCTGCGGCTGCGGTCGGGCCGCGCCGTCGGCGAATGGTTCCCCTGGGCGCACGTGTCGGCCGACGGCGCCGGCGCGCTGGCCGCCGCGTGCGCGGCCGAGGTCGCCGAAGAGTGGGAGGAGGCCGGCCGATGGTTCGTCGCCCTGCGCCCCTGACCGCGTCGCTTCGCGCGCGCCTGCCGCGCCCGCCCCGGCTGCCCCGGCTGCCCCGGCTGCCGGCGGCGCTGACGACGCTGCCGGAGCGCTTCACCAGCCGCCTGCACGACGAGCGGGTCGCCGCGTGGCTCGGCATCGCGCTCGGCGTCTGCTTCCTCACCGCGTTCTGCACCGGGCTGGTCAGCCACCTGATGCAGAACCCGCCGAACTGGATGACGTGGCCGTCGCGGCCAGTGAACCTGTACCGGGTCACGCAGGGGCTGCACGTGATGACCGGGCTGGCGGCGGTGCCGCTGCTGCTGGCCAAGCTGTGGACGGTCTACCCGCGGCTGCTGCAGTGGCCGCCGGCCCGCTCGGCCGGGCACGCGATCGAGCGGGCGCTGGTGTTCGTGCTCGTCGGCGGGTCGTTGTTCCAGCTGGTCACCGGCGTGATGAACATCGACTACTGGTATGCGTTCCGGTTCTTCTTCACCACCGCGCACTACTGGACCGCCTACATCATCATCGGCGCGCTGCTGATCCACATCGCCAACCAGTGGGCCAAGGCGCGCCGCACCGTGATGACGCGTCCGTCCGACGGGCTGCGCCGCCGCACGTTCCTGCTGACGGTGTTCGGCGCGAGCGGCGTGGTCGTCGCGACCACCGTGGGGGAGACGGTCTCGCCGCTGGCGCGGCTGGCGGTGCTCGCGCCGCGCCGTCCCGGGATCGGGTCGCAGGATCTGCCGGTCAACAAGTCCGCCGCCGCGTCGGGCGTCACCGCGCTCGCCCGCGACCCGCGATGGCGGCTCACCGTCACCGGACGCGTCCGGCGGGAGCTGTCGCTGTCGCTGGAGCAGCTGCAGGCGATGCCGATGCGGACGGCGCGGCTGCCGATCGCGTGCGTGGAGGGATGGAGCGCGGAGGCGACCTGGGAGGGGGTGCGGCTGCGGGACCTGCTGGCCATGGCGGGCGCCGACGACGACGCCGGCGTCCGGGTCGAGTCGCTGGAGCGCTACGGCCTCTACCGCACCTCGCAGGTGCGGCCGCCGCACTGGCACGACCCGCTCACGCTGCTGGCGCTGCGGGTGAACGGCGAGCCGCTCGACCTCGACCACGGGTACCCGTGCCGGCTCATCGCGCCGAACCGCCCGGGCGTCATGCAGACCAAGTGGGTCGGCCGGCTGGTGGTCACATGAGGGCGCACGGGCTCGTGCGCGCGGCCGCCTACGCGGGGGGCCTGGCGCTGATCGGATACGGGCTGAGCGGGATCGTCGCCGACGTCCCGGTCGGGCGGTGGGCGGCGTGGTTCGCCGGCGCCGCGGTCCTGCACGACGGGGTGCTGGTCCCGGCGGTGCTGGTCGCGGGCGCGGTGACGGGCTGGGTGCCGGTCGCCTACCGGCGGGTGCTGCGCGGCGCGCTGCTGGTCGCGGCGTGCGTGAGCGCGGTGGCGATCCCGCTCGTGCTCGGCTACGGGCGCCGCCCGGACGTGCCCTCGCAGCTGCCGCTGCCCTACGGCCGCAACCTCGCGATCGTCCTCGGCGCGATCGGCGCCGTGGCGGTCGCGGTGCCGGCGGCGCAGATGCTCGCCCGGCGCCGCCGGCCGCGCGCCGCGGGCGGCGGCGCGCACCGCGCGGCGCCGCCGCCGGACAAGGGGCGGGGACGGTGACCGCCACCGGCACCCGGCCCCGCAGCGCACCGGCCCCGGAGGCCGGCCGCGCGAACCGCCCGGGATGGATCGCCCTGGCGGTGTGGGCGGCGGGGATCGCGGCGGTGTTCACCGCCGGCTGGTACCTGCGGCGCGCCGGCCTCGCCACCGAGGACGCGCTGCCGCCGCTGCACGCGCGGCTGCGCGGGCACCCGCTGACCTGGCAGATGGCACCGGCCGCCGCGGCGGCCGCCGCGCTGGTGGCGGTGCTGCCGCGGGCGGCGGCGCGGCTGCCGTGGCGGGCGCTGCTCCCGGTCGCGTGGGCGGGCGCGGCGCTGTGGGCGGTCGCGCTCGCCGCCTGCGACGGATGGGGCGCGCTCGCCCGGCCGCTGGACGCGCCGACCGAGTACCCGGCGGGCCTGGCGCAGGTGCGGCCCGACCCGCTGGAGTGGCTGCGGACGTTCACCGAGCGGCTCGGCGGCTACACCACCCACGTGCGGGGGCATCCGCCGCTGCCGACGCTGGCGCTGTGGGCGCTGGAGAAGGCGGGACTGCCCGGCACCGGGTGGGCGGCGGCGTTCGTCATCGCCTCGGGCACCTCGGCGGCCGCGGCGATCGCCGTGACGCTGCGGTGCGTCGCGGGGGAGCGGGCGGCGCGGGCGGCGGTGCCGTTCGTGGTGCTGGCGCCGCTGGCGGTGTGGGTGGCGACCGCGATGGACGCGGTGTTCCTCGCCGTCGCCGCGTGGGGGACCGCGCTGGCGGCCCTGGCCGCCCGCGCCCCTCGGCCGGTCCGGGGGGGCGCGGCGGCGGTGGCGGGCGGGGTGCTGCTGGGGAGCCTGCCGTACCTGTCGTACGGGCTGCTGCCGCTGCTGGCGGTGCCGCTGGCGGTGCTGGCGGCGGCCCGCCCGGGCCCTCGGGTCCTCGCGGGCCTTGCGGCGGGCCTGGTGGTGGTGCCGGCCGCGTTCACGCTGCTGGGGTTCTGGTGGCCCGACGGCGTCCGCGCGACCCTGGACACCTACCTGGTCAGCCGCGGCTCGGCGCAGCGGTCCTACTCCTACTTCCTGTTCGGCGACCTGGCCGTCCTGGGGCTGCTGACGGGTCCGGCGGTCGCGTACGCGCTGCCGCGCACGGCGGGAGCGCTGCGGCGCGCCGCCCTCGAGCGGGCGCTGTCGCCGGCGGCGGCGGTGGCGCTGCCGGCGTCCGCGGCGCTGCTCGGCGTGCTCGTGCTGGACCTGTCGGGGGTGACCAAGGGCGAGGTCGAGCGGATCTGGGTGCCGTTCGCGGCGTGGCTCGTCGCGGCGGCGTCGCTGCCGGGGTGCGGGTCGCGGGGGTGGCTGGCGGCGCAGGCGGCCACGGCGCTGGCCGTCCAGGCCCTGGTCCTGTCGCCGTGGTGACCTGTGGTGGCCGGGCGGTGTCACGCGCGCGCCGGGGTCACCAGGGGACGGGTCCGTCGTCGTCGAAGAACCCGCCGGTCGGGCCGCCGTCGGGCAGGGTCGCCATCGCGATCGCGATCGCGGCGCCCTGCTCGGCGGTGCGGGTGATGGTGCGTCCGGCGCGGATGTGCTCGGTGACGAAGTCGGTGGCGCAGGCGCCGGGCGCGACCGCGTTGACCAGGATGCCGGTGCCGCGAAGCTGCTTGGCGTACTGGACGGTCAGCATGTTCAGCGCGGCCTTGGACTGCGGGTAGGCCGCCGCGGCGCCCAGGTCCCAGAAGTAGTGGCCGGGGTCGGTCATGTGGGTAAGGGATCCGGTGCCGCTGGAGACGTTGACGATCCGGGCGGCGGGGGAGCGGCGCAGCAGCGGCAGCAGCGCGCTGGTCACCCGCATCACGCCGAACAGGTTGGTGTCGAACACGCGGCGGACGCGGTCCAGGTCGGCCTGCGAGGGAGGGTCGTTCGGGCCGCCGGAGATGCCGGCGTTGTTCACCAGCACGTCCAGGCGCCCGGGCGCGGCGGCCACGGTGCCGGCGGCGGCCCGCACGCTCGCGTCGTCGGTGACGTCCAGCCAGACGAACCGGGCATCGTGCCCGGCGTCGCGCAGGTCCGCCGCGGCCTTCTCCCCGAGGTCGGGGTCGCGGGCGCCGAGCAGCACGGTCATCCCGCGCGCGGCGAGCCCTTCGGCGATGGCGCGGCCGATTCCCTTGTTCGCCCCGGTGACCAGGGCGACCTTGTCGTCGTTGGGTTGCGAGGTCATGCCTTCACCCCACCACCGCGCCCCGGCCGGACTCCAACACCGACCGGACACCGATCGATACCCTGAAGGTATGGATTTGGTGGAGACGCGGGAGCTGGCCTACTTCGTGGAGGTCGCCCGGGAACTGCACTTCGGGCGGGCCGCCGAGCGCCTCGGCATCGCCCAGCCTCCGCTGTCGCGTGCGATCGCGCGGCTGGAGCGGCGGCTCGGCGTGCGGCTGCTGGAGCGCACCAGCCGCCGGGTGACGCTGACCCCGGCGGGCGAGGCGCTGCTGGCCGAGGGCGGCGCGGCGCTTAGGGCCGTCGAGGCGGCGGTGCGCCGCACCCGCCGGGCCGGCGGGACCGGAGCGCGGCTGGTGCTGGCGATGAAGCCGGGCGGCGACGGCGGCGGGCTGCTGCCCGACGTCCTCGCCGAGTACGAGCGGGAACCGGACGCGCTGCCGGTGGAGATGCTGTTCGGCTACGGGGCGCGGCAGGCGCTGGACGACGGCCGCGCCGACGCCGCCCTGCTGTACGCGCCGCGCGCCGACCTGACCGGCCTGGCCGTCGAGGAGCTGGTGGTGGAACCGCAGGTCGTCGTGCTGCCCCGCACCCACCGGCTGGCGGGCCGCGCGCAGGTGTCGATGGCCGACCTGCGGGGCGAGGTGATGCCGCGGACCCCGTACCGGCCCGACGGCGACGGCCCGATGGTGACCGAGGGGGGCCAGGTGATGCAGCTGATCGCGCTCGGCCGGGTGGTGGCGGTGCTGCCGCGGTCCTACCGGCGGCTGCTGCGCGACGACCTGACGGCGGTGCCGGTGCCCGACGCGCCGCCGACCACGCTGGTGCTGGCGTGGCCGGAGGAGTCGCGGTCGCGGGCGCTGGCGGCGTTCGTCCGCGTCACCGCCGCGGTCGCCGCCCGCCGCGACGCCCGCACGCATGCGGATGCCGGGGCCGCCGCGGGCCGCCCCTGACCTGCGCCGACGGCGCCGCGAAAAGATTCCGGAAAAAGTCCGGCGGGATGTCGATCCGGCGCCCGCCCGTGCGACGCGTCAGTGAAGGCACGAGACGAGCACACCGCACGGAAGGACACCGCCATGACCGTCACCCAGATCCTCGCCGCCCCCGCCGCCCACACCGCCGGCACCGCCGGTCCCGTCCGGGGCCGCCGCCGCGCGCTGCGCCGCGCGCTGTGGGGCGCGCAGATCCTCATCGCCGCGTTCCTGCTCTTCGCCTCGGCGCTGCCGAAGTTCGCCGGGCAGGCCGACGCGGTCGAGACCTTCACCCGGATCGGCTGGGGGCAGTGGTTCCGGTACGTCACCGGGACCGTCGAGGCCGCCGGCGCGATCGGGCTGGTGGTGCCGCGGCTGGCCGGGTTCGCCGCGACCGCGCTGATCGGCCTGCTGGGCGGGGCGGTCCTCACCCACCTGCTGGTGCTGGACGCCGCGTGGGCGCTGTTCCCCGCCGCGCTCGCCGCCGTCTGCGCGCTGGTCGGCTGGGACCGCCGCGCCGAGACCCGCGACCTGCTGCGCTCGGTCGCGGGCCTGCCGCGCCGGTGACGGCGCGGGCCCGGCCGGGGCGGGCGGTCCGTCCTCGACGGGACGTCCGCCCGCCCCGGCGGCGTCAGGCGGCGGGCCAGGTGATGAGGGTGCGGCCCCAGGTCAGCCCGGCGCCGAACCCGGCGAGCAGCACCAGGTCGCCGCCCGCGATGCGGCCGTCGCGCACGGCGCGGTCCAGCGCGTAGGGCAGGCTGGCGGCGCCGATGTTGCCGACGTCCTCCCCGGCGATCACCAGCTGCGCCGGGTCGAGGCCGGCGCGTCCGGCCAGCGAGGCCACCAGCCGCGGGTTGGGCTGGTGCGGGACGACCAGGGCGAGGTCGGCGGGTTTGATCCCGGCGTCCGCGCACGCCTCGGCGACCAGCCGGGGCAGCGTCTCGGCGATGAAGCCGCGGACGGCGCGGCCGTCCATGCGGATGGTGTGACCGAGATCGGCCAGCGTCCGCGGGCTCGCCGGGAGCCGCGAACCGCCGGCGGGGATGAGGACGTCGCCGGCGCGGGTGCCGTCCGAGCCGAGCGTCACCGGCCCGATTCCGTAGGGGGCCGGGACGGGCCCGACGACCGCGGCGGCGGCGCCGTCGCCGAACAGCGCGGCGGTGCCGCGGTCGGCGGGGTCGAGGAACCGCGAGTACACCTCGACGCCGATGACCAGCGCGTACGGGGCGGCTCCGCGCTGAGCGGCGAGCCAGCCGAGCGCCGCCTGCAACCCGAACACGAACCCGGCGCAGGCGGCGGCGACGTCGAAGGCGGCGGCGCCGCGGGCGCCGAGCAGCGCCTGCACGCGGCAGGCGGTGGAGGGGCCGAGCTCGTCGGGGGTGGAGGTGCCGAGCACGATCAGGCCGAGGTCGGCGGGGCGCAGCCCGGCCGCGTCCAGCGCGTCGCGCGCGGCGGCGGCGGCGAGGTCGGAGGCGGCCTGCCCGGGAGCGGCGAGATGCCGGGTGCGGATGCCGGTGCGCTCGCGCACCCAGCCGTCCGCGAGGCCGAGCGAGCGCGCCACCTCGGTGCTGGGCACGCACCGCTCCGGCAGGTAGGAGCCGGTGCCGCGGATCGCCCACCGGGTGTGCGCGGGCTGCTGGTCGCTCCAGGTCATGCGTCGCTCCCCCCAGCCGGCGGCGAGGCCGGCGGTCGTGGCCGGGCGCGGCGCCGCGGGGCCGCTCTGCGGTCCGTCCGTTGCACCGATGGTTGCCAGGCCGATTTTATAAGTGAATAATCCCATTTCAGGATTTGTGTTCTATAACTCCTCGTTAAGCGGCCTTTATCCGAAAAGAAAAGAGAGCCTTCCTTCCAGGTAAGGAGACCCCGCGTGTCCCACTCCTCTTTCCGACCGGACGGCCCCTTCGACCTCGCCGGGGAGCTCAAACCCGATGACGTCTGCGCGTTCCTGTTCGCCGGGACCGGCTCGGCCGGCGTCCCCGACCTGCCCTCGCTGGCACGTTCCGGTCCGGCCGCCGCACGCGCCGCCGCCGACGTGCTGGACGCCGTCCAGGAGGGCCTGCCGCGGGGGTGGCCGTCGCTGCGCGCGATCCTGCTGGAGGACCCCGCCGGGTACCGGGCGGCGGCCCGCGCCCCCGGCGTCGCCCAGCTCGCCGGCTACGCCTCCTGCGTCGCCGTCGACCGCGCGCTGCGCGCGGTCGGCGTGCAGCCCGGCTTCGCCGTCGGGCAGAGCTTCGGGGAGATCGCCGCGATGGTCTGCGCGGGCGTGTTCGCGATCGCCGACGGCGCCCGGATGGCCGTCAGCCTCGTCGACGTCCTCGCCCGCCGCGGCGCGGGCGGCGGGATGGCGCTGCTGGAGGCCGGTGAGGACGGCGCCCGCGCCTGCATCGACGCCGCCGGCGCGCCCGAGGTCGTCGTCGCGTGCCTGAACGCCCCCTCGGTCACCGTCGTGTCCGGCCCGGACGCCCCGCTGGAGGCGGTGCTGGCCACCGCCCGCGACACCGGCGTGCGGGCCGTCCGGCTCGCCGTGCCCTACCTGTCGCACCATCCCGCGATGGCCGGCGCCGACGAGGAGTGGTACTCCCTGATCCGCGCGTTCCCGCAGCGGCCGCTGGAGGTGGCGGTGCACTCCCCGGTGCGCGGCCGCGCCTACCGCGACGACGACGACCTGCACCGGGCGCTGGCCGACTGCATCGTCAGGCCCGTCCGGCTACCGGAGGCGCTGCGCGCCGTGCACGCCGCCGGCGCGACCGTGTTCGCCGAGGCCGGCCCCGGCAACGCGCTGTGCCAGTGCGCCCGCCTCAGCGTCCCGGACGCCCGCACCTTCCTGGTGCCGCTGCGCGACCGGCCCCGCCCGGGCGTGCCGCGCCCCCGCGCCACCGCCCCCGGCGCCGCCGGCGCGAGCGGGGCCGACGTCCCGCCGGTCGGCAAGTCCGCGCCCGGCATCACCCCCGACCCGCAGGCCTGACCCCCTCGCCACACCCCGGGCCGGTCCAGGCCGGCCCGGGATGCCCGCTTCCGCTTCGGCTTCCGCCCGATCCGTCCGGCCCGACCACTCCGTCCCGACAGGAGAGCAGCGCGATGGGCATGTCCATGGGCACCTTTCCCGATGGTGACCTCGCCGGCTTCGTGCGCGGCGCGTCCCCCGGCCAAAAGCTCCGCGAACGGCTCGACGACGCCGTCCCCGAGGAGTTCTTCACCTACCCCGGCGACCTGACCGCCCGCGACCACCAGGCCCTCACCTACGCGCGGCTGCGGCGCGCCGGCCGCGCCGTGCCGCCCGCCTCCGAGCTGCTGGACGACCCGCCGGCGCTGTGCGCGCTGCTGGAGCGCGCCGCGATCGCCGACCCGGCGCTGTTCCACGTGATGCTGCTGCACTACACCCTGGCGCTCGGCCCGATCATCCGGTTCGGCGGCGCGGACGGCGGCGGCGCCGCCCGCCGCGCGCTGGAGTCGATGGACTCGTTCGGGACGCTGCTGATGACCGAGGTCGGCCGCAGCAACAGCCACCTGTCGCCGCGCACCGTCGCCCGCCACGACCCCGCCACCGGCGGGTTCGTGCTGCGCACCCCCGACGTGCGGGCCGCCAAGTTCCCCACCAGTACCGCCCACCCCGCCCTGCCCAAGACCGCCTGCGTCTACGCCACCCTCGTGCACGGCGGAAAGGAGCGCGGGGTGTTCGTGTTCGCGGTGCCGGTCCGCGGCCCCGACGGGACCGTCCCGCCCGGCGTGCGGGTCGTGCCGGCGCCCGAGACCACCGGCCTGCAGGTCGACTACGCGGCCGTGCTGCTGGAGGATCTGCACGTCCCCTACGAGGCGTGGCTGAGCGACGGCGCCCGCGTCGAGGCCGACGGCTCCTTCCACGACCCCGCCGGATCGCCGGCCGCGCGGCTGACCCGCTCGATGGGCATCGCGCCCGCGGTGTGGCGCGCGGTGATCTCCGCGTCCGCCGCGGTCACCCGCGCGTCGGCGGGGATGCTGCTGGCGCACTCGGCGGGCCGCTCCACCCTCGGCCGGCTCGCGCCGCGCCGCCCGCTGACCGACTACCGCAACCAGCAGGAGGCGGTGCTGGGCGCGCTGGCGACGGCGTACGCGCTGACCGCCGTCGCCGCGCACGTCAAGGCGCGCCGCACCTCCGCCGACGCGCCCGCCGGCGGGCCGGCGACCGCGTGGGCGCCGTGGTCGGCGGTCGACCGGGACCTGGCGCTGCTGAAGGCGGCCTGCACCGCCACCGCGCAGGAGACGGTGTCGATGTGCCGGGTGCATTCGGGCGCGCCCGGGTTCGCGGCCGTCGAGCGCCTCAACGCCTACCGCGGCCTCACCCACGCCTACATGAACGCCGGCGGCGACAACGAGCTGATCCTGTACGACACGGCGCGCGCGATGGCCGACCTGGACCGCTACACCCCGCCCGAGGCCGAGCCGGGCCCGCCCGACGGCGGGGACCCGGACTCGCCGCGGGTGCCGCTGTTCCTGGCGCGCGAGGCCGAGCGGCGGATGCGCGACGCGCTCGCCGCCCGGGTCCGCGCCGCCGGCGCCGCGGGCGCCGACCCGTTCACCGCCTGGAACGACAACCTCGCGCTGGCCGCGCGGACCGCGACCGCGTGCGCCGACCGCGTCACGCTGGAGATCTGCGACGCCGCCGCGCAGGCGGGCCCGGCGCCGCTGCAGCCGGTGCTGCGCCTGCACGCGGTGAACTGGATGGCGCGCCGCGCCGCCGGGCTGCTGGACCAGGGCGTCGTACCGCCCGGGTGGCTGGCCGAGGTGGACGCGGCGCGGCGGCGGGCCTGCGACGAGCTCGCGCCGCGCGCGGGCGAGCTGGCGGCGGCGTTCGAGCTGCCGCCGGTGATCACCGAGCCGGCGGCGTTCCTCACCGGCGGCTGACCGGCGGCTCGCGACCGGCCCGTGAACCGGCCCGTGAACCGGCGGGGCGCGCGGGCGTGAACCCGCACGCCACGCCGGTCATGGGCGAAACCGCCGGGGGAACCGGCGGGGACTGGCTACCGTTCTGCTAAGACAGGCCGCGGGTGAGGGTCATCCGCCCGGTCCGATACGGAGGTAGGCACAGTGGGAGTCAGTCTGAGCAAGGGCGGCAACGTCTCGTTGACCAAGGAGGCTCCCGGACTGACCGCGGTCGTGGTGGGTCTGGGCTGGGACGTGCGCACCACCACCGGAACCGACTTCGACCTGGACGCCAGCGCGCTGCTGTGCTCGGC
Organism: Actinomadura physcomitrii; assembly: GCF_008923205.2. Taxonomy (GTDB): domain Bacteria; phylum Actinomycetota; class Actinomycetes; order Streptosporangiales; family Streptosporangiaceae; genus Spirillospora; species Spirillospora physcomitrii. Next base: position 3,695 of record NZ_WBMS02000055.1, on the reverse strand, counting down.
GGAGAACAAGGTCCTGTCGGACCAGCACTTCGTGTTCTTCAACAACCTCAAGAGCCCCGACGGGTCGGTGGAGCACACCGGCGACAACCTGACCGGCGAGGGCGAGGGCGACGACGAGCAGATCAAGGTGGACCTGCAGACCGTCCCGGCCGAGGTCTCCAAGATCGTGTTCCCGGTGTCGATCTACGACGCCGACGGCCGGCAGCAGAACTTCGGGCAGGTCCGCAACGCCTTCATCCGGGTGGTGAACCAGGCCGGCGGCGGGGAGATCGCCCGCTACGACCTGTCGGAGGACGCCTCGACCGAGACCGCGATGGTGTTCGGCGAGCTGTACCGCAACGGCGCGGAGTGGAAGTTCCGCGCGGTCGGCCAGGGGTACGCCTCCGGGCTGGCGGGCATCGCCGCCGACTTCGGCGTGAACGTCTGACGGCCGCCGGGCGGGCGGGGGCGGGGCCGGCGGCCCCGCCCCCGCGGCGTCGCCGGGGCGGTCGGGAGGCGGGCGCGGTCAGGAGCCGGCGGGGACGACGGCGAGGGCCTCCACCTCGATGAGCAGGTCGTCGCGGACCAGCCCGGACACTTCGATCAGCGACGCGGCGGGGTCGACGCCGTCGGGCGGCATCTGGGCGCGGACGGCGCGCACGACGCCGACCTGCGACGCGTCGCGCAGGAAGTACCCGAGCCGCACCACGTGCTCCCAGCCGGCGCCGGCGGCCGCGAGCGCGGCGCGCAGGTTGGTGAACACCTGCCGGGTCTGGGCCTCCAGGTCGCCGGGCCGACGAGGTTCCCGGCCGGGTCCAGGGCGATCTGCCCGCTGACCACGACCAGGCGTCCGGGGACGTCCACCGAGACGACGTGGCTGTAGCCGGGGCCGGGCGCCAGGTCCGGCGCGTTGATCCGGTGGATCGCGCCGGCGGTTCGGTGTTCGCTCACATGATCACGTTACCCGGCGCGCCCGGGGGTGGACGGGCGCGCCGGCGCCGGTGACCGGTGAACGCGGCGGCGGGTCAGCCGAGCAGCTCGCCGCGCAGCCGGGTCTTGAGGATCTTCCCGCCGGGGTTGCGGGGCAGTCCCTCGTCGCGGAACCAGAAGTGGACGGGCACCTTGAACGCGGCGATCCGTGCGCGCAGGAACCCCTGGATCTCCTCGGGGGCCGGCGCGGTGCCGGGGCGGGGGACGACGACGGCGCCGACCTCCTCGCCCAGGACGTCGTGGGGGACGCCGATGACGGCGCAGTCGGCGACGGCGGGATGCTCGTACAGGGCGGCCTCGACCTCGGCGCAGTAGACGTTCTCGCCGCCGCGGATCAGCATGTCCTTGGCGCGGTCGACGATGTAGACGAACCCGTCGGCGTCCAGGCGGGCCAGGTCGCCGCTGTGGAACCAGCCGTCCGCGAACGCCTGCGCGGTCGCCTCCGGCTTGTTCCAGTACCCCTTGATGACGTTGGGGCCGGCGATGAGCAGCTCCCCGACCTCGCCGGGCGGCAGCTGCTCGCCGGTGGCGGGGTCGACGACCTTGACGTCGCAGACCGCGACGGGCGGGCCGACGCTGTCGGGGTGCTCCAGGTAGTTCACGCCGCCGTTGTAGGTGGTGACCGAGGAGGTCTCGGTGAGGCCGTAGCCGTTGCCGGGGACCCGCTGCGGCAGCCGCTCCCTGATCTTGTCGACGAGGGCGGGCGCGGCGGGCGCGCCGCCGTAGCTGACGCCGGTGAGGCTGGAGGTGTCGTACTTGTCGAACTCGGGGGAGGTCAGCACCTGCCACGCCATCGTCGGCACCCCGCCGAACCCGGTGACGCGCTCGCGCTCGATCAGCTCCAGCGCCTTGGTGACGTCCCACTTGTACATCAGCACGACGGTGCCGCCCTGCAGCGCGCTGGACACCAGCACCGAGTGGCAGCCGGTGGCGTGGAAGAACGGCACGCTCAGCAGCGTGACGCGCGGCTGCGGCCGGGTGAGCTGCTCGATCGTGGCGCCGGCGCGCACCCCGGCCGACAGCAGCCCGTAGGCGAGGCTGACCGGGTTGGTGGTGATGTTGCGGTGGGTGCCGAGGGCGCCCTTGGAGCGCCCGGTGGTGCCGGAGGTGTAGAAGATCGTGGCGTCGTCCTCGGGGCCGATCTCCACCTGCGGCGGGCCGTCCCGGCCGTCGTCCAGCGCGGCGGCCAGGGCGGCGGCGAAGTCCTCGCCGCCGGCGGGCGGGCCGCCCGCGGGGCGGGCCACCAGCAGCGGGATCGCCAGGCCGGGCAGCACGCCGGCGAGGCGCTCGGCGCGCTGGGCGTCGGCGACGAGCAGCCGGGCGCCGCTGTCGCGCAGCCCGTACTCCAGCTCGTCGGCGCTCCACCAGGCGTTCAGCGGGACGACGACGGCGCCGGCGACGGCGGCGCCGAAGAACGCCACCGACCATTCGGGGTAGTTGCGCATCGCGATCGCGACCCGGTCGCCCTTGGCGATGCCGTACCGCTCCACCAGCAGCCGCCCGAACGCGGCGGCGCGCCGGTAATGCTCGGCGAAGCTCAGCCGGTCGTCCTCGTAGACCAGGAACGGGGCGTCGCCGTGCCCGCCCGACAGCTCCAGGACCTCCCGCAGGGTGGTCGGGGCGTTCTTCCAGATCCGGGTCGGCACGCCGCGGATGTCGACCTGGTCCATCTCGAACAGCTGGCCCGGGGCCGTCAGCCGGGCCCTGGCCTCGGCGATCGTCAGCTCGGGGCCGTTGGTTTCGCGGCTCTGCACGCGCGCCTCCCGCGGACTGCACCGGCGCGCCGCCGAGCGGCCCTGACACCGAACACGGTTCGGCGCACCGTGGGGCAAATCTATGATTTGTCTCACTCGCCGGTCAACGGTCCGCGCGGACGCCGCCGGACCGTTCCACCCGAAGATCTCCACCTGCGACAATGGGGACATGACCGAGCGCAAGCCGATCGAGTACTGGCTGTCGGACATGGACGGCGTGCTGGTGCACGAGGGCCACCCCGTCCCCGGCGCCGACGAGTTCATCCGCAGGCTCGCCGCCTCCGGCAAGCCGTTCCTCGTGCTGACCAACAACTCGATCTACACCCGCCGCGACCTGTCGGCCCGGCTCGCCGCGCTCGGGCTGGCGGTGCCGGCCGAGTCGATCTGGACCTCGGCGCTGGCCACCGCCCGCTTCCTGGCCGACCAGCGGCCCGCGGGATCGGCGTACGTGATCGGCGAGGCGGGGCTGACCACGGCGCTGCACGAGGCCGACTACGTCCTCACCGACATCAGCCCCGACTACGTGGTGCTCGGGGAGACCCGCACCTACAGCTTCTCCCAGATCACCCAGGCGATCCGGCTGATCGAGGGCGGCGCCCGGTTCGTGGCGACCAACCCCGACCCGGTCGGCCCGTCCCAGGAGGGCTCGCTGCCCGCCTGCGGCGCCGTCGCCGCCATGATCACCCGCGCGACGGGGGTGGAGCCGTACTTCGTCGGCAAGCCGAACCCGCTGATGATGCGGACCGCGCTGAACGTCGTCGGCGGGCACAGCGAGCAGACCGCGATGGTCGGCGACCGGATGGACACCGACATCGTCGCCGGCGTGGAGGCGGGCCTGGAGACGATCCTGGTGCTGACCGGGGTGACCCGCAAGGACGAGGTGGGCCGCTTCCCGTTCCGCCCGCACCGGGTCGTGCCCTCCATCGCCGACCTCATCGACCTGGTCGACGCCTGATCCGCTGATCCGCCCCG
>NZ_WBMS02000054.1 GCF_008923205.2 Actinomadura physcomitrii | reverse complement strand
CCTCCTGGGGGAAGCGCGACTCCTCGTCCACCTCCGCCGCGAACGGCGCGATCTTGGCATCCGCCAGCTCACGCACCGTCGCCCGCAGCAACTCGTGCTCCTCCGACGGCGCGTACGCGGGAAAGTCATGGCTCATGCCGCAGATGCTACCGGCCAGTAGACTCCGCTGCGCCGCCGCCGGTACCGGACAGCTCTTCGGGGAAGGTTGACTAGGGCGGACGGCGGTGGCAGCGAACCGGAAGGAGCCCGCCTTGACCCAGCGGCTGACGGTCATCGGAACCGGTTACCTCGGCGCCACCCACGCGGCCTGCATGGCCGACCTGGGCTTCGAGGTGCTCGGCCTGGACGCCGACAAGGACAAGATCGCCCGGCTCGCCGACGGCGATCTGCCGTTCTACGAACCCGGGCTGGAACCGGTGCTGCGCCGCGGCCTGGACAGCGGACGGCTGCGGTTCACCACGTCCTACGAGGAGGCCGCCGAGTTCGGCGACGTCCACTTCCTGTGCGTCGGAACCCCGCAGAAGACGGGCGAGTACGCCGCCGACCTCACCTATGTCGACGCGGCGGTCGGCGCGCTCGCGCCCCTGCTGCACCGGCCCTGCCTGATCGTCGGCAAGTCCACGGTGCCGGTCGGGACGGCGGCGCGGCTGGCCGGGACGGTCGCGGAGTCGGCGCCCGTGGGCGGCGACGCCGTCCTGGCCTGGAACCCCGAGTTCCTGCGCGAGGGGTTCGCCGTCGAGGACACCCTGCACCCGGACCGGATCGTCGCCGGGCTGCCCGGCGAGCAGGGCGCCGCCGAGCACGCCGAGAAGGTGCTGCGCGAGATCTACCGGACGATGATCGCCGCCGGCACGCCGTTCATCACCGCCGACTACCCGACCGCGGAGCTGGTCAAGGTGGCGGCGAACGCGTTCCTGGCCACCAAGATCTCGTTCATCAACGCGATGGCGGAGGTCTGCGAGGCCGCGCACGCGGACGTGACCAAGCTGTCGGAGGCGCTGTCGCACGACGACCGGATCGGCGGCCGGTTCCTCGGCCCCGGGCTCGGGTTCGGCGGCGGCTGCCTGCCCAAGGACATCCGCGCGTTCATGGCGCGGGCCGGGGAGCTGGGCGCCGACCAGGCGCTGACGTTCCTGCGCGAGGTCGACGAGATCAACATCCGGCGGCGGATCCGGATGGTGGACCTCGCCCGGCGGCTGCTCGGCGGCTCGTTCGCCGGCCGGACGGTCGGGGTGCTCGGCGCGGCGTTCAAGCCGGACTCCGACGACGTCCGCGACTCGCCCGCGCTGGACGTCGCGGCGTCGATCCGTGCGCAGGGCGGCCGGGTGACCGTCTACGACCCGCGCGCGATGGAGAACGCCCGCCGCGCCCAGCCGTCGCTGGACTTCGCGTCGTCGGCGCTGGGCGCGGTCCGGGACGCGCACGCGGTGCTGCTGCTCACCGAGTGGCGGGAGTTCCGCGACATGGACCCGGTCGAGGTGTCCGCGGCGGTCGCGGAGCGCAACATCGTGGACGGCCGCAACGCCCTGGACCCGGAGCGCTGGCGCGCCGCCGGCTGGAACTACCGGGCCCTCGGCCGCCCCTGAGCCGGGACGGGAACGATCGAGCCGCCGGGGGTGTTGTGCCGGGCATGGGTGATGTCTACGCCGACCCGGACGTGATCAGCCGGCTGCTCAGCGAGTCCCGGACGTGGGCGTTCGTGGGCCTCGGCGACAATCCGGTCCGGGAGGTCTACAACCAGGCGCGGCTGCTCCAGCGCCGCGGGAAGCGGATCATCCCGGTGCATCCGTCCGGGAACACCGTGCTGGGCGAGCCGGGGTACGCGTCTCTGGCGGACGTGCCGGACGCCTCCGACGTGGACGTCGTGGGCGTCTACCGGCGCGCCGAGCACGCGGGAGCGGTCGTGGACGAGGCGATCGCGGCGGGCGCGAAGGCCGTGTGGATGCCCCTCGACGTGGTCGACGAGGCGGCGGCCCGGCGCGCGAAGGACGCCGGGCTCGACGTGGTCATGGACCGCTGCCCCGCCGTGGAGTGGAGCCGCCGCCACTGAGCCGCACCGGCGGGCCGCCCTGGCTCAGAGGCTTTCTCGGAGCCGCTCGCCCTTGGCCTTGGCCTGGTCGTACAGCGAACGCTGAAAGTCCTTCATCTTCGCCTGGAGGCCCTCGTCGGACGCGGCGAGGATGCGGACGGCCAGCAGCCCGGCGTTGCGGGCGGCGCCGACCGCGACCGTGGCGACCGGGACCCCGGCGGGCATCTGCACGATCGACAGCAGCGAGTCCATGCCGTCGAGGTACTTCAGCGGCACGGGCACGCCGATCACCGGCAGCGGCGTCACCGACGCGAGCATGCCGGGCAGGTGCGCGGCGCCGCCCGCGCCCGCGATGATCGCGCGGAGCCCGCGGGCGGCGGCCTGCTCGCCGTAGGCGATCATGTCGTGCGGCATCCGGTGCGCGGACACGACGTCGGCCTCGTAGGGGACGCCGAACTCCTCCAGCGCCTCGCCCGCGGCCTTCATGACCGGCCAGTCCGAGTCGCTGCCCATCACCACGCCCACCAGCGGGCTCATGTGTGCTCCTTCATGGCCTTACCCCAACGCAGGTAATCGGCCGCATGCCGGGCGCGTTCCCGCAGGTCGGCCAGGTCGTCGCCGAGCACCGTCACATGCCCGATCTTGCGTCCGGGCCGGGACTCCTTGCCGTACATGTGGACCTTGACGCCCGGGTCGTGCGCCATCACGTGGAAGTAGCGGGAGTAGACGTCCGGGTCGTCGCCGCCGAGCACGTTCGCCATCACCGTGTAGGGGGCGATGGGCTCGGTGGAGCCGAGCGGCAGGTCCAGCACGGCCCGCAGGTGCTGCTCGAACTGGGACGTGCGGGCGCCCTCGATCGTCCAGTGCCCGGAGTTGTGCGGGCGCATCGCCAGCTCGTTCACCAGCAGGCCGTGGCCGCCGCCCCGCCGCCCGGGCCCGGACGCTTCGGTCTCGAACATCTCGACCGCGAGCAGCCCGGTGACGCCCAGCTCGTCGGCGATCCGCAGCGCGAGGCTCTGCGCCTCGGCGGCCAGGTCCTCGGGCAACCCGGGCGCCGGGGAGATCACCTCGACGCAGATGCCGTCCTTCTGGACGGTCTCGACGATCGGGTACGCGGCGCCCTGCCCGTACGGGGAGCGGGCGACGAGCGCCGCCAGCTCCCGCCGGAACGGAACGTGCTGTTCCGCCATCAGGTCGACGCCCTCGCCGATCAGCCGCCGGACCAGCTCGGCGGTCCCGGCGCCGGGGCCCCCGGCGACCCACACCCCCTTGCCGTCGTAGCCGCCGCGGGTCGCCTTCAGGACCACCGGCCAGCCGTGCTCCCGCCCGAACGCCTCCAGCGCGGGCAGCGGGTCGGACGCGGGCAGCGGCGCGTAGGCGGGGCAGGGCACGCCGAGCGCCGCCAGCCGGTCCCGCATGACCAGCTTGTCCTGAGCGTGTGCGAGGGCCGCCGCGCCCGGCCGGCACGGCACCCCGGACGCCTCGACCTCGCGGATGTGCGGGCCGGGGACGTGCTCGTGGTCGAAGGTCACCACGTCGCATCCCTTGGCGAACGCCATCAGGTCGTCGAGGGCGCGGTCGTCGCCGACCCGGGCGTCCGGGACGACCTTCGCCGCCGACTCGCCCGGCGACCCGGCGAGGACCCGCAGCGGCACGCCGAGCGCGATCGCGGCCTGCTGGGTCATCCGGGCCAGCTGCCCGCCGCCCGCCATGCCGACGACGGGTGTCTGAGGTGGAGTGCTCACGTCAGAAGGCTATCGGCCGATGGACACGAACAATTCCCCCGTTCCGGACGTCGGACGGTGTGTGGACCTCTGGGCGCGGGGCAGGGAACGCGGGGACGGCCCGGAACGTTCATGTTCCGACGTCGCGGGGGCCGGGGGCGTCTATCCTCGTTGTGCTCCGCAGCAGCCGCCGCGCCAACGGCCGCGGTACCACCAGCCGAGGTCCGGAAGGACGGTTCCCTTCGTGAACCTGGTCGCCACTCTCAACCGGCGTTTCGCGCATCTGCTGCGCGAGCTCGCCCAGTTCGGCAGCGTGGGCGCGATCGCCTTCGTGATCACGGTCGGCATCGGCAACGGGATGAACAGCGGCCTCGGCATGGGCCCGCTGACCTCCAACGGCGTCGCCACGATCGTCGCGACGACCTTCGCCTACCTCGCCAACCGGTACTGGACGTTCCGGCACCGCGACCGGACCGGGCTCGGCCGCGAGTACGTGCTGTTCTTCGCGCTGAACGGCGTCGGCCTGGTGATCACCGAGATGTTCATCGGGTTCACCCACTACGTGCTGGGGCTGACGGGCCCGATCGCGTACAACATCTCGCTGGTGATCGGCACCGGCGTCGCCACGCTGTTCCGGTTCTGGTCGTACAAGAAGTGGGTGTTCCTGCCCGCGAGCGCCCCGCCGGTCGACCCGGCGTCCGGGCTGCCCGAGGGGCCCGGGGTGCACGCCGCGACCAGCGCGCGCGCCATGCACAACGGACACAACGGCTCGTCCGGGCGGCTCGGGCACCCGCTCGACCAGGACGCCGCCGGCGACTACGCCCAGTTCTCCTGACCTCGCGCGCTCTCCCAACGCGGCCCCTCTAGGCGGGCCCGAGGACGACGCGTTCCCCGGCCAGCCTGGCCTCCGCCGCCTCGCGCAGGAACACCCCGAACACCGCCGGGCGCGACTGGAGCAGCTCCAGCCGCCCGCCGTCCACCACGGCCAGCGAGCGGGCCAGGTAGAGGCCGAGGCCGGTGCCGCGGCCGCCGCTGACGCTCCGCTCGAAGATCCGCGGCTCCAGCTCCGGCGGGATCCCGGCGCCCTCGTCGCCGACCTCCACCACCACCGAGCTGGCGCCCGGCTTGGTGTGGATGGTGACGGTCCCGGCGCCGTGCATCAGCGAGTTGTCCAGCAGCGTCGCGACGATCTGCGACAGCCCCTCCGGGTTGGTCATGCCGACCAGGCCCTGCTCGCCGACGATCCGCACGTCCCGGCCGTCCCGCCGGAAGATCGGCCGCCACTCCTCCACCTGCTGGCGGATGATCTCGTCGATCGGGGACGCGACGGCGCCGCCGGTGCGGTCGTGCCGGGCGCGGGCGAGCAGCTGCTCGACGACGGCGACGAGCCGCTCGGTCTGCGCGACGGCCGCGGCGCCCTCCTCCCGGACGACGTCGGGGTAGTCGGCCGCCTCGATCATCTCCTCCAGCCGCATCGACAGCGCGGTCAGCGGGGTGCGCAGCTGGTGGGAGGCGTCGGAGGCGAACTCGCGGCTCGCGGCGAGCAGGTCGGCGATGCGGACCGCGCTGCGGTCCAGCACCTCGGCGACCCGGTCGACCTCCGGGATGCCGTAGCGGCGGCGGCGGGGCCGGGCGTTGCCGGTGCCGAGCCGGTCGGCGGTCTCGGCGAGGTCGCGCAGCGGCAGCGTCAGCTTGCGGGCCTGGACCATCGCGAGGCCGACGGTGACGGCGACGCCGAGCAGCGCGAGGCTGCCGATGAACAGCAGCAGCCGCAGCTCCTGGTCCTTCAGCTGGGCGGCGGGGCGCGACAGCCGGACCCGCACGCCCTGCCCGGACGCGGTGGCGGTGAGCTGCCGCTCGCCCGGCCGGGGGCGGGGGCCCGCCTCGACGGCGCCGCCGCCCGGCAGGGTCACCGCGATATGCCGGCCGGGGTACTCCCGCGCGATCGCGGCGCCGGTGACGGGCCGGCGCGATTCGAGGGTGTAGGCGACGCCGCCGGCGATGGCGGACGCCTCCCGGTCGAGGGACTGCCCGGCCTCCTCGTAGATGAGCTTGTGGGCGGCGTAGGCGAGGGGTAGGCCGAGCAACAGGATCGCGACCACCGCCACCGCGAGCGTCGACAGGAGGAGTCGGCGCCTCATCTGGGCTCCTTATGGTGGGGCCACGCCCGGCGGGGCGCCCCCGGCCTCTCGGGAAGGCCCGGGGGCTGACCGCGCGGCCGTGGCGGCCGGTTGAAGGCCTGTCAGTCGCCGCGCTCGAACCGGAAGCCGACGCCCCGCACCGTGGTGATGTAGCGGGGGCTGCCGGCGTCGTCGCCGAGCTTGCGGCGCAGCCAGGAGATGTGCATGTCGAGGGTCTTCGTGGAACCCCACCAGTTGGTGTCCCACACCTCGCGCATGATCTGTTCGCGGGTGACGACCTTGCCCGCGTCCCGGACCAGGACGCGCAGCAGGTCGAACTCCTTGGTGGTGAGCTGCAGCTCCTGGTCGCCCATCCAGGCGCGGCGCGACTCGGCGTCGATCCGCACCCCCTGGACGATCGGGGTCTCGGTGCTGCCGCGGCGCAGCAGCGCGCGGACCCGGGCCAGCAGCTCGGCCAGGCGGAACGGCTTGGTGACGTAGTCGTCGGCGCCCGCGTCGAGGCCGACGACGGTGTCGACCTCGTCGGCCCGGGCGGTCAGGATCAGGATGGGCACTCCATGCCCCTCGGCACGGACCCGGCGGGCGACCTCCAGGCCGTCCAGCTCGGGCAGGCCCAGGTCGAGGACGATGAGATCAACGCCGCCGCCGAGCGCCCGCTCGAGCGCCTGCGGACCGTCCGGGCTGACTTCGACGGTGTACCCCTCGCGACGCAGCGCGCGGGCGAGAGGCTCGGAGATGGACGTGTCGTCCTCGGCGAGCAGTACTGAGGTCATGAACCGATCGTATGACCATTCTTGAACGTTTCCCGGGTGCCGCCGCGCTCTTGACCTGCGGTTTGCCACTCGTAGTACATCCTCGAACACCCATCTTCCGGGCGGTACCGGGAGCCAGGCGGACATCGCGCCTCGGGCCGTTGCGCGCCGGGCGGTCGGCGCGCCGCCGCGGGCGGTCATCCGGCGGCGGCGGCCGACGCGCCGGGCAGCACCACGACCGGGGTTTTGGAATCGCCGTTGAAGCCGGTTTCCATCCGGATCGCCGGATCTGATGCGAGCAGCAGCCGGGCCCCGGCGCCGGGCAGCGGGAGCCGGACGGCCTCGCCGCCGAGGTTCGCCGCGACGAGCAGGCCGCCGCGCCGCATGGTCAGCCAGCGGCCGGTCGCGGTGCCGCCGTCGCCGGTCTCGACGGACGCCGCGGTCAGGCGCGGGTCGTTCAGCTCCGGCCGGGCGCGGCGCAGCGCGATCAGGGACCGGTGCCACTCCAGCAGGCCGGCGTGCGGTTCCGCGGCGGGCTCGGCCCAGTCGAGGACGGATCGCCGGAAGGTTTCCACGGCCTGTGGATCGGGGACCTCACCCGTCCAGCCGTGCCGGGAGAACTCCCTGCGCCGCCCCTGGCTCACGGCCCGTGCCAGTTCCGGGTCCTGGTGGTCGGTGAAATAGCACCAGGGCGTGGAGGCGCCCCATTCCTCGCCCATGAAGAGCATCGGCGTGAACGGGGCCAGGATGAGCAGCGCCGCGCCGACCTTGAGCAGCCCCGGGGAGAGTCCGGCCCCGGCCAGGACGGCGCCTATACGGTCCCCCGCGCCCCTGTTACCGACCTGGTCGTGGTTCTGCAGGAAACCGAGGAACCGGTGGGCGGGCAGCTTTTCCACGTCCACGGGACGGCCGTGCCTGCGCCCCCGGTACGTCGACATCGTCCCGTCGTGGACGAACACCCTCGTCAGTGCTTTCTTGAGGGTTTCCATGGAACCGAAGTCGCAGTAATAACCCTGGCGTTCCCCGGTCAGCGCGGCGTGCAGGCAGTGGTGGAAGTCGTCGCTCCATTGCGCGTCGAGCCCGTATCCGCCCGCCTCCCTCGACGTGACGAGCCGCGGATCGTTCAGGTCGGATTCCGCTATGAGGAACAGATGCCGTCCCAACTGCGCGGACAGGGCGGACACGGCCTGCGCCATCTCTTCCAGTATGTGGACGGCGCTGTGGTCGGTGATGGCATGGACGGCGTCCAGGCGGAGCCCGTCGAAGTGGTAGTCGCGCAGCCACATCAGCGCGTTCTCTATGGCGAACGCACGGACCTCGTCCGAGCCTTCCTGGTCGAAGTTGACCGCGTCGCCCCAAGGTGTGCTGTGGGCGCTGGTGAAATAGGGGCCGTAGTCGCCGAGATGGTTTCCGTCGGGCCCGAGATGGTTGTAGACGACGTCCAGCACGACCGCGAGACCGCGCGCATGGGCGGCGTCCACGAAACGCTTCAGCGCATCGGGACCGCCATAGGGCTCGTGGGGCGCCCACAGGAGAGCGCCGTCGTATCCCCATCCGTGGTGGCCCGGAAAGGACGCGACCGGCAGGAGTTCGACGGCGTCGATTCCCAGCGCGACGAGATGGTCGAGGCGTTCGATCGCGGCGTCGAACGTCCCTTCCGGCGTGAACGTGCCGACGTGCATCTCGTACAGGACGCTGCCCGGCAGCGGGCGCCCGTGCCATCGCGCGTCCGTCCAAGCGAACCTGTCGTGCTCGTACACGCGGCTGAGCGCGTGCACGCCGGACGGCTGCCACGGGGAGCGCGGATCGGGCAGGGGGTCGGCGGCGCCGTCCAGCGCGAAACCGTAGTCGGTGCCGTGCCCGGCGCCCGGCACATCGGCCGTCCACCAGCCGGAACGGCCCTCCGCCGCCGCCATGGGCAGGCGCTCCCCGCCGACGACGACGTCGACCCGCCGGGCCGTGGGAGCCCAGACCTCGAACCGCTCGTTCACCTGTCGATCTCCCGGGGGACGATCAGCGCGACGGGCAGGTGCGCGAACACCTCGGCGGCGTCCAGGCGCGGGCCCCAGTGCGTGGCGCCGGTGAGGACGTCCCGCCGGCCCTGCCGGCCGACGTCCACCTCCGTCCCGGCCCAGCCGCCGCGGCGCTCCAGGCCGGCGGGCAGCCGGGTGGCGAGCGCGACCGCGCCGCCCCGCCGGAACGCGACGACGTGGTCGGCGGCGGGCCCCTCCGCCGCGACCGGCTCGTAGGCCGCGGACGGCCCGAACCACTGCGGATGGGTGCGGCGCAGCCGCAGCGTCCGCGCCGTGACCAGGAGCTTCTCGTCGTCGACGTCCTTGGGCGTGCGGCCGGTGTCGAGCCGGTGCAGCCGCTCGCGGCGCCGCCCGTAGTCCACCGGCCGCCGGTTGTCGGGGTCGACGAGGGCGAGGCCGGTCAGCTCGCAGCCCTGGTAGACGTCGGGGACGCCCGGCATCGCGAGCTGGACGAGCTTCTGCCCGAGCCCGTTCACCCGCGCGTACGGGTCGAGCCGCGCCACGAACCCGGTCAGGTCGGTGACGAGGTCGGGGTCCTGCAGGACGCGGCGCGCGTACCCGAGGGCGGCGTTCTCGTAGGCGGTGTCCGGCTCGGCCCACGACGTCCGGGTCTTGGCCTCGCGCATCGCCTTGACGAGGAACTCCTCCATGCGGTCAGGGGTGATCGGCCAGGCGCCGGCGAGCGTCTGCCAGAGCAGGTACTCCAAGTCCGGTTCCATCGGCGACTCGGCAGGCCCCCACCAGGAACGCCAGCGGTGGACCGCGTCGGCCCACTCCTCCGGCAGTTCGGACAGGACGGCCAGGCGCGCGCGCACGTCCTCCTGGCGTTTGGTGTCGTGCGTGGACAGCGTCGTCATGGTGGACGGCCAGTCACGCGCGAGCCGGAGGCAGTGCGCATGGAAGTCGGCCGGGCTCACGGAGAAGCGTCCAGGGTCGCCGCCCACCTCGTTGAGGGCGGCCATACGGTTCCAGCGGTAGAAGGCCGTGTCCTCCACGCCTTTGGCGGCGAGCGGCGCGGCCGTCTGCTGGAACCGGACGATGAACTCGGGATCGGGGTTCTCGCCTCGTCCGAGGGCCATGTCCACGACCGTGTCCAGGGCCGGATGCAGGTTCTCGGGCAGGTGCCCGCGCGCTCTCTGCGCGGCCTCGTTGAGGACGTCCACGGCCTGCGGCGGCGCGTCCTCGCCCGGGACGACGTAGGCGCGGTACACCGGCATCGCCACAAGGAGCGCCTGCAACGCCTGCTCCAAGCCCGCGTCCCGCTTCCCCACGATGCGGCCGAGGACGCGCATCAGCCGGTCCATCTCCGGCTTCATGCCGTGCGTCGCGGAGTGCAGGCGCGCGTCGTGCTCGACCGTCCCGAAGTCCGCGGGGCCGCCCGTCAGCGCGGTGTAGAGGTCGGTGAGCGGCTTCTCCCCGGCCGGGTCGACAAACAGGCCGCCGACCATCCCGAGCGAGTCGTAGCCGGTCGTGCCCGCGCACGGCCAGTCGGCGGGCAGCCGCTCCGCCCCTTCGGTGATCTTCTCGACGAGCAGCCAGCGGCCCGGCGCGGCGCCCGCCAGGCGGCGCAGGTAGCCGCGCGGGTCCGCCAGGCCGTCCGGATGGTCGACGCGCAGGCCGTCCACCAGGCCCTGCCCGACCAGGCCGAGCAGGAGCGCGTGCGTGCGCTCGAAGACCTCCGGGTCCTCCTGCCGCAGCCCGATCAGCCCGGAGATGTCGAAGAACCGGCGGTAGTTCGGCTCGCCTTGACCGGGCAGGACGATCCGCCCGCCGCCCGCGTCCCAGTCCACGTCGAACCACTTCGCGTACGGCGACGAGGGCCCCTGCGCCAGGACGGCGTCGAGCGGAAGGTTCAGGTCCGGCGGGTCCGGGACGGCCATGTGGTTGGGGACGAGGTCGACCAGCACCCGCAGCCCGTGGGCGCGGAACCGCTCCGCCATCGCGCCGAACGCCTCGCCGCCGCCCAGCTCGTCCGACAGCCTGGAGTGGTCGACCACGTCGTAGCCGTGCGTCGACCCCGGCGCGGCCCGCAGGATCGGCGACAGGTACACGTGCGACACGCCGAGGGCCGACAGGTAGGGGGCCAGCGCGGCGGCCTCGGCGAACCCGAAGCGGTCGTCGGGCGTGCCGCGGAGCTGGAGCCGGTAGGTGCCGGACGGGGGGTCGGTGTGCTCGGGGGGAAGGTCACTGCGATCGGGGGGAGGGATGTCAGACACGGCGCAGCACCTGGACGGAGCGGGCGGCGACCGGCACGGACTCCCCGGCCTTCACGACCGGCGACTCCTCCTCGGCGAGCAGCGGATCGGCGGTGTCCAGCACCTTGATCCACATCTGCCCGTACGCGGCGGGCGGCAGCGCGAACGGCAGCTCCCCGTCGTGCGCGCTGAACAGCAGCAGGAACGAGTCGTCGCGCACCAGCCGGCCCCGCCGGTCCGGCTCGCCGATCGCCTCCCCGTTCAGGAACACGTTCAGCGACTTGTTGAACCCGGCGGTCCAGTCCCCGTCGTCCATCTCCTCGCCGCCGGGCGTGAACCACACCAGGTCCGGCAGCGCGTCGGGCTCGGCGCCGCGCGCCGCCGGCGTCCGGTCCCCGACGAAGAAGCGGCGGCGCCGGAACACCGGATGCTCCGTGCGCAGCTTCGACAGCCTGCGGACGAAGTCGAGCAGCGGCCCGCGCTCGTCGAAGAACGTGTCCTCGCGCAGGCCCGTCCAGTCGACCCAGGAGATCTCGGTGTCCTGGCAGTAGGCGTTGTTGTTGCCCTGCTGGGTGCGGCCCAGCTCGTCGCCGTGCAGGAGCATCGGGACGCCCTGCGACAGGAACAGCGTGGTCAGGAAGTTGCGCTTCTGCCGCTCCCGCAGCGCGACGATGTCGAGGTCGTCGGTCGGGCCCTCGTGGCCGCAGTTCCACGACCGGTTGTCGTCGCTGCCGTCCCGGTTGCCCTCGCCGTTGGCCTCGTTGTGCTTGCCGTCGTAGGACACCAGGTCGTGCAGGGTGAACCCGTCGTGGCAGGTCGCGAAGTTGATCGAGGCGATCGGGCGGCGGCCGTCGTCGGCGTACAGGTCCGACGACCCGGTCAGCCGGGACGCGAAGTCGGGCAGCGCGCCGGGCTGCCCGCGCCAGTAGTCGCGGACCGTGTCGCGGTACTTGCCGTTCCACTCCGTCCACAGCGGCGGGAAGTTCCCGACCTGGTAGCCGCCCTCCCCCACGTCCCACGGCTCGGCGATCAGCTTGACCTGCGACACCACCGGGTCCTGCTGGACGAGGTCGAAGAACGCCGACAGCCGGTCCACCTCGTGCAGCTCGCGGGCCAGCGTCGCGGCCAGGTCGAACCGGAACCCGTCCACGTGCATCTCCGTCACCCAGAACCGCAGCGAGTCCATGATCAGCTGCAGCACGTGCGGGCTGCGCATCAGCAGGCTGTTCCCGGTGCCCGTGGTGTCCGTGTAGTAGCGCTGGTCGCCGTCGGCGAGCCGGTAGTAGCGCGCGTTGTCGATGCCCCGGAACGACAGCGTCGGCCCGAGGTGGTTGCCCTCGGCGGTGTGGTTGTAGACCACGTCGAGGATCACCTCGATGCCCGCCTCGTGCAGCGCCTTCACCATCGCCTTGAACTCCAGCACCTGCTCCCCGCGCTCCCCCGACGAGGAGTACTCGCCGTGCGGCGCGAAGAAGCCGATGGTGTTGTAGCCCCAGTAGTTGCGCAGCCCCCGCTGGATCAGCGCGTCGTCGTGGACGAACTGGTGCACCGGCATCAGCTCCACCGCCGTGACGCCGATCGACGTCAGATGATCGATGATCACCGGGTGGGCGAGGCCGGCGTAGGTGCCGCGCAGCGCCGGCGGGATGTCAGGATGCCAGGCGGTGAGGCCCTTGACGTGCGCCTCGTAGATCACCGTCTCGTGGTAGGGGATCCGCGGCGGCCGGTCGTCGCCCCAGTCGAAGTACGGGCTGACGACCACCGAGCGCATCGTGTGCCCGGCCGAGTCCAGGTCGTTGCGCGACCACGGGTCGCCGAACCGGTAGCCGAAGCACGACTCGTCCCAGTCGATCCGGCCCTCGATCGCCTGCGCGTACGGGTCGAGCAGCAGCTTCGCCGGGTTGCAGCGCTGCCCGCGCTCCGGATCGTAGGGCCCGTGCACCCGGAACCCGTACCGCCTGCCGGGCATCACCCCCGGCAGGTACCCGTGCCACACGAACGCGTCGACCTCCGGCAGCGCCAGCCGCGTCTCCTCACCGTCGCCCGCCGGCCCGTCGAACAGGCAGAGCTCCACTCGTTCGGCCGCCTCGGAGAAGACGGCGAAGTTCGTGCCCGCGCCGTCGAACCGGGCTCCGAGGGGATACGCATCGCCCGGCCATACCTGTGCCACTGTTCCCGCCCTCCCGTCGTACCGGGTGGGGCTCTTCCCCGTGAGGGTTGAATCACACCGATTCGGAGACCACTGGCCAGAACGGACACGCGTCGGTTACCTTAGGGGAGCCTAACCTTCATAAGGGTGCCCTAAAGGCATAGGTCAGGCGTGTTGGTACCGGGTAGTCGCAGGGAAGGTCCGCCACCGGATGTACGTCTGCATCTGCAACGCGATCACGGAGGACGACGTTCACGGCTGCCTGTCCGGCGGCCGCTGCGGCACCGCCAAGGAGGTCAAGGCGGCCTGCGGCTTCAAGCCCGGCTGCGGCTCCTGCACCAAGCGCCTGCACGCCATGGTCAGCGAGTACCGCACCGCGAGCGAGCTCGCCGACGCCCTCACCGGCGGCCCGGCGCCCCTCACCGCCGTCCCCGGCGGCGGTGCCGCCCCGGCCGCCCCCGCCGCCGCGGACCCGATCGTCCCGCCGGCGCCCGCCACCGGAGCCGAAAGGGGAGCAGCGCCGCCCACCGCCGCCTGAGCCGCCGCCGCTCAGCCCCCGCCGCCGCCCCGCGCCGCTGAACGCGCGCCGGGCGCGAGCAGGTGCTGCCCACTGTGCGAGCATGAGGTCCATGGAAGGCGACAAGGACATCATCGCGCTGCTGAACGACCAGCTCACCGGCGAACTGACCGCGATCAACCAGTACTTCCTGCACGCCAAGATGCAGGAGAACTGGGGCTTCACCCGCATCGCGAAGCACACCCGCGACGAGTCGATCGACGAGATGCGGCACGCCGAGCGGCTCACCGACCGGATCCTGTTCCTCGAGGGCCTGCCGAACTACCAGAAGCTCGGCACCCTGCGGATCGGCCAGACCGTCGTCGAGCAGCTCAAGGCGGACCTGGAGGTCGAGATGGAGGCCGTCGCCCGGCTGCGCCCCGGCATCGAGCTGATGCGCTCGCGCGGCGACGTCACCTCCGCGCGGATCTTCGAGGAGATCCTCGCCGACGAGGAGTACCACATCGACTACCTGGAGACCGAACTCAGCCTCGTCCAGGCCCTCGGCGAGCAGAACTACCTGCAGCGCCTCACCGGCGCGCCCGGCGAGGAGATCAGCAAGCCGGTGTGAGGCGCCCCTACCGGCCGCCGTCGCCCGGCGGCCCGTCCTCGGGCCGCCGCGCGCGCCGCAGCACGAACGGCTGCACGATCCCGAGCCCCTGGACGGGCCGCCGGACGATCCGGGTGATCCGGTACGCCGGCTCCTTCTCCAGCCGCGCCGCCAGCTCGCTGTCGATCACCACCGACCCCGGCCGGGCCAGCGCCGTCAGCCGCGCCGCCAGGTTCACCGTCGTGCCGAACACATCGCCCATCAGCGGCAGCACCGGCCCGTGCGCCACCCCGACCCGCACGTCCGGCACCTCCGTCTCGTCCTGGATCGCCGCCGCGATCGTCAGGGCGATCTCCGCGCCGACCGTTGGCGACTCCGTGCTGAACAGCACCTCGTCGCCCAGCGTCTTCACCAGCCGGCCCCCGCACGCGGCGATGATGTCGGCGGCGGTCTCCTCGAACCACTCCACCACCCGGGCCAGCTCGATCTCCTCCAGCTCCCGGCTGACCTGCGTGAACGACACCATGTCCGCGAACCCGACGGTGGCCGCCGGACGGCCCGCCGGCTCCCCGTCCTCCCCGGTCGCCGCCGCCGCGATCGCCCGGGTGCCCGCCGCGGCCAGCTGCCGCCGCCACGCGTGCACCACCAGCGGCTCGAACTCCCCGATGTGCTTGTCGGCGATCTCCATGATCGTGCCGACCGCCGCGGTGGACGGCACGTCGTTCGGATCCGGGGCGACCATCTCCTTCAGCAGGCTGACCTGCCACTCCGCCAGCCGCGTCATCGTCTGCCCGAACGCCCTGATCAGCCGGATCACGCCGTCCTCGTCCAGCACGCCCTCTTCCATGAGCCGCCGGATCCGGCACAGCGCCGCCACGTCGCCCTCGGTGTAGGCGACCGCGTCGTCCGCCATCGACGGGTACCCGAACGCGCGCCAGATCCGCCCGGTGAACTCCCGCGACACCCCCGACAGCCGGACGGCGTCGACGCGCGTGTAGCGGAGCTCGCCGCCGAGGAGCAGCTCCTCGACCTCCCTGGGATCCGGCAGTCCGCGCGCCATCATCCGCCCCTCAGTCCGCCGGCGGACGGGACCCCGCCGCCGGCGTCGTGGATCGGTACCACCGCATATCGTTGCAGATCCGGCGTGACGCAGCGCACCCACCTGCACCTTTCACCGAAAGTGCACCCTCCGTCGCCCCGGGATCGGCACCGCGGTCCCCCGATCTCGCCGCGAAGCGACAAGGTTCAGCCCCTCAACGGACGTGGACCACGTCGCCGGCGCTCACGGCGACGTCGCCGCGCGGCCCCTCGACCATGAGGCGGCCCGATCCGTCGACGTCGCGCGCGGTGCCCTCCAGCGTCTCGTCCGCCGGCAGCTCCACCCGGACGCGGCGGCCGAGCGTCGTGCACAGGTCCTTGTAGGCGGTGCGGAGCCCGCTGGTCTCCGGGTCGCCGCCGAGCATCGTCCATTCGCCGTACCAGGTCCGCATCTCGCGCAGGATCGCGCGCAGCAGCGGCGCCCGGTCGGTGAGCGGCGCGCCCTCGATCGCCAGGGACGTCGCGGTCGGCACGGGCAGCTCCTCCGTGCGCAGCCCCACGTTGAGGCCGACGCCCACGATCAGCGCGCCGTCGACCTTCTCGGCGAGGATCCCGGCGAGCTTGCGGTCCCCGACCAGCAGGTCGTTGGGCCATTTCAGCCGGGCGTCCACGGCGACATCGCCGTCCGCACCGCCGAAGAAGCGCTCCCCCGACTCGGCGAACGCGGTCATCCGGCGGATCGCGGTGGCGACCGCGACGCCGGTCAGCAGCGGCAGCCAGCCGAGCAGCGGCACCGGCACGGCCGGCCGCAGCAGCATCGAGAACATCAGCCCCGAGCGCGGCGGCGCCGTCCACGGCCGGCCGAGCCGCCCGCGTCCCGCGGTCTGCAGCTCGGTGACGAGCACGGTCCCCTCCGGAGCACCCTCCTTGGCGCGTACGGCGAGGTCGGCGTTGGTCGACCCCGTCTCCGGCACGACCCGCACCTCCCGCCACAGCCCGCCCTCTCGGACGAGCGCACGCTGCAGCGCCGCCTCGTGCAATGGCGGACGATCAAGGTCCCCATACGCGGAATCACTCACGTTTCCATCCAACCCCATCGCCCCACCGTCCCCGCGTTCGCCGGCTCGAATCACCTGCGCGAGCCGGCGGAAAGGGCGGGGTGGGCGAGGGCCGCGGACCGGGGTAAGAATAGGGTTCTCCACATGGATGGTGTGACGCTGCGGCGCGACGAGCATGTCGCGGAGATCGTGCTGGACCGGCCCGAGGCGCTCAACGCCCTGTCGACCGCGATGGCGCGGCGGCTGGCGGCGGTGTGCCGCGAGGTCGCCGATGACACGTCCGTGCGCGCCGTGGTGCTGAGCGCGGCGGGCGAGAAGGCGTTCTGCGTGGGCGCGGACCTGAAGGAACGCAACTCGATGAGCGACGACGAGCTGCTCGCGCAGCGGCCCGTCTTCCGCGCCGCGTTCGGCGGCGTGCTGAACCTGCCGCAGCCGGTGATCGCGGCCGTGCGCGGGTACGCGGTGGGCGGCGGGTGCGAGCTCGCGCTGTCCGCCGACCTGATCGTGGCGGACGAGTCCGCGGTGTTCGGGCTGCCGGAGGTGGGCGTCGGGCTCGTCCCGGGCGGTGGCGGGACGCAGCTGGCGCTGCGCAAGCTCGGCCCCGGCAAGGCCGCCGACCTGGTGTTCACGGGCCGCCGCCTCGGCGTCGACGAGGCCCTGGAGTACGGCCTCGCCGACCGGAAGGTGCCCGCCGGGACCGCCCGCGAGGAGGCCCTCGGCATCGCTCAGGTGATCGCGCGGAACTCCCCGGTCGCCGTCCGGGCCGCCAAGCGCGCCCTGCGCCTCGGCGCGGGCGTATCCCTGGAAGCGGGCCTGGACCTGGAGGACAACGCCTGGCGGACCGTCGCGTTCTCCGCCGACCGCCGCGAGGGCATCGCCGCCTTCAACGCCAAGCGCAAGCCCGTCTGGCCGTCCTGACCGCCACAGAGGCGGTCACGCCCGCCGCCGGCCCCTCATGTCTCGCAGGCGGTGTCAGCCGGTGTTCTGGAGGCCGGCGGCTACGCCGTTGACCGACAGCAGGAGCAGCGCTTCGAGGCGGTCGCGCTCCTCCTCGTCGGTGACGTCGCCGGCGCGCAGGGCGGTGAGGGCGCGCAGCTGGAGGTGGGAGAGCGCGTCCACGTACGGGTTGCGCAGCTCGACGGCGCGGGACAGGACGCGGCGGTTCTCCAGCAGCCGCTCGTGGCCGGTGACCGCGAGGACGAGCCGCCGGGTGCGGTCGTACTCGGCGAGGACGGCCTCGGACAGCTCGGGGCGCCCGCCGAGGGCGAGGTAGCGCTCCGCGATCGCCCGGTCGGACTTGGCGAGGCTCATCTCGGCGTTGTCGAGCAGGGTGTTGAACAGCGGCCACGCCTCGTAGGCCTCGCGGAGCTCGCCGAGGTCGCGGCCGTCGCCGGAGACGGCGGCGAGGCCGCTGCCGAGGCCGTACCAGCCGGGCAGGTTGACGCGGGTCTGCGTCCACGCGAACACCCAGGGGATGGCGCGCAGGTCCTCCAGGCCGCGGGCGGCCTTGCGGCGCGCCGGGCGGGACCCGATGCGCAGCTCGGCGATCTCCTCCAGGGGGCTGACGCGGGCGAACCACGCGGCGAACCCGTCGGTCCCGATCAGCGCCCGGAACGCGTCCTCGGCCGCCTCGCCGATCTTGTCGGCGAGCGGCCGGAACCGGGCGGCGGCCTCGCGAGCGCGGTCCTGCACGGCGTCGGTCGAGGCCAGCAGGACGGCGCTGGTGACCTGCTCGACGTGCCGCTCGGCGATCTCGGTGCGGCCGTACCGGGCGAAGATCACCTCGCCCTGCTCGGTGACCTTGAAGCGGCCCGCGACGGACCCGGGCGCCTGCGCGAGGATCGCCCGGTTGGCGGGGCCGCCGCCGCGGCCGAGGGATCCGCCGCGGCCGTGGAACAGCGTCAGCGTGATGTCGTTGCGGGCCGCCCATGCGGCGAGCGCCTCCTGCGTGTCGTACAGGCGCAGGGTGGCGCTGGCGGGGCCGAGCTGCTTGGCGGAGTCGGAGTAGCCGAGCATGACCTCCATGCGGCGGCCGGTGCCGTCCAGCCGGCGCCGGACGGCGGGGATCTCCAGCATCCCGTCCAGCACGGACGGGGCGCGCTCCAGGTCCTCGCCGGTCTCGAACAGCGGGATCACGTCGAGGACGGGCGCGCCGTCGCCGAGGGAGGCGGCCAGCTCGTGGACGTTCGCCATGTCCTGCGCGGACCGGGTGAACGACACGATGTAGCGGTGGCAGGCGCGGACGCCGAAGCGCTTCTGGATCCACGCGACGACGCGGAGCGTCTCGAGGATCTCCTCGGTCATCTCCGACCGGTCCCCGCCTGCGCGCACTTCGGCCAGGGCCTTCTCGTGCAGCTCGGAGTGCTGGCGGATCTCCAGCTCGGCCAGGTGGAACCCGAACGTCTCGACCTGCCAGATGAGCTGCTGCACCCGCCCGTAGGCCTGCCGGACGGCCCCGGCGGCGGCCAGCGACTCCTGGACGGTCCGCAGGTCGGCGAGCAGCTCGTCCGGGGACGCGTAGGCGAGGTCGGCGTCGCGCTCGCGGGTCGCGGCGATCCGGTTCGCCGCGTACAGCAGGAACTGGCGGTGCGGCTCGCCCGGCGACCGCTTGGCGCCCTCGGCGAGCCGCGACGGGTGCGCGGTGCGGGCGGCGGCGAGCGCGCCGCGCAGCGCGTCCGACGCGGGCGTCGTCGACTCGTGGACGGTCAGCTCCCGGCCGATCCGCGCGCACGCGGTCTCCAGCGCGCGCAGCACGTGGTCCGCCTGGATCATGACCGCGTCGCGGGTGACCTGCGCGGTGACGTAGGGGTTGCCGTCCCGGTCGCCGCCGATCCAGCTGCCGAACCGCAGGTACGGGCGCGCCTTCGGCGGCCGGGTGCCGGCGCCGGAGCCGTCCAGCGCCCGGTCGAGGGCCCGGTAGACGTGCGGCACCACCCGGAAGATCGTCTCGTCGAACGCGGCCATCGCGGTGCGGACCTCGTCGAGCGGGTCCATCTGGGTGCCGCGGCGCAGCGCCGTCCGCCACAGCACGTCGATCTCCTCGCGGAGCCGCCGCTCGGTCTCCTCCCGCTCGCCCGCGCCCTGCCCGGCGTTCAGCGCGGTCAGCAGGTCGCTGATCCGCTGGATCGCGGTGACGACGGCGCGGCGGCGGGCCTCGGTCGGGTGGGCGGTGAAGACCGGCCGGAACTCCAGCCCGTCGATCATCTCGGCGAGCCGGTCGCCGCCCGCGGTGCGGATCTCCTCGACCGCCGCGGCCACGGATCCGGGCACCGGCCCGCCGGTGTCGCGCTCGCGGAGCGTCCGGATCCGGTGGTGCTCCTCGGCGAGGTTGGTCAGGTGGAAGTACACGGTGAACGCGCGCGCGACCTGCTCGGCGCGCTCCAGCGTCCAGCCGTCCACGATCGCCGCGACCTCGTCGGCGGACGTCTCGCCCCGGCGGGCCGCGATCACCGCGTGGCGCAGCCGCTCGACGTCGTCCAGCAGCTCCCGGCCGCCGTGCTCCACCAGCCCGTCGCCGAGCATCGCGCCGAGGAGGCGGACGTCACGGCGCAGGGGTTCCGGCATGTCCTGCCGGAGGATGTCTCGCGTCTTCGTAGCCACGCGCCCAGCGTAACGAGCCCCGGTACGGCGGAGTTCATCCCGGTCAGCGGGCCCCGGCCGCGGGTCCGGGGTCAGCGTGCGGTTACCCTGGCCCGCATGGCGATGGAAGCCCCTGAACCCGCGGTCGGGTACGACATCCACACGACGGCGGGCAAGATCGCGGACCTGGAACGGCGCCGCTACGAGGCGGTGCACGCGGGCTCGGCGCGCGCCGTCGAGAAGCAGCATGCCAAGGGCAAGATGACGGCCCGGGAGCGGATCGACGCGCTGCTCGACCCCGGCTCGTTCGTCGAGTTCGACGAGATGGCGCGGCACCGGTCCACCAACTTCGGGATGGAGAAGAACCGCCCCTACGGCGACGGCGTCGTCACCGGGTACGGCACGGTCGACGGCCGGCCGGTCGCGGTGTTCAGCCAGGACTTCACCGTCTCCGGCGGGTCCCTCGGCGAGGTGTTCGGCGAGAAGATCGTCAAGGTCATGGACCACGCGCTGAAGACCGGCTGCCCGGTGGTCGGGATCAACGACTCCGGCGGCGCGCGGATCCAGGAGGGCGTCGTCGCGCTCGGCCTGTACGCGGAGATCTTCAAGCGGAACGTGCACGCCTCCGGCGTCATCCCGCAGATCTCGCTGGTCCTCGGGCCGTGCGCGGGCGGCGCGGTGTACTCGCCCGCGATCACCGACTTCATCGTCATGGCCGACCAGACCTCGCACATGTTCATCACAGGCCCGGACGTCATCAAGACGGTCACCGGCGAAGAGGTGACCATGGAGGAGCTCGGCGGGGCGCACTCGCACAACTCCAAGTCCGGCGTGGCGCACTACCAGGGCTCCGACGAGGACGACGCGATCGAGTACGTCAAGGCGCTGCTGTCGTACCTGCCGTCCAACAACCTCGCCGACGCGCCCGCGTTCGACGTGCCGGTCGACCCGTCCGAGCTGGACGAGGACCTCGACACCCTCATCCCGGACTCGCCGAACCAGCCGTACGACATGCACACCGCGATCGAGCACGTGCTCGACGACGGCGAGTTCCTCGAGGTCCAGGAGCTGTTCGCGCCGAACATCATCTGCGGGTTCGGGCGCGTCGAGGGCCGCTCGGTCGGCGTCGTCGCGAACCAGCCGATGCAGTTCGCCGGGACGCTCGACATCGACGCCTCCGAGAAGGCCGCCCGGTTCGTCCGGACCTGCGACGCGTTCAACATCCCGGTGCTGACCTTCGTGGACGTCCCCGGCTTCCTGCCCGGCACCGACCAGGAGTGGAACGGGATCATCCGGCGCGGCGCCAAGCTGCTGTACGCCTACGCCGAGGCGACCGTCCCGCTGGTCACCGTGATCACCCGGAAGGCGTACGGCGGCGCGTACGACGTCATGGGGTCCAAGCACCTCGGCGCCGACATCAACCTCGCGTGGCCGACCGCGCAGATCGCCGTCATGGGCGCGCAGGGCGCCGTCAACATCCTGTACCGGCGCGAGCTGGCCGCGGCCGGCGACCCCGACACCCGCCGCGCCGAGCTGATCACCGAGTACGAGGACACC
Source organism: Actinomadura physcomitrii (assembly GCF_008923205.2). Taxonomy (GTDB): domain Bacteria; phylum Actinomycetota; class Actinomycetes; order Streptosporangiales; family Streptosporangiaceae; genus Spirillospora; species Spirillospora physcomitrii. Next base: position 42,350 of record NZ_WBMS02000054.1, on the reverse strand, counting down.
CTCGCCAACCCGTACGTCGCCGCCGACCGCGGCTACGTCGACGCGGTGATCAAGCCGTCGGAGACCCGCGGGCAGGTCGTCAAGGCGCTGCGCGCGCTCCGCGAGAAGCGCGCCACGCTGCCGCCGAAGAAGCACGGCAACATCCCGCTCTGATCAACGCCGGCCGGTGCCGGACCGCCCGCCGCGTCCGGCCCCGGCCGCCGAGGAGAACCCGTGACCGCTGAAGACAGACCGTTCCTGCAGGTGGTGCGGGGTGACCCGTCCGCCGCGGAGATCGCCGCGCTGGTCGCGGTGCTGACCGCGCGGGCCCGCGCGGCCGCCGCGGCCCGCGACGGCGGCGAGCCCCGGACGTCCCGCTGGGCGGACCGGACCCGGCTCGTCCGCGCCACCGTGTCCGGCGGCCCGCGGCCCCGCGGACCCGGCGCGTGGCGCGCCAGCGGCCTGCCCCGCTGACCCGGCGGCGCCGCCCCGCGACGTGCCCGGTCTCGCGGGGTATGTGGTGTTTCGCCCCCCGGAGGGGGGATGGGATCGCGCGACACACAACCGTGGTTCGCGCCCAGCGGGGGTCTCCGCACACATAAGGTGGAAGGCCATGGCCACCTCGGAGTTCGTCCCACAGCCCGCGCGCTACGCCATCTTCGTCGACGCGGGGTACCTTTACGCGGCCTCCGGGGCCCTGCTGCTCGGCTGCGGCTCCCGGCGCGAGTACCGGGTCGCCGCCGAACAGCTGATCAAGGCGCTGACCAGCCACGCGGACGACCAGCTGCTGGGCGAGCTGCTGCGCGTCTACTGGTTCGACGCGGCGCCGAAGAAGCAGCCGACCGTCGACCAGCGCGTGATCGCGAACCTGCCGCTGGTGAAGCTGCGGCTCGGCAACCTGAACGCGCAGGGCCAGCAGAAGGGCGTGGACGCGCAGCTGCGCGCCGACCTGGAGGCGCTCGCCCGGCACCGCGCGATCACCGACGCGGTGCTGCTGGCCGGCGACGAGGACATGCTGCCCGCCGTGGAGGCCGCGCAGCGCTACGGCGTCCGCGTGCACCTGTGGGGCGTGGAGCCGACACACGGCTCCAACCAGGCCGAATGGCTGGTGTGGGAGTCCGACCGGGTCGAGGTGCTGTCCGCCGACTTCCTGCGCCCCTACTTCACCAAGGCCAAGGTGCTGCCGGTGCCCGCGCCCGGCACGGCCGCCGCCGTCCGCGACGCCGCCGCGGCCGCGCAGCGCACCTCGCCGGTGCCGTCCCCGTCGCAGGTGTTCGCGGGACGTCCCCCGGCGGTCAAGCCGGCGCCCGCCGCGGCCGTGCGCACCGCGGTCACCGTCCCGGGCGGCACTCCGGTGACCCCGGCGACCGTGGCCGCCTCGATGAACGCGGCGTCCGCCGCCCAGTCCGACGGCCGCCTCGGCCCGGACCGCGACCACATGCTGGAGATCGGCGAGCACGTCGCGCAGAAGTGGATCTTCGAGCGGGGCCGCGACAACATCCGCGACCTGCTCCCCGGCCCGATCCTGCCGCCCGTCATCGACAAGGAGCTGCTGATCGAGGCGGAGAAGGAGCTCGGCGGCTCGCTGCGCCCCTACCAGGAGGCCCGCACCTGGCTGCGCGACGGCTTCTGGGAGCGCGTCTACCGCGAGTTCGGCATCGGCTTCGGCAAGTCCGACTAACCCGCCGCGTCGTCCCAGTCGCCGAGGCCGTGCCGCGCGACGTACTCGTGCGCCCGTTCCGCGAGCGCCGGCGAGGCGAACGGCGGTCGCTCCCCGACGACGATCAGGCGGAGCTCGCCGGGACCGGCCGCCGTCCGCAGCCGTGCGACGTGCGCGGGGACGGCCGGGGCGGCGGCCGGGTCGAACCGCACGTCGAGCGCCCGGACCCCCTTCACCGGCACCATGCCGAACGAGCGGATCGCGGCGGCGGGCAGCAGGAACGTCTCGTCGCCGCGCGAGACGCGGACGCCGTCCGGAGTGAGGGCGAGCCGGTCCGGGACACCGCGCCCCCTGAGCGCGAGCCCGGCCAGTGCCAGCAGGGCGGCGCCGAAGACGAGCGCGACCACGCCGGCGACCACCGTCGAACCGCCCTGCGAAGCCATGACGGCTCCGGCGGCGGCGAACAGCGCGCCGAGGAGCGCCAGCACCGCGGCCCCTGCCGCCCCGCCCCGCCGGTTCCGCTGATGCAGCACCAACTCGTCCATCCCGCTCAGCCCCCGGCCTCGAGGTCGTCCTGGTAGCGCTGGAGCTCGCGCACCTTGTCCTCGATCTCGGCCATCACGCTCTGCACCCGCCCTTGAAGCCGCCGGAACTCCGCGACGCTCTCCTCGGACGTCACCTCCTGCCCCTCGGCGGTCGCCTCGTCCCATTTCTCGGCGAACGCGTCCAGGTGCGGCGCCATGCCGCTGCCGAACAGCGGGGTCCCCGCGGCCTCCCGCAGGCTTCGGCGGCCGTCGAGCACCTCCTGGATCAGCCGGCGGAACTCGGGGTCGCGGGCGTTCTCCTGGAGCAGCTCCAGATTGCGGCGGACGCGGTGGGACGCTTCCACGTCGCCCCGCGCGATGTCCATCATGGGCCGGCCGACGTCGTCGAAGTCGGTCATGGTCAGATCACCTTGTTGTCATAGGAGGTCTTGGGGAACTGCTGGGTCTCCAGGCCGTGCAGCGCGCCGAGCAGGCCGCTCACCAGGCCGATGAAGGCGAAGACGGCGGACACGGTCATGCCGACGTAGCCGAGGATCTCCAGCCATTTCAGAATCCCGATGCCGATCTGGCTCATGATCAGCGCCATCCCGACGGACGGCCCGACGATCGTCCAGCTGGTGGCGGCCGACGCGGCGGCCTCGATCGCGATCATGAGGGCGATGTCCAGCAGCGCCTCCAGCCCGCTCACCGCCGCCTTGGCCGACGCCCACGACCCGAACGCGACCGACTGGCACTCGTCGGCGACGGTCTTGATCGGTTCGGCCTGCCCGTCCACCGCACCGGAGAAGTCCTTGAAGTAGGTGCCGCACGCGGTGGCGGCGTTGCCCTCCCAGTCCTTCAGCATCGTCGCGGAGCCTTCCTTCAGGCCCTTGCCGTACTCGGTGTAGAACTCGCTGACGTGCTTGAGGGAGGAGGCGAACTTGGAGATCGACTCCCAGTCGCCGGCGAGCTGCTGCGCCAGCCATTCGGCCGGGTTGACGCCGCAGATCTTGTCGATCACCCACAGCAGCCAGTGCCCGGGGCTGACGAAGTCGGTGAGTGAGAGCGAGATGTCGACGGCCTGCGGCATCGGCTGCGTGACCGTCGGCGGGACGAGTTTGGCGGCGGGCGAGGCGGTCATGCGCGATCCTTCCGGGGGAGCGCCGGCGGTTCACCGGCGGGCGGGCGGGTCATTTGGGATAGACCGCGTCCACCCTTTCGGCCGTCTTCTTTTCCGTGTGCCGGTAGACCTCGGCGCACTTGTGCAGTTCCGTGCCGGACGCGGAGCTGAGCGAGTCCAGCCGATCGAGGTTCTTCTTCACGGCGTCGCCGATCCGCACCACGCCCATGGTGTACACATAGCCGAGCAGGTGGCCGCGGCCGCCCTTCACGTTCTTCTCGTTCGCCTCGACGTATTGCCTGCCCTTCTTCGCATCGCCGGACAGGGTGGTCAGCGTCCCGCTGAAAGTCTCCAGCGCGCTGGGGACCACACGAAATGACATCGGTTCGCCTTTCTGGCACGGTGGGCGGTCTTGCGCCCGTCCGCCGCGGCTGCGAGGATCTCGGCGGCCGTCGGACGGCACGGAGAGCACGAGGTGATCATGCGTCGCGGCTGGCGTCTCGCCTGGGTGGGCTGGGGCTGCGTCGCGGCCGGCACGGTCTTCGGGCTCGCCTCGGTCTGCTACCTCTACTTCGCGGGGCTGGCGGCGGCGGCCGGACTCGCCGGAGGCGGCGCGCTCCTGGTGTGCGCGTCGCGCCGCGAAGGTCCGCCGGCGGCGGGCTTCGCGATCGCGGGCCTGCTGGTCATGGCCATTCTGCTGCCCCTACCCGGACTCCTTTCCCGAATCGGCTGACCCCCGCCGAAAGCGATCGGTGCGGCACGGCGCCGGGGTGCACTCCCTCATGGCGCCGCGGAAAGCAACATTCCGGAACTCTCGGACAAGAACACGTGAACTATAGGGCCACCGGATCGGCAGCGTCCATGGTTCATTACAGAACCTGTCATGCGGGGACAGAAGTGCCTGGACAGGGATGTTTCCAGGAGCGCGCCCGTACGGGCCCGGGGCCGGCATCGGCGAATCCGCCCCCCCCCTGCCGCGACGTCGGGCTGCCGGGGACTCGTTCATCCCGAAGGGTTTGATGCGCCGCTCCGGCAGGAGCGCGCCCAGCACTGGATACGTTTCGGAGTTAATCGGGCGCGTAGAGTCGCAGGCGGGTACAGTCGGCGGCCGTGATGGGGAGAGGCCGCACCAGGGGACGGCACCGGGCGACGCTCGGCGCGTTCGCCCTCGCCGCGGTCCTGGTACCGGCCTCGGGGTGCGGGTCGCCCGTGGAGTTCTACAAGCCCGGCGGCGGCGGCGCGGACGACCCGGTGGTGGGGCTCGGCGGCGCCGCGCCCTACGTGCCGCCGCGGACGGGACGCCCCCGGGCGGCCGACCCGCCGGGGACGGTGCCGGTCGCGCCGGCCGGCGGGCGGGTGTACGCGGCGACCGGGCCGGGGATGATCGCGCCCGGCGCGCGGGGCGTGCCGGCGCGGCTGTACGTCGCGGACGGGCGCGGCATCGAGGTCATCGACCCGCGGACGCTGCGGCTGACCGGCCGGTTCGGCGCCGGTACGGCCGTGTCGAGGGTGGTGCCGTCGTGGGACATGCGGCGGCTGTGGACCGTCGACGCCGTGCGCGACGTGCTGGTCCCTGTGGGGGCGCGGACGGGGCGGCAGGGGCGGCCGGTGCCCGCGGTCGATCCGGCGGCCCTGTACTTCACCCCGGACGGGCGCGCGGCCCTGGTCGTCGCGGGACGGCCGAGGCGCCTCGAGGTCCGCGACCCGCGGTCGATGCGGCCGATGGCGTCGGTGCCGCTGCCGTGCGCGGCGGCGGACGGCGACTTCACGCTCGACGGCGGCCACCTGGTGCTGAGCTGCACGTCGGCGGGGTCGCTGGTGCGGGTGGACGTGCCGGGACGGCGCGTCGCGGGCACGGTCCGGCTTCCGGCGGGGGCACGGCCCGGCGACGTGCGGCTGTCCCCGGACGGCGGGACGTTCCTCGTCGCGGACGCGGCCAAGGGCGGGGTGTGGGCGGTGGACGCGCGGACGTTCGCGACGGGCGGGTTCGTCCGGACGGCGCCCGGCGCGCGCGGCCTCGCGATCAGCAGGGACGCGCGGCGGCTGTTCGTCACGGGCGGCGGAACCCTGTTCGCCGTGGACTTCCGGGCCCGCCGGGTCACCGCGCGGTGGCCGCTGCCGGGCGGCGGGGACGCGCTCCCGGGCGGCGTGACGTCGGACGGGCGGGCGCTGTGGCTGGCCGATCCGGGCGGCCTCGTCTACGCGGTGTCGACGCGGACGGGCCGGGTGCTGCGGCGGGCGCGGCTCCGCGGCCGTCCGGCGGGCCTGTGCGTGCATCCGCAGCCGGGCCGGTACTCGCTCGGCGGCACCGGCCTGTACCGCTGATCAGGAGCCGACCCGGTGCCATTCCGGGAGCAGCTCCTCGACCAGCGCCTCCGTCTCCGGCTGCAGCTGGTCGATCATGGGGTCGCGGCCGATGCGGCCGCGCAGCTCGTCCACCGCGATCCTGACCTGGGCCTGGTCGCCGGTCGCGTGGGTGGCGCGCAGCAGGTCGCGCCACAGGCCCTCGTCGTCGGGGGCGAGCCGGAGCCCGGCGCGGGCGGCGGCGACCGCGCCGCGCGCGTCGCCCTCGTCCAGCCGCAGGACGGCGAGCCGGTGCGCGACGTCGACGACCCGGGCGGTCGCCTCGTACTCCAGGTCGTGCGCGGCGAGCCAGGAGTACCGGCCGCGGGGGCGGCCGGCGAGCAGGGGGCCGCGGACGAGGTCCAGGGCGTACGCCATGTAGGCCATCTCGGACGCGGGCTCGGCGGCGGACCGCCACACCAGCCACCGGAACACGGCGAGGTCGACGCGGACCTCCGAGCCGAGCCTGATCCGGCCGCGCTCGTCGTAGTACAGGTTGGGGCGGCCCCGGGCGTCGCGGCCGAGCCAGTCCGACACGCGGGCGACGCACGCGTCGCGGACGCCGGCGGTGACGCCGCGCGGCCAGATCGCGCCGGACAGCACCGTCGGGTGCACGCCGTTCGGGTGCGCGGCCAGGTAGACGAGCACCTCGGTGCACAGTTCGCGGCGGCTGTCGTCCATCGGCCCGGGCGCCTCGATCTCGACGGGGCCGAGCAGCCGGACGTCGACGGAGGACTGCTGCGCGGCGGGCGGCTGCGGGCCGCCCGCGGCGTCCGGCAGCGGCACCGAGTCGGCCCGCCCGGCCGTCCCGAACAGGTCGAACACAGCGCGGTACTGGTCGTCGCGGACGAGCTGGGCGTCCACCTCGAAGCCGAGCACGCCGGCGTGCAGCCGGCCGCGCTCGTCGACGTCCCAGGCCCAGGTGGCGCCCTGCACGTCGCCGGGGACGAGGTACCCGGCGGCCATCCGGGTGCCGGTGCGGGCGAGGGCGACGAGCCGGTCGGCCTCCCGCTCGTCCGGCGGGTCCGCCATGATCAGGTAGTGCGGCATCCACGCCTCGCCGAACACGCCGCGGCACCGCCCGGTGAGCACGGAGTCGACGCCGGACGCGGCGAGCGCCTGCCGCACCTCCTCGGTGCGGCCCTCCAGCTCGGGCAGCGCGTCCGCGAGGTTCGGCACGGACCGGACGCGGTCCGGGGCGATCCGGGTGAGGCCCTCGCCGAACTCGTTGCCGAACCCGACGAGCGTGATCCGCATGTGGTCGGACCACCGGTTGGTGGCGAGCTCCATCGCGATCGCGGCGAGCGCGGCGCGCCGGGCGTCGTCCGGTCCGCGCAGCGCGATCAGCCCGTGCGCCGCCTCCAGGTCGACGAGGACGCGGCCGTTGTCGTTGGTGCCGATGGAGACCAGGCCCGGGTAGGGGGCGAGGACGTCGGCGAGGTCGGACGCCTCGAGCCCGGCCGCCGCGTCGGCGCGCAGCCGCCACACCTGCCCGTCGTCGAACGCCTGCCAGGGCGCGGGCGGGTTGCGGTCGGCGGGCGCGATCCACAGGTCGAGGCCGCCCTGCCCGTTCTGGACGTGGCCGAGGTGCACCCCGTAGACGGTGGGGAGGGCGCGCCCGCCGGCGGCCATCGACTTCGACAGGTGCCGCAGGCCGAGGTCCAGGAGCCGCGCGCCGTCCTCGTCGGCGCCGAACCGCAGCGCGCGCTCGGCCTCCGCCGCCGCCCCCTCCGGCCGGGCGATCATGTGGCCGAACGCGCGGTTCCACATCTGCGTACGGCGGCGCCGGCCCAGCACGCTGAGCAGGCCCGCGGCGAGCAGCGACGCGGCGGCGAGGCCCTGCGGCCACTTCAGCTCGAACGACGGGCCGGGCTCGTCGTAGGCGGTCCGGTTCTGGCCGGGGATGCTCGCGCCGCCGCTGCCGGCGCCGCCGCCCATCTCCCCGGACGGCCCGGTGGTGGCGCCGCCGTGCGCGGGCGGGTGCGACGGGGTCTCGGCCTTGTGCGACGGCGCGGCCGTGTGGGTCGGGGTCGGCGCCGCGGTGTGGCTCGGTGTGGGCGCGGCCGTGTGCGACGGCGCCGGGGTCTGGGGCGTCGCGCTGTGCGTCGGCGCCTGCGTGTGGGACGGCTGCGGCGCCGACTTCTGCGGCGCGGGCGTCGAGGGCGCCGGGTCCTGCGGCTGCTGCGGGCGGTCCGGGACGGCGTGCCCGAACCGGTAGTAGTCGCGCAGATCCTGGACGGGGATGGTGTGCGCGTGCTTGGCGTCCGCCGGCATCTCCAGGATCCAGCCGGGACGGATCAGGCTCGCGATGGTGAGGCGCGTCCCGTCCGGCTGCACGTGGCCCTTGTTGAGGTCGTAGATCTCCTTGTAGCGGCGCCCCTCGCCGAGGCACTTCTCGGCGATCTCCCACAGGCTCTCGTGGTGGCGGCCCTCCGGCGGGTGCACGCGGTAGATCTTGGTGGTGTCCGGGTTCTGCGTGAGGGTCTCGGTGCGGCTCTCGGCGGGCGCGGGCGGCGCCTCGGCGACGGGACGGTCCGGCGCGTCCGGGGCGCGGCGATACTCCTGCGCGGAGGCGTGCGGACGCTGCGACAGCCCGCCGGAGAACGCCGGCACGATCACGGACGTGGCGGTGAACAGCAGCAGCGCCGCCACGACGAGCCGGTGCACCAGCGACTGGGTTCCGCCGGCGAGCGGCACCCGCGCGGGCACACCGACCCCGCGGACCCCCGCGTACACCTCGACGACCACGCACAGCGCGAGCTGGATCCAGGCGAGCCAGACCAGCACGACGAGGATGCCGATGAGCGAGCCGGGACCGACGCGGTGCGTCAGGTCGGACGCGGCGGGCAGGTGCGCCGGGACCGGCGACCCGAAGAACGTCAGCAGCGCGTACGGGACGCCCGCGAGCAGCGCGGCGAGCGCAGCGAGCGCCCCGATCCCGGCGAGGACGTCACCGGGGCCGCGGCGCGCCCGCAGCCGCACGGGGGTCCGCCGCCCATGCCCTGTCACCATCGCGCCCCCATGGTTCTCCGGGTCCCGGACGTCGTCTCGATCGTAAGCCCGCTGTTCATGCTCTCCATGGGCTTCATGGGCCGTTTCCTCCGGTGACGGGGCGGGCGGTCTCGGTGGAGGTGAGGGTGAACGAGCCGAGCCCCGGGACGATCCCGAGGATCTGCGGCTTCACCGTGATCTCCACGCTGACCGTCACCTGCTGCTGGTCGGCGTCGCAGCGCGACGCGGCGACCTCGGTGCCGAAGTCGCCGAGCAGGTCGCAGGCGGCGGCGCGGGCCCGTCCCGGGTCGAGGACGGGCCGGCCGGTCGCGCGCAGCGCGTCGGTGTCGATCTGGTTCGCGCCGGCGCGGGCGGCCTGCTCGGCCATGTCGGCGGCGCGCTGCCGCGCGTGGATGGCGAGGCCGCCGTCCACCAGCAGTCCCGCGAGCATCAGCACGACCGGGGTGAACAGGACGGTGTACATCGCGATCGTGCCCCGGTCGCCGCCGCCCCGGAACCGATCCCGCAGCCCGCGCAGGACGCGTCTCATCGGCCGTCCCCCGGTTCCGCAGGTCCTTCGCCGCCGCGGAAGGTGAAGGTGTCGATCGGGGCGACCGACCTACCTTGCAGCCGCTTGGTGCCGGGCAGCCCGATGAACGCCAGGTCGGACAGGTTCACGTCGCACACGATCGTCACCTCGACGTGCCCGCCGGGCGCGAAGTCCGACACGTTCGTCTGGACGGACGGGCCGCCGGAGCACCAGTGCGAGTCGCGGAGCCCGGCGGTGGCGGTCTCCTGCGCGAGCTCCTGCGCGGACCCGGCGTCGCGGGCGATGGACGCGGCGCGGACCGCGTCGCGGGCGGCGCCGTCCACCTGGCTCTGCGCGTCGACCATCCGCCCGGCTCCGGCGAGGAACAGCAGGAACGCGACGAACAGCGGCGTGACGAGCACCAGCTCCAGCGACATCGAGCCCCGGTCGCCGTCCGGGGAGCGGCGCCGCCTCACCGCCCCGCTCCCCGCCGGCACGCGAGGCCCGCGCCGACGTCCGGGCGGAAGCACTCGATCGGCCCCTGCGACCGCTGCGACACGTGGAACGTCATGAACGGGATGACCTGCACGGCGGTCCCGCTGACCTGCACCCACCGCTCGTCGTTGACCTCTCCGGTGTCGACGTGCAGGCCGCTGATCAGGTGCGGCCCGATGTGGTCGATGTCGCCGGTCGCCTTCGCGACCGCCGCGTCCTGCCAGCCGCCGCCGACCGGCTGGGTGCGGGCGACGCGGGCACCGGACTGCGCGGCGGCGAGCGCGACCTGCCGCGCGTGGAACACCATCGTGAACTGGACGACGACGAGCAGCACGAGGATGAGCACCGGCGTCAGCAGCGCCCATTCGATCGACGACACGCCCGCGTCGGACCGGAGCCGGCGCCGGGCGGCGGCGAGCGCGGCGGCCGGCCGCGCGGGTCCACGGCACCGCATCCCGGTCAGCCCGTGTTGATGCTGTTGGCCTTGTCCTGGACCTTCTTCTGGATGATCGCGCCGATGGTGATCGCGATCAGCGCGAGGATCGCGGTGATGATCGCCCATTCGATCGCCGAGGCGCCCCGGCTGCGCTCCTGCTCGTCGCGCAGCCGCGCGAGCCGCGTGCCGAGCAGGGCCCGCAGATAGACGAGCGCCGGATCGTTCAGCAAGTTCATCGTGACTCCTTCGAGGGGACGGGGCCGGACGCGGTGCGGGGTCACGAGGCGAGCACCCGCATCAGGGCCGGATAAGCGAGGAAGACCAGGAAGCCGGCGCACAGGAACAGCTGCGCGACGAGCATGGACTGGGACCGCTCGCCCGCCTTGCCCTCCAGCTCCGACAGCTCGCGGCTGCGCATCGACGCGGCGCGGGCCGACAGCGACCGGCGGATCTGCGCGCCGTCGTCGGACACCAGGGCGAGCGCGCCGGCGAGGTCGCGCAGCTCGGCGATGTCGAGGTCGTCGCCGAGGCCGCCGAGCGCCTGCCAGGGCGTCCGGCCGGTGAGGCGGGCGTTGCCGAGCGCGTCGCGGATCCGGCGCATCGCCGGGCCGTCGCCGACGTTCGCGGCGCTCATCAGCGCCTCGGGGACGCCGCGCCCGCCGGCGAGGTTCATCGAGACCAGGTCGAGGAACGCGCCGACGACGTGCCGGAAGTCCTGCCGGCGGGCCTGCGCCTCCTGCCGCAGCTGCATGTCGGGGAAGTAGAAGAACAGCGCGGCGAACAGCACGCAGATCCACACCGGGACCTGCACGGACGAGCCGAAGCCGAGCAGCGCGAAGTAGCCGGCGACGAACGGGATGAACAGCAGCGCGGCGGCGGGCAGCAGGAACTTGGTCGCGAGGAACGCCTCCAGCGACCGCTCGGTGATGGCGAGGTCGGCGCGGACGGAGCGCATCTTCCAGCCGCGCGACTCGCAGAACGCCGCCAGCTCCCGGCCGAGGCGCGCCCGCATCCCGCCGAACCGGCCGGCGGGCCGGACCGTCCCGGCCTGCGCGTCCTCCAGGTCGCGGCGGCGAGCGGCGTCGAGCGCGGCCATCCGCGCGGCGAGGCCGGGACGCGCCGGGAACAGCGCCCGGACGAGCGCGTACAGGCCGAGGCCGGCGAGGGCGCCCGCGAGGATCGCGCCGGTCATGCCGCACCACCCCCGGTCATGCCGCCACCGCCGCCCGCGTCCATGGTGTGCCGGCCGCGCAGCGGGACGTCCTGGGTCGTGGTGGCGGCGCGCCCGGTCCGCCAGCCCGCGACGGTGCTCGGCACCTCGGCGGGCACGCCGGGCCGGGCCTGCCGCGGCTCGCCGAGGAACCGCCCCGGCAGGTCGTACTTGGCGAGGCGGCGCAGCCACAGGAACGCCGCGCCGTACAGGGCGACGACGACGCACAGCACGAGCTGCCCGAGGAAGTCGTCGTAGGGTTCCACGTAGGAGTGGTTGAACACGGCGAGCGCGAGGGCCGTGCCGACCGAGACGCCGACGACGATCCGGACGCTGCGGCGGGTGGAGCGGCGGTCGGCCTCGACGCGCCGCCGCATGTCGAGCTCGGCGCGCGCGGACGTCGCGAGCGCGGTGAGCATGTCGCGCAGGCCGGGCCCGCGCAGCCGGGCGTTCAGGATCAGCGCGGCGATCACGAGGTCGGCGGACGGGTCGTCGATGTCGTCGGCGAACCGGCGCAGCGCCTCCGGCATCGGCACGCGGGTGTGCAGCCGGTCGACGAGGGTGCGCAGCGGCTGCTGCAGCGCCGCCGCGGCGGCCCGCTGCGACGCCGGGATGGCCTGCTCGAGGCCGACCGCGCCCGCGATCGTGTCGCGCAGCGACTCGGTCCAGGCGGCGAGGGCCTCCAGCCGCGCCATGCCCTTGCGCTCCTCGGCGGCGCCGCCGGCGAGGCCGTCCCAGGCGAGGACGAGCGCGCCGGTCCCGGCGGCGGCGATCGGCCAGCGGGTCACCGCGAGCACGAGCACTCCGACGATGACCGCGACGGCGGTGCGGGTGGTGAGGGTGCGGACCAAGTCCTCGCGGCTGCGCCCGCGCGCCGGGCGGGTCCGGGGCGGCAGGCCGCGGATCGCGACGGCGAGCAGCAGGAGCCCGCCGCCGGCGACGGCTCCGGCGACGACGGCGAGCAGCACGTCCGCGGAGTACATCAGCGGCCCCCGGTCACCATGGACGCGGCCCTGCCGCCGGCGTTCACCAGGCACCCCCGTGGGACGGGTCGTAGCCGTGCTCCGCGAGCTCGTCGACGCACGCGATCGGCGCGGCCGGCACCGCGAACCCGCCGGGCCCGAGCGCGAACACCTCCGACGACAGCACCCGCCCGTCCACGCCGGTGACCTCGCGGACGCTCGCGACGTAGCGGCGCAGCCGCCCGCCGGAGGCGTAGTCGTTGCGCTTCTCGATGAACACCACGAAGTCGATCGCGCCCGCGATCAGCATGTGCGTCGCCTCGACCGGCAGCCGCTCCTCCGACTGGATCGCGTAGGTGGCGATGCGGTTGAACACCTCCGCCGAGGAGTTCGCGTGGATCGTCGACAGCGACCCGTCGTTGCCCTGCGTCATCGCGTTCAGCATCGTGACGATCTCGTCGCCGAGCACCTCGCCGACGATCACCCGGGACGGGTTCATCCGCAGCGACCGGCGGACCAGCTCCGCCATCGAGATCGCGCCCTGCCCCTCGGAGTTCGGCAGCCGCTGCTCGAACGCGACGCAGTTCGGGTGCAGCTCGGGGAAGGCGTCCAGGCCGAGTTCGAGGGCCCGCTCGACGGTGATGAGCCGCTCGTTCGCCGGGATCTCGTTGGCGACCGCGCGCAGCAGCGTCGTCTTCCCCGCGTTCGTCGCGCCCGCGATCATCACGTTCTTGCGGGCGAGCACCGCGGCGCGGAAGAACCGGCCGATCTCCTCGCTGAACGTGCCGTTCCCGACCAGGTCGGACAGGAACACCTTGCCGAGCCGGGCGCGGCGGATCGACAGCGCGGGGCGCACCGTCACGTCCATCACCGCCGACAGCCGCGAGCCGTCCGGGAGCCGCAGGTCCAGCTGCGGGTTCGCGGTGTCGAACGGGCGCGACGACAGCCCGCTGTAGGCGGCGAGGATCTGGATCAGCTCGACCAGCTCCTCGTCGGTCTCGGCGACCGGCTCGCCCATCACCTCGCGGCCGTCGGCGTAGCCGATGAACACCCGGTCGCAGCCGTTGATGTCGATGTTCTCGATCTCGGGGTCCTCCAGCAGCGGCTGGAGCCGGCCGACGCCGAACAGCGCGGCGTGCACGCCGGCGGCGAGCGCCTCCTCCTCTTCGGCGTTCGGCGGGCGCCGCCCGGAGGTGATCTCGCCGCGCGCGAACTCCTCCAGCACCTGGCCGATCAGCGCGCGGGCGAACTGCCGCTCGTCCTCCCCGGACATCGGCGGCAGCCCGTGCGCGGCGTCCATCCGGCGCTGCTGGGCGAGCCGGTCGCCGACCTCCTGGCGGAGCCGTTTGACGAGGACGTGGTCCACCTAGCGCCCCCGCTCCTCGTGCCGTCCGCCCGCCGGGACCTGCTCGGCGCGCGCGCCCGGCGGCGGGACGGGCCGTCCGTCCGCGTGCGGCGCCGGTTCCCCGGCCGCGTCGCGCATGTCCTGCATGAGCGGCGCGGACGCGGGCGGCGCGGACGCGGGCGCGGCGTCCAGGCGCGCGACCAGGGCGCCGGCGACCTCCCGCGCGGACCGGATCAGCAGCGACCGGTCCAGGCGCCCGCCCCAGCGGCCCGACAGCAGGTCGGCGCCCTTCGGATCGAGCGCCAGCCCGCCCAGCACGCGCACCTCGGGCGGCGGCCCGCCCGGCGCGGCCGGGTCCGGGGCCTGCCGGCCGCGGGCGCCGGCGATGATCCGGTCGACCTCGGCGATGGAGCCGCGGAAGTCGCGCGGGTCGGCGAGCACCAGCACCCCGAGCGGCGGCCCGCCGCGCAGCTCCGCCGTCAGCGCCGCGACGCGCTCGCGCAGGTGCGCGACCTGCTCCAGGGTCGCCCGGGTCAGCAGCACCACCAGGTCCGCCTCGCGCAGCAGCTCGGTCAGCGGGGTGCCGGCGCCGAGCCGCCCGCAGTCGGCGATCACGTCCACCGGGCCGAGCCCGGCGAACGCCCGGCCGAGCGGCCCCCACAGCCACGTCATCGCCTGCGCCTGCTCGGCGTTGGTGAGCCCGACGAGCACGTCGAGGCCGCCGACGAGCCGCTGGCAGTGCTCGCCGATCTGGTCGGGGCGCAGCCCGCGGCGGGCCGTCGCGGCGAGGCTGAGCAGCCCGCGCGCCGGGTTCAGCATGCCGGCGTCGCCGCCCTGCCTCCCGGTGGCCTGCCCGCCGGTCCGGCCGTCCGGCGCGGCGGCGGGCAGCCGGTACACCAGGTCGCCGCCCGCCTGGTCGCACTCGGCGACCAGCACCGGGCGCGGCCACACCGCGCCGAGGGCGACCGCCGCGGTCGTGACGCCCGGCGCCCCCTTGTCGGCCGCGAGCGCGATCAGTGCCACGGTCAGTTCCCGCCCGTGCCCGGAGTGCCGTTGCCGGCGCCCGGCGTGCCGGTCCCGGTGCCGTCGCCAGTGCCTGTGCCGGTGCCGCCGGTTTCGGCCGGGGGCTGGGAGTCGCCGGGCGCCGGCGACTGCTTGCCCTGCGTCCCGCCGGCCGGCTGCCCGCCCGCCGCGCCGGGCGGCTTCGTCCCGTCCGGGATCAGCGCGAGCGCGACGGTCCCGGCGGACGCGGCCTCCGTCACCTGCGGGGCGTCGCCGGGCGCGACGGCGACGTCCACGGTCGTCTGGTCGGAGCGCAGCCGGTCGCCCCCGGCGCCCCCGACGTTGATCACGATGGCCTCGGCGGCGAGCACCGTCCCGGCGCGCGGGCCACCGCCACCGCCAACGTTGCCGACCGCGTACAGGGTCACCTTCTTGCCGCTCTCCACGCCGCCGGACGGCAGCTGCCCCGGTTTGAGCGCGAGGCCCACGACCAGCCGGCCCTTGGCCGCCTCGTCCGTCCGGCTGATCATGCCGTTGGTCAGCAGCGCGCCCTTCACCAGCGGGACGGACGCGTAGTAGCGGGACACGTTCAGCCGCTCGGACCAGTTGATGAACTGGACGCCGGTGTCGCCGATCTGCACCTCTTCCAGGGCGCTCTGCGGGATCTGCTGCCCCGCCGCGACGGGCTGCGCGATCCGGATCGCCGACACCCGCCGGCCGCTCGCCATCACCAGGTACGCGCTGGCCAGCGCGCCGCCGAGGATGAGCAGCACCGCGAGCGCGGCCAGCGCGGGCTTGCGCTCGCGCGGCGAGACGGGCAGCCGCTGCCCGCCGGAGGTCCCGAGGCCGGAGCGGCCGAGCCCGCCGCCGGCGTTCGGCCCGGCGGAGCCGCCGGACGAGCCGCCGGCGAGCGCCGACTGGTTGGCCTTCATCGCGCTGCGCACCCGCCCCTTCCCGCCCTCCCGCGAACCCCGCCTCAGGAGGTCTCCGCATCGTCGGGCGATCCATGCTTGCGGTGCGGGCAAGGCCGCGTCAATGGATTCGGTGAGGGTAAGCGGGCCGTTCTTCCCGACCATGGCGATGACCTGCGAATTCACCGGCCACTTCGCTACTTACCACCAGTCACATCTGTCACTGACCGCATCGGGTGCGGGGCCGCGGCGCCCTTATGGAACGTTCTGGAACGCGCGAAGGCAGGCGGGCGCGTTCCACGCAACTAGCGCGATCGCCACAATTCCTTTTCCCCGCCATACTCCGGGCGGTCTCGGCGCGCCGGACGGTGCCGCCTCGCGGCCATCTCGCCGCGTCCCGGGAATCCCGCGCGGCCGGTAATTAAGCTGGCCCGGACGGCAGCGCCGGCGGCGCGGGGCGGCGCGCGATGGAGGGCTCGGATGCGGATCTCGTTCACGGCGCTGACCGGCGGCGGACCACGCGACGTCGTGCTCGACATGGACTCCGAGATCACCGTCGCCGGTGTCGCGCGGTCGCTGGCCGAAGCGCTCGGCGCGCCCGCGGGGGCCGGCGGGGTGGCAGGCGGGGTCCCCGCCCCCCGCTTCTCCAAGGAGGCGCTGCTCACCGGGGCGCCGCAGGCGCCGCGGCTGTCGCCCGCGGCCCCGTCCGCCGAGCGCGGCGCGCTGTGGATGGACGGGCGGATGCTCGACCCGCAGGCGCTCGCCGCCAAGGAGCTGCGCGACGGCGCGGTCGTCGCGGTCGACCGCGGCGCCGCCGCCGCGACCGTCCTCGCCGAGCCGACCGGGCTGGTCGAGGTCCGGGTCGTCGGCGGGCCCGCCGCGGGGCCGGTGCACCGGCTCGGCCTCGGCGTCAGCACGCTCGGGTCCGGCGACGACGTGGACGTCGTGCTCGGCGACCCGTCGATCCCGGCGCGGTCGCTGCGGCTCACGGTCGGCCGCGACGCGGTGGAGGTCGAGGCGTCCGCGATGACGATGCAGGGCGCCGCCCGGCTCGACGGGGAACCGCTGACGGGCCGGACCGTCTGGCCGTCCGGCGGGATGCTGACGGTCGGCGCGAGCGTGCTGACCCTCGCGCCGAGCGCCGCGCCCGACACCCATCTGGAGCCGCTGCCCGGGGGCGGCCTCGCGTTCAACCGGCCGCCCCGGCTCGCGCCCGCGCGGCGCGTCCGGACGCTGGAGGTGCCGAAGCGGCCCGAGCGCAACCCGCGCGAGCGGCTCCGGCTGTTCGGCGCGATCCTGTTCGCGGTGTTCGGCCTCGCCATGGCGTTCGGCCTGCACCAGTGGTGGTGGGCGCTGTTCGCGCTGGCGTGGCCGGTGATGACGCTCGGCGAATGGGCCGGCGACCGGATGCACGGCCGCAAATCGTACAAGAAGGCGCTGAAGGAGTACCAGCGCAGGGCCGACGCGTTCGGCGGCGAGCTGGAGGCGCTGCGCCGCGAGGACGAGGCCGAGCGCCGCGCCCTGTACCCCGACCCCGCCGAGGTGCTGCTCACCGCGACCGGCCCGCGCCGCCGCCTGTGGGAGCGCCGCCGCGAGGACGCCGACGCCCTCCACCTGCGGCTCGGCGTCGCCGACCTGCCCGCCCGCGTCGAGCTCACCGACCCCTCGGGCGGTGACGCCGGCGCGCTGCCGGTCCCCGCCGCCCGCGTGGTGCCGGTCGCGCTGCCGCTGCCGGAGCTCGGCGTCCTCGGGCTGACCGGGCCGCGCCCCGCGTCCCGGGCCCTCGCCCGCTGGCTCGTCGCGCAGGCCGCCGTCCTGCACAGCCCCCGCGACCTCGCGATCATCGTGCTGTCCGCCGACCGGCACGCCGGCGACGAGTGGAACTGGGTGCGGTGGCTGCCGCACTGCGCGCCGCGCGAGGGCGAGGAGTGCGTGGCGCTCGTCGGCGCCGACCCCGAGTCCACCGCCCACCGCGTGACCGAACTGGCGATCCGCGTGACGGAGCGGCGGCGCGCCGCGCAGGCCGAGTCCGCGTTCTTAGGGCAGGGCAAGGCCTCGGACACCGTCCCGTACAACATCCTCCTAGTACTGGACGGCGCGCGCGCTCTGCGCCGCATCCCCGGCATGCCGATGCTGCTGTCGCGCGGCCCCGAGTACGGCATCCACGCCATCTGCGTGGACGACGAGGAGCGGCTCCTGCCCGAGGAGTGCAACGCCGTCGCGGAGTGGGACCCGCAGTACCCGTCCTTCGTCCACGTCCGCGGACAGAACCTCGACGGCCTCGGCCCCGTGCTCGCCGACCAGGTGTCCCCGGCCTGGACCGAACGCGTGGCGCGCGCGCTGGCGCCCGTCCGGGACGTGTCCCGCGAGGACGCGCAGGAGGCCATCCCGTCGAACGTCCGCCTCCTGGACCTGCTCGGCATGGCCGAACCCACCGCCGAGCACGTACTCCAGTCCTGGTCCCGCACCGGCGGCCGCAGTACGCGCGTCCCGATCGGGCTGGGCTCCGGCGACCGTCCCGGACGTCCCGGGCAGCCCTACGAGATCGACCTGCGCGCGGACGGCCCGCACGCCCTCATCGCCGGGACCACCGGCGCGGGCAAGTCCGAGCTGCTGCAGACGCTCATCGCGTCCCTCGCCGTCGCGAACCGGCCCGACGAGATGACGTTCGTCCTCATCGACTACAAGGGCGGCGCCGCGTTCAAGGACTGCGCGCGGCTCCCCCACACCGTCGGCATGGTCACCGACCTCGACGGGCACGCGACGGAACGCGCCCTGGAGTCGCTCGCCGCCGAGCTGCGCCGCCGCGAGGAGGTCCTGCTGCGGGCGGGCGCCAAGGACATCGACGACCACAACGCCGCGGCGGGCTCCCTGCCCCGGCTCGTCCTCGTCATCGACGAGTTCGCCGCGATGGTCACCGAGCTGCCCGACTTCGTCGCCGGGCTCGTCGACATCGGCCGCCGCGGCCGGTCCCTCGGCGTCCACCTGATCCTCGCCACGCAGCGGCCCGCCGGCGTCGTCACCGCCGACATCCGCGCCAACACCAACCTGCGGATCGCGCTGCGCGTCACCGACCCCGACGAGTCCACCGACGTCATCGACGGGCCCGAGGCCGCCCGCATCGCCAAGTCGACGCCGGGCCGCTGCTACGTCCGGTCCGGCGCGGCGGCGCCGCACGCCGTCCAGTCCGCCCGGATCGGCGGGCGCCGCGCCGGGCCCGCCGGGCGGCGGACCAGCGTCCTGCCGCTGCCCTGGCAGGGCCTCGGGCATCCGCTGCCCGCGTCCCGCGAGCCCGCCGGCGACACCCCCGCCACCGACCTCGCCGTGCTCGTCCAGGCCGTCGACGAGGCCGCCCGCCGCGCGGGGATCGCCCGGCAGCCGTCGCCGTGGCTCACGCCGCTGCCCGAGCTGGTCCGGCTCACCCCGCGCACCGCCGCCGGCGGCTCCGTCGTGGACGTGCCCGCGATCCCGTTCGGGATCACCGACCTGCCCGCCGTCCAGTCGCGCGAGCCGCTCGTCCTGGACCTCGCGGCCGGCGGCCACCTGTACATCGCCGGATCGCCGCAGTCCGGGCGGTCCACGGCGCTGCGCACCATCGCCGGGTCCCTCGCGGGCTCCTGCTCCCCGTACGACGCGCACCTGTACGCCGTCGACTGCGGCGCCAACGCGCTCCTCCCGCTGATCTCGCTGCCGCACTGCGGCGCCGTCGTCACCCGCGACCAGCTCGACCGCTGCGAGCGCCTCCTCACCGCCCTCGCCGCCGAGGTCGCCCGCCGCCAGCAGCTCCTCGCCGAGGCCGGGTTCGCGTCCCTCGCCGAGCAGCGCGCCGCCGTCGCCGCCACCGACCGGCTGCCCTGGATGGTCCTGCTCCTCGACCGCTGGGAGGGGTTCCTCGGCGCGTTCGAGCACTACGACTACGGCCGCCTCGTCGAGCAGACCCTGCGGCTGCTGCGCGAGGGCGCCGCCGTCGGCCTGCGCGCCGTCTTCACCGGCGACCGCACCGGCCTCGGCGGGCAGATCTCCACCGTCTTCGACCGCCGACTCGTGCTGCGGATGGCCGACCCGAACGACTACGGCTACGCCGGGCTGCAGGACAAGCACGTCCCCGCCGCTATGCCGCCCGGCCGCGCCCTCGAACCCGCCGCGCCCGGCGCCGCGCCCCGCGAGTCGCAGATCGGCCTGCTCGGCGACGACCCGTCCGGGACCGCGCAGGTCGCCGCCCTCCAGGAGATCGCCCGCGCCTCCGTCGCCCGCTACGGCCGCCTGCCCCGCCGCCAGCGGCCCCTGCACGTCGACGAGCTGCCCGTCCGCGTCACCTACCGCGAGGCCATGGCGCTGGACGAGGCGTTCCTCGCCCCGTCCGCGCTGTGGGCGCTCGTCGGCGTCGGCGGCGACACCCTCGCCCCCGTCGGCGCCGACCTGCTGAACGAGGGCCCCGGCTTCACCGTCGCCGGGCCGCCCCGCTCGGGCCGCTCAACGACGCTGCGCACCATCGTCCACTCCCTGCTCGACCCGGCGGTCGGCGGCGGGCTCGTCCCGGTCGTGCTGGTCACGCCGCGCCGGTCGCCGCTGCGGCTGCTGTCGGGCCGTCCCGGCGTCCTCGGGGTGCTCACGTCCGACTCCGAGCCGGACGACCTGGACCGCGCGATCGGCGACGAGCACCGCTACGCCGTGGTCGTCGACGACGCCGAGCTGCTCGACGAGACGGACATGGACGACGCCCTCGCGGACGTCCTGCGCACCGCCCGGGACGGCGAGCACGCCGTGGTCGTCGGCGGCACGACCACCGACATCGGCCGCGGGTACCGCGGTTTCCTCGCCGACGCCCGCCGCTCGCGCTCGGGGGTGCTGCTGTCGGTCGAGTCGCCCGACGACGGCGACCTGTTCGGGCTGCGCCTGCCCCGCAACGCCCCGCTGGCCGGGCCCACCGGACGCGGCCTGTTCGTCGCCGCGGGCGCCACCACGCAGATCCAGGTGGCCCTCCCGCCTCCCGTCACGTCCGACTAGCCGGGCGGCCGGGGCGGGGAACGATGCGGGTCCCGGCCTCGGGGGGATGGGCCGGGACCCGCGGTCCGTGACGAGGCGTCAGCGCGTGGCGGCCTCGATGTTCTGCTGGGACTTGCGGATGTCCTGGCTGCCCTGCTCGAGGGCGAGGGCCATCTTGTCGAAGGCGGTCTTGGCCTCGGCCCAGGCGCTGCGGAACCGGTCGGCGCCGGGGCCCCACCAGGCGGCGCTGCTGCTGACCGTGCGGCCGTTGAGGTCCCTGATCAGGGCGTCCAGGTTCCTGGAGTGCTTGCTGAAGATCCGGGACAGCTCCTCCAGCTCGCCGAGGTTGGCGCCGCGCTTGTCACCGCTCATCGCTTCGACCCTCCGTCGCCGGTCCGCTGCCGATCCGCCGCCCGCCGGGCGGGCGGGACGTCAACTGGAACGTTTTCCGGTCCTGCCGCACTGCGAAAGAATGGCGCCAGCCTACGCCTCCCCGATCACGGGAATCCAGCGGCACATCGGAGATCCGGCGACGAAACACCCGTAATCCCGCCGCGCGCACGTGACCGGATGTGGCCAGGCGGACCCCGCCAGGTGGAGGTTTCACCGCCCCGCACCCCGGCTTTCGCAACCGCACGGCGACGCTCCGCCACGCCGTGACCTGCTTAATTACTGTCGGTCAAGGGCATTTCAGAGCAGCCGCCCCGCGGGCTTTTCGGAAGGACGCCGCGCAATGCCGGAAAGGACGGTCACCGGGAGCGCGGAGCCGGGTCGTTCACCGGCCGCGCGTTCGGGTCGAGGACCCGCTCGCCCACGAGGACGATGTCGTCGCCGCGCTTGCGGAAGTCGAACCGGCGCGGGACCGACTGGGTGACCCTGCCGGTGCCCGACTTGCCGGTGCCGTAGCGGACGACCGTGTGCTCGACGGCGTCCAGGGTGATCCGGTCGCCGGCCCGGAGGGCGCGCCGGGCGTCCAGGCTGGTGCGGGCGCCGGTGTAGGCGGGGCCGCCCTCGACGGGGGCGCGGTTGCTGTGCTCCAGCTGGCGGAAGGCCCGCTCCTGGACGCGGGCGACGCGCGGGGAGATCCGCACCCCGAGGACCTCGGTGGGCACGTCGGGGTGGCTGCGCGCGCGCCGCTGGACGAGCGCCTCGGAGCGCCCCTGGAGCAGGGTTCCGGCGGCGGCCGTGAGCTGCCGGGTGGTGACGGCGTCCAGGACGGACGGGCCGCTGCGGGCGGCGGACGAGGGCGCCGCCAGGCAGCAGGCCAGCGCCGCCGCGAGTCCGGCCCGGGTCCAATGGCGAGCCATCCGGCCCCTTCCCTGCGTTCCCGCTCGCTCACGAGGCTGATCAGTGGCGAAGATACACCGGCGCGGCGGGCCCCGGGCGGCCGTCCGGTGAATCGGGAATGAAAACCGTTCCTACCCCGTTGGCAGGGGTGAGCAGCCGAGAACCAGGGAGGAACGATGAAGAACAGGATCCACCCGGAGTACCGTCCCGTCGTGTTCCGCGACCGCGGCGCGGACTACGCCTTCCTGACCCGGTCGACGGCCGCGACGGACCGGACGATCGAGTGGACGGACGGCCGCACCTACCCGCTGGTCGACGTGGACGTCTCGTCCGCGAGCCACCCGTTCTACACGGGCCGCCAGCAGGTCCTGGACACCACGGGAGCCGTCGAGCGGTTCAACCGCCGGTACAACCGGAGCTGAGACGTCCGGACGCGCCTCCGGGCCGCCACCGCGCCCCGGCGCGGCCCGGGCGCGTCCGATCGCGAAGGCCCGCGCCTCATCGAGGCGCGGGCTTCCGCATGCTCGGGAGCCCTCGCGGGCGGGGGCGGGCGCACGGTCCCACTCAGCGGCAAGTCGCCTGAAAACTGGCATCCCGGTGCAATAAGGAGGGCCTTACGAAAGCCTCGAACGGCGGTTATCTAGACTGCGTGCGAGGTTCAGGGAGGAGACCCACGTGCGCAAGGTCCTGATCGCCAACCGCGGTGAGATCGCGGTCCGTATTGCCCGTGCCTGTCGCGATGCGGGGCTGGCCAGTGTGGCGGTGTACGCCGAGCCGGATCTGGAGGCGCTGCACGTTCGGGTCGCCGACGAGGCGTACGCCCTCGGCGGCCAGACCGCGGCCGACAGCTACCTGGACATCGAGAAGCTGCTGAAGGTCGCGGCCGAGGCCGGCGCGGACGCCGTCCACCCCGGCTACGGGTTCCTGGCCGAGAACGCCGACTTCGCCGCCGCCGTCGAGAACGCCGGGCTGACCTGGATCGGCCCGCCGCCCGCCGCGATCACCGCGCTCGGCGACAAGGTGCAGGCCCGGCACATCGCCCAGAAGGTCGGCGCGCCACTGGTCGCCGGCACCAAGGACCCGGTGTCGGGCGCCGACGAGGTCGTCGCGTTCGCCGAGGAGCACGGCCTGCCCATCGCGATCAAGGCGGCGTTCGGCGGCGGCGGCCGCGGCCTGAAGGTCGCCCGCAACCTGGAAGAGGTCGCCGAGCTGTACGAGTCGGCCGTCCGCGAGGCGGTGGGCGCGTTCGGGCGCGGCGAGTGCTTCGTCGAGCGGTACCTGGACAAGCCGCGGCACGTGGAGACCCAGTGCCTGGCCGACAAGCACGGCAACGTGGTCGTGGTGTCCACCCGCGACTGCTCGCTGCAGCGCCGCCACCAGAAGCTCGTCGAGGAGGCCCCCGCCCCCTACCTGTCGGACGAGCAACTGGAGCTGCTGTACAGCTCGTCCAAGGCGATCCTCAAGGAGGCCGGCTACGTCGGCGCAGGGACGTGCGAGTTCCTCGTCGGCCAGGACGGGACCATCTCCTTCCTTGAGGTCAACACCCGGCTGCAGGTCGAGCACCCGGTGACCGAGGAGGTCGCGGGCGTCGACCTGGTCCGCGAGATGTTCCGGATCGCCGAGGGCGAGGAGATCGGCTACGGCGACCCCGCGCTGCGCGGCCACTCGTTCGAGTTCCGGCTGAACGCCGAGGACGCGGGCCGCGGCTTCCTGCCCGCGGTCGGCACGCTGACCGCCTTCGCCCCGCCGAGCGGCCCCGGCGTCCGGCTGGACTCCGGCTACGTCGCCGGGCAGACCGTCCCGCAGGCGTTCGACTCGCTGATCGCCAAGCTGATCGTGACCGGCGCGACCCGCCGGCAGGCCGCCGAGCGGGCCAGGCGGGCGCTGGACGAGTTCGTCATCGACGGCATGCCGACCGTGCTGCCGTTCCACCGGGCGGTGCTCGACGACCCGGCGTTCGTACCCGCCGACGACGAGACGCCCTTCAGCGTCCACACCCGGTGGATCGAGACCGAGTTCGACAACACGATCGAGCCGTTCGATACCGCCGCCGCGGGCGAGGAGGCCGAGGCTGGCGAGCGCGAGCACGTCACCGTGGAGGTCGGCGGCAAGCGCATCGAGGTCGTGCTGCCCGCCGGGCTGGGCGCGTCCGCGGCCCCCGCGGCCGGGAAGGCGGCGCCGGGCAGGCGGCGCGGCGGCAAGAAGGGCGGCGGCGCCCAGGCGTCCGGTGACTCCCTGGTCAGCCCGATGCAGGGCACGATCGTCAAGACGGTCGTGGAGGACGGCGCGACCGTCGCGGCGGGCGACACCATCGTCGTCCTGGAGGCGATGAAGATGGAGCAGCCGCTCACCGCGCACAAGGCCGGCACGATCACCGGCCTGTCCGCCGAGGTCGGCCAGACCGTCTCGTCCGGCGCGGTCATCTGCGAGATCAAGGACTGACGCGGCACCGCGCACCCCCGTCCGGCCCGCTCGGGACGGGGGTGTCCGTTTCATCACTAAAAGCGGTTTTTACGGAACGCGTGCGGCGGCCCGGTCGTCGTCCCTGGTGAGGGGGCAGACTGAAACCATGAGTTCCGAGATCCGTACCATCCGGCCGGTGCTCCGCGCCGCGGTCACGGCCGTGGTCCTCGCCGTCGCGGTGCTCGCGGGCCTCGCGGCGCCCGCCCTGACCGCACCCGCGCACGCCGCGTCCACGCAGGTCGTGTCCGCGCAGACGGCCGCCCTGCCCGCCGACACGGTCGGGCAGATCGCCAAGGGCCTGCTCGGCTCGCGCCTGTACGTGACCACCGACTCCGGCGCGAACCTGTCGGCGGCCGACCAGCAGCAGATCAGGTCGGCGCTGAACGGCGACCACGACGCCGACATCCGCGCCGTCGTCGTCCGCGACGACGTCAGCGGCCCGCAGGTCGGGCAGATGCTGAAGGCCGTCGCGAACCGCGTCGACAAGGGCCAGACCTACGTCGCGATCACTGCCGACGGCACCCGGATGGGCGGAATCTCCAAGAAGCTCGACACGGGCGAGATCAACCGGCTCGTCACCCGCACCGACGGGTCGCCGCTCAAGCAGCGGCTGATCCAGTTCGGGAACCTCGCCGAGAAGAAGGTCGACGACAAGGCCCGGTCCGGCGCGGTGGTCGGGTACATCGTGATCGGCGTCCTCATCGTGATCGCGGCGGCGGCCACCAGCCTCGTCCTGGTCGCCCGCAGGCGCAGCCGCGAGCGGCACGCCCGGCAGATGGCCGACCTGAAGCAGGGCGTCCAGGAGGACGTCACCCTGCTCGGCGAGGACATCGCCCGGCTCGACCTCAACGTCATGGACCCCGGCCTCGCCCCGGACACCCGCGGCGACTACGAGCGCGCCATGAACTCCTACGACAAGGCCAAGTCCGCCACCGAACGCGCCCAGAGGCCCCAGGACATGCAGGCCGTCACCACCGCGCTGGAGGACGGCCGGTACTACATGACCGCGACCCGCGCCCGGCTCGCCGGCCGGCCCGTGCCCGAGCGCCGCCCGCCGTGCTTCTTCAACCCGCAGCACGGGCCGTCCGTCCAGGACGTGACGTGGGCGCCCCCGGGCGGTACGGCGCGGTCCGTGCCGACCTGCGCGGCGGACGCCAGGGCCGTCCTGGAGGGCGGCGATCCGGACGTTCGGATGGTCCCGTACGGCGGCGCACGGCGCCCGTACTGGGACGCGGGCCCCGCCTACGCCCCCTACGCGGGCGGCTACTACTACGGCTACGGCGGTTTCGACCTGCTCGGCGGCCTGCTGATCGGCACCGCGCTCGGCTCGGTGATGGGCGGCGGCTACTACGGCGACGGCTTCGGCGGGGACGGCTTCGGCGGCGGGGACGGCGGCTTCGGCGGGGACGGCGGCGACGTCGGCGGCGGCTGGGACTTCGGCAGCGGCGACTTCGGCGGCGGAGGCGGAGGCGGAGACTGGGGCGGCTTCTGAGGTGATGACCCGAGCATGACCCGCATACCAGGCGACCCGGGCCCGTTAGGCCGGATCCGGTACGCCCTCGGCTTCCGGCTCCCGCCCCGCAACCGCGACTGGGTGCGGCACGACCTCACCGACGCGGGCTGGCGCGGCCGGCTGCTGCTGCGCCACCTGTACGTGATGGTCCCCGTCTGCCTGCTGCTGGCGCTGCTGCCCGGCCCGGCGTGGGTGCGCGCCGCCGTCCCGCTGCTGGCGTTCGTCACCAGCACCCTCACGGTCGCGATCAGCGCCGAGGACCTGCGCCGCTCCCGCCTGCACCGGCACGGCCTGCACCCGCCCGGCCGCCGCTGACCACCCCGGGGGACGTCTAGTACGCGTGCTCCGACATCAGGCGGCGGGACGCCTCGGTGATGCTGCCCGACAGCGACGGGTACACCGCGAACGTGTGCGCGACCTGGTCGACCGTCAGGTGCTGCTGCACGGCGATCGACACGCCGAGGATCAGCTCGCTCGCCCGCGGCGCGACGATGACGCCCCCCAGCACGATCCCCGTGGAGGGCCGGCAGAACAGCTTCACGAAGCCGTCCTCGAAACCCTGCATCTTGGCGCGCGCGTTCGTGAACAGCGGCAGCATGACCGTCCGGGCGTTGACGTCGCCGGAGTCGACCATCTGCTGCGTCACGCCCACCGACGCCACCTCGGGGTCGGTGAAGATGTTGGACGCGACCCACCCCAGCTTCAGCGGCTGGACGGCCTCGCCGAGCGCGTGCCACATCGCGATCCGGCCCTGCATCCCCGCCACCGACGCCAGCATCAGGATGCCCGTGCAGTCGCCGGAGGCGTAGATGTGCGGCACGGACGTCCGGGAGACCTTGTCGACCTCCACGAACCCGCGCTTGTCGCAGGCGACGCCGACCTCCTCCAGGCCGATGCCCGTGGTGTTCGGCACCATCCCGACCGTCATCAGGCAGTGCGTGCCCTCGACCTTGCCGCCGTCCTCCAGCGTGACGATCACGCCGTTCCCGGACCGCTCCACGCCCGCGGCCCGCGACCGCGACATCACGTTCATCCCGCGCCGCAGGAACACCTCCTGCAGCACGGCCGCGGCGTCGGCGTCCTCCGTCGGCAGGATCCGGTCCCGCGACGACACCAGCGTGACCTTCGACCCCAGCGACAGGTACGCCCCCGCCAGCTCGGCGCCCGTGACGCCGGACCCGACCACGATCAGCTCCTCCGGCAGCTCCGGCAGGTCGTACAGCTGCCGCCAGTTGAGGATCCGCTCCCCGTCCGGTTCGGCGCCGGGCAGCACCCGCGGCGTCGCGCCGGTCGCGATCAGCACGATGTCGGCCCGGATCCGCCGCTCGCCGACCGCGACGACGTGCGGCTCCACCAGCCGCGCCTCGCCCCGGACGATCTTGACCTCCTCGTAGGCGAGCCGCTCCGCCACGTCGAACGACTGGGCGCGCGCGAGGTCCTTCACCCGCTTGTTGACGTTCGCCATGTCGACCTCGAGGCCGCCGACGATCCCGTCGGGGCCGCCGCTGAAGCGCAGCCCGAGCCCCGCGGACTCGGACATCACCGCCATACGGGTCGACGTGGCGATGAGCGTCTTGGAGGGGACGCAGTCGGTGAGCACGCACGCGCCGCCCGGCCCGTCCCGCTCGATGACGGTCACGTCCGCGCCGAGCTGCGCCGCGACGAGCGCGGCCTCGTAGCCGCCCGGTCCTCCTCCGATGATCACGATGCGGGTCACATCTCCCATTGTTTCCTACTCGGACCAGTGATAAGACCCGTGGGGGCGCGTTCACCGCTCCGCGAAGGCCCCGCCCTCCGCGGTGGCGTAGCCTTGGCCAACGTGGCTCTGTACGCGGCGTACGCCTCCAACATGGACCCCGAGCAGATGGCGAGCCGGGCTCCGCACTCGCCCATGCGCGGCACCGGCTGGCTGACCGGCTGGCGGCTCACCTTCGGCGGCCAGGGCTTCGACGGGGCCCTCGCGACCGTCGTCGAGGACGACTTCGAGCAGGTCTTCGTGGTGATCTACGACGTCCCGGCCTTCGACGAGAAGGAGCTGGACGCGTGGGAGGGCGCCGCGCTCGGCGTCTACCGCAAGATCCGGGTCCGGGTGCAGACGCTCGACGGGGACGCGCTGTGCTGGCTGTACGTCCTGGACGACTACGAGGGCGGCCTGCCGTCCGCGCACTACCTCGGCATCCTCGCCGACGCCGCCGAGGCGGCCGGTGCGCCCGACGACTACGTCAAGGACCTGCGCACCCGCCCCTGCAAGTCCCTGGGCGACTAACGCACCCGCCCAAGCGGCAAGCACCCCGCGCGTGAGCCGATGCCCCACAACGGGCGACCGCAGCGAAGCGAGGATCGCCCGTCGTGAGGTCGGCGGTAGTGTCGGCGATGTGAGCAACGATGCTTTTGACCTGGCGCGCGCCGCGGCCGACGAGCTGCGGGCGCGCACCTCCATCGACTCCTTCGACGTGGCCCTGGTGATGGGGTCGGGCTGGGTCCCGGCGGCCGACGCGCTCGGCGCGCCGGACGACGAACTGCCGGTCACGCTGCTGCCCGGGTTCGCGCCGCCCGCCGTCGAGGGCCACGCGGGCACGGTGCGGATCGTGGAGGTCGGCGGGCACCGGGCGCTGGTGTTCCTCGGCCGGACGCACCTGTACGAGGGGCGCGGCGTGGACGCGGTGGTGCACGGCGTCCGGACGGCCGTGGCGGCGGGGGCCGGCACGGTCGTGCTGACGAACGCGGCGGGCGGGCTGCGGCCCGAGCACCAGCGGGTCGGCGACCCGGTGCTGATCGGCGACCACCTGAACCTGTCGGGCGCGAACCCGCTGACCGGGCCGGCGTTCCTGGACATGACGGAGGCGTACTCGGCGCGGCTGCGGGCGCTGGCGAAGGAGGTCGACCCGACGCTGTCGGAGGGCGTCTACGCGGCGTTGCGGGGCCCGACGTACGAGACGCCGGCGGAGATCCGGATGCTGCGGACGATGGGCGCCGACATGGTCGGGATGTCGACGGTGCTGGAGACGATCGCGGCCCGGCAGGGCGGCGCGGACGTGCTGGGGATCTCGCTGGTCACCAACATCGCGGCGGGCCTGTCCGGGGATCCCCTCGATCACGAGGAGGTGCTGGCGGCGGGCCGCGCGGCGGCGGGCCGGATGGGCGAGCTGCTCGGCACCGTCCTGACGAAGCTGTGAGCATGAGCGATCTTCGCGGGTACGCCGAGGAGTGGCTGGACCAGGACCCGGACCCGCGGACTCGCGCGGAGCTGCGCGCGATCCTGGACGCGGGCGACGACCGGGCCCTCGCGGACCGGTTCGGGTCCCGGCTGGAGTTCGGGACGGCGGGGCTGCGCGGCGAGCTGGGCGCCGGCCCGAACCGGATGAACCGGGTGACGGTGATGCGGGCGGCGGCGGGCCTCGCCGCGTGCCTGCCGGCCGGCGGCCGGGTGGTCGTCGGGTTCGACGCGCGGCACGGGTCCCGGCGGTTCGCGCAGGACACGGCGGCGGTCCTGACCGGCGCGGGGCTGCGCGCCGAGGTGTTCGCCGACCCGGTCCCGACGCCGGTCCTGGCCCATTTCACGCGGTCGTTCGACGACGTCGTCGCGGGCGTCATGGTGACGGCCAGCCACAACCCGCCGCGCGACAACGGCTACAAGGTGTACTGGGCGGACGGCGCGCAGATCGTCCCGCCGCGGGACGCGGAGATCTCCGCCGCGATCGACGCGGTCGGCCGGGTGGACGAGCTGCCGCTCGGTTCGGAGTGGACCGTCCACCACGACACCCGCCTCTACCTGGACGCCGTGTCGCACCTGCGCCTCGGCGACGACCGCGACGTCTCGATCGTCTACACGCCGATGCACGGTGTCGGACGCGACGTCCTCCTCGCGGCGTTCGAGCGGGCCGGGTTCGCGGCGCCGGTCGTCGTGCCCGAGCAGGCGGAGCCCGACCCCGACTTCCCGACCGTCGCGTTCCCGAACCCGGAGGAGCCGGGCGCGCTCGATCTGGCCCTCGCGCTCGCCCGCGACCGGAACGCCGACCTGGTGATCGCCAACGACCCGGACGCGGACCGGTGCGCGGTCGCCGTCCCCGGTCCGGACGGCTGGCGGGCGCTGACCGGCGACGAGGTCGGCGGCCTGCTCGCCGAGCACGTCCTGCGGCACACCTGCGGGGACGACCGCCTCGTCGCGACCACGATCGTGTCGTCGTCGCTGCTGGCGTCGATCGCGCGCGGGCACGGGGTCCGGTCGGCCGAGTCCCTCACCGGCTTCAAGTGGATCATGAAGGCGGGCGGGCCGGGCGACCGGCTCGTGTTCGGCTACGAGGAGGCGCTCGGCTACAGCGTCGGCGACGACCGGGGCGTCCCGGTGAACGACAAGGACGGCATCGGCGCGGCCCTCGCCGTCGCCGCGCTCGCCGCCGAGGCGCGCCGCGCCGGCCGCACCCTCCTCGACCTGCTGGACGACCAGGCCCGCCGGTACGGGCTGCACGCCACGTCCCAGCTGTCGGTGCGGGTCGACGACCTGTCGCTGATCGCCGGCGCGATGGCGCGGCTGCGCGCGGACCCGCCCGCCGAGCTGGGCGGACGCGCCGTCGAGGCGTTCGAGGACCTGTCGGCCGGCGTGGACGGCCTGCCGCCCACCGACGGCCTGCGGTTCCGCCTCGGCGGCGCCCGCGTCGTCGTCCGCCCGTCCGGCACCGAGCCGAAGCTGAAGTGCTACCTGGAGGTCGTCCAGCCGGTGTCCGGCGACGTCGCCGCGGCCCGCGAGCGCGCAGCGGCGGACCTCGACGCCCTCCGCAAGGACGTCGCCGCCGCGCTCGCCCTCACCTGACCGCCGTCACGTCACCGCGCCCGCGATCAGCAGCCCCACCAGCACCACCGCGGGCGCCCCCAGGGACGCCACCGCCGGGATCGACCAGCTGACGGTCCCGGTCGCGGCGGCCTTCTCCGCCTTCGCCTCCGCGGCCCGGTCCGGCGCCCCCGACTTCGCCTTCGTCCGCTGCCGGTCCCGGATCTCGTTCAGCCGCTGCGCCGCGTACGCCGCCGGAGTCCGGTCCCGCAGCGCCGCCGCCGCGGGGTCCTGCGACCGGCGCGCGCGCTCCTCCGCCTTCGCCTGCGCCCGCGGCGA
The DNA here is from genome assembly GCF_008923205.2 of Actinomadura physcomitrii. Classification (GTDB taxonomy): domain Bacteria; phylum Actinomycetota; class Actinomycetes; order Streptosporangiales; family Streptosporangiaceae; genus Spirillospora; species Spirillospora physcomitrii. The sequence goes on along the minus strand of NZ_WBMS02000054.1, from coordinate 11,487 downwards.
CGTCTGGTGCACCCACGCCCGCGTCTGCAGCTCCCGCCCGTCCGGCCCGTCGAACCGCACGGTCAGCGCGCTCGTCCCCACGATCTCCCGGACCGCCGGCCACGGCGCCCGCGTCTCCCGCAGCGGGTTCCGGACGGTCACCGCGTCCTCGTCCCCGATGATCGCCGGGCGCAGCCCGACCGTGTACGCGATGCCGCAGCCGAGCAGCAGCAGCACCGCGATCGTGAAGGCGGTCAGCGAGTACGTGGCGTCGCCGGTGACGCCGAACACCAGGTCGATGATGTTCAGCGCGGCGAACACCAGCCAGACGTACGCGGCGATGCGTCCGCCGGTGGAGCGAATGGTCATGCCCCGATCATGCCAGGGGCCGCGCGCCGCTCCACTTGAGCTGCGCGAATCCGGGCTTGATCACCCCGTTGATCAGTTCCAGCCGCTCGTTGAACGGCACGAACGCCGACTTCATCGCGTTCACCGTGAACCACTGCAGGTCGTCCCACCCGTACCCGAACGCGTCCCGCAGCTTCGCGAACTCCCGCGACAGCGACGTCCCGCTCATCAGCCGGTTGTCGGTGTTCACCGTCACCCGGAAGCTCAGCCGCCGCAGCAGCCCGATCGGATGCTCCTCGATCGACTTCGCCGCCCCCGTCTGGATGTTCGACGTCGGGCACATCTCCAGCGGGATCCGCTTGTCCCGCACGTATCCCGCGAGCCGCCCGAGCCGTGCCTCGTCCCCGTCCACCTCGATGTCGTCGATGATCCGCACCCCGTGCCCGAGCCGGTCCGCGCCGCACCACTGGATCGCCTGCCAGATCGACGGCAGCCCGAACCCCTCCCCCGCGTGGATGGTGAAGTGCGCGTTCTCCCGCTGCAGGTACTCGAACGCGTCCAGATGCCGGGTCGGCGGGTACCCCGCCTCCGCCCCCGCGATGTCGAACCCGACCACCCCGAGGTCCCGGTACCGGACGGCCAGCTCCGCGATCTCCATCGACCGCGCCTGGTGCCGCATCGCCGTCACCAGCGTCCCGACCCGGATCCCGAAGTCCCGCCGCGCCTTCGCGAACCCGTCCAGCACCGCCTCGACGACCTGCTCCAACGTCAGGCCGGCGCTCAGATGCTGCTCAGGTGCGTACCGGACCTCCGCGTACACCACCCCGTCCGCCGCCAAGTCCTCGCCGCACTCGTACGCGACCCGCGTCAGCGCCTCGACGGACTGCATCACCCCGACGGTGTGCGAGAACGTCTCCAGGTACCGCTCCAGCGACCCGGAGTTGGACGCCTCCTCGAACCACGCCCGCAGGTTCTCCGGGTCAGTGCTGGGAAGCGCCCCGTACCCGGCGTCCCGCGCCAGGTCCACGACGGTCGCGGGCCTGACGCCACCGTCGAGGTGGTCGTGCAAAAGCACCTTCGGTGCCCGCCGGATGTCGTCAAGAGTCGGCCGATCGTCCATCTCTAGAATCTACTGCCCGCGGCACCCCGCGAACCTCGGCAACTCTTGCCGACACCCGAGGCCGCTCAGTCGGCCTTCGCGTAGCCGCCGATGTTCCCGGAGAAGTCCAGCGCGATGCACGGCTCGTCCCCGACGACCCACGCGTCATGGCCGGGCGCCACCACGAACACGTCGCCGGGCCCGACTTCCTGCTCGGCGCCGTCCTTCATCCGTATCCGCATGCGCCCGTCGACGACGTACCCGTTGTGGTGCACCTCGCAGAGCTCGGTGCCCGCGATGTCACGGACGGACTCCGACCAGCGCCACCCCGGCTCGAACGTCGCCTTGCCGAACACCAGCCCGGACATGTTCACGACCTCCAGGTGCCCCCTGGGGAAGTCGCGCCGCTCGTCCGGCTTCTCAATGCTCTTGATCTCCATCATGACGATCCCCCCTTGTCGTCACAATCCACGTTTCCACCACCCCTGACCAGGGTCAACACCCCCCTTCCGGGCAGCGAAAGCCTCAGCCGACGGGACTGCCGACGCGGACCAGGTTGCCGCTGCGGTCGACGAGGGCGAACTCGCGCATCCTGTAATCGGTGTCCACCGGCGGAACCAGGCGGCTCCCCGTCGCCGGATCGGCGGGAACACCCACCTCTGACCACGCGCGATACAGGGCATCGGCATCCCCCACGTGCACGTAGCAGCTGCTCGCCGTCCGCGAACCGGGGCAACTGCGTTCCAGCGCCTCCCGAACCCGCGCCGCCAACCTGTCGCGTGCGTCCAACCAGATCACCCACCCAGGCCATTGATGCAGCCCACCGTAAACATCCCTTCCGACACCCGCGCCTCCAGGCCGCGCCCCGTGACTCGAGGGTGCGCGGCCTGGTGCCATCAGGCTGCCCAATCGATGCCAGGTGGCGGACCGGCGGCCCGAGGAACGACCGCGTCTCTAGGCGGCAGAAGCCGGTAGACGTACCGCCCGTCCGGATCCTTGCCAATCTGGATCTGGTCGGGGCTGGCGTGCTTGAACCGGTTGTGCCATCCACAAGTCAGAGCGAGCTGATCGATATCGGTCGGGCTGCCGAGTGCCCACCCGCGAACGTGGTCGACCTCGCACAACGTCCCCGGAATCTCACACCCCCGCACCACACACGACGGGTACAGGGTTTCCAGCACCTGCCGCTGTGCTGCGCTGGCGAACCGTTCCCGGTAGCCGAGGTACAGCGGTGTGTTCCCTCGCCCCAGCAGCAACGGCGAGACACCCGCCGCGAGGGCGATGCGGCGGGCCTGAGCGGCAGGAATCGGCGTCCCATCAGTGAGGCGGGCCGGGGCGTTACCACCGGCCAGCGTCTCCAAGTCGCAGATCACGGTGACCTTCGACGCCTTATGCCCGCCCGACAGCACACTCGACAGCGCCGCCGCCGTCCGCTCCGCCACGTCCCGGCGGTCATCGGGCCCCGCCGGCTTGGCCAACGGCGCCAAAGTCCCGTCCCAGATCGCGGCGTCCTCGGGGTTCAGCCACCCCTTCACATAACGGCCGCCGTCCAGCGACCGCGTCGTGGTCAACCACGACCTGGCATAACCCCGCTTGCTGTCCTCATCCGGGGCGTCCTCGGTGCCGTCGCGTTCAGCGATCACATCGCGGATCCGGTGGCCGAACGCGGCGACCTTCCCGGCGGAGAAGCCCTGGTCGACGAAGCCGAGGAGGATTTCCTCGGCCTCCGCGCAATCGTGGTCGTCCAGCCGGGCAACGGCGTCGGTGATGGTCGTGGCGTATCCGAAGGACAGATCGCCGGAAGCCAGCCGGACGGAGACCTGGGGCACCCGATGCCGCTGCCGGGCGAGAGTGAGGCGCTCCTTGGCGCGGCTCTCCCGCATCCCCAGCCGGGACCGCAGCCACGCCCGGGTGGAGGGATACCCCCACCGGGCCTGCTCTCCGGCGGCATCCACCCGCCCGATGAATCCGGCCAGGACGCTTTCCTGCAGATCGGACGCGGCGGCGAGAGCCTCGGTCAACTCCAGGCAGGCAGCGGCTGATTCGGGCGCCTCTCGAGTAGCGAGTTCAGTGGCGATGGCAGAGAGCGCGTTCACCAATTGCATGGTGGACGCGGCCTCAAGATCGACCGTCACTGAATGCATACCTGAATACTACCCGATGTGACCGACATTTGTGAGCGGAAAGCGGCATCGAGGGTAAGTATTTTGTTGCCTCAGGGGTGGGCCCGGTCGATCGGGTCGCTTTTTTTTAAAGGCACAAAGAAATTCACTTGGCCGTTGGTTGTCTTCGTTGCTTACGTGGGTGGACGGTGGGGGCGGCGCGACCCAGGGCGGGGCAGGCGGAGCCTGCCCCTATCACCTGCCTAGGGGCCGCAGAGGCTCCAAAGTCCAGGGTGGACGAAGTCCATCGCGAAGCGACGCCGAAGGCGCCCTTGACTTTGGAGGGGCGGCCCCGTACGCCAGCGCCGCCCCCACCGCCTCTTCGCCCTATGGAGGCAACACCGATGCCGACACCCTTTATCTAACGAACACCAAGAGCAACAGAATCAAAGTCGCGCTCATAATCGTAACTCATGCCGATTCCAAGAGTGCTCTGCATTGGCAGGAGCCCGGTGCCGACGATGTCGAGAACGATGGGCATCAGCACATCCGCCAACTCCTTCACCTCATCGGCGGTAAGCAACTCCCACGGACCAGCGGCCAGTTCGTCGGTCCGCTTCTCGACCGCAGCGCGAACAAGAACTCCCTTCTCCGTCGCACGCACATCACCAACGCCCTCCCTCACCCCCTCCCCGGTTGAGCCGGACACGCCGGACGCGCCGGACACGCCGGACGGCCCGTCTCCGTCGTCCACCAGACCACGCGCGGCGAGACGACCCCGGGCGGCGTTCCACTGCTCGTCGGTCCATTGCCGGCTGGCGAACACGTCCACTGGAGCGGCCCCCACCGCGGCATGCGTGACGAGCGCCTCGATGGGGCCGATGTCGTGGGCCCGCAGCGCCGCGATGTGCCCGTCTCCCCGATGCTCGCGCAGGATGGTGGCGGCCTGCCAGAGCACCATGTGCGGCTCGTCCGGCCAGGGCAGCGCGGCGTTGGCGGCGGCCATCGGACGGTCCGTCACGTCCGCGGCCTCGGCCACTCGGCGCACCGTCCGGGCGGCTTGCTCCAGTTCCGGCGAGGAGATCCGGTCCCCCAGGATCCGGCGCAACACCCCGTCCATGGCGGTGCGGCGCGCGGCCAGCACCTGCTCAGGCGTCGCCGTCCGCCAGGCCGGGGCCATGTAGCGCTCCACCATCTCCGGGTTGAAGCTGTAGAACAGCTCGCTCACCGTCGCCGCGTCCACCGCCCCAAGCGGTGCGGCACGGTAGGGGAAGTAGCTCGGCCACCGCTCGTCGATGGCATATCCCAAGGCCGCGGCCTGTTCGGAGGCCTCGGGCGCGTAGTACAGGACGGCATGGACGGGCTCCAGAAGCTGCCACATCTGCCGGACGGCGCTCAACTCATGGCTCATGGCCATCTCCCACCCACGAGAACTTGTCACTGTCTAGATACGCGTCCAGCTTCCCGCCGGAACAGCATCTTGTCAATGCCTAGTTCGGAGCGATCAGCCCCCGGACACCGCCAGGACCGCCAGGACCGAACAGAGCACGGCCGAACAGAGCACGGCCGAACAGAGCACGGCCGAACAGAGCACGGCCGAACAGAGCACGGCCGAACAGAGCACGGCCGAACAGAGCACGGCCGAACAAAGCACGGCACTCACGTCACAGAGAAAGCACCCGCGTGGCCACCACGCTCAGGAGATGCGGTCGATAACGAGAGGATGCAGGTCGGGCGTGCCGCCCTCCTCGATCGAGTACGCGCCGTCCAGCGACTCCAGAGCGCGCGCGAACCGGGACTCGTCATCAGCGTGCAGGGTCAGCAGCGGCTGCCCCGCCGTGACGCGCTCGCCGGGCTTGGCGTGGCACGTGACGCCGGCGGCGAACGACACCGGGTCCTCCTTGCGCGCGCGCCCCGCGCCGAGTCGCCACGCGGCGACACCGACCCCGTAAGCGTCCAAGCGCGTCAGCACACCGGACGACGGCGCCACCACGACGTGGTTCTCGCGCGCGGACGGCAGCGCCGCGTCCGGGTCCCCGCCCTGGGCGCTGATCATCCGCCGCCAGACGTCCATCGCGGACCCGTCCCGCAGCGCGTCCGCCGGGTCCTTCCCCGACACGCCCGCCGCGGCCAGCATCTCCCGCGCCAGCGTCAGCGTCAGCTCCACCACGTCGGACGGCCCGCCCCCGGCCAGCACCTCGACCGACTCCGCCACCTCGACCGCGTTCCCGACCGCGTTGCCGAGCGGACGGTCCATGGCGGTGAGCAGCGCGACCGTCCGCAGGCCGTGGTCGGTGCCGATGGCGACCATGGTCTCGGCGAGCTCGCGGGCCGTCTCCGGCGTCTTCATGAACGCGCCGGAGCCGACCTTGACGTCCAGGACCAGCGCCCCGGTCCCCTCGGCGATCTTCTTGGACATGATCGAGGACGCGATCAGCGGGATCGACTCGACGGTACCGGTGACGTCCCGCAGCGCGTACAGCTTGCGGTCGGCGGGGGCGAGCCCGCTGCCGGCGGCGCAGATCACGGCACCGGTGGAGCGCAGCACGTCCAGCATCTCGGCGTTCGAGAGCGACGCGCGCCAGCCGGGGATGGACTCCAGCTTGTCGAGGGTGCCGCCGGTGTGGCCGAGGCCCCGCCCGGACAGCTGCGGGACGGCCGCGCCGCACGCCGCGACCACCGGCGCGAGCGGCAGCGTGATCTTGTCTCCGACGCCTCCGGTGGAGTGCTTGTCGGTGGTGGGACGGTCCAGCGCGGACCAGTCCATCCGCTCGCCGGACCGGATCATCGCCTCGGTCCAGCGGGCGACCTCGGCCCGCGTCATGCCGTTGAGCAGGATCGCCATCGCGAGCGAGGCCATCTGCTCCTCGGCGATCGCGCCGCGCGTGTAGGCGTCCACCGCCCAGTCGATCTGGTCGGCGGTGAGCGTTCCGCCGTCGCGCTTGCTGCGGATGACGTCGATGGCGTCCACAGTGTCCTCTCAGTTCGGAACATCGGATCAGTCAGACCCGGGCCAGCCTGAATCGCCCCCCAGGCGAGCCGATCAAACCGGATCGAGCTCCAGGTCGGCCGGGGCCGCGCGGCGCCGGGACGAACCCGAATCGACCGGGTCAGGCGCGGGAGACGAGGTCGTCAGGCCCGAACGCGTCGGGCAGCACGTCCGACATGGGAAGGATGCCGCGGACGGTCTCCAGCAGCATCGGGGCGCCGCCGTGCTCCCACAGAAGCTGCCGGCAGCGCCCGCACGGCATCAGCGGGTCGCCGTGCCGGTCGCCGCCCGCCCCGGCGACGAGCCGGGGCCGCCCCGCCTTGCCGGGCCCGTACAGAGCCGACACCAGGGAGCATTCGGCGCACAACCCCACCCCGTACGAGGCGTTCTCGACGTTGCAGCCGGTGATGACGCGTCCGTCGTCCACCAGCGCCGCCGCGCCCACCGGGAACCCCGAGTAGGGCACGTAAGCGCGCTCCATGGCCTCTCGCGCCGCGCTGCGCAGCGCGGGCCAGTCGATATCGCTCATACGTCCATGATCTCCCACGCCGAGGGCCAGGTCCGCGTCAGCGGGCCTCGCCGCGCCGGTACCGCAGCCCGTCGGCGGCGGGCATCCGCAGCCGCTGGCTGGCGAGCGCGAGCACGAGCAGCGTCGTCAGGTGCGGGCTGAACGACACGAGCTCGCCGGGGACGGCCTCGCTGAGCAGGAACCAGACGAGCAGCCCCGCCGCCGCGACCAGCGACAGCACCGCGCCGAGGTAGGCGCCGCGCACCTCGCGCCGTCCGAGGTCCGTCATGACCTGCGAGCGGAGCCGGTTGGCGCGCACGCCCTGCCAGACGGCGACGCCGACGAGCAGGATCGTGACGAACAGCAGCAGCGCGTGCACGGACTGGCCGCCGCCGCGCACGTTCATCGCGTCGGTGTAGCCGAACAGCAGCGACCCGGCGGCGAGCCCGCCCGGCCGCCAGTTCCCGAAGATCATGGACGCGAGGCCGATGTAACCGCGTCCGCCGGTCTGGCCGTCCTGGTAGAGCGACGCGGCGACGGTGACGAGGAAGGCGCCCGCGAGCCCGGAGAATCCGCCCGAGATGATGACGGCCGCGTACTTCATCCGATAAACGTGCACGCCGAGCGATTCCGCCGCGTACGGGTCCTCTCCGCACGACCGGATCCGCAGCCCGAACGGAGTTTTCCACAGGATCAGGAAAGTCAGCGGGATCAGCAGCAGGCAGACCAGAGTGAGCAAGGACAGCCCGTTCGTCACCCCGCGAAGGATGCCCGCGATGTCCGACACCAGGAACCAGTGGTGCTTCTCCAGCGACCCCAGCCAGTCGGGGCTCTCCCAGCCGCCGATCTTGCCGCCGGACAGCACCGGCAGCGTCAGCGTCTTGATCGGGTCGATCGGCGGCGACTGCCGGGGCCCGCCGCCGAGGTCCTTCGCATGCCCGGAGTTGAAGATCAGCCCGGCCAGGAACTGGGTGAGGCCCAGCCCGAGGATGTTGATCGCGACACCGGACACGATGTGGTCGACGCCGAACGTGACGGTCGCGATGGCGTGCAGCAGCCCGCCGAGCGCCCCGCCGAGGACGCCGAACAGCACACCGATCCAGGGACCCCACTGGTAGCCGGCCCACGCCCCGGTCCATGTCCCGAGGATCATCATGCCCTCGAGCCCGATGTTGATCACGCCGGAGCGTTCCGCCCACAGCCCGCCGAGCCCGGCGAGGAAGATCGGCACGGCCAGCCGCAGCGCCGCGCTGACCGTCCCGCTGGAGGTGACGTCGTCCGCGCCGTCGACCATCCGGACGAGCGACAGCAGCACGAGCAGCCCCGCCGCGATCAGCAGGTGGTGCGGCCAGCGCAGCCGGAACTTGCCGTTCCCGGCCTTCGCCGGCGCGACGGTCTCGGTCGCGGTCATGAGGTGCTCCCAGCGGCCTCGCGGGCCAGGTCATGGCCGGTGGCCAGCTCCGCGGCGACGGACCGCTGCTGCAACCGGATCTCCCAGCGCCGGACGAGCTCGTAGACGATGACGACGGTCAGCACGACCACGCCCTGCATCACCCCGACGATCTCCTTCGGCACCTCGACCTCCTGGAGGATGTCGGAGGTCTGGTCCAGGAAGGCGAACAGCAGTGACGCGAGCGCGATCCCCGCCGGATGGTTGCGGCCGAGCAGCGCGACGGTGATACCGGTGAAGCCGAGGCCCGCCGGGAAGTTCAGTGAGTAGTCGTAGGACTCGCCGAGCAGCCCCGGGATGCCGATCAGCCCGGCGACCGCACCGGACGCCACCATCGTGATCACGATCATCCGCTTGGCGCTGACCCCGCTGGCCTGCGCCGCGGACGGGGACAGCCCGGAGATCTTCAGGTCGAACCCGAACCGGGTGTAGTTGATCACGATCCAGAACACGATGCCGACCACGATCGCCAGCGGCAGCAGCCCGTACACCGCGCCGGGGAGGTCGATGCCGATCGCCGACAGGAAGCCGTTCAGCGGCCCGACCCGTCCCGAGTGCGGGATCGTCGCGGTCGCGACGTCGTTGCTGTTCGGCCGCGGCTCGGCGAGCCGCTTGTCGTTCAGCAGGTAGGCGATCACGCCGGTGGCGATCGCGTTCAGCATGATCGTGGACAGCACCTCGCTGACCCCGCGGGTCACCTTCAGCACGCCCGCGATCGCCGCCCACAGCCCGCCGACCAGCACCGCCGCGACGATCACCAGGATCTGCCCGAACGGCGCCGGCAGCGAGATCGCGCCGCCGAGCGCGGCCGCGAGGAACGCCGCCAGCCGGTACTGGCCGTCCACGCCGATGTTCAGCAGCGCCATCCGGAAGCCGATCGCGACCGCGACCGCCGACAGGTAGTACCGGGTGGCGCGGTTGATGATGTCGACGATGGAGTGCTGCTGCGTGCCGTAGTCGACCATGCTCTGCACGGAGCTGACGGGGTCGGCGCCGGTCAGCCGGAGCAGGATCATCGTGATGCCGAGCGAGATCAGCAGCGCCAGGATCGGCGCGCCGATCTTCAGCCCGAGCCCGGTCGGCCCGAGCCCGCGCAGGATCGCCTTCCACGAAGGCACCGCCTCGGCCCCCGCCTGAACCGGCGCCCCGCCCTCGGAGGCCCCGCCCTTTCGGGCGACGCCGCTCTCTGAGGGGTCCGGGTCGGCTGGGCGGGGCACCTCGGGTGCCCCGGCAGAACCGCCGGCCTCCGCGGCCTCAGGCTCGGCGGGGTCGGACGGGCCGTCCCGGCGGTCGGGCTCGTCGGGGGTCTCGGTCGGGCCGGTCGGGCCGGTCATGCGGGGTCTCCGGCGCCGGTCATGGCGGAGCCGAGCTCCTCCGGGGTGACCGTCCGCGGATCGACCTCCGCGACCAGCCGGCCCCGCAGGATCACGTGCAGGGTGTCGGACATTCCGATGAGTTCCTCAAGGTCTGCGCTGATCAGCAGCACGGCGAGCCCGTCGGCGCGGGCCTGCCGCAGGTAGTCCCAGATGGCGGCCTGGGCGCCGACGTCGATGCCGCGGGTCGGATGCGCGGCGATCAGCAGGTGCGGCTCGCCGGACATCTCCCGCCCGACGATCAGCTTCTGCTGGTTGCCGCCCGACAGGGCGGCGGCGGGCACGTCGATGCCCGGCGTCCGGACGTCGTACTCGCGGACGATCCGGGTGGTGTCGCGGCGGGCGCCGCGCCGGTCCACCCAGGGGCCGCGCACGTTCGGGCGCTGCGTCTGGTGGCCGAGCACCCGGTTCTCCCAGAGCGACGCCTCGAGGACGAGCCCGTGCCGGTGCCGGTCCTCGGGGATGTAGGCGATGCCGGCCTCGCGGCGCCGCCGCGTCGGCCAGTGCGCGATGTCCTCGCCGCCGAAGACGATCGTCCCGGCGTCCGCCGAGCGCAGGCCCATGATCGCTTCGATCAGTTCGCTCTGCCCGTTGCCCTCGACGCCGGCCAGCCCGACGATCTCGCCGCGGCGGATCCGCAGCGACACGTCGTCGACGACGGGACGGCCCTGCGGGGTGAGGACCGTCAGCCCGCCGACCTCCAGCTGGACGTCCTCGGTGACGGTCGAGTCGCGCAGCTCCGGGGTGGGAAGCTGCGAGCCGACCATCAGCTCGGCGAGCCGCCGCGAGGTGACCTGCGACGGGTCGAGCCGCGTCGCGACGGTGGTGCCGCGGCGGATCACCGAGATGGTGTCGGCGACCGACAGCACCTCGTCCAGCTTGTGGGAGATGAACAGCACGGTCAGGCCCTCGGCGCGCAGCTCCCGCAGGTTGCCGAACAGCTCCTCGACCTCCTGCGGGACGAGCACGGCGGTGGGCTCGTCCAGGATCAGCACGCGGGCGCCGCGGTAGAGCACCTTGAGGATCTCGACGCGCTGCCGCTCGCCGACGCCGAGGGTCTCGACGAGGACGTCGGGGTCGACGCGCAGCCCGTACGCCTTCGACATCTCCTGGATGCGGGCGCGGGCGGCGGCGAAGTCGATGCGGCCGCGCAGCCACCCCTTGGCGCGCGGTTCGGCGCCGAGGATGACGTTCTCCAGCACGGTCAGGTTGTCGGCCAGCTTGAAGTGCTGGTGGACCATCCCGATGCCGCGGGCGATCGCGTCGGCGGGGGTGCGGAACGACACCTGCTCCCCGCTGATCTCGATGGTGCCCTCGTCCGGCCGCTGCATGCCGTAGAGGATCTTCATCAGCGTGGACTTGCCGGCGCCGTTCTCGCCGCAGAGCGCGTGCACCTCGCCGGGCTCGATGCTCAGGTTGATGTCGCGGTTGGCGACGACGCCGGGGAACCGCTTGGTGATCGATGTCAGCCGCACGGCCGGCACCTGGTCAGGCACGAGTGCCCCTCCTCCTGCCTCGGGTACGCGGCCGCGGCGCGCGCGGCGGGCGGCGCCGCGTCGGCGACGCACCGCCCGGGCGCGCGCCCGGCCGGGAGACGTGCGGGCGGGCCGGCCCGGCCGGTGCCGCGGCGGCCCGCCCC
>NZ_WBMS02000053.1 GCF_008923205.2 Actinomadura physcomitrii | reverse complement strand
GCCGGGCGCGCCGCTGCCCGCGCCGCCCGCGGCCCCCCTGGCCGCCGTCCCGGCCGGGGCCGCCCACGCCGCGCCGGCCGGCGCGGCGCCGCCGGTGGAGGGGCGGATCACGGTCGGCGACGAGGTGGCCGAGAAGGTCGCCGTGCTCGCCGCGCTCGAGGTCGGCGGGGTCTGCGCGCTCGGCTCGGGGGTGCGGGTCCGGCCCGCGGGCGAGGCGGTGACGGTCGACGTCGGCATCGCCGTCGAGTACGGCCACGTCATCATGGACGTGGCGGCGGCGGTGCAGGCGGGCGTGGCGCGGATGACCGGGCTGATGCTGGGCGCGCGGGTCACCGCGGTCAACGTGACGGTCGAGGACGTCCGCCGGTCGCCGGGGCCGGGCTCCGGCGCGCCGGGCGCCGGTCAGGCGGGCCGCGCGTAGCAGGTCTGCATCGCCACGCCGACCGACACGGTCGTCACCTTCACCCGCCGCACCAGCCGCGCGGAGACGTTCTTGAACCGGAACGTGTGCGGCCTGCCGCCCGACACGGTCGTCTGCTGCGCCTGCGGCGCGTGCCCCTTGATCGACAGCTCGGCGCGGATCGCGCCGCTGGACGACACGGTGATGGTGACGTCGGTGCTCGCGCCGGCGGCGCGGTAGAACGCGGTCCCCTGCGGGCACCAGTCGGCACCGGAGGCGCCGTTCTGGTCGGGGATCTGCATGCCGCCGCCCTGGCCGCCCCCCTGGCCGCCGCCCGTGTAGGGCGAGCCGCCGGTGTTCTGCGGCACGGGATTGGTCGGGGTGACCGGCTGCCCTGACGCGCCGGGGACGGCGCCCTGCCCGGCCGTGGGCGACGCGCCGGGGCTCGTCGTCCCCGCCGCGTCGGCGCCGCCCTTGTCCTTGTCGAGCAGTGGGACCAGCAGCACCACGACGGCGGCGGCCACGAGCAGCGCGGCGCCGCCGTAGCCGGCGATCCGGCCCCAGACCGAGCGCGCCCGCCGCGGCCCCCGCCGCCGCGGCCCCCGCCGCCGCGGCCTCGTGGACTTCATCTCGCTCGTCTCCCCGGTCCGTGGCACGTGACCGTCGAGGCTACCAACTCCGCGGATCCCCCACGTCCCGCCGACGCCCCGGGCCGGCTGCGCGGCCCGGGGCGGGCGGTCAGATCTGGACGCGCGCCTCGACGGCCTTGACGATCTCCTCGACGGCCTCGTCGATCGGCACGCCGTTCTTCTGCTCGCCGTTGCGGTACCGGAACGACACCGCGTCCTTCGCGACGTCGTCGTCGCCCGCGAGCAGCATGTAGGGGATCTTCTGCTTCTGCGCGTTGCGGATCTTCTTCTGCATCCGGTCGGAGGAGGAGTCGACCTCCACCCGGATCCCGCGCTCGCGCAGCCGCGCGGCCACCTTGCCCAGGTGCGGGACGTGCGCGTCGCCGATCGGGATGCCGACGGCCTGGACCGGCGACAGCCACGGCGGCATCGCGCCCGCGTAGTGCTCGATCAGCACGCCCATGAACCGCTCGACCGATCCGAACAGCGCGCGGTGGATCATCGCCGGGGTCTGCCGGCTCCCGTCGGCCGCCTGGTACTCCAGCCCGAACCGCTTGGGCTGGTTGAAGTCCAGCTGGATGGTCGACAGCTGCCAGGTCCGCCCGATCGCGTCCCTGGCCTGCACGGAGATCTTCGGGCCGTAGAACGCGGCGCCGCCCGGGTCGTCCACCAGGTCGAGGCCGGACTCCTCGGCGGCCTGGCGCAGCGCCTCGGTCGCCTCCGCCCAGTCGGCCTCGTCGCCGATGAACTTGTCGGAGTCGTCCCGAGTGGACAGCTCCAGGTAGAACTCCTGGAGCCCGAAGTCGCGCAGGACGCTCAGCACGAAGGACAGCAGCGACTTGATCTCGTCGCCCATCTGCTCCTTGGTGGTGTAGATGTGCGAGTCGTCCTGGGTCATGCCGCGCACGCGGGTGAGGCCGTGGACCACGCCCGACTTCTCGTACCGGTACACCGACCCGAACTCGCACATCCGCAGCGGCAGCTCGCGGTACGACCGGCCGCGCGCCCGGAAGATCAGGTTGTGCATCGGGCAGTTCATCGGCTTGACGCGGTACTCGACCTCGTCCACCTCGAACGGCGGGAACATGTCGTCGCCGTAGTAGGGCAGGTGGCCGGAGATCTCGAACAGCGACGACTTGGTGATGTGCGGGGTGTTGACGAACTCGTAGCCCGCCTCCTGCTGCCGCCGCCGCATGTAGTCCTCCATCTCCTTGCGGATGATCCCGCCCTTGGGATGGAAGACGGGCAGCCCGCTGCCGAGCTCCGGCGGGAAGGAGAACAGGTCGAGTTCGGCGCCGAGCTTGCGGTGGTCGCGCTTCTCGGCCTCCTCCAGGAACCTCAGGTACTCGTCCTGCTTCTCCCGGGACTCCCACGCGGTGCCGTAGATGCGCTGCAGCTGCGGGTTCTTCTCGCTGCCGCGCCAGTACGCGCCGCCGGACCGCATCAGCTTGAACGCGGGGATGACGCGGGTGGACGGCAGGTGCGGGCCGCGGCACAGGTCCTTCCAGCGCAGCTCGCCGGACTTGGCGTCGAGGTTGTCGTAGATGGTCAGCTCGGCGCCGCCCACCTCCACGTTCGCGCCGTCCGCGGCGTCCTCGACGGGGCCGGCGCCCTTCAGGCCGATGAGCTCCAGCTTGTAGGGCTCGGCGGCCAGCTCGGCGCGGGCGTCGGCGTCGGAGACGGGGCGGCGGGCGAACCGCTGGCCCTGCTTGACGATGTCGCGCATCCGCTTCTCGATGCGCTTGAGGTCGTCGGGGGTGAACGGCTCGGCGACGTCGAAGTCGTAGTAGAAGCCGTTCTCGACCGGCGGGCCGATGCCGAGCTTGGCCTCGGGGAACAGCTCCTGCACGGCCTGCGCCATGACGTGCGCGGCGGAGTGCCGCATGATGGCCCGGCCGTCGTCGGAGCCGATCTGGACCGGCTCGACGGCGTCGCCGTCGTGCAGCTCGCCGGCCAGGTCGCGCAGCTCGCCGTTGACCCGGGCGGCGATGACGGTGCGGCCGTCGGCGTCCAGTGCCTGCCCCGCGGTGGTGCCCGCCGGCACCGCCCGCTCGCTCCCGTCGAGGGTGATGCGCAGCTCAGACACGGTGGACACGGGTACTCCTCGGGATGGTGGGTTGGGATCGACGGGTTCCGATGCTATCGACTCGGGGGGTGCCCCGGACGCGTCCGGCTCCATCGGACTGCTCCTGTTCCTCCTGCGGGGAGGCCCGGAACGACCCCGGAAAGCGGTGAAGGCCCCGGGATCGCTCCCGGGGCCTTCACAGCGTGCGATGTCAGTGCATGCGGCCGTGGCGCCGGGGGCGACCCGGCGTCGTCGTCTCGAACGAGCGCGATACGGCGTGCATGGGCTCATGGTAACCGATGGGGGCCGTCCCCCGCACCGCGGTTTCCGCGCTCACGCGCGGACCTCCCGTCTCGGCCGTTCGAGCCGGTCCATGTCCTCGAGCTCGCGTCCCTTCGTCTCCGGGACGGCCCGGATCACGAAGATGAAGGCCAGCACGGAGAACGCGGTGTACAGGCCGTAGGCGAGGCTGAGCGAGAAGCCGGAGATGCCGGGGAACGTCGTCGTGACCACCCAGTTGGCGAGCCACTGCGCGGCGGCGGCGACGGCGAGCGCGGACGCCCGGATGAAGTTGTTGAACATCTCGCCGAGCATCACCCAGACGACCGGTCCCCAGGTGGCGGCGAACGCGGCGACGAAGACGTTGGCGGCGACGAGCGCGACCGGCCCGGCGGCGCCGCTCAGCTCCGGCTTGCCGCCCGCGACGTGGGCGGTCGAGAAGCAGGCCGTCAGCGTGCCGAGCGACAGCGCCATGCCCGCCGCGCCGCCGAGCAGCAGCGGGCGCCGCCCGACCCGGTCCACCAGCGCGATCGCGACCAGCGTGAACGCCACGTTGACCACCGAGTTGATCACCGAGGTGAGCATGGCGTTGCTCTCGGAGAAGCCGACCGCCTGCCACAGCGACGACGAGTAGTAGAAGATCACGTTGATGCCGACGAACTGCTGGAAGACCGACAGCAGGATGCCGACCCACACGATCGGCAGCAGCCCGAGCCGGGAGCCGCGCAGGTCGCGCAGGTGCACGGCGCGGTCCTCGGCGATCGACCGGACGATGTCCCTGACCTTGCCGTCCACGTCGCCGCGGCCCATGACCCGCGCGAGCACCCGCTTCGCGTCGGTCATCTTGTGCTTCTTCACCAGGTAGCGGGGCGACTCGGGGATCGTCGTGGCGATGACGCCCCAGAACACCGCGGGCACGGCCGCGCTGGCGAACATCCAGCGCCAGGCGCCGCCGCCCCACGGGAACGTCCCGGTCGCGCCGCCCTCGGAGACCTGGGCGATGACGTAGTCGACGACCAGCGCCGCGAAGATGCCGAGGACGATCGCCATCTGCTGCAGCGAGCCGAGCCGGCCGCGCAGCTCGGCGGGCGCGATCTCGGCGATGTAGGCGGGCGCGATGACGGACGCGGCGCCGATCGCGAGGCCGCCGACCAGCCGCCACGCGGTCAGGTCGGCGGCGCTGAAGGCGAGCGCCGAGCCGAGCGAGCTGATCACGAACAGCGCGGACGCGGCCAGCATCACCTTCACCCGGCCGATCCGGTCGCCGAGCGGGCCGGCGAACCAGGCGCCCGCGGCGCAGCCGAGCAGCGCGGCCGAGACCACGAAGCCGACGGCGAAGCCGCTCAGGTGGAAGGTGTCCTTGAGGGCGTCGACGGTGCCGTTGATGACCGAGGAGTCGTAGCCGAACAGGAACCCGCCGAGCGCGGCGGCCCCCGTAAGCAGCGCGGCGGTGGCGGCCGAGTGGGAGGGGCCGTCGTGCTGGTCGCCGGCCGTGGTCTTCGCTCCGCTGCCCGGTGTGCTCATGGAGCCGGATCTTCCCCGGAGAAAGGACCTCATGCGGGAGCTTTGCCCGCGCCTCACCAGTCGTCGGCGGACTCCGCGGCGAGGCGGACGAGCTCGCCGTCCGCGTCCAGGTCGTAGCGGCGCATCGTCGACAGGGGCGGCGCGTACACGTGGACGCTCACCGCGGGCGCGTCCGAGGTGTTGCGGACGTCGTGGACGTAGTCGGGCCCGAACGAGCGGACCTGCCCGGCGCCGACCGCGCGGTGGTCGCGGACGCGGTGCTCCTCGAGCGCGCCGAGGGCGACGGCGAAGGCGCCGGCGGAGCCGCCGTGGTCGTGGAAGCCGGTGGACTGGCCGGGCAGCCAGCTGATCAGCCAGATCTCGTGGTCGGCGTCCTGGTGGACGCGCTCGTACCAGCGGCCCTGCGGGTCGAGCCGGACCCGGTGGATCCATTCCTCCGGGTTGTCGGCCAGCGCGCGGGCCCGTTCGGCGAGCCGCGGCGGCGCGAACGGGCCGCCCGAGGGCGCGGGCCGGCCGGCTCCGGGCGCGTCGGTCCCGGCCGCGCGGGACGCGCCGTTTTCGGGCGTGCCGGACTCGGTGGCGGTGACGGTCATGCGTCGTTCTCCTGGGCTGTGCGGTGGGACGTGCGGGAACGCGTCCGCCGGCGGGTGTCCGCTAGCGGGACGTCCGGCGACACAGCGCGCTTGCCTGGCGGCGCAGATCGACGTGCAGGCGCTCGTGCAGCGGTGCGGAGATCGTCACGCAACGAGGATGGGCCATAATCCCTATAAAGTCAATCGGGAAAGGCTGGAAGGCGCGTCCGGCCCCTGGGCAGCGGTGATACCAGCGGGGGCGGCCCGATCTCCCTCCCCGGAGGCAGGCGGGCGGGGCGCCGCGCGCTCTAGGCTCGCAGGCGAGATGAACGAACCGCACCGCTCCGACGCCGGCGGGCGGCCCCGGCTGCTCGCCGGGGTCGCCTCCGCCGTCGTGCCGGGCCGCGACGACCCCGCCGTCCCGCTGCTCCCGGGACGGCTGCTGCTGCGCGCGCCGATCCTGGTCCTGCTGCTCGCCATGACGATCGGCTTCACCGCCGGGTCCATCGCGATCTCCATCGCGGTGTACCACGTGGACGCGGGCGCGGCCTGGCCGCTCGGGGTGCTGATGGCCACCCCGTTGATCTTCGCCGCCCGCTGGCCGCTCGCCGCGTGGCGCATCGCGGCCATCGGGCTGCTGGTCACCGTGTTCGTCCGGCACGGCGCCGGGTTCATGCCGTGGCCGGTCACCGCGATCCTCGCGCTGGTGGTCATCCTGTTCTTCGCCGGGATCGGCTGCGACCGCCAGACGGCCGTCGGCGTCGGCGCGGTGACGGTCGCGGGGGTGCTGCTGCCCGCCGTGCTGTTCGGCATGCCGGGCTGGTTCGGCGTCATCCTCGCCGGGATCACCGCGCTGGTGCTGACGTTCGGCGACGCGATCGGCGGCCGCCGGTCGGCGGAGGAGGAGCTGCGCCGCCGCGAGGAGCAGCACCGGCAGGACCTGGCCCGGCAGGCGGTGCTGGAGGAGCGCGCCCGCATCGCCCGCGAGCTGCACGACGTCGTCGCGCACCACATGTCGGTGATCGCGATGCAGGCCGAGGCCGCCCCGTTCAAGATCCCCGACCTGCCGGACGCCGCCCGCGAGACGTTCGGGGTGGTGCGGGACGCGGCCCGCGAGGCGCTCACCGAGACCCGCCGCGTGGTGGGGCTGCTGCGCTCGGACGACGAGGGCGCCGAGCGCGCCCCGAGCCCGGGCCTGGACCGGCTCGACGAGCTGGCCGCCGCGGCCCGCAACTCCGGGCTGTCGGTCGCCACCGTCGTCGTCGGGATGCCGCGCCGGCTGGACACCGGGGTGGACCTGTCGGCGTACCGGATCGTCCAGGAGTCGCTCAGCAACGCCGCCCGGTACGCGCCGGGATCGCGCGTCCACGTGGAGATCAAGTACGGGCCGGAGGCGCTCGCGGTGACGGTCGACGACGACGGCGCGCGCGGCGTCCCGGACGGGACGCAGGGCGGCGGGCACGGCCTGGTCGGGATGCGCGAGCGCGTCACGATGCTCGGCGGCACGCTGTCGGCAGGCCCGCGCGGGCAGGGCGGCTGGACGGTCGCGGCCGAGCTGCCGTACGGCGACTGATCTCCCCGTAGGGTGGCGTCGTGACGATTCGGGTGCTGATCGCCGACGACCAGGTGATGATCCGCGACGGGCTCGCGGCGCTGCTGTCCTCCGATCCGGAGATCGAGGTGATCGGGCAGGCGGGGAACGGCCGCGAGGCCGTGCGGATGGCACGGGAGCTGGACCCGGACGTCGTGGTGATGGACATCCGGATGCCGGAGATGGACGGCCTGGCCGCGACCGCGGAGCTGATCGGCGCGCCCGCCGGGCAGGACGCCGGCGACCCCGCGGACGTGCGGCCGAAGGTCCTGGTGCTGACCACGTTCGACCTGGACGAGTACGTCTACGAGGCGCTCGGCGCGGGGGCCAGCGGGTTCCTGCTGAAGGACGCGTCGGCCGCCGACCTCGTGACCGGGGTGCGGGTGGTGGCGGCGGGCGACGCGCTGCTCGCCCCGTCGATCACCCGGCGGCTGATCGGCGACTTCGCGCGCCGGCGCCGCCACCAGCGGCCGAGCCCGTCGGCGACGGCGGGGCTGACCCCGCGCGAGATGGACGTGCTGCGGCTCATCGCGCGGGGCCTGTCCAACGCCGAGATCGCCGCCGAGCTGGTGCTCGCCGAGCAGACGATCAAGACGCACGTCGGGCACGTGCTGACCAAGCTGGCGCTGCGCGACCGCACCCAGGCGGTCGTGTTCGCCTACGAGAACGGCCTGGTCGGCTAGCGCGGCGCCCGGCCCGGGGTCAGCGGGACGGGTCCAGGACGAGCTTGCCGGTGGTGCGGCGGGCGCGCAGGTCCTCGTGGGCGCGGCGCACCTCGGACAGGCCGTACTCGCCGCCGCCGACCACGCGCAGCCGCCCGGAGGCGGCCAGGCCGAACAGCTCGTCGAGCGCGGCGCGCATGACGTCGCCGGGCAGCTGGAAGACGTGCGCCAGCCACATGCCGGCGATGGTGGTGCTGTGCGACATCAGCGAGGCGGGCCGCACCGGCGACGGCTCGGTGCGGGAGGCCATGCCGTAGAAGGCGAGCCGGCCGAACGGCGCGAGCGCCTTCAGGCTCTGGTCGGTGACGGTGCCGCCGGTCATCTCCAGCACGGTGTCGACGCGGCGGCCCCCGTTGGCCTCGATGAGCGCGTCCTTCAGGTCGGGTTCGTTCGCATCGACCGCGACGTCCGCGCCGAGCTCCAGCGCGAGGTCGCGCTTGTCCTTGGACGAGGCGGTCGCGATGACGCGCCCGGCGCCCCAGGCCTTGGCGAGCTGGACGGCGAGGGTGCCGACCCCGCCGGCGGCGGCGTGCACGACGACCGACTCCCCCGGCGCCAGGTGCACGCTGCGCCGCAGCAGCACCCACGCCGACGCGCCCTGGACGATCATCCCGAGCGCGGTGACGTCGTCGACGCCGTCCGGGACGTCCCAGGCCAGCGCCTCGGGCGCGACGGCCTTCTCGGCGTACCCGCCGGTGCCGACGAGCGCGACGACGCGGCGGCCGTCCGGGGTGGTGCCGACGACCTCGCCGCCCGGCACCATCGGCAGCGTCGACTCCGACAGGTAGCTGTTCTCGGCCTGGTGGGTGTCGGCGTAGTTGATGCCGGCCCGGGAGACGTCGACGAGCAGGTGCCCGGGCCCGGCGACCGGGTCGGGCAGTTCGGTGACGGTCAGCACCTCGGGGCCGCCGAACTCGGTGATCTGGATCGCGCGCATGACTCTCCTGTTCGGTGCGGTGAGGGGGCTCAGCGCGGGCCGGGGACGCCGCGGAACGTGAACGGCTCGGACGGCCGGCCCGGGACGACGTACCACGCCTGCCCCACGCCGTCGGCCTCGAGGACCCGCATGAACGCCTCGACGACGTCGCTCACCTCCAGGATGGGGAAGCCGCTCTCCTGCAGCTCCGCCTTCATCCCGCCGAGGATGGCGGTGTCGGCGAACGAGGGGCACAGCGCGTTCACCCGGATGCCCTCGGGCTCGTAGGTGGGGCCGAGCGCGCGGACGAGGCCGACGACCGCGGCCTTGTTGGCCCCGTAGACGGGGTCGAACGGGGTCGCGGTGAGCGCGGCCATGCTGGCGGTCGCGATGATGTTCCCGCCGCCGCGGGCGCGGATCGCGGGCAGCGCCGCGTGCACGCCGTAGACGACGCCGTCGAGGTTGATGCCCATGGCGCGGCGGTAGGCGGCCGGGTCGAAGCCGTCGCCGAGGTCGCCGCCGCCGGCGATGCCGGCGTTGAGGAACGCGATGTCCAGGCCGCCGAAGCGCTCGACGGCGGCGGCGACGGCGGCCTCGCTGTCGGCGGGCTCGCGGACGTCGCAGCGGACGAACGCGCCGTCCAGCTCCTTGGCGAGCGCGCCGCCGGCCTCGGCGTCGACGTCGGCGAGCACGACCCGGGCGCCCTCGCGGGCCAGCCGGCGCGCGACCGCCGCGCCGATTCCGTTGGATCCGCCCGTGATCAGCGCGACCTTGCCGGTGCCGTCGAAGGCTGCCATGGGGACTCCCCTCCCAAGTAACTGACTCGTCAGTTACTCTAGCGGAATGGACTTCGGTTTGAGCGAGCGGGCCCAGGAGCACCTCGGCCGCCTCCAGGAATTCATGGACTCCCACGTCTACCCCGCGGAGCCGGTGTACGCGGCCCAGCGGGCGGAACTGCGCGAGCAGGGGCGCGAGCACCACGTCCCGCAGGTCGTCGAGGACCTCAAGGTCGAGGCGCGCAAGCGCGACCTCTGGAACCTCTTCCTACCCGACAGCGAGGACCCCGCACACGGCCTGACCGTCACCGACTACGCCTCGCTCGCCGAGGTCACCGGCCGCTCCCCCAGCCTCGCGCCCGAGGCGACCAACTGCGCCGCGCCCGACACCGGCAACATGGAGGTCCTGCACCTGTTCGGCACGCCCGAGCAGAAGGAGAAGTGGCTGACGCCGCTGCTCAACGGGGAGATCCGCAGCGCGTTCGCGATGACGGAGCCGGACGTGGCGAGCTCGGACGCCACCAACATCTCGACCCGGATCGAGCGCGACGGCGACCACTACGTGATCAACGGCCGCAAGTGGTGGATCAGCGGCACCGCGGACCCGCGCTGCAAGATCATGATCGTGATGGGCAAGACCGACCCGGAGGGCCACCCGTACCGGCAGCAGTCGATGGTGCTGGTGCCGATCGACGCCCCGGGCGTCGAGGTCGTCCGGCCCCTGCCCGTCTTCGGCTACCAGGACCAGCACGGCCACTGCGAGATCACCTTCACCGACGTCCGCGTCCCGGTGGAGAACCTCGTCGGCGAGGAGGGCGGCGGCTTCGCGATCGCGCAGGCGCGCCTCGGGCCCGGCCGCATCCACCACTGCATGCGCGCGATCGGGATGGCCGAGCGGGCGCTGGAGCTGATGTGCGAGCGCGCGGCGTCCCGCGTGGCCTTCGGCGGGCCGCTCGCCAAGCAGGGCGTGGTGCGCCAGCAGATCGCCGAGTCGCGGATGGCGATCGAGCAGGCCCGGCTGCTCACCCTGAAGACCGCGTGGCTGATCGACAAGCACGGCGTGCAGGCCGCGCGGTCCGAGGTCGCGGCGATCAAGGTGATCGCGCCGCGGGTGGCGCTGGACGTCGTCGACAAGGCCATCCAGGTGCACGGCGGCGCCGGCGTGTCCGACGACACCCCGCTCGCCGCCATGTGGGCGGGCCTGCGCACGCTGCGCCTCGCCGACGGGCCGGACGAGGTCCACGTGCGCTCGGTCGCGCGCGCCGAACTGGGCAAGTACCTCGGAAAATGACCGACGGGACGGGGGACGCGGGAACGCGCGCGACGGTGCCCGCGGGCACGGAGCCGGAAGGCACCGGACCCGCGGGCGCCGGGCCGGGCGTGCGGCGGCGGATGCCGTACGCCCGGCGGCGCGAGCAGCTGCTCCAGGTGGCGCTCGCCGAGTTCGGCCGGCGCGGCTACCACCTGACGCAGATGGAGCACGTGGCCGCGGCGGCGCAGGTGTCCAAGGCGCTGCTGTACCAGCACTTCGCGTCCAAGGAGGAGCTGTTCGCCGAGGTGACGGAGGCGATCGTCGGCGAGCTGACCGCGCGGCTGAACGAGGCGGTGCCCGCCGCGCACGGCACGGCCGGCGGGATCCGGGCGATGATCCGGGTGCTGTTCGACTACGCCACCGAGGAGCCGGACGCGTGGTCGCTGGTGGTCCGGCACCTGGACAAGCCGGAGGTCGGGCTGGAGCTGCGGGAGCTGCGCGACCGGCTCGGCACCGCGTTCGCCGACCTGCTGCTGCGGCGCCGCCGCGCCGACCCGAAGCTGTCCCCCGCCGCCCTCGCGGTGAACGAGCGGCGGGCGCGGCTGCTCGTCCCGCTGATGTACGGGTCGATGCTGTCGATGGTGTCGTGGTGGCTGGAGCATCCCGACACCTCGCGCGAGCGCGCCGAGCAGATGGCGCTGGAGTTCATCTGGCTCGGCCTGGACCGGCTGCGGACCGGCGAGCGGCTGCCCCGGGAGTGACGGCCTGACGGTCAGCCCGTCCGCGCGGAGCCGCTCGACCAGGTCGGACACCGTGGGGCGGGAGAGCCCGGTGAGCGCGCGCAACTGCGGGGCGGTCAGGGGGCCGCGTTCCAGCAGCAGGTCGAGGGCACGGCCACCCGCGTGCTGATCGCGTACTGGGCGGCGGTCCTCGCGCTGCCCGCGCTGTCGCCCGCGCCCGGCTGGCTGTTCGCCGCGATGCTGCTGTACGGCATGGGCGCCGGGATGTCGGACGTGGTGATGAACGGGCACGCCGTCGCGGTGGAGCGGCACCTGAAGCGGCCGATCATGTCCGGGCTGCACGGGCTGTGGGCCGTCGGGAGCCTCGCCGCAGGCGGCGTCGGCATCCTCGCCGCGCACGCCGGGGTGGACGCCCGCGCGCAATTCGGGGCGGTCGCGCTCGTCCTGCTCGCGGCGGGCGCCGCGGCGAACCGCGGCCTCCTGCCCGACCAGGCCGGCGCGGACGCGCCGGGGCGTCGCGGGCGCGTCGCCACGATCACCTACCTGTCCGGGCTGACCGCGCCCGCGGTGACCGGCTGGGCGGCGGGCACGCTGTCCTACCCTGCCGCGTTCGCGCTGATCACCTGCGTCCGCGCGCCGGCCGTGCTGCTCGCCGGCGCGCTCGCGCCGCGTCCCGCCCGGGCGCCGGAGCCCGCCGAGCCGCCCGTCCGGGAGCTACGCGCGTGACAGGCGCGCGAGGACCTCGGCGGCCGGCGAGCCGGGCGGCGCGTAGTGCACCAGGAGGCTCAGCTCCGGGTCGTCCTCCACGTTGATCTTCATGTAGCGGAGCGTCACCTCGCCGAGCGCCGGATGCCGGAACCGGCGCTCCGACGGGGTGAACGGGACGATGTCATGGGACTCCCAGAACGCGCGGAACCGCGGGCTGGTCGCGGTCAGCCGCGCCACGAGCCGCTGGAAGCGGGGGTTGCCCGCCTGCCGCCCGGCCTCGTTGCGCAGCAGCCCCGTCAGCCAGCGGGCCTCGTCCTCCCAGTCGGGGAACCGGTCCCGCATCCAGGAGTTGTGGAACATCATCCAGATGATGTTGAGGTCCTCACCCGACGGCCGCTCGGGCATGTCGCGGAGCAGCGCGTCCACCGGCGCGTTCCAGGCGACGAGGTCGAGCCGGCGCGTCACCACGTGCCCGAGGTTCGGCTCCACCATGGCCAGCAGGTCGCGCACCTCGCGCGTCACCGGCACCGGCCCGGGCGGCTCGGCGGCGGGCTCGCCCGCCAGCTCCAGCAGGTGCCGGTGCTCGGGCTCGTCGAGCAGCAGCGCGCGGGCGAGGCTGTCGAGGACCTGCCGCGACACCCCGTTGACACGGCCCTGCTCCAGCCAGGTGTACCAGGTGAGGCTGACCCCGGCCGCCGCCGCGACCTCCTCGCGGCGCAGGCCGGGCGTCCGCCGCCGCGGCCCGGGGACGATGCCCGCGGCCTGCGGGCTCACCCGGCCGCGCCGGGACCGCAGGAAGTCGCCGAGCTCCCTGCGGCGCGCGTCGGCGGTCGGGACGGGCATGGCCGGTCACCTCGCTTCGCGTAAGGCTGTTAGCAGGGTTAATAGCGTTAACAGTAGTCTTGTCCGGCCCTGCCGGGGGACCCAGCATCGGGTCCATGAGCACTCGAACCGTACTGATCACCGGAGCGGCCGGCGGCGTCGGCTCCGCGGCCGTCCGCAGGCTGAACGAGCTCGGCTGGGAGGTGTACGCGGGGGTCCGACGGGACTCCGACGCCGCCCGGCTGCCCTCCGGGGTGCACGCCCTCACCGTCGACCTGATCGACGAGGAGACCGTCGAGGCCGCCGCCAAGGAGATCGCCGCGCGCACCGGCGGGCGGCTGGACGCGCTGGTCAACAACGCCGGCGTCATCGTCGAGGGCCCGGTCGAGCTGGTGCCGCTGGAGGACTGGCGGCGGCAGTTCGACGTCAACGTGGTCGGCCAGATCGCGATGGCCCAGGCGGTGCTGCCGATGCTGCGCGCGGCAAAGGGCCGGGTCGTCAACATCGGCGCCGTGAGCTCGCGGATGAGCGGGCCCGCGTTCGGGCCGATCGCCGCGTCGAAGGCGGCGCTGGCGTCGGTCACCGAGGCGCTGCGGGTGGAGATGCGCCCGCTCGGGGTGAAGGTCTGCGTGATCGAACCCGGCGCGCTGGAGACCGCGATCTTCGACAAGTCCGGCGCCTCGCGGCAGGCGACCGGCTGGCGCGGCGACGCGGACGCCCAGCGCCTCTACGCGGGCGTCACCGCGAAGATGCGCGAGTTCAACGCCCGCGCGAAGCCGGGCCCGGTCGACTCGGCCGTGAAGACGATCGTCAAGGCGCTCACGGCGCGCCGTCCGAAGGCGCGCTACCTGGTCGGCCGCGACGCCCGGATGATGGCGGCCCTCGCGAAGCTGCCCGACCACACCAGAGACCGGCTGCTCCTGCGAACGGTCGGCATCAGCGCCGCGACCTACCGCGGATAGGCGCGCGAAAGGCCGGGGACGCCGAAACGTCCCCGGCCCGTTCACGCGTTGGGCGCGGGCCTTAGAGCGGGTAGACGCCCTCGGCCTGCGGGCCCTTCTGGCCCTGGGTGATCTCGAAGCCGACGCGCTGGTTCTCGTCCAGGCTGCGGTAGCCGTTGGTGGTGATCGCCGAGTAGTGGACGAACACGTCCGGGCCGCCGCCGTCGGGGGCGATGAACCCGAAGCCCTTTTCGGCGTTGAACCACTTCACGGTGCCTTCGGCCATGGTCTTTCTCCTCTGGGTACGACCTCCGGGCCGCCGGGCGGCGGACCGGGCTGCAAGCGGACTCATCTCACGTCCGCCGGTCACCCGGAGAAACGGAGAACGCCCGTCGTCTTGAACTTCTACGGGCGTTTCGTAGAGCAAACGTTCGAGACTGCCTGACTGGCCGCCGCGCCTGGCCGGCCGCGGCGACAGGTTCGAACCTACCCCATGCGGGCCGGGCCGGAACCCCGACACACCTAAGTCAGATCATCCAGTGCCGCGGCGGCGCGGTGGCAGTCGTGGAAGGTGCAGTACAGCGGGACGGGCGCGAGCCGCACGACGTCCGGTTCGCGGGCGTCGGCGACCACGCCGTGGGTCCGCGCGAGCCGCCGCACCAGTCCCCCGGCGTCCGCGACCCGCAGCGACAGCTGGCTGCCGCGCGCGGCCGGGTCGTCCGGGGTGATCACCTGGACGCCGCGCAGCGGGGCGAGCCGCGCCGCGAGGTAGCCGGTGAGCCGCTCGCTGCGGGCCCGAAGCGCGTCCATCCCGACCCGGTCGAAGATCTCCAGGGAGGCCAGCACAGGCGCCAGCGCGAGGATCGGCGGGTTGGACAGCTGCCAGGCGTCGGCGGACGCGGGCGGCGCGATGTCCGGGTCCATCCGGAACCGGACGGACGGCTCGGTCCCCCACCAGCCCGACAGCTTCGGCACCGACGGGTCGGCGACGTGCCGCTCGTGCACGAAGCAGCCGGCGACGGCGCCGGGCCCGCTGTTGAGGTACTTGTAGGTGCACCAGGCGGCGAAGTCGACGTCCCAGTCGTGCAGCCGCAGCGGGACGTTCCCGGCGGCGTGCGCGAGGTCCCAGCCGACGACGGCACCGGCGGCGCGGCCCGCCTTGGTGATCGCGGGCATGTCCATGAGCTGGCCGGTCAGGTAGTTGACGCCGCCGAGCATCAGCAGCGCGACGGTGCCGCCCTCGCGTTCGAGGAACGCCAGGACGTCCTCGGTGCGCAGGGTGTCCTCGCCGTCGCGGGGCCGCAGCCGCACGACGGCGGCCGCCGGGTCGAGGCCGTGGTGGACGGCCTGGCTGGCGACCGCGTAGGAGTCGGACGGGAACGCCGAGTCCTCGATGACGATGCGGGTGCGGTCCCCGGACGGCCGGTAGAAGCTCGCCATCATCAGGTGCAGGTTGACCGTCAGCGAGTTCATCGCGACGACCTCGTGCGGCAGCGCGCCGACGAGGCGGGCGGCGGGCTCGCGGAGCAGCTCGTGGTAGTCCACCCAGGGGCGGCGCGCCTGCGTGTGGCCCTCGACGGCGAGCCGCGCCCAGTCGTCGAGCTCCTCGCGGAGGCGTTCGGCGACGGATTTCGGCTGGAGGCCGAGCGAGTTGCCGGCGAGGTAGGCCGCCTCCGGGTACGCGCCGCCGGGCGCGGGCGGGATGAGGAACTCCTCGCGCAGCGAGGGCCGCGGGTCGGTCTGGTCCAGGCGCAGGGCCTCCTCCTCGGCGCTCACGAGGCACTCCCCGCAGTGGCCGCGTCAACGGCCGTGTCGACGGCCGCCTCGGCGGCGGGGACGGCGGCGGGCGCGAAGAACGCATCCGCGTTGCCGCCGAGCAGCTTGGCGCGGCCGGCGTCGTCCAGGCCGGGGCACGCCCGTATCGTCGCGCCGGGCTCCTTCTCGCCCAGCGGGAACGGGTAGTCGGTGCCGAGCATGACGCGGTCGGCGCTCATCACCTCGACCAGCAGCCGGAGCGCGCGCGGGTCGAACACGGCGGAGTCGACGAAGAACCGGTCGGTGTACTCCGACGGCGGGCGCGGCGAGTCGGCGCGGACGATGTCGCGCCGGTGCCAGGCGTTGTCGGCGCGGCCGAGCGTGAACGCGAGGCTGCCGCCGCCGTGGCAGAAGCACAGCCGCAGCGACGCGGGGATCCGCTCGAACGCGCCGGACAGCATCAGCCCGAGGATGCTCAGCTGCGTCTCGGCGGGCATGCCCGACAGCCACGGCAGCATGTGGCCCCGCATGCGGCCGGCGCCGAGCATGTCCCAGGGGTGGGCGAGCACGGGCAGGCCGATCCGCGCGCAGTGCGCGAGGAAGTCGACGATGCCCGGGTCGTCCAGGTTCCGGTCGCCGACGTGGTTGCCGATGTGCACGCCGCGGTGCCCGGCCGCCGCCGCGCGCGTCGCGACCTCGCACGCGAGCGCGGGATCTTGCAGCGGGACCTGGCACAGCGGCAGCAGCCGGTCCGGCGCGTCCGCGCAGAACGCGAGGATCCGGTCGTTGACCAGGTCGCACCAGTCGGCGGCGCGGGACGGCTCGGCCGCGTACCCGAACATCAGCGGGGTGGACGAGACGGCCTGGACGTCGACGCCGGCGGCGTCCATGTCGGCCAGGCGCCGCGCGGGGTCCCACAGCCCCTCCTCGACCGGGCGGTACTCCCGGTCGCCGCTCATCATCATGCCGGTGCCGTCGCCGTGGACGCGCAGCCACGGCTCGCCGCCGTCGGCGAGGACACGGCCGTCGGCGCGGCCGAGACGGGGGAACACATGGGCGTGGACGTCGATGACTGTCACTGGAGCTCCGTCGGACGCGGGGTCAGGCGCGGGGCGCCGTCTTCGGCACCATGGACTCGGGCCACTTGCGGCCCGGGTGGACGGCGCCGCAGTTCGGGCACGTGCGGTCGCCGCCGTAGAAGCCCTCGAAGGCGGGCGGCAGGTCGTCCACGATCGAGCGGACCTGCAGCTCGGCGCGGTGCACGAGGTGGTGGCACTCGGTGCAGTACCACTCGAACGCCTCCGTGAGCCCCTCGGGCCGCGGGATCTCGACCACCAGCCCGATCGAGCCCTCCTCGGGCCGCTGCGGGGAGTGCCGCACGTGCGGCGGCAGCAGGAACACGTCGCCCTCGTTGATCTGCAGGTCGGTGGGCGGCCTGCCCTCCTCCTCCATGACCCGCAGGACCATGTTGCCCTTGAGCTGGTAGAAGAACTCCTCGGTCGGGTCGTCGTGGAAGTCGGTGCGCTGGTTCGGGCCGCCGACCACCATGACGATCAGCCCCGCGTCGTCGAACACCTGGACGTTGCCGACCGGCGGCTTCAGCAGGTCACGGTGCTCGTCGATCCACGCCCGGAAGTTGAACGGACGTCCGAACGTCAGCTGCGGCAGGGTCATGCTCCGGCCTCCTCGCCGTCGCGTGGGATGTGGGCGATGCACGAGATCTCGATGAGCAGGTGCGGGTGGGGGAGCTGGTGGACCGCGACGGTGGTGCGGGCGGGGCCGGTCTCGTCGAAGTACTCGCCGTAGACCTCGTTGTAGCCGCCGAAGTCGTTCATGCTCACCAGGTAGGTGGTGACGCTGACGACGTCGGACAGCCCTCCCCCGGCGGCCTGCAGCAGGTCAGCGATGTTGTCGATGACGGCGCGGGTCTGCTCCCGGATGTCCAGGTCCGTGACGCCCATCGGGTCGGCGCTCGCGCCGGCGAAGGTGCCGTCGGGCCGCCGCGAGCTGGTGCCGGACACGAACACGAAGTCGCCGGCCCGCTTGACGTGCGGGAACCGCCCGCGCGGCTTGGCCTTGCCCTCGACGAGGATCGCATCGCTCACCGGGTCGTCACCTCCGCGCTGCCGAGGCCGGCGCCGGTGACGCGGACGTGCGCGCCCTTCGGCAGCGGGACGGCGGCGGTCGCGGCGCCCGCCAGCACCACCCAGCCGGGTTCGAGGGCCATCCCGGCGCCGAGCGCGAGCCGGGCGGCGGCGCGCAGCGACCGGGCCGGGTCGCCGAGGATCGCGGCGGACGACCCGGTCTGCACCGGCCGCCCGTCGATCTCCATGAGCAGCCCGGTGTTGGACAGGTCGCGCGGCTCGTGCCACGCGCCGAACCCGTAGCGGGCGGCTGAGGCGTTGTCGGCGATCACGTCCGGGAGGGTGAACCTGAAGTCCTCGTAGCGGGAGTCGAGGATTTCGAACCCGACGGCGACGCCCGCGACGGCCGACTCGACGTCGGCGACGGAGCGGACCTCGCGGCCGATCAGGTACACGATCTCCGGCTCGATGCGCGGGTGGATGAGGTCCGACAGGTCCGCCGACGCCCCGGCCTGCATCCGGTCGGTGAGCAGGCCCCAGATGACGTCGTCGACGCCCATCTGGACCATCTTCGCGCGGCTGGTGAAGCCCATTTTGACGCCGGAGAGCCGCTCCCCGCGCCGGATCCGGCGCTCGACCAGCTCCCGCTGCACCGCGTACGCGGTCGGCACGTCGAACGGCGCGGTGTCGGTGAGCTTCGGTACCGCGCGGGCGTCGCGGGCGGCGCCGTCCAGCGTCGCGGCGAGCGCGTGCACGTCCACCATCAGGAGACCTCCCCGTCCTGGTCGGCGCGGCCGAAGGCGACGCGGACGTCGCCGAGGCCGTCGATGCGGGCTTCGAACACGTCGCCGGGCGCGGCGGGCACGACCGGGCCGAGCGCGCCGGTCAGCACCGTGTCGCCGGCGCGCAGCGGGCGCCCGACGCGGACGAGGGTGTCGGCGAGCCACAGCGCGGCGTTCAGCGGATGGCCGAGGCACGCGGCTCCGGTGCCGCTGGACAGCTGCTCGCCGCGCCGCTCCACGACCATCCCGCACAGCCGCAGGTCCACGTCCTCCAGCCGGACGGGCCGGTTGCCGAGCGCGTACATGCCGGACGAGGCGTTGTCGGCGACGGTGTCGGCGAGCGTGATGTCCCAGTCGCGGATGCGGCTGCCGACGATCTCTATGGCCGGGAGCGCGAACGCGGTCGCGCGGATGAGGTCGGCGACGGTGTGCCGCTCGTGCGTCAGGTCGTGCTCCAGCACGAGCGCGACCTCCGCCTCGACGCGCGGCTGCAGGACGGTTCCGGCCGGGATCTCGTCGCCGTCCGGGACGGCCATGTCGGCGTACAGCATGCCGAAGTCGGGGCTGTCGACGCGCATCTGCTCCTGCACGGCGCGGGACGTCAGGCCGATCTTGCGGCCGGACAGCCGCCGCCCCTCCCCCAGCCACCGCTCGGTCATCCGGTCCTGCACGGCGTAGGCGTCGTCGGCGGTCGCGATGAGGTCGCGGACGGGCTCGCACGGGACGCCGGAGGCGTAGGCGCCGAGAAGCCTCCCGGCCGCCGCGTCGATGTCGCTGGTCACTTGGCTCGCTCTCAGATCTGGATGCACACGTTGACGGGCTCGGAGAAGAAGTCCAGTGAGTACTCTCCCCCTTCGCGGCCGATCCCGGAGGCCTTGACGCCGCCGAAGGGGGTGCGCAGGTCGCGCAGGTTCCAGCAGTTCACCCAGACGATGCCGGTCTCCACCTTCGGCGCGACGCGGTGCGCGCGGGACAGGTCGCGGGTCCAGACGGTGGAGGCGAGGCCGTAGGGGCTGTCGTTGGCGAGCCGGAGCGCCTCGTCCTCGGTGCCGAACGGCGCGACGTGGCAGACCGGCCCGAAGATCTCCTCGCGGACGGTCCGGGCCGTCTCGGGGAGGCCGGTGAGCACGGTCGGCTCGACGTGGAAGCCGCCGTCGCGGCCGTCGCCGAAGGACGGCGCGCCGCCGCCCGCGACGACGGTCGCGCCCTCCTCGCGGGCGAGCCGGTAGTACGACAGCACCTTGTCGCGGTGCGCGGCGGAGATCATCGGCCCGTAGTCCTTGAGTTCCCGTGCGCGCGCGCCGAGCCGCTCCACGAACTCGTCGAAGACCGGGCGCTCGACGTAGACGCGCTCGGTGCACAGGCAGATCTGCCCGGAGTGGGTGAAGGACGAGCGGACCGTGCCGTCGACGGCGGCGTCGAGGTCGGCGTCGGCGAACACCAGCGCCGGGTTCTTGCCGCCGAGCTCGAACGAGACCGGCGTGACGTGGGCGGCGGCGTTGCGCATGATCGCCGAGCCGGTCGCGGACTCGCCGGTGAACGCGATCGCGTCGACGCCCGGGTGCCCGGTGAGGAACTCGCCGGCCGCGCCGGGGCCGTGCCCGTGCACCAGGTTGAACGCGCCGGCGGGCAGTCCCGCCTGGTCGATGACCTGGGCGAGCAGCGTCGCGGTGGACGGCGTCTCCTCCGACGGCTTGACGACGACCGCGTTCCCGGCGGCGAGCGCCGGCGCGACCTTCCACGTCATCAGCAGCAGCGGCAGGTTCCACGGCGAGACGACCGCGACGACGCCGAGCGGGCGCCGCACCGTGTAGTTCAGGGCCTGCCCGCCGCCGGCGCTCCAGCCCGGCACCTGCGTGGTGTAGGCGCGCTCGGGGCGGCCGTACAGCAGGTCGGCGTAGGCGCGGAAGTTCCCGATGGCGCGGGGCACGTCGACGGTCTCGGCGAACGCGCGGGGACGGCCGGTGTCGGCGACCTCGGCGGCGGCGAACTCCTCGAACCGCGCCTGGATCCCGTCGGCGACGCGCCGCAGCGCGGCGGCCCGCTCCTCGGCGCCGCTCGCGCCCCACGGCCCGCGCAGCGCCTCGCGCGCCGCCGCCACCGCGTCGTCGACGACCTGGCGCGGCGCCTCCGGGACGGCGCCGATCTCCGCGCCGTCCGCGGGCGAGATCAGCGGGAAGGCCGGTCCGTCCGAACGGAACACCCCGCCGACGTAGTGCTCAGCCTTCATTCCGCTCCTCCACGACGCGGTCTGCCCTGCTCGTCCGATCCTCTGCCCGCGGAGCTATGCCCTGCAAATACCAAACATCCACAGAGCTATGACGATGCTGTGATATCAAGTCGGTATGCGCGCGATCGACCTGCTCAACGGGCGGCTCAAGCTGCGGCACCTGGTCCTCGTGGTCGCCATCGCCGACCAGGGCAGCGTGCTGCGCGCCGCCGAGCACCTGCGGCTGGCGCAGCCCGCGGTGACGCGCAGCCTGCGCGAGGTCGAGCAGATCCTCGGCGTCGAGCTGTTCACCCGTGGCCCGCGCGGCGTGACGCCGACGATGTTCGGCGACGTGTTCGTCGAGCACGCCCGGGCCGTGCTCGCCGAGCTGCGCCGCGCCGGCGAGCGGATCAGCGGCCTCGCCGACGGCGAGGTCGGCACCGTCACGATCGGCACCCTGCTGGCCGGCTCGAACGTGCTGCTGCCGCGCGCGATCGCGGCGCTGAAGAGGGACCGCCCCGGCATCACCGTGATCGTCCAGGAGGCCACCTTCGACGCGCAGGTGCCGCGGCTGCTGGACGGCGAGATCGACCTGATCCTCGGTCGCCTCAACCCGATCGGCGACCTGCGCGGGCTGCGCCAGATCACCCTGTACGGCGAGCCGGTCCGGCTGGTCGCGCGGCACGGCCATCCGGCCCGGTCCCGCCCCGGGCTCGCCCTCGCCGACCTGCTCGACTACCCGTGGGTGCTGCCGCTGGAGCAGACCGCGCTGCGCGCCGAGCTGGAGCAGGTGTTCCGCGCCGAGGGCCTGGAGCCGCCCGGCGACCTGGTGGAGTGCACGTCCGTGCTGACCGTCCGGACGCTGGTCCGCGACACCGACATGATCGCCGCGCTGCCGCAGCTGGTCGCGCGGACCGACGGCGACATCGCGCCGCTGCCGGTGCCGCTGGAGAGCGTCCGCCGCCAGGTCGGCGTCACGCTGCCCGCGCACCGCGCGCCGACCCCGTCGGCCCGGCTGATGCTCGACCACCTGCGCCGGGAGGCCACGAAGATCGCCGCCGCGTGATCACAGCGGACTGATCACAGCGAGCGGACCAGGCCGAGCAGCGCCCGGAACGGCGCCGACGCCGGGTCGCCGAGGTCGAGCACGACGTCGAAGTGGTCGCGGTCCGGCACGACCATCGCCTCGCCCGCGCCCCAAAGCGGCGCGAACCCGCGCGACTGCTCCACGAACCCGGCGCCGTCGTGCTCGGCGACCGCGACGACCGCCGGGCAGCGCCGCCCGCTCGGCAGCAGCGCCGGGCTGAGCGCCGCGGCCCGCTCCACGTCCAGCTTCACGGTCTCGTTGACGTAGACGCGGGTGATCGGGCGGATGTCGAACAGCCCGCTGAACGGCATCGCCGCCTTCACCACGTCCGCGGGCAGGCCGAACTCCTCCTGCCAGCCGCCGACCATCGTCATGCCGGTGAGGTGCCCCCCGGCGGAGCTGCCGCCGACCACGATCCGCTCCGGGTCGAGACCGTGCTCGCGGCCGTGCCGGTGGACCCAGGCGACGGCCGCGCGGACCTGCCGGACGATCTCCTCCAGGGTCGCCTGCGGCGCGAGCGTGTAATCCGGCACCACCGTGGCGATGCCGTGCTCGTGGAGTGCGCGCGCCATGAACGACGAATCGGCGCGCGACAGCGCCATCCAGTAGCCGCCGTGCAGGAACACGAACACCGGGCGCAGGCCGCCGTCGCCGGCGCCCCACACGTCCAGCCGCTCGCCGCTCGGCTCGTCGTAGACGATCCCCGGGCGGCCCGGCAGGCCGTCCACGGCCGCCTCCGACTCGGCCCGGTACCGGGCCATGTGCCGCTCGAACAGCTCGGGCCCGGCCTTGCGCCGCACGTTGTAGGCGACGTCCAGCTCCTCGTCGCTCAGCTCGCTGCCCGGCCAGTCGTCCAGGTTCACGGCACCCACCCCTCCAGATCCGCCCCAGCCTCCCGCCGCGCGCCGGAACGATCAAATACCCGTCTCGTCCTCCGCTATGACCGTCGCGCTATGGCTGCGCGGAGAGGGCGGCGAGCGCGGGAAGCTCGTCGGCGTGCATCCGCAGGTAGGCGGCCAGCATCTCGGGGATGAGGTCGACCGGCGCCAGGCCGGCGGGCGTGCACGGGAACCGGTCGACGTCGTAGCGGCCGTTGGACGGGTCGTCGAACTCGGGGCCGTGCCGGCGCGACAGGTCCATCGTCAGGAGCCGGCAGACGTAGAAGACGTTGAGGCGGTGCAGCTCGGGGGTCTGCTCGGCGCACGCGAACACCTGCCGGAGGGGCCCGGCGGTGGCGCCGAGCTCCTCGTCCAGCTCCCGGCGCAGCGCCTCCTCCGGACCGGCGTCGGCCGGCTCGATCTTGCCGCCGGGCGTCGTCCAGTAGACGGCGCGGCCCGGCACGGTGCGGCGCAGCAGGACGAGGTCGCCGCCGTCCAGCAGGAGCGCGCGGACGGCCCGCCGGACGCGGGGCGCGGGCCCGGGGGCGGCGGTCATGAGTTGAGGTAGGCGAGGACGGCCAGGACGCGGCGGTTCCCGCTGTCGGTGGGCGGCAGGCCCAGCTTGGCGAACACCGCGCCGATGTGCTTGCTGACCGACCGCTCGGTGATGACGAGGGTGGTCGCGATCGTGGCGTTGTCGAGGCCCTGCGCCATCAGCCCGAGCACCTCGCGCTCGCGCGGCGTGAGGGCCCGCAGCGGGTCGCTGCGGGAGGTCATCAGCTGGGAGACGACCTCGGGGTCCAGGGCGGTGCCGCCGGCGGCGACCCGGGCGAGCGCGTCGAGGAACTCGTCGACCCGGCTGACCCGGTCCTTGAGCAGGTAGCCGACGCCCTCCGCGCCGCCGGACAGCAACTCGGCGGCGTAGGTCTCCTCGACGTACTGCGACAGCACCAGCACCGGCAGCCCGGGGATCCGCTTGCGGGCCTCGACGGCGGCGCGCAGCCCCTCGTCGCGGAACCCGGGCGGGAGCCGGACGTCCAGGACGGCGGCGTCCGGCCGGTGCTCCAGCAGCGCGGGCAGCACCTCGGGGCCGCTGCCGGCGACCCCGGCGACCTCGTGCCCGTCGGAGGTCAGCAGCAGCACCAGGCCCTCGCGCAGCAGCACGTTGTCCTCGGCGATCACGATCCGCACGGCAGGTCCGCTTCCAGCGTCGTCCCTCCCCCGTCGGGGCTGTCGATGCGGGTGGTCCCGTCGAGCGCGGCCACCCGGCGGCGGATGCCCGCCAGCCCGCTGCCGCGGCCCGCGTCGGCCCCGCCCTTGCCATCATCGCGCACTCGGATCAGCAGCCGGTCCCCTTCGCGGCGGACGGCGACCGACGCGGTGCGGGCGCCGCTGTGCTTGGCGATGTTGGTGAGCGCCTCGGCGACCACGAAGTAGGCGGCGGCCTCGACGGCGGCGGGGGCGCGCCCGGCCCCGCCGAGGTCCATCTCGACGGGGATGGGCTGCCCGGCGGCGAGCGCGCGCACCGCGCCGGCCAGGCCCCGGTCGGACAGGATCGGCGGGTACACGCCGCGGATGACCGTGCGCAGCTGGGTCAGCGCCTCCTCCACGCCGTCCCGCGCCTCGAGGAACAGCGCGCGGGCGGCGTCCGGGTCGGTGTCGAAGCGGCGGTCGGCGAGGCCGAGCCGCAGAGCGACGGCGACGAGCTGAGCCTGCGTCCCGTCGTGCAGGTCGCGCTCGATGCGGCGCAGCTCGGCGCCGTGCGCCTCCAGCGCCTCGGCGCGGGTCTCGGTGAGCTTCTCGACGCGTTCGGTCAGGCTGGTGCGGCGGGTGGGGCGCAGCAGCACCTCCGCCAGCCGGGCCTGCCAGCGCACGAGCCGCGGCACCGCCCAGAGCAGGAGCACCACGTACAGGGCCGTCTGGAGGAACGGGAGCGTCAGCGCCTGCGGCCAGGTGTGCAGCTCCACGAACGCCGACACCGAGCCTTCGGGCGCGGCCCACCACCACAGCGGCATCGACACCGAGTACGGGATCGCCGGCCAGAGCCCGACCGCCAGGACCGCGATCACCAGGCCGGAGTAGCCGTGCGCCACCATCCACGCGATGTCGCGCCACAGCGCGGGCGTGCGCACGATGCGGCGCGCCTCCCCCAGGCCGGTGCCCTCAGAAGGCTGGTACGGCTCGGGGATCTCGCGGCCGAGCACCTGCCCGGCCCGCCGGCGTTCGGCGTTCGCGAGCGCGCGCAGCGGTCTCACCGCGTCGGGAAGCCACGGCAGCGCCACGGCCAGCAGGGCGAGGAACGGCAGCAGCGGCGCCAGCCCGAACAGCGCGGGCACGGAGGTGCGCAGCGCGGCCGCCAGCCGGCCGGTCGCCTCCGCGCTGCGCCGCAGCGCCGCCGTCACGCTCATCTGTGCCCTTGCCATCTCGTCTCACCGCACACGCTAGGGGAGCGCGGCGCGCGGCGCACCGGGGACGGCTTCCATGCCGATGGTGTAGCCCGCTACACCATCGATCGGGGAGTGCGCCCCGATGTGGCCGGCCCGCCCCGGTACCTAGGTTCGTCCGGGTGAGAGCGGGTTTCCCACGGAGGGCGAGCATGACGACGATGACGGCCGAGGCGATCGCGGTGGCGGTGCGCCTGGAGTCGGTCACCAAGGCCTACGGCGCGGTGCGGGCGCTGGACGATGTCAGCTGGACGTTCCCGCGCGGCGGGTTCACCGCGGTGATGGGACCGTCCGGCTCGGGCAAGAGCACGTTCCTGCACTGCGCGTCCGGGCTGGACCGGCCGACCGCCGGGACGGTCCGGATCGCGGGCACCGACCTCGGCCGGCTCGGCGAGGCGAAGCTGACCCGGCTGCGGCGCGAGCGGATCGGGTTCGTGTTCCAGGCGTTCAACCTGGTCCCGTCGATGGACGTCGAGCAGAACATCACGCTCCCGCTGCGGCTCGGCGGCACCGAGCCCGACCCCGCGTGGCTGGACGAGGTGGTGCGCCGTGTCGGGCTGGCGGACCGGCTGCGGCACCGGCCGGCGGAGCTGTCGGGCGGGCAGCAGCAGCGCGCCGCCGTCGCCCGCGCGCTCATCACCCGCCCCGAGGTGGTGTTCGCCGACGAGCCGACCGGCGCGCTCGACCCGCGGTCGGCGCGCGGCGTGCTGCGGCTGCTGCGCGAGGCGGCGGACGTGACCGGGCAGACGGTCGTGCTCGTCACCCACGACCCGGTGGCCGCGGCGGCCGCCGACTCGGTGCTGTTCCTCAGCGGCGGTCGGATCGTCGACGAGCTGTCCGCGCCGTCGGTCGCGGCCGTGATGAACCGGTGGGAGTCGCTGTGAGGAGGCTGGAGGGGAAGGGCGCGTTCGCGGGCGTCTTCGCGGCGCTGCTGTTCGCGGCGGTCCTGGTCGGGGCGTGCGGGGTGCTGCTGGAGTCGGCGCTGCGCGCGCACGCGCCGGTGGACCGGTACGCCGCGGCGGACGCGGTCGTGACGGGCCCGCAGAAGGTGTCCCAGCGGATGAAGCGCGTCGGCGACGATCCGGAGACGCAGAGCAGGCCCGTCGCCGAGCGCGCGCGGGTGCCGGTCGCGGCGGCCGGGCCGCTGCGTTCGGTTCCGGGCGTGCGGGCGGTGGTCGCGGACGTGTCGTTCCCCGTCCTGACGTCCACCGGGTTCGCGGCGGCGGGGCACGGCTGGGAGTCGGCCGCGCTGCGGCCCTACGAGCTGAGCGAGGGCCGGGCGCCGCAGCGGTCCGACGAGGTGGTGCTGAGCCGTGCGGCCGGCGTCCGGGCGGGCTCGGTCGTCCGGTTGCAGGCCGGCGGGGCGCCCCGCCCGTACCGGGTCACCGGGCTGGTGTCGTCCGGACCGGCCGCGGCGTTCTTCGCCACCGCGACCGCGACGGCGCTGGCCGGGCACCCCGGGCAGGCCGACGCCCTCGCGGTGCTCGCCGGCGGGAAGCCGGACGCCGGCGCGCTGCGCAAGGCGGCCCCCGGCCTGAGCGTCGCGACCGGCGCGGCGCGCGGCGACGCCGAGGACCGCGCCGTCGCCGCCGCGCGGCCCGACATCGTGGAGATCGCCGGGTCGTTCGGCGGCGTCGCCGTCATGACGGCCCTGGTCGTCGTCGGCGGGCTGATCGTGCTGTCGGTGCGGGAGCGGGGACGGGAGTTCGCGCTGCTGCGCGCCGTCGGCGCGACGCCCTGGCAGGTGCGGGGACGGCTCGTCCGCGAGACGGCGCGCGCCGCGGTGCCGGCCGGGGCGATCGGCGGCGTCCTGTCGCTCGGCGCGGGCGCGGCGATGCACGGCGCGATGATCCACAAAGGCGTGCTGCCGGACGGGTTCGGGCTCTCGCTCACCCCGCTTCCGGCGCTGGCGGCGTTCGCCGTCACCGTCCTCGCCGCGACCGTCTCCGCGCTGCTCGCCTCGCTGCGGATCTCCCGGATCCGCCCGGTGCAGGCCCTCGGCGAGTCGGCCGCCGAGCCGACGCGGCTCCCCCGCTGGCGCGTCATCACGGGCGCCGTCCTCCTCGTCGCCGGCGCGAACGCGCTCGGGATCGCGGCCGTCACGACCGGGCCGACCGCGAGCGCCTCGCTCGGCGGGCTGGTCATGGCGCTGATCGTCGCGGTCGCGCTGCTGGGCCCGCTGCTGGCGCGGGCCGGCGAGCGGGTCCTCGGGCGCGCCGCCGCCGCGATGTCCCCGGTCGCCGGGCGGCTGGCCCGGCACGCGGCGGGCGCCGCCGCGCTGCGCGCCGGCTCGGTCATGACGCCGGTCGCGCTGGCCGTCGCGTTCGCGGGCGTGCAGCTGTTCGCGCAGTCCACGGTCGTCCGCGCCACCGCCGTGCAGTTCGTCGACGGGAACCGCGCCGACCAGGTCATCGTGGCCGGCGGCCCCGGCCTGCCGCAGGACGTGGCAGATGCCGCGCGGCGCGTCCCCGGCGTCACCGCCGCGACGCCCGTCAAGCGCACTACGGTCGTCATGGCCGTGAAGGAACTGGGCGAGAAGAACCTGCGGTCGCTGACCGCCCAGGGGGTCGGCGCGGACGCCGCCGCCACCATGGACCCGAAGGTCGCGTCGGGCGGGCTCGGCGCTCTGCGCGGGAACGCGGTCGCGCTGAGCCGGGACGTCGCGGGCGGCCTCCACACCGGCTCCACCACCCCGCTGTGGCTGGGCGACGGCACGAGGATCGACGCCCGGGTCGTAGCGGTGTACGACCGGGGGCTCG
Organism: Actinomadura physcomitrii; assembly: GCF_008923205.2. GTDB lineage: Bacteria > Actinomycetota > Actinomycetes > Streptosporangiales > Streptosporangiaceae > Spirillospora > Spirillospora physcomitrii. The sequence continues at coordinate 38,882 of NZ_WBMS02000053.1, read as the reverse complement.
GCTTCGGCGACGTCCTGCTCCCCCACGACCTGGTCGCCGCGCACTCCTCCACGTCGCTCGACGACCACGTCCTCGTCCGCGGGCACGCCGACCTGCGGTCCGTCACGGCGGCGTACCTGGGCGCGCGGGCCGTCGACCGCGACGCGTTCGGCGCGCGGCTGTCGGACGAGACGCGCCTGCAGGGCTTCGTCAGCCACGTCGTCGTCGGCGCCATCGCCGGGTTCATCCTCATCGGCCTCGTCACCACGCTGGCGCTCGCGACCGCCGCGCGCCGCCGCGAGTTCGCCCTGCTCAGGCTCGTCGGCGCCACCCGCCGGCAGGTGCTGCGGATGCTGCGGCTGGAGGCGCTCATCGTGCTCGGCACCGGCGCCGCCGCCGGGTCCCTCATCGTCGCGGTGGTGGTCCCCGCGTTCGCGACGGCGGTCACCGGGCTGCCGCTGCCCGCGGTGTCCCCGGTGACCTGCGCCGCGATCCTCGCGGCCGTGGCGGGCTCCGGCGCCGCCGCCGTCCTCCTGCCGGCCCGGGCGATGCTCCGCCGGGGCACCTCCGCGAAGATCGGCTGAGAGGCGCACCCGCATGAACGGCACCGGCAACACTCCCGCTCCTCCCCCGGGCGGCCCGCACCGCCGTTACCATCTCGGAGTGCCAAGATCCCGTTGGCATGCTCTGTACCGGAACGGCGTGAAATGGATGATGTCGAGATCCGGCGGCACCTGCCGGGCAACCTCCCGCAGCTGTTCGCCGACGGCGCGGACGGCGCCGGCCCGGAGGCGGACGGCGCCGCCGGGCGGACCCTGTCGGTGCCGCTGCCCGAAGGCGACGTGGTGTGGCCGGACCCCGGCTACCCGCAGCGGCAGCTGCTGATGCGGCCCGCCTTCTGGCTGAGCGACGAGCCCGTGCACGGCGAGCTGTGGGGCCGGCTGCGCGCCGAGCACGCCCGGTCCGGGCTGTGGCCGCTGCTCCTCGACGAGACCGACCAGCCGTGGGCGTCCGGCCAGATCGCGCCCGAGCCGGTGGAGGAGATCGGCAACTACTCCCCCGACGCGTTCCTGTACGAGGTGTGGGCCGACTGGGCGGAGCAGGCCGCGGGCGACGACCACGACGACCTCGCCCCGTTCGGGCGGCACTGCCCCGGCCCCGCCCCCGCCGGGACACCGCTGGACGACCCGGACGCCCTCGCCGACCGGTACGCCCGCGCCCTCGGCGCCCGCGGCCCGTCCCTCGGCCTCGTCGCGGTCGAGCGCGGCGCCGACGCGATCGCCGCGGTCGGCTGGCAGGGCGCGCTGAACCACAACGAGTGGACCGCGCCGCTCGCCGCCGTGCTGCGCAGCTGGGAGGACCGGTTCGGCGCGCGCCTCGTCGGGCTCGGGTTCAACACGCTGGAGCTGAGCGTCGCCGCGCCGCCGGTGACCACCCGCCACGCGGTGCACGTCGCGGCGGAGCACTGGGCGTTCTGCCCCGACATCCTCTTCCAGGGCCCCGGCACCCTCGCCGGGTACGCCGAGGACATTCGGGGCAAGACGCACTGGTCGTTCTGGTGGGACTAGCGGCGCGCGGGCGGGGCCGGCCGGCGGCGTCCGGCCGCGACGCACTACCGGTCACATAGCGCTACAAACCGGACACATGGTGGGATTCGGTGGCGCCCGTCTCGAAGATGTGATGTTTTAAGTCCTGCACGGAGGTGCGACGAGCGCCTCTGATCAATAACCTGCGATCATGGCGAATGTCGGGGCACGCGCGGCCAAGTGGCTTGTACGGGGATACATCGCCAGGAAGCAGCGTGCCGGATTCAATCTCGAGTCGATCCGGTTCCTGCCGAACTCCACGCTGGCGCCGCTGCGCCGCGACGGCCTGGACCCGGTGAGCGACCTCACCGAGATGCGGGAGGCGCGACGCGTCAGCAGGCTGCCGCTGCCCTTCGGTTTCGGTGTCTGGCTGGTGACCGGCTACGACGAGGCCAAGGCCGTCCTCGCGGACGCGGACTCGTTCAGCAACGACCTGTCCAACCTCGTCGGCAAGGTGGACGTCCCGGCCGGGTTCACCCCCGGCGGGCTGGGGTTCTCCGACCCGCCCGTGCACACCCGCCGGCGCAAGCTGCTGACGCCGGAGTTCACCATGCGCCGGCTGAGCCGGCTCACCCCGCTGATCCACACGATCGTCGAGGAGCGGCTCGACGCGATGGCGGGCCGGACCGGGCCGGTCGACCTGATGGAGTCGTTCGCGCTGCCCGTCCCGCTGCTGACGATCTGCGAGCTGCTCGGCGTCTCGCACCGCGACCGCAGCGACTTCCAGCGGCTGAGCAGCGCCCGGTTCGACCTGTTCGGCGGCGCCAGCGCGTCGGTCGGCGCGATCTCCGAGTCGATGGACTACCTGCTCGAGGTCGTCCGCCGGCAGCGGGTCGAGCCGGGCCCCGGGCTGATCGGCATGCTGATCCGCGAGCACGGCGACGAGCTCGACGACCTGGAGATCGCCGGGCTCTCCGACGGCGTGCTCACCGGCGGCCTGGAGACGACCGCGAGCATGCTCGCGCTCGGCTCGATCGTGCTGCTGCGCGACCGCGAGCAGTTCCAGCGGGTGCACGACGACGACGAGGCGATCGTCCCGTTCGTCGACGAGCTGCTGCGGTACCTGACCGTGGTGCAGCTGGCGTTCCCCCGGTTCGCCCGCAAGGACACCGAGGTCGCCGGGGTGCGCATCGCCGAGGGCGACGTGGTGCTGATCTCGCTGTCGGCGGCCAACCGCGACCCGGCGCTCGGCCCCGGCATGGACGGCTTCGACGCCGGCCGCAAGACCCCGCCGCACCTGGCGTTCGGGTGGGGCGCGCACCGCTGCATCGGCGCCGAGCTCGCCAAGATGGAGCTGCGCGCGGCCTACCCCGCGCTCGTCCGCCGGTTCCCCGGTCTGCGGCTCGCGGTGGAGCCGGACAAGCTGAGCTACCGCAAGCTGTCGATCGTCTACGGCGTCAACTCGCTGCCGGTCCACCTGGACTGAACCGCCCGGGGCGCGCGGGTAATCGCGGAAAGCACGGGTAGTGCCCGGGCGTGACCTCACTACTAAAGGGCGTCCTGCGCGGCATGGTGGCCGGCGCCGCGGGGACGGCCGCGCTCGACGCGACGACCGAAGCGGACATGGCGATCCGGGGCCGCCCGGCGAGCGGGACGCCGGCCGCCGTCGCCGGGGAGCTGGCCGCCCGCGCCGGCGTGCGCCTGCCCGGCGGCGAGCTGGAGCGGGCGAACCGGCTGGAGGGCCTCGGCGCGCTCACCGGCACCTGCACCGGGATGGCCGTGGGCGCGCTCGCCGGGGCGCTGCGCGCCGCCGGGCTCCGGCTGCCCGCCGTCATCGGCGGGCCGCTGCTGGGCGCGGCGGCGATGGCGGCCTCCGACCTGCCGATCGCTCGGCTGGGGATCTCCGATCCGGGCACCTGGTCCCCGGCCGACTGGGCGTCCGACGCGATCCCGCACCTCGTCTACGGCATCACGGCCCATGGCGCGCTCGCCGCGATGTTCCGCGCCGACGAGCAGCGCAAGGCCCTCCGGCAGCCGGCGCCCGACCGCCCGTCCCGCCGGGCGCTGGTGCGCGCCGCGGCGCTCGGCGCGGCGACGGGCTGCCGCAGCTCCGCCGGGCTGAGCGCGCTGGCGCTGCGCTCGCGCCGCTACCATCCGGGGCTGTCCGGCCGGCTCTCCCATCCCGCTGTCAAGGCGCTGAACGGCCTGTTCACGCTGGCCGAGATGGGAATCGACAAGCTCCCGGCCGCGCCGCCGCGGACCTCGCCCCAGGGCCTCGCGCCCCGGGTGGCGCTCGCGGCGGTCGCGGCCCGGGCCATGGCGCGCCGCGACGGCATCCGCAGCGGGCCGCCCGTGGTGCTCGCCGCCGCCACCGCCACCGCGAGCGCGGCGGCCGGGGTCCGGCTGCGCGCGGCGGCCGCCGACCGGATGGGCTCCGACCTGCCCGGCGCCTTCGCCGAGGACGCCGCCGCGGCGCTGCTGGGCCAGGTGGGCGCCGCACGCTGATACGGTGGGATCGGACGAGAGCGATCCATTGAGGGAGATCAGCAGTGGCAGGTGACGACGACATCTCCGGGTGATCCCGGAAGTGATCGGCCACCGGTGCGCGCGGACGAGCGCCGCCGCCGTGGCCGCCCCGTCGTCCACCCCGATCCCTGCCCCTGCCGGGCGGCTCCGGTACGCCCGCTTCATCCGATGAGGTCCCTCACGTGTCCGATGCCCGCATCATCTGCTCCGGCCTGTCCTTCTCCTGGCCCGGCGACGTCCCGGTGTTCCAGGACCTGTCGTTCGCCGTCGGCGCCGGCCGCACCGGCCTGGTCGCCCCGAACGGCGCCGGCAAGAGCACGCTGCTGAGACTGATCGCCGGGGAGCTCCGGCCCGCCGCCGGCACCGTCTCCGCCGACGGCGTGCTCGGCTACCTGCCGCAGACGCTGCCGCTCGACGGCGACCGGGCCGCGGCGGACGTCCTCGGCGTCGCCCCGGTGATCGCGGCGCTGGACGCGATCGAGTCCGGCGACGCCGCCGCGGAGCACTTCGCGGTGATCGGCGACGACTGGGACATCGAGGAGCGCACCCGCGCCCAGCTCGACCGGCTGGGCCTCGGCGACGTCGCGCTGGACCGCCGGCTCGGCACGCTCAGCGGCGGCCAGGCCGTGTCGCTCGGCCTGGCCGCGCAGCTGCTGAAGCGGCCGGACGTGCTGCTGCTCGACGAGCCGACCAACAACCTCGACACGGGCGCCCGGCACCGGCTGTACGGCGTCCTGGAGGATTGGAACGGGTGCCTGCTCGTGGTGAGCCACGACCGGGCGCTGCTCGACCGGATGGACCGCATCGCCGAGCTGGACCGCGGCGAGATGCGCTTCTACGGCGGGAACTTCACCGCCCACGAGGAGGCGCTCCGGATCGAGCGGGAGGCCGCGGAGAAGGACGTCCGCAGCGCCGAGCAGGAGGTGAAGCGGGAGAAGCGGGAGATGCAGCAGGCCCGGGAGCGGGCGGCGCGGCGGCAGAGCAACGCGGCCCGCAACGTCAAGGACGCGGGCCTGCCCAAGATCCTCGCCGGTGCGCGCAAGCGGCGCGCGCAGGAGTCGGCCGGGCGGGCCGACGGCACGCACGCCGCGCGGCTCGGCGACGCCCGCGCCCGCCTCCAGGAGGCCGAGCGCGCCCTGCGCGACGACCAGGCGATCAGCCTGGAGCTGCCCGCCACCGCCGTCCCCGCCGGGCGGACGCTGTTCCTCGGCGAGCGCATGCGGGTCCGCTACGGGGACCGGGACGTCTTCGCCGGACCCGGCGCGAGCCTGGAGATCCGGGGCCCCGAGCGCACCGCGCTGACCGGCGCGAACGGCGCCGGCAAGTCGACCCTGCTCCGCCTGATCGGCGGCCAGTCGTCCCCGGAGGGCGGCGGGACGACGCGGCGGGCCGACGGCCGCGTCGCGTATCTGTCGCAGCGCCTCGACCTGCTCGACCCGGGCCGCACGGTGGCGGAGAACCTCGCCGCGGCCGCGCCGGGCGTGCCGGAGGCCGAGCGGATGAACCTGCTCGCCCGGTTCCTGTTCCGCGGCGCCCGCGCGCACCTGCCGGCCGGGGCGCTGTCCGGCGGCGAGCGGCTGCGCGCGACGCTCGCATGCGTGCTGGGCGCCGAGCCGGCGCCCCAGCTGCTGCTGCTCGACGAGCCGACGAACAACCTCGACCTGGCGAGCGTCGCCTGGCTGGTCGGCGCGCTCAACGCCTACCAAGGCGCGTTCGTGGTGGTCAGCCATGACGAGCGGTTCCTGGCCGACATCGGGGTGAACCGCCGGCTGCGGCTCGCGGGCGGCCGGCTGCTGGAGGCCGCGGCGCCCGCCTGACCCGTCCGCGAACCGGGTCCGTGGGATGAATGCCTTCCGCGACCGGCGGGTATCGGGGTCCGCATGGCCGTGACCGTCTGAGCCGACCTTCGGGGGGATCATGAAGGAGCACGAACTGGTGTCGGCCGTCCGCGAGACCGGGCGCATCGACACCGCCGACCACGCCGAACGCGCCATCGACGCCACGCTCGCGGTCCTCGGCGAGCGGCTCGCCGGGGGCCAGAGCCGCGACCTGGCCGCGCAGCTGCCGCCCGCGCTCGCCGACGCGCTGCCGGACGAGGGCGCCGGGCACCGCTTCGGGCTCGGGGAGTTCTACGAGCGGGTCGCGAACGCCGAGGGCACCCGGCCGCCGCAGGCGCGCCAGCACGCCCGCGCGGTCGTCGCGGCCGTCAAGGCGTCGGTCGACCCGGGCCTGTTCGAGCACATCATCGCGCAGCTCCCGGACGACTACGACGACCTGCTCGGCACCCAGCCCGTCCAGCACTGACCCGGCCCGGCCGGCACCGGCCCGGCCCGGACGGCACCGCTCAGGGCAGCTCCTGCTCGCACCAGACGGACTTGCCGTCGGTGGTGCGGCGCACGCCCCACCGCTGCGCGAGGCGCCCGACGACGTGCAGGCCGCGGCCCGACTCCGGCATGTCGTCCTCGTCGTCCTGGGGGCGGACGCGGGGGCGGCCGTCGGAGGAGTCGAACACCTCGCAGACCAGCCCGCCCTCGCGGACCAGGCGCAGCCCGACACGGCCGCCGGCGTGGCTGATCGCGTTGGTGACCAGCTCGGAGGCCATCAGGACGGTGGAGTCGGCCAGCTCGTCCAGGCCCCAGCGGGCGAGCCGGTCGCGGACCAGGCCCCGGGCACGGCGCACCGCGGCGGGCTCGGCGGGCAGCTCCCAGGTGGCGTGGTGGTCGTCGGGGATCCGGCTCAGCCGCGCCACCAGCATCGCGATGTCGTCGCGGTGCTGGTCGTCGTAGACGCCGTCGAGCGCGTCCTGGCACAGCTCCTCGAGCGGCCGGGACGCCGCGCCGGGTCCGAAGGTGCGCCGCAGCCGGGCCAGGCCGTCGTCGATGTCGCGGGCCCGGTTCTCCACGAGCCCGTCGGTGTACAGGAACAGCAGCGTGCCGTCGTCGACGGTGAACTCGCGGCTGACGATCGGGCCGTCGCCGCCGACGCCGAGCGGCGGAGCGGGCGGCACCGCCAGGTAGTGGGACGCGGCGCCGGGCGGCGCGAGCAGCGGCGGCAGGTGCCCGGCGCTGGCGACCTCGCAGCGGCCGCTGACCGCGTCGTACACCACGTACGCGCAGGTCGCGAAGTGCGGTTCGCGGTCGCCGAGGGTCCGCATCAGCGAGTCGAGCCGCTCCAGCGCCTCGGCGGGCGGCAGCTCCAGCTCGGCGAGGGTGTGGATCGAGGTGCGCAGCCGGCCCATTGTGACGGCCGCCTTCACCCCGTGCCCGGCGACGTCGCCGACGACGAGCGCGACGCGCGCCCCCGGCAGCGCGATCGACTCGTACCAGTCGCCGCCGACCTCGATGAGCCGGCTGCCGGGCAGGTACCGGTGGTGCACCTCGATCGGCGACGGGGCCGACAGGTCGGTCGGCAGCAGGCTGCGCTGCAGGGTCAGCGCGGTCGCCCGCTCCAGCGAGTACTGCCGGGCGCTCTCCACGTAGTTGGACGCGCGGGCGGCGAACTCCATCCCGATCTCGATGTCGTAGCGGTCGAACGGGCGGTGCGCGGCGTTGCGGACGCCGACGAAGAAGCCGAGCACCCCCGCCGCCGACGCGATCGGCAGCAGCAGCATCGACGCGTCCTTGAGCAGGTCGGCGACCGGCGGGCGGTGCCAGACCCCGGCGAGCCGGGCCGCGCCCTCGCCGCCGAGCGCGGTCAGCTCCGGCTCGCCGGTCTCCAGGCACCGCGTGTAGGGGGTGCCGGCCGGGTAGACGACGGACTCGCCGGTCGGGAACGCCGCGTCCCAGGCGGGGTCGCCGTCGTCGAAGCCGATCGCCATCCGGCGCAGCGGCGGCCCGTCCGGGCCCGCGGGCGCCTCGTCGGCGTCCAGATGGCTCTCCAGCAGCATCAGCGCGCCGGAATTGCAGAAATGCGGGACGAGGACGTCCATCAGCCCGCGTGCGAGCAGTTCCAGGTCGAGGGTGGAGCCGATGCGGGGCAGCCCGTCGTCGAGCAGCGCGCGGCGGATGACGGCGGGGTCGACGAACCGGTCGGCGAGCGGCACCGGGACGCGGATCACCGCGAGCGCGGCGAGGCCGCCGGGCTCGCCGCCGTTCATCGGGTGCACGGTGACGACCGCGTCGAGGGTGGCGCCGCCGGAGGTCTCGACGGCGAGCATCGCGGTGCGCTCCCGCCCGTGCTTCACCGCCTCCAGCAGCGGCTCGCGCGCGCCGGGGATCACCTCGTCGAGGCAGGCGCCGAGAAGGCCGTCCGGATGCGCGGACAGAACGGCGGCGGCGTTCCGCTCGGACTGGAGTATTCTCCCCGAGGAATCCGTGCCGAGAATAAGAATTCGGGTGGACGACTCCATCGCTCGATTATGGGACATGGCGCCGTCGGATGCGGCCGATACGGCACGGGAGACCGGTCCGGAATTCCGTCCCGGCGGGCCGCCGCCCGCAATCCGCGAATGGGTTCCGCGGGCGGACGGCGAGACCCCGCTCAGGACGGCCGGCGCCCGGACGGGGCGCGGCGGGCGGGGGTCACCGGCGCGGCCACCGCTCGTCGAGGTAGTCCTGCCAGGTCAGCTTGCCGGACTTGTGCTCCGGGGCGAGGTGGTGGCCCTCCTTGAAGCCGCGGGCCGTCTTGCCGAACAGCGGGAACGGCAGCCGCACGCTGCGCCTGCCGCGGGCCTGCAGATAGGACCGGGCCATGTCCTCGAGCGCGAGCACCTCGGGGCCGCCCATGTCGTCGACGCGGCGGGCCGGCCCGGGCGCGAGCGCCAGGTCGGCCAGCCGCTCGGCGACCTCGCCGGCGTCGATCGGCTGTATCCGCAGCCCGGACGGCAGCGGCATCAGCCCGGGGACCTTCGTCAGGACGTCCAGCACCATGCCCGGCAGGGTGTGGAACTGGGTGGCCCGCAGGATGGTGTACGGCAGCCCCGAGTCCTCGATGAGCCGCTCCACCTCGTGCTTGATCCGGTAGTACGGGTACGGGATCCTGTCGACGCCGACGATCGAGATGTAGACCAGGTGCGGCGCGCCCTGCTTCCAGGCCGCGTCCACCAGGTTCCGGGCGGCGGTCAGGTCGTCCCTGTAGTGCCGCCAGTCGCTGGCGCAGTGCACGATGGTGTCGGCGCCGTCGAGGGCCGCCGCGAGCCCGTCGCCCGTCTTGAGGTCCGCCTGGTGCCAGGTGACGCCGTTCTCCGGCGTCCTGGAGCGCCGGCTCAGCGCGCGCACGTCAGCCGCGTTCGCGGCGGCCAGCTTGCGGGTCAGGGGGTGGCCGAGCGTCCCGCTCGCCCCGGTCACGATGATCATCGATTCCTCCTTCGTCTGTTAAGAGGGACCGGGCAGTCTCCCAGAGCGTGACAGGGCGCGGGCGGCGAATCCGAGCTTGTCCGGGTTGAGCACGGCGTGCACGGCCGTGACGCGGTCCCCGGACGCCTCCAGCACCGCGATCATGGTGAGCTCGGCGTCCACCCGGACGGCGAGCGCCGGCACGCCGTTGACCTCCTCGATCGACGGTTCGAGCGACCCCGCCGGCAGGTCCGCGGCGCGGCGGGCGACGCCGAGGAAGAACCGCGCCACGCGGGTCCGCCCGGTGACCAGGTTGCGGGCCGCGGTGACCTTGCCGCCGCCGTCGGACCAGGCGACGACGTCCTCGGCCAGGATCGCCTCCAGCCCCGCGAGGTCGCCGCGCACCGCCGCGTCCAGGAACCGTTCGACGAGCCGCCGCCACCGTTCGCCGGGCGGGGCGAACCGCCGCTCGGCGGAGGCGACGCGCTGCCGGGCGCGCCGGTGCAGCTGCCGGCTGGCGGTCTCGGTGACGTCCAGGACCCCGGCGATGTCGCGGTGCCTGTAGCCGAACGCCTCGCGCAGCACGAACACCGCGCGCTCGGCGGGGGTGAGCGACTCCATCAGGGTGAGCAGGGCCAGCGACACCGAGTCGCGCTGCTCGGCGGTCTCCAGCGGCCCGAGCACCCGCGCGCCTAGCCCGCCGGGGCCGCCCGGCACCGGCTCGGGCAGCCACGGGCCGGTGTAGGTCTCGCGGCGCGCCCGCGCGGAGGCGAGCCGGTTGAGGCACAGGTTCGTGACGACCTTGATCAGCCAGGCCCGGGGCTCCTCGACGGCCGCCCGGTCCGTGCCGCTCCAGCGCAGGTAGGCGTCCTGCACCGCGTCCTCGGCCTCCTGCACCTCGGCGAGCATCCGGTACGCCAGGCCCGTCAGCCGGGGCCGCAGCTCCTCGAACGCCGCGAGGCCCGCCTCGTCCATGAGGTCGGCGGCGCCGGGCTCCATCTCACGACCTCCCGAAGACCTGCGGCGGCGGGGTCGGCGCGACGATCTCCTCGCCGTCGTGCAGCGGCGCCGCGCCGGCGCAGAACGCGGCGAGGTCGTCGCCCGCCACCATCCGGGCCCGCGCGATGCCGCCGGCGGCGCGCCGGGTCAGCTCGGCGACCGGCAGCGGCTCGCGGGACGCGGCGACGATCAGGTTGCCGAAGCGGCGGCCCCGCAGCACGCCCGGGTCGCCCATCAGCAGCGCGTGCGGGAACACCGACCGGACGGTCGCGGCGACGCGCCGCGCGAACGGTAGCCGGAAGCCGTCGGCGACGTTCGCCAGGTACGCCCCGCGCGGCCGCAGCACCCGCGCCGCGTCCAGCACGAACTCGCGGGTCGCGAGCTCCGGCGGCATCGACGCCTCGGCGAAGGCGTCCATCACCACGAGGTCGTCGGCCCCGTCGGCGAGCGCGGCGACGCCGCTGCGCCCGTCGGTGATGCGGATCCGCAGGCCCGGCACGCCCTTGACGGGCAGGTGCTCGCGCACGACCCGGACCAGCTCGGCGTCCGGTTCGAGGACGACCTGCCGCGACCCCGGCCGGGTCGCGGCGATGTAGCGAGGCAGGGTGCACCCGGCGCCGCCGATGTGCACGGCGTCGAACGCCTCGCCCTCCAGGCCGAGCGCGTCGACGACGTCGCCCATCAGCCGCATGTACTCGAAGTCGAGGTAGGTGGGGTCGGACAGGTCCACGTAGGACTGCGGGACGCCGCCGACGAGCAGCATCCAGCCGCCGTCGCGGTCGGCGTCGCGCAGCAGCTCGGCCTCGCCGCCGGCGATCGTGAACGTGTCCGGCCGCGGACCGTGCCTGCCCTTGCGCGCCATGCCCCCACCCTACGGAACCGTCCCGGCCGGCCCCGACCGGCCCGCTCCGACCGGGCCGGGCGGCGTCAGGCCTGCTCGGTGAGCGCCTGCTCCTCAGCGAAGTGGCACGCGCTCGGGTGCGCGGACCCGTCCCGCTCCACCAGCTCGGGGACGTCCTGCGCGCACACGTCCCGGGCCTTCCAGCAGCGGGTGCGGAACCGGCAGCCGGACGGCGGGTCGAGCGGCGACGGCGGCTCGCCCTCCAGCTGGATCTGCCCCGCCCAGCCGGGCGCGTCCGGGTCGGGCACCGGGACGGCCGACAGCAGCGCCTGGGTGTACGGGTGCGTCGGGTGCTCGTATATCTGCGCCTCGTCGCCGGTCTCGACGACCTTGCCGAGGTACATGACGGCGATCCGGTCGGAGATGTGCCGGACCGCGGCGAGGTCGTGCGCGATGAACACGTACGCCAGCCCGAGCTCGCGCTGCAGCTCGGCGAGCAGGTTCATGACCTGCGCTTGGACGGACACGTCCAGCGCCGACACCGGCTCGTCGCAGACGATGACGTCGGGCCGCAGGGCGAGCGCGCGGGCGATGCCGACGCGCTGCCGCTGCCCGCCGGAGAACTGGTGCGGGTACCGGTTGACGTGGTCGGGGTCGAGGCCGACCAGTTCCAGCAGTTCCTGCACGCGCGCGCGCCGCTCCCCCTTGGGCGCCGCGTCAGGGTGGATCGCGAACGGCTCTCCGACGATGTCGCCGACGGTCATCCGGGGGTTCAGCGAGGAGTACGGGTCCTGCAGCACCATCTGGATGCGCCGCCGGAGCGCGCGCAGCTCCTTGCGCGGCAGCGCGAACACGTCCCGCCCGTCGAACCGGACGGTCCCGGCGGTCGGGCGCTCGGCCGCCAGCAGCAGCTTGGCGAGCGTCGACTTCCCGCAGCCGGACTCGCCGACGACCCCGAGCGTCTCGCCGCGCCGCAGCTCCAGGTCGACGCCGTCCACCGCCCGGACGTGCCCCACCGCGCGCTTGACCACCACGCCGCGGGTGACGGGATAGTGCTTGACCAGGCCGTCGACCTCCAGGATCGGGCTTTCACTCGGCTCCGGCACCGTGCACCTCCTCGGCGAAGTGGCAGGCGGCCTCGTGGCCCGGCGCGACGGTCACCAGCGGCGGGCGCTCGGCGGCGCAGAGCGCCTCGGCGCGCGGGCAGCGCGGCTGGAACGGGCAGCCGGGCGGCAGCGCCGCCGGGTTCGGCGGCGACCCCTTGATCGGGACGAGCGCGTCCCCGCGCCGGTCCAGCCGCGGCACGGACGCGAGCAGCCCGCGCGTGTAGGGGTGGGCGGGCCGCGCGTACAGCTCGCGGGCGGGCGCCTGCTCGGCCACCGACCCGGCGTACATCACGACGATCCGGTCCGCGACGCCGGCGACGACGCCGAGGTCGTGGGTGATGAGCACCATGCCCATCCGCAGCTCGTCCTGCAGCGCGGCGAGCAGCCGCATGATCTGCGCCTGGACGGTCACGTCGAGCGCGGTGGTCGGCTCGTCGGCGATCAGCACGTCCGGCTCCAGCGCCAGCGCCATCGCGATCATGATGCGCTGGCGCATGCCGCCGGAGAACTGGTGCGGGTAGTCGCCGAGCCGCTGCGCGGCGGACGGGATCCGCACCCGCTCCATCAGCTCGACGGCCTTGTCGCGGGCGGCCCGGCGGCCGAGCCCGCGGTGCACCCGGTACATCTCGCGGATCTGGTCGCCGACGGTGAACACCGGGTTCAGCGCGGTCAGCGCGTCCTGGAAGACCATCGAGATGCGGTCGCCGCGGTAGCCGCGGCGGCGCCGCTCGGGCAGCCCGAGCAGCTCCTCGCCGCGCAGCCGCACCGACCCGCCGGTGATCCGCGCGGGCGGGGTGTCGAGGATGCCCATCACGGCCTGCGCCGCGACGCTCTTGCCCGATCCGGACTCGCCGAGGATCGCGACGGTCTCGCCCTCGCCGAGCGTGTAGGACAGCCCGTTCACCGCGCGGACGTCGTGCCCGCGCACGCGGAACGCCACGTGCAGGTCGTCGACCTCCAGCAGCGGCGGCGGCGCGGCCGGCTCCTGCGGCACGTCCCTGGTCAGCTCCGTCGTCATCGCGTGCTCACCGCAGCTTCGGGTCGAGGGCGTCGCGGGCCGCGTCGCCGAGCATCAGGAAGCTCAGCACCGTGGCCGACAGGAACACCGCGGGGAAGATCAGCAGGTGCGGGTGATCGACGAAGGAGTCCTGCGCCAGGTTCAGCTGCAGGCCCCAGGACACCTTCGGGTACTGCAGGCCGACGCCGAGGAAGTCCAGCGTCGCCTCGCCCGCGATCACGTTGCCGACGTTGAGGGTGGCGACCACGATAACCGGCGCGATCGCGTTCGGCAGGATGTGCCGCGCCATGATCCGCCGGTCGGACGCGCCGAGCAGCCGCGCGGCCTGCACGTAGTCGGCGTCCCGGACCGCGATGACCTGCGCCCGCATGATCCGGATCATCGTGGTCCAGCCGAGCAGGACCAGCACCAGCGTCATCGCGCCGATCCCGTGGCTCGGGAAGGCGACCAGGATGACGGTCGCGCCGAGCACGAACGGCAGCCCGAAGAACACGTCGGTGAGCCGCGCGATCAGCGCGTCGAGGAGCCCGCCGTAGTAGCCGGCCAGCATGCCGAACACCAGCGCGATGACGAACGCGAACAGGGTGACGGCGACGCCGATCAGCAGGGTCGGCCGGGCGCCGTGCACGACGTGCGCGTAGTAGTCGCAGCCGGCGAGGTCGGTGCCGAACCAGTGCGCGCCGGACGGGCCGAGCTTGGCGTCGTTCGGGTCGCAGCCCTCGTTCACGCCCGTCGAGGTGAACAGCCGCGGCACCGCCGCCATCAGCGCGACCAGTAGCAGGAACCCCGCCGACGCCCAGAACACCCAGCGGCGCCGCAACTCCCGCCACGCGTCGTCCCACAGCGACGCCCGGCCGAGCCCGCCGCCGGCGGCCGCGACGGCCGCGGCGGCGGTGCCGGGCGCGCCCGCGCCCGCGCCGGCGTCCGCCGGCTCCGGTTCCGCACCCGGCGGGCCGGGGTCGGCCGCGCCCGGGTCGATCGTCTTCAATGCCCCTCCGGGTCGCTCGTCACTCGTACCTGATCCGCGGGTCCAGCAGCCCGTACAGCAGGTCCACGACCAGGTTGACCAGCAGGAAGATCAGCACGAGCACGGTGACCGCGCCGACCACCACCGGCCCCTCCTTCAGCTGGATGGACTGGAACACCTGCTGCCCGATGCCCGGCAGGTTGAAGATCCCCTCGGTCACGATCGCGCCGCCCATCAGGTTCCCGAAGTCGACGCCGAGGTAGGTGACGACCGGGATCAGCGAGTTGCGCAGCGCGTGCCGGCCGACGACCCGCGCTCGCGACAGCCCCTTGGCGTTGGCGGTGCGGACGTAGTCGGCGCGCAGGTTCTCGGCGAGGCTCGTCCTGGTCAGCCGGGCCACGTAGGACAGGCCGAGGGAGCCGAGCACCATGCCGGGCAGCAGGTAGCTCATCGGCCAGCCGTCGTCGGTCCCGGCCGTCGGGAAGATCTGCCAGTGCAGCCCGAACAGGATCTGCGCGGTGTAGCCGAGCACGAACACCGGCACCGCGATCAGCAGCGTGGTGCCGCCGAGCACGAGCGTGTCGGCGACCTTGCCGCGGCGCAGCCCGGCCCACACGCCGAGCGCGATGCCGATGACCAGCTCGAAGATCCAGGCGGTGAGCGCGAGCTGCGCGGTCACCGTCCAGCGCCCGCCGAGCATGTCCGCGACCTTCTGGCCGTCGTAGTTCTCCCCCAGGTTGCCCTGGAGGAGACCCCACATGTACTTGCCGTACTGCACCAGCAGCGGATCGTTCAGGTTGTAGCGGTCCCGAAGCGTCGACAGGACGTTGGCGGGGATGGGCTTGTCCCCGGCGAGCGCCTGGATCGGGTCGCCCGGCAACGCGAACACCATCGCGTAGATCAGCAGGGTCGTCCCGATGAAGACGGGGATCGCCTGGAGGAGCCGCCGCAGGACGTAGCGCCACATCGCCGGCTACTTCACCGTCACTTCGTTGACGATCAGGCCGGTGGACCACGCCGTGATGGTGACGTTGTCCACGTGGCTGGAGCGGCCGCCCTGGCCCGCCCACGTCCACAGCGGGATCATCGGCATCTCCCGGATGGCGACGTCCTCGGCCTGGTTGTAGAGCTGCAGCGCCCGCTGGTGGTCGGCGGAGCTGTTCGCCTTGGCGATCAGGTCGTCGAACTCCTTGCTCTTCCAGCCCATGCGGTTGGCGTTCGTCGTCCACATGTTCTCGAGGTAGTTCTGGGCGCTCGGGTAGTCGGCCTCCCAGTTCTGCCGGTACGGGCCCTTCTCCTCGTGCTTGTTCAGCATCGAGAAGTAGTCGGACGCGGGGACCTGCCGGAACTGGACGTCCTGGATGCCGAGGTTCTGCTTCAGCGAGTTCGCGACGATCTGCATCCACTGGTAGTAGGTGGGCTGCGCGTTGGAGAAGTACAGCTCCATCGTCCCCTTGAACCCGCCGGCCTTGTCGAACAGCGTCTTGGCCTTCGCCGGGTCGAAGGTGCACAGCTCACCGCAGGCGTTCGCGCGGTGCCCCTCGATGATGGACGGCAGCAGCGAGTCGGCCGGGAAGTAGTCGCCGTTGTAGACGGCCTTGTTGACGCCCTGCCGGTCGATGACCATCGAGATGGCCTTGCGCAGGTCCGGGTTCGCGAACCGCTCGTCCCACAGCGGGAAGCCGAGGTAGTCCATCGTGCCCATCTTGCGGGGCAGGAACCGGTCGCCGAGCAGCCGCTTCGCCTCCGGCACCTTCGCCGCCGGGATCGTCTGCAGCACGTCGATCTTCCCGGCGCGCAGGTCGGTGTAGGCGCTGTCGGCGCTGGAGTAGCTCTTCCAGATCACGCCCTTGTTCTTCGGCTTGCGGGGGCCGGTGTAACCGGGGAACGGCACGAGTTTGATCTGCTTGTTGCGTTCCCAGTTCCCGCTCATCATGTACGGGCCGTTGCCGATCGGGTGGTTCTCGAACGACTTGAGGTCCTGCAGACCCGCCTTCGGCATCGGCGCGAACGCCGGGTAGGTCAGCAGCAGCGGGAACTGGTTGAACGGCGCGGTGAGCGTCACCTTGAGGGTCGAGGGGTCGACGACCTGGACGCCGGAGAGCTTGTCGGCCTTCGGCTTGGCCTTCTCGTCCTCGGGGTTCATCGCGTCGTACCCCTGGATGTGCGAGAAGTAGTCGTTGGCGGAGTAGGCGTTCGGCCCGTACGCCGCGTTGTTCCAGGCGTCGGCGAAGCTCTGCGCGGTGACCGGCTCGCCGTTGTGGAACTTCTGGCCGCCGCGGACCTTGATCGTCCAGACCTTCTGGTCGGTGGTGCTGATGGACTCGGCGGCCAGGTTGTAGGCCTTGCCGTCCTTCGTGAGGCCTTCGAGGTTGTCGAACAGCCCGCTGAGGACGTCGAAGGAGTAGCTGCTGGTGGTGTTGCCCGGCACCAGGTGGTCGGGTTCGGAGTGGCCGGCGGTGAACACGCCGTCGCTCTTGCCCCCGCTCCCGCCGCAGGCCGACAGGCCGAGCGAGGCCGCCAGCGCCACCGCGGCGAGCGCCGCGACCTTCCCGCGCGCGCCCCTGCGCGTGCCCGCGTCCCTGAGGCTGGTCATGCTCCTCCTCGTGCTGTCCCCTCGTGCACCGGGCCCGGACACCCGCCGCACTTCAGGTTGGTGGCAGCGTCGTACCGGCGCGGCCGTTTCGGTATGGCGCTGACCGAGTCGAAACCGGATCGAGACTTGTTGATCAACCGTTGACACAGGTCAGCGGCGGGAGAAGATGGAACCTTCCTGCGAAAGGGGCTCCAGGGGTGACTTCGCAGCCGGACGCGACGGCGGAGACGGCACCGGGCGATGCGGCGGGCGCGAGCGGTGAGGCGGGTGCGGAGGCGGCCGCCATCTGCGCGGACCTCATCCGCTTCGACACCACCAACCGGGGCGAGGGGGTGGCGCGGCCGGAGCGGCCCGCCGCCGAGCACGTCGCCGCGCTGCTGGACGAGGTCGGCGTGGCGGCCGAGATCGTCGAGTCGGCGCCGGGCCGCGCCAGCGTGCTCGCCCGGATCCCCGGCACCGACCCGTCGCACCCGGCGTTCCTGGTCCACGGGCATCTGGACGTGGTCCCCGCCGACGCGTCCGACTGGACGGTCCCGCCGTTCTCCGGCGAGGTGCGCGGCGGGTGCGTGTGGGGGCGCGGCGCCGTCGACATGAAGGGCAGCCTCGCGATGACGCTCGCGACCGTCCGGGCGCGGCTGCGCGCGGGCCGCCGCACGCGCGGCGACCTGGTGCTGGCGTTCCTCGCCGACGAGGAGTGCACCGGCGAGTACGGCTCCCGGTACGTGGCACGCGAGCACCGCGGGTATTTCGAGGGCTGCGCCGAGGCGATCAGCGAGTCGGGCGGGTTCAGCGTGGAGGAGGGCGGGGCCCGGATCTACCCGGTCGCGACCGGCGAGCGCGGTACCGCCTGGATGCGGCTGACGGCGCGCGGCACCGCCGGGCACGGCTCCAAACCGGCGCCCGACAACGCCGTCGCCGAGATCGCGCACGCGGTGTCGCGGATCGCCGCGTACCGGTGGCCGGTGCGGCTGACCCCGGGCGTGCGGGCGCTGCTCGACGGCCTCGCGGACGCCCTCGGCACCACCATCGACCACGACCGGCTGGACGCGGAGGCGGTGCGGCTCGGCCGCGCCGGGCACCTGTTCGCCGGGACGGTCCGCAACTCGGCGAACCCGACGCGGCTGGAGGCCGGCTACAAGGTGAACGTGGTGCCGGGCACGGCGTCCGCGCAGGTCGACGGCCGGTACCTGCCCGGGACCGGCGAGGAGTTCCTGGCCACGATCGACCGGCTGCTCGGCCCGAAGGTCGCCCGGGAGTTCATCAACCACGAGGAGGCCCCGGCGGCGGACCCGGCGGGCGCGACGTTCGCCGCGCTCGCCGGGTCGCTACGGGCCGAGGACCCGCTCGCCCGGCCCGTCCCGTACGTGATGGCGGGCGGCACCGACGCCAAGTCGTTCAACGCGATCGGCATCACCAGCTTCGGGTTCGCGCCGCTGCGGCTCGGCCCGGACCTGGACTACTTCGGCATGTTCCACGGTGTGGACGAGCGGGTGCCGGTGGACGGCCTGGCGTTCGGCACCCGCGTCCTGGACCGCTTCCTCGACACGCGCTGAGGCCCGGGCACCCGCCCGGTCACTGCGACTTCTGGTAGCTGCGCAGCGAGAGCACCGCGAGCGCGACGGTGAGCGCGGTCAGCGCCAGCAGCCATCCGCCGTGCAGCGCGGCCGAGCCCCAGTCCGGGTCGCCGGCCATCGCGGCGCGCCCGGCGTCCAGCGCCCAGCTCACCGGGTTGAACGCCGCGACGTGCCGGATCCACGCAGGCATCAGCCCCTTCGCCATGAACGCCGACGACAGGAACGTCAGCGGCAGCAGCAGCATCACGTTCAGCCCGATGATGGTGTTGCGGTCGCGCAGCAGCAGGGCGAGGGTGTTCGACAGCGCGGCGAGCACGACGCCGACCAGCACGGACGCGGCGACGAGCACGGCGAGGCCGGCGGCGCCGCCGGGGTAGCGCGCGCCCGCCGCCCACCCCAGCGCGATGATCACGATGGACTGGAACGCGGTGCCGAGCGCCTGCTCGACGACGCCCGCGTTGGTGATCGCGCTGCGCCGCACCGGCGTCACCAGGAACCGGTTCAGGGTGCCGCGCTCGATCTCGTCCATCGTGGCCATCCCGGCGAACGAGTTCAGCGACACCGCGTTCATGACCACGACGCCGGGGACGAGGTAGTCGAGGTAGGACGGGGACCCGAAGCCGGGCAGCTCGACGACCCGCTTGAACAGCTCGCCGAAAAGGAAAAGCCAGATCATCGGCTGGACGAGCGTCATGACCAGGACGGCAGGGTTGCGGGCGAGCGCCGACAGCCGGCGCTGCGTCATCCACCAGGTGCCGGTGAGGAGCCCGCTCATCGCGCGCCTCCGATCGCGGCGGGCTCCGGTGCCGCGTCCGTTTCGGCGTCGGCCTGCGCGAACCGGCGTCCGGCATAGCGCAGGTACACGTCGTCCAGCGAGGGGCGCGCGACCGTCGCCGCCGCCACCGGCATCCCGGCCTGGTCGAGTGCGGCCAGTACGGCGGGCACGGCGGACGCACCGTCGTCGGCGCGCGCGCTGAGCCGCGTGCCGTCCAGCACGATGTCGCGTACGCCGGCCAGTCCGCCGAGCGCCGCGCGCACGCGCGCCTCGTCCGGAGCCTCGCCCCATTCCAGGTGGACGGCGTCGCCGCGCTGCTCGCCCTTGAGCGCGTCCGGGGTGCCCTCGGCGACGACGCGGCCGCGGTCGACGATCGCCAGCCGCCCGGCGAGCCGGTCCGCCTCGTCCAGGTAGTGCGTGGTCAGCAGGATCGCGAGCGCGTCGTCGCCCGCGAGCCGGGCGATCTCCGCCCACATCGACGCGCGGGCCTCCGGGTCGAGGCCGGTGGTCGGCTCGTCCAGGAACAGCACCCGCGGCCGGTGGACGAGGCCGAGCGCCACGTCCAGGCGGCGCCGCATCCCGCCGGAGTAGGTCTTCACGGGGCGGGACGCGGCGTCCCGCAACCCGAAGCGGTCGAGCAGCTCGCCGGCGCGGCGCCGGGCGTCCGCGCCGCCCATCCCGTGCAGCCGCCCCTGCAGGACCAGGTTCGCGCGGCCGGAGGCGCCGGGGTCGGCGCCGGACTGCTGCGCCACGACGCCGATGGCGCGCCGCACCCGGCCGGGGCGGCGCAGGACGTCGTGCCCGGCGACGGACGCGGAGCCGGCGTCCGGACGGACGAGCGTGGTGAGGATCTTGACGGTGGTGGACTTGCCGGCCCCGTTCGGGCCGAGCAGGCCGAGGATCTCTCCCCGGCCGACGGTGAGGGACAGCCCGTCCAGGGCCCGGACGTCGCCGGGATAGTGCTTGACGAGCCGGTCGGCCTCGATGGCGTGCGCCATGGTCGCCTCCATGCGGCGAGACGTGCTCGACGGGGCGTCCCGGATAGGCTGATGTAGAGGTCTCGCCGCCGGGACCTGCTCCGCGAGCGGGTTTCCGTGGTGGGTTCTGGGGCCCGGCGGCGGTGTTGCAGCACCGCCGCCGGGCCGTGCTCAGCTCTCGGTGGCACCCCTTTCCGCGAGTTCCGCGATCTCGGGCGGGACGCGTCCGGTGGCGTGGAACGCGCGCCACATCGCCAGGCCCTCCAGCGTCCCGCCGGTGATCTCGCCGAGGAAGGCGCGCACCCAGTCCGCCTCCGCCTGCGCGATGGCCAGGGCGTACTCGGCCTCCAGCAGGAAGACGCGGGGCACCTCGGCCGCCGCGGCGAGCGCGGCGCGGTCGCCCGCGATCCGCCGCTCCAGCGCGTCGAGGCGGCGGCGCAGCAGCTCGGCGGTCTCGTCCGGGCCGAGCGCGCCGAGCACCGACAGCCCGGCCTCGAGCCGCCGGTGCTCGGTCTCGGGGATTTCGATCAGCTCCCGCACCCAGTCGGCCAGCTCCGCGCGCCCGGCGTCGGTGATCCGGTAGACGGTGCGTTCGGGGCGGGCGCCGTCGCGGACGCTGCCCTCGACCGCGAGGAAGCCGTGCTTCTCCAGGTTCCGGACGACCGTGTAGAGCGAGCCCCACTTGATGTCCATGTCGTGGTCCTTGCCGCGCGCCTTCATCAGCGAGGCCATCTCGTACGGGTGCATCGGCCTTTGGGAGACCGTCGACAGCACGGCGAGCCCCAGGAGGTTGCTCACCTTCCGCCGCTTCGCCATGCCGGGCTCCTCGTTCGCGATTATTCGTGGACGAGTATAACCAGAAGCGACATATCGTGTCTACGGGACCCTCGGCGAGGCCTGGACGCGGACGTGCGGGCCGGCGCGGCGCGTCCCGGCGTGACGGCCGCCGACCCGCTCTCGCCGAGGACGCCCTGAGGCCCCCTCCGGGCGGGTAGGAGACGGGTGTGGAGTTCTCTACGGCGGCCGACGAGCTGTACGGCGTCGTGCCGGAGGAGTTCGTGGCGACCCGGACGCGGCTGGCCCGCGAGGCCAGGGCGGAGGGGGACGCCGCGCTCGCCAGGCGGATCGGCGGGCTGCGCAGGCCGACGCTGTCGGCCTGGGCGGTGAACCTGCTGTCGCGGTCGGCGGCCGGCGATCTCCGCGGGCTGCTGGACGTCGGCGCGCGGATGCGGGAGGCGTGGGGCTCGGGCGGCGGGCTCGGCGACCTGGAGCGGCAGCGGGCCCGGCTGGTCGCGGCCCTGCTGCGCCGAGCGGGCGAGCTGGCGGCCGAGGCGGGGCGCCCGCTGCGCGACCAGGCCGTCCGCGAGGTCGAGGACACGCTGCAGGCGGCCACCGTGGACGAGGAGGTCGCGGCCGAGGTGCGGGAGGGGCGGCTGCCGCAGCCGCGCAGCCACACCGGGTTCGTCCCGGCGGGCTTCGCCCTGGCCCCCGAGCCGCGCCCGGAGGAGAAGAAGGCTCCTCCGCCGGAGAGGAAGGCCGAGCGGCCGAAGGTCACCCGGACGAGCGCGGCGCGCGCCCGCCGCGCGGAGACGCTGGCCCGGAGGGCGGACGAGGCCGAACGCGCTCTGGCGGACCGGACCGAGCGCGCGGACGCCGCCAGGCGGGCGGCGGACGACGCGTCCGCCGAGGTGGGACGGTTGCGGCACGAGCTGGAGCGCGCCACCGCGGAGCGCGACTCGGCGGCACGGAGGGCGGAGCGGGCCGAGCAGGCGCGCGCCCGCGCGGAGGAGGCGGCGCGGGAGGCGCGGAAGGCGGCGAAGGAGGCGCGCCGGGCCGCCGAGAGGGACGCCGCGCACCGCTGAGCGGAGCGCAGGGCGCCGGTCAGGCCTCCAGCGCGGGGGCCGGCGGTGCCCTGGGAGAACGACGCCGCCGGCGCCCCCGGCTGTACGGGCGGGTTCGGGGATGAAGTAAGTTCCACTAATAGAACGCGATTCGAGAATCGGGGGGCGCGCGGTGACGGCACCGGTGGTGGAGCAGGCGGCGGAATGGTACGAGCCGGGGGCGCATCCGGTGGCGCCCGGCGTGCACCGGATCCCGCTGGCGCTGCCGATCCCGTCGCTGCACGCCGTCAACGTCTACGTCATCGAGGACGCGGGCGGCCCGGTCCTGATCGACTCCGGCTGGGCGATGCCGGACAGCCGCAGCGCGCTCGGGAGTGCGCTGCGCACCCTCGGGCACAAGCTCGACGACGTGGCGCAGTTCCTCGTCACGCACGCGCACCGGGACCACTACTCGCAGGCGCTCGCGCTGCGCGGCTCGTTCGGCACCCGGGTGCGGATCGGGCGCGGCGAGCGGCCGTCGATCGAGGCGTCCGCCGTGCCGGGCGGCGTCCACGCGCGCCAGATCGAGATGCTCCGCCGCTGCGGCGCCGCCGACCTCGCCGCGGAGATCGCCGGGATCCCGGGCGACCCCGCCGACGAGGAGGACCCGCTGACCGCGCCCGACGCCTGGCTGGACGACGGTGAGCGGGTCGCGCTGGCGGGCCGGGGCCTGGACGTGTTCGCCACGCCCGGGCACACCCGCGGGCACGTGGTGCTGCGGGACGCGGCGGCCGGGCTGCTGTTCGCCGGCGACCACGTCCTGCCGCACATCAGCCCGTCCATCGGCCTGGAGGCCGAACCGGAGCCGCGGCCGCTGCGCAGCTACCTGGACTCGCTGCGGCTCGTCCGCGACATGCCCGACACGCTGCTGCTGCCCGCGCACGGCCCGGTGACGGCGAGCGTCCATGCCCGGATCGACAAGCTGCTGGAGCACCACGCGGCCCGCCTCGACGCGGCCGCCGAGCGGGTCCGCGCGGGCCACGGGACGGCCTTCGCGGTCGCCGCGGCGATGACGTGGACGCGGCACCGCCGCACGCTCGCCGACCTGGAGCCCCTCAGCCGGATGATGGCCGTGCTGGAGATCGAGGCGCACCTGGACGTGCTGGCCGACCAGGGCATCCTGGACGCCCACGAGGAAGGCGGCGTCCGCCGCTATGCGCCGCGCGCCTGACGGACCCGCGGGTCGCGGCCGAGGTGGGCGAGGAGCCGGTCGGCCGGCGCGGCGGTGCCGGGGACCGGGACGGCCGGGGCGAACAGCCCGGCGCGCGTCGCGTCGGTGACCAGGGCCATGGCGGGGTCCAGCAGCAGCCCGGCGAGGCCCGGCGGGATGGGCCGGCGGGCCCCGGTGGCGCAGGCGATGTCCCAGCCGTGCACGGCGAGCTCGAGGGCGCCCGTCGTCGCGACCACGCTCGCGTGCATGGGGCACCCGCCGACAGTGACCGGCCGGTCGCCGGCGGCCGTCCAGGCGCCGAGGAGCCGGAGGGCGCCGGACCGCAGCGCCGCCACCAGCACGGCCGCCGGGTCGTCCGGCGGCGTGTCGCAGGGCGCGGACCCGGGCACCGGGTGCAGCCGGACCGCGCCCGTGTCCACGGCCTCCAGCAGGGCGTCCAGGGAGTCGGCGGTGTGCCGCAGCAGCATCCCGAGGTCCCAGCCGCGGCACGGCGTCGCCCGGCCGAGCGCCGCGGGCGTGACGCCCCCGAGCCCGCCGAGCGCGTAACCGACGGACCGTTCGAGCAGCGCCACCGTCTCCACCGAGCTCATCCCGCCCTCGCCTTCCGGGGACCGTCCCCACGTGAACTGACCCCGGCGGGGCGGGAAAGTCACCGGACGGGGACGAGGAGTTTCGCGGCGCCGGGAGCCCGCGGCGCGTCGGACCCGGCCCGGACGCGGCCGGCACGGAGACCCGGCCTCCGGGGCGCCGCGACGCCACCGGTTAGCATGATCTTCCAAGTCCCCGGCGGAAGGAGCGCTATGACGCTCGCCCCCGAGTCCACCGGCATCGTCGAGATCACCTCCGCGGAGGAGCTGCGCGGGCTGCTGGGCGCCCCGATGCGGCGGGCCATCGACAAGGAGCGCGCGACCCTGCACGCCTGGGACCGCGAGTGGCTCGCGCGGTCCCCGTTCTGCCTGATCGCCACCAGCGACGCCGAGGGCAACTGCGACGTCTCCCCCAAGGGCGATCCGCCCGGCTTCGCGCACGTGCTCGACGACACCACGATCGCGATCCCGGACCGTCCCGGCAACCGCCGCGCGGACGGCTTCCTGAACGTTTTGAGCAACCCGCACGTCGGGCTGCTCTTCATGGTCCCGCGCCGCGGCGAGACGCTGCGGATCAACGGCCGGGCCCGGCTGGTGCGGGAGGCGCCGTTCTTCGACGACATGGTCGTGAAGGGCCACCGGCCGTCGCTGGCGCTGATCGTGGACATCGAGCAGATCTTCTTCCACTGCGCGAAGGCGCTGATGCGCTCGCGGATGTGGAAGCCCGAGGAGTGGGCGGAGGACACGCTGCCCTCGCACGCCCGGATCGTCAAGGCCGTCCAGTACACCGAGGAGAGCCTCGAGGAGCTGGAGCGGCACTACGACGGGGCCGCCTACGAGAAGAAGCTCTACGGAGGCTGACACCCGGGTTCCGCGAGCCCCCGGGCCGTGGAACGACCCCCGCGCTCTCGCGCGCGGGGGTCTGGCGCGCCGAGCGGCCGGTCAGCCGCTCTTGCGGCGGAACTGGCGCTGGTGGTCGGCGCGCTCGTGCACGCCCTTCACCTTCGACCCGTTCCGGCCCGCCCCGCCGGTGTTCTTCGCCGCCGCGCCGCGCTTGCGTTCCAGGGCCTCCCGGAACCTGCGCTTCACGTCGTCCTCGCCTGTCTCACCGTCTCCGTTCGGGTCGGCCATGCGGACCTCCAGCTCTCATAGGGGCACCCCCTAGCCTCACACATCCCGGTACCGGACGGCGATGTGCACCCCCTCCGAAGATCAATTTGGGAGTTTTCCCCATCAACCGGCCGAGCTGGGAGGAACTCTCTATGGTTTGAGATCGTGGAGCCCCAGATCCCGCAGGCCGAGGCCGCACCCGCCCATCCGCCGCTGGAGTCGCTGACCGTCCAGCCGCTCCTCAACCGCGACTTCGAGGCGCGCCCGGCGGTGTTCTACGAGCGGCTCCGCGCCGAGTACGGCCCGGTCGCCCCGGTGGACGTGCTCGGCGTGCCGGCGTGGCTGGTCATCGGCTACCCGCAGACGCTGGAGATCCTGCGCGACTCGCGGGGCCTGTGGAGCCGGCGGGTGGACTCCTGGCGCGCCTACCGGGAGGGCTCCGTCCCCGCGGACTGGCCGCTGCTGCCGCTGATCGAGGTGGGCAGCTGCAGCTTCCGCGACGGTGCCGACTCCACCCGGCTGCGCAGCGCGTGGAGCGAAGGGCTGCGCCCGTTCCAGGACCGGACCCGCCCGGAGGCCAAGGAGCTGGAGGAGGCCGTCCGGCGGTACGCCGACGAGCTGATCGACGTGCTGGCCGAGAACGGCGGCCGGACCGGCTACGCCGACCTCGCCGCGCAGTACGCGCGGCCGCTGCCGCTGATGGTCGTCGGGCGGCTGCTCGGCACCGGCGCGGACGAGGACGACGGGCTGATCGTCGACCTGTGGCGGGTCCTGGACGCCGGACCGGACGCGCAGGAGGCGTCCGCGCGGCTGCTGGCCCGGACGGCCGAGGTGTGCGCGGCACGGGCCGCCTCCCCCGGCCACGACCTCCCGTCGTACATGCTCGCGGCGGTGCCGGACCTGACGGCCGAGGAGCTGACCGGCGAGATGGCGATGATGACCGGGCTGGTCGGCGACGTCACCGGCACGCTCATCTGCAACACGATCACCGAGGTGCTGATCGGCGAGACCGGCGCCCGCGACAGCCTGTCCGCCGGGATGATCCAGGAGGCGATCAACCGGGCCTCCACCGCCAACCCGCCGATGGCGAACCTGGCGTTCCGCTGGCCCCGGTCCGACGTGCGCGTCGGCCGGTTCCAGATCGCGGCCGGCGACCCGGTGATGGTGTCGCCCGCCGCCGCGCACCTGGACCCGGCGTTCACCGGGAACGCCGCGCCCGACTCGATCTACAGCTCGCGCGCGCATCTGGCGTGGAGCGCGGGGCCGCACGCCTGCCTGGGCCGCGACCTCGCGACCACGGTCACGACGATCGCGGTGGAGCGGCTGTTCGAGCGGTTCGCCGGGCTGCGCCTGGCGCTGCCGCCGGACCAGCTCGCGTGGCGGTCGTCCCCGCTCATCCGTGGCCTGCGTTCGCTGCCCGTCGACTACGAGCTGGCGGGCGAGGCCCGGCGGAAGGCCCCCGCCGCCCCCGAGGCGGACGGTAGCCCGCAGGAGCCTGAGCGCGGCGAGGCCGAGCCGGGGTCGCTGGTGCGGCGGATCCTGCGGGCGATGCGGCTGTCGCAGGGCTGACCCGGCGCGCCGTCAGGGCGTACGCTCGGCGGCCAACGCGGCGGTCCCCTCGCGGATCCGCCGCCACGCCGCGTCCACATGCGCGTCGGTCGTGCCGGCGGCGCCGATCGCGACGCGCAGCAGCACCCGCCCGCCTGCCTTGGTGTGGGTGAGGTAGAGGTCGCCGGACGCGTTGAGCCGCTCCATCAGCCGCAGCGTCGCCGCGTCGGCCTCGGCGCCGTCCAGGCCGTCCCAGCGCGGCCGGAAGCAGACGAGGCTGAGCTTCGGCTCCTCCAGCAGCGCGAACGCGGGATCGGCGGCGATCCGGGACGCGAGCCCCGCGGCCAGCCGCACGCCGGTCCGGACGTGCTCGCGCAGCCCCTCCGCGCCGTACCAGCGGATGACCGACCACAGCTTCAGCGCGCGGAACCGGCGGCCGAGCGAGATCTGCCAGTCGCGGTAGTCGATCACCTCGCCGGACGCGGACGCCCGGTTGCGCAGGTACTCCGGCAGGACCGACAGCGCGCCGACCAGCGGCTCCCGGTCGGCCACCCACATCGCGGTGCAGTCGAAGTTGGTGAGCAGCCACTTGTGCGGGTTGGTCACGTAGGAGTCGGCGTACTCGGCGACGCCGTCGTTGATCCCGCGCAGCTCGGGGCAGACGGCCGCGACGCCCGCGTAGGCGGCGTCCACGTGCAGCCAGACGCCGTGCCGGCGGCAGACCTCGCCGATCGCGGGCACCGGGTCGACCGCCGTGGTCGAGGTGGTGCCGATGGTGGCGCACACCATGACGGGCAGCGCGCCCGCCGCGGCGTCCTCGGCGAGCAGCGCGTCGAGGTGCGCGGGGTCCATGGCCAGGGTCGCCGGGTCGACGTCCACGACGCGGACGTTCGCCGCCCCGATCCCGGCGATCCGCGCGGCCTTCTCCAGCGAGGAGTGCGTCTGGGAGCTGACGTACAGGGTGCAGCGGCGGGCGATGCCGTGGCGTCCGGCGGCGCCGCCGTCCGCGCGGTGCAGCGCGGCGACGACGGCGGCCAGGGCCGCGCCGGACGCCGAGTCCTGGATCACGCCGCCGCCGGGGCCGTCGCCGCGGAACCGCTCCGGGAGGCCGAGCAGCTCGGCGAGCCAGTCGAGCACCCTGGTCTCCAGCTCGGTGCAGGCGGGGCTCGTCGCCCACAGCATCCCCTGCACGCCGAGCCCGGCCGACAGCAGGTCGCCGAGGATGGACGGGCCGCTGGCGCCGCTCGGGAAGTAGGCGAAGAAGTCCGGGTGCTGCCAGTGGGTGACGCCGGGCATGACGACGCGGTCCATGTCGGCGAGGACGGCCTCGAACCCCTCGCCGCGCTCGGGCGGGTGGGCCGGCAGGTCCGCCAGCACGTCGCCGGGGCGGGCCCGCGACAGCACGGGATAGGACTCGATCTTCTCCTGGTAGTCGGCGATCCAGTCGATGACCTGCTTGCCGTACCGGCGGAACTCGTCCGGCGTCATGTGCGCTGCCACTGCGCGTCCTCCTGCCTGCAAGGGGGCCGCCCCCGCCCGGGCGATCATAGGGGCCCGAACGAGGCGGGGGGACGCGGTCAGGCGGCGTGGACACCGTCCAGCTCGACCGTCCACACGCCGTCCATCACCTCGGCGACCGTGAGGCCGAACGCCAGGTCCGACAGGCCGTCCTGCGCCGTCCAGAGCGGGAACGCGACGCGGAACGCCCGCTCGTCCGCCTGCTCGCGGGGGACGGCGACCGCGTCGATCGCGCGGAACGCCTCGTCCGGCGGGCTGATGAGGTCCCGTCCGTGCCGCCGAACGGCCGCGGCGATCTCGGCCGCGGTGAGCCGGCGGGCCTCGGTCAGCGTCTCCAGCTCCTCGTACTCGCCGCGGACCAGCATCCCGACCACGACCCGAACGGCGTTCACGCCCTCCTCCGGCAGCATGCGGCACACCGTACCGCGCCCGCCCGCGCCGATCACCGGCTGTTTAGACGACCCCGCCCGGGAACGCTCCTCCCTGTCGAGGCGCAGGGAGGACGAACATGCCAGACAAGAGCGACAAGCACGGTCCCAAGGTGGACGACGAGATCGGCCACGAGACGGAGGGCTTGGTCCGCGGCGGGCACCCCACCCACGCCGAGGAGTTCAAGGAGACCGAACCGTACTCCGGTGACGCGCCCTGGGATCCGACCGCCGCCTCCGGCGACCCGCGCGAGGGGTCGCCGCCCGGGATGAGCGCGGGCGACGTGGAGGGTCGCAGCAACCTGGCCCGGCTGCTGTCCGGCGTCCGCTACCCCGCGCGCCCCGACGACCTGGTCGCGCACGCCTCCGGCGCGGGCGCCGACGACGCGGCGGTCGGCGCGCTGGAGACGCTGCCCGACCGCGAGTACGAGAACGTCGCCGACGTCGCCGACGAACTCGGCTACGGCCGCGAGAACCGCCGCTTCTGACCGCACCGAACCCCGTTCACTTGCGGCGAGTCGTCGTTATGGGCGGCCGGATGACGACGACTCGCCGCAAGTCAACGGCGGGCGCGGAGGGCGGGGATCTGGCCGCCGGCGGCGACGAGGTCGCGCTGGCGCGGCGACAGGCGGTGCCGGGCGCGGTAGGTCTCGTCCCTGGTGAGGTTGCGGACCTCGATCTCGGTCCCCTTCTCCAGCGCCGCGCGGACGCCTTCGATCCGCAGCCGGTCGCCCTGCTCGACACGGTCGTAGCCGGCCTCGTCGGCGAACTCCAGCGGCAGGATCCCGAAGTTGACCAGGTTCTGCCAGTGGATGCGGGCGTAGCCGCGGGCGAGGACGAGCCGCAGCCCGAGATGGCGCGGCGCGATCGCGGCGTGCTCCCGCGACGAGCCCTGCCCGTAGTTGCGGCCGCCGACGACGGCGTGCGGCCCGGCCTCCCGCGCGCGCTCCGGATAGCCCTCGTCGATGCGGACGAACGCGAAGTCGGCCAGCTTGGCGATGTCGCTGCGGTACGGCAGAGCCTGCGCACCCGCCATGAGGATCTCGTCGGTGGACACGTCGTCGCCGACCTTGATGACGACCGGGACGTCCATGTCGTCCGGCAGCGGGTCCAGGTCGGGGAGCACGCCGATGCTCGGTGCCTTGTCCAGCTCGACGCGGCGCGCCTCGTCCTCGGGGAGCGGCGCCTCCAGCATCTCCCGGTTGACGCTGGAGCGTTCCGGCAGGCGCAGGAGCGGCGGTTCCATGTCCAGCTCGCGCGGGTCGGTGATCTTCCCGGTGAGCGCGGCGGCCGCGGCGGTCTCCGGCGAGCACAGCCACACCCGGTCGTCGGCGGTCCCGGAGCGGCCGGGGAAGTTGCGCGGGAACGTCCGCAGGCTGTTGCGGCCGACCGCGGGCGCCTGGCCCATGCCGATGCAGCCGAGGCAGCCGGCCTGGTGGATCCGCGCGCCGGCCTGGATCAGGTCGGTCGCGGCGCCCATCTTCGTGAGGTCGACGAGGATCTGCCGGGACGTCGGGTTCACGTCCAGCGACACGTGCG
The DNA here is from genome assembly GCF_008923205.2 of Actinomadura physcomitrii. Lineage (GTDB taxonomy): Bacteria > Actinomycetota > Actinomycetes > Streptosporangiales > Streptosporangiaceae > Spirillospora > Spirillospora physcomitrii. The sequence goes on along the minus strand of NZ_WBMS02000053.1, from coordinate 8,944 downwards.
GACGCACCTGCCGGCCCTTGACGATCGCGGCGACGGACGCGAAGTCGCGCAGCCCCGGGTTCGCCGACGACCCGACGACGACCTGGTGCACCTCCTCCCCCGCGACCTCCCGGACCGGCACCACGTCGCCGGGCGAGGACGGCCGGGCGATCAGCGGCTCCAGCGCCGACAGGTCGATCTCGTCGGTGACGTCGTAGGACGCGTCCGGGTCGGCGACGATCTCGGTGAAGTCGTCCTCGCGGTCCTCGCCGCGCAAGAACTCCAGGACGCGTTCGTCGGACGGGAACACCGTCGTCGTCGCGCCCAGCTCGGCGCCCATGTTCGCGATGACGTGCCGGTCCATCGCCGTCAGGCCGGCGAGGCCGGGCCCGTGGTACTCGATGATGCGGCCGACGCCGCCGCGGACGCCGTGCCGCCGCAGCATCTCCAGGATCACGTCCTTGGCGCTGACCCACGGCGGCAGTTCCCCGGTGAGCCGGATCCCCCAGATCTCCGGCATCGTCACGTGGATCGGCTCGCCCGCAATCGCCATGGCGGCCTCCAGCCCGCCGACGCCCATCGCGAGCATGCCGAGCGCCCCGGCCGCGCAGGTGTGGGAGTCGGAGCCGACCATCGTGGCGCCGGGCACGCCGAACCGCTGCATGTGCGTGGGATGCGAGACGCCGTTGCCGGGCCTCGAGTACCAGAGGCCGTAGCGGCGGCACGCCGACCGCAGGAAGATGTGGTCGGCCATGTTCCGCTCGTCGGCCTGCAGCAGGTTGTGGTCGACGTACTGCACCGACACGTCCGTGCGGACTCGGTCCAGGTCGAGCGCCTCCAGCTCCAGCATCACCATCGTGCCGGTGGCGTCCTGGGTGAGGGTCTGGTCGATGCGGATCCCGATCTCGGTACCGGGCTCCATCTCGCCGCTCACCAGGTGCGAGGCGATCAGCTTGCGGGCGACGTTGCGGCCCGCGGTGCCGTTGGCCATGGGCGGTTCCTCCGCTCCCTCCGGTCGTGACTCTGGACGGGCCCGGGCGCGCTCAGACGGGCCGGGCGGGACGTTCCCGGTGGTGCGCCGGACGATCCTCCGGGCGCCCGCACCACTGCGCGAGCGCCTCCCGGATCGCGGTGGCCCGCCGGTCCGGCGCGGTCTCGTCGCACGCCCACGCGATGTAGCCGTCCGGCCGGACCAGCGCCGTCGTGCGGGTGGCGCCGCCGGCGAGCGCGCAGTGCACCCGTCCCGCCCACCGCTTGGTCGCCAGGTAGGTGACCGCCGGGTCGTTCGCGGCGACCACGAGAACGAACCGCCCGTCGCCGAGCAGCCGGTAGAGGCGCCCCGGAGCGCCCGCGACGGGGACGTCCGGGGCGCGCATCCCGGTGAGGCGGTGCGCGCCGCGCGGCGCCGGGTAGGCGACGTCGATCCCGGACACCGCGCCGGCCAGCCGCCGCGCGACCGGCCGCACGTGCGTCGCCGCCCACGCCGCGACGGCCCGGCCGCGGCGCAGCCACGGCTGCTCGACCGTGGCGAACCTCAGCAGCGCCCCGCTGCCGCGCAGGACCTGCACGCCGACCGGGTGGCGCTCCTCCTGGTAGCTGTCCAGCAGCCACGACGGCGCCCACCCGTTCAGCTCGGCGGCGAGCTTCCAGCCGAGGTTCGCCGCGTCCTGCATCCCGGTGTTCATGCCCTGGCCGCCCGCCGGGGAGTGGACGTGCGCGGCGTCGCCCGCGAGGAACACCCGTCCCGCCCGGTAGCGCGGCACCTGCCGCTCGTCGCTGTGGAACCGGGACGTCCAGCGCGGGTCGCGCATTCCGTGGTCGGAGCCGAGGGCGCGGCGCGCGACGTCGCGGATCTCGTCCAGGTCGACGGGCTCGGAGTCGGCGGCCTGGTGCCGGCGGTCCCAGGCGATCACCCGGTACCAGCCGTAGCCGAACGGCGCGATGAACGCGAACGCGTCACCGGACGCCCCGGCGGTGAGGACCTCGGCGGGCGCGTCGTCCAGCCGCACGTCCGCCAGCATCACCGACCGCACCACGGCCCTGCCGGGGAACGGCATGCCGAGCGCCTTGCGGACGGTGCTGCGGACGCCGTCGGCGCCGACGACGTAGGACGCGCGGCGGGTCGCCGTGGACCCGCCGGCCATCCGGACGTCGACGTCCACGCCCACCGCGTCCTGACGGAGGCCGGTCGCCTCCGCGCCGTGGACGATCTCCGCCCCGGCCGCCAGCGCGCGCTCGCGCAGCACCCGCTCCGTCTCGTACTGCGGCGTGACGAGCACGTACGGGAAGCGGCCGGGGAGCCGGGACAGATCCAGCGCGGCGGCGCCGAGCAGCCGCAGCCCGCCGACCCGCTCCCCCGTCGCGACCAGCTCGTCGGCGACACCGCGCGCGTCGAGCAGCTCCAGCGTCCGCGCGTGCACGGCGAACGCGCGGGTGAGGTTGTCGGTCTCCGCCGGGCGCCGCTCCAGGACGGTGCATCCGACGCCGGCCGCCGCGAGGTCCCCGGCGAGCAGGAGCCCGGTCGGACCGGCGCCCACGATCAGCACGTTCCCCGTCGGCCTGGGCGGCATCCGGATCCCCTTCCGTCCGTGCGCGGGTGCGGCCCTACACCCCTTCCCGCGAACGGCGGCTCATCACGCGCCGGGACGGCCGGAAACCGGCCCGCCGACCGCCGACGCGTCGGCCGCGACGGCGACCGGCGGGAACGCTCCCGCCCGGCGCTCTAGCCGCGGCCGTTGGCGCGCAGGATGGCGACGGCCTTGACGGTCTGGTAGCCGCGCCACTCCAGTCCGGCGGCGGGCGAGTAGTTCGCGAAGTCGACGCGCCATCCGCCGTCCGCCTCCTGCGCGCGCTCCAGCCGGTCGAGTTCCGCGGCGACGACGTCCGGCGCGAACAGCGCCCGGACGGGCGTGCCCGGCAGCGGCGCGAAGTCGAGCGGACGCATCATCTCGTCCTCCAGCCCGCCCGCGACGGGGACCAGCCCGTCCGGCGGGATGTGCTCGCCCAGCAGCGCGATCAGTTCGGCCGCCTCCGGTTCGGTCGCGTGCACGGCGTCCAGCAGCCACAGGGCGAACGCCAGCTCCAGCGCGTGGAGCTCGGTCTTCGCGCGGACGGCGTCCATGCAGAAGCGGGTGGCGCGGGCGAGCCACGGATGCGCGGCGACCGCCGGGTCATGCGCGGCGGCACGGTGCGCGGTCGCGGCGACCACCGCGGTGATCTGCAGCGACGACGCGTCCGGGTCGGCGCCCGCCCAGAACGGCGCGCATCCGGCCGGGTCGGGGACGCGCACGCCGAACGGGATGCCGCCGTCCGGCAGCGTCACCGTCTCCAGCCAGTCGCAGAGCGCGGCCGCCTCGGGCGCCGCCGCGGGTGCCAGTTCGGCGAACACCTCGAAGGCGTGCAGCGCCGGGCCGGGCTGACTCGTCCGCGAGCGCAGATCGGGTTCGAGGCCGTGGCCGTACCCGCCGTCGGGGTTCCGGTAGGCGTTCAGCGCCGCCAGCGCGGCGTCCCGGTCGCCCTCCCCGGTGAGCAGCTCGAAACGGCGGCGGTCGAGCAGGCGCGCGTGCGTGGCCATGAAGTCGGAGGCCTTGTCGAGATTCATGTCCCCAGCCTCGCCCCGGACGGCGCCGCCGTCTTGGAGGTTTCGGTCATCACCGGGTAAGGGGCGAGTCCGGAGCGGTGCGGTCGGCTAGACCGCGCGCAGGGCGAGGCCCAGCGCCCGGAACTGCTCGACGGGCCGGTGGTAGCCGCGCTCGATGTGGTGGACGCCGCGCAGCGTCGACGGCCCCTCGGCGACCGCCGCCGCGAGCACCGCCGAGAACCCGGCCCGGATGTCCGGCATCGTCACGTCCCCGCCGCGCAGCTTCGACACCCCGCGCACGACCGCCGAGTGCAGCGCCGCCGTGTCGTGGTAGCGGCACGCGGGACCGCCGAGGCAGGTGTCGTAGACCTCGATCTCGGCGCCCATGCTCTGCAGCGCCGGGACGTAGGCGAGCCGGTTCTCGTACACGGTCTCGTGCAGCACCGACATGCCGTCCGCCTGCGTGAACAGCACCATCAGCGGCGTCTGCCAGTCCGTCGCGAACCCCGGGTGGGTGTCGGTCTGGACGGCCGCGGGACGCAGCCCGTCCGGCGCCGACGCCATGATCCACTCGTCGGTGATCTCGAACCGGGCGCCCATCCGGGCCAGCGTGGTGATCGCGGTGACGAGGCGGTCCTGCGGGCAGCCGTGCACCCGCACCTCGCCCCGGGTCACCAGGCCCGCCACCAGGTAGGAGAACGCCTCGATCCGGTCGCCCGCCAGCCGCGTCACCGCCCCGCCCAGGCGCTCGACGCCCTCGACGACGATCCGGCGGTCCGGCGCGAACGAGATCCGCGCGCCCATCCGCTGCAGGAACAGCGCCAGCTCGATGATCTCCGGTTCGGTCGCCGCGTTCCGGATGACCGTCTTGCCCTGCGCCCTGACCGCCGCGAGCAGCACCGTCTCGGTGGCGCCGACGCTCGGGTACGGCAGGTCGATCCGCGTCCCGACCAGCCGGGACGCGCGGGCGTGGATGCCGTCGGCGGCGAGCGTCACCTCGGCGCCGAACGCGCGCAGCGCGGCCACGTGGAAGTCGACCGGCCGCCGCCCGATCGGGTCGCCGCCGACCAGCGGGACGAACGCCTCCCCCGCCAGGTGCAGCAGCGGGCCCAGCATCAGGATCGGGATGCGGTTCAGCCCGGTGAACGCCTTGCCGACGCTCGGGTCCGCGACCGGCCCGGGCACCACGGTGATCTCTCCGCCCGACCGCTCCACGGCCATCCCGATGTGCTCGAGCATCCCCGCCGTGATCCCGACCTCACCGACGTCGGGAGCGTTGCGGATCGTGCTCGGCTCCGTGCCGAGCATCGCCGCGACCATGTGCTTGCTGACCGCGTTCTTCGCCCCCCGGACGGTGACGTCGCCGCGCAGCGGCCCGGACGGTTCGATCTCCCAGAGCTTCTCGGTCACCCGTGCAAGCCTACGGCGGATCCGGACCGGTCAGGCGCGGTCCGCGAGAAGGTTCGCCGCGAACCCGAGGAACGCGACCCCGGCCGCCTGCTCCAGGCGCCGCCGCACCCGCGGCCGCCGCAGCCGCTCCGCCAGCTTCGCCGCCGCCCCGGACACCAGCCAGTACCAGACGGCCAGCTCCGCGACGTCGATGGCGGTGAACAGGAGCGTCGTGCCGAACGCCGGCGCCCCGTGCGGCATGAACTGCGGGATCAGGCTCATGTAGAAGATCCCGGCCTTGGGGTTCAGCAGGTTCGTCCCGAACCCGGCCCGGAACGCGGCCCGGCGGGAACCCGCCACGGCCGGCCCGGCGGCCTCCTCGACGGGCTCGGCGGGCTCGGCGGTGGGCCCGCCGCGCCTGGCCTTCCAGTCGGTATGGTGGCCGCATGGCGGATGTCCTGGACGACCTCGCGGCCGAGTACCGGCAACTGGACGCCGTGCTGGCGGCGCTCAGCCCGGAGCAGTGGTCCGCTCCGTCCGGCGCGGAGGGCTGGACCGTCTCCGACGTGGTCCTGCACCTCGCGCAGAGCGAGGAGGCGGTCGGCACGCCGGCCACCGCCGGCGACGGCGACGGCGCGTTCCTGCCGTCCACCGCGACCACCGTCGACGCCGCGATGGCCGACCGCGTCGCCGCCGAGCGCGGCGCCCCGGCGGACAGCGTCCTCGCCCGCTGGCGCAAGGCGGCCTTCGCCACGCCGGGCACGCTCCGCTCCTTCCCGCCGGGCACCCGCCTCACCTGGGTCAGGACGTCCCTCTCCCCGCGCACACTCGCCACGACGCGGCTCGCCGAGCACTGGGCGCACGCGCAGGACATCACCGTCCCGCTCGGCATCGACTACCCCGACACCGACCGGCTGCACCACATCGCCTGGCTCGCCCACCGGACGCTCCCCTACGCGTTCTCGGTCGCGGGCCGGCCCGACGCGGCCGTCCACTGCGACCTCACCGCGCCGGACGGGACGCGCTGGACCTTCGGCGACCCCGGGGCGCCGAACCGGATCACCGGTCCGGCCGCGGACTTCTGCCGGGTCGGCGCCCGCCGCCTCACGCCCGAGCAGACCGTCCTTCGCGCCGAGGGCCCGGACGCCGCCGAGGCGCTCCGCCTCGTCCGCAACTACGCCGCCTGACCGGCCGCGGCGGACGACCGGACCGGCCTGCCCGCGAGCGATCCGCGCGAACGCCACCGCCTGAACCGGGCGGCGCCTTCCGCTCCGCCGCCGGCGAAGCGACGTCCGCTCATCGCGCCGCCGTCTGCCAAGGCCGCGCCGCCGGCGGAGCACCCCCGTCGGGAGGGCGCGACCGCTGCGGGACGAGCGCGATCGTCGACGCGGGGCCCGTGTCGGCGCCGCCGACGCGCAGCATCCCGCGCCGGGTCAGGTAGCGGAGGGCCTCGCGGACTTGCTCCGGGGTCGCCAGAAGGCGTTCGGCCAGGGCCGCACGGGTGTGGCGGCCGGGCGACCACAGCGCCACCGACAGCACGTCCATGGCCAGCGGCCCGTAACGCTTGTCCCCGTGCCCGGGACGGTCAGTACCGGCGGCGGGCCGGGAACGGGCCAGGAAACGCGGCGCCCCGGGCGAACCGGTCACCGGCCAGAATTGCAGAAGCCACCGGTGCCCATCGGAGGTCCGGCGGCGGAGAACGCGAAGCCGATGAAGCCCGGGCTTCGCGAGTTTCATGTTCCATGGCGAAACACCGCCGCACGCATGGGCGAGCCCGACTTCGCCGCGGGAAGTCAGGAAAGGCGTTTCCAGCACATCGCTCCACCCGGCGGCGCCGTTCCCGGGCGGGGCGTCATACGCCTCGAGACGCACGTGGGCATGCGGTGCGGCGGTGCCGAGAACCCAGCCGGCACCCGCCCTCGCGACGTCGCTCTTCGCGCCCGCGGCGAAGGCGTCCTCCGCCAGAAGGGGCAGGTTCAGATGGCGGAGTTCCCCCGTTCCTCCGACACCGGCAGGCCAGAATCCGCGGACCACGAGCGTGCCGAATTCGGCTCGATAATCGCCGTCCTCGTACGTCCCGAGAAGAGTCATGGCCGCACGCTAACAACGGCCTCCGACAGAACAAGGCACCGATATCCGCCGGCGAACCGCCTCCCTGCGTCGGTGAACTCGGGGCCGCTGCGACGGCTCCACCCCCGTGACGCGGCTCAGCCGACCGGACGGGACTCTTCGAGCAGGGCGGTCGCGGCACGGTGGATCTTCTCGAGCGCGGTCATCAGGTGCTCCCGCTCGGCGCCGGCCGTGCAGGCGCGCGTCCTCACGCTCACCGGGCCCGACGCGGGACCCCAGGTGCCCGCGCTCAGCAGCAGCGCCGTCTACCTCGGCACCTCGCTCGGCGCGGGCCTGGGCGGCTGGGTCATCGGCTCGTCCGGCCCCGGCGCCCTTCCGATCATCGCCGCCGCCTGCGTCCTGACCGCAGCCGCCCTCTTCGGCCTACCGGGACGTCACACAACGCGGATGCACGAGCCCAACGCGGAGAACCGTCACGTGAACGTATGAGGGAGGTCCGGTGGCCGCGCCAGTGCAAGTGTGTGGGTTGGCACCGGCGCGACCATGGTCCGGCCATCACCGGACAGGTCCAATTCTCACCCATCACACGTTGCACACGCGTTGCTTCGTTCACCTTGGTGCAGCGCTCCCGGTGGCCAGCCGACGGCCACGACGAGCGGCCGTCCGACGAACCACCGACCCATATGGAAAGCTTCCGGGATGACCACTCCGGACGAACGGTGGCACCGGCGCATCGCCGACCTCTGGGCCGCCTTCGATGATCACGAACCGCAGGCGTTCCTCGCCAAGGTCAAGGAACTGACCAGCGAGCTTCCCAGCGGTAACGGCATTGCGGAGTACGAACTGGCCTCCGCCCACGACTCCATCGGGCATGAAGCGGAGGCGGCCATGCATTACCGGCGCGCGTTCGCCGCGGGACTGCCCGACTCGCATCGCCGCCGGGCGACCATCCAGTTCGCCAGCACGCTGCGGAACCTCGGCGAGGCGGAGGAAAGCGTCAGGCTGCTCGCAGCGGAGCGTGAGGCCGGCTCCGACGAACTCGACGACGCCGTCACGGCCTTCCTCGCCCTGGCGCTCACCGATCTCGACCGTGACCGCGAGGCGGCGGCTCTCGCGCTCGGTGCGCTCTCCCGTCACCTTCCGCGCCCCATTTTGGCCGGCACCCGGACGCTGAGATCATCTGCTTCCAGCCGGGAGTAGGCGTGATCCTCGGTGCCCGGGTGCTCGCCGAGTTCGCAGACGCCCCCGCCGCTATGCCTCGGCCAAGGCCTGCAAGAACTACGCCGGGACCTCGCCGATCACCCGCCAGTCCGGCAAGACCAGAACCGTCCAGGCCCGGTTCGTCCACAACGACCGCCTCGTCGACGCCCTGCACATGCAGGCTTCCTGCGCCCTGCTGCACGACCCGCACGTCCGCGCCTACTACGACCAGTTCCGCGCCCGCGACATCGGCCACAACGCCGCCCTGCGCCAGGTCGGCAACCGCCTGGTCACACCACAACCACACCCTCGCCGCTTGACATCCAACGTCCAGGGATGTCTGACCCGGGCACTCCAAAAATGCGGAAGGCCCCGCCTTTCGGCGGGGCCTTCCCAATATGTGTCCGGCGGTGTCCTACTCTCCCACACAGTCTCCCATGCAGTACCATCGGCGCTGAAGGGCTTAACTTCCGGGTTCGGAATGGGACCGGGTGTTTCCCCTCCGCCATGACCACCGAACGCCTCACGCACCACCCCAACTAAGGAGTGGGCAAACTCGACGTCCCGAGCAGCCGGCTCGAGAAATCTTCACTTATCAACACGGGTTCCCGGTTGCTTCCCGGGAACCACACAGGGACGCGAACACTCCACACAACAGCGAGATGCTTTGAACGTTCAGTGTGTTCAAGCCACTCGGCCTATTAGTACCGGTCAACTCCACACGTT
>NZ_WBMS02000052.1 GCF_008923205.2 Actinomadura physcomitrii | reverse complement strand
CATCCACTGGCAGAACTGGCGAGACCGGCACCGAGCACGAGCCCGCTGGCACCACCAACGAACCCGCCTCCGCCGACCACTCGAACACGCATACCCGCAGCTCACCTAACGAAATGCGGCTGCCGTACTACTGGTGTAGAGCTACTGGTGTAGAGACGGGTGCGTCGCAGCAACCGTATCGGTCGGCCTTAATAAGGACCAGGACGACCGGGCGCCGTCATCGTCCTCACCACCCACAACGACGACGAAGAGGAGCTGGCCATTGAGAAGGCGGAAGATCTCGCTCAAGGCCTCCTTCACATGGCGGCGACCGCCAGAGGCGAGTTTTGACTCGGGCTGACCAAAGTACGGCAAGGCGATCCTGCACATTCGAAACGTCCAAGCATCTGGCCCGGACGGTGATCTCGTCCGCCGGGCCAGCGGCTGAGCGACCTTTATCGGCTTCCTGACCAAACCTGGAGCTGCCAGTGGACAGAAGTCGCCCACGTCGTGGAGCTGGCTGAAACTGGGACGGTTACACTGACACCGTGTTCACCCCTGAGGAAAACCGCAGGCCGACCGCTCCTACTTCAGGTACTCGTCGGCCAGCGACGAGAGTTGCAGCGGCAAAGGCAAGGTGGAGGCGATGTCGGTGTGAAGAGCTGCGCGGCGCAACGCTTGGATGTAGGCAGCCCATGCGCGCCGGTCGTCGCCCGGCTGGACGAATGCTGTGACGATCTCGATGGGGTTGTTGTTGCTGCCCTGTTTTAGGGCGTTCGCACTCTGGTCGGGGTCGAGTTTGGTGACCGTCAGCGGGGTTTGCATCTGGTCTGATCGCGGGTTGACCGCGTAGTACACGTGATCGTTGAGAGGGTAGACGCCGCTGGTCCGACCGTATGTTTCCTCCTTGGTCCCGAGTCCTCGTGGGACTTCCTCTTGGCTGTCGCGTTCGCGGATGCGGAAGACGCGCAGGCCGGGACATTTCGCTGGAGGGAGGTATTCGAGAGCGTCGTCTGTGGGGTTGAGGCCCGGAAGGAGGAGTTTGTCGGGGGTGAGGTGCTGGTCTTGGAGCCAGTCCCAGCCGCGGGTGCGGAAGCTGCTGGTGCGGAGGAAGACGGCGCGGTCGTGGGTAGCGTGGTCGATGCCGAGTGCAGCAGTGAGGAAATCGGCGATCCGGATTCGGAAGTTGCCGTTTTTCGGTCTGGGGATTCGTCCTTGACCCACGGTGAGGGCGAGGGGCAGGTCGGCATACGGCAGTTGTTCGGTTCCGTCGTTGGTGGCGAGCTGCGCGGTTGCGGTGCCGTCGCCGGCGATGCGGACGACGATGGGAATGTCGGCGCCATTACGGGTTTCGAGCCAGATGCCGATCAGTTCGAAGTCGCCGGTGATGCCAGGAGGTGCAGGGAGCACACCGACACGCCCAAGCGAGCGGAGCGCGTCCTGCACGGCTGCGCTGGCGCGATGGATGTCCCCCAAGGTGAATTGCGTTCCGGGCAAGGTCTTCTTGACACGTTTGGCGTCGGGTTTCGGGACGTAGAGGTTGATCGGGTGGATGCATTGCAGACGCCGGTTCAGCGGTGGGAACGCCTGCTTGAGGGTCCTGTAGGGGTCCTCCTTGTTGATCGCCTCAAAGTAGGCCGGCTTGCGGATCTCGACGATGGCGGCGCGGCGGTCGTCGCTCCTACCGATCATCTGCCCGATGTGCTCGACGCGCCGCGCCGCCTGGGCTGTCTGCTTCTCACCTTTGGCGGGCCGGGGAATGCCTGCAGCGATGTCGTGCTGCTCACGTAGTTCCACCGTGAGCTCGCAGGGGCCAGTGTAGCGACGGGACTCGATAATCTCGCCGTCGTCGGCGGTGCGGGTCGTTGAGACCGTTTCGGTGTAGCCGAGATCCTGGGTCACCGCCGCGAGCAGGGCTTGCCGGGTGACCGGTGACTCCGTCCATAGCTCCAAGGTGTAGGAGGCGTGGGCGTCCGCGACCGGGCGGAAAAGCCGAGGGACGGTGGTCTTGGCCTCCTTCAAGTCGGCCACCGGCCGGATTCCCAGCGGCTCCAGGATTTCCCCCATGCTGGTGTGCAGGTCGTAGTGGTCGACAGGCAGGAACCCGGTCTTGGCCGCGTGCAGCACCGATTTCGCCGCCTTGTCGTCGGCGTCTTCGTCGTCAGGGGCGCTGAGTTTGGTGCCGGTGGAGTAGAGAACGTACGCGGACACCGGCTGGTCGATGTGGGCGGCAGGGGCGATGGCGACGTCGTGCGGGTCGGGGAAAGCGTGGTGGGTGAGGTGTGCTAGCGCGTGGGCGAGCCCGGGATCCCAGGCCCACTGGTACATGCCGTTGACGCGGCGCCGTCCGATGCCGGCGCTGACGAGAGTGGGCTGCTCAGTCGCGCGGAGGTAACCGGAGTCGGCGAGGAGCCAGAGCGTCAGGCTCGGTGCTCTGCCGCCTCTGCTGGGCACGTATCGGACAGGCTGGAGGGGGAATCGGGCGGTGCTGAGTTCGGCGTGAATGCGGGCTCGGCCGTGGGTCGGTACGGTCTCCACGTGGAAGTCAATCTTTGGGGCCCACAGACCGGACCCTAGTTTGGGGTCGTCGAGGCGTTCGGGCGGCCACCAGACGGCGGACCGGCGGCCGGACCTGTCGACCGGGCCGAGGATGAAAGGCCGGTGTTCACCGCGGATTTGTATCCCCGTGGCTGCGACAACGCCGGCGAGGTGGCCCGGCAGCATCCGGAATACGGCCGGGTCGGGCTTGGCAGTCCCGTTGGGGTGGGTCTGGCCAGCCAGGAGATCCAGTTCGGTCTGCCTCCAGTCGAGGTCGTCGTCCAGCAGGTCGAACCAGTCCAGATCGGGTCGATCGGGAGTGACGCGGGTCGAGGCCCAGACCGCGACAGCGGTGCGGACAATCTGCCGGTCGATGCGAGCGTGGCTGATCAGCCAGTGCTCATCGCCGAACCTGCTGGCCACGTGGATGATGTTGGGGTCGAGGGTGTCGAGGAGTTCGACGAGGGACCAGGTGGGCAGCCTTCGGGCGTCCCAGGAGGGGGCCTGGCTGCGGATCCGTCGCAGCCACGATGCCGGGAACCTCGCGGTCAGGCATTTGACCGGGAGTGATGCTCCGGGAGCGATCTCGTAGGCCAGGAGTCGGAGGTGGTCGTAGCGCGGCATCAGTGCCCCATGTCTCGATTTCGGAACAGGTCGCCGAGTAGACCCCAGGTGGCTTCGGCGATGGCGTGGTCGCGGATCCTCTCCGGGGACGCGGTGCCGGCGGGCTCGGCCAACAGCCGGGTCAGGTGCCGGTCGGCTGCGACGATCAAGCTGGTGCGCGGGGTGTCCGGTGCCTGCTCGTCCGGGTCGGCATGCCGTGGAGCAAAGGCCGCGTCGGTAAGGATCACGTGGGTGGGCTGGTGGCCGCGGATGCTGCGGCCGATGGTCTGGCCCATCGGGACCAAGGCGTTGGCGACGAACGCGGGACGCTCGGTCCGGTCGTCCAGCCGGCGGAAGAACACCGGACGGCTCATCAGGTTGTACCACTCGGCCCGCGCCTTGTTGCCCAGCTTCTTCGCGGCCTCGGCGACCGAGGACAACGGCACGGAGGACCCGGCCGGGTCCAAAAGGTGGGCCATGGCGCGCTGATTGATGAGGGAGAGCGGGAATTTGGGGTCGGTAGGCGGCGGGTGGATACGCGCCAGGTAGAACACCGCTCCGAGCGCGGCGGTGCGGTTGGCGTTGAGGATGTTGTAACCGCGCTGGATCGCCATCTCCGCAGCGACGAGGATGTCGTCTCCCGACTCGGGGAACTTTGTGATCATGCGGCGGTGGAGACCGTACTGGCCTGGATCGTCGGCGTCTGGGGTCACATTGCGGGCGCTGTAGGGCGTGCGCAGGTTGATGTGCTCGGCCACCAACTTTGCTTCAGCGCCGCTGAGCACCACGAACAAGACCTGCTTGCGGTCCTCGGCGAGGTCGGCGCGGACCTGCTCCAGCAGGCTGACCACCGCGCCGGGACGGGGCAGACAGATCCCGCTGACGAGTTGCCGCAGGGCATCGTTGCGTTCAGTGCCCTGCCGGCCGGACACCGCGATCGCCTTCCTGCCATCCGGGCGCAGGCTCTTTCGAAACCACAGCTTGCTTCGAGCCAGCGCCTCCCGGTCCTCCAAGGGTTCGCGAAGGACCGCCGAGGGAGCGATCGGTACGTGGTAGAACGACGAGCCCGGCGCCCAACTTGTGGCCGAGGTGAGAACAACGTGCGGCCCCTGAACACCTTCGGGTTCCAGTAGGTCGTGCATGTGGTGCAGGAGCCACCGGCCGACGCCGCGGATCCACATCACCCGCAGCGCGCCGGTGTCACCCAGCCGGTTAGGCAGCCATTGCAGCGCGAGCAGGTTGCCCATGGGCGCTTCCGGGATCAGCGGCTGGTAGTCGCGGGGAGGCTGCTGCCGCCAGAAGGTGTCCTCGTCGTCCAGGGGTAGGGATTCGGCGACCGCTGGGTAGAGCGTGGACATCTCGAAGAACGATGTGGTGATCCGGCTGGCCCAGAAACCTGCTTGTAAGAGCATTGCGAGCATAGCGTTGTTCGCTCGTACATGATCGCGTTTCCCTTGCGGGGCGTGTTCCATCAACCAGTCGCTGATCAGCTCGTCGATGGAATCCTCGTCAGGGATATCTGCTTGAAGCGCAGTGACTATCGGAGCGATCTCATCAGGGACCGTCGGGAGGACGCCTTCGGTGAGAATCTCCAGGTGCTGGCGGAAGAAGTCGTCGGCGGCATCTTCGATCGCGGCGTTGTCGTCCATGCGCTTCAACGGCAGTCCGTGCATGATCCGTGCAACCTGCAGAAGGAGCGAGAAGCCGGTGAACGGCGCTTTGCCGATCATCTCGTACAGGCCCTCGTCATTCAGGACGAGTTCGTAAAGCTTGTCGATGGCGTGCTGGTGGATCCGGTCGTAGTCGTTGAAGCGCCTCACCTTGCGGTCGCGCAACTGTCGCCGACCGATCCGGTCGAAACCGCCCAGTTTGCCGATCGTGGTCCGATCGGTCCACCCTTCACCGGGTGCGACGAGGGTTTCGTATTGCACGAACCGGTCGTCGAGGTCCTGCTGGACGTTGTCGGCCTCGTCGATGATGATCAGGTCGGTGTGGTGCTGGCAGGCTTCCAGCCATCGCATCTTCACATCCGCTGGCTCGGCCCGGCTGGCGACCAGCCCTGGTGCCGTGGTCACCCACACCTGGGCTCGGGCTATCCGCCGCTCGGTCTCCTGGTGCGGGCAGACCGCCAGCAGCGGGCAGTCATGAAGCTTGTTCTCCCCGTCGGTGGACCGCAGCGCATTCCGGCAGGGAAAGCTGTCCGGGGTGAGTGGCGCCCACTTGGGATGGTTCGCCTCGCGCAGCGGGTCGAGCAGGCAGATGGTGTTGACGAAATCGGCCGCCGGGTCCTGGTCCGCGGGGAAGACACTGGCCGAGGTCGCCAAAGTCGAGCGCCAGTAGCGGGCTGCGTGTTCTGTACGGCTGTTCTTGCCGACCAGTGGCACGGCGTCGATCCCGACACTTCGTAGGAACGACACCTTGGCGTAGACATCGGTGACCGATCCGACCACCAGGGTGACGTGGAAGCCCTTCTCGACACGATCCCCGGTGATCAGGTCGGCCAGCGTGGACTTGCCGCTGTTCATCAATCCGACCATGTGCTCGACCCCGTCGATGTCGAAGGACGCGGGCATCTCGACGAGCTTGCCGGTGTCGTCGTCGACCGCACAGAAGACGATCTTCCCCAGGCGTTCGACCCAGTTCCGGTTCGCTATCTCAGGCTTGTCGACGAGCGCCCTGTCGAAGCGTTCGGCAACCTTCGCCAGGTCGTCCTCGAAGCTGATGTGCCAGGCTTCGCGTTCCCGCTGCCGTCGGGATGTCAGCGCGAGCGGGGGCGGGAGGACCTCGACGTCCTCAGGGATGCGGATACGCTCCTCGACCTTGTCGCGACGAAAGAACGTGTAGAGCTCACCAGGTTTGGCCTGCGGGCGGGGCGGCTCGAGCGTATAGGGCACCGGATCGGTCAGTGCCGCCTCATAGCGGCCGAACCGCTCCGGGCACACCGAGGAGCGGTGCGGGACGAAGCAGGTCCGATCGTTGATCTTCTTGGTGGGGTCGTCTGTTCGCTCGAAGCCGCGGACCTCAGCAGGAAGGCGACGGTAGAGGTCGAGGGACAGCCGCCAGTATCCTCGCCGGCCCATGTCACCCATCCGATGCCTGAGCCTGCGCACCACCGGTTGAAGCTCGGGCTCCACGACCACATATCCGGACAGGATCGGCCACAGTGCTCCGATCGGCTCGCCTTCGAAATGGCGGTGCAGAAAGTACAGGCCGAGTTCGAGCGCCACCAGGTCACGCGCCGTCAGACGCCCGTCCGGTAGGACACCGCCGGCCTGCAACTCGGTCACCAGCTCCCGGCACCATGACGAATGGTCCCTCACCGCTCCGCCACCTTCCTCGCCTTGCCGATAACGCGCGCGACGAAAGCGTCCTCGCTGACCACCGAGACGCCTGACACCCGCCCCTGCAACTCCGTCGTCAGATCAGCCACATAGCCAGGCTGATCGGCGCGATGCTCGGGCAACACCAGGAACCGCCGGTCACACGGCGGATCGGATCGCCAGGTGAACCCGAGCCCCAGCAACCCCGGACTCACTTGATCCTTGGCGTCCGCGCCCCACACCTCGACCACCCCAGATCTGGACAGGAACGACACCCGGATGTCGTACGCATCCAGGCCCGGCCATGCCTCGACGCTGATGGTTCCCTCTGCCTGCACGTCAGCGAGCCGGTCCAAAACCCTGGCCTCGACCAGTCCAGGATCGTGGAAGAACCTCCGGGTCGCACGGTGCTGGACGTAGTAGCCGCCTACCGCTTCGATGTTCAGACTGGTAGGCCTCCCCGAGCAGCCGGCGGTGCCGCAGTCACCGACGCCCCGCTGCGTCGGATTGCCGCATCCGTCGCAGACGCCGATGGCGACCGGCCCTTGAGCCGCCCGGCGCGTATACGCCGCCTGGATGAAACGCTGAACGATCGGCTGGCCGTTGCTCCCTCGCTTGGGAAACCGGCTGACCAGGCGCCGTACCTTCGCTTCGGTCAGCACCGGCTTGTCGATGAGGAGCCGACGAAGATCGCAATAGTTCGTTTGAACACCGCCCTCATCATTGGCGTTCATCTCCGCCACGAGCATCAGCTCCCGGAACACGTGGTTCTCCACGAGCTCAGCCTCAACATCCCGCCCCGACAGTCGCGCCGCCTGCTCGGCCAGCGGCGTCAGCTCGTCGTCATCGAGCAGGCTCTGCTCCAGATCGGCCACAGAAAGACGAAGCTCGATCGGCCACTCGTTGAACGGCGTCCGGCACAGCTCGAACAACGCCAAATCGTTTCGCGGCGGAACCTGTCCGGCGGTATGGAACCGCCACCACAACCGGGTCATCCCCGACCGCCACGGCACCGGAAGCAACCCCTGCTCCGCCGACGTCCGAGTCAGATACTCGCCGGCATCCATACGCCGCCGATCGTCCCTGATCCGCGCGAGCCCCGCCGCCAGCAACATCACGGTGAGGTAATCGCCATCCTCTTGCTGGAACGCCACCCCCTCGGTCCGGCCGACGTCGCCGGTCGCGCCGGACGACTCGGCCACATCCTCGTTCGCAGGGATGGTCACTCTGACACCCGCCTCATCACGAGTCCATACGCGACGTCGACTGGAACAGACGACGTCAATGACGCCGAGCGCGAGCGCTCAGCAATTCGTCATATGCTTCTGTGTGATCTTGGAGAGTCGCCACGTCGGGTCGACGACTCGATCTCCCGCTCAGCCTCCATCCGGCATGCCGACGCTGCTGTCGGGCCGAGCGAGCTGAGCGCAACCAACGTACGCTGCCCCACCGACATATCGCCGGACGCCGACGAATCCGCGGCGCTCGACGCCCCGATATTCACCGTTTGGACTATCCTGGCTATTAGACGCTCCGCTCTGATGGCCCGCGCTGCGGAGCGCAATCGGTTGAAATCCGGCCCGGTGAAGCCGCCGCCTGTTTCACACGCGCGGGGCGTGGACGCCCGCGCCGATCCCCTGCGCGGCGTTATGGCAGATCGTCGAGTCCGCCGCAGGCTTGATCAAGGTGACCGCGCGGGCTGGAGACGCCCGGCATGATCGACGCCTGGGTCACTCTCGACGGCTTGTTGCTGGATCTGGAACGCATGAGGTGGTCGTCTGGACGGGGCGGCGTCGGGCACCCGTTCACCGGTGCGCTGACCATCGCGATCGCCCCGGCGACGCCCTGGTCTGCCGTCCTGTCCCGCCGACGGTGACAGTCGTTCTCGCCGGGATCGGCTTGGGCGGCCAGAACGCCGCCCACCAGCGCACAACCGCATGCTGGCTTGGAATCGACAGCCATCTGCAGCACGCCGTACGTGGGTGGTCAGAGAGGGGTTGTTGCGCGTCGGGCTCTGGTCAGGGCTACGTAAAGCCTTCGGTGACTTTCCTGGCCGGAGCGCAACCCGGTGCTGAGGAGGGAGGACTCCTTCTCTGTCAGGCGCACGCCGACGTCATTCCACTCACGCCCCTTGGCCTGATGCACCGTCAGTCCTGGGACGAAGCCCGGGCCGTCCGCCAGCAGACGAGTCCGTATCAATTCCAGTTTGCGTATGGATGTCGGATGTTTACGTTTGAATAGTCGCGTGCTCTCCTCGCCGACCGTCCGGATCAGCGCTCGATACGCGGCGTCGATGTCACTTGACCCGCGCATCGATTCCAGTATCTCGCTCAGCGGATCAGCGAGCCGGTTCAGCGCCTCCTCGCCGATGTCGAGACCGGCCAGAGCGTCCGGCAGAAAGACGGCGCGCTCACCGAGGGTCGTGGTGGTCAGCCGGTCGAGGAGCAGGAGGATCGCGGCGGCGTTCGTCGTCTCGGGGGTGCCGAACGACGCGGGCAGAACGGATGGAGGGCACTCCCACAACTGTTTCCAGGTTCCCGCCAGGACGATATCCGGCCGCACCAGCACCTTCGCAGGGAGGGTGACCGCCTGCCCTTGGCGTAGCCGTTCGGACAGCGTTCTGGCCTGGTCCGTGCTGAACCGGAATGACCTGGTCAAAGGAAGGCGTACGAAGCCTTGTGCCGCGACCAGATCGGGAACCAGGTCAGGGCTCGCACCGCGGAAGCCGTAGAGGGCCTGCCAGGGATCACCGATGATTGTGACCCTGAGGCCCTGTAGACAGGCGAGTTCGACTAGGCGCAGGTCCAGCCGATTCGCGTCGTAGATCTCGTCGACGATGAGCGCGCCGATGGAATCGATGAGCAGTCGTGCAATCGCGCCCCTTACATCCTCCAGATCGAGCGCCGCTTCCAGCACAGCGCGGACCTCGTCGTGGGTGCACTCGCCGTCGTTCACTCGCGCGACGAAATCGGCGTACTCGACATGGCTGTCCTGTCGCGCCGGCCGCGTACCCACGGCGATGGCACGACCTTTCAGGACCAGGGTCGGGCAGCGGGTGCCCCACTTCTGACGCGCCCGCCCTTTCCACGTGTCGTTCACCGTGACCGCGGTCAGTCCGCCAGGCCACTTGACCAGCCCCAGTTCCAGAAGGTGGCCGAGCAGGCGTTCCAGGAAAGCGTCGAAGGTCATGACGCGATGCGGCCAGGTCAGCGCCTGGGCGCCCCATCGGAGGCGGATGCGCTGCTGGAGTTCGTTCGTTGCCGCCCGGGTGAAGCTCAGCCCGACGACCGCGCCCTCCGCAGTACCCGTGAACCGGTGCAGGCCGAAGCGCATGGCCGCCACCGTGGTCTTGCCCGAGCCCGGTGCCGCCTCGATATAGGTGCGGCGTGATCGGGAGCATACGGCTGCTATCTGCTCGTCCGTCAGTCCTTCGCCAGGCTCACTCATCGCTGTCCTGCCAGAGCCCGTCCGCGAATGCAGCCTCCAGATCCGGTCCGTCTTGCTGGACGAATGACAGCTCGGTTCCGGGAGATCCCGCGTAGAGGAACTCGAACAGCTCGCTCATGTGGTCCGGGACGTGCACGGATTCACCCTCGTCCAGCCGCCGTCGCAGCTCGTCCGCGAGCAGTACGGCGAACTCGCCCTTGAGCTTGGCCGCCGGACCGGCGGGCAGCGCGGACCCGGAATCGGGGGACTTGACGGCACCACGGAAATGCGCATGGACTGAGGCGGGCGTGATCGGCTCGTGCAGTGGCTTTCCCAACCTGGTGAGAACCTCGCTGACGGCGCTCTCGTTCTTCAAAGTGACCGCGGGTTCCAGCGTGGGATGGCTTGCGAAGAAGCCGACCACGTCTGGATCGTGGTCGGCCAGCCAATGGGGCTCCCGAGGCACTTCGTCGACCGGTTGGTCACTGTCACGCAGGATCGCAACTCTGGCCGCACATTCGTGACCTCGCGTGGCGAGCAGACGTACGGGCCAGGCCCCGACTTTAGTCCCGATCACGACGATGGTGAGCGCTTCGGCGAACGCCGATCTAGCCGGATCGCCGCCGGCCCAGGCACGGCCGAACTGGCGCAGAAGTGCCGCGTCCGTGACGCCCTCGACGAGGACGAGGCGCTCGGCGAACAGGGCAGCGCTGCGGGTCGTGTCGAGGTGCAGTCGTGCCATGCGCAGCACCCCGTCCCGTCTCTTGAACGGGATAGACGCGATGGTCCGGGCGGCGGTTCCGCCGCTCTGGTCGCGGCGCAGCACAACGAGTTCTTCGGGACGGCAGGCCGTCACGATTTCCGACGAGTGGCTGCTAAGGATCACCTGCAGTTCGGGACGCTGCTGGACAACCGCGCGGAGATACCGAGCCAGGCCGTGCTGGAGCTGCGGGTGCAAGTGCGCTTCCGGCTCCTCAATGACGATCGTGGCGTGGAACGCGGACGACGGAAAGAAGGAATCCTCTTCGGCGTCCCGCTCTGCGTCGGCTTGGACGAGCAGGTCCTCAGGGCTCGGCTCGTCCTCGGTCTCCTCCTCACCGGTGCCCGCTACCTCCGGAACGGATAGTGGGGCTGGCAGCCGTGCAGGGTCCGGGATGGCCGCCAGGGTCACCGCGATGTGAAGCAGGTTGACGTAGCCGAGCCCGGACACTTCCAGCCGCTTCGCCGACGCTCGCTCATCGACGGACGCGATCAGCAGTTCGAGCACCCGCGCCAGGTAGGTGTCGTCGATGACCTGGCCTCGGACGAAGGGGTACTGGCGACTGATCCCGGCGGAGAGGGCGGCCATGTGCGTGTCGATGCGTTCCTCGACGGCCTGGATGAGCCCGTTGCCTGCGAGTGACTCCAGCAGCGCGGAGGCGCGGGCACGCAGCTCGACCAGGTTCTTTGAACCGGTCAGCCGTTGTTGTTGGGCGCGCAGCAGTTCGACCAGCACGCGGGCCTCGCGACGTGCCAGTTCGTCGACGGGGTTACGGTGCGCAGGCAGATAGATGAAGCGGATACGGTCCTCCAGCGGGGACGGCGTTGTGTTCTCCGCCCGCACCTTGCCCAGCGAGCGCACCAGAGTCCGAGTCCAGGCGGCGGCCGTCGTCCCGTAGCTGCGCGTACCGGTCTGGGCGTGCAGCATGTGGTCCAGCGGGCTGGCGCTGGCCTCGTCGGGCGCGTAGTCGTAATCGACGGTGATCGTGCGCGGAGCCGGTCCGAGCGTGGACGCTGGCGGCCGCTGCAGGCTGGGGAAGACCTCCCGATGGCCGAGATAGAGGGCATCGCTGAGCGTGGTTTTCCCGGCGTTGTTTCCGCCGATCAGAACGCTGAACGAGCCGGGGAACCGGCACTCCAGCACGCCGTTCGCGGCTGACCGGAAGCCCTGGACTCTCACTCTGCTGAGGTGCACTGACGACTCCGTGGCGAGGTATGCACTGGCGACATCGATAAGCCGAGCCTGCAGCGGCTCTTCAGGGGACGACATGACCCTGCGTCGCCTCGAAGGACAAGGGCCCAGTCATCCCGGCGGTCTCGGGCCGGAAGCGTCCTTCGTGTACACCGGCCGCTCGCCTTCCCGTGCCGGGCAAGCTCGACGTGGTGATCGGCCTATCCCTGGCAGAGCCGTTGAAAGCTCTACCAGGAGAACATCGAATGAAAGCGTTGTCAAATGACTTCGATCGAGGGATTGGTGTACAGTGACCGTGCTCCCGAAAACCAGACAAGGGAAGTTCCGATGGCATCGCAGGGCGAGCGGTTGACCGCCGCCGAGATCTCCCGGCTTGCCGGCGTGACGCGCGCGACCGTGAGCAACTGGCGTCGGCGTCACCCCGACTTCCCGCAGCCCAGCGGAGGAACGGAAGCCAGCCCCAGCTATGACCGGCGGCAGGTCGAAGCTTGGCTCGACGCGCGCGGTCGCCTCCCCGCACGGTCGGCCAGAGACGAATTGCGAGTCGGGCTGCGTGAGCCCACGCAGTGCGACGTCGAGGCAGTGGCGCTGTTTGCGGCGCACGTTGCCGGGTTTGGCAAGAAGGAACGCGACAAGATCGCGGCGCTCGGCGACGATGAGCTTCTCGGGTTGCTTTCGCAAGCGGCCTCGTCCACCGGTCCGGTCGAGCGGAGCCATGCGGATGTACCGGCGGCTCTCCTGCGGTCGGCGGCAAACGTGATTCGTGAGGAAGGTCCCCTCGCCGTCTTCGACGTACTTGAGGAGCATTCTGAAGCGCCGACCGGCGTTCGAGGATTGCATGCAACACCGCCGGTGCTCGCCGAAATGATGGCCGACCTGGCGGTGACCGGAGGCCCGCGGGTTCGAAGCGTTCTGGACCCCGCATGCGGGGGCGGACGGCTCCTCGCCGCGGCCGCAGCCAGGCTCGAGCCCGGCGCAGGTGTCCATGGTCAGGAGTACCGTGCTGTCACTGCCGCCCTAGCCAGGACGCGAATCGCCGATGAGTCACCCGGGCCACCCGCGGACGTCAGGACTGGAGACAGTCTGCGCGACGATGCCTTTCGCGACCTTCGTGTGGACGCCGTAGTGTGCAATCCGCCCTATGGAGACCGGGACTGGGGGCACGACGACCTGGCGTTCGACACGCGCTGGGCTTATGGCGTACCGCCGCGCTCCGAGCCTGAACTCGCCTGGATCCAGCATGCGATGGCGCACCTGAACGCCGGCGGGCTGGCCGTGTTGCTGTTGCCGCCGGCCACCGCGTCCCGGTCCTCGGGCCGCCGGATCCGTGCGGAGCTGCTCCGGCATGGGGCGGTGCGCGCGGTCATCGCGCTCCCGCCGGGTCTCGCTGTGCCGTACCACATCGGGCTCCACGTGTGGATATTTCGGCGTCCGGAAGCCGAACGTCCCGGTCAGGACCTGGTCCTGCTGATGGACGCGGCCGACGAGGCCGTTGCCACCGAGGGCCGGTCGGCTGGCCGAAGCGAGGCATCGGACGGAAGCGGGCTACACGAGACGATCCTCAGCACATGGAAAGCGTTCACAACGTCGACCGAGTTCAGCGAGGTTCCCGGTACCGCCCGGGCTATGGCCCCGATCGACCTCCTCGACGAACTCGTCGACCTCTCGCCGGCACGGCACGTCCGTTCAGCAGCGCTGATCACGCCGGACGCAGCCCTGCGCCACGTCACCGAACTCACCGAGCGTCTCAAGACGGACGTGGCGGACCTGGCGGAGGCGAGCAGGATCGGGCCGTGGGCTGCGGCTGGGGAGACCGGTCGCACCTGGCGCAGCGCCACCGTCGCCGATCTTGCCCGCGGCGGCGCGCTCGCAGTCCACCGAGGAGAGCGTGCCCCCACGGCCGGCGTTCCGCTCACCGCCGACGTCGCGGACCGTCGTGTCCTTCGAGCAAGGGACCTGGTCGATGGAATCCCGGCCGGCGGTGACCCCGGCGAGCTGCAGCCGGCCGCCCCGGTCGTCATCGAAGAGGGGGATGTTCTGCTCACGCAGATCGTCGGCCCCCAGGGAGCCGCCACCCGGGTAGCCGGTGAGGACGACGCCGGGTGCCTGCTCGGCAGCGGGGTGTTCCTGCTCCGGCCGGATCCCGAGCGGCTCGATCCCTGGTTCCTCGCCGGGTTCGTCAGCGCACCCGACAACGTCAGCCAGGCGACGACCGGCACCTCGACGCACCAACTCGTTGCGACTCGGCTACGCGTCCCGTTGCTTCCCCCGGAAGAGCAGACCGCTTACGGCCTGGCGTTCCGGAGAATTCACGAACTCCGAGTCAGCGCACGGAATGCCGCCGAGCGCGCCGAGGAGACAGCGGAGCTTCTCGCCAACACCCTCTGTGGCGGGGCGCTCCTTCCTCATGGCATCGAGCCGTCATGAGAAACAGCCGAGTGGGGCGGGTCGCCGTCGTGACCTCTGCCGGAACGCCCTTCACTCCCCCGAGCCTCCGAAAAGAGGAGGCGTCGAACTGCCGCGTGGACGCCCGCCGAACCGAGATCTCGCTGCTCCCGTTCGACGGCCGGTGCTGTTTTGGTGACGCCCGCCAATGCCTTGACCGGCGCGCAACAGAACTGCGCCAGGCATCCGAACTCGCGCCAATCCCTTTCGAGGGGGCGACGACGGGCCGAACGGCTTCGGCCCTTGTCCAGATACGGCCAATCCGCACGGGACTTGATTGGGGAGGCGGCGCGCTATGAGACCACCCGTCCAATGTGCGCCGATGCGACGCGTGCGACCTGCGATGTCACCGCGCTCGGAAGGTCGAGTGAATCGGCGCGTGCCATGGAACCGGCCGTGCGTCTGCCCTCCCCACCGCGCGCGACTCTCCGGTAGCCGCCTCATGGCCCCGCGTGACGCCCTATTCTGGCTCGGCAGCGCACTGATCGTCATATCTGACGCGGCCCGGGCCGTCGCGACAGGGCAGGTGGTAATGGAATCCCTCATGCCGTCCGATCCCCGCACGATTGGTGGCATCGAGCTGCACGGGCGGCTGGGGGAAGGCGCCATGGGGACGGTCTATTTCGGGATTACCCCCGATGGGGACCAGGTCGCCGTCAAGGTGATCAGCAAGCGCAGCGCGGCGGCGGACGGGGAACTGCGCGCACGGTTCGAGAATGAGATCGGGGCCATGCGCACGGTGCAGGGATCGCGCGTGGCGTCCCTGGTCGCCGCGTCGGAGCCGGGCGAGGAACCGGCCTGGCTCGCGATGGCCTACATCCGCGGGCTTACGCTCCGCCAGTACGTCGACGCCCGTGGACCGCTCCCGGGCGACATGGGCGCGGCGCTCGGTGACCTGCTCACCGAGGCCCTCGGCGCCATCCACGCCGCCGACCTGTGGCACCGGGACCTCAAGCCCGCCAATATCATGCTCGCCGCCGACGGCCCCAAGGTCATCGACTTCGGGCTGGTGGCGTTGCTCGGTTCCGATCAGGAGCTCACGCGGAGCAACCAGTTCATCGGTACTCCGGTGACGTGCTCCCCCGAACAGATCTCCAACCCGAGGGACCTCACTGCCGCGGCCGACGTCTACTCCCTCGGCGCGACCCTCGTCTTCGCGCTCGCCCAGCACTATCCGTACGAGCGGCCGAACCTGCCCGCCATGATCCACGCCATCACCGACCCCGGTACCTCGCCTGATCTGAGCGGCGTGCCCGCCACGCTGGAGCCGGTGATCTCCGCGATGGTGGCGTACGAGCCAGAAGTGCGCCCGACCCTTGGGCAAGCGTCGGCAGAGTTCCGGCAGGTGTGCTGGAGCGCCGGTCTCTCTCCGCAGGACGCCCGCGTGCACTTGGCCACGCTCACCTATGTCGAGCAGCCAACGGATCCGCCCTCCGACATCGAGCCGCCCAGGCCGCCGGTGCGCCGCCGGGAGGTCCGGCCACCCGTCCCTGCGGTGGACGCTCTTGCGACACGACTGCGCAGCGCCTACCAGCGCGGCACGCGACTATGACCTGCATGCAGCCCAGACGCGCAGCCCCCGTCCCCTAACCCAGGCCGAGCCCTAACGAAGGAGCCCTTGAGTGACCGCCACCGGCGCGACGACGGCTTACGCGCCCGGCGCGCGGATCGAGGTCCGCGACGCCGAATGGATGGTGCGCACCTGCACGCCCACCGCGCGCGACGGCTACATGATCAGAGCGGTCGGGGTCTCGGAGTTCGTCCGCGACGAGGACGCGGTCTTCTTCACCGGCATCGACCGGGTGACACCGCTGCGGCCGGAGGACACGGTGCTCGTGGCCGACACCAGCCCCGCCTTCGCCAGGTCCCGGCTGTTCCTGGAGTCGGTGCTGCGCCGCACCCCCCTCCCGCAGTCCGAACGCGGGCTAGCGCTCGCCGACGGGTTCCTGCTCGACCCGCTCACCTACCAGCGGCGTCCCGCTGAGCTGGCGCTGGCCGGCCTGCGGCCGCGCATCCTGCTCGCCGACGTGGTGGGCCTCGGTAAGACGCTCGAAATCGGGCTGATCCTTGCCGAGCTGATCCGCCGCGGCCGGGGCGAGCGGATCCTCGTGGTGACGCCGCAGCAGGTACTGGAGCAGTTCCAGCACGAGCTGTGGACACGGTTCGCGATCCCGCTCGTCCGGCTCGACTCGGTCGGCATCGAGCGCATCCAGCGCGACATCCCCGCGGGCCGCAATCCGTTCCTGTACTACAAGCGCGTCATCATCTCGATCGACACCCTGAAGAACCAGGGCAGGTACGGCCAGCACCTGGAGAACATGTTCTGGGACGCCGTCGTGATCGACGAGTCCCACAACCTCATCAACGAGGGGAACCTGCGCAACCGGCTGGCCAGGCTGCTGGCCGCGCGCACCGACGCCCTCCTGCTGGCCAGCGCGACCCCGCACAATGGCGACGCCGAATCGTTCGCGCAGCTCATCGGTCTGCTCGACCCGGCCGCCATCGCCGACCCGCGCAGCTATTCCGCCGAGCAGATCAAGCATCTCTACCTGCGTCGGACCAAGATCAGCCGGGAGGTACGGGACGAGATCGGCGCAAGGTGGCCCGACCGCGGCCCCTCGCTCCCGATCCGCTGCCCCGCCGGCGACAAGGAAGAGAAGATCTTCGCGGAGCTTACCCGGACCTGGCTGGCCGGGCCCGAGCGAACCGGCGGGTCCGTCGTCGGCCAGGAGCGCCGCCTGTTCCCCTACACCCTACTCAAGGCGTTTCTCTCCTCCCACAAGGCGCTCGGTTCCACCGTGGCTAGGCGCCTGAAGAACGCCACTGAGCCGCGCGAGATCGATGCCCTCAACGACCTCGCCCGTCTCGTGGACGCGATGGACGACACCGACTCTGCCAAACGCACGGCGCTCGTCGAGCAGCTCCGGGAGATCGGCGTCGGTGAGAACAGCGCCACCCGGGCCGTGGTGTTCTCCGAGAGCATCCCCACCCTCGAGTGGCTCCGCGACACCGTCCCGCCCGAGCTGGGGCTGAAATCCGACCAGGTCCTGCTGATGCACGGCGGCTGCTCCGACCAGCAGCAACAGCAGATCGTCGAGGAGTTCTCCCTCGCCGACAGCAAAGTCCGGCTGCTGTTCACCGGCGACGTGGCGTCCGAGGGCGTCAACCTGCACCGCCAGTGCCATCACCTCGTCCACTACGACCTGCCGTGGAGCCTGATCCGCATCGAGCAGCGCAACGGCCGCATCGACCGGTACGGACAGCAGAACGCACCGCAGTTCCGCGCGCTGATCCTCCAGTCGTCGGTCAAGGGGACCAAGGACGACACCACCGTCGCGGAGAAGCTGCTGCTGCGCGAGCAGGAGGCGCACCGCAGCCTCGGCACCGCCGAAGCGGTGACCCGCGAGTTCACCGCGAAAAAGGAGGAGGACCGCCTCATCAAGGACCTGCTCGCCGGAAAGTCCGTCGAGCAGTCCCTGGCTGAGGCCCCACCCGTCGACTTCATGGCCGAGCTGTTCGGCACGGTGGCGAGCGAGGAGGTCGTCGCAGAGCTGGAGCGCGCCGACGTGCCCCGGCTGTTCCGCTCCACCGAGGCGTTCGTCCGCGAGGCCCTGCGCACCGTCGTCCCGGACCTGAAGGTCGATGACGACGGCCAGATGCTCGCGCTCGAACCGCCCCGAGACCTGGTGCACCGCCTATCCGCGCTGCCCGCCTCCTACCTGCGCACCCACAAGATTACCGAGCGGATGAAGGTGACCTTCGACCGCGACCTGGCCCAGCGGAAGCTGGACCAGGCCCGCAGGACCCAGACCCTCTGGCCGGACATCGCCTATCTGTCTGATCTGCACCCGATGGTGGAGTGGCTGGTCGACAAGGTGCAGATCCAGCTCGTCCGCCAGCAGGCCCCGGTGATCGCCGCCAAGGTCACCGAGCCGACGTTCCTGGTCCAGGGTGTCTACTCCAACGATCTCGGCCAGCCCACCGTCGTCGAGTGGATGGCCGTCAGCGGCCTGCCGGGCGCGCCGGTCGTCCGCGACATGACCGAAGTGCTGGCCGAGGCGGGCGTCGGACCCGACATGATCAACACGCTGCGCCACCCGGATCTGCCGACGCTCCAGACACTCGTCCGCCCGGCCGTCGACGCGGCCCGCCGATTCCTGGACGAGCGGCGCGACGAGCACGCCGAACGGGTCACCGCTCCGCTGCGCGAGCACCGCAGCCGGATCCAGGAGTGGGAGCAGACGGCGCTGAGCGGCATCGGCGAAGACTCGCACGCACGACGCAAACGGCAGGCGGTAGGCAGCACGGTCGCAGAACAGGAGCGGCTGCTGCGGAGCTTGGAGACCACCGGGGAGCCGCTGGTGCGGATCCTCGCCGTGCTGGAGGAGGACGCGTGAGCTACGACTCGCTGGTCAACCGCGGCGACTATTTCTCGGCGCACTACCTGGCCGAAGTGCTGCCCAAGGACCTGAAGAAGAAGGACAGCCTCCTCGCCCGCTGGACCGAACGGGAGAAGAACAAGGAGGCGACCCCTCGCAGCGGCCTGCGCGCCCTGCGCAAGGAGTACTTCAAGAACCGCGCCTACTTCGCCGACTTCCTGGCGAACATCCGCGAGGGCAACGTCCGCCAGCACCCGCTCGAATGGCGCAAGACCTTGCACGAACTGCACGGCGACGTGCTCCGCGCGCTGGGGTTCGACGCGGCACCGCGGACGATCATCGTCGAACGCGCCGACAAGCAGTACGAGGTCTCCGTCGCGCACGCCGAACCTGCCGACCGGCCCACCGTCATCGCGATCGAATGCGGCTGGGCGCCCGACGTGGACGCCGCGCTCGACCCCGAGCAGGCGGGCCTGCTCCTCGCACCGGTAGACCTGGACGACCGCGACCGGATCGAGACCGGGGACAAGCTCGCCACATGGCTGTTCG
Source organism: Actinomadura physcomitrii (assembly GCF_008923205.2). Lineage (GTDB taxonomy): Bacteria > Actinomycetota > Actinomycetes > Streptosporangiales > Streptosporangiaceae > Spirillospora > Spirillospora physcomitrii. Next base: position 47,787 of record NZ_WBMS02000052.1, on the reverse strand, counting down.
CCTGCGACGAGCCGCCCCGTTACGTGCTGGTCCTCGCGGGCGGCGTCATCATCCTCGCAGACCGCGCCACCTGGGGCGAGGGCCGCTACCTGGCCGTCAGCCTGGACGTCGCGCTCGGGCGCGGCAACGCGATGCCCGGCGAGATCGACACCATCGCCGCCCTCTTCGGCGCCGACTCCCTGCTCCCGCCCGAGGAAGGCGGTACCGAGAAGCTCGCCGAACTGCTCACCGGTTCCCGCCAGCACGCCGTCGGTGTGTCAGAGGACCTGCGTGACGGCCTGCGCGACTCCATCGAGATCATCGCGAACGAGGTCCTGGACCGCATCCGCGAGCAGGGCGTCAACCCGCGCGAGATCGACGAGCCCGCCGCACTGGCGAAGAACCTCGGCCGCCAGGCGCTGCGGTACCTGTACCGCATCCTGTTCCTGCTGTACGCGGAAGCCCGTCCGGAACTCGGCGTGCTGCCCTCCGACGACGAGGCATACGTCAAGGGCTACAGCATGGCCCGCATCGGCGACCTGATCGTCCGGGACCTAGTGTCGGAGGAGTCCCGCCGCGGCTTCCACTTGTACGAGTCCCTGGACCTGCTCTTCGACATGGTGAACAGGGGCCACAACCACCGCAACGATGCCTCGGCCGAGAACGCGTCCGAGGGCGAGGGCCTGCGTTTCGAGCCGCTCAAGGCGGATCTGTTCGAGCCGTCCCGCACGTCCCTCATCGGCGAGATCGTCATGGACGAGGACGCCCCGGACTCGCCCCACATCGACACCCGCCTCCGCAACGAGGCGCTCTACCGGGTGCTGCGCCTGCTCATGCTCGCCAAGGGCAAGCGCAAGGAGCGCGGAGGCTTCATCTCCTACGCCCAGCTCGGCATCAACCAGCTCGGCGCCGTGTACGAGGGGCTGATGTCGTACACGGGCTTCATCGCGGACGAGGAGCTGTACGAGGTCGCCAAGAACGGCGACCCCAAAGACGGCTCCTGGATGATCCCCGCATCCAAGATCCACGATTATGACGACTCGGTCTTCGTCCGCCGCATCGACGAGAACGGATTCAAGACAGAGGACCGCGTCGTCTACAAGCCCGGAGCGTTCGTCTACCGGCTCGCCGGCCGCGACCGCCAGACCAGCGCGTCCTACTACACGCCCGAGTCCCTGACCCAGGTCACCGTCCAGCTCGCCCTGCGCGAGCGCCTCGACCAGAACGGCGAAACGACAAAGGCCGACGAGATCCTCCACTGGACGATCTGCGAGCCCGCCCTCGGCTCCGGCGCATTCCTGAACGAGGCCATCAACCAGGTCGCCGCCGAGTACCTGAAGCGCCGCCAGGCCGAGAAGAACGAGCAGTTGGAACCGGAGCAGTACGCCGACGAGCTCCAGAAGGCCAAGGCGTACATCGCGCTGCACAACTCCTATGGCGTCGACCTGAACGAGACCGCCGTGGAACTAGCTGAGGTCTCGCTCTGGCTGAACGTGATGTACCCCGGCCTCCAAGCCCCGTGGTTCGGCCTCCACCTGCGCCGCGGCAATTCCCTCATCGGCGCCGGCCGCCGCCTCTATCCGCCGGACAAGCTAAAGAAGAAGGAGTGGCTGAACTCCGCCCCCAACGACCGCCCGTTCCGCGACGGCCCGATCCCGAACGGCCACGTCCACCATTTCCTCCTGCCCGCCGCGGGCTGGGGCGCGGTAGCGAGCGAGAAGGAGGCCAAGGCCCTCGCACCCGAAGAGGCCAAGCGACTCGCCGCCTGGCGCAAGCAGCTCCTCAAGGACCCCCGCGACAAGAAGAAGCAAGGCGAGAAACTAACCCAGCTCGATCGCCTCCAGGCCCTCTCCCGCCGAGCCGAGTACCTGTGGGACCTGGTCATCAAGCGCCTCCAGATCTCCGAACGGGAGATCAGCCGTCCGATCGACGTCTGGGGCGCGGACGGCCTGGCCCACCCCCGCGAGACCCTCACCCGGGACGAGATCAAAGCCAACCTGACCGCCGCAGGCACGCCTTACTGGCGCTTGAAGACCTTCATGGACGCCTGGTGCGCCCTCTGGTTCTGGCCGCTGGAGAAGGTCGGCCTCCTGGACGGCTCCGACGAGATCTACGAGCGGCTCAGCTCTGACGTTCTCGACAGCCGCCACGACACCCGGCCCAATGAGATCTCCCTAACGGTCCCGGACCCCGAACCCGCGGGATTCCCGGCGACGTGGGAAGAGCAGTCCCTCTTCGGCGAATCCCCGGTCCAGGAGAAACTGGCCCCGGTGAAGCCGCGCCCACGGCCTCGGCCCAAGCCCCGGCGGCCCGAGCGCCGGCCTGTCATCCCGCTCAACGACCTCGACGACTGGCTCGACTTCGCCGAGGCCCTTCTCGGCGTCGACGACATCCCCCAAGGCTCGCTCTTCCCGGAATTCGATTCCCTCGCTCAACTGGACGAGCACGAAGACCAGCTCCTCGCCTGGATGGGTATGGAGGACCCGTTCCGTCTCGGCGAACGCTTCCCCTGGCTCGACACCATCGAGGACATCGCCAAACGGCAGGGCTTCTTCCACTGGGAACTCGACTTCGCCCAGATCTTCCACCGCGGCGGCTTCGACCTCCAGGTCGGTAATCCCCCTTGGGTCCGCCCACGCTGGGAGGAATCTCTGGTTTTGGCCGAGCTCGACCCGTGGTTCGAGCTCGCCAACAGGCCATCTGCGGAGACGTGGAAGCAGAAGAAAGAGCTTGCGCTTCGCCCTGAGAGACCAAAACAGTTTTTTCTTGATGAACTCGTCGCGAGCATAGGTGTAGCAAGCTTCTTGGGCTCGCCAGCTACCTTCCAGCTGCTTGCTGGAACCCAACCGAATCTGTATCGAGCGTTTATGGTACGGGCATGGCGAAGCCTGGGACCTGCTGGCAGGGCAGGTCTACTTCATCCAGACTCTCACTTCAATGGGGCGCACGAAGGAAAGCTCCGCGCAGCCGCTTATCGACATCTTCGCATTCATGCCCACTTTCACAACAGGCGTCTTCTTTTCGCCGATATAGACTGGAACGTGGAATATGCAGTTCAAATCTATGGCCCGGAGAAGGCGGTAGGCTTTGTCCACGTAAGTTGGCTTTACGGCATCGACCCACTGCTTGGATCCTTCGATCATGATGGCACCGGAGAACGTCCGGGTATTAAATATAATGGCCAATGGGACCTCCGTCCGCATCGTGACCGGATGATGTGGGTTGATGAGCAGGTTCTCTCGGATTGGCGCCGCTTGGCTGGGGAGGTCAAAGCTGGGGTTAGCGAGACACGGCTCCTCTATCCTGTGACGACCGCAGAGAGGAGTGCCATCTCCGCACTTGCGGCGGTGGGGCATCGCCTGCAAGAGATGAGTCCACAGATCAGCGCTGGCTTCCATGAGGCTGATGCCAAAAAGAGCGGGCTCATCGAATGGAGACCAGGGCATTCAGACAACTGGTCAGAGGTGATTCTGCGTGGGCCGCAATTTTCACTCGCAACGCCCTTCGCCAAGCAGCCGCCCAACATGGGTCGTAACGATCGCCCGGTCGATCTGAAGAAATTGCCTCCGGACGCCGTACCGTCGACCGACTATCGACGAGCGACTGATCTGGAACGCTATCGGCAGGCCCAGGACCGATGGCTCGATCACCAGCGGTTCGCCCAACTCCTGGCGTCCGAGAAGGCCGTTGAAGACGCTCGACGTGTTATAGCTGCACGAGAAGGCATAGCTCTTGCCGATGTAGAGACAGACCATGTGAGGGCATACCTGCGCGAGAAGGCACATAGAAGGTACACGGAATTCTACCGGGTTGCCTGGCGGGAGATGATTCCTAACAGCACCGAACGCAGTCTTTTTCCTGTCCTCATTCCTCCCGGTCCAGCGCATATCCACCTGGTCCGTTCCATGGCCCTTCCCAGCAATCGCGAGACAGCGCTAGTGGCAGGTTTCTGGTCAGCTCTGCCTCTCGATTACTTGCTGCGGGTCACAGGACGTGGTCACCTCGATGTGACGGACGCTCGCACACTTCCCGTAGCCGACCCGGACCATCCTCTCGCGAACGCACTTTTGCTACGAACGTTGCGCTTGAACTGCCTGACCATAGCCTACGGGGAACTCTGGGAGGAGCTCTACGTCCAAGAATGGGGTAGTGAACGATGGGCTGCGCCATGGCCGAGAATCCGCCCTCTCGAAAAAGCAATTTCGTTCTGGGATCACGATACGCCATTGCTGACCGAGTATGAGCGTCGCGCGGCACTCGTGGAGATTGATGCAATTATCGCTCTGATGCTGGGCATGGGAACCGAGGAACTCATGGCCATTTATTGGGCGCGATTCCCGCACGCAGTGACATATGAGAGCGCGATGTGGTTCGACGCTGAGGGCCGTAGGATTGCAGAGAATTTCAACGCCTACGGCCATGGCCAAACCAAGGAGAATTATCTCCGGCTAATGGAACATCTGGATGATCCACAGAATGTTCCTCCGCCGGAAGGATATGTTGCGCCGTTCTATAGGGTGGATCGAGAGGAAGAGTATCGGCAGGCCTATGCCGCCTTCTCGGATCGGTTGCGGAAGACCAAGGAGACCGGCTGGTCGCCGGAAGGTGGCGGAGACGGGTGACTTCGGGCCTTGCCTATGAGCGACGCGCTCAGCATTCGACGGGCGGCGCCGGTCAGGAATGGTGCGCTCGACCGGGGCTGTGGAGTGGGTTGGCTGCAGAGGGGCACGGCGCGCCGCCTCTGTGGGAGGCCCGCCGCAGGCCGACGAGGGTGAGAAGCGGAGTGGAAGGGGTGCTCGGGTGAGGCCGACTCTTGCCGCCGAGGAGGTGCGGCGGAACCTGACGCAGTACCTCTCCACGACGTTCGCGCTCGCCGACGACCAGGTGCGCGACGGGCTGGAGAGGTTCCTCAACCATCCCGAACTCGGCATCTTCCGCGGCCCCTACCTGCGGATCCGCACGCCATTCCGCAGGGCGGACGACGGGTGGCGCCGCTTGTTCGAGTGGGCGCCGGACGGGTTTCGACCGTACCGGCATCAGGCCCGCGCGTTCGAACGGCTCAGCACATACCGGAAGCAGGCGCAGCCAACACTGATCACGACCGGGACCGGGTCGGGCAAGACGGAGTCGTTTCTGATCCCGATCTTGGATCACTGCCGGAGGCAGCGGAAACAAGGGAACCCCGGGGTCAGGGCCGTCGTGTTGTACCCGATGAACGCGCTCGCCACCGACCAGGCCGACCGCATCAGCAAGCTGCTCGCCCGGCACGGCCTCGGCGATGTTTCGGCGGGCCTCTACATCGGCGATGTCCCCGACACCGAGTTCGCGGGCGTGCTGACCCGACGCGGGGAGATCCGGCGGACGCGACCGGACATCCTCATCACCAACTACAAGATGCTGGACCTGCTGCTCCAGCGCGCCGACGACCTCCCTCTCTGGGAGGGCGCCGACATCGCCTACGTGGTGGTGGATGAGTTCCACACCTACGACGGCGCGCAAGGCACCGACGTCGCGATGCTCTTGCGGCGGCTGGCGGCGGCGACCGGACACAGCGAGCCGGGGCGGCCCCTCGGCCGGATCTGCCCGGTCGCCACTAGCGCGACGCTGGGCGAGGGCGGCGACGGCGCGAAGATCAGGGCGGTCGCCGAGACGGTGTTCGGCACCCCGTTCCCAGAAGACTCGGTCATCGGCGAGGACCGCCAGTCCGTCGAGGAGTTCATCGGCGACATCGACTACACACTCCCTCTACCGGATCCGCAGGAACTCGCGAGCATCCCCGACCCGCACGGTGACGACTCGGCAATGGGGCGAGTCATGGCGGCCGTCACCGGACGGGACGCGCTAAGCGCGCAGGAACTCGCGGTGGTGCTGCGACGACACATCCTGACCAGCGCCGTCCTGGACGTCCTGGACGGCAGGCCGCACACGTTCGAGGAGATCCTCGAACTGCTGCCCCGCAAGGGCGCCTACAACTGGGGCGCGGCCATCCGCCTCTCGCCCAAGCAGGCGGCGACGGCCCTGGCCCGTTTCGTGGCGCTGCTGTCGATCGCGCGCGACCCGGACGACGAGCGCGGGAAGGCCCCGTTCCTGCACATCGAAACGCACCTGTGGGTGCGGTCGGTTTCGCGGTTGCTGCGCGCCGTCGGGCCGAAGCCGTCGTTCGGGTGGTTCGGTGAGCCGCTCCCCGCGCTGGACGCCGAATCGACCATGGCGGGCGGCGGGCGCGAGATGCTCCCGGCCGTGTATTGCCGGCACTGCGGTCGCGCCGGATGGGCCGCCATTTCCCCAGAACGGGACCCGTACGACCTGGTCACCGACGCCGCCCGCATCTACCGAGCCGGGATCTCCGACAAGCGCCTCGTCCGCGCCATGATCACCGCGACGCCGAACGAGGTCGCCGACCAGCTCGCCGGGCGTCCGGGACCCGCCGTGATGGTCTTGGAGGCCGGAGGCCACCACGTGCGGCCGGTCAACCCGTCACGGGACGCCGACTACGCCAGCAGAAGCGATTTCCGGGACGTCTTCGTCCTCACCGACCTGTCCCACGACGCGGACGGCAACCGCGCGGCCGAGAACGACAGGTGCCCGGCCTGCGGCATGGATCAGGGCACCCGGTTTCTCGGCTCTGGCTTGGCCGCACTCGCCTCCGTCGCGATCACCGAGCTGTTCACCGGTGGCCAGCTCGAAGCCGAACAGCGCAAGACGCTGCTGTTCAATGACTCGGTGCAGGACGCCGCGCACCGGGCCGGGTTCGTCGCCAACCGCTCGTACGGGTTCTCGCTGCGGCTGCTGCTGGCCGGCGGGCTTGACGAGGCGGCGCCCGTCCCGCTGAACGAGCTGATATCGGACGTGGTCAAGGAGGCCAGCGACCCCAAGTACCTGCCGTCTGTGGTCCCTCCCGATCTGCACGACCGCGAAGACGTGGACGCCCTGCTGGCCGGGGAGGCCGAAGGGTCGTCCAGGACGTGGCGGCTTATCGGGGAGCGCCTGGCGTTCGCCGCCGTCCTGGAGTTCGGGCTCCGCTCCCGGCAGGGCCGGACCCTCGAGCTCACCCGGACCGCCGCCGCTGAGGTCATGCTCGACGAGCCCGACCGCGTCGGGGCACTCGCCCGCGACCTGCATCTGCGCACTGCCGCCCAGATGGCCGGGCTCCCTGACGAGTCCATGTATGTGAACTACGTGCGGGGTCTCCTGGAACGCATCCGGATGCGCGGCGGCATCAAGCACCACTGGCTGGACGGCTGGATCGACAACGCCGGAACCAGGCGCTACATGACCATCTGGGGCCGCCGCCCCGACGGCATGCCCGCGTTCCCCAGCGGCCTGCCCGCGCCGCGCTTCCTGCTCGGCGGGCGCAAGGAGCGCAGCGAGTTCGACGGCATCATCGGCCGCGGCAACTGGTACCAGGACTGGACGGCCCGCTGTCTCGGGCTCGACGCCGGTGCGGCGACCGGCTACCTCGGCCGCCTGCTTGACCTGCTCGTCGACGAGGACGTCCTGGCCCGCCGCACCGCCGGCGACGGCACCACGCAGGTGTATGGGCTGCTGCCCGGCCACATCCAGGTGTGGCGGCTCACCGACGACCACGTAAGCGAGGCCGGGGTCCACTGTCCCGTCTGCAACTGGAAGCAGACGGTCCACCCTGCTCGCTTCCGTGAATGGTTGGGCGCCCCTTGCCCCCGGTACCGCTGCACGGGCCGCCTGGAACCCAATGACGACGACCGCTTCGCCAACGACTACTACCGGCGGCTGTACCTCAGCGCCGAACCGTTCCGCGTCATCACCGCCGAGCACACCGGCGCGCTCACCCGGCCCCAGCGGGAGAAGGTCGAGCGGGAGTTCCGCGAAGGCAAGCGCTACAGCGACCCGAACGTGCTGGCCTGCACGCCGACACTGGAACTCGGCATCGACATCGGCGACCTGTCCGCCGTCATCCTCGCCTCCCTCCCACACGGCCCCGCCAACTACGTCCAGCGGGCGGGCCGTGCGGGCCGCGAGACCGGCAACGCCCTGCTGCTGACGTTCATCGGCAGGCGCGCCCGCGACCGCTACTACCTCGCCGAGCCTCGCGACATGATTGCCGGGGAGATCGTGCCGCCCGGCTGCTACCTGTCCGCCATCGAGATCCTGCAACGCCAGTACGTCGCGCACCTGGTGGACCTGGCGGCGCGCGAGAAGTTCCCCGGCGTGCTGCCGCTGCCGCGGACCGCCTCGGCGCTGTTCGGCGACTCCGGGTGGCTCGCCGCGTTCCGGGACGCGGTCCTCGAACGCGGCCCAGAACTGGTGGAGTCCTTCCTCGGCCTGTTCGGGCCAGTGGCGGGCGACGCCGAGCGGGGCGTGACGGCCGAGGCCGCCGCCCGGCTACGCGAGTTCGCCGCGGCCGGGCTGCGCGAGGCGATCGGGAACGCCGAACGGCTCTGGGCCGAGCGCCTTCAGGACCTGCGCGCCCGCATCGAGGTGATCGAGGCGGCGGTCGCGGCGATGGTCGAGTCCGACCCGCAGCAGCGCGCCCGCCGGGCCGAGCTCATGGCCGAGCTGCGCGCCGTCCAGCGGCGGATCGGCGAGATCGGCCGTCGCGACGCACACGGTACCCTCGTCGAGCTCGGCCTGCTGCCCAACTACTCGCTCATCGACACTCCCACCGCCCTGGAGGCGACCCTCACTTGGGAGGAGCGGCTGGACGGCGACCGCACGGAGCGGCCGCAGGAAGGTCGCGCCCGTGACCGCGGCGATCGCCGCTACCACAGCGAACTACGCGAATACGGACGTTCCGCGCTCCTGGCGCTGACCGAGCTCGCCCCCGGCAACAGCTTCTACATCCGCGGCTACCGCCACACCGTGACCGGTCTGGACATCGGTACCCCGCAGCGTCCCGCCTACCAGCAGTGGCGGATCTGCCAGCAGTGCGGCCACGTCCGCACCACCGCGGCCGTGGAGGACACCTCCCTCTGCCCACGCTGCCGCAACCACAAGATCGGCGATCGCAGCGCCCTGCACACCGTCCTGGTCCCCACCAAGGTCACCGCGCACGACCGGCGCGACGACGCCCGCATCCGCGACGATCACGATGAGCGGCAGCGCCGCTACTACGAGCGGGCCGTCGCCGTGGACGTCCCCGTCGAGGCGATCGAGCCGGGCTCGTGGCGGCACGCCGGGCGCACGTTCGGGATCGACTTCACCCGGCACGCCCGCATCCGCCGCTTCAACCTCGGCACGCTGAAGATGGACCGACCCGCGGGCGACGAGTTCGCCGGTGAACTGCGGCGCATCACTCCGTTCGCTGTCTGCACGTCTTGCGGAGGCGCCACCGCGGATGGCGAGCCGGACGGCGGGCGGCGCCTCGCCGGGACGGCGGGCACGACCTTCGACTCATCGGTGAGCCACCACCGGCCCTGGTGCCCTCAGCGGCGCGGCGACGACGTCGAGCATGTCCGCCTGATCCTGGCGCACGAGCTGGAGACCGAGGCACTGCGCATCCTGGTCCCGGTCGCGACGACCCTGATCCCCGAGCGGACCGCCTCGTTCCGGACGGCGCTGATGGTCGGGATCGCCCGTAAGTACGGCGGCGACCCCGACCACCTGGACATCGTGACCGCCACCATGCCCGACCACCTGCACCACAGCGGGCACCGGCGGCGGTTTCTCGTCCTTTACGACACGCTGCCCGGTGGCACGGGCTATCTGCACCGCCTGTCCTCCGAAGAGGGTTTCAAGGAGGTCCTCGAACACGCCTTGGCCGTCGTGGAGGACTGCCCCTGCGCGGACGACGAGGGCAAGAACGCCTGCCACCGCTGCCTGCTCGCGCACGCCGACGACGACGAGTTCGCCTACGCCGACCGCGGCCTCGCCGTCGAGATGCTCCACGACCTCCTCGACGGCTGGGCGGCCGCTCCCGTCGCGAGCACCGACGAGATCTCCCTCTGGGACCAGGTCGAAAGCGAGCTGGAGGACCGGTTCCTGGCCGGGCTCAAGCTCTGGGCCGCCGAACCCGGCGCGGCGCGCGCGCTCGGCCCCGGCGGGCTGGTCAACGACCGCCGCACCGCCGACCTGCGCGTCACCGGTCTGGACGGGGCGGTGGTGCACTGGCAGGTCATCCTGCAAAGCACGGTCAAGGAGACCAGGCCCGACGTCCGGTTCCGGCGGCTCGACGCCGCGCCACTGGAAGTCGACGTCTACCTAGACGGGTACGCCTACCACGCTTCGCCCGAACACAACCGGCTCGCCAACGACGCTGCCAAGCGGGACCGGCTGCGCGCCCACGGCCACGTCGTCTTCCAACTCAACTGGGATGACATCCGGCACTGGGAGACCGGTGAGGCGCCGGAGCATCCGGCCTGGCACCCCTACCAGGGCAACGCCCAGCAACGTGCCCGCGAAGGCCACCTCGCCTACGGAGGCGACCCGAGCGAACTGGCGGGGCTGATCTGGACGAGCCCCGTCCACACCCTGCTGGCGTTTCTCACCGACCCCGACCTGGAACGCTGGCGGCGCCGCTCCGAGGCCGCCGTAACCGGGCTCGTCATGCCCGGCGTCGCGATGCGGCCCTGCGCGCCCGGACACCTCGGCGAGGTCGTGGCGGCGGCACTGCGCGGCGAACCCCTGCCCACGCCGCCCGCGGGTGACCTGGTGGTGGTGTCCACCGCCGATGCGTCCGGGTGCCCGCTGACCGTCATCGCCAACCCGAGGACCCGGGTGTGGAGCGGCTTCGCCGTCGTGGACGACCGTCCCGCCACCATCGCGGCGGACGAGCGCGGCCACCAACGCCGTTGGCAGGCATGGCTGTACTGGGGAAACCTGTTGCAGTTCCTGTCCTACGGCGACGGGGACGGCGGGCAACTCGCCTACACGGCGTTGGACGCGTTCGACCCGTCCACGCTGGCCGTCATCGGCGGTGACGGCCTGCTCAGCACCCTCGGCCTGACGCCTCTGGCCCCAGAAGAGCTGGGGGAGACGAGCGACACCGTCACAGGCGCCTGGGCCCGTGCGGACACAGTGCCCGGGACGGACGCTGGACTTGTCAACGACGACACCGCGGACATCGAGCTCGGGCAGCAGGCAGAACCTGAGGCCACAGTACCGGAGGGCGAACGGCCGGCCGGCGAGCCGCGGCCGGAGCCCGTGTCGCCGCCCCCGGCCGGGGAATCCGGTGCTGCCTGGACCGAGGTCTTCGACCTGCTCGATCCGGACGAGCCGGGGCTGGCGACGCTGGCGCGGGCCCTCGAGGAGCGAGGCGTCCCCGTCCCGGAGGTGGGTTACGAGCTGGGCGAGAACGGGTGGCAGGCCGAGATGGCATGGCCGCACGCAAAGGTAGCGGTCGTGCTCGCCGGCAACGACCAGGAGGCGACGGACCGCTACCGCGCCTACGCGCAGGCCGGCTGGGAGATCCGGACGGCGCGCCTGTGGACGGCGGACGAACTGGCGGCACGAACGATGAACGGGAGCGAGTGAGGATGCGGGGCGAGGCGACGCTGCGGCTGCTTTACCAGGCGGAGAAAGAGATCCAGAAGCTCCCGCGGACCATCAAGGGAGCGATCTACGAGTTCCAGCACAAGTTCCGTAAGAACCCCGACAGCCCCGGCCTGCAGTTCAAGCGGCTCCAGGGAGACTCGCGGCTGTTCTCCGCCCGCGTCACCGCCGACTACCGGGCGCTGCTGCTGCACGTCACCGACCGGGACTACGTTCTGGTCGCCGTCCGGCACCGCAAGGACGTCTACGAGGCCCTCGACCGCTACCGGTATCAGATCAACGACGTCACCGGCGCGATCGAGTTCATCGACCTGGTGCCCGCCGAGCGGAGCATCACCACGCCCCCGGCGCCGCCCCCCGAGCCGATCCGCCCTCCAGCACCGGCCCGCGCCGAACCCGAGCCCCTGTTCGCCGCGTTCACCGACGAGCAGCTCCTCGACCTCGGGGTGGCCGTGCCGCTGCTGCCGCTCATCAGGAAGATCACCACGGAGGACGAACTGCTCGGGCTCGTAGAGTACGCCCCCGAGCACACCGGTGAAGTCCTGCTCGCCCTCTATGGCGGTCGGACGTACGAGGACGTCCTGGAAGAGATCACGCGGCCGGTCACGCCGGACGAAGAGATCGACACCGAGGACTACTCCGCCGCGCTGTCCCGGCCGTCCACCCGCGTCACCACCGAGGACACCGACCTGCAGGCCGTCGTCGACGGCGAGTTCGCCGAGTGGCGAGTGTTCCTGCACCCCACCCAGCGCAAGCTGGTCGACCGCAACTACAGCGGCCCGGCACGGGTCAGCGGCGGCCCCGGAACCGGCAAGACCATCGTCGCGCTGCACCGCGTCAAGCACCTGGTGGACCGGCTCCCGCCGGGTGACGACAAACCCGTGCTGCTCACCACGTTTAACAAGAACCTCGCCGCTGACCTGCGCAAGCGGCTGCTGGAACTCGGCGGCTCGGAGGTGGCCGCCCGGGTCGACATCGTCAACATCGACAGGCTCGCCACACAGATCGTCACCAAGGTCGAACCGGGCGGAAAACGCCGCTGGATCGACGACAACAAGGCGCTCCAGGAGTGGCGCGACCTGCTGGCCGAACTCAACGAGACCACCTGGGACGCCGAGTTCCTGCACGCCGAATGGACCCAGGTCATCCTCGGTCACGCGATCAACTCGCGGGCCGACTACTTCCGGGTCCGGCGGGCCGGCCGGGGCCGCACCATCGGCCGTGCCCAGCGGGCAGAGATCTGGAAGCTGGTCGAGCGATTCGTCATGCGGCTGGACGAGAAAAACCTTTGGACCTACCGGCAGGTCGCCGAGCGGGCCGCCCGCCTGGAGATCGCCCGGGCCGCCAAGCTCAGGGCATACGAGCAGGCCAAGGCCGAGCACGGGGTCAACGTCCACGTCGAAGACGACTCCGTCGCCCTGCTGCGGCACCGCTACCGTCACGTCGTCGTGGACGAGGCGCAGGATCTCAGCGCCGCCCATTGGAAGATGCTGCGGGCCATGGTGCCGGTCGGCCGCAACGACCTGTTCATCGTCGGTGACAGCCACCAGCGCATCTACGACAACTACGTGTCGCTCGGGAGCCTCGGGATCAACATCCGAGGGCGATCGTCCAAGCTGACCCTCAGCTACCGCACCACCCACGAGATCCTGGGCTCCGCCCTGGCGCTGCTGGGCGAGGAGTCCTGGGACGACCTCGACGACGGCAAGGAAGACCTGAACGGCTACCGGTCGGTGCTGCGCGGGCCGCGTCCGATCTTCCGCGGTGCCCGGTCCTGGGAGGAAGAGCAGGACCTGATCGCCGAGCATGTCTCGAACCGGATCGACGGCCCGAGCTCGTCCATCGGGATCTGCGTCCCGGAGCGCGGCATGGTCGCCGATATCGAGAACCGGCTCGGCCGGGCGGGTATCCCTGCCGCCGCCATCGGCCCCGACGGGCCCAGGGTCGACGACGTCGTACACGTCGGCACCATGCACCGCTTCAAGGGCCTGGAGTACCAGCACATGATCATCGCCGGTGCGGCCGCCGGACTCGTCCCGCAAGCGTACATACGCCAGTACGACGGGACGGATCCGGTCCGGTACCACCGTGAGCTCCAGCGGGCGCGCTCGCTGCTGTTCGTCGCAGCCACCCGGGCCCGTGACTCCCTGCTGGTCTCGTGGCACGGCACTCCGAGCCCGTTTCTGCCGGCCTCGTCGTGAACGGGCGCGACCAAACCCCAGGCGCGGAGAAGATCGCGGACCGGTACGTCCGCGGTGCACCGCTCGGCCTCGGTGGCATGGGTGAGCTCTGGGAAGGGACCGACACCAGGCTGAATCGGGCGGTCGCGATCAAACTGATCCGGCCCGCCCGGCACATCGACGAGGACACTGCGCGCCGCCGCTTCTACCGGGAGGCGCGGATCCTGGGCCGCCTGCGGCACCCCGGCATCCCGGTGCTCTACGACTTCGGTCCCCATGGCGACGACCTGTTCATCGTCATGGAACTGGTCGAAGGCGCGATGACGCTGCGCGACCTGGTCGCCGAGCGCGGACCCGAACTGCTCCCCATCGGATGGGCCGGAGCCATCGGGGCGCAACTGTGCGCTGCCCTCGCCGCCGCGCACCGAGCCGGCCTCATCCACCGCGACCTGACGCCGTCCAACGTCGTGTTGACCCGCAGCGGGACATTGAAGATCCTCGACTTCGGCGTGGCCATGGCCGTCGACACCGCAGAGTTCTCCGAGATCACCCACCCCGGCGAGGTGCCCGGCTCCCTCTTCTACACCGCCCCCGAGATCGACGGCCACACCAAGGCCGACGCTCGCAGCGACCTGTACTCACTCGGATGCCTGCTGTACGAGCTGCTGGCCGGCAGGCGTGCCTTCCAAGCCGCCTCCGCCATAGAAGAGCTCCGCCGCCATCACACCGAAGAGCCGACCGCCCTCTCCGATATCCGCGACAACGTTCCCGAAGACTTGGAGCAGGTCGTCTCCGCTCTGCTTGCCAAGGAGCCCGAGAATCGTCCCGCCGACGCAGCGCAGGTCTTCGATGCCCTCATATCGCACGCGAACGGCCTCACCCCGCTTCCGACCCTTCCCCTGAAACCAGGTGACCCCGATCGCATGTACGCCCTCGCGGTCGCGTCCTTGCCGAACTATCCTGCTAAGCCATGAAGGCTGGCACGCATACCGTTCAGCGCTTTTCGAGAGCGATGTCCGATATGTCGTTCCGTTGTATCAGCGGCCTTACGTCTGGAACGAAGAGGATCAGTGGGCCCCGCTGTGGGATGACATTACCGCGCTCCTCCAACACCAAGAGGGCGACGAGCTCGCCATGTTGTGGTCGCACTTCCTGGGGGCGGTCGTGCTCGACCAGGAGAACACCGCCCCGGGGCAGATTCCTCGGTTCACCGTCATTGACGGGCAGCAGCGGCTGACGACGCTGCAGTTGATCGTTGCGGCCGCCGCCAAGGCGATGGGAGATGTCGGGGCCGAGAACGATGCCGCGTTGCTCCAAGAGCTGACGACCAACAATCCCCGGAGGGTCAAGGGCGACGAGCGACTCAAGGTCTGGCCGACGAGCGCCAACCGGGCCGCCTTCGTGGCAGTAATGTCGTCGAACGGTTCATCTACCGACCGGTGGAACGACACCCGAAACCGGATCAATGACGCATTCGACTACTTCACCGCACGTGTCACGGAGTACCTGACAGGGGCCGAGGAGATCGAGGACGAGCCGTTCGGTGAGGCGGCAGAGACCATCGACGGCGGTGCCGACACGCCGCCCGGACCGAGCGGGAAGATCCTCGCACGCGTCGAACGGCTGCGGATCACGCTCTGCGATCTGCTCAAGGTGGTGTCGATCACCTTGGAAGGCGATGACAACGCGCAGGTCATCTTCGAGACGCTCAACGCGCGCGGCACCCCGCTGCTCGCCCTCGATCTCGTCAAGAACGCGGTCTTCCGCCAGGCCACCAGCCAGGGCTGCGACACCGATCACCTCTATGAGCAGGTGTGGCGTCCGGAACTCGACGATGGCTACTGGCGCCGGGAGCGCCGCCAGGGGCGTTTGAACCGACCGGTCGCCGAGCTGTTCCTCATGCACTGGCTCACGATGAAGCTCGAGCGGGTGATTCCGGCCACGGAGCTTTTCGCAACGTTTCGCCAGAACGTGCTGACATCTGATGCCGACGCAGAGGCACTGATCCGAGAACTTCGCGCAGACGCCGTGACGATGCGGGCATTCGACACACCCGAGGCCGGGAGCAGCGAGGCCGACTTCTTCGCTCGGCTGACGGTGTTGGATGCCGGCACCGTGCTGCCTATCGTCCTCCTGCTGTTCCGCTCTCCAGAGATCGACCGGACACGGCGCGTCCGCGCGTTGCGCATGCTGGAAAGCTGGCTCGCACGCCGTGCATTGATGCGATTGACGGCCAAGAACTATAACCGCCTCGTGCCCCGCCTGGTCGCCCGGATGAAGGCCGATCTGGTGCATGCCGACGACGTTTTGCTTCAAGCACTGTCCGGTTCCGAAGGGGAGATCAGCCGCTGGCCAGACGATGAGGAATTCATCAACTTCCTCTCCACGCGGGATGTCTACGGATGGGTTGCCCAACCGCGCCTGGTGATGGCGCTCGCAGCCGCCGAGATGTCCCTGCACTCGACCAAGACCGACATCAGGAACATCCCGTCCAACCTCTCGCTCGAGCACATCCTGCCCAATGATTGGGAGGACAGTTGGCCGCTCGGCGCGGATGGCGGCGAGCTCATCGACGGCGAAGTGGTCGAGCAGGCAGCCGCAGAACGTGCCGCCCGCCTGCACAAACTCGGCAACCTCACCATCGTGACGCAGCCGCTCAACAGCGCGATGTCCAACGCTCCGTGGTCGGTGAAACGCGCCGAACTCAACCGGCACACCAGGCTGTTGCTCAACGCTCGTATCGCAGAACGCGATACCTGGGATGAGCAGGCCATCGATGAGCGCGGTACCTGGCTCGCCCACACTCTTGCCAAGGTATGGCCTGGCCCCGATCCCGCGAACTGGTAACCGCTTCGGGTAAGCGATCGGTCCCCCGTCATCACAAAGAATCGAATCGTGCAGGGGCATCCAGGGACAAGGGGGCGTGGCGGGGTGGAGAGTCAGGCCAGTGGGAAACAGACTTCGCAAGCGCTGAGGCCGCGTGATTGTGCCACCCGCAAGGGGAGGCGTTGCGGGTCGTGGAGGTTCATACCCATGCGCTCGGCATAGCGTTGGCCGTCGAGCAGGGCTGCGCACCGCGTGGAGCGGTGGAAACACTTCCCGCCTGCGGTTGCGTACACGTGGGCGGTCAGTCCTGGCGGGACGGGAGCGCAGCCGGCCTCGGCGCATTGGCCGGGAAGGAGATCGTGAATACAGCGCTCTTGGGTCATGGCGGAGAACCTCCTGCTTTACCAAGGGTTGCTCAGGTGCGGATCACGAGGGGAAGCAATGCGTCACGGGCGCTAATTAGCGGATGTGATCACAGTAGAAGGTTCCGTCGATCGGTGTCAGCCTCTTTGGGAGGCAGAGAGGGCGCCGCCGTGGCCAGGCGCAGGTCGACGATCCGTGGGCTTATCTGGGGGAGGATGACCAGTCTCGCGTCCCGGTTGTCATCGAAGCTGCGGAGGCCGTGCCGGGCAGAGTCCAGCGCCCATACAGACGTCTCGGCGAAACGATCGCGAAGGTACGACCTGCTCCGGGATGAGCTGTCAACTCGGCCCCATCGCGCACTACAAGGCGCGGCTTGTCGGTCTGCTCGCGCTAGCGGTGTCCATCGTCCCGCTTGAGCGCCCCGCGCTAGGCATCCGCCGTCTGAGCATCTGCACATGACCACGACACAGAAGATGCGAACGTAACAGTCACCGATGGCCACCAGTGAGGCACGCCCGTCGTCACGAAGGCTGCCCAGGGCGATTGAGATGGCTTCACCAGGCAGGGACGTCTCCCCCGCCGTCGTGCGCTGGATCGATGTATTTGGGAAGCGGCACTCCGTTAGGTCGTGCGGGTGGTGGGGTGGGCACGGCACGCTTCGGCAGTCCGGTGAGCAGTGGCCCTGAAGAGGGTGCATTTGTGAATGACTCGGTGGCGCGACGCGACCTGCTGGTCAGGGTGCCATGTTCGTGACTGCACTGCAGGATCGGCTCGGGTCCGATGTCGAGCCGCAGCTGACCGCTACGCCCGGGAAGGCGTACAAGCTCGGCGAGTTCAGCGTCCGCGATGTCTGGCACAGGGGCGTTGGGACGTCCGGAAAGTCCAATGGGAACCCATCAGCGGCGACCTCTACTAATACCTTCGCAAGCGCCGATACTCCCGTCTCAGGAGACGTGGCCGCCCGCTCTTGGGGCTGTGATCGTGTGTGCTCTATCTCGCGTGGCACCTGACCACTCACTTCAAACGGGCGCACCGTACCCGAAGGAGCGATAATCCCTCATGATGTCGCACCACACAGAGTGACGATCTTATGGCTATCTGACGGCGTTTCGGGCGCTCCGCACAGAACTCAAAAACTTCCATATCGCATCCTGTCATGTTTTTGCGGATTGCTGGGGATTGGCTACCATCAACCTTTTCTTCAGCCGAAAATTGTGCCACGATCGAAGGTGTGGCGTGTCTTCGCCGAGGGCAAAGAAAAGTAAAACGCATCGTGGAGGTCAGTGGTCCGCCACTTGAGGAAAGAGCCGGCTTCCTCGCCGACGACCAGATCTGTGAGGCCATGCCATGTCGACTCGGGAAGGTCGGCGCACGGAGGGGTGATGAAGGGCAACGGCAACGAAAGCCATGACCGAAGTTGCGGACTCGAACGGTCTCTTCCGACTACTGAACAGGAAGTTGGCGGGCGCGGCGAAACTGGCCGCAGCCTCCCGTTCGAGTGGACGATCAACGTCGCTGAAGGAGATCTGGCCGATCATCTCGAACGCGAACAAGCAGATGCAATCAGGGAGGTATTGGAATGGGCGCACGGACAACACCACCCATCCCGCTCGATATCCTCGCGCGAGGCTCGCGCAGGGAATCCCGAGGATGGCTGACCGGCCTTGGCCAAGGAGATCGGTGGTCAGAGCCTTTTCGTGTCGCCTTCGTCGGCCGTACCTCGACCGAGGACCGGCAGGACCCAACCTTGTCTCTCCCCCGGCAGCTCAATAATTGTCGGGCCGCTCTTCCGGATCAGGCAATCATCGTCGCACACTATTACGACATCGAATCTGGTCGAAAAGCCCTCAATGCGCGGGGTCGTGGACGCGGGCATGAGCGCTTTGCCATCCCAGTCCCTCGTGAAGGAGGCATCCAGGAGCTCCTGGAAGATGTGGCGAGTCCAGAGCGCAGGTTCGACGTGGTGGTCTGCGAATCGATCGAACGTATCGCGCGCCGCACCTACGTTGGCACCCTAATCGAGAACAAACTCGAAGAGGCGGGCGTACCGCTTCTCGCGGCAGACGAGCCATTCAACCTCAACGGCAAGCCAGGGCCAATGCGTTCTCAGGTGCTGAGATGAGCCGGTAGATCGGCAGGCCAACGGCGGGTGGCATCCGGGTTGTGAACGACGAACGCGGTCCCCGATGATCTTGGGTGTCTAAGCCAGACGATCAAGACAGGGACCGCGTTCGCGTGCCATCCTCCCCGATCGACGCCCTGGTTCGCCACTGCGAGGGCGTCGTCCTGCCATGTCCCGCCACCGACCTGCCCGGCCTGCCGACACTGGTGCAGGTGCTGGACCGCATTCCCGATCCGCGGCGTCGCCGCGGTCGCCGGTACCGGCTCGGCTCCGTGCTGGCGTTGTGCCTGGTCGCCGTGCTCAGCGGCGCCACCAGCCTGGCCAAGATCGGCAGGATCGCCGGGGAATTGGACGCACGCGTGCTCACCGACCTGGGGCTGCCGGCGGCACGGCCGGTCGTGACCACGCTGGGACGGCTGCTGGCCCGCCTCGACGGCGACGCCTTCGACGAGGCGATCGGGGCCTATCTGTCGGCTCTGGCCCACGACCCCGACGCCGGGAGCCAGGCCGGGCCGCAGGCGGTCTCGGTGGACGGCAAGACGCTGCGGGGCAGCCGCCACCCGGACGGGACGGTGACACACCTGCTGGCGGCGGCCCTGCACGACGGCCGGGCCGTGCTGGCGCAACGGCAGGTCGATACCAAGAGCAACGAGATCCCCGCGTTCGTCCCGCTGCTGGCCGGCCTGGACCTGACCGGCAAGATCGTCACCGCCGACGCCCTGCACACCCAGCGCGAACACGCCCGCCACCTGGTCCGGGAACACCACGCGCACTACCTCCTGGTCGTGAAGGGGAACCAGAAGAGCCTGCACCGGCAGCTCAAACACCTGCCCTGGCGGGAGATCGAGCTGCACGACCGCACCGCTGAAGACGGGCACGGCCGCCGGGAGATCCGCCGGCTGAAGGTCTGCACCGTCCGACCCGGGCTGCTGTTCCCGCACGCCGTCCAGGCCATCCAGGTCAAACGCCGCCGCACCGACCGCACCACCGGCAAGACGACGATCAAGACCGTCTACGCCGTCACCAGCCTCGCCCCGGATCACGCCACCCCCGCCCAGCTGGCCGCCCTCGTCCGCGGGCACTGGTCCATCGAGGCCCTACACCACGTCCGCGACGTCACCTACGCCGAGGACCGCTCGACCATCCGCACCGGTCACGCACCACGCATCATGGCCGGCCTGCGCAACCTGGCCATTGCCCTCGCCGACCTCATGGGCTGGAGCAACATCGCCGCCGCCAATGACCACTACCGAGCACACCCCGACCACGCACTTCAACTACTCGATCTCACTACCTGAGAACGCATTCGCCCTGACGGCAAGCGCGCGACCCAAGTCCTGACGCGGCGCGTGAAACAGAGCGTGTCCGAGTGGTACGTACTCGAACTGCTGGAGAAGTCCTGGGGAGGCCTTGAAGCCCACACCGAGCAGGGGTACAACGTCGGCAAACCGCCCTATGGATACGTCGCAGCTAAGATGCCGCACCCGGTGCCTGCACGCAGAGCGGAAGGAGCCTGCAAGCACCGGCTTCGCCCGGACCCGGTCCGCGGGCCGGTCGTGACTCAGCTCTTCGCCTGGCGAGTGGCCGAGAGGCTTGGCTGCAAGGCGTTGGCCGAGCGGCTCAACGAGGACCTGGACCGCTACCCTCCACCGATGCCGGTCGACCCGACACGCGCTGTCGGGCACTGGACGCAGTCCTCGGTACGCGAGATCCTCACCAACCCGAAGCACACCGGCTACATGGTCTGGAACCGCCGTGCCACCACGTCCGGCAGAGGCAGGGCCAACCCGCCCGAGGCATGGGTGTGGTCCAGTGAGCCCACCCACGAGCCCCTGGTGACCAAGGACTGCTTCATCGAAGCCCAGAAGGTCGCCGCGGTCCGGTGGAGTTCCCGTAACGCCGACGGCGTCAGCTCCCATCCGAACGCCAAGCGCACCTACAGCCTGCGCTCCTTCGTGTTCTGTGCCTGGTGCGGTCGGCGGATGAACGGGAAGGCCAGCCGCGGCACCGTCTACTACGTCTGTTCCCCACCCAAGGGATGCGCGCCCGAGGGCCATCCCAACACGATCAGGGTCCGTGAGGACCTGATCATCGACGAGCTGTCCGACTTTCTCACCGACAACGTCTTCGACCCTCACCGCCCTCGGAATCCGGATCCCGAGCCCGCGGAGGCCGTAGTCCGCATCCGATCGACCGAGCTGACTGGCGACCGAGACCTCCTCGTTCCGCAACGCGCGGTGGTGGACCAACACCAGCCCGTTCATCCTCAACCAGGGCTGCTTGCTGCGCCGCCATCAAGGCGCATCGAGCTTCTTCTGGTGCCCGACGGCCATCGCCGCCGGCTGTTCGAGTCCCTGCGCATGAAGATCGACTTCGAGTGGCGTACCAGAACCTGCCACTTCCAGATCACCCTCACACGAGCAGTTGAGCTTCGGCGCGAAGCCACACAGGGACGCTCTGGTAGGGCGGGGAGGTGATCGTCGGCGAGTGCGGTCCCTTTGGCAGGACGGGCAGGCCGCCGTTCGGCTGGTGCACGACCTTCAACTGCCCATCTCTGGGCGTCGTCCAAGCCTTGGCGTCAGCTGTCAGCGCAGGTCGTAGGTGCCGCGCCTGATTTGGTCGATGAAGATCGTCCATGTGGTTGAGGCGAAGGTGAGGTGGGGACCGTTGGGGTTCTTGCTGTCGCGGACGGCGATCTGGCAGCAGGTGCAGGAGGCCACCTCGACGCAGCTGGGGCCGTTCCCGCTGTGGCTGCTCTTGCGCCACCGGTGAGGGCTGGAGGCCGGAGTCGACACGTGTGCTCCTCGGCTCGTGGGTCAGATCATCTTCGCGGCCACCGCGGCGATGAGGTCCCTGGACTCGTCCGGGTCGAGGGCCATCGCGAGGAGGTGGTCGAACGCGAGGGCGTGCATGTATACGTCGTTATCTCCCTCTATGTACAGATTACTGGTCATCATCTCGACGTGCACTACGTCGGGATCATGCTGTTCGGGAAACTCCAGGATGGTGAAGCTGCCCGCCGTGGCGGGGTGGGCGGCCTTGCCGTACGGGAGCACTTGGAGTTGGACGTTGGGGCGTCCGGTCAACTGCATCAGGTACTTGAACTGGCCGCGCATGACGTCCGCCGACCCGACCACGTGGTGGAGGACGGCTTCGTCGATCACGCCCCAGAAGCGCAGCGGGGCGTCGTCGCGGGTGAGGATCCGCTGGCGCGTCGTCCGGACCTCGACGCGCCGCTCGACCTCGGTCGGCGGAACGAGGGCCATGAGCGCCGAGGTGATGATCTCCCGGGCGTACTCCGATGTCTGGAGAAGGCCGGGGAGCATGTGGACGCTGAAGGAGCGCATGGCGGCGGCTTCGGCTTCCAGCGCGATGTAGTTGGCATAGTCGGTCGGGAGTGAGTCGGCGTAGGCGTCCCACCAGCCCCGGGTGCGGGCGTTGCGCGCGAGTGCCTTCAGGGTCGCGCGGCGGTCGGCGTCTTCGAGGCCGTAAAGATCGAGGACCTTCTCCAGGTCCTTCACCGTGATGCCTTGGCGTGCGGTTTCGATGCGGCTGAGCTTCGCGATCGACCAGCCCAGCCGACCCCTGGCCTCCTCGAGGGTGAGTTCCGCGCGCTCGCGGAGCCTGCGCAACTCGGCGGCGAGCCGGCGGCGCCGGACGGTTGGGCCTTGAGTCGATGCTCGCATGGGGGTTGTAACTCCTGGTCCCGAAGGTTGGGGCGTTCGGCGGGCATGGCCGTACGAGTGGCCAGCCCGTAAATTTACGGTTCTGCTTGTCATGTTCTCTTCGATGCTCCACCATCAAGGCTAGTTCCATGCACGCTTCGCGCACGGGTGATCACAAGAACGAACCTGGGTGATGCAGCCATGACGGCACAGGAGTGGAAGTTCCAGGTGCTGGTCGCGCTCGCCGGCGACCTGCACCGCCTCTTGAGATGCACCGTGACCGTGGTCTTCAAGAGCTGGGGCGATCCGGTCGTCCTGCTCCCCGTGCGCGGCGGGCACCACGTGACGATCATGGCTTGCCGTGAGGGCCCGCAGGGTTACTTCACCTGGGGGCGCACCCGCCGCGTGGAGGTCAGCCCGAGCGCGGCCTGGTCGATCGCCGAGGCGGTCGCCCGGTGAAGGTTCCGGGTCCCTGACCACCGTTGCCATGAGCCGCCGCGCGGCCGGATACAAGTTTCCAGGCTCGTCCGGCCGCGCGGCGTCCATCCCCTTGCTGAGAGGACTTAGATGACGATACGTGTTACGCGGCGCCTGCCGTGGGCCAGATCCCGCGACGGCCGACCCGATCTCGACCGGCTCGCGCGGGTTCTCACGGACGCCGGGTGGGCGGTCGACCGGTACGACAAGCCGGTGCCGCTGGTGCGGGTCTACTTCCGTACGCTCCCAGGAGTCGGTGACTCCATCACTGTTCGTCCAAAGGGCGTTCGCCGCCGGCCCTGGTTCTTCTCGAGTACCGGCGAGCCCATCGCCCGATGCCGCAACCTAGCAGCGGCCCTGGTGCGGGTCCGTGAGCTTCTCGTCCCATGCGGGCTCGCGGTGGTGCTCCTCGATGAGGATGCCGACCAGGGTGCCGGACGTACGGAAGAGTCACGTCGTCGCGCCGATGCAGTTCGGGACCAGCATGAGGACGGCTTCGCGGCCGGACCGTCCGGAGCGGCGGGCTGATGCGCCCGCTGGGAAAGCGGGTCTTCCCGGCGTCGCCCGAGCAGGTCGGGATCGTGCGGCGGTGGGCGGCCACCCGGCACCATGACGGTCACCCGGCGCATGATGACTGCGCGCTGCTCGTCTCCGAGACGTTCACCAACGCCGTCCGCTACAGCAGCGGAGACCAGGTCGAGGTCAGTGTCTTCGGTGACGCGCGTGCGATGCGCGTCGAAGTCGTGGACGGCGGGGGACAAACGCTGCCGCACTATCGGGACGACCCGTGCGGAGAAGGCGGCCGTGGCCTTCCGATCATGCAGGCGCTGGCCAGCGACTGGGGCTTCGACCGGCTGGAGACCGGGCAACTGCGGGTGTGGTTCGTCGTAGGCGATCCCGCACAACGGCGCCTTCAGCAGACGAGCGCATAGCCGTGAACACGCCGTCGCCGCGATCAATGACCGCCGATGGTCTGACGGTCGACGTCGTTGGCGGTGGGCAGGCGGCGAGACTCCCGAGTGCGTGAGGCGAACACCATGAGTGATCGAATTGAGGGGGAGGAGCAGCCGCCACCGGAACTGCTGAAGACCAGCGAGGTAGCGCGCCGACTGGGGGTCAGTCATTCGACCGTGCTGTCGTGGGCGTATCGCGGGCTGCTGGACTTCGCCCGGACGCCCGGCGGCCAGCTCCGTTTCTACCGGAACCAGGTCGAGGCCCTCCGGCAGTCCGGGACCGACGAATCCGTTTGAGCGGTGCAGTGCCTGCAGTGGGCGGCGCCGATCAGCTGCCCTGGTGACGCTTGTCGCGGGCGTAGACGACCTTGGCTTTCCCGTCGCCGGGGCTGCGGCGGTCCAGGTCGAACAGCGTCGTGGCGGCGATCAGTTCGCTGAGCTTGGCGTAGCCGTAGGTCCGGGCGTCGAAGTCTGGGCGCTGCTTGGTGATGATCTGCCCGACGGACGCTAGGGCGGCCCAGCCGTCCTCGTCGGAGGCCGCTTCGACGGCGTTGCGGAGCAGTACCACCAGGGTGGTGTCCTGCTTGAGTTTCGAGGCACGCGTGGGAACCGACATTGGTGGCGCGCCGGTGGGCGCGGTGGAGATGGGGGCGTAGGTGAGGTTCTCGATGTAGACGAACTTGTCGCACGCCGCGACGAAGGGCTTGGGCGTCTTGCGTTCGCCGAACCCGTAGACGGTCAGCCCGGATTCGCGGATCCGTGCGGCGAGCCGGGTGAAGTCGCTGTCGCTGGAGACCAGGCAGAAACCGTCGAAGCGTCCTGAGTACAGCAGGTCCATCGCGTCGATGATCATTGCCGCGTCGGTGGCGTTCTTGCCGGTGGTGTAGGCGAACTGCTGGATGGGCTGGATGGATTGGTCGAGCAGTTGTTCTTTCCAGCTCCGCAGGTTCGTGCCGGTCCAGTCACCGTAGGCGCGCTTGACGTGGGCGGTGCCGTACTTGGCGACCTCGGCCAGCAGCTGTTCGGTCATCCCAGGTTGGGCGTTGTCGGCATCGATGAGGACGGCGAGCTTGTCGGTGTTGTCGCTGACCATGGTGTTCATTGGGGAGGGATGAGCGTGGACCGAGGTCATCGCGCCCTGTCTGCATCGTCGTGCGAGGCGGCAGGCGGGTCGGGGGGGAGGTAGAAGCGGAGCAGGCCATCGACGTTGCCCAGCGTAGCGGTGGCTTCGCGGAGGAGTTGGGGCCAGTCCTCGTCGTTGCGTCGCGCGCCGACGGCGGTTTCGATCGCCGAGGGTACGGCGGTTCCCCACAGGGCGGCGGTCCGGGCGTCCTGGTCGCGCTGGCCGCGGTCCCACCACGCGGTGACCCGGTAGAGCTGCTCCGCGAGCGTGTCACCGGGGATGGACCTCTCGTAGATCGTCGCCCATTCGTCGCTCCGTGGGTGGCGCCCGGCCTCGGGGGTCGCGCGGTGGGCCTGCTGGAGCTCTTCCAGTACGAGGCACCAACGGTACGACTGGGCGAAGTACTCGCTCTCGTCGCCTTCACAGACGGTCTTGCCGACGAGTTGGCCTTCCAGCACGGCGAGCAGGTGGCTGGCCAGACCACTGGTGTTGGGGGCCGCGGGGATCACGGTTGATCGGGCCGCAACGGCAGCATCGATCGCATGGGACATCGCGCAGCCGCGCAATCGGTCGGGCATCGACTGCACCGTGTCCACGACAGCTGGGGCGAGGATGGGGGCTCCCCATCCGGTCAGGTGTGCGGCGGCGGCCAGTTCGGCCCACAGCACGAGCTCGGGGTGATCGGTCAGGGCGCGCTGGGCGGTACGCATGTCGCGCAGCGTGCACGGGAGAGCGCGGCATTCCGAACCGCACGTGCTGCTGCGTGGCGCTACCAGGACGTGCGGTGAGGCCGCGGGCGCTGTCGAGGCGGCCTCCAGGTGGGTGCCGTCGGGCATGCGGACGAGATGCGGGTAGTCCATCCCGTCTGTGAACACCGCCCCCTCGCCTGGAGTGAGCGTCACCAGGAACTGCGACTGGGAGTCGGTGATGTTCATGGTGGCGCCCACGGCGTCGCGGTCGTCCTTGGCAGGCAGACGGTGGACGATCTTGACGGCGGTGTTCTTGATGACGTCTGGGACGAGCTTGGACGGGATCTGCTCGGCCACGATGAGCCCTTCGCCGTAGGCGCGGATCTCGGCGAGCAATCCCGCGAAGGTCTCCACAGCATGCGACGCCGGCCCGGCCTGCTCGCTGCGCCGCAGCAGCCGGTGAGCCTCCTCGAACACGCTCAGATGCTGCAACCCGCTGCCCGCGCCGGAGCGCTGGCGTTCGCGGAGGCGGAGGTGCTCGACAAGGCGGACGAGAACGGTGCCCATCAGGAACGCCTTGTCGCGGTCGTCGCCGACGTCCTCGATCTCCAGGACGACGTTGCGGGCGAGCAACTCGTCGAAATCGATGGGGTGACCGCCCTCGAAGAACCGTCCGGTAGTGCCCAGCCGAAGGCTCGAGAGCCGGACGCGGATGAACCCGCGGACGTTGTCGGTGATCTCCTGCCCGTAGCCGATCTCCGAGACGACCTGCTCGGCGGCGGCCTGAAGGTCGGCCAGCGTGGGGTAGCGGGGGCTCGTGCCGGGAACGGCGGGTTCGCCGAGCGCGAGGTCCCAGCCGAGTTGCTCGTAGCAGCGGGTCAGGGCCGCGCTCAGCACCTGGGGAAACGGTTCGTCGGACTCGAACGCCGCGAGGAAGAGGGCGCGGACGAGGTCGGCGTGGGTCTGTAGCGGAAACGCGCGTCCGTCCGGTCCAGATGAGGGCTGGAGTGGGTTGATGCCGGCTGCGATCGCCTCTGCGTCCCCGGGCCGGATCACCACGACCTCGGCATCGGGGATGCGGGCGGCCATCATCCGGTACTCGGCTTTGGCGGGCTCGACCACAAGCCAGGGAAGTCCTGCGCCGGTCGCGGCGGTGAGCAGGGCCCGGACGGTCTGCGACTTGCCGGCCCCGGTGGCGCCGCACACGAAGGTGTGCCGGTTCAGACTCGACAGCGGTAGCGCCAGCGGGCCGACCTCGCGGCGGTTACGGTCCAGAACCCGTCCCACCTGCACCGCCGCGCCGCTGCCGCTGGGCTCGGGGGTGACGTCGAACTCTGGACGCAGCACGAACCGGACACCTGCGACCTCGCGGACCGGTGGACGCGCCAGGGCGGCGACCAACTGCGTACTCGCCTCGAACGGGACCGACGGCCCCGGCACGTCGTCGTGGTGGCCGATGAGCTGCTTGGTGAGGTCGACCTGGGGTTCAGGTACCAGCGCGTACGGCATCTGGTCGAGGTCGGCGGACGCGCACACCAGCGCGGCCACCCGCGCGGCGGCCTGGGGCGTCGCCGCGCCCGCGAGTAGGTGCACGCGCCACAGCCCGGATGTCGCGGCCTGCCGGATCTCGCGGTGACGGCGCTCCAGACGGACGGCGGCCACAGCGTTCTCCGGTGACATCTCCGCCATCGACTGGGCGCGCTGCTGCCGGTCGGCCAGCTCGTCGGCAAGCGAGGCTGCCTGCTGTGGTTCGACGGGCTCGGCGACCAGGAGCCACGCGAACGGCTGCATCCACACCGAGAGCAGACCGTCCTCCAGGGACGGTCTCGCAAGTTCGGGGAGGCTCGGGGACGACGACTCGGTCAGCAGGCCATCGGCAATGGCGCCGATCCGAACCCAATGCGGCATGGTGAGCATCGCGTCGGCCATCACGCCGGGAGGAAGCATCGAGCCTCGTCCACCCGCGGGCAGGCTCAACGTTGCGGCGCCTGGCACGGTGCCGCCGGCGTGGTCGGCGATGAGCGCATCCCCGCCGACGAACACTTCGGTGGGCCCGAACGCCTGGGCGCGCCGCCAGCCCACCAGCACCGCGCTGCTGCCCACTGGTCCGCCGACGGCGTGGTAGGCCGATACCAGCGCCGCGAGCCTTTGGTCCCGCCACTCATCGCGCCCGTCGGCTTCCGCGTCCTGGCCGCGGCGGCGCGGTACTTCCAGCAGCCGGCAGACTGGAAGGTTCCGCACCAAGTCCCAGACGGGACCGCCGGGATCAACTGTCATGGTTCTCCCGCGCGATCACCGAGGCTCCTCAGGAGCTATGACCGTCCAGTCGTCATCGTGAGAGGCCGCGTCAGGAACCTGCCGGTCGAAGGTCGTCAGCGTCACCTCGCGATCGAGAGTGTCCTCCCAGCGTCGGGCCCAGGTGTGGAGTGCTGGAGCCGCATGCTCGTGGTGACGGTGTTCGAAGCGGGTGTCGCCCTGGGGACGCGACTCGGTGTCCGGAGCGTCGGTGGCCTGCTCCTGCAACCGCCTGGCGAGGTCGTCGCTGACGATCTCGAAGTCGTAGCCGTCGGGTCTGTCGCTGAGATTGAGCCTGTGGAGGCTGTCGAAGAACGGCGCCACGGGTTTGCGCCCATCCTGGGAGAATCCGGCGGCCCGATAGGCGGAGACCGCGTTCTCGGCGCGTTGGGTGCGGTCCTGTTCGGGGGCGTTCCGGTGGTGCTCGGCGACCTTGGCGCGCAACTCGTCCTCGTTCTGAGGAAACCACTTCTTGGGATCCTCGGAGCAGAACCGCGCTCCCGGCCCCTGCAGGCGTACGTCAGCGTCACCGATGCCCTCGTTTGCGAGCGCCTCGCGTAGCTCGTTCAGGCACTCACCCCAACGGGCGCCGTCCATTCCCAAGGGCACGCGTTGGGAGTGCATGTCCTGGGCCTGCTGTGGCGACACCTCGGCGAACGCGTACTCGCGTTCCGTAAAGGTGTACTCGGAGCGGTCGGTGACCTCGGGATACTCGGGACGGTCGCTGTTGCCGTCTGAAGCGGCGGTGTGATCCGGGCTGGTCTGGTCGGCGCCGCCGAACCAGCCTCCCGCTTCGGGCGTGGGCCCAGCCGAGTGCGGCCCTACTCCGTCGGTATCCTTGTCGACGACGACTCGCTTCTTGCCACCATCTCGATCGGCCTCGTCGGCCAGGTCGTCCGCGGCCTGCTGTGGTTCAGCATCGCCGTCCGAGTCGATCTCGGTCTCCTGGCCGTCGGTCCCCAATGCTTCAGGTTGATCATCGTCGGACTCGGCGTCCGGTACCTCCGCTGAATCAGCCCCGACCACCTCGGCGTCGCGTGCGTCGGCTGATTCGGACGGCACTTCGTCAATTTGCTCGGTGGGGCCTTGCCCTTCACCTGCTGCCCCGGCGCTCGGCGAGCTCGCAGGGCCGCTGGTCCGGGGCTCTTCGGTTGGCGCGGCGCCGGCACTGCGATCACCGCCCTGCGCGGTGGCGGCGCGGCTGTCACCTCGAGATGGCGCGCCCGCGGTGCCAGGTCGGTCCGGCGGAGGCGGCTGCTCAGCGCTCGCCCGCTCGTCGGCCTTTTCGACGGTGCCGCCCGCATCGGCGGTGTGATCAAGTGCCATTGCCGTCCCCGAGCGCGGTGCCGTTGTGGTCACGACGTTCCTGCGATGCGGCGACCTCTGGTGAAGGGACAGGTGCCATCAGGCACGCGACCATGCGTCCGAATCCTCCACGAAGACTGCTGGAGCCCGCCGGCGGCTGGGCGGCCGATTGCGGCGAAGGTGTTGCCGCCCGAGGCGCGGCTCAGTCAGGCTATTGAGCAAGCTCCCCAATGGGAACCCCCCATTCTGATCGGACGTGGTGACAAGTCCGCTGTCAATCTGCTTGGGTGATTTGCGGTGTCGTCACGCTCAGTGCCGGGGCCGTGATGATCGAGACAGCACCCAAAAGGAACGGGGGTTCGGCGTCGTGAGGGGCGGACCGGTCGATCACCAGGGATTACTGGCTCGCCGCGAGAAGCTGTTCAGCCCAGACCCGCGCCTCGGCTGGGTGTTCAGGGACCGGTGGTGGTTCCTGCGGCCCTTCAACGAGGCGCCGCCCCAGCAGCAGAACCTGCCGGAGTATCTCGCTCGTCGCGTCAGCGAGACCGAACAGGCCGCACGTCGCCGGATGTCCCGGACCCTGCCACTGAGCTTCGCCGCCGCCGCCATCCTGGTGCTCTTCTCGGCGTGCGAGGCCAGCGACGCGCAGATGTCCAAGACCCCGCTCCCCGTCGGCGCCTTGATCCTGGCCGTCATCGTCGCGGCGCCAGGTGTGGTCATGACATGGTTCGCGGCACGGCAGCGTGACACCGCACGCAACACCTACGCTCTGGCCCACGAGCAGACCATCGGTAGCCACGACACCCAACTCCGGCAGTGGCAGGCCCGGAAACAGGAACACGAGGCCAACGAGCACGCTCGCCTGAACGGACTGCCCGAATGGGGAGCAGTGCCCCGCCCCACCCGCCGCCTGGACGTCTTCGGCGGGACCCTGTGGTCCTGGGAGGCGCTGCTGACCACCTACGGCTCGTCCACCCTCCCCGGACAACCCCTCCTGGTACTGGACCTGTCCCGGGAACTGGTCACCCGAGAACTCGCCGAACTCGGCCAATCAGCATGGATGGGCGTCGACCTCCAGCGGCTTCCCAGCGAACTCGCCTCGTCCACACTGCTCGCCGATCTCTCGCCCCAGGAGCTCGTGGACGCCATAGTCGAATCCATGCACGGCGGCACCCCCGACGCCGCGCGAGCCGACCGCAGCATGGACGACCGGATCCTCAGCAAGATCTGCGACGCTTTGGGCGGCGAGATCACACTCGGACGAATCGCCACCGCACTGCGTGTCCTGATGGGCGAACCCGACACCTCCGAGACCCTGACCCGCGACGAACGGCGTCGCATCAGCAACGAACTGTTCACCGTGGAGTACCGCCGGCAGGCCCACGCCAACCTGTCGCGGATCGAGTCCTACATTCATCCCCTCGAAACCCTGGGGACCGAGCCCAGACAACGCGACACCACGGGCTACCTCACCTGCATCGCGCTCGACAGCCAGGCCCGCAACGTCCGCTCGGAACTGCTCACGGACCTGATCGTGCAGTGGGTCACCCACCGCATCACCGCCAGTGGCGAGTCCACACCCGCGCTCGTAGTCGCCGGCGCGGACGAACTCGCTCGCCGCCACCTCGAACGCCTCTCGGACGCCTGCGAACGCCGCGGCGTCCCCCTGACCTTCCTGTTCCGGCGGCTTCGCGAGACCTCTGCGGAAATGATCGGCGGCGGAGCGGTCGCGTTCATGCGCCTGGGCAACCACGAGGACGCCTCCCGCGCGGCCGACTTCATCGGCCGCGACTACCGCTTCGTCCTCTCCCAGATCACCAAGAACATCGGCGGAAACGAGTCGCACACCCAAACCGACACCACCGGCGAAGGCGACTCCACGACCCACAGCACCAGCCACTCCACCGGCACATCCACCAACTGGGGCACCACCCGCTCGTCCGGCGTCAACTACTCCGGCGGCGAAGCCTTCGGCCTGTTCCCCGACCGCTCCACCAACCGCCAATCCGGCAGCAGCCGCGGCGGCGGCCAGAACACCAGCGACACCACCGGAACCGCCGTCTCCACCTCCCGCAACTGGTCGGCCGCCTACTCCTACGCCGAAGGCACCAACTGGAGCGACGCCGACACCACCCAGCGCGTGTACGAGTACGTCGTCGAACCCGTCACCCTGCAGCA
The DNA here is from genome assembly GCF_008923205.2 of Actinomadura physcomitrii. Lineage (GTDB taxonomy): Bacteria > Actinomycetota > Actinomycetes > Streptosporangiales > Streptosporangiaceae > Spirillospora > Spirillospora physcomitrii. Next base: position 16,166 of record NZ_WBMS02000052.1, on the reverse strand, counting down.
TCTGCCCGACCACGCCCTGCTCCTCGTGGAATCCGCCCCCGGCGGTGGTCGACGCCTCACCCCGGTGGAATGCGACCCGGCCATCATCACTCTGGACCGCGTCAGCACCGCCCCACTACCCGATCCACCGGCCCCGCAGCAGGCCATCATCGGTACCGCGGCTGGGTACGGCCCGCTTGCCGGCGCTCCTCAGTGGGCCACACCACCCACCCCGCCGACACCGCGCGCGCCCCTGCCGTACGAGCCCGGGCTGCCCACCGGCTACCAGACGGGCCCGCACCCTGCGGCCAGCCCAACTGCGGCCGCATACGGCGGTCAGCCTGAGCATGACTTCAGGGAGCCAAAATCAAGCTGGCCCGACCAGCGGAAACCGTCGAGTCAGGCCCCACCGCCTCCCCGGCCTCGCCGCGAGCCACCAGAAAATCCTCCTCGTCGGCAAGGCCCTCCACCACTCTTCGGCGGAAAGGGCTGACTCATGGCCGCCGACAACCCCACCAGCGGCACCGACACCCACGTAGAGACCGTCGAGAAGCCGCAAGCAGCCGACCGACCGTCATCGCCCCCACCCGACAAGCCAGGAGCAGAAGGCGCCCCTTCGCGTGCCGAGAGCCGCGCCGCGACGACCGCCGCCCGAGAGGCTCCTCGGGAAACAGGCGCTGAACAACGTGGCGAGCGCGAGGACAAGCCAGCACCACAGGCGCCTGCGGAGTCGGCCGGTGAGAAACGAGACACTGCTACCGCGTCCAAGCCAGAGACGGAAGGCCCCGAGCAGCGGGATGCGCCCCGCAAAGACGGCCGCACGAGTGAGGGCAGTAGCCAACCAACGGACAGCTCCGTCTCTGATTCGCGCGGCGAGCACGACCGACCCGCGACGCAGTCTGAAACCCGCGAGCCGGACGTGCAGCGGCCGGAAGCCGAGACCAGCACGGCTGACCAGAAGCGTTCCACTGAGGTGGAGGACAGGGGACGATCTGGCGATCAGGAGCCCGCTCGCGCCACTGCCGATGGCGGACAAGAACCTGAGCGGACAAACGACAGCGGGGGCCGGATGCCCTCCCCGGAAACTCGCGTGCCGGGTGGGCAGACAGAGAAGGTTGAAGGCAACTCCAAGCCTCCGGAAGTCAACGAGGAGGTGCCCGGCGAGTCGGAATCGACCCAACCCGATCGTAGTCGGGATGGTGAACACAGCCAGGTGAAGTCAAAGGAGGGCAACTCCTCACCTGAGCGGACACCAGCGGGTGGTTCCGACAAACCGACGAACGAGTTCGACGCCCGGCAAGAAAGTCGAGAGGCCACCCAAGGGAACGGCGCAGAGAGTGAGCGGACACTCGAAACGGGCAAGAGTGGTTCCGGTTCAGCTAAGCTGGAAGAAGGGGCGGTCAAGGGCAATATCGACCCATTCGCCCCGGATCGTGGCAAGGCTGAAGGGCAAAAGGAGCCCTTCGATAGGACTATTCGCAGCTCTGATGCTGAGTGGACCGGCGGGGTGGACCGTTTCGGGGACCTGCCGACCGGCGAGGCATTGGCGGAAGGCGACGAGAATCAGGATAGGGACGACAAGTTCCGGCAAGCGGCTTATAAGAACTACAGCGACATTCATGACCGAGTCAAGGCGATCGGTAAAACTATAGACCAGGCTTTCGGGACGCGCCCGACTGGCCACGCAGAGACCAGAGTAGATGGCCCCACGATGGCCGAGCCACATCACTCCGGTATCGACGCTGGAAGCACGGCATCAGCGTTGCTCACGCTGGGCGTCGTCGGAGCTGAAGCAGGCAGACGGGTTCTGAGTAGGATTCGAGAATGGAGAGGCAATGAAGGTAACCGCTGACCAGGTTGAGTCGGTGCGCGCGTTGATCACCCGCAATACCGAGCGTTTCGAGCAGATCGACCGTCAACTGGACCCGGCGGCCGCACCTGCCTACGGTGCACTGGTCTCCGCAGCCTTCGCCCTGGCCGGCGGCCGGTTGTTCAAGGACAAGGATGCATCCGCCGCGATCGCGTTCGTGGCCGATCTTCGGGCCAATTACCCGTTGACAGACGACTTCGACCCGCGCATCGCCGAACGATTGCTCCTGGCCACATTCACCGACGAGAATATCGACGACATCGGGGATGAGGCTCGAGGCGAGTACTGCACGCTCCTGTTGACGGGACTGGTTCTTCGTACGAATCCATCCGATGGGGCGCTGGACAAGTTGCTCGCCGACGCTCGCGAACTCGCCGATAAGTGGCTGGCAGATGCGCGTTGAGCGAGGCGGACATGCGTTCAGATACCTGAGTCAAACAGCCGGTTTGTGGCTCAAGGGTCGTGCGTGGTGGAACTTAGGGCCTGAGCGTCCGCCTCGGACGACCGGAATAGAGGTACTGGAGCGACGCCGCCACCGGCTCTCGCCTGAGGACCTCATTGCGGGGCGCTCAGGGAAGCTCGTCACGCCTTCCGTTGGCATCGCGCCGGCTCTCATTACGGGTTGGACAGCGTCCGGGGCCGCGTGCGTCAGTGGCTCCCGCCATCCGCAGCTTCACCCTGTCGTTAGTACATGACCGGAGCCGTCGCCTGCATCAGTTGGCGGATGTGTTGGGCGCGCCGGACAAGGTGTAGGGGGAGTGCAGGATGGTGCTCGGAGTCGGCGGGCCTGCTGGTGTTCTCGATCCGGTGCTCCAAGGCGGCGAGGAGTTCGGCTCCGAGGCCGAGCCGGACGACGAAGGCGTCCGCGCGAGCGTCGGTGTGGCCCTTCGCCAGCCGAGCGGCCGCCGAGGCGCCAAGCGCCAAGGCGGCGGGCAGCGCCGTGATGAAGGTGACGGCGGTTCCGCACAGCACAAGGACTAGGACAAGTAGGAAGCCGATGGGGCGGTGCCATGCGACAGCCCGTTTCCACATCGGTTTCACGGGGGACCACAGCGCACGCAACACCCACAACAGCGCCCGGCTCGGCAGAAGCAGGTGCGCATCTACGAACGCCGAGGCGGCGAGCAGCCCTGTTCGGTGGCCGAGCTCGTGCGCGAGAACAGCCTGTAGCCGGGCGAGGGGGAGGGACTGGACCGAGCTGGCGCTGGCTATAACGACGCGCCCGACCGGGGTGCAGACGTTCAGGTCCTCCGTGTCGGACACCATCAGGTGGAATCCGGCTGCTTGGTGGGCCGGTAGGAGGCCGAGCCAGGCTTCCTGTAGCCGTGTCTGCTCCTCGTGACGGGGCTCGCGAGCGCCGTAGGCAAGGCGCACGTTGAGTTGCCGAAAGCCCGGTACGAGTAACACCAACGCCAGTGCCAACCAGACGCCGAACGGTATGAGCGCGCCAAAGAACGGCCAGATCAGGTGCAGGCCGTAGGCGGCCGGCACAAGGACTGTCGCCTCGCTGGCGAGCGTCAACGCCAGCACCACCAGCATCACGAGGACGGACATTGCCCTGCTGCCCGGCTCGCCGAGCGCGGGCCGATTCGGCTTGGCCGCGGACGCTGGGACTGGCGTGTTCGCCCGTGCTGGCGGAGGAATCGCCGCGAGAGGTCTCGGCATACTCAGGCCGGTATCGCGAGTTCGCGTCGAGGGTTTGGAGACCTTGGTGGAGGGCACCGGGGCTCGGCTTCTCAGGGGCGTTGATGGGGTGGGGCTCGACGAACTTGCGCTGGTTCCGGCCTTGCCCTCCCACTTGCGTGACTGATCGGTCCAGCCCTGACCGTCCCAGTATCGTTCGCGGCCCATCCACTGTGGATCCGGGTACCAGCCCGGTGGTGCGCTCACCAGGAGTCGCCCTTCGTTCCCCTCACATCGATCAGCATTGAAGGCAAGGCTTTCGCAGGGTGAGAGGCGGCGTCAACGGATTCCCGGCAGCCCGGCAGCCGCTCTTGGTGGGCAGGACTCTGCTTCGCGCGCGAGGAGACGTTGGTCGCGGACATTGCTTCCGAGGTGAGTGCTGCCGGAGGCTGCGATCTTGGGACCCGGTCTATGGTGCTTGGTGACGGTTTCGGCTCGAACGCTCCACCGGTTCTTCGACCGGTACTTCCGAAAGGGTGAGGTCGTCGGTGAGGGGTGATGAAGCTCGGGTCGTGGATGCCTTCTGTCGGCACCTCCGGGCCCATGGGTGGACGGTCGCGAGAGAACAAGAGTTCTGCGATGTCGTCGCCAGTCGTGACGGCCAGACGCTGTACGCGGAGGCCAAGGGGCGGACATCCTCCCCTGGTTTGGACGTTGACACCCTGTACGGTCAACTGCTCCGGCGAGTTCCTGCGGTGCTCGATGGCTCGGAGATCTTCGGAGTGGTCGTGCCCTCGCGCGCCGTCTCAGCGGCGCTTCGAGTCGGCCCGCGAATCCGGGAGTTGCTCAGCATCCTCGTGTTCGAGGTGACCGATGACGACGTCGTCCATCACCATGCCGAATTCGCGCAGGATCCGCTCACGTCGTAGGTAGCGCCCTCCCCTCAAGGGGCTTGTTGCGGGGGCGTGGCTCGGAGGTCGGAGAGGAGTTGGTGGGTCTCGGGCGTGGGCTCGGTACCGAGGTCGGCGAGGCGGGTGGCCAGAAGGTGGAAGGTGCGCTGGACGGCGTCGTGCCTGCCGAGGCGGGCGTCGAGGGTCATGAGTGAGCGGTAGGCGGACTCCGAGTACGGGTCGTGTTTGATGGCGTGTTCGAGGGCGCTGGTGGCGTCGTCGGGGTGCTGTTCTTGGAGGTCTGTGGCGAGGCGGGCGAGGGTGTTGGTGACGGTGCGGCGGAGGTAGACGCGGTGGTTGTCGGCCCATTCGTAGTTGCGGCCGACGGCGAAATCGGCGGTGTAGAGGTCGACGATGGACTGGACGGCTCGGGTGCGGTCGGCGTCGTCGAGGGCTTGGCGGGCTCTGGTGATGGCGGTGCTGAGGTTCCAGAGGTCGACTTCGAAGAGGTGGGGGTCGAGCCGGTAGAGGATGCCGGTTCGGTTGATGAACGCGGGTTCCTTCAGGCCGGTTGTGGTGCGCAGGGCTCTGCGGGCGGTGGTGACCGCGGTTTTGAACAGGTCGTTGGCTTGGCTCTGGGTGTGGTCGGGCCAGAGTGCCGCGGTGCCTTGCTCCCGGGTGATGCCGTTGGGGTTGAGGGCGAGGTAGGCCAGGAGATCGCGGGCGCTGGTCCGCAGGCCAGTGCTGATCGGGCCGTCGGCGGTGGACACGCGGATCGAGCCGAGGAGTTGCAGCTTGACGGGGTGGCCGGTGGTGCCGTCGGCTGCGGCCGGGGGCTCGGCGAGCGTGTGTTCGATGACCGCCGATTCGGATTCGGTGGCGGGCGGTGCAGGGCTCGGGGACCCTGTAGCGGGATCGTCGGCAGCGGTGCGGATGGTGGAGAGCATGCCGACGGCGTCCTCTGCCGTGAGATGGAACAGGCTCGCACCGGTCAGGATGTCGGCGTAGGGACCGCCGACGTCGGTGACGGTTCCGCCGGCGGCGAGGCGGATGTTGGTCGCGTCGGCCGGCCCGGTTCCGAGGATCAGGCTGCCGATTCCGTAGCGGCGTCCCAGCCGGATGATCAGTTCCAGCGTCTGCTTGGTCTCGTCGGTTACCGAGGTGACAAGGAGCAGGGTGGGCAGGGGCTCGGCCGGGTCGTGGAGGCGCAGGGCGGTCAGGTCGGGCTGGTTGGCCGCTTCCATGAGGCGAGAGCGGTGGACGAACTCGGCCTCGAGGCGGAAGGCGGCGTCGTCGAGCGTAGGCGTGATGGTCAGCCCCGGGAGCTCGCCGGTGAGGTGCGGGTAGAGGGTCTCGGCATCGGGTTGTGTGATGACGAGTTCGGCGCGGTCGCGGTGGGCCTTGGCGAGGAGTTCGGTGACGAGTGCGCGGGCGAAGGGGACGGCACCGTCACCGCAAACTCCGAGGTTGAGGCCATGGAGCGACAGGGCGGTGGGGCGGCCGTCGCGGGTTCCGAGGATGAGTGAGTCGGGCGGTTCGGTGTCTCGGTCGGTGATGACGAGTTCGGCGTCGGTCGGGACCGGCTGGTTGCGGTCGGCGTAGGTGTCCAGGTTTGCTCTGTGTGCCTTGGCGACGGCGTCCGGCGGCGGTGGTTCGGCCGTGGTCACGGCTTCGACGTCCGCGCCGGCTCGGGCGCGGCGTCGCCGGTGGATGCGTCCGGTCGCCAGCGCGACACTGACCGCGGCGGCCAGACCCAGGCCGATCCGCGAGCCGGTTGGCAGTGTGAAGGCGGACGGGGCGTTACCGGGCGCCGTGCCCTTGTTGCTCTCATGGGGGTGTGGGGTCGGGGTTCCGTCGGGGGAGTGGGGCGGCTGTTTCGGGACGGATGATGCGTGCGGGGGCGTGGCCGGCTCGGAAGCGTCGTTTCGGGGGTCGGTGTACTGCTCCGCGGCGGCCGGTCCGCGGTGGTCATGTCCGGGCGCATGGTGAGGAGCCGACGTCGCTTTGTGGGGAGCGCTGGGCTGGGGAGCATGGCGAGCGGTTCCGTGCCTGTGAATATGTGGAAGGCGGATCCGCTGGCCGGGGTGCAGTTCGTCGGGGTCTGTGAGAGGCGGCAGGCCGTCGGGCTGGTCGATGGTGCGGCTGGCTTTGAAGATCTTGGGGTACTGGGCGCCGGAGCCGTAGGTGCGGCGGGCGATGTCCCAGAGGGTGTCGCCCCGTTCAACGACCTGGAGTTGCGCGCCTTGGTAGTCCGGGTCGTGACGGGCAGGCGACGCCGAGAAGGCGTCCTCGGGATTGTGCGGGGCGGTGGCCGCCGTGCCGGAGGTGGTGTGAACGGAAGCCGAAGCGGGGTTGGCGAGCACCGCGGCGGTGCCGAAGGCCAAGGTGATCGAGGCGACCATGTCCCGGACGAGACGCTGGACGGGCTGGACGGGGCGGGGCAGCGACGCGGTGAATCCGGCGAGGCAAGCGAGCGCCTCAGTGAGGATGATGGCGGTGAACACCAGCCATGCCGCCCAGCCGATGACGTCAAGGGTGGCGAGGAATGCTTGGCCGTCGGTGTCGGGACGCATCAGGAACGCCGACACCGTCTCCCAGTCCGGTATCCGGTCCGGGATGGGGGAGCCCTCGAGCATGTACATGACGATCGGGGCACCGATCACCAGTGTCCCGAGGGTGAGGAGGGCGGCAAGCCCACGGCATATGCGGACGGCGCGGCTGTGTGAGGTCATGTCCGGCTGGGTCCTTCTATTCCGGTGGTGAGGTCGGCGGTTGCGGTCGCATCGGCGCGCAGGGTGGCCAGGCCGATCACATTGAGGAAGAGGGCGCGGCGGGTGATGGAGACCTGAACGCGGATGGCGCGGGCGCCGACCGGCGAGGCGGTGCCGGTGTAGCCGCCTGTTCGCAGGTACTCCCGGGCGGCGCGTAGCGCGGTCGCCTGGTCGACGATGAACCGGCCGCCGGCGTAAGCGTGCTCGAGGTCGACGTGGCCTGCGCCGGCGCGGGCGGCTTCCTGAGCGGCGGTGCCGGCGTCCTGCCTGGCTTCGAGAACCTGCTCGAAGTCCACGACCGCGCCGAAGAACACGACTACGACCAGGGTGATGATGACGGCGAAGACGCTGACGCTGCCCTCGTCCGTGCGGCGCTTGAGTGCGTGGCGGTCTGTTCGTCGGCGAAGGTCGATCGCCGTCATATCGGGCGTCATCGGGTGCTGTTTCGATAGGGATCGATGGGTGATCGGTGTGACTTGGTGACCGTTCGCGATCCCGGCAGTCCGGGAAGGGCCACGTCGGAGAGCCGGATGACGCAGGTCACCCGCGCCGCGACCGTCGCATCCTGCCCTACCTCGCGCGTGAACCCGGCCAGATCGAGGTGGACGGTCGGTGTGCAGTGCAGACCGCGGTCGTGCAGGGTGGCCATGGCGCTGGAGGTGGCGGCGGCTTGGGCTTGGGCGCTGGTGCGGGCGATGGACGCCTGGCGTGCCGCATCGGCGGCGGCTTGGGCGACGATGGAGCTGCCGTGCTGGATCCGCATCGCGACCAGGAGCCCGGCCAGGAAGACGATGAACACCGGCGCGAGGATCGCGGTCTCGACCACCGCGTTCCCGGCGTCGCTCGACCGGAGCTGTCGCCGGAGCCGCCGACGGGCCTGCCTCGTCATGCGGGGCCTTCGGTGGTGAAGCGTTCTCGAACGCCGCGGGCAGTGCGCCGGACGGTGATGTGGACGCCCGGCAGAAGTGACGGGGCGCGTCCGGTCACTCGTACCGCAATGGTGTTCGTCCCGGACACGGAGACGGCGGGTGCCTGCAGGACGGGTTCGTGGTGGGCGAAGGACTGTGCGGCGGTAAGTCCCCGCGAAGTTGAGCCCTCTTTGGCGCGGGCGGCGCGCAGGCCCTCTTCGGCGGCGGCCTGGGCGACGTCGCGGGCGACGGAGACCATGACCGCTTGGGCGAGGGCCAGGAACAGAAGCCCCACAGCTGGGAAGGTGATGGCGACCGCGACGGTCGCAGACCCCGTGTCGCCGGGGCGCTCGCCGGATGTGCGGATTCTCATGGGCCAGTCGATCCGGGGATCCTGTTGATCCAGCCGTGCACCTTGCTGGACACGGCCATGTAGACGACGAAGGCCAGCCCGGCGAAGCCCGCGACGATGATGATCGTCTCGACCACTCCGGACCCGCGGTCGCCTCGGTCGCGCAGGTTGGCGGCGAGTCGTCGGCCTCGCTCGTGTACGGCGACCGCGATGCGGATCGCCGCGGCGTTGAGTGTGTTCATGGTCCCCCGATGCGTCGTGTGTGGGAGCCCGGCCGCTCAGCCGGACGCCAGGAGTTTGGAGAAGAACGGGAAGCCGACGAGGATCACGAAGCCGAGCATGAGCAGGCTGGTCGGCACCCACATGGCGGTGGTGCGGGAGTTGGCCTCGGCGCGTGCGTCGGCGGACGCCTCGTGCCGCATCGACGCGATCTTGGCGACGAGGACGTCGTGCATCTTGGCGCCCTCGGTTCCGGCGATCTCGGCGGTGTGGGCCAGGTCGATCAGGTCGCGGACACCGATCTCCTCACCGAGCTCGGCGAGTGCGCGCCAGGGCTGCTGCTGGGCGCTCCGGGCCCGGGTCAGCGCCTGGTGGACGCGCAGGAAGGGCCACCCTCCGGTGATCTTCGCTGGTTCCTCCAGCGCGGCGTTGAGGGCGGCGCCGGCTTCGCGTTCCAGGACGACGAGCTGGAGGTAGGAGGTGAAGGCGTAGCGAAAATCGCGGCGTCGCTGCCGTGCCTGGGCGCGCACGTTCCAGTCCGGTACGAACGCCAGAACCGATGCGAGAACCAGCGAGCCGAGCGTCGGCAGGGTCCATGGCAGTGAGCCTCCAGCCAGGGCGATCATGCCCGTCAGCAGAGGAGGGGCGGCCAGGCCGGTGAGGAAGAGCGCGAGCTTGTCCAGCATGAATCGTTCGACGGGCAGCTCCAGCAACCTCAGATCGGCTCGTGGAACCGCGAGCGGCCCGGCCGGACGCGCGACTTTCGCGACGAGCCATTGGCCCAGCCGATCGCGCCTGCTCACGGTTTCGGCCGGGACAGGAGGAAGCGCGGCTGCCTGGAGGCGGGCGAGTGCGGCGTCCAGGCGCGGCGGCGCGGGCTGGAACCCTCGCGCGAACAGCACGACGCCGATGGCGGTGAGGCAGCCGGCGAGAGCGACGAGGGCGGTCATGGATGCGCTTCCTTCCCAGAGACAGCGGGCGTGTGGACGAAGCGGGCGCCGGTGGACAGGACGGCGATCCGTCGCATCCACCAGAGCCCGCCCGCATACAGGGCGGCGACCACGGCCAGCACTGTCTGCCCCAGTGGTGTCCCGTAAGGGGCGGCCAGGGTCTGGGACGCGGCGAACAGAGCGCTGAGCGCGGTAACGGATCCCACGATGACGAGGAGGGTGGTCCGCAGTCCGGCCCGTTCGGCCTCGACGTCCCGGCGGACAAGGACCTCCTGCTCGACGGCGTCGGCCAGCAGGTTCAGCGCCTCGCGGGTTCCGCGGCCGCGGCGGCGGGCGGCCAGGATCAGTGCGCAGGCGATCAGGTCGCCGATCGGGTCGTCGAGTTCGTCGGCGAACGCCCGGAGCGCCTGCTCGGTGCTGGCGTGGTTGTTCAGCCGTCCGGCCAGCACGGTGACCGGCGCGCGGATCGCCTCGGGTGCGACGCGGGCGCTGTCGGCCAGCGCCTGCTCCAAACCGCGGCTGGCGCCCATCATCTCGGCCAGCCGTCGCGACCATTGCGCCAGCGCTTCCAGCCGCGCGATCCGGCGCTGTGGCGGCCGTCCCGAAAGCATCGGCGGCACTGCGTACACGCCGGCAGCGACGGCCAGCGCGGCGACCGGCCAGCCGGTTGCGATCACCACCATCACCCCGGCCGTCAGCCCGCCCAGCAGCCGATTCCGCCGACCCGGTGATGCTGCCGAACGCATCGCGGCTCGCAGCCGGGATGGTGGCCGGGCGGTCCGGCTCCCGAATTCGATCCCGCGGGCTCCGGCGACGAACACGAGGACGGCTGCGGCGGTGCAGAGGCCCGCGAGCCCGGCCAGCACCGACATCATGTCCATCCTCCGCCCGCGATGGCTTCTTCCGGGGCCAAGAGGGCCGGATCGAAGCCGTGCCCGACCAGTTCGTCCAGCAGTTCGGCGCTGATGTGCCCGCCCGACGGGGTGGCGCGCCCATCGGGTCCGGGGGTGAAGATGAGGTTGCGGGTCGGTTCGGTCGCGTCCGCGGGCGGGCCGACCTCCATCACCTGCGAGACGTACCGCGCGTTGTCGGCCGGATCGCGTTCGAGGTGGACGACGAGGGGCTGGGCGAGTCCGAACATCAGGTGCAGGTCGTCGGCGGCCAGGCCGAGGTCGGCGCGGCGACCCAACTGGACGACGCGGCTGAAGACGTGTTCCGGGCGGTGCACGTGAAGGGTGCACATCGAGCCGCGCGCCCCGGAGTACATCACCTCCAGCATCGGCGCCAACTCACCGTGCCGGGCCTCGCCTACGATCACCCGGTCGGGGTTCAGCCGCAGGCACGCTGGCACGAGGTCCTGGAGCCGCACTTCGCCCGCGTCCTCGGCGTTGGCCCGGCGAGCCTCCATGGCGACCACGTCGTGGTGGCGGTGCGCCAGGCGCGGGTCGTCGAGGAACAGCTCGAAGTCGCTCTCCAAGCTGATGATCCGCTCGTCCGGCGGGATCTCGTTGGCCAGGCCGCGGATCAGGGTGGTCTTGCCGGTGTTGACCTCGCCGCACACGATGATGTTGCGGCGCGCCCTGATCGCGGCGCGGAGGAACTGCTCCAGTGGCTCGGTCAGTGTGCCGAGCCGGGTGAGCTGCGGGAGCGTGATGTCCACCAGGCGGTGCACGCGGATGGCCAGGTGCGGATGGCGCGACACCCAGCCCACCACCGCGAGGCGGACGCCGTCGGCGAGGGCGACGTCCAGCAGTGGTGACGCGTGTGAGAACTCACGCCCGGTGTTGCCACGCCGGGCCAGCAGCTGCACCCACTCGATGAGGTCGTCGTCGGTCTCGGCGACCGGTGGACCCGGCTTCTTCGAGCCGTCAGTGTAGGTGATCCAGGTCTGGCGGCAGCCGTTGACGACGATGTTCTCCACGTCGGACCGTTCCAGGTACGGCTGCAGCGGGCCGAGGCCGAACCGGCGGTCGAAGACCAGCCGCGCTACCTGCCGCTCCAGACCGGCGGAGACAGGGCTTCCGGATGCGAGTTGCTCGCGAGCCCATGCTTGGACTTGCGCGTCAATCAGTTGCCAGGCTCGTGCCCGGTCCGAGTCGTCGGCGAGCGCGTCCGCCAGTTGAGTCGATACGTGGCGTGCCGCCGCCCAAACGTTCACTTCGCCGGCATCGGTACTGGTCGCACTCGGAGGAGGACCAGCGGCCGTCCATCCCGTGGCGGTCACGAGCGCCCCGCCGGTGCGGGCACGGCGGGTGCCTCGACGAGGCATTCTTCGTTGATGCTCGACACGGACGGTCTACCGACCGTCTTGCGCATCCGGCGTCCGAGTCGCCCCAGCGACTGCATCAGCAGCGAGGCCATGAACAGCCGGCGCGAAGGCGCTCCGTCCGACAGCACGGACGCGTCCGCCGACGACCACGGGAGCACGGTCAGCACCGGCACCCCCAAGGCCCGCTCGACCTCGCCCGCGCCGTACCCCCGGTTGTGGCCGCCGTCCTCGATCAGGCACAAGCCGACCTGGGCCTGCTCGCTCACCACCTCTTTCAGGGCGTTCAGCCGTGCCCCGGCGGCATCGACATGCACCAGCGTCGGCTTGAGGACCATGACCACGGCATCCGCGTGCCGCAGAAGCTCGACCGGGGTGTCCTGGCCGCCCATGCGTCCCAGGTCCGCGAGTACATCGCCCTCGCGGGCCAGCAGGGTTTCCGCGAGCGGACTCCAGAGCCCGGCGAGATGGCGCGCGTGCCGGGCGTCCCGCAGCCCATGCAACAGCGCCACGCGGCCGTCATCGAGTATCGGCAGCGTGTACTCCTCCAGCGGGAGCGGCCCGTGCCCGACGGCCGGCGCGGTCATCGCCAGCCCGAGGAGGCCGGGGCCGACCGGGCCGTTGAGCCGATCGGCCATGAACCCGGGGAGCACGCGGCGCCCCATCGGGTCGCATTCGGCCAGCAGCACCCGGTCCGTCCATGTCAGTGCCAGCCCGAGCGCGGTCGTCGTCACCCCGGGTGAGCCGCCCGGCGACAGCAGGCAGTACAGCGCCATGGTCAGCCCAGCCTTTCCGTCACGATGAGCACGACGAGGCCGTCCGCCGCTTTCCGCGCGACCGTCATCGCGTCCGAGTCGGCCACCAGCAACTGCACCGGAACCGTGCCCTCGGCATTGGCGGCGCCGACCTCCTCGACCACGGCCTGCACGTTTCCCGGCTCGTCGGCCGATGAGCGATCGCTTCCAAGCGGTGCGCCGTCGTCGGTGCTCCGGTCCTGCGCGCCGGTGGTGAACACGGCCTGGACCCGCCAGCCCGGCGTCAGGCCGAGCGGCATCGAACCGGCCTTCAGCGGCACGGTCACCAGCGCCTGGCCTTTCCCAGGGACGGCCTGCGCGGTGAGCTGCGACCCCGCCAGCAGCGTGCCCTTGCTCAGGCTCTTCGCCGTGCGTTTCCCCACGACCTGTGGCAACTGGCGTTCGGGGACCGTCGGCACCGTCGCGTCCACCGCGGCGCGCGTCACGTCCAGGTCGCTCCGCACCAGCTGATGCCCGGAGGGGACGTCCCGCGCCAGCCGCACCACCGCGACCCGCTGATCGGACGCGCGGTACACGCCCACGTTCACCACCGTCGCGATCACGGCCAGCGCCACGCCACCCACCATCCAGGCGGGGCGCCTCTGCCTTGGTAGCGGCTTGAAGGACGCCGCCGGCTTCGCCGACCCGGTATCGCGGCGGGTCCTCTTCCCGAGCGCTGTCATCACGTTCCTTTTCCGTAGAGGGCTTGGGCCTCGGCTACTCGGAGGCGGAAGGTCGTCGATCGGCTCGCCGGTGGCAGAACCCCGCTGGAGCCGTCCGAGCCGACCCAGGTTCCGCTCCACACCACGGTCACCCGCACCCGGTAGGCATGGCCCGGCTGCCGCAGCGAGGAATGAGAGAAGGTGTAGGAACACGGGGTGTGCTGCGAGCTCGCCGGTCGCGACTTGTCGTAGGGCGTCCCAGGGCCGGGGCAGCCGACGGCCCGCTCGCCGTAACCGGGATCGATCGTCATGCTCTGCGGCCGGGCCGTCACCCGCACCCACACTCCTCGCGCAGCGGCGCGCCCGTTCAGCGGCTTCCAGTTGGTCACCCAGAACCACTCCGGAAGACCGACCAGCCCCTCGGAGCGGCGCGGCGGCGCCGTCCGGACCACGGGCGCCGGGATCGGCAGCTGTGCCCACCGGGTGAGCGCCAGCTCGCCCGGTGAGATCCTCGGCGTCTTGCCGTTCGGGTGTGCCGGGGTGCAGACCTGCACGTTGCCGCTGAGCGTCCGGCAGTCATGCGGCCCGATGTCGTCGGACTTCTCGATGGGCCGGCTCTTGCCCTCGGGCGCGGCAGGCGACGGGTCCACGGTGCTGCCGTCGGCCTGCGCGCCGTACAGGTAGCCCTGCTTGTTGGCGACCGGAGGCAGCGGGTCCTGCGGTGCCGGCGCGGCGGCGACCGCATGAGCGGTTGCCGCGCCGCCCGCGAGGACGAGAAGTGGGGTGACGCCCATCCTCAGCAGCCCTTGCCGAGCGAGACCATCTTGGTCACCCGCCACACCCCGTCGCCGCCCTTGGACAGGTACGCCTTGATGCCTTCCTCCTTGAGGCCGCGGTTCACCTTCTTGTGCGTGACGGTGTTCATGAGTCCGGCGTTGCTGGAGTCCTGGCAGTCACGGAGGATCGCGTTCGCTCCATCGACGCGGACGTTGCTGACATGGACGACGGACGTCCCGTACGACGCGAGGTGCTTGGCGTGCATCTGCTCGATGCGATCGAGCACGCGTGACAGTTGCGGATCGGCCAGGCGCGCCGACAATTCCCGTCGACGTGAATCCGCGGGAAGGGAGTCCGCATGATCCAGCACGGCCACGAGGCTCGTGTACGAATTGGTGACCTCATCGCTTGCGGAGTGTGGCGACGGAGTTGCCGTGCGGCTGGTGGTGGGGAGGACCGCATTCGCGCCCTGGTCGGCACACCCGGAGAGAAGCAGGGCCAATCCAATGGCGCCTGCCATAGCGCCGGAGAGGTGCGGTGGTCGCCCATCTGAGCGCTGTCGATCTCTGTTCACGTTGTGTCCACTTTCTTGATCGGCAGATCCGGGAGGTCGAGCCGGTTGAGCGCTTCTACCAGCGACAAGTCGTGGGTGCGGTGCGATGGTAGACGCGAACCGGATAGTGCGCTTCGCCTTCACATTGCCGCAAGGGCAAATCCTTGTACAGGCGAGGCCAAGGCTCTTCGAGTTGCATTCCCTTTGTCGCTTGCGAGCTGAAATGAACTCATTTCGGCGGTTTGCTGAATGTGTGCGTCCGGGTGAGCGATGCTTCGGACGGCTCACGTGCCGGCGCCCGCGTGGACCCGGCCGTCGCGGATAGCGGCGACGAGCCTGGCCTCCGCCACCCTCCGCTGCTTGTACATCTGGTTCGCCGATACGCTGCGACGCTGGGCGATCTCCGACAGCGCACCACCGTTCAGGCGGGTCGCTCTGATCAGCTCGGCGGCATCCCAGCTGATGATCTGCAATCGTGCGGCGCTGTCGAGGAGGTCCGCCGGATCGACGTCCGACCTCGTCGCTGGGGCGGCGACCTGCGGCAGGTCGCAGGCCTCCTGCCGCATCTCGCGCCCCCGGGCGCGCAGTGCGCTCTTGCGAGCCCAGGCCAGCAGGCGCACGGCGATGCCCCGGCGGTCGATGTCGACCCTGGCCAGTTGCGTGATGAACTCGGCGACCAGCTCCGAGACGACGTCGTCCACGTGACGGCTCGGGGTGCTGCGAACGACCCGGGCGGCGATGTTCCTCAGCCCTGGCATGGCCACGCCGAGGCAGCCCACCACCCAGGCGGGATCGCCGGTACGGGCTCGCCGCACCAGCTCCCTCCAGGCCGCGTCCTTGAGGTCACCGCAGTCGCCCCGCTGCAGCAGCAGCGTGCGAAGTTCGCGCAGGTTGATAGAGCGGGTGGGAAGACCATGCCCTATGGAGCGGCCGTCGATCGCGAGCGGCGTCGGACCTGAGGTCAGCTGCTGGAAGGAGTGCTCGGCGACGTCGAGGGCGTTGACCGCGTCGTGGCGGGTCGGCTGGGACGCGATGGCGCCGGAGCTGGCGATGGTGGCTTCGGCGGTCTGCCGGGTGGTCATGGTGGTCTCCTGCTGGTCGCTGCGAACTGTTGCCAGCAGGTATGGGCCACGGCGGGAACACCTCAGCGACACTTCTGGGACGGACGCGGTGTCGCTGAAGCGTCGCTGGATGCGTTCCAAAACGCGCTGACCTGCGAATATGTGTCGAGCGACATCGTCCGGTGGGCGCAGGCAAAGCCGAGGTGAGCGTGCGAAAGCCGGGCGACCTGGCTCTTCGTTCAGCCGAGATCGTCGGGTCAAGCTTTCGTCGGTGGGCAATATGTCGCTCTTGCCGCGTCGACGCGGGCCCGCGTCACGGGCGATTCATCCGCATTATTGATCTGTCTCTGGCGGGTGTCGCTACTACGGCAGCCGCATTTCGTTAGGTGAGCTGCGGGTATGCGTGTTCGAGTGGTCGGCGGAGGCGGGTTCGTTGGTGGTGCCAGCGGGCTCGTGCTCGGTGCCGGTCTCGCCAGTTCTGCCAGTGGATG
>NZ_WBMS02000051.1 GCF_008923205.2 Actinomadura physcomitrii | reverse complement strand
CCGAAGCAGCCAAACCTCAGAAGAAAATCCCAGCAACACGATCCATCCGAAAACAGATCGCTTTGCCTCAAAGAAATCCCCACCACCCTCGCGAACGAGGATGGCCACGGGGCGACCCGGCCTGCCGGCCGGATCGATAAAGGCACTGGCTTTTAACACGCTGTTGAGTTCTCAAGAAACGGACACCCACCGCGCCGGACCCGCTCTCGCGAGCCCCGCTCCGGGGCAACCCTTCAAGCCTACCCGTTCCGCCCGCTTTGTCAAACTTTGGGCGATTCGGCCCCCATCGCCCCTTTTGAGATGCGGACACGTCCGCCCCAGCCGGTTCGTGGAGGTTCCCCCGGGGCCGGCCGCCTTGTCGGCGTCCCGCTCCCCCGTGGGGCGTGTAGAACATTAGGTCCCGGGGAAGGGACCGTCAAATCGACCCACCGGGAGACGTTTAACCAGGTCAGAGGGTATTTTTTGAGCTCAAAACGGCCAAGATGGGGCCCCTCGTGACCGCACTGTGACGTGTGTCTACCCAATCTTTCCCCGGACATGACGAGCGCCCGCCCGGAAATCCGGACGGGCGCTCGCCGCGTGCGGTTCAGGACGCGGTCACCTCGACGCCGCCGATGTTCCGCTTGCCCCGCCGCAGGACGAGGAAGCGCCCGTGCAGCAGGTCGCCGGACGTCGGCGCGGCGTCCTCCGACTCGACCTTGGCGTTGTTCAGGTACACCCCGCCCTGGGTGATCGTCCGCCGGGCCTCCGACTTGCTCTTGCACAGCCCGGAGGTGGCCAGCAGGTCCACCACGGGCGGGAGGTCGCCCGGCGGGATCTCCGTGCGGGGCACCTCCGCCAGCGCCGATCTGAGGGTCCGCTCGTCCAGCTCCTTCAGCGCCCCCTGGCCGAACAGTGCTTTGGAGGCGGCGATGACCGCGGCCGTCTCGTCCGCGCCGTGGACGAGCGTGGTCATCTCCTCGGCGAGTGCGCGCTGCGGCACGCGGGCGGCGGGCCGCTCGGCGCCCTGCTTGACCAGGTCCTCGATCTCCTCGCGGGAGCGGAAGCTGAAGACCTTGAGGAACTTCTCCACGTCGCGGTCGTCGGCGTTGATCCAGAACTGGTAGAACGCGTACGGCGAGGTCAGCTCGGGGTCGAGCCAGTACGTCTCGCCGCCGGCGGTCTTGCCGAACTTCGTGCCGTCGGCCTTGGTGAGCAGCGGCGTCGTCAGCGCGTGCGCGCTGCCGCCCTCGACGCGGCGGATGAGGTCGACGCCGGCGGTGAGGTTGCCCCACTGGTCGCTGCCGCCCGTCTGGAGCACGCATCCGTGCCGGCGGTACAGCTCCAGGAAGTCCATGGACTGCAGGAGCACGTAGCTGAACTCGGTGTAGCTCATCCCGGTGGTGTCGAGGCGCGCCTTGACGGTCTCGCGGGCGAGCATCCGGTTGACCGGGAAGTGCTTGCCGATGTCGCGCAGGAACTCGATGGCCGACATGGGGCCGGTCCAGTCGAGGTTGCTGACCATGGTGGCGCCGGTCTGGCCGTCGTCGAAGTCGAGGAATCGCGACACCTGGCCGCGGATCCGCTCGACCCATCCGGCGACGGTCTCCTCGGAGTTCAGTACCCGCTCGGCGCTCTTGCCGCTCGGGTCCCCGATCAGGCCGGTGGCGCCGCCGACGAGGCCGAGCGGGCGGTGCCCGGCCTTCTGGAAGCGCCGCAGGATCAGGATCTGGATGAGGTTGCCGAGGTGCAGCGAGGGCGCCGTCGGGTCGAACCCGCAATACAGCGTGACCGGCCCCGCGGCGAGCAGCGCCCGCATCTCCTCCAGATCGGTGGACTGCGCGATCAGGCCGCGCCACGCGAGGTCATCCAGGATGTCGGTCACGTTCTCCCTCGTCTCAGCCTTGCCGTCCGGCTCTTTCACCAGACTGCCCGATGGGCGGACGCCCACGCCAACGATATTCGGAGGTCACGCCCGCCCGGCGGCCTTCCCGCGGACGCGCGGGACGTGCGCCCGGTACGGCGACACGGTCGGGTCGCCGTCGACGTAGAACCGCCACGGCACCTCCTTGGCGACGTTGATGCCGGTCCGCGGTCCGCTGCGGATCAGCGCGGGGTCGGCGGGCTCGCCGCGCAGGATCGTCATCTCGCCGCCGGGAGTGCACACGTCCAGCCCGTTCTGGTCGCGGACGACGCCGAGGGCCTGGCACAGCCGGGCGGGGCCGCGGGCCAGGTCGCGGACGGTGGACTTCGGACGGCGGGCGCGGGCGAGGTCCTCCCCCGCGATGATCTCGCCGGCGCGCAGCAGGACCGCCGACGACGTGCCCTCGGGTCCGCAGACCAGGTTCATGCAGAAGTGCATGCCGTAGGTGAAGTACACGTAGACGTGCCCCGGCGGACCGAACATCACCGCGTTGCGCCGCGTCTCGCCGCGGTAGGCGTGGGACGCGGGGTCGAGAGGGCCTGCGTACGCCTCGACCTCGGTGAGCCGCGCGGCGACCTCGCCGTCGGGCGTGCGATGCGTGATCACGTGCCCGAGCAGCGAGGGCGCCACCTCGTCCACCGGCCGGTCGAAGAAGTCCCGTGGCAGCAGCGTGCCGTCCATCGCCTCACCATGGTCTAGGGGGTGGTCCGCCGGTCGACCAGCCTAGAGGGCGCCGCCGGCGCTCCGGTCCAGGTGCCGGTCAGCACCCCAGTGGGGGGGACGACCCCCCACACCCCCCGGCAAAAGCAAGCCTGACCGACACCCTCCACTCCGCTGGCGCTCCGCTCCAGGTGCCGGTCAGGCGCCCGTGGCCCAGGAGGCGTGGTCGTTGACCTGGGCGCGCAGTGCGGCGATCTGCTCGCGGACGCGGTCGGGGGCGGTGCCGCCGTAGGCCTTGCGGGACGCCAGGGCGCCCTGGACGTTGAGGACCTCGCGGACGTCCGGCGTCAGGTGCGGCGACACCTTGGCCAGCTCGTCGTCGGTGAGGTCGTCGAAGTCCTTGTCGTTGACCTGGCACCAGACGACGAGGTGCCCGACGACCTCGTGGGCGTCGCGGAAGGCGACGCCGCGCCGGACGAGCAGCTCGGCGAGGTCGGTGGCGAGGGCGAACCCGTCGGGCGCGGAGGTCTCCAGCCGCTCGGTGTTGATCCGCATGGTGGCGATCAGGCCGGACATGGCGGGCAGGACGAGCAGCAGCGTCTCGACGGCGTCGAAGGCGCCCTCCTTGTCCTCCTGCAGGTCGCGGTTGTAGGTGAGCGGCAGGCCCTTGAGGGTGGTGAGCAGGCCGACGAGGTGGCCGATGAGGCGGCCGGCCTTGCCGCGCGCGAGCTCGGCGACGTCGGGGTTCTTCTTCTGCGGCATGATCGACGACCCGGTGGCGTAGGTGTCGTCCATCTCGATCCAGCGGAACTCCTGTGACGCCCAGAGGCAGATCTCCTCGCCGAGGCGGGACAGGTGCACGCCGGTCAGCGCGGCGGCGAAGAGGAACTCGGCGACGAAGTCGCGGTCGGCGACGGCGTCCATGGAGTTGGGTGCGGCGGCGTCGAAGCCGAGCTCGGCGGCGGTGGCCTGCGGGTCCAGCGGCAGCGAGGAGCCGGCGAGGGCGCCGGAGCCGAGGGGGGAGACCGCGGCGCGCTTGTCCCAGTCGCGGAGCCGGTCGATGTCGCGGGTGAGCGGCTGGACGTGCGCGAGCAGCTGGTGGGAGAACAGCACGGGCTGCGCGTGCTGCAGGTGGGTCATGCCGGGCGCGGCGACGCCGAGGTTGTGCTCGGCCTGCGCGATCAGCGCGGTCTCCAGCTCGACGAGCCGGGAGACGATCTGGCGGGCGTGGTCGCGCAGGTAGAGGCGCAGGTCGGTGGCGACCTGGTCGTTGCGGCTGCGGCCGGCGCGCAGCTTGCCGCCGAGGGCGCCGAGGCGCTCCAGGAGGCCGCGTTCGAGGGCGGTGTGGACGTCCTCGTCGGCGACGGCGGGGCGGAACTCCCCGGAGCGGCAGGCGGCCTCGAGGTCGTCGAGGGCACCGATCATGCGCTCGAGCTCGTCGTCGGTGAGCAGCCCGGCCCGGTTGAGGACGCGGGCGTGGGCGCGGGAGCCCATCAGGTCGTACGGGGCGAGCCGCCAGTCGAACTGGACGCTCACCGAGAGCCGCGCGAGCGCGTCCGACGGGCCGCCCTCGAACCGGCCGCCCCACAGTCGCGTCGGTGCCTTGGTCACGGAATTCCTCTTCTTCTCGGCGCTGTGCGTTCGTGTATCCGCCATCCCACCATGCCCCGGTGCGGGGGCGCGCGTCGGGCGCTCGGTGCGGCGGGGCGGTCCCGCCGCGCGCGGCGGGCGCGGCGGTCAGCCTCGTCGTTCCCGGCCGGCGGTCAGCCGCAGGAGCCCCTCGGCGACCTCGTCGCCGCCGTTCGGGTCGCGGGCGATGACGAGGATGGAGTCGTCGCCCGCGACCGTGCCGAGGATCGACGGCCATTCGGCGTGGTCGATCGCCGAGGCGAGGTACTGGGCCGCGCCCGGCGGGGTGCGGACGATGACCAGGTTCGCCGACGCCTCCGCCGACACGAGCAGTTCGGCGGCGATCCGGGAGAGCCGTCCGGCGAAGGTCTCGGCGGCGCCGGTGCGGGCGCGGCGGATCCGCTCGCCGCCCTCGCCGGGGACGGCGTAGATGAGGCTGCCGTCGTCGGCGCGCAGCTTGACCGCGCCGATCTCGACGAGGTCGCGGGAGAGGGTGGCCTGGGTGACCTCGACGCCGTCGTCCTGCAGGAGATTGGCGAGCTCGCCCTGCGAGTGGACGGGGTGGCGGGTCAGCAGGTCGATCACCCGGGACTGGCGGGCGGTCTTGGTCATCGGGGTGGTCACCGGGATCGCTCCAGCAGCCAGACCAGCAGGGCCTTCTGGGCGTGCAGCCGGTTCTCCGCCTCGTCCCACACGCGGCTGCGGGGGCCGTCGAGGACGCCGGCGGTGATCTCCTTGCCGCGGTAGGCGGGCAGGCAGTGCAGGACGATCGCCGCGGGGTCGGCGCGGCCGAGCAGGTCCTCGTTCACCTGGTACGGCTCGTAGCGGGAGGTGTCCTTGCCCTCCTCGCCCATCGACACCCATGTGTCGGTGGCGAGGATGTCGGCTCCGGCGGCGGCTCGCGCGGCGTCGTCGGTGACGGCCACGGATCCGCCGGTCGCCGCGGCGATCTCGGTGGCGCGGGCCACGACGGCGGGGTCGGGCGGCAGGGACGCCGGCGCGGCGACGCGGACGTGCATCCCGGCGGTGGCGCATCCGAGCAGGTAGGAGTGGGCCATGTTGTTGGCGCCGTCGCCGAAGTAGGCGAGGGTCGCGCCGGCGAGGCCGCCCTTGGCCTCGCGGACCGTCTGCAGGTCGGCGAGGATCTGGCAGGGGTGGAACTCGTCGGTGAGGGCGTTGACGACGGGGACGGCCGTGCCGGCGGCCATCTCCTCGATGCGCTCCTGGCCGGCGGTCCGCCACACGATCGCGGCGACCTGCCGTTCGAGGACGCGGGCGGTGTCGGCGATGGTCTCGCCGCGGCCGAGCTGGCTGGTGCCGGCGTCCATGACGAGGGGGTTGCCGCCGAGTTCGGCGATGCCGGCCGTGAACGACAGCCGGGTCCGGGTGGACGGCTTGTCGAACAGCACGGCGACCGACCGCGGGCCCTCGAGCGGCCGGTGGGCGAACCGGTCCTTCTTGACCTGCGCGGCGAGGTCGAGGACCGCGGCCTGTTCGGCGGGCGCGAGGTCGTCGTCGCGCAGGAAGTGCCGGACGGTCATGGGTCAGCTCTCCTTCACGGCGGACGCGGCGGCGTCGAGGATCGTGGGGAACGCGGCGGTGAACGAGCGGGCCTGCGCGGCGGTGAGGGTCAGCGGCGGGGCGAGCCGCAGCGCGTCGGGCTGGAGCGCGTTGATCAGGAAGCCGGCGTCGCGGGCGGCGGCCTCGACGGCGGGCGCGTGCGGGCCGGTGAGGACGGCGGCGCGCCACAGGCCGCGGCCCCGGACACCCTTGAGCAGCGGGTGGTCGATCGCCTCGAGGCCGGCGGCGAGGGTCTCCCCGACCTCGGCGGCGTTGGCGAGCAGGCCGTCCTTGTCGATGGTGTCCAGGACGGCGAGGGCGGCGGCGGCGCTGACCGGGTTGCCGCCGAACGTGCTGCCGTGGTCGCCCTTGGCGAAGATGTCGCCGTGGTCGCCGAAGGCGACGCAGGCGCCGATCGGCAGGCCGCCGCCGAGGCCCTTGGCGAGCGTGAGGACGTCGGGCCGCGCGTCCTCGTGCTGGAACGCGAACCAGGCGCCGGTCCGGCCGATGGCGGACTGGATCTCGTCGGCGACGAACAGCGCGCCGGTCGCGTCGCAGATCCGCCGGGCCGCGGCGAAGTACCCGTCCGGCGGCGGGACGACTCCGGCCTCGCCCTGGGCGGGCTCGAGGAACACCGCGGCGCACCGCTCGTCCACGGCGGCCTCGAGCGCGTCCGCGTCACCGTAGGGGACGAACCGGACGTCGATGGCGAACGGCCCGAACGGCTCGCGGATCGCGTTCTTGCCGGTCAGCGACAGCGCGCCCATGCTGCGGCCGTGGAACCCGTTCTCCGCCGCAACGAAGTACGTCCGGCCGTTCGCCTTCCCGTACTTGATCGCGAGCTTGAGCGCGGCCTCGTTGGCCTCGGTGCCGCTGTTGGCGAGGAACACCCGGCCGTCGCCGCCGAGCAGGCCGAGCAGCCGCTCGGCGAGCAGCACCTCCGGCTCGTGCAGGAACAGGTTGGAGGTGTGGGCGAGGGTCGCGGCCTGCGCCGCCACCGCCTCGACGAGGGCGGGGTGGGCGTGCCCGAGGGAGCTGACCGCGATGCCGGCGATCAGGTCGAGGTACTCGCGGCCGTCGGCGTCCCACACCCGGCAGCCCTCGCCGCGCGCCAGCGCGACCGGCGGGACGCCGTAGTTCGGCATGAACGCGGCCTCGAACCGCTTGCGCAGGTCGTCGCCGCTCACTCGGGGTCTCCCGTGACCGGTCCGCCGGGGAGGCCGGGCAGCACCATCGTTCCGATCCCTTCGTCGGTGAAGATCTCCAGCAGCAGCGAGTGCGGGACGCGGCCGTCCAGGACGTGCGCCTGCGGGACGCCGCCGCGCACGGCGGCCAGGCACGCCTCCATCTTCGGCACCATCCCGGCGGACAGGTCCGGCAGCAGCACCGCCAGCTCGTCGGTGGTCAGCCGGTCGATCACGTCGTCGCTGTCGGGCCAGTCCGCGTACAGGCCCTCGACGTCGGTGAGCACGACCAGCTTCGCCGCGTCCAGCGCGACGGCGAGCGCCGCGGCTGCCGTGTCGGCATTGACGTTGTACACCTCGCCGTCGTCGCCGCGCGCGATGCTCGACACGACCGGGACGCGGCCGTCGTCCAGCAGCGCGCGGACGGCGCCGACCTGCACCTCGACGATCTCGCCGACCTGGCCGATGTCGACGCGCTCGCCGTCGAGCAGCGCGTGCTTGCGCTCTGCGGTGAACAGGTTGGCGTCCTCGCCGGACATGCCGACGGCGAACGGCCCGTGCCGGTTGATCAGCCCGACGACGTCGCGCTGCACCTGCCCGGTCAGGACCATCCGGACGATCTCCATGGCCTCCGGGGTGGTGACGCGCAGGCCGGCGGTGAACGTCGAGTCGATGCCGTTGCGCTCCAGCGCGGCGTTGATCTGCGGGCCGCCGCCGTGCACGATGACCGGCTTCAGGCCGGCGTAGCGCAGGAACACGATGTCCTCGGCGAACTGGTGCCGCAGCGCCTCGTCGGTCATCGCGTGCCCGCCGTACTTGATCACGACGGTCTTGCCGTGGAAGCGCTCCAGCCACGGCAGCGCCTTGATCAGCGTCTGCGCCTTGCCCATGACGCCGGCGCGGTTCTTGCGCATGTCGGCGCCGCTCGTGATCGCGGTCATGTCGAGTACGCCGAGTTCTCGTGGACGTAGTCGGCGGTGAGGTCGCTCGTCCAGACGGTGGCGCTGTGCGGGCCGGCCGACAGGTCGGCGGTGATCGTCACGTCGCGGGGGCGCATGTCGACCTTGTCGCGGTCGTCGCCGAACGAGCCGTTGCGGCACACCCACACGCCGTTGATCGCGACGTTGAGCTGGTCGGGCTCGAACACGGCGTCGGTGGTGCCGATCGCCGACAGCACCCGCCCCCAGTTGGGGTCCTCGCCGTGGACGGCGCACTTGAGCAGGTTGTTGCGGGCGATGGAGCGGCCGACGGTGACGGCGTCGTCCTCGGACGCGGCGCCGACGACCTCGATCGCGATGGCCTTGGACGCGCCCTCGGCGTCCACGAGGAGCTGCCGGGTGAGGTCGGCGCAGACCTCGGTGAGCAGCGCGGTGAACTCCTCCTCGCCGGGGACGGCGCCGGTCGCGCCGGACGCCATCAGCAGGACGGTGTCGTTGGTGGACGTGCAGCCGTCGGAGTCGAGGCGGTCGAAGGTGACGCGGGTGGCGGCGCGCAGCGACCGGTCGAGGGCCTCGGCGGGCAGGTCGGCGTCGGTGGTGATGACGCACAGCATGGTGGCCAGGGACGGGGCGAGCATGCCCGCGCCCTTGGCCATCGCGCCGATCATGTAGCCGCCGTCGCCCTGCCGGAAGGAGATCTTCGCGACGGTGTCGGTGGTGCGGATGGCGTCGGCGGCGGCGAGGCCGCCGTCGCCGCGCGACAGCTCGGCGACGGCCTTGTCCATGCCGGGCAGCAGCGCGTCCATCGGCAGCCGCTCGCCGATCAGGCCGGTGGAGCAGACCGCGATCTCGCCGGCGGAGTCGGCGAGCAGCTCGGCGGCCTTCTCCGCGGTGGCGTGCGTGTCCTGGAAGCCGGGGGCGCCGGTGCAGGCGTTGGCGCCGCCGGAGTTCAGCACGACCGCGCGGACGCGGCCGCCCTTGAGGACCTGCTCCGACCACAGGACGGGCGCGGCCTTGACGCGGTTGCGGGTGAAGACGGCGGCGGCGGCGCGGGACGGCCCGTCGTTGACGACGAGGGCCAGGTCGCGGGTGCCGCTGTCCTTCAGCCCGGCGACGACGCCGGCGGCGCGGAAACCCCGGGGGGCGGTGACGCTCAAGGGGACACTCCGATCGTGGTCAGCCCGAGTTCTTCCGGGAGGCCGAGGGCGAGGTTGGCGCTCTGGACGGCGCCGCCCGCGGTGCCCTTGGCGAGGTTGTCGACGGCGGCGACCGCGATGATCCGGCCGGCGGCCTCGTCCAGGGCGACCTGGACGAGGGCGGTGTTCGCGCCGAGCGTCATGGAGGTGGCGGGCCACTGCCCCTCGGGCAGCAGGCCGAGGAACGGTTCCCCGGCGTAGGCGTCGCCGTAGGCGGCGCGGAGGGCCGCGGCGGTGACGCCGGGGCGGGCCTTGGCGGTGCAGGTCGCGAGGATGCCGCGGCTCATCGGGGCGAGCGTCGGCGTGAACGACACGGTGACCGGCTCGCCGGCGACGGCGCCGAGGTTCTGCGTCATCTCGGGGGTGTGCCGGTGGACGCCGCCGGCGGCGTAGGCGCTGACGGACCCCATGACCTCGCTGCCGAGCAGGTGCGGCTTGAGGGACCGGCCCGCGCCGGACGTGCCGGACGCGGCGACCACGACGACGTCGGGTTCGGCGAGCCGGGCGGCGAACGCGGGGAACAGCGCGAGCGTGACGGCGGTCGGGTAGCAGCCGGGGACGGCGATCCGCCTGGTGGAGCGGAGCGCGTCGCGCTGCCCCGGCAGCTCGGGCAGCCCGTAGGGCCAGGTGCCGGCGTGCGGAGTGCCGTAGAAGGCCTCCCAGGCGGTGGGGTCGGTGAGCCGGTGGTCGGCGCCGCAGTCGACGACGAGGACGTCGTCGCCGAGCTCGGCCGCGAGCGGCCCGGACCGCCCGTGCGGCAGGGCCAGGAACACCACGTCGTGGCCGGCGAGGGCGTCCGGGGTGGTCTCCTCCAGGACGCGCCCGGCCAGGGATCGCAGATGCGGCTGGTGCGCGCCGAGCTCCGTGCCGGCGTTGGCGCCGGCGGTGAGCGCGCCGATCTCGAACTCTGGATGTCCCGCGAGGATGCGCAGCAGCTCGCCGCCCGCGTAACCGCTGGCGCCGGCGACCGCCGTCCGGATTCCCATGTCCACTCCTTCGGAAGCAAGCAGTAAGAGTATGCACGCAACTGGAAATCTATTCAACGTGGAACGAGCGGTCAGCGCGTTCTGAGACGAGCGACACAGCCGCCGCGCGGCGGCCGGAGCCCGTCGCCGCGTCAACATGAGTTGACAGTGCACCGGCTGTCAACCTACATTGACATTCATGGTACGGCGAGTAATTAGGCCTCTAAAGATTTGCCCTCGAAACATCAGTGCCCTAACATCACCGCCATGGAGAACCTCGGCTTCGGCGACCTCACGGTCCTCGGCCCCATGGAGCAGTGGCCCGTCGGCCGGCTCTTCGCCGTCGCCTCGCGGCTGTCCGGGCCCGTCGTCTGGCGGATCGTCGAGAAGCACGGGATCAGCCCGGCGGGGTTCTTCCTCCTCCGCCTGCTGGTCGTCGAGGACGGCCTGCGGCCCGGCGAATGCGCCAGGCGGCTGATGGTCACCCCCGCCACGATCACCTCGGTGGTCGACACGCTGGAGCGCAACGGGCACGTCCGGCGCGAGCGCTCCTACCGCGACCGGCGCGGGGTGATGCTGCGCATCACCGACGAGGGGCGGCGGCTGCTCGTCGATAAGTCCCAGCCGATCGGCCAGGACCTGCAAGAGCTCTACGGCGTCGTCGAAGAGGGGGACGAGGCGGCCGTCCGCCGGTTCCTGGTCAACCTGATCAAACAGTTCGAGACCTACTCCGAGGGCACGCAAGGGAAGGGAGACCGCGCGTGAGCGCACCCCCCGAGCCCGCCGTCCAGACGGTGGAGCTGACGAAGACCTACCCCGCCGCCGGCCCGCGGCCCGAGGTGCCCGCCGTCCGCGGCATCGACCTGGACGTGCCGCGCGGCGAGTTCTTCGGCCTGCTCGGCCCGAACGGCGCGGGCAAGTCCACGACCATCGGCATGCTCACCACGCTGGTCGTCCCGACCGGCGGCACCGCGCGGGTGACCGGGCTGGACGTGGTGAAGGACGCCGTCGAGATCAAGCGCCGGATCGGCGTCGTGTCGCAGAACAACACCCTCGACAGCGACCTCACCGCCGCCGAGAACCTGGAGTTCCGCGGCCGGTTCTTCGGGCTCGGCGCGCGCGACGCGCGGCGCCGCGCCGACGAGCTGATGGAGCTGTTCGGGCTCACCGAGCACCGCAAGGGCAACCCGTTCGAGATGTCGGGCGGGCAGGCCAAGCGGGTGATGATCTGCCGGGCCCTGATGCACGGGCCCGAGGTGCTGTTCCTGGACGAGCCGACCGCCGGCCTCGACCCGCAGACCCGCACGAACCTGTGGGAGGTGCTGCGCGGCCTGCAGGCCGGCGGGCAGACGATCCTGCTCACCACCCACTACATGGAGGAGGCCGAGGCGCTCTGCGACCGGGTCGCGGTCGTCGACCACGGCAAGATCCTCGCCGCGGGCACCGTGGACGAGCTGAAGAACGCGGCGGGCGCCGACACCGTCATCACCGTCGCCTACGACGCGCCCGCGCCCGACCAGATCCACAAGCTCGCCGACCGCGACGGCATCAGCAAGGTCGAGGTGAACGACGGACAGGTCCGGGTGTTCGCGACCGAGCCCGACGGGATCCTCGGCGAGCTGGTCGCGATCGGGGCGGCCGCCGGCGTCGGCGTCACCGACGCCACCCAGCTGCGCCCCAGCCTCGAGACCGTCTTCCTCACCCTCACCGGAAGGGAATACCGAGAATGACCGCCCCGGCCGCGACCGTCCTGACGCCCCCGCCGCCGGCGCGGGCGACGATCCCCCGCACGTTCGGCGCGATGATGGCGCGCGAGGCGCGGGTGATGCGCAAGAACTTCCTGTCGACGTTCGTCCGGGTGCTGGTGCAGCCGGTGATGTTCGTGTTCGTGTTCTCGTACGTGCTGCCGAAGCTCGGCGGCGGCGCGATGGCGGGCGGCCCCGGCGGGCCGACCTTCTCCACGATCCTCGTGCCCGGGCTGGTCGGCTCGTCCATCATCATGCAGGCGATGATGGCGGTGATCTTCCCGCTGATGATGGAGCTGAACTGGCAGAAGTCCATCACCGACCGGGCGCTGGCGCCGGTGCCGATCCCGCTGCTGGCGGTGCAGAAGATCATCGCGGCGGCCCTGCAGGGGCTGATCGGCGGGCTGCTGGTGTTCCCGGCCGTGCTGCTCATCCACGCCGAGGGCCAGTCCCCGCACGTGCACGTGGAGAACTGGCCCGTGCTGGTCGTGGTGATGGTGGCGGGGTCGCTGCTGGCCGCCGCCGGCGGGCTGCTGCTCGGCACGCTGCTGAACCCGCAGAAGGTGCAGGTCCTGTTCGCGATGGTGCTGCTGCCGATGACGATGCTCGGCTGCGTGTACTACCCGTGGTCGGCGCTGGACCACATCCGGTGGCTGCAGGTCCTCAGCCTGTTCAACCCGCTCGTCTACGTCAGCGAGGGGCTGCGCAGCACC
Source organism: Actinomadura physcomitrii (assembly GCF_008923205.2). Taxonomy (GTDB): domain Bacteria; phylum Actinomycetota; class Actinomycetes; order Streptosporangiales; family Streptosporangiaceae; genus Spirillospora; species Spirillospora physcomitrii. The sequence continues at coordinate 55,413 of NZ_WBMS02000051.1, read as the reverse complement.
CTGACGCCCGGCATCCCGCACATGCCGGCGTGGGCGTTCCTGCTGGCCATCGTCGGCGGGACGGCCCTGCTGACGTGGGCCGCGACCCGCACGTTCACCCGCCGCGTCCTGACCTGACCGGCGGCCCGGGGCCCCGCGCGGACGTTCCGCGCGGGGCCTTGCGCGTCGCGCGCGGGCCGGGGGCCGGCCGCCGATTCCCAGTGGATCGGCGGGGCGCGTGCCGCCATGCTGAACCCATGGGACCCGTCAGCCCGGTCTTCGCCGGGCGCGCCGCCGCGCTGGCGGCGCACCTTCTCCATCCTCGGCGGGATCCTCGTGCCGGTCGCGGCGCTGCCCGGCTGGCTGCACCCCTTCACGTGCCCCGGGCCTGCGGCAGGCCCGGGGCACGTTTCCGCAGATGAGACGCGGCAGGTCAGGCGCCGCGCAGCACGGCGCCGGTGCGCTCGGCCGCGACGGCGACCGCGGCGTCGCGGGCCTGCGACGCCTCCTCGGCGGTGAGGGTGCGGTCCGGCGCGCGGAACCGCAGCGAGTAGGCCAGGGACTTGCGGCCCTCCCCCACCTGCTCGCCGGTGTAGACGTCGAACAGCCGGATCGCCTCCAGCAGCTCGCCCGCGCCGTCGCGCAGCGCCGCCTCCACCTCCGCGGCGGGCACGCCGGAGTCGACGACGAGCGCGACGTCCTGCGTGGCGACCGGGTAGGTCGACACGTGCGGCGCGCGGACCGTCACCGGCTCGCCGAGGCGGCGTAGCTCCAGCTCCATCGCGCAGGTGCGGGCCGGCAGGCCGTACGCCTTGGTGACGCGCGGGTGCAGCTCGCCGGCGTGCCCGACGAGCGTACCGCCCACGTACAGCGCGGCGCAGCGGCCCGGATGCCAGGGCGCGTGCTGGTCGGCCTTCACCACCGGCTCCACGCCGACCTCGGCCGCCACCAGCCGCGCCGCCTGCACCGCGTCCGCCCACAGCGCCGGACGGCCGCCGCCCCACCAGCCCGAGGGCTCGCGGTCGCCGGACAGCACGACCGCCACCCGGTGCGGCTGGTCCGGCAGCGCCGCCTCGACGGACGCGACCTCCTCGGCCGTCGGGCCGCGGTCCACCGCGAGCCGCGGCGCCCGCTCCGGCGCGTCCGGGCGCGGCCGGAACACCACGCCCATCTCGAACAGCGCCGTGTCGGGGAAGCCCCGCCCGACGTTGTGCGCCAGCGTCCGCAGCAGGCCCGGCAGCAGCGTGGTGCGCAGCAGCGGCTCCTCCTCCGATAGCGGGTTCGCCAGCCGCAGCGCGCGGCGGCGCACGTCGTCGGCGGGCAGCTGCAGGTCGTCCCAGTCCTTCGCGGAGACGAACGGGAACGCCAGCACCTCGACGTACCCGGCGCCGGCGAGCGCCCGGCCGACCCGGCGGCGCAGCCGCTGCTCGGCCGTCAGGCCCCGCCCGGCCGACGGGCGCGGCGCGCGCACGGGGATGTCCTCGTAGCCCTCGAGCCGGATGACCTCCTCGGCGAGGTCGTTCGGGTCGGTGAGGTCGGGGCGCCACGACGGCGGCGCCACCGTCAGGACGTCGCCCCCCTCGACCGCGCAGCCGACCTGCTCGAGCCGCCGCACGACCGCGTCGCGGCCGTACGCCACGCCCGCGACCCTGTCCGGGTGCCCGGCCGGCATCGTGATCGTGACGCCCGCGACCGGCGCCTCGGCATGCGTGACGCCCGGCACGATCTCCGCGCCGCCGAGCTCCGCCAGCATCCGCGCCGCGCGGTACGACGCGTACAGCGGCAGCTCCCGGTCGACGCCGCGCTCGAACCGGTAGGACGCCTCGCTGTGCAGCTTGTGCCGGCGGCTCATCCGGGCGGTGCCGATCGCGTCGAAGTGCGCGGCCTCGATGACCATGTCGGCCGACCGGTCGTCGATCTCCGTCGCGAGGCCGCCCATCGTCCCGGCCATCGAGATCGGGCCCGACTCGTCGGTGATCAGGATGTCCTCGGGGTCGAGGGTGCGCTTGACGTGGTCGAGGGTCTCCAGGCTCTCGCCCTTCTCGGCGCGCCGCACCACGATCGGGCCGGTGAGCTTCGCGCGGTCGAACGCGTGCAGCGGCTGCCCGAGCTCCAGCATCAGGTAGTTGGTGACGTCGACGGCCAGCGACACCGGGCGCATCCCCGCGCGGTGCAGGCGCACCTGCATCCACATGGGGGTCCGCGCGTCCGGGTCGAAGCCGCGGACCTCCCGCAGGACGAACCGGTCGCACGCGGTCGGGTCGCCGATGCTCGCCGGGTACGCCTCGCCGTTCTTGGCGGGCAGCTCCACGTCCGCCGGGTCCTTGAACGGGACGCCGTAGGCGATCGCCGCCTCCCGGGCGATGCCGCGGATCGACAGCGCGTAGCCGCGGTCCGGGGTGACGGCGATGTCCAGGACCTCGTCGCGGATGCCGAGCAGCTCGACGGCGTCGGCGCCGACCGGCGCGTCCGGCGGCAGCACGAGGATGCCGCTGTGGTCGTCGCCGATGCCGAGCTCGGTGACCGAGCAGATCATGCCCTCGGACATCCTGCCGTAGGTCTTGCGGGCGCCGATCCGGAACCCGCCGGGCAGCACGCCGCCCGGCAGGACCACCACGACGCGGTCGCCGGCCGCGAAGTTCGTCGCGCCGCAGATGATGTTCTGCGGCTCGCCGGTGCCGTTGGCGTCGCCGACGTCGACCCGGCAGTACCGGATCGGCTTCTTGAAGCCGGTCAGCTCCTCGATCTCGAGGATCTCGCCGACCACGAGCGTGCCGGAGATGTCGGCGCCGGCCTGCTCGACCGTCTCGACCTCCAGGCCCGCCGCGATCAGCTTGGCGGCCAGGTCCCGGCCCGTCACGCCGGCGGGCAGCTCGACGTGCTCGCGCACCCAGGAAAGCGGGGCCCGCATCAGATCTCCGTCCCGAACGGGAGGGTGAACCGGACGTCACCCTCCACCATGTCGTACATGTCCTCCACGCCGTGCCGGAACATCAGCGTCCGCTCGACGCCCAGCCCGAACGCCCAGCCGCTGTAGCGGTCCGGGTCGACACCGCAGGCCACCAGCACCCGCGGGTTGACCATGCCGCAGCCGCCCAGCTCGATCCAGCCCTCCGAGCCGCACGTGCGGCAGGGCTCGCCGCCCGGCTCGGCGGACGCGCCCCGGCACACGAAGCACTGCATGTCCACCTCCGCCGACGGCTCGGTGAACGGGAAGTACGACGGCCGGAACCGGGTCTTCAGCCCCTCGCCGAACATGCCGGTGACGAACGCGGCGATGCCGCCGCGCAGGTCCGCCATCGTCAGGCCCTCGTCGACCGCGAGGCCCTCCAGCTGGTGGAACACCGGGCTGTGCGTCGCGTCCAGCTCGTCGGTGCGGAACGTGCGGCCCGGCGCGACCACGTACACCGGCAGCGGCCGCGACAGCAGCGATCTGATCTGCATCGGCGAGGTGTGCGTGCGCATCACCAGCCCGGACCCCTCCGACTCCACGAAGAAGGTGTCCTGCATGGTGCGGGCCGGATGGTCCGGCAGGAAATTGAGTGCGTCGAAGTTGAACCACTCCGCCTCGACCTCGGGGCCCTCGGAGACCTCGAAGCCCATCGCGACGAAGACGTCGGCCATCCGCTCCTGCATGGTGGTCAGCGGGTGCCGGGCGCCGCGCGGCGCGCGGTCCCAGGGCAGGGTGACGTCGACGGTCTCCTCGACGAGGACCCGCTGGTCGCGCTCCTCCTCCAGGGCGGCCTGGCGCTCCTTCAGCGCCTTGGACACCGCGCCGCGGGCGGCGCCGATGCGCTTGCCCGCGTCGGCGCGCGCAGCCGGCGGCAGCGCGCCTATCTCCCGGTTGGCGAGCGCCAGCGGGGAACGGTCGCCGGCGTGCGCCAGGCGGACCTGCTTGAGTGCGTCGAGGTCGGCGGCCGCGGCGATCGCCGCGAGCGCCTCGTCGCGGGCCCGGTCCAGCTCCTCGGGCTGCAGCGCGGACACCTCGACGGGGTCATAGGACTTGTTGGGTGCAGACATGGTGGTGTGATCGACTCCGGTCGGCGTGGGACGCCCGCAGTCTAGTGCGCGGGCGGTGAACATCCGGAAAGCGTGCGCGTGGCGCGCGGCCCGCCCGGAGCCCTTCCGCGGCCGCGGTCGCGCCCGGGTCGGGCTCAGCTCGCGTGGTCGGGGGCCCCGGCGGGCACGGTAAATCGGAACTCGGCGCCGCCGCCGGGCGCCCGCCGCACCGTGATCGCGCCGCCGTGCGCCTCGACCAGGCCCTTCACGATGTAGAGGCCGAGCCCGGTGCCGCCGCGCCGGTTACCGCCCGGGCCGCGCCAGAACTGCCGGAAGACGCGCTGGACGGCCTCGGGCGGTATGCCCTCGCCCTCGTCGCGCACCGACACGGCCGCCCCCTCCTTGTGCGCGTCCGGCTCCACCACGATGGTGACAGTGCCGGCGCCGTGCCGCACCGCGTTTTCCACCAGGTTGCCGAGAATCTGGTCCATCTTGTCGGGATCCAGCCACATCTCGGGGAGCTCGCCGCGGGCCTCGAACCGGAACCGGTCCGCGGCGTCGCCGGCGGCGACCCGGCCCGCGATGACCTTGCGGACCTCCTCGGGCAGGTCGACGACCTGGCGGCGCATCTCCAGCCGGCCCGCCTCGATCCGGGACACGTCCAGCAGCTCGGTGATCAGCCGGGTGACGCGGTCGGCGTCGGCGTTGACGGTCTCCAGCATGACCCGCTTCTGGTCGTCGTTGAAGCGGTGCCACTTGGCCAGCAGCGTCGCGGTGAAGCCCTTGACGCTGGTCAGCGGGGAGCGCAGCTCGTGCGCGACGGTCGACACCAGGTCGGCGCGGTCGCGCTCCTGGCGGGCGCGGTGCTGCGCGTCGCGCAGGCAGACGGTGAAGCGCTCGACCCGGCCGCCCTCGCCGCGCCGGTAGCCCGCGGTGACCAGCAGCTCGGTGCCGGCCAGGAACAGCGAGCGCTCGGGCTGCCTGGTGCGGGTCGCGAGGCCGTCGTAGGGGGCCAGGCACTTCCACCAGTCGCGGCCCTCGGCGTCGTGCAGCGGCAGGACGTCGCGGAAGTCGCGGCCCAGCGCGGCCGCGGCGGCGATCCCGGTCATCCGCTCGGCGGCGGCGTTGAACACCACGACGCGGGCGTCGCGGTCGGCGACCAGCAGCCCGTCCGGCAGGTCGTCCACCTGCCCGGGCTCGAAGAGAGCGCGCGCGGCCACGCCGGGGGGTTCCTCTCCGCCCACAGCGGCCTCCAGAACACCGGTAGAGCGCGGCCTGTCGAAAAGAGACTCTATCCGCAGTCGGGCCCCTTACGGGACCCGGAGAACGCCTCGCGGCAAGGCATTTGTAGCCACCGGGCAGGCCCTGGACGAGCACCCGCAGGGCTGGTTCCGGGAGCCGGGTCGTCAGCGGGAGCCGGTCGGCGAGTCCTGGCTCGCGAGCGCGGCCGCCACGTCCGCGTGCACCGCGAACAGCCGGTGCAGCCCGGTGATCCGCAGCAGCCTCAACTGGGCGGGGCGCACCCCGGCCAGCACGATCTCGCCGCCGGACGCGCAGACCTCGTTGTGCGCGCCGACCAGCGCGCCGAGCCCCGCCGCGTCGCAGAACGGGACGGCGGCGAAGTCCAGCACCAGCCGGCGCGCCCCCGCGGCGTGCGCCCTGACCAGCGCGGCCCGCAGGCCGTCCGCGGTGTGCAGGTCGATCTCCCCGGCCACCGCGACGACGGCGGTCCCCGGCCGCCGCTCGGCGACCTCGACCGCCAGGCCCGGCACCGGGCCGGCCGTCCACGCGCCGATCGCGTCGGGCGCCGCCGCAGCGGGGGCCGCGGCGCCGCGCGGGGCGGTGCCGGGCGCCGCGGAGCCGCGGGACGCGGCCTGGCCGGCGCCCGTCCGGCACCGGATCTCCGGCGCGCGCCGGCCCGGCCGTCTCGCCGGCCTGGTCTCCTCGGTCATCACGTTCGCCCCCCACTCTGCGCGGCTCCGTTGCCGCCCTGGTCAACGCCGCCCTGGTCAAAGACCTGGTCAACACCGTAAGCAGCGGGCCGGGACGGTGGAATCCACCACCGGGCCGGTATCCCGCTCCTACCTGGGAATGAGTCCCCCGCTCCGGCGGGCCCCCTGCCCCTCCGTCCGCGTCAAGACCATCTTCGCAGCTCACATGCCATGAAACGGCCCCGAACGCGACCGCTTGCGGCCAACCGGCCACGGAACGCATTGAACCTTCGCGCCCGTTCGTACGTGGCCGTCTGTTCGCCCGGGTCTCCCCGGGAGTTCGCCGCGCAGCGGCCGGTGCCGACCGCGCCGCGCCGGGTGCGCGCGGCCCGGCTCAGGCCGAGCGCTGCGCCCGCGCCGACGCGTACAGGCAGACGGCCGCGGCCGTCGCCAGGTTCAGGCTCTCGGCCCGGCCGTAGATCGGCACGCGGACGACCTCGTCCACGTGCCGGAGGATCTCCTCGGGCAGGCCCCACGCCTCGTTGCCGAACACCCAGGCGGTGGGCCGTGCCAGCAGCCCCTGGTCGATGGCCCCGTCCAGGGTGCGCTCGCCCGCGCCGTCGGCGGCCAGCACCGTCAGCCCCGCCCGCTTCAGCTCGGGGATCAGGACGTCGAAGCGCGGGCCGGTCACGACCGGCAGATGGAACAGGCTGCCCGCCGAGGCGCGCACGCACTTGCCGTTGTAGGGGTCGACGGACGCGTCGGTGAACACGACCGTCTCCGACCCCGCCGCGTCGGCGGTGCGCAGCACCGTCCCGGCGTTGCCGGGGTCGCGGACGTGCGCGAGGACGGTCACCAGCCGCGGGCCGGCCGCCAGCGCGCCGGCCAGCGGGACGTCCACGAACTCGCAGACCGCCAGCAGCCCCTGCGGGGTGACGGTCTGCGCCAGCTCGGCCATGATCTCGCCGCTGACCCGCAGCACCGGGACCCCGGCGCGCTCGGCGGCGCCGACCAGCTCGGGATGGCGGGTCTCGGCCTCGGCCGTGGTGAACAGCTCGGCCAGCCCGCCGGGGATCTCCAGCGCCTCCCGCACCGCCTGCGGCCCCTCGGCGAGGAACCGCCCCTCACGGCGCCGGAAGGCGCGTTTGGCGAGCCGGCGAGCGGCCTTCACCCGTGGTGATCGGATAGAGGTCAGCTCGCGGCCCGCCATGTCGCCGTACTCGCCCGTCGCCAGGTCGCCCGGCTCAGGCGGCCTCCGCCGGGAGCGCGTCCTTGGCCACCTTGACCAGGGCGGCGAACGCGGGGGCGTCGTTCACGGCGAGCTCGGCCAGCATGCGCCGGTCGACCTCGACCTCGGCGGCCTTCAGGCCCTGGATGAACCGGTTGTAGGTGATGCCGTTGGCGCGGGCCGCGGCGTTGATCCGCTGGATCCACAGGCGGCGGAACTGGCCCTTGCGGTCCTTGCGGTCCCGGAAGGCGTAGGTCATCGAGTGGAGCTGCTGTTCCTTGGCCTTGCGGTACAGCCGCGAACGCTGGCCGCGGTAGCCGCTCGACCGCTCCAGAACGACCCGACGCTTCTTGGCGGCGTTGACCGCCCGCTTCACGCGTGCCACGTGCTGAACTCCTTCGTGGGGGCCGGAGCCGTCCTGGCGCCGGCCGGTCGTCGATGTTGCCGGTCGGTGCTACTTGCGCAGCAGCTTCTTGATGTTCTTGGCGTCGGCGTCGGCCACCACGGCCGGGCCGGACAGGCGGCGCGTCCGCTTGGTGGGCTTGTGCTCGAGCAGGTGGTTCTTGTTGGCGCGGCGGCGCATCACCTTGCCGGAGCCGGTCAGCTTGAAGCGCTTCTTGGCACCGCTGTGGGTCTTGGTCTTCGGCATGGTCGCCGTCGTCTCCCTCGTTCCCGGGCCCCCGTGCGGCGGCACGGGGGCGCACCTGATCGGCGCGTCGCACTCGGACGCGTGCGGCGCGCCAGGTCAGGCTTCAATGTACGTGCGTGGCGCCCCCGCGAAAGCCGCGAGGCCGCCGGCGGGCCCGCCGCCGTGGCGGGGGCCCGGCGGCCCTTGCGGGCCGCGGGCGTTGCGGCCGGACCGGCGTTGCGGCCGGTCCGGCACCAAGGTCGTACAGGCACCGCGCCCGGTGCGCTCCGCACTGGGGCGGGCGGCATCCGGGGCAGCCGCCGACCGGGCGCCGGTGCCGCATCCGCGGCGGGCGTCCGGCTCGCGCGGCCCGGCGGCGGGTCAGGCCGAACCGGCCGCCGCGTCCTGCTCGCGGCTCGCGGCGCGCTCCGCCTTGGCCTCCGCCTTCTTCTTGTGCGGACCGAGCACCATGATCATGTTACGGCCGTCCTGCTTGGGCCGCGACTCGACGAAGCCGAGCTCCTCGACGTCGTCGGCCAGCCGCTGCAGCAGCCGGAAACCGAGCTCCGGGCGGGACTGCTCACGACCACGGAACATGATCGTGACCTTGACCTTGTCGCCGGCCTTCAGGAACCGCACCACGTGACCCTTCTTGGTCTCGTAGTCGTGCGGGTCGATCTTCGGGCGGAGCTTGATCTCCTTGATGATCGTGTGCGCCTGGTTCTTCCGCGCCTCACGCGCCTTCATCGCGGACTCGTACTTGAACTTGCCGTAGTCCATGAGCTTGGCGACGGGCGGGCGCGCGGTGGGCGCCACCTCGACCAGGTCGAGGTCCGACTCACGCGCGAGTTCAAGGGCCTTGGCGATGGGCACGATGCCCACCTGTTCGCCGTTCGGGCCGACGAGCCGGACCTCGGGCACGCGAATGCGGTCGTTGATACGCGGTTCGGCGCTGATGGGACCTCCTTGGGGCCGTTCTCAAGTTCTGGGACCGGTCGTACCCCGAGGCTCTCACGCGAAAAGCCCCGCACGACTCACGTGCGGGGCCACCTTCGGTCGCCCTGGACGGCGGAGCCGTCCGGGGACGACGGCGGGACGAGCGCGCCGCGCCCGTTCGCCGGACCGATACCCACCGGCCTCGCGGCCGGTCAGGTGGGAGGTGGCCTCCGCTTGAGCGCCCGGCGCGCGTGACCTCGTCGGTCGCGTGCACAGGGCCGGTCGACCACCAACACTACCACCTGCGGAGCACCTTCGCGCCTCGCAGGTTCCGCGTGCACCGCGAAGTACGCCGTTCGCTACAACCCGGCATGGCGGTGCCGCATTCCCGGGCGCGGGTCGTCCGCCGCGCCCCCCGGGGGAATGCGGGCGGGTCGCCTACCCCCGTCCGGCGGCCCTTCCCGCGCCTTTCCCGCGTGGAGGTGAGGGTCTTCTGGCCGGGCGGTCGCCTGGCCGCGGACGTCCGCGTTGTTACCGTGGTGCGAGGACGGCCCGGTGGGGCCGGCGCCAGAGAGGTATTCGCGCGATGCCCTCAGTCGAGACCGGTTCCCCCGGCCCTGTCAGCGCCTGGCCGCCGACCCGCCTGCAGTTCGCGCAGAAGGCGTTCATCACGGCCGCGGACCGGCTGCTGATGGTGCGCAAGGCGGCGTCCGACCCCTTCCAGCCGGGCCGCTGGGAGGTGCCCGGCGGGCGGCTGGACGTGCGCGGCGACCTTGACCTCGACGACCACATCCGGCGGGAGGTGTGGGAGGAGGTCGGCCTGAAGATCGATCCGGGGCCGCCGTTCCATCTGTGGCAGTGGTTCATGGACGACCGGTCCGCGGGCGCGCCGGGCGGGCGGGTCCGGGTGGTCGCGGCGGCCCGCCGCTGCCGCCCGCTGACGTTCGACGTCGCGTTCGGCAACCAGGACGAGAGCGACCACCTGGACGGATGCGCCTGGGTGCCGCTGGACGAGGTGTGCTCCTACCCGCTGATCCCGAGCCTGCGCCCGGTGGTGCGGGCGTTCCTGCCGCTCGCCCGCTGACGGCCGGATGGACGCGGACGCGGGCACGGGCAGCGCCGGCCCCTCCCCCGTGTGCCCGCCCGGCCCGGACGCGGCGGGCCGCCGCCGCTTCTCCCTGTTCGTGCTCGGGGACGTGCGGATCGAGGTGCGGGCGGAGCTGGCGGGCGTCCGGTTCGGGGAGCTGACCGCCGACCGGCTCTGCTACGCGCCGGCGCGCGCCCTGGTCGCGGGGACGGCGGTGAACCTGGCCCGGTGCGCGGTGGCGCGCTTCCGCCGGGTGAGCGTGCTGGCGAAGGTGGGGGACGACGAGTTCACGCCGGTGATCCGGCGGGAGCTGCGCCGGATCGGCGTCCGGGACCGGCTGCGGGTCGAGCCGGGCGCGCCGAACGGGGTGACGGTGATGCTGCGCGACGGGCCGGCCGGCGGCGGGCCGGGGGTGCGGCTGCTGGTGGCAGAGCCGGACGCGCCGGGCCGCCGGCTCACCGAGTCGGAGGTCCGCTCGGCGGCGGGCGCGATCGGCCGGGCGGACGTGCTGTTCCTGGACGGGTACTCGCTGCTGTCGCCGGTGTCGCGGGCGGCGCTGCGGGCGGCGGCGGAGGCGGCGCGCGCGGCGGGCACCCGAGTGGCGTTCGACCTCGTCCCGCACGACATCGACGCGCGGCTCGCGGCGGCGGACGTGCTGCCGCTGCTGTCGGCCGCCGACCTGGTGATCGCGGAGGCGCCGACGCTGGCGCGGGTGCTCGGCCGGCCGGTGCCCGCCGGGGCGGGCGAGGTGCGGGCGCTGGCACGCGCGCTGGACGACCTGGTCCCGGGGCGTCCGCTGTGGTTGCTGCGCTTCGGCCCTACGCGGCTGGAGCGGGTGCTGGCCTACCGGCGGGAACGGTTGCTGACGGAGTACGCGAGCGGATACCGGGAGGGTGACGTGCGGGCGGGTTTCGGTGACCGGCTGGCGGTCCGCGAGCTTTACTGGTGGCTGTCGTCGTGGTGATCGCGGCGGGGCGGGCCGTCGAGGGCGGCGGACGCGCGGCGCAGCGTCCGCAGGGTGCGCAGGAACCGGCGGCGGCTTTCGGGGAGGCCGAAGGTCTCCTGCCAGCGCCACGTCCCGCCCGCCGGGGCCGTCCCGGGCGCGGTGGCACCGTTCAGGGCGGCGGCGACGGCCCAGCGCAGGAACTGGCCGCGCACCCCGTCGCCGGAATGGACGGTCGCCGTCCCCCGCTCCTCGATGAGCAGGTAGGAGCGCCCGGCGCGGAAGCGGGCGCGGACCGCCGCGTATCCGGCGGGTGAGCCCGGCAGGCCCTGCCGCTCCACGACGCCGCGCACGCCCGGCGTCCCCGGGACGAAGTGCCAGTGCGCGTGGTCGATGCACGCGCCGCCGCCCTGCGGCAGCGCGGGCCCGTGCTCGAAGAGCAGGAGCTCGCCGGTGCCGTAGGCGTGCCGGTAGAGGCGGGCGACGCGGTCGCGCCAGTGCAGGGCACGGTCCCACAGCCGTTCGTCGAAGTCGCCCGCGCACTGGCGGTGCTCGCGCGTGACGAGGAGGAGGTGCCCGTCGGTGAGCGGCGCGACGTCCGGCATCAGCAGGAAGTCGCGGTCCCTTTCGAGGACGGACGGCTCGCCGGGCAGGCCGGCCATGGCGTTGATCCGGAACCGGAGGGGCGGGCACAGCACGCACTCGGAACCAGGCTCGGCCTGCACGGATGGCTCTGTCAACGCCTCCTCCAGCACACGGGAACACGGGCGGTCGCTTCCAGCGTGCCCACCGCCCGGCGCCGGTGATCTGTGCGGCGGTCGCCACAGTCCCGGGACCCGCGGGGTACAGAACTCGACCGCGTGGGCACATATGAGGAGAGAAGGCAGCACCGTGAACCAGACCTCCCAGCCCCCCGCACCGGCGCCCCGCGCCGCTCCCTCCGCCGCCGCGGCCACCGCCACCGCGGCCCCCGTCATCGACATGGCGGTGCTCGAAGCCCGCCTGAGCGAGTCCCTGGACGTCCTGCGCGACACCTACGCGCCCGCCCCCGGCAGCGGCGGCGGCTGGTACCACGAGCTGGCCCGGCCCGAGCCCGGGACGACCGCGACCGCGCTCGGGCTGCTGGCGTTCGTGGAGGCGGGCCGCCCCTTCGAGCACTTCGACGCGGGCCTGGCGTTCCTCGCCGAACGGCAGGCGGCGTCCGCGGACGCGCTGCGCGACGGCGGCTGGGCGACCCGGACCAGCCTCGGCATGCCCGTGGTCGAGGCGACCGGATGGATCGCCCGGTTCCTCGCCCGTGCCCGCTGCGACCTGCGCGAGGACGCTCCGGACCTGCGGCGCGCCTACCGGTGGCTGCTGCGCAACCAGAACCCCGACGGCGGCTGGGGTTCGCTGTACGGCTGCGCGTCCCGGGTGTGGCAGACCTGCCTGGCGCTGCGCGCGCTCGCCCAGCTGAACCCGTACGAACCCGCGGTGGACCGGGGTGTGGAGTGGCTGACGGCCGGCCGGACGGCGCACCGGCCCGCGTGGGGACCGGTGCCGGACGCCGCGCCGACCGTCACGCACACCGCGTTCGTCCTGGTGACCCTCGCCGAGGCCCGGCCGGGCCTGCGGACCGAGCGGCTGCTGGACGCCTACGACTGGCTGCTCGCCCACCTCGACCCCGACGACGACCACACCTGGATCGAGACCTACGAGGTGTCCCCGCACGGGCTCGGCTCCCGGCCGGTGTGGCGGCTCGCCCTGTGGCACTACGGCCTGCCGATCGCGCTGACCGCGCTGCTGCGGGACCCGCGCGGCCCGCACGGGCCGACGATCGCCCGCGCGTTCCGGACGCTGGTGCGCGGCGAGGTCGCCGATCCCCGCCTCGGCGGCCCGCCGGGCGGCGGCCGCACCTCCCTGTGGACGCTGTGGTGGCGGCTGGAGACGCTGATCGCGCTGTCCCGCGTCCCGCTCGCCGGGAGCGCGGACGTGCTGCACTGGTACCCGGACGCGACGGTCGTGCAGCGCGCGCACGCGCGCGAGCGGCCGGTGGCGGCGCTGCTGCCGCACCGCCGGCTCGTCGACCCGGTCGCGCTGGTGCGGCGGCACTGGCCGGCGCTGGTGCTCGGGTCAGTCTGCGTGTCGAGCGCGTTCGGCGTCACGCTCGGCGCGTGGGGCTGGCGCGACTTCTGGCTGAGCGTGATCGTGCCGATCGTGCTGGCCGGCGTGGACGAGTCGCTGAAACGGCGGCGGACGCCGCGCGGCCCGCCGCCCGCGGCCCCCTAGCCGCCGGCGGTGGCGGCGCGGCGGGCCAGTTCCGCCTCGCCGGCCTCGCGCATGGCCGCCACGGGGACCTCGTCGCGGCCGGTCATCAGCTCGACCTGCCGGACGGCCTGGTGCAGCAGCATCTCGAAGCCGCCGACGACCGTGCCGCCGGCGCGCTCGACGGCCGCGGCGAGGGCCGTCGGCCACGGCGCGTACACCACGTCGAACAGCGCGGCGCCGGACGCCGCGACGGGCCCGGCGAAGGCGTCGGCGGCCCGTCCCGGCAGGGTCGACACCACCAGCCCGGCGGGCAGGTGGTCGGCGACCCGGTCGAGGGTGACGACCCGCACCGCCAGCCCGCAGCGCTCGCCGACCTCGGCCGCCTGCGACGCCCGGCCCGGGTCGCGGACCGCGAGGACCGCCGCGTCCAGGCCCAGCGCGGCGAGCGCGGCCAGCGCCGAGGCGGCGGTCGCGCCGCCGCCCAGCACCAGCGCGCTGCCGGGCGAGCCGAGGCCCGCCTCGGCGAGCGCGGTGACGATGCCGTGCACGTCGGTGTTGTCGGCGTGCCGGCGCCCGTCGCGGAAGACGAGCGTGTTGGCGCCGCCGACCCGCTCCGCCAGTTCCGACACCGAGTCGGCGAGCTTCAGCGCGACCCGCTTGAGCGGCATCGTCAGCGACAGGCCCGCCCACTCGGGGCCGAGGCCGTCCAGCAACCGGGCGAGGCCGTCCTCGCCGCACTCGACGGCGTCGTAGCGCCAGCCGTCCAGGCCCATCGCCGCGTACGCCGCCCGGTGCAGCACCGGCGACAGCGAGTGCGCGATCGGCGAGCCCAGCACGGCCGCGCGCCGGACCTCGCCCACGTGCCCGCTACCCACCTGCCCGCTCCGATCCGTCACGCGTCAGCCGTTCGGGTGTTTCTTCTGCCACTCGCGGAACTCCTGCTCCAGCTTCTGGCGCTCGGCGTCGGTGCTGGCGAACTTCGTGACCTTGTGCGTCGGGTCGGTGGCCACGAAGTACAGCCAGTCCCCGGTCGCGGGCGACAGCGCGGCCTCGATCGCGTCGGGGCCGGGGTTGCAGATCGGTCCCGGCGGCAGGCCCTTGTGCTTGTAGGTGTTGTACGGGGAGTCGACCTGGAGGTCCCGGTTGCGCACGTCCAGCGTGCGCTTGTTCAGCGCGTACAGGACGGTGGTGTCGAACTGCAGCGCCATCCCGGCCTTGACCCGGTTGTAGATCACCCGGGAGATCTTCGGCAGGTCGTCCGGCTTGCCGCCCTCGGCCTGGGCGAGGCTGGCCAGCGTCAGCACCTTCAGCGGGGTGAGGTTCGCCTCCCGTGCCTTGCCCTCCAGGTCGGAGCTGCTCGCCTCCTTGTTGAACGCGTCGACCATCTGCTGGACGATCTTCCGCGCCGACCCGTTCGGGTCCAGGTCGTAGCGGCCCGGGTACAGGAAGCCCTCCAGCTTCCCGCCGGCGTACGACGGCAGCCCGAGGCCGCTGGTGTCCTTCGCGACCGCCTGGAAGTCCCGGACGGGGATGCCGGTCTTCTTCGACAGCAGCTGGAAGACCTCGGTCACGCGCTTGCCCTCGGGGACGGAGATCTGGTTGCCGGCCCGCGACTTCGGGTCCAGCAGCAGGGCCATCGCCGCCTTCGACGACATCCGCAGGCGCATCTGGTAGAAGCCCGGCTGGATGCTGGAGGCGCGCGTCTCGGCGTTGTAGACCTTCACGAACGCCCGGGTGCTCTTCACGACGCGGTGCTCCTGCAGCGTCGCCGCGATCACCGCGCCGCTCGCGCCGTCCTTCACCTGGACCGTGACACTGCCGGTCCCGGACCCGGAGTAGTCCGGCGGATGCAGCCGGTTGTCCAGGATCGCGACGCCGAACACGCCCGCGGTGCCGAACACCGCGACGATGAACGCCAGCGCGAACAGGAACGCGGCGCGGCCGCTGCGGCGGCGACGCTTCTGCCGCTTGCGGGCCCGCCGCTGGTTCCGCCTGCTCGGCGGCTCCTGCGGCTGCCCCTCCTCGTACGGATCACCGTACGGGTCGGAGAAGAGGTCCAGATCGTTCATGAGCTCCCCCGGACGATCTCGCCTGGGGGGCGCCCGGTCAACCGTTCCCCGTCCAGGGCGGCCTGAAGCAGGACCGCGGCGGCGGCCTGGTCCACGACCTTGCGGCGCGCCTGCCCGCGCACTCCCCCCGCCCGCAGCCCGCTCTCGGCCGTGACGGTGGTGAGCCGCTCGTCGTACAGCCGGACGGCCTCCGGGGGAAGGCGGTCGGCGAGCCTGGCGGCGAACCTGCGCGCCGACTGCGCCGCCGGGCCCTCGCGGCCCGACAGCGACGTCGGCAGCCCGACGACGACCTCGATCGCCTCGTGCTCGGCCACGAGGTCGACGAGCCGGTCGATGTCGCCCTTGCCGCTCTTCACGGTCTCCAGGGGCGTGGCGAGGATCCCGCCGGGATCGCACCGGGCCACGCCCACCCGGACGCTCCCCACGTCCACGCCGAGCCGCACGCCCTGCCTCATCGTCCCGCTCCGCTCCGCGGTGCGGGACGCCTCGCGGGCGGCGCCGCGTCCGTCACGAGCCTCATGACGCGCCGCCCCTTAACCCGCCCGCGGGGCTCACGCGGCCCCTACGGCTCGTTCGACCGCGGCGAGCGCGTCGTCGACCGCGGCGGGGTTCGCGCCGCCGCCCTGCGCGAGGTCGTCCTTGCCGCCGCCTCCGCCGCCGAGCGCCTTGGCGGCCAGGCCGACGAGCGCGCCGGCCTTCAGGCCGCGCTCGCGCGCGCCCTCGGTCACGGCGACGACCACGACGGGACGGTCCTTCGGGACGCCCGTCACCATCACCACGGCGGGCCGCGCCTGCAGCCGGCCGCGCACGTCCACGGCGAGCTTGCGCAGGTCGTCGGCGCCGGTGCCGTCGGGGGCGCGGTGCGCCACGAACGCGGTGCCGTTGACGTCCTTCGCGCCGTCGGCGAGGGCGCCGGCGGCGGCGAGGATCTGCTGGGAGCGCAGCTTCTCCAGCTCCTTCTCCGCCTCGCGCAGGCGGCCGACGACGCCGGAGATGCGCTCGGGCAGCTCCTCCTTGCGCGCCTTCATCTGCTCGGCGAGCTGCGCGACCAGCACGCTCTCGCGGGCCAGGAACCGGAACGCGTCGATGCCGACGAGGGCCTCGACGCGGCGGACGCCCGCGCCGATCGACGACTCGCCCAGCACCTTCACCAGGCCGAGCTGCCCGGACCGGGCGACGTGCGTGCCGCCGCACAGCTCGCGGGAGTAGTCGCCGACCTCCACGACCCGGACCTCGTCGCCGTACTTCTCGCCGAACAGCGCGAGCGCGCCCATGGCGCGGGCCTGGTCGATCGAGGTGTGGAACGCCCGCACGTCCAGGTCGCCGATCAGGACCTCGTTGACCTCGTCCTCGACGTCGCGCAGCACGCTCGGCGGGACGGCGCCGGAGGCGGTGAAGTCGAACCGGAACCGGCCGGGCGAGTTCTCCGAGCCGGCCTGCGCGGCGGACTCGCCGAGCGCCCGGCGGAACCCGGCGTGCACCAGGTGGGTCGCGGTGTGCGAGCGGGAGATCGCGGCGCGCCGGGTCAGGTCGATCTCGGCGTGCGCGGAGTCACCCGCCTGCGCCTCGCCGCTGCGGACCCGGCCGCGGTGCACGATCAGGCCGGCGAGCGGCGCCTGCACGTCGTGCACGTCGATGACCGCGCCGTTGCCGAGCCGGATGACGCCCTGGTCGGCGAGCTGGCCGCCGCCCTCGGCGTAGAACGGGGTGCGGTCGAGGACGACCTCGACCTCGGTGCCCTCCCCCGCCGCGGGCGCGTTGGCGCCGTTGACCAGCAGCCCGACGAGCCGGGCGTCGCCGGTGACGTCGTGGTAGCCGATGAAGTCGACCTTGCCGCCGGCGCCGGTGAGCAGTTCGTCGAGGACCGAGACGTCGAGGTTGCCGGTCTTCTTGTCGCGGGCGTCCTGCTTGGCGCGGTCCCGCTGCTCCTTCATCAGCCGGCGGAAGCCGTCCTCGTCGACCTGGAGGCCGGCCTCGGAGGCCATCTCGAGGGTCAGGTCGATCGGGAACCCGTAGGTGTCGTGCAGCTTGAACGCCTGGTCGCCGGCCAGGGTCGTGCCGCCCGCGCGGCGGGTCTCCTCCACCGCGGTGTCGAAGATCGCCGTGCCGGTGCGCAGCGTCTGGAGGAAGGACTCCTCCTCCGCGTCGATGACCGTGTGGATGCCGGCGGCGGTGCGGATCAGCTCGGGGTACTGCTCGCCCATCGCGGCGATCGCGACGGAGGTCAGCTCGTGCATCAGCCCGGCGTCCTGGCCGCCGAGCAGCCGCAGGTTGCGGATCGAGCGGCGCAGGATGCGGCGCAGCACGTAGCCGCGGCCCTCATTGCCGGGGCGGATGCCGTCGGCGACCATCATCGTCCCGCTGCGGACGTGGTCGGCGATGACCCGCAGCGACACGTCGGCGCGGTGGTCGCGCCCGTAGACCGCCTCCGTCAGGCCCGCGGCGCGGTCCAGGACCCGCCACAGGGTGTCGGTCTCGTAGATGTTGTCGACGCCCTGCAGGATCGCCGCCATGCGCTCCAGGCCCATGCCGGTGTCGATGTTCTTGGCGGGCAGGTCGCCGAGGATCGGGAAGTCGGTCTTGCTGTCGCCGGGGCCCCGCTCGAACTGCATGAAGACGAGGTTCCACACCTCGAGGTAGCGGTCCTCGTCGGCGACCGGGCCGCCCTCGCGCCCGTACTCCGGGCCCCGGTCGTAGTAGAGCTCCGAGCAGGGGCCGCAGGGGCCGGGGACGCCCATCGACCAGAAGTTGTCCTCCATGCCGCGCCTCTGGATGCGCTCGAGAGGGACGCCGACCTTGTTGTGCCACAGGTCGCGGGCCTCGTCGTCGTCGTGGAAGACGGTCACCCAGAGCCTGTCCTCGGGGAAGCCGAAGCCGCCGTCCTCGCGGGAGCGGGTCAGCAGCTCCCACGCGAACGGGATCGCCTGCTCCTTGAAGTAGTCCCCGATCGAGAAGTTGCCCAGCATCTGGAAGAACGTGGCGTGCCGGGTGGTCTTGCCGACCTCGTCGATGTCGGGCGTCCGGACGCACTTCTGCGCGCTGGTCATCCGCTGCGACGGCGGGGTGCGCTGGCCGAGGAAGTACGGCTTGAACGGGACCATGCCGGCGTTCACCAGCAGCAGGGTCGGGTCCTCGGCGACCAGGCTGGCGGAGGGCACCACCGTGTGCCCGCGCTCCTCGAAGAACTTCAGGAAGCGGCGCGCCACCTCTGCCGACTCCATGATCAGTGGCCATCCTTCTCGTCGTCGATGATCGTGTAACGCGCCCGCAGCACCCGGCGGGGCCGCTGCCCCGGGGTCTCGGGCGGAGCCTGGTCCATGCGGACGGCCTCGCGCAGCTCCTCCTCGCGGGCCCGCATCTCGGTACGCACGTCCGCCGCGAAATGCCTCAACCGCTCGCCCGCGGACTGCCCGGTCGACACCGCCCGCGCCGCGACCCCCTCGGGGGACCAGCTGCGCGCGAACCGCTCGACCCGGCGCTTGACGCGGTGCGTGGCGTAGACGCCCGCGCCCGCGCCGACCGACAGCCAGAACAGCCGCTTCACTTGCGCCCCTTCCCCGACGGGCGGGCCGGCAGCTGCGGGCGGCCGGACGCGGCGGCCCGCCCGTCGCCGTCGCGGCTGCTCAGCGCCTTGCGCACGCCGTAGGAGAAGGCGGCCGCCTTCACCAGCGGCCCGCCCACCACCGAGGTCATCACGGTGGTGACGGCCGAGACGTTCTGCGTCACGCCCGCGACCTGCTTGGTGATCACGTCGGTGCGGCCGAGCTGCTCGTTGGCGCGCTTCACCGTCGTCGCCATGTCGTCCAGCAGCGGGGCCGCCTGGTCGCCGAGGTCGCGCACGAGCTTGCTGGCGTCGCCGAGCAGCCGGGCGAGCCGCAGCAGCGTCAGCGCGACGAACGCGACGAGCACAGCCCAGAACACGGCCACGATGAGACCTGCTAGCTGTCCACCAGTGAGCATGAGGGCTTCCGTTTCGCTGTGGTTGCGGCCAAGGCCGGGCGCCGGCCTGACAGACCTTACCGGCCCGGACGCGCGCCGTGGGCGCCGGTCAGGGCCGGGCGGCGGCGGGCGCCGGCCCGGCGGCCGGCGTGCCGGGACCGCGCCCGGGGCCGTTCCCGGCAGAGTAGCGGGCCGGCGCCGCCGATGCCGGGAGCACGGCGCCGGGGAGATCGATCTTCATCGGCCGGGCCTCGCCGGGGGGTCGCCGCGCAGCACCGAGCGGATCCGCGCGAGGACCTCGGTGAAGCGGGACTCGGCGCCGTGCCGGGTCGGCCGGTAGTACTCGCGGCCGTCCACGGTGTCGGGCGCGTACTGCTGCCGGACGACCCCGCCGGGATGGTCGTGGGCGTACTTGTAGCCCTCGCCGTGCCCGATCTTGGCGGCGCCCTTGTAGTGCGCGTCCCGCAGGTGGCCGGGGACGGGCCCGGCAAGGCCCTTGCGGACGTCGCCGAGCGCCCCGTCCACCGCCATGACCACCGCGTTGGACTTGGGCGCGAGGGACAGGTGGATGACCGCCTGCGCGAGGTTGATGCGGGCCTCGGGCAGCCCGACGAACTCCACCGCCTGCGCCGCCGCGACCGCCGTCTGCAGCGCGGTCGGGTCGGCCATGCCGACGTCCTCGCTGGCGTGCACGATGAGGCGCCGCGCGATGAACCGCGCGTCCTCCCCCGCCTCGATCATGCGGGCGAGGTAGTGCAGGGCCGCGTCGACGTCGCTGCCCCGGATGCTCTTGATGAACGCGCTGATGACGTCGTAGTGCTGGTCGCCCTCGCGGTCGTAGCGGACGGCGGCCCGGTCGACGGCCTTCTCCAGCACGTCCGCGTCGATCACCGCGCCGTCGTCGACGACGAGCGCCGCGGCCTCCAGGTAGGTGAGGGTGCGGCGGGCGTCGCCGCCGGCGAGCCGGATGAGGTGGTCCTCGGCGGCGGGGTCGAGGCCGACCGCCCCGTTCAGGCCGCGCTCGTCGGCGAGGGCGCGGCGGACCACCTCGCGCAGGTCGTCCTCGCCGAGCGGCTCCAGGGTGAGCAGCAGCGACCGCGACAGCAGCGGGCTGATCACGGAGAAGAACGGGTTCTCGGTGGTGGCGCCGATGAACGACACCCACCGGTTCTCCACGGCCGGGAGCAGCGCGTCCTGCTGGGCCTTGTTGAAGCGGTGCACCTCGTCGACGAACAGGACGGTCTGCCGCCCGGTCATGCCGAGCTCGCGGCGGGCCAGGTCGATCTCCGCGCGGACCCGCTTCACCCCGTCGCTGACCGCGGAGATCTCCACGAACCGGCGCGAGGTGACATGGCTGACGACCGTGGCCAGGGTCGTCTTGCCCGTGCCGGGCGGGCCCCACAGCACCAGCGACATCGGCACGTCGCGGTCGACGAGCTGCCGGATGGGGGTGCCGGGGCCGAGCAGGTGGGCCTGCCCGACGACCTCGTCCAGCGCGCGGGGCCGCATCCGCACCGCGAGCGGCTGCCGCCCGGCCTCCGCCGCCGGCGGCGCCGCGGCCACGGCGCGATCACGCTTTGCGGAGCGGCCCGCGGCCTCGGCCGACGGATCGTCGAAGAGCCCCTCCGGCTCGCCCGGTTCCGCCCTGCTGGTCACGCTCCGACACTATCTCGCGCGGGCGACACTCCCGTCCGCTCGGGCGGCCGGTCCGCCAGCGCCGGGATCCTGGACGACGCCCACAGCGTCGCGACGACGATCGCGCAGCCGACGATCCCGTCCGTCCAGTAGTGGTTGGCGGTGACGACCACGATGGTGAACGTGAGGACCGGATGGAGGGCCAGGACGTAGCGCAGGCGGCCGCCGCCGTAGCGGATCGCGCCCCAGGCGACCAGCAGCGCCCACCCGACGTGCAGCGACGGCATGGCCGCGAACTGGTTGGCCATCCCCTCCCCCGGCTTGGAACTGTAGGAGCTCGGGCCGTACTCGTTCATCAGGTCGATGAACCCGTGGCCGGGCAGCATGCGCGGCGGCGCCAGCGGGAAGGCGAAGTGCAGCGCCAGGGCCGCCGCCGCCGTGACCGCGATCACGGCCCGCACCCGTGGCCACCCCTCCCGGTGCCGGAACCACATCCATGCCATGAACAGCAGGATCGCCGGGAAGTGCACGCGGACGTAGTACTCGTTGGCGGCGCGCACCCAGCCGTCCCAGCCGAGCGCCCACTTCTGGAACGCCGCCTCGTCCGGCAGGTGGAGCGTGCGCTCCAGGTCCCACAGCCACCGGGCGTGCGCGAACGCGTCGCCCGGACGACCGTCGGCGAAATGGCGGCCGAGCTCGTAGGCCCCGATCACCGCGCCCATGACCAGGACTTGCACGGCGGTCGCCGCGGCGAGGCGGCGTCCGGTCAGATCGCGTTGCAGAATGGCCTCCGTACCCCCTGGTCGCCGCATAGGGTTCATCCTCCAGCCACCCGGCGCGGCACGCCTGATCCGTCAGGAGGGTATCGGCCTCCGACCGGAGTCCGGGACGGGACCGGGAACCCCGCGTCCCGCCGCCGCGTTGTTACCGGCCGGAAGACGGAGTCAGGAGCGTGACGGTGTCCGGAACGGCCCACCGCCGGCGCCATGGGCAGGCGGGTCTGCTCGTGGCGCTGTTCGTCGTGGCCGGGCTCGTCTTCAGCTACGGCCTCGAGCACGGGCTGCCCGACCGCGTGTGCATCGGCAACGGGACGAGCGTCCCCGCCGAGCACGCGCCCGCCGCCCGCACGGCTCCCGTCCACGGCGCACCCGGGCATCCCGGACCCGCCGCCGCGTCCCTCAGCACGCCGCTGAGGCTCCCGCCGCTGGCTCCGGCGGACGCGTGCCTGTGCCTGGCCGTGCTCTTCGCCCTCGTGCTGCTGGGGCTCGCCACGGGGCGCCGGGCGCTGCTGCGCCTGCCCGCCCGCGGTGGCCGGGCCCCCGCGCCGCCGCCCGGCGGCTTCTTCACGCCCGTTTCCCTGGCGTCCCTCCAGGTTCTCCGGCTGTGACGGACCGGCCGTAAGGCCCACCGGCACCGCCCGTTGAGGCGCGGTGCCGCCATGTCCGTATGCCCCTTGAGAACCCTGAGAGGACCGCTCCATGTCCAAGAGCGCCCGGAACAAGCAGGCCAGGAAGAAGAACGCCCTGACGCAACGGCAGGTGCCGTGGGGCGGCATCGCCTTCTTCACCGTCATCGGACTGGTCGCCGTCGTCGCCATCGGTTACGCGTTCGTGCAGTCGAGGCCGTCGTCCGCGGACGCCTCGTCCATCAAGGGCGTGGTGGTCGAGAACGGTCTTACCCGCAACCACACGAGCGACTCCGTCAAGTACGACGCGAACCCGCCCATGGGCGGCGACCACGACCCGGTGTGGCAGAACTGCGACGGCCGCGTCTACGACCAGCCGCTGCGCAACGAGAACGCCGTCCACTCCCTCGAGCACGGCGCCGTCTGGATCACCTACCGCCCCGGCCTGGCGGCGGCCCAGCTGGACGCGCTCAAGGCCAAGGTCGAGCGCACCGACTACACGTTCCTCAGCCCGTACCCGTCGCTGGACGCGCCGATCGCGCTCACCGCGTGGGGCCACCAGCTGAAGCTCCAGGACGCCGGCGACGCGCGCGTGGACCGGTTCCTGAGCACCTACGTCAAGGGCCCGCAGACGCCGGAGCCCGGCGCGGCCTGCGACGGCGCCAAGGACACGCCGTGAAAACCCGGGGCCGCCGCGTCACGGTCGCCATCGCCGCCCTGGTGCTCCTCGCCGCCGCCGCACTGCTCGGGACGGCGGCCTGGAGGTCCGGCGAGCCCGGCACGGACGGGCCCGAGGCCGGGTTCGCCCGCGACATGAGCGCCCACCACGCGCAGGCCGTGGAGATGTCGTTCATCGTCCGGGACCGGACGTCCGACCCCGCCGTCCGGCTGCTGGCCTACGACATCATCAACACCCAGTCGGCGCAGATCGGCATGATGACGGCCTGGCTCGACCAGTGGGGGCTGCCCAAGACCGACCCGGCCGGCCCGATGCGCTGGATGTCCGGCCACGCCGGGATGGCGATGCCGCGGACCGCCGCGCCCGGCGGCGCCCGCATGCCGGGGATGGCGACCGACGCGCAGCTCGCCGAGCTGCGCAAGGCCTCGGGCAAGGACGCCGAGGTGCTGTTCCTCCGGCTGATGATCGCGCACCATCGCGGCGGCGTGGACATGGCCCGCGCCGTGCTCGAGCGGACCGGCCGCGACCAGGTGCGCCGGCTGGCCCGGACGATGGTCAGCGGGCAGCTCTCGGAGATCGCGCAGATGAACGCGATGCTCCGGGAGCGCGGCGCGGCGCCCGCCTGACGGCCCGGCGGGCGGTGCCGCCGCACCGCCCGCCGGACGAGCTTCGCGATAGCGCTTGACAGGGCGGTCCGATCGCGGGTCACTGACCACCATGGCTCACAACCTCAGCGGCTACCACCGGGCTCTGGACCTGTTCGAAGGTCTGCTGGCCGGCGTCCCCGGCGACGCCTGGGACGCCCCCTCGCCCTGCGACGGCTGGACGGCGCGGGACGTCGCCGGCCACGTCACCGGCGGGCAGTACCTGGTCCGGTCGCTGGCGACCGGGGAGCCCGTGCCGGACGTGGGCACCGACCCGGCGCGCTTCGTGCCCGGGGACGCCCTGGCGGCGTGGCGGACGGCCCGCAAGGAGGCCGCGGCGGCGCTGACCCCGGACGGGCTGAGCCGCCCGGTCCCGGTCGGCGCGCTCGGCCGCCTGCCGCTGGGCGACTACCTGCAGGGCTACATCCTGGAGCCGCTGGTGCACGCCTGGGACCTGGCCCGCGCCACGGGCCAGCCGACCCGGCTGGACCCCGACCTGGTGCACCACGCCCTCGCGACCGCCCACATGATCGCCGCCGACCTCCGCGCCGCGGGCCAGCTGGCCCCCCAACTCCCCGCCCCCCAAGGCGCCGACGAACAAACCCGCCTCCTGGCCTTCCTAGGCAGGCCGATCACCTGAAGCACACGAAAGACCCGACTGAACTCCGGCCAGGAAGAGCCGGCTGAGCACCCCAGCGGAAGACCAGAGCCCAGCCACCGGCACGGGCAGGCACACGGAGCGAGTGCAGCGAGCGCAGCGGGCCTGTCCGTCGCAACGGGAGTTCCAGGGGGTTGCCCCCCTGGGCGACTACGAAAACTCAGCCAGTGTCCGTTCGGCCTCTTCGAGCCAGGCGCGGCGGGCGCCGAGGGCCTCCTCGGCGTCCTTGACGTCCTTGTCCCGGTCGGCGGCGCGGGCCTTGTCGAGGCGCTTCTCCAGCTGCTCGATGGAGCTGCGCAGCTGGTTGACGGTGGCCTCGGCGCGGGCGCGGGCCTCGGGGTTGGTGCGCCGCCACTCCGACTCCTCGGCGGCCCGGACGGCCTCCTCGATCTTGCGGAGCCGGCCTTCGAGGCGGTCGCGCTGGTCGCGGGGCACCATGCCGGCGGCCTCCCAGCGCTCCTGGATGGCGCGCAGCGCCTGCCGGGCCTGCCGGACGTCGCGGACGGGCAGCAGCCGCTCGGCCTCGGCGAGGATCTTCTCCTTCTCCTCGGCGTTGCCGCGGAACTCGGCGTCGCGTTCGGCGAACGCGGCGCTGCGGGCCTGGAAGAAGGTGTCCTGGGCGCCCTTGAAGCGGGCCCAGAGGTCCTCTTCGGCGTCGCGGGAGGCGCGGCCGGCGAGCTTCCAGCGGCGCATGAGGTCGCGGTAGGCGGCGGCGGTCTCCCCCCAGTCGGTGGACTCGCGCATCGCCTCGGCCTCGGCGACGAGGCGCTCCTTCTCGCGGCGGGCCTCCTCGCGCTGGTCGTCGAGAGTGGCGAAGTAGACCTTGCGGCGCTTGGTGAAGGCGTTGCGGGCGGAGGAGAGCCGCTTCCACAGCGCGGTCTCGGTGGGCCGGTCGATACGGTCGGCGGCCTTCCACTCCTCGACGAGCTGGCGCAGCCGCTCGCCGCCGTTCTTCCAGTGCGTCTCCTCGGCGGCGATCCGCTCGGCCTCGGCGACGATGCGCTCCTTGACCTCGCGGGCCTCGTGCCGGTGCTGCTCGCGCTGGGCCTTGACCTCCTCGCGGCGCCGGCCGACCTGCTCGGTCAGGCCGTCGAGCCGGCGGGCGAGCGCGTCGAGGTCGCCGACGGCGTGCGCCTCGCCGACGGCCTCGCGCAGCCGGGCGATGCTGTGCTGGGCCTGCGCGGGCTGCAGGTCGGTGGTGCGGACGCGCTGTTCGAGCAGGCCGATCTCGGTGACGAGCGCGTCGTACTTGCGCTTGAAGTAGGCCAGGGCCTCTTCGGGCGCGCCGGCCTGCCAGGAGCCGACGACGCGCTCGCCGTCGGAGGTCCTGACATAGACGGTGCCGTCCTCGTCCACCCGGCCCCAGGGATCGGTCGCGCTGGACACCCTTGCCTCCTGAATCGCAGGTCCGATCAGGCTCACGGCCTCCGGACCCTCCACACCTTAGTATCCCGATCGCCTAAACCGGGGCGATCGCGACGTCCTGGATCGTGACCTTCTTCTTGGGCTTTCCGTCGCCGGCGGGGTCCGAGCCCGCCTTGGCGATCTTCTGCAGCACGTCCAGCCCCTTGGTGATCTTGCCGAACACCGAGTAGTCGGGCTGGAGCTGGGAGTCCTTGTAGACGAGGAAGAACTGGCTGCCATTGGTGTCGGGGCCGGAGTTCGCCATGGCCAGCGTCCCGGCGGTGTACTTGGCGTTCGCCGTGTTCTCGTCGGCGTACTGGTACCCGGGGCCGCCGGTGCCCTGGCCGGACGGGTCGCCGCACTGCAGGACGTTGAGGCCGCCGCTGGTCAGCCGGTGGCAGGGGGTGTCGTCGTAGAAGCCCTTCTGGGCGAGGTGGACGAACGACCCGACGGTGCAGGGCGCGGCCTTGGCGTCCAGCTCCATGACGACGTCGCCCTGGTTGGTCTTGACCGTGGCCTGGACGGTGCCCTTGTAGGCGGGCTTCGTCGGCGGGGTCCCGAGATTCTTGATCTTGCCGGCCGCCTGGCCCGCGGGCTTGTACGTGCAGTGGAGCCCGTCGGCCTTGGACTTGTCGTCCTTGCCGGTGAACACGACGAACGCGGCGCCGCCCACCACGACGACCGCCACCGCCACCGCGGAGCTGATGATCTTGACGCGGCGGGCCTTGGCGGCCGCTTGCGCCAGCGCCTGCTGCTGCCGCTCGTAGCGCTGCCGAGCGAGCTGCTTCTTGCGGTCCTTCCCCGCCACGTGCCTGCCCTTCCGCTGTGATCAGGTGAACGTGCAGCGCATAGTAGCGGCACCCGGGCCCGGCACGGACTTCTGCCTGAACGAACATGGAGGAAGCCGTGACGGCCCGGTCCGCCTCCGCGAACCCGCCGCGGGCCGCCGCGCGACACGGCGATCGGCCCATCTCGTTCGCGGTGGCCGCGGCCGCGCCGGTACGCTCGGACACGCCCACCCGAGATGGTTCTAAGGAAGGACGACCGTGCTCGTCGCCGGGTTCCCCGCTGGATCGTTCGCCGCGAACTGCTACGTCGTGGCGCCCGCCGCGGGCGAGGAGTGCGTCATCGTCGATCCAGGCCAGGACGCCGAGGCCGGGATCGAGGAGATCCTGCGCGAGCACCGGCTGAAGCCGGTGGCGGTGCTGCTGACGCACGGCCATATCGACCACGTGTGGTCGGTGGCGCCGGTGTGCGGCGCCAAGGACGTCCCGGCCTACGTCCATCCGGACGACCGCGACCTGCTCACCGATCCGGCCAAGGGGCTGTCCCTGGCCCCCGGGCAGCAGCTGTTCGGGGGCCTGGAGCTGACCGAGCCGGACGACGTGCGGGAGCTGGCGGACGGCGCGGTGCTGGAGCTGGCGGGGCTGAGCTTCACCGTCGACCACGCGCCCGGCCACACGCCCGGGTCGGTGACCTTCCGGACGCCGAAGACGCCGGAGCTGCCGGACGTGATGTTCACCGGCGACCTGCTGTTCGCCGGGTCGATCGGCCGCACCGACCTGCCCGGCGGCTCGTACGAGGAGATCCTCGCGAGCCTGTCGCGGGTGTGCCTGTCGATGCCGGACGAGACGGCGGTCCTGCCCGGGCACGGCACCCAGACCACAATCGGCCGCGAGCGCGCGACCAACCCGTTCCTGGCGGAGCTGAAGCCCGCCGGCGGGCCCAACAAGGGATTCTGAGCCGAAAAGACCATGAGTTCGAGTTTCCGGGCCCCCAAGGGGGTCAGTGAGTACGTTCCACCGCGCGCGGACCTCTTCTACGCCATCCGCGAGGCGTTCGCCGAGCAGGCCCGGCTGGCCGGCTACGGCTACCTGGAGCTGGCCGTCTTCGAGGACACGAACCTGTTCCGGCGGGGCGTCGGGGAGTCCACCGACGTGGTGTCGAAGGAGATGTACACCTTCGAGGACCGGGGCGGCCGGTCGCTGACGCTGCGGCCGGAGTTCACCGCGTCGGCGCTGCGGGCCGTCCTGGAGAACAACCTGCACAAGGGCGCGCTGCCGGTGAAGGTGTGGACGTCCGGGCCCGCGTTCCGCGCCGAGCGCCCGCAGCAGGGCCGGTACCGGCAGTTCTACCAGCTCGACCTGGAGGCGATCGGCAGCGAGGACCCGCAGGTCGACGCGGAGACGATCGCGATCGCGGCGAACTGGTACCGCTCGCTCGGCCTGACCCGGGTGCGGCTGCTGCTGAACTCGCTGGGCTGCAGGGAGTGCCGTCCGGCCTACCGGGCGCTGCTGCAGGACTTCCTGCGCGGGCTCGACCTGGACGAGGACACCCGCGCCCGCGTGGAGATCAACCCGCTGCGCGTCCTGGACGACAAGCGCCCGCAGGTGAAGTCGCAGCTCGCCGGCGCCCCGCTGATGGCCGACCACCTCTGCGCGGACTGCAAGGCCCACCACGACCGGGTCCGGGAGCTGCTGTCCGATCTCGGCATCGCCTGGGAGGACACCCCCACCCTCGTCCGCGGCCTGGACTACTACACCCGCACCACCTACGAGTTCGACCACCCGCTGCTCGGCGCGCAGTCCGGGATCGGCGGCGGCGGACGCTACGACGGCCTGTCGGAGGACATCGGCGGCCCCCCGCTGCCCGGCATCGGGTTCGGCCTCGGCCTGGACCGCACGATCCTGGCGCTGGAGGCCGAGTCGGCGGAGGGCGCGTCTGGGGGCGCCGCGTTCGCGCCGAAGCCGCGCTGCGAGGTGTTCGGGGTCGCGCTCGGCGACACCGCCGAGCGCCGGCTGTTCGCCCTGGTCGCCGAGCTGCGCCGGGCGGGGATCGCCGCCGACATGGCGTTCGGCGGCAAGAAGCTGAAGGGCGCCATGAAGGACGCCGACCGGTCGGGCGCCCGGTACGCCGTGATCCTCGGTGAGCGAGATATCACCGGCGGCGTCGCCCAGGTCAAGGATCTGGCCGCGGGCGAGCAGGACGCCGTCCCCCTCACCGACCTCACCACGACGTTGAAGGAAAGGCTGCAGAAATGATCCGCACCCACGAGGCGGGCGCGCTCCGCAAGGAGCACGCCGGGCAGCAGGTCACGCTGGCCGGCTGGGTCGGCCGCCGCCGCGACCACGGCGGCGTCACGTTCATCGACCTGCGCGACGCCTCCGGCACCGCGCAGGTCGTCTTCCGCGAGGACGAGGCGGCGCACGACCTGCGCTCGGAGTTCTGCGTGCAGGTCGTCGGGGAGGTCCGGGTCCGGCCCGCCGGCAACGAGAACCCCGAGCTGCCGACCGGGGAGATCGAGGTCGCCGCCACCGACATCCGGGTGCTGTCGGAGTCGGCGCCGCTGCCGTTCCCGATCGAGGGCGACGTCAACGTCAACGAGGAGATCCGGCTCAAGTACCGGTACCTCGACATCCGCCGCGACGCCGTCGCACGGGCGATGCGGATCCGCTCCGAGGCGTCCTTCCTCACCCACGAGGTCATGCGCGAGCACGGCTTCGTCAACGTCGAGACCCCGACGCTGACGCGCTCCACCCCCGAGGGCGCCCGCGACTTCCTGGTGCCCGTCCGGCTCAAGCCCGGCCACTGGTACGCGCTGCCGCAGTCGCCGCAGCTGTTCAAGCAGCTGCTCATGGTCGGCGGCCTGGAGCGCTACTACCAGATCGCCCGCTGCTACCGGGACGAGGACTTCCGCGCCGACCGGCAGCCGGAGTTCACCCAGATCGACATCGAGATGTCGTTCGTGGAGCAGGACGACGTCCTGAGGGTCGGCGAGGACCTCGTCGCGCGGCTCTGGAAGGACATCG
The DNA here is from genome assembly GCF_008923205.2 of Actinomadura physcomitrii. Lineage (GTDB taxonomy): Bacteria > Actinomycetota > Actinomycetes > Streptosporangiales > Streptosporangiaceae > Spirillospora > Spirillospora physcomitrii. The sequence continues at coordinate 26,193 of NZ_WBMS02000051.1, read as the reverse complement.
CCGGGTACGAGATCCCCCGGCCGATCCCCCACATCACCTACGCCGACGCGATGGCCCGGTACGGCTCCGACAAGCCCGACCTGCGGTTCGGCCTCGAGCTGACCGACATGACCGAGTACTTCGCCGGCACCTCGTTCCGGGTGTTCCAGGCCCCGTACGTCGGCGCCGTCGTGATGCCGGGCGGCGGGTCACAGACCCGCAAGGAGCTGGACGCCTGGCAGGACTGGGCGAAGGCCCGCGGCGCCCGCGGCCTCGCGTACGTCCTCGTCCAGGAGGACGGCGCGCTCGGCGGGCCCGTCGCGAAGAACCTGTCCGACACCGAGAAGGAGGGGCTCGCCGCGAAGACCGGCGCGTCCCCCGGCGACGCGATCTTCTTCGGGGCCGGCAAGCGGCACGCCACGCAGGAGCTGCTCGGCGCGGCCCGCCTGGAGATCGGCCGCCGCCGCGGCCTGATCGACGAGTCGGCGTGGAACTTCGTCTGGGTCGTCGACGCGCCGATCTTCGAGCCGGTGGAGAACGACAAGGGCGAGCAGATCGGCTGGACGTCGGTGCACCACCCGTTCACCGCGCCGAAGCCGGAGTTCGCCGACACCTTCCACGAGGACCCCGGCTCCGCGCTCGCCGACGCCTACGACCTCGTCCTGAACGGCAACGAGATCGGCGGCGGCTCCATCCGCATCCACCGCGCCGAGATGCAGCAGCGCGTCTTCGACGTGCTGGGCCTGTCGAAGCAGGAGGCCGAGTCGCAGTTCGGCTTCCTGCTGGAGGCGTTCAAGTTCGGTCCGCCGCCGCACGGCGGCATCGCGTTCGGCTGGGACCGCACCGTCATGCTGCTGGCCGGCGGGGACACCATCCGCGACGTGATCGCCTTCCCGAAGGCCGCGTCCGGCCTCGACCCGCTGACCGCGGCGCCGACCACGATCACCCCGGCGCAGCGCAAGGAGGCCGGGGTCGACGTCGTCCCCGAGGACGCCCCCAGCGAGAGCTGACCCGGAACGGGGGAAGGGGGGCGGCCACCGGATCCGGTGGCCGCCCCCCTTCCCGTCGGTCAGCGCGTGGCGCCGCTGGTGACGCGGTAGACGTCGTAGACGCCGTCGATGGAGCGGACGGCCTTGAGGACGTGCCCGAGGTGCTTCGGGTCGCCCATCTCGAAGGTGAAGCGGGAGACGGCGACGCGGTCGCGGGTGGTGGTGACCGACGCCGACAGGATGTTGACGTGCTGGTCGGACAGCACGCGTGTCACGTCCGACAGCAGGCGGGGCCGGTCGAGGGCCTCGACCTGGATCGCGACGAGGAAGACCGAGTCCTCGCCCGGGGACCACTTGACGTCGATCAGCCGGTCGGGCTGCGCCTTCAGGCTGGCGACGTTGGCGCAGTCGGCCCGGTGGACGGACACGCCGTGGCCGCGGGTGACGAAGCCGACGATGTCGTCGCCGGGCACCGGCGTGCAGCAGCGCGACAGGCGGACCCACACGTCGGGGTCGTCGGCGACGACGACGCCCGGGTCGCCCGCCGGACGGCCCCGCTTGCGGCGGGTCGGCAGGGCGATCTCGGCGAGGTCCTCCTCGGCGCTCTCCACGCCGCCGAGCGCGTCGACGAGGCGCTGCACGACGGTCTGCGCGGACACGTGGCTCTCACCGACCGCCGCGTACAGCGACGACACGTCGGTGTAGCGCATGTCGCGGGCGAGGGCCAGCAACGCCTCTCCCGACATCATCCGCTGCAGCGGCATGTTCTGCTTGCGCATGGCGCGGGCGATGGAGTCCTTGCCGGACTCGATCGCGGTGTCGCGGCGCTCCTTGGAGAACCAGTGCTTGATCTTGTTGCGGGCGCGGGCGGACTTGACGAAGCCGAGCCAGTCGCGGCTCGGGCCGGCGTCCGGCGACTTGGAGGTGAACACCTCGACGGTGTCGCCGTTGTCGAGGGTGGACTCGAGGGGGACGAGGCGGCCGTTGACGCGGGCGCCGATACATCGGTGCCCGACCTCGGTGTGGATCGCGTACGCGAAGTCGACGGGGGTCGCGCCCTGCGGCAGCGCGATGACGTCGCCCTTCGGGGTGAACACGAACACCTCGGAGACCGACAGGTCGAAGCGCAGCGACTCCAGGAACTCGGCCGGGTCGGCGGTCTCCTTCTGCCAGTCGAGGAGCTGGCGGAGCCACTGCATGTCGCCGGCCTTGCGGCCGCCGACCGTCTCCTCCTTGTACTTCCAGTGCGCGGCGACACCGTACTCCGCGCGCCGGTGCATGCCCCAGGTGCGGATCTGCAGCTCCACGGGCTTGCCCTCGGGGCCGATCACCGTGGTGTGCAGCGACTGGTACATGTTGAACTTCGGCATCGCGATGTAGTCCTTGAACCGGCCGGGGACCGGGTTCCACCGCGCGTGGATCGAGCCGAGGGCGGCGTAGCAGTCGCGGACGCTGTCGACGAGGACCCGGATGCCGACCAGGTCGTAGATGTCGTCGAAGGAGACGTCCCGCGCGATCATCTTCTGGTAGATCGAGTAGTAGTGCTTCGGCCGGCCGGTCACGGTGGCCTTGATCCGGGCCTCGCGCAGGTCGGTGGAGACGTTCTCGATCACTTCCTGCAGGTAGACGTCGCGGCGCGGGGCGCGCTCGGACACCAGCCGGGCGATCTCATCGAACCGCTTGGGGTACATCGTGGCGAACGCGAGGTCCTCCAGCTCCCACTTCAGCGTGTTCATCCCGAGGCGGTGCGCGAGCGGCGCGAACACCTCCAGGGTCTCGCGGGCCTTCTTCTCCTGCTTGTGCCGCGGCATGTAGCGCAGGGTGCGCATGTTGTGCAGCCGGTCGCCGAGCTTGATCACCAGGACGCGGATGTCGCGGGACATCGCGACGACCATCTTGCGGACGGTCTCGGCCTCGGCGGCCTCGCCGTACTTGACCTTGTCGAGCTTGGTGACGCCGTCGACGAGCGCGGCGATCTCGTCGCCGAAGTCGGCGCGCAGCTCCTCGAGGGTGTACTCGGTGTCCTCGACGGTGTCGTGCAGCAGCGCCGCGCACAGCGTCTCGGTGTTCATGCCGAGCTCGGCGAGGATCGTCGCGACGGCGAGCGGGTGCGTGATGTACGGGTCGCCGCTCTTGCGCTTCTGGTCGCGGTGGTAGTGCGCGGCGACGTCGTAGGCGCGCTCGATCAGCCGCAGGTCCGCCTTGGGGTGGGTGTTGCGGACGGTCTTGATGAGAGGTTCGAGTACCGGGTTCATAGCGGGACCCCGCTGGGCGCCCAGCCGGGCGAGCCTGCGGCGCACCCGGGCGGCGGACGGTGGGATCGCGGCCGGTGTCGGCCTGGACTGGGCATCGGAGGGGGTGGCTCCCGGGGCGGCGGGCGCCGGCGGCGTCGCCGGCCCCTGGACGGGGCGGGCCGCCGCATCGGCGGTCCCCTCGGCGGGGGCCGTCGCGGCCTGCGGCTTCTCCGCGGTCGTATGCGGCGCGGTCGTCCGCGGCGAGGACGGTCGGGCGGCGGAGGGTTCCTGCGCGGTGGCGGGCGGGCGGCCGACGGGCTCGTCGGCGGGGCGTCGCCGCGCGGCGGCGGGCGCACCGGTCCGCTCTGCGGGCTCCGCGGCGTCCCGCTCCCGGCGGGTCTCGTCCGCGGCGTCCACGGCGGCGTCGGTCACCGCTCCGGTCGATGCCACCTCACCGCGCACCCAGCCTCCTCAGCCCTCGCGGGCGCCGTCTCCGCGCCGGCGGGAACGCACCCGTCCCGGCGGACCCTGATGACCAGTGTATCCGCCGGGCATTTCGTCCTAGACCGTAACCAACGAGTGGACGTCCAGATTCCCCAGCCTGCCGCGCCCCTGCAGAAAGGACAGCTCCAGCAGCACCGACAGGCCGACGACCTCGCCGCCGCCGCGGCGGACCAACTCGGCGGCGGCTCGGGCCGTCCCGCCGGTGGCCAGCACGTCGTCGACGATCAGCACCCGGTCGCCGGGCTCGAAGGCGTCGACGTGGATCTCGATCGTCTCGGTCCCGTACTCGAGATCATAGGTCTCCTCGTGCGTCCGCGACGGCAGCTTCCCCTTTTTGCGCACCGGGACGAACCCCGCGCCGAAGTGGTAGGCGACCGGCGCGGCGAGGATGAACCCGCGCGCCTCGATCCCGACGATCTTGTCGACGGTGCCGCGGCCGCGGTGGTTGACGATCGCGTCGACGACCCCGGCGAAGGCGACGTGGTCGGCGAGCAGCGGGGTGATGTCCTTGAACAGCACGCCCGGCTTCGGGTAGTCGTCCACGTCGCGGATCCGCTCCTGGATCAGCTTGCCGAGGTCCACCGTTGCACTCCCTGTGACGAATCCCACGTGATCCCGCTCATGACCGCGCCGTGCCCGCGCCCGTCACCACGGTGGGTGACCGGCGCGGGCACGGCGCGTCCCGCTCTACTTGCCGCCGCGGCGCTGCTGGCGGGTGCCGCGGCGCGGCTGCTGCCGCGGCCCCGTCTGCACGACCTTCCGGACGGTCACGCCGGACGGCAGGGTCCCGGACCCGTCGTCGTCCGGCGCGCCGTCGCCGGGCTCGCCGGCCGGCGGCGCGTCGCCGGACGCCCCGGTCGCGGCCTTGACCTTCGCGCTCCTGGCCTGCCGCTTGGCGCTCTGCTCGCGGCGGGCGATGTTCGCGCGGATCTGCTTGTACTTCGGCTCGCGCTCCTTGAGCTGCACCAGCAGCGGCGTCGCCACGCACAGCGAGGAGTACGTACCGATGATCATGCCGACGAACAACGCGAGCGACAGGTCCTTCAGCGTGCCCGCGCCGAACAGCGTGGTGCCGATGAACAGGATCGCTCCGACCGGCAGGATCGCGACCAGCGAGGTGTTCAGCGACCGGACCAGCGTGCTGCTCAGCGCCTGGTTCGCCGCCTCGCTGTAGGTCGTCCTGGAGGTCGGGCCGAGCGGCTTGGTGACCTCCTTGATCATGTCGAAGACGACCACCGCGTCGTACAGCGAGTACCCGAGGATCGTCAGGAACCCCAGCAGTGTCGCGGGCGTGACCTCGAACCCGGACCAGGCGTACACGCCCGCCGTGATGATCAGGTCGTGCACGAGGGCGACGACGGCGGCGACCGCCATCCGCCACTCGAACGCCACCGACAGGTAGCCGATGATGAGGATCATGAAGACGATGAGCGCCTGCCACGCCTTCTTCTGGATCTCGCCGCCCCACGAGGCGCCGACCACCTGGGTGCTGACCTTGCTGGCCGGGACCTTCAGCTCCTTGGTGATGACCGACTTGACCTGGGTCACCTGGTCCGAGGACAGGCTCTGGGTGGTGACCCGCCAGTCGTCGCCGGCCTTCTGCACGATCGGGTCGTGCGCGCCGCCGTCGGTCGCGGCACCGCGCACCTGTTCGATCGAGGAGCTCGGCGCCTTGAAGGTGAAGACCGAGCCGCCCTTGAACTCCACGCCGAAGTTGAGGCCCTGGACCAGCAGCCCGGCGAGCGACAGGATCAGCAGCGCCCCGGACAGCGAGTACCAGATCTTCGGCTTGCCGACGATGTCGGCGCTGATCTCACCCCGGTAGATCCGGGAGATGACCGCGCGCAGCCCCATGGCTCAGGCCTCCTGGCTCGTCTTGCGGGCGGCGACGCCGGAGGCGTCCTGCGTGGTGCGGCGCAGCCGCTTGGCGTCCAGCCCGGACATCGGATGCCCGCGGCCGAAGAACCTCGTCCGCGACAGCAGGGCCACCATCGGCTTGGTGAAGAAGAACACCACCACGAGGTCGATCAGCGTGGTCAGGCCCATCGCGAACGCGAACCCGGCGACGCCGCCGACCGCGAGGAAGTACAGCACCACGGCGGCCAGGAACGTCACGGCGTCGGCGACCAGGATCGTGCGCCGCGCCCGCTTCCAGGCGTTCTCCACCGACGAGCGCAGCCTGCGGCCCGCTCTCAGCTCGTCGCGCAGCCGCTCGAAGTAGACGATGAACGAGTCGGCGGTGATGCCGATCGACACGATCAGGCCGATGATGTGCGGCAGCGACAGCCGGAAGCCCATCCCCTCACCGAGGATCACCACCGCCTCGTAGGTGATCACGGACGCGACGATCAGGCTGGACACCGCTACCAGGCCGAGACCCCGGTAGTAGAGCATGCAGTAGACCACGACCAGGCCGAGGCCGATCGCGCCGGCGATCAGGCCGCCGGTCAGCTGGTCGGAGCCCAGCGTGGACGACACCTCGTCGATGGAGCTCTGCTTGAACTCCAGCGGCAGCGCCCCGTACTTCAGCACGTTGGCGAGGTCGGTCGCGTACTGCTGGGTGAAGCTGTCGGCGGGGCCGTCGATGCTGGCGCTGCCGCCGGTGATCGCGCCCTGGTTGATCTGCGGCGCGGACACGACCTGGCCGTCGAGCACGATCGCGACCTGCGCCTGCGGCGAGGACGAGTCGCTCTGGTAGGCCTTGGACGCGTCGGTGGTGACGTCGCCGAACTGCTTGGCGCCCTTGCCGTCGAACTTCAGCGACACCGACCAGCTCGCCTGGCCCTGCTGAGAGTTCGGCGGCATCGCGGTCGCGCTCTTGACGTTCTCGCCGAGCACCCGGACCGGGCCGAGGATGTACTTGCCGACCTGGCCGTCCTCGACCTTCTGCGCGCACGCCGCGACGAACTTGCGCTTGGGGTCGTTGGCGCCCGGCGCGTGCCGGTCGCCGTTGTAGCAGTCCAGCGACTCGAACTGCTGGATGACCGCCTTGTCGGTGACGCCCGGGTAGGTCTGCGTTCCGGTGGACGGCGTCGGCGACACCAGCGGCGAGGACGGCGACGCCGACGGGGACGCCGTCGGCGACGGCGAGCCCGAGCCGGACGGCTTCGGCGTCGGCGCCGCCAGCGCGTCCGACACCGCGCGCTTGCGCGGCGTGGCGGACGCGGACGGCGACCCCGACGGCTTCGTGGTCGGCTTGCCCGACGGGCTCGCCGTGCCGGACGGGGTCGCCGACGGGGAGGGCGTCGCCCCGGCCGCCGTGGGCTTGCCGTCGGCGTAGGCGAACACCTGCCGGAACTGCAGCTTCGCGGTCGTGCCGATCAGCCCCACGACGCGGCTCTGCCCCTCGCCGGGCACGTTCACCACGATGTTGTTGCTGCCCTGCTTGGCGACCTCGGCGTCGGACACGCCCAGACCGTTGACCCGCTGCGTCATGATCTTGACGGCCTGGTCCATCAGGCCCGACGGCGGGTTCTTGCCCTTCTCGGTCTTGGCGGTGAGCGTGACGGTCGTCCCGCCCGCCAGGTCCAGGCCGAGCTTCGGCTTGGTCTGCCCCTGCAGGAGCGCGACGCCGGCCAGGATCGCGATGACCGCGAAGAGGGCGAAGAGCGTGCGCCCGGGCTTGGGAACGTTGCTAGGCGAGGCCACTGGTCGTTTTCTTCCCGTCCTTGAGTCGTTGCCGGCGGCGCGTCAGGCCGAGGGCTTCTCCCCGGCCTTGGCCTTCGCCTTGGGCTTGGACTCCGCGTCCTCGTCCTCGTCGCCGAGGCCCGCCGCGTCCGCGGCGCCGTCGGCGTCCTTGGACAGGTCCACCTCGGCCGGCTCGTCCTTGGACAGGTCGACGCGCTCGCCGTCCTCGTCCGCCTCGAGCTCGTCGTCGTCGGCCTCGTCGTCCAGCTCCTCGGGCTCGTCGTCCTTGAGGACCTGCATGACGGCCTGCTTGACGAAGTGGACCTCGACGCCCGGCGCGATCTCCAGCAGGAGGCCGTCGTCGTCGACCGAGACCACGGTGGCGCGGATGCCGCTGGTGGTCAGCACCCGGGCACCCGGTTCCATGGCGCTCTGCATCTGCATCTGCTCCTTGCGCCGCTTGCTCTGCGGCCGGATGAGCAGGAAGTAGAACACCACGGGGACGGCGAGCAGCAGCAGCAGGTTGAAGCCCCCGCTGCCGCCGGACGAAGCCGCCAAAATCATGTCGCTGCCCATTACTGGGGCATCCTTCCGATGTGGTTTGCCCAGCCTGTGACCGGATCGGCCACCCCATGGGGAACGCGGGCTGGAGACGGTGGAACCAAGTCCCGGAGTCTAGAGAGTACGCGAGACCCCGGCAACGACGTGACGACCCGCGGCGCCGGGAAGTTCCCATCCCGTTACAACATGATCACTAATCGGGCCGCTCGGCGCCGTCGTCCACCTCGAACAGCGTACCGGCCATCGGCGACGCGGCCGGCTGGGCGAGGCCGAGATGCGCCCACGCGGCGGGCGTCGCGATGCGCCCGCGGGGCGTGCGGGCCAGCAGCCCCTGCCGGACGAGGAACGGCTCGGCGACGACCTCCACCGTCTCGGGCTCCTCCCCCACCGACACCGCCAGCGTCGACAGCCCCACCGGCCCCCCGCCGAACTTGCGCAGCAGGGACGCGAGGACGGCGCGGTCGAGCCGGTCCAGGCCGCGCTCGTCCACCTCGTAGAGTTTCAGCGCGGCCCGCGCCAGGTCCCGGGTGATCACGCCGTCCGCGCGGACCTCGGCGTAGTCGCGGACGCGGCGCAGCAGCCGGTTGGCGATCCGGGGCGTCCCCCGGGAGCGCCCGGCGACCTCGGCGGCGCCGTCGTCGGTGATCTCCACGTCCAGCAGCCGCGCCGACCGCCGGACGATCACCTCCAGCTCGGCGGGCTCGTAGAAGTCCATGTGCGCGACGAACCCGAACCGGTCGCGCAGCGGCCCCGGCAGCATGCCCGCCCGGGTCGTCGCGCCGACGAGCGTGAACGGCGCGATGTCGAGGGGGATCGCGGTCGCGCCCGGCCCCTTGCCCACGACGACGTCGACCCGGAAGTCCTCCATCGCCATGTAGAGCATCTCCTCGGCGGGCCGCGCCAGCCGGTGGATCTCGTCGAGGAACAGCACCTCGCCCTCGGCGAGGGTGGACAGCACCGCCGCCAGGTCCCCGGCGCGCTCGATCGCGGGGCCGGAGGAGATCCGCAGCGGCTGCCCCAGCTCCGCCGCGATGATCATGGCGAGGGTCGTCTTGCCGAGCCCCGGGCCGCCGGACAGCAGCACGTGGTCGGGCGTGCGGCCGCGCCGCAGCGCCCCGCGCAGCACCAGCGACAGCTGCTCGCGGACCCGTTCCTGCCCGACGAAGTCGTCGAGCCGCTTCGGCCGTAGCGCCGCCTCGATCACCTGCTCCTCGGCGCCCTCCGCGTCCGCCGAGACCAGCCGCTCGCCCTCGCCGCTCATCGCCTCGCCTCCGCCCGGGTGCGTCACTTGGCGAGCTTCTTGAGCGCGGACTTCAGCAGCGCCGCGACCGGGGGCGCCTCGGCGCCGTCGAGGTCGGCGGCGACGGCGTCGACGGCCGCGTCGGCGTCCTTGGCGGACCAGCCCAGGTTGATCAGGCCCATCTGGACCTGCGCGCGCCACGCCTCGGCCGCGGCGGGCGCGCGCACCTCGGCGGCGCCGTCGCCGACCGGGCCGCCGAGCCGGTCCTTCAGCTCCAGCACGATCCGCTGGGCGCCCTTCTTCCCGATGCCCGGCACCTTGGTCAGCGCGGTCAGATCCTCGGTGGCGACGGCGCGGCGCAGCGCGTTCGGGGTGTGCACGGCGAGCATCGCGAGGGCGAGGCGGGGGCCGACGCCGCTGGCGGTCTGCAGCAGCTCGAACACCGTCCGCTCGTCGTCGTCGGCGAACCCGAAGAGGGTCAGCGAGTCCTCCCGGACGACCAGCGAGGTCGGCACCGTCGCCTCGTCGCCGACCCGCAGCCCGGCGAGCGTGGCGGGCGTGCACTGCACGGCGAGGCCGACGCCGTGCACGTCGATCACCGCGCCGTCCGGCCCGGCGGCGGCCACCCGGCCGCTGACGAAGGCGATCACTGGACGCTTCCTCCTCTGCTCGGGCCGCCGGGGGCGGTGCCGTTGCGGGCGGCGAGGCGCTCGCGCTCGGCGCGCGCCGCCTGCTCGATCCGCGAGACCTGCGCCCGCGCGAGCCGCCGCTGAGCGCTGCCGCGCCACACATGGCAGATCGCCAGGGCGAGCGCGTCGGCCGCGTCCGCGGGCCTCGGCGCGGTCTCCAGGCTCAGCAGCCGGGTGACCATCGCCGTCACCTGCGCCTTGTCGGCGCGGCCGTTGCCGGTGACGGCGGCCTTGGCCTCGCTCGGGGTGTGCAGGGCGACCGGCAGGCCGCGGCGGGCGGCGGCCAGCATCGCGATGCCGGCGGCCTGCGCGGTGCCCATCACGGTGCGGACGTTGTGCTGGGAGAACACCCGCTCGACGGCGACGGCGTCCGGCCGCAGCTCGTCCATCAGCGCCTCGATCCCCCGCTCGACGCCGAGGAGCCGCAGGGCGTGGTCCTCGGCGGCGTCGGTCCGCACCACCGACACGTGCACCAGGTGGAGCCGTTTGCCGGGCGCGCCCTCGACGACCCCCACCCCGCACCGGGTGAGCCCGGGGTCCACCCCCATCACCCGCACGGCCGCTCCTTCGATCATCTGTTCGGCCGAACACGCTACCAACTCAGGATGACATCGCTCGCGTGCGGCGGGCGTGTCCCGCCAGAAGGTCGTCGAGGGGGTCTAGAAGTAGTCGAGGGAGTACGGGGTGGCCGCGAACGCGGCGGAGAGCGCCCCCGCGTCCCCGCCCGCGAGCAGGCCGACGCGGCGCAGGGTGGAGACCGGTACGCCCGCGTAGAGGGCGGACAGGCCCCGCGCGCCCATGCGGACGGCGGCGGCGTCCTCGCCGGAGCGTTCCAGCCGGCCCTCGCCGTCCTTGACCTCCAGCCGCCAGTGGCCCGAGTTCCCCGGCCGCTGCGGGTCGTCGATCTCCAGCGGGACCGCGACGGCGACGCCCTCGGGGTAGCCGCGCGCCTCGATCGCGGCGGGCGCGTCCACGACCCGCAGCATCCACTGCTTGCGGCCGACGGACTCCTTCTCGCGCTCGCCCGGCAGCCACAGGACCGGGTCCATGGGCGAGACGCAGGCCTTCACCGTCGAGGCCGTCGAGGAGCCGGAGCCCACGATGGCCCAGAGCGCGCGCAGCGTCCGCTCGGAGGCCGCCACCGCCCGGACGACCTCCAGCGCCGTGTTCCCCTCGGCCCAGCGATAGGCGAGGAACCCGTCCTCGGCCAGGTAGCAGTACCCGTCGCGGTCGTCGAGGAAGCCCGGCCACATCGACCCGTGCCAGCCGATGGGCCCGCAGTCGCGGGCCGATGCGTGGACGCGGCCGATCACCGCCGCGACCTCCGCCGCGTCCCCGGGCCCGGCGCGGCGGACCGGCACCCGCTCGGCGGCGATGCCGCGCAGCGCCTCCGCCGGGAGCTCGATCTCGTGCTGGGCGCCGGCGTGCTCCCAGCCGAGCGACCGGTAGATCCGCGTCGTCGCCGGGTACAGCATCGACACGGCGTGCCCGAACCCGGCGCAGCGCTCGAGCATCTCGGTCATGAGGCGGCGTCCGAGCCCGCGCCCGCGCTCCTCGGGCGCGACCGTGATCCCGCCGATGCCGCCCATGGAGACCGCCCGCCCGTGCCACCACTGGATCATGTCGTGGATGCGGCCGGTCGCCACGATCCGGTCGCCGTCGAAACCCGCGAACTGCCGTCCCGCCGCCAGCACCGGCGCGGTGCGGCGCAGCGTGCCCTCCCACTCCGCGTCCGTCAGCGGCCCGAAGGCACGGGCGCGGATGTCGCGGGTGGCTTCCATCTCCTCGGGGGCGAGCGCGCGGATCTCCATGATCCCGACCGTAGACCATCGCGCGGGCGCCCCGGAGCGCCGAACGCCGCCGCGCCCTCGTGGGCGGCGGCGGCGTTCACGGCACGCGGCGCGGCTCAGGCGTCGATCTTCTCCATGACCTCGTCGGAGACGTCGAAGTTGGCGTAGACGTCCTGGACGTCGTCGGAGTCCTCGAGGGCGTCCAGCAGCCGGAAGACCTTCTTGGCGTTGTCCTCGTCGAGCGGGACGGTCACGCTCGGCAGGAACTTGCTCTCGGCCGACTCGTAGTCGATCCCGGCCTCGACCAGCGCGGTGCGGACCGCGACGAGGTCGCCGGCCTCGCTGACGACCTCGAAGTTCTCCTCGTCGAGCTCGTTGACCTCCTCCGCGCCGGCGTCGAGGACGGCCATCATCACGTCGTCCTCGCTGGTGCCCGCCTTCGGGACGATCACGACGCCCTTGCGGTTGAACATGTACGACACCGAGCCGGGGTCGGCGAGGGAGCCGCCGTTGCGGGTGAGGGCCACCCGGACCTCGGAGGCGGCGCGGTTGCGGTTGTCGGTCAGGCACTCGATCAGCACGGCGACACCGCCCGGGGCGTAGCCCTCGTAGGTGATGTTCTGCCAGTCGGCGCCTCCGGCCTCCTCGCCGGCGCCGCGCTTGCGCGCGCGCTCGATGTTGTCGTTGGGGACGGAGTTCTTCTTCGCCTTGTAGATGGCGTCGTAGAGGGTGGGGTTGGCGTCGGGGTCGCCGCCGCCCGTGCGGGCCGCCACCTCGATGTTCTTGATCAGCTTGGCGAAGAGCTTGCCCCGCTTGGCGTCGAGGGCCGCCTTCTTGTGCTTGGTCGTCGCCCATTTGGAATGGCCGGACATTCAGTCAATCCTCCTTGCGCATCGCCCGGCGCACCAGATCGGCGAAGTAGTGGTGCACGCGGAAGTCGCCCGTCAGCTCCGGGTGGAAGGAGGTCGCCATGAGGCGACCCTGGCGGACGGCGACGATCCTACCGGCGTTCGGGCCGCTCTCGGCGCGTCCGAGGACCTCGACGGCGTCGCCGACGGACTCCACCCAGGGTGCGCGGATGAAAACGGCGTGGTACGGCGTGTCCCCCATACCGGTCAGCGGGACGTTCGACTCGAACGAGTCGACCTGCCGGCCGAACGCGTTGCGCCGCACGGTCATGTCGATGCCGCCGACGGTCTCCTGGCCCGCGACGCCGTCCCGGATCCGGTCCGCGAGCATGATCATGCCGGCGCAGGAGCCGTAGGCGGGCAGCCCCGCCTCGATCCGCTTGCGCAGCGGCTCCAGCAGCTCGAACGCGCGCGCCAGCCGCCACATGGTGGTGGACTCCCCGCCCGGCAGGACGAGCCCGTCCACCTGGTCGAGCTCCTCGGCGCGCCGCACGTTCAGGGTGCGCGCGCCGGCCTGCTCGAGGGCACGGGCGTGCTCGCGCACGTCGCCCTGGAGGGCGAGGACGCCGATCGTCGGTACGGCGGAAGTCACGTGGCTGAACCTCTCGGGGATAGCGCGTATGGGCGGAACCGTGGACATCCCTTACAACGCGGCGGGACGCAGGGGCTCTTCCCCGAGGTGCCGCCGGTCGGGGTCCGAGCCGCCAGGCGAGGGCCCGGGCCGGGCCTGCGGGAACTACGCGTGCTTGAAGCGGCGGAGCGGGAGCTCCAGCGGCAGGAAGCCGTCCTTGCCGCGGTCGGCGATGCCGCGCCCGAACATGTGGGCCGCGGCGAGCGCGAGCCCGAACTCCTCGTGGTCGAACGGGAGCGGGACGTCCGGGGCGCCCGCGTCGATGGCCCGCCAGAACGGCCGCTCGGCGGGGAGCCGCTCGCCCTGGTCGACGACGACGCCGTCCTCCGCGGTGACGAACACGTCGCGGAGCAGCTCGCCGCCGGTGTACCAGCGGAACCAGCAGCCGCGGATGACCGTGTGCAGGACCAGCACGCCGCAGGACGCGCCGGGCAGCGCGGCGGCCGCGGTGTCGGCGATCCGGCGGGCGTCGTCGTCCAGGCAGAACAGCCGCCGGTCGCACAGCAGCAGTGCGCGCTCGAACGCGCCGACGAACAGCTCGTCCTCGTACGGCCAGAGCGCGAAGTCCAGGACGGTGTCGCCGGTCTCGGTGAGGGTGGCCGCCGGGTAGAGGCCGCGCGCGATCCGCGCGGCCTCGGCGGGGTCGGGCACGAGGCCCGGCCGGAACACCTCGGTGGGTTCACCCGCGCTCGCGCACGCCAGCGCGACGGACCAAGCCATGCTCTCCCCTCCCGCGGCCGGGCACCGCGCAGGGACGCCCGGTCTCCGGGGGGCCCGCCCCGGCGACCCGGCCCCTCACCGGCCGCGCCGCAAGCGTAATGGCTCCGGCGCCGCGCCGGGGAGGGGCCCACCCGCCTGACCACCCGGTCATCGGGCCGGGCGGGCGGCGCGGTGCGGGCGCCGCCGGGGTTCACCAGCCGCGGTGGGCGAACTTCTGGTCCTCGCCCAGGGAGGCGACGTTGATGCCGACCATGGCGTCGCCGAGGCCGCGGGACACCTTGGCGATCACGCCGGGGTCGTCGTGGAAGGTGGTGGCCTTGACGATCGCCTCGGCGCGCTGGGCCGGGTTGCCGGACTTGAAGATCCCGGAGCCGACGAACACGCCCTCGGCGCCGAGCTGCATCATCATCGCGGCGTCCGCGGGGGTGGCGATGCCGCCGGCGGTGAACAGCACAACGGGCAGCTTGCCGGCCTGCGCGACCTCCTTGACCAGCTCGTAGGGCGCCTGGAGCTCCTTGGCGGCGACGTACAGCTCGTCCTCGGGCAGCGACTGCAGGCGGCGGATCTCCTGCCGGATCTGCCGCATGTGGGTGGTGGCGTTCGACACGTCGCCCGTGCCGGCCTCGCCCTTGGAGCGGATCATGGCCGCGCCCTCGGTGATGCGGCGCAGCGCCTCGCCGAGGTTGGTGGCGCCGCACACGAACGGGACGGTGAACGCCCACTTGTCGATGTGGTTCTCGTAGTCGGCCGGGGTGAGCACCTCGGACTCGTCGACGTAGTCGACGCCGAGGGCCTGCAGGACCTGCGCCTCGACGAAGTGGCCGATGCGGGCCTTGGCCATGACCGGGATCGACACCGCGCCGATGATGCCGTCGATCATGTCGGGGTCGCTCATCCGGGAGATGCCGCCCTCGGCGCGGATGTCGGCGGGCACCCGCTCCAGGGCCATCACCGCGACGGCACCGGCGTCCTCGGCGATCTTCGCCTGCTCGGGGGTGACGACGTCCATGATCACGCCGCCCTTGAGCATCTCCGCCATGCCGCGCTTGACGCGGGCGGTGCCGGTCTCGGGCGCGTTCTCCGGGGCGGAATTCAAAGTGGACACGGGCATTCCTCACGTGCGCGGACGACAGTTCGCCTCCATGATATTGCCTGCTAGCGGGGCCTTTCGACGCCGCCGCGGGGGCAGGCCAATGGGCGGGAATTGGCCGTTGACCGGCCGCCCGCGGCGCTATGGAATGTGGGGCTTGCCGTCGTTCACCAGGACCACCCAGACCTGTCCGCGCGCGAACGTCATCGGCTTGCCGCCGGCGGTGGTGTAGGTGGTGCCGGAGGTCTCCGAGGGGCGCGACCACTCGGCGTCGTAGGCCTTGCCGTCGCGCAGCACGGTGGCGCGGCCGGTGCCGGTCGTCTGGATCAGCGGGGTGTAGCTGCCGAGGAAGTCGTGGAACTTGGACCGGGTCGTCCTGGCGTACTGGACGACGATCGTCGCGCCGCCGAGCCGTCCGCCTTCGGCCGCGACATCGGGCTTGCCGCCCCAGCTGGCGAGCCACCGCTTCTGCTTGGCCGACCAGGTGAAGCCCATCGTCGCCGCCGGCCATTTCGCGGTGAACGAGGCGGTCGGCCTGCCGCCCTCGGGCGCGGGGCCGAAGCGGAAGCCGATGTCGCGCGGCGCGGACGCCTTGGGCGCGTGCTTGAGCAGCGCCTTCGGGTCGCCGTAGAGGTTATAGGGGATCTGCCGGGCGCTGGAGCGGGAGTAGGCGGATCCGGCGTTCTCCTGGGAGATGTCGTACACCGGCGCCTCGCGGATGTACTTCTTCATCTTGCTCTGCACGCCGGAGAAGGCGAAGGCGGGATGCCCGAACTGCGGGAGGATGTGCAGGTCGGAGATGCGGGCGCTGCGGACCGGCCCGACCCGCTTCGGCAGCTTGGACGAGTAGACCGCCATCAGCCGGGTCTCGCCGCCCTCCACCTGCTCGACGTAGACGATGTCGGCGGCCGGCACCCCCGCCTGCGGCAGCGCGGGCCTCGTGTTCTCGATCTTCACGGCGAGGACGGGGTTGTGCAGCCCCGTGGTGCCGCCGGTGAACGGGTGCGTCGCCGGCGCGGGGGTCCCGGAGGGGGCGCCGGAGGACGCGCCGCCGTGCGCGCTCGGCGGTGCCGCGGTGCCGGCACCGTGCGAGCCGGAACAGGCCCCGAGGGCCGCGCCGAGCACGGCGGCGCCGAGCCCGACGACCGCCCGGCCCCGTGCCGTCCTGTGCCACGCGTGTCGCATAACCCTCCCTTTGCGGCGATCTGCCCGAGGGTAGCGAACGGAATCGATGCGTTCGCCCGGTCCGCTGTACGCGGCGACGGGCCCGGAGCGATCAACTCGGGGGTGCCGACGCGATCAATTCGGCGGTGCGGCGGGCCGGGCCGCGGGTGGTGTCAGACGCCCGGCGGGTCGTCGTCGATCTCGAAGAAGTCCGGCAGCGCCGCGCGGCCGGCCAGCGGCAGGACGCGGATCAGCGGCTTGCGGCGCGCGGCGCGCGCCTGCGCGACGGCGTCGTTGTAGAAGCGGCGCGCGTAAGCGACCTTCGCCGCCGACGAGGACAGCTCCTCCAGCACGTCGGCGCCATCGCCGCCCTCCCCCGCGACCGTGCCGGCGAAGTCCGGCTGGTCGGCCACGGCGCGCAGCGCGCGCGAGAGATCGCTCTCGGCGAACTCGCGGTTGTCGGCGTCGGCGGTCCGGGCCTCGTGGGCGGCGGTCGCCAGCACCAGGCTCGCGGCCGGGTCCAGCAGCCGGGACGCCGCGAGCTCCAGCGCCGCGGCGGCCCGCCGCACCAGCGCGGCGTCCAGCGCGGCGCGGGCTGTCTCGACGCGGACGTGCAGCCGGTCCAGCCGGGTGGCGCGCCACGACACGTACACCCCGACGAGGAACACGACGGCGACCCAGAACAGCACGTCGATGATCCAGTGGTAGAGCATCGGGCCGTCCCTCAGGCGCCGGCGCCGGACTCGACGACGCCGGCGCCCGCGTACGCGACCGTCTCGTAGACCCGCAGCACGTCGCGGGCCACCGACGACCAGTCGTAGGCGCGGACGGCGGCGCGGGCCTCCGCGGACAACTGCTTGCGCCGGGCCGGGTCGTCCAGCAGCGCGGCGGCCGCGGCGGCGAGCGCCTCGTGGTCGCCCGCCGGGAACAGCGCCCCCGCGCGGCCGCCGAGCAGCACCCGGTCGAACGCCTCGATGTCGCTGGCGAGGATCGGCGCGCCCGCCGACATCGCCTCGGCGAGCACGATGCCGAAGCTCTCGCCGCCGAGGTTCGGCGCGACGAACGCGTCCACCGAGTGGTAGACCCGGATCTTGTCCTCCTCGCTCACCATGCCGAGCACGGCCACCCGGTCGCGCAGCTCCGGGGTGACGCGGGCGGCCACGTCGCCGGCGTCGCCGGGCCCGGCGAGCAGCAGCCGCAGCCCCGGGCGGCGGCGGCCGAGGATCTCGAACGCGCGCAGCAGCACCGGCAGGCCCTTGCGCGGCTCGTCCATCCGGCCGAGGAAGCCGAGCGCCTCGCCGCCGCCCGGCCCGCCGGCGCGCCCGCGCCAGCCCGGCAGCGGGGCGGCCATCGCGTACCGCTCGGTGGCGACCCCGTTCGGGATCAGCACCGCGTCGCCGCCGAGGTGCTCGACCAGGCTGGTGCGGGCCGCCTCCGACACCGCGATCCGGCCGTTGATCTTCTCCAGCGCGCTGCGCAGGATCGGCGCGGTCACCGACAGCGCGCGGGACCGCTGGTAGGAGGCGTGGAAGGTGCCGACGATCGGCCCGTCCGCCGCCCAGCAGGCCAGCAGGCCGAGCGACGGCGCGGCGGGCTCGTGGACGTGCAGGACGTCGAAGCCGCCCTCGTTGATCCACCGGCGCACCCGCGCCGACGACAGGAACCCGAACGCCAGCCGCGCCACCGACCCGTTGTAGGGGACGGGGACGGCGCGCCCCGCCGGCACGGCGTAGGGCGGCAGGTCGGCGTCGTCGTCGGCGGGCGTGATCACCGACACCCGGTGCCCGAGCGCGATCAGCGCCTCGGCGAGGTCGCGGATGTGCTGCTGGACGCCGCCCGGGACGTTCCAGGTGTAGGGGCAGACGATGCCGACGTTCACCGGGACGCCCCGCCCGGCCCGGCCGGGTCCAGGTCGTCCACCCAAACCTTCTGCAGCATGTGCCAGTCCTCCGGATGGGCGGCGATGCCCGCCTCGAAGACCCGCGCGATCTCCTGCGTCATGGTCTGGATCTTCTCCCGCCTGGCGCCCTCGTCCGGGACCGGGACCTCTCCGTGGACGCGCGCCGCCCAGTACTTCCCCTCGTACCAGAGTGTCACGGGAATGAGGGCTGCGCCCGTCTGCAGCGCCAGCGCCGCGGAAACGGCGGGCATCCGCGCGGTGGCGCCGAAGAACTCCACGTCGACGCCGCTCGCGGTGAGGTCGCGGTCGACGACCAGGCAGACGGGCCGCCCGGCGCGCAGCCGCTGCGCCATCCGGCCGAACGCCGACGCGCCGGTGTGCGCGAGGACCTCCATGCCGAGGCTCTCGCGGAACTCCACGAACCGGTCGAACAGCGACTCGGGCCTGAGCCGCTCGGCGACGGTGGTGAACGGGTGCCCGCGGGCGGCGAGCCAGGCGCCGGCGTGCTCGTAGTTGCCCATGTGCGGCAGCGCAAGGATCACGCCGCGGCCGGCCTCCAGGTTCGAGAAGATCTTCTTCTCGCCGGTGACCCGCATCCGGCCGACGATCCGGTCCCGGCCGTACTCCGGCAGCCGGAACACCTCGAGCCAGTAGCGGGCGTAGGAGCGCAGCACGCGCTTGCTGAGCACGCGGACCTCGTCGTCCACGGCGTCCTTGCCGAGGACGCGGCACAGGTTGCGCTCGAGCTGCCGGACGCCGCCGCCGTTGGCCTGCCAGGCGCGGTCGGCGACCGCGGTGAACACCAGCCGGGCGGCGCCCTCGGGCATCTTGCGGACGACCGTCCAGCCGAGCGCGTAGGCGGCGTCCATCACCTCGTCGCGCAGCGACGCGGGCGCGGAGCCGCCTGCGGGCGCGGTCACGGGCACGGCTCCCTCCTGGGCCGGGCGCCGCCCGGTCGGCGGCGCGGCCCGGTCACGGGTACGGCGTTCGGCGCGGCCGGTCACCGCGCGGCGGGGTCACCGGCGCGGCGGCGGGCCCGCCTTCGCGTGCGCCTTCTCGCCGTTCTCCTCGTCCTCTTCGTTCCCGGCGGCGGACGCGCCGGGCCCGGAGGCCGGCCCCGAGGCGGGCGCGGACGCGGCGGGCTTCGGCGCGGGGTCGTCCTTCGCCTGGGCGTACACCGTCGCGAACCGCTGCCCGACGGTGACGGTGCTGAGCACCGCCAGCGCCCACAGCGCGACTGCCAGGACGTAGGGCACACCGAGGCCGTCGAACCCGGCCGCGACCAGGGCGACGATCAGGCGTTCGGCACGCTCGGCGATGCCCACGTTGCAGGTGTACCCGAGGCCCTCGGCGCGGGCCTTGGCGTAGGACACGACGACCCCGGCGACGAGGCAGTACAGGGCGACGCCGGCGAGGCCGTGCTGCCCGTCCCGGTACAGCCCGATCATCAGCCCGGAGAAGATCGCCGCGTCCGCGACCCGGTCCATGGTGGAGTCCAGGAACGCGCCGAACTTGGAGATCTTGCCGGTGACCCGGGCGACCGCGCCGTCGAGCATGTCGAACAGCACGAACGCGGTGATCACCATCGTGCCCCAGAAGAACTCCCCGCGCGGGAACAGCACGAGCGCGCCGGCGGCGACGCCGGCGGTGCCGATGACCGTGATGGCGTTGGGCGACACCCCGGTCCGCGCGACCGTCCGTCCGATGGGCGTCAGGACGCGCCCCAGCGCGGGCCTGATTCTGTTGAGCATCGCCGTCCGTTCTCGTGCTGCCGGATGAAGGGCCGCCGGCATCGGCCAGGGGCCGCCGTTGGCGCGTCCGATCGTAGTGCCGCCGCCGACCGGACGCGGTCAGGCCCGGGTTTGCGGCCCCGTGCGGCGGACAGAAGCACGTTGTTTGCCGTTCACCCCTTGTGATCCCGCCGCTCACGGGAAAGGGTGTTGACACGGGTGTGACGTCGGTCACGCACGTTGGACGAGGACGCCGCACTCGGACGTCAGGGCCGGGCCCCTCCGGGCCGGGCCCCAGCCGACGCGGGCCCCCGCGAGGAGGCCCGTCCGAGGAGGTAGTCATGGCGGACAAGGGAGGACACCCGGGAGCCCCCGGCAGGGCACCGGAGGCCGGCGGGTGCGACAGGGTGCGCAACGTCGCGCTGGTCGGCCATTCGGGGGCGGGAAAGACCACGCTCGTGGAGGCGCTGCTGACGGCGGCGGGCACGCTGCAGCGGGCCGGCCGGGTCGAGGAGGGCACCACGGTCAGCGACTTCGACGACGTCGAGGTCCGCCAGCAGCGCTCGGTCAACCTCGCGCTCGCCCCGCTCACGCACGGCGACATCAAGGTCAACCTCATCGACACCCCCGGCTACGCCGACTTCGTCGGCGACCTGCGGGCCGGGCTGCGCGCCGCCGACGCGGCGCTGTTCGTGATCTCGGCGGTGGACGGGATCGACGGCCTCACCCGGATGATCTGGGACGAGTGCGCCCGGGTCGGGATGCCCCGCGCGGTCGTCATCACCAAGATCGACCAGCAGCGCGGCGACTTCGACGACGTGGTGCTGAGCTGCCAGGACGCCTTCGGCGAGGGCGTGCTCCCGCTGTACTTCCCGGCGGCGGACGGCGACGGGCTGAAGGGCCTGATCGGGCTGCTCACGCAGCGCTGCCTGGACTACTCCACCGGCGAGCGCACCGAGTGCGCGCCCGACCCGGAGTACCTGGAGCAGATCTCCGAGCAGCGCGCGTCGCTGATCGAGGGGATCATCCAGGAGAGCGAGGACGAGACCCTCATGGACCGGTACCTGTCCGGCGAGGAGATCGACGTCAAGGCGCTCATCGAGGACCTGGAGACCGCGGTGGCGCGCGGCAGCTTCTACCCGGTGCTCGCCACGTCGGTGCCGCACGGCGACCGCCCCGGGCCGGTCGTCGGGATGCTGGAGCTGCTGGAGGTCGTCACCCAGGCGTTCCCCTCGCCCCTCGAGCACGGCATCCCCCCGGTGACGCCGGTCGAGGGCGGGCCGCCGAGGGAGATCGGCTGCGACCCCGACGGGCCGCTGGTCGCCGAGGTGGTCAAGACCACGTCCGACCCGTACGTCGGGCGGATCTCGCTGGTCCGGGTGTTCTCCGGGACGCTGCGCCCCGACACCACCGTGCACGTGTCCGGGCACGGCATGCAGGAGCGCGGGCACGAGGACCACGACGTCGACGAACGGGTGGGCGCCCTCACCTCCCCGCTCGGCAAGACGCAGCGGACGGTCGCCTCGTGCGGCGCCGGGGACATCTGCGCGGTCGCGAAGCTCTCGCGCGCCGAGACCGGCGACACGCTGTCCGACCCGTCGTCGCCGATGGTGATGGCGCCGTGGACGATGCCGGACCCGCTGCTGCCCGTGGCGATCCGCGCCAAGTCCAAGGCCGACGAGGACAAGCTCGGCCAGGCGCTCGGCCGGCTGGTCGCCGAGGACCCGACGCTGCGGCTGGAGAACAACGCCGAGACGCGGCAGCTGGTGCTGTGGTGCATGGGCGAGGCGCACGCCGACGTCCTCATCGACCGGCTCAGCGCCCGGTACGGCGTCGAGGTGGAGCGGGTCGAGCTGCGGGTGCCGCTGCGCGAGACGTTCGGCGGGTCCGCCAAGGGGCTCGGCCGGCACGTCAAGCAGAGCGGCGGCCACGGCCAGTACGGCATCTGCCACATCGAGGTGGAGCCGCTGCCGTCCGGCGAGGGCTTCGAGTTCGTCGACAAGATCGTCGGCGGGGTGGTGCCGCGGCAGTTCATCCCGTCGGTCGAGAAGGGCGTCCGGCAGCAGATGGAGCGCGGCGTGTCCGCCGGATACCCGCTGGTCGACGTCAAGGTCACGCTGTACGACGGCAAGGCGCACTCGGTGGACTCCTCCGACATGGCCTTCCAGGCCGCCGGCGCGCTCGCGCTGAAGGACGCCGCCGGGCAGGTGCCGGTGCTGCTGCTGGAGCCGGTGGACGAGGTGAGCGTGCTGATCGCCGACGAGTACGTGGGGCCGGTGATGTCCGACCTCACCTCGCGGCGCGGCCGGGTGCTCGGCTCGCAGGCGGTGCCGGGCGGCCGGACGATGATCAAGGCGGAGGTGCCGCAGCTGGAGATCGTCCGGTACGCGATCGACCTGCGGTCGATGTCGCAGGGCACCGGCACGTTCGACCGGACGTTCCTGCGGTACGAGCCGCTTCCCTCGCATCTGGCGGACAAGGTCGCGAAGGCCGAGGCGGCGCACGACTAGCGCACGGCAGCGCGCCGCGGGCGGGGCGGGCGCAGGCCGGCGCCCGCCCCGCCCGCCCTCGCGGCCGCACCGTCCGGGGCACGTTCGCTGATCCTTCCGGAGTCGTCCGGATGGCGGCGCGGCCTCATCCCTGAGGGTGACTCCGATTTCGGCATCTCGGGCGATGGCGGGCGGTTCGCGGCGTGAAATTCTTACTGCGCCATGAACGACACGGGGGAAGACCGGCGGCCCGCCCGGCCCGGGCGCCGCAACATCATCCGCGGCCTCGGCCTCGCGGCCGGCGGGCTGCTCGCCGGCGGCGCGGGGTTCGCCACCGAGCAGGCATGGCGCCGCGAGGACCCGCCGACCCCCGCGTCCGCCGCGTCCGTCGACTCCTGGCAGCCTCCCGACCGGCAGGTCGACGTCGTGTGGGCGGTGCACACCCGCCGCCGGCTGGTCGCGCTGACCTTCGACGACGGGCCGATGGAGCGCTGGACCCCGCAGGCGCTCGACGCGCTCGACGAGGCGAAGGTGCCGGCGACGTTCTTCATGGTCGGCAGCCGGCTCGCCCGCAACGCCCGCCTCGTCGCGGGCCGGCTCGGCCGGCACGAGGTCGGCAACCACACCTGGAAGCACGACGACCTGTCCAGGATGAGCTTCGCGCACGCCTACCGCTCCATCCACCGCACGCACCAGACCATCGAGCAGGTCACCGGGCGCGCACCGGCGCTGCTGCGGCCGCCGTGGGGCCGGCTCGGCGGCACCACCCTGCACGTCGCCGCGCAGCACGGCTACGAACTCGTGCTGTGGTCGCTGCTGGTGCAGGACAGGGCGCTCGGCCGCCGGCCGGACGAGATGGTCGCCGCGGTCGTCGACAACGTCCGGCCCGGCACCATCGTCCTCGCGCACGACGTCGGCGCCGCGAGCCGCAGGACCGCGATCGAGCGGCTGCCCGAGATGATCCGCGGGCTGCGCGGCCGCGGTTTCGACTTCGTCACCGTGTCGCAGCTGCGACGGGCCGCGCTCTAGGCTTGCCCGGTGAAACCGCCCGTCCTCCGCCTGAGCGCCCGCGCACGGTTCTGGCGATCGCTCACCGGCGCGGCATTCGTCGCCGCGCTGCTGTTCACCAGCGCGTTCGGAAGCAACGACGACTTCCCCATCGGGCCGATGACGCAGTTCGCGTTCTCGGTGAAGAACGACGGCGGGACGATCGGCTCGTTCTGGCTGGAGGCCGACACCGCCGAGGGCCGGCACGTCGAGCTGTCCCGCGACGCCGTCGGGACCGGCATGAAGCGCGCCGAGATCGAGGGGCAGATGGACCGGATCGTCCACGACCCGTCGCTGCTGCAGGGCATCGCCGAGGGGCAGCACCGGCTGCATCCCGGCGGCCCGCGGCTCACCCGGATCTACGTCGTAGAGGAGATCAAGAAGCTGCAGCACGGCGAGGTCGTGTCCACCAGGCGCGTCAACCGCGTCGTCTGGGACGTGCGGTGACCGCCGCCGCGACGCCGGAGGCGCCCCGGCCCGTCCGTCCCGCCGGGCCGGAGCCCGCCGCGCGCGGCCCGTGGGGGCGCTGGTGGTTCGGGCCGGTCCCGCGGGCCCGGGTCGCGTGGCTGCGGATCCTCGGGTACGCGTTCCTGCCGTTCGACATGCTGCTGCTGACCAGCAGCTCGCTGGCGCACGCCCGGCTGCCCGCCGACCTGTACCGGCCGGTGCTGATCGGGCGGCTGCTGCACCTGCCCGCGCCGACGCCCGCCGCGATGTACGCGCTGCTGGCCGTGACGCTCGCGTCCGGGCTCGCCGCGGCGACGGGCCGGTTCCTGCCGCGCCTGACCGGCTACGTGTGCGCCTGCGGGTACCTGTGGTGGGTCACGATCAGCATGTCGTACGGGAAGGTCGACCACGACCACCTGGCGCTCGTGGTGGCGCTGTTCGTCCTGCCGAGCGTCGGACGGGCCCGGATCGACGACGAGCACGGGTGCGAGGCGTCCGCGTGGGCGGTGCGCGGGATCCAGATCTCGGTGGTGGCCGCCTACTTCCTGTCCATGTGGGCGAAGGTGAAGATCGGCGGGTTCCCCGAGTGGCCGAACGGGGCGACGGTCCAGTGGGCGCTGAGCCGGCGCGGGACGGCGTTCGGGCGCAGCCTCATCGGCTACCCGCTGCTGCTGAAGGCGAGCCAGTGGTTCATGTTCCTGGCGGAGGCGAGCTCACCGGCGCTGCTGTTCCTGCGCGGCCGGCCGCTGTACCTGTTCGTGCTGTTCTTCGCGGGGTTCCACGCGGTCACCTACGCGCTGATGAGCATCCACTTCCTGCCGCACGCGATCTGGCTGGCGGCGTTCCTGCCGCTGGAGCGGCTCACCGGACGGCTCCCTTCGGGGCTCCGCCGGGCGCTCGGCGGCCGGGCGGACAAGGCCGACGCGGCCGACGTGGCCGTGCCCGAGGCGGCCTGAAGCCCGGCGGGCCGGACGGCGGCGGTCAGCTCCGGGCGCCGGGGCGCTGCGCGGCGGGCAGCATGCAGGCGGCGGTGCCGCCGGGCATCCGCTGCCGGTTGTTCGCGACGAGCCGGTACACGGCGTGCGCGAGCCAGCTCACCGGCGGCGTCCGCATGGCGACGCCCGGGACGCGCCAGATGCCGCCGGCCGCCGTCAGCAGCCGTCCGATCGCCTCCGCCCCGCCGCTGACGCGTCCCGCCCGGTCGACCCACAGCACCTCGTGCTCGGCCCGCTCCCACGTGGTGCCGAGCGCGGCGAGGTCGGCGAACTGGAACGCGACGACCTCGGCGTCCACGGGCACACGGCGCTCCAGGAACCGCACCGAGGCCGTGCAGAACCCGCAGTCGCCGTCGTAGACCAGCACCGGCCGCTCGCGTCGCGTCATGGCGTCCATCATGCCGTGCTCCCCCCGCGCTCGCGCGAAGGGGCCGTCAGTCCTGCGGCCAGGCGTCGGCGAGGATCTGCCGGGTGTCGCGCAGCAGCTGCGGCAGCACCCGGGTGTGCCCGACGACCGGCATGAAGTTGGTGTCGCCGCCCCACCGCGGCACCACGTGCTGGTGCAGGTGCGCGGCGATCCCGGCACCGGCGACCAGCCCGAGGTTCATGCCGACGTTGAACCCCTGCGCGCCGCTGGCCTTGCGCAGCGCGGCGAGCGAGCGGCGGGTGAAGACGGCGAGCTCGGTGTACTCCGCCTCGTCGAGGTCGCCGTAGTCGGCGACGTGCCGGTACGGGACGACCATGAGGTGCCCGGAGTTGTACGGGTAGAGGTTGAGGACGGTGAAGACCGACCGGCCCCGCGCGACGACGAGGCCCTCCTCGTCGGTCATCGCCGGGATCTCGCAGAACGGGCAGCCCTCCCCCGCCCCCGGGCCGGTGGGCTTGTTCTCGCCCTTGATGTAGGCCATCCGGTGCGGGGTCCACAGCCGCTGGAAGTTGTCGGGCACGCCCGCGCCGCCCCTCTCCTCCTCGAGGCGGGACTGGTGCTCCGCGGCGCCCGAGCCGGACGCCTCGTCGCGCCCCTGCTGGTCCACGGGCTTCTCCGGCTCTGCGGTCAAGGCGGCGGTCTCCTTTTGTTCACGGCCTGACCAGCAGCATAGAGAGACCGGAGCGCCGGCACGTAGCCGGGATGCCTCCCGCGGACGGGCGGGCGCGCCGGCGGGCGGGCGCGCCGGCGGGCGGGCCCGCGGACGCGCCCGCGGGAGGGGGCCTGCGTGACGTCCCGCCCGTCTCTCCGACACCATGGGTCGTCCAGCCGAACAGTGGGAGCGATCATGACCGAGCTCGAGAAGGGCCGCGCCGGGGACGGCGCCGAACCGCGCCCGGGGGCGGGCTCGACGCCGTTCTTCCCGGGGGCGCCCGGACTGCCGGGCCCGGTCCCCCCGCCGGGCGCGCCGCTGCCCGCGCCGCCCGCGGCCCCCCAGGCCGCCGTCCCGGCCGGGGCCGCCCACGCCGCGCC